>DASZZP010000139.1:0-4868 GCA_035544875.1 Thermoanaerobaculia bacterium | reverse complement strand
GGGCGGCTCCGCGGCGCTCGCGGACGGGTGCCACGTTTCCGCGGAAACGTCCCGCCGTCTGGCCTGCGATGCCGCGCTGGTAGTGATGCGGCACGCCGCCTCAGGCCGTGTGCTCGACGTCGGCCGCCGCACGCGCGTCATTTCGCCGAGCCTGCGCCGCGCTCTCGAGCATCGCGACGGCGGCTGCCGCTTCCCGGGCTGCGGCCTCAAGCTCTGCGATGCCCATCACGTCGAGCACTGGGCCGACGGCGGCGAGACCCGCCTCGCCAACACGCTGCTGCTCTGCCGGCGCCACCATCGCGCCGTGCACGAGGAGGGGTTTTCGGTGGAGCTGGCCCCGGACGGCGAAGCGCACTTCTATCGGCCCGATGGGCGGCCGCTACCGGCGGCGCCGGCGCTGGCTCAGGTGGCAGGGCAGCCGGTGAATGCTCTGGTTTCGCGACTCGCGGGCTGCGGGGTGGTCGTGGATGGCAGGGAAACGCGACCCGACTGGTGGGGCGGGCGGGTCGACTACGCCTGGGAGGTCGACTGGCTGAGGTCGGGCGACCGCCAGCTCTCGGCATCCGCCGCGGCGTGACGCGCCGAGGGTTCCACGCAGCGCGGCGATGGCCCAGCCACAGGGTGTGACGCTCGCCGCCGACCAGATTCGCCGACCACCAACCGTACTCGGCTGCTCGGATCCCCGCGCGCCGAGCGCGTTCTGATCCCTGGCCAAAGTTTTCTTCGCATTCCGATCTAGTGCGTCCTGCCCGCGAGGAAGTTCACACCTCGGTCAAGTTCGGCCGAAAGCGATGAGCGGACACAAAGCAAACAGGGTCACGCACTGCGAGGTCAGAACCGGGCGGAGCGAACGCCGGTATCCTTGCGGCGGTGACAGGCCCATTTCCGCCGCCGCAGCAGGAGGCGTGTGAGAAATGGTGGCCTAGCTCCGCGACATGACGGAGCGGCCAGCCTTCCACTGGCGCCGCGCCGGATTGAAAGAAACCGCGCCTCCAGCTACGCCTCGAGCTACGCCGCCGGCGCCGCGGCGGATGCGGCGGCGCCTTCCGTGCGGCGAGCCCTGAAAGTGACCGAGCGCACGACGCCGGCGAGGTCCTGGGGACGAACGCCAGCGCGTTCGGCCAGGGCCTGCGCTTCGGCCGGGATGGCATCGCCGAGCGCCGCCAGGTAGTCGACGTCACGCAGGATTTCGGGCTCGGCGAGCCCCGCGGCCCGCACCAGGCCGAAGTAGGCCGCGCGCTGCTGAGCGCCGGCGACGCAACCGACATAGGCGAGCAGGTCCTGCTCCAGCGCCGCGGGCAGGGGCGCGTCGAGCAGGATGTCGGATATGACGAGCCGGCCGCCCGGACGCAGCACCCGGGCGATCTCCGCGAAGACCGCCCCCTTGTCGGGAACGAGGTTGATCACGCAGTTGCTGGTCACCGCGTCGACCGCGGCGTCGGCGACCGGCAGCGCCTCGAGTCGCCCGGCGCGAAACTCGACGTTGGCGACCCCCGCGGCGGCCGTGTTCTCGCGGGCGCGCTCGAGCATGGCAGCCGTCATGTCCACTCCCAGGACGCGCCCCTGCGGACCGACCTGCCGCGCCGCGAGCAGCGCGTCCACGCCCGCTCCCGAGCCCAGGTCGAGCACGGTCTCGCCCGGCTGGAGATCGAGGAACTGCAGCGGAGCGCCGCATCCCAGGCCGAGGTTGGCGCCCTCCGGCAGGGTGGCGAGATCGGCCGCGCTGTAGCCCAGGACGGCCGCGCCCATGTCGGCGCCGGAGCCGCAACAGGCGCTGACCCGGCCTTCGGCGATCGCGCCATAGCGCTCGCGCACCGCCTCGACGAGGCGTTCTGGCTCGACTCCTGGCGCCGGCGGCCGTCTGAGGTTGCCGAGATTCGCCTGGCGTTCGGGCTCGGACGGGGCCGGCGGCTGTCCAGGGTCGGCACCGCCCGGCGGGCGCCCCGATGCAGCGGGCGCCGGCGCTTCGGTGGCGCAGCACGAAGGTCCGCAGCAAGCGCGGCCGGCCGGGCCAGCGCCGGCGAGCGGTTCGGCGAGGTGATCAGAAGGAAGCGTCGTCTGGGTCATGGCAATCTCCTGTTGGCTGAATCAGATCTGGTGACGGATTTGGTTCCACATCGTCAGTTGTGTCTTGCAACTATCTGGGCACATGACTGCCTCCCGCGATGACTCGCTTCGGCCCCGCTCAGCCGCCGGCCGGCGAGCCGCACCCCGGCCCGCAACCCGAGCCCGCCGCGGTGCCGGCCCCTCCGCCGACGCAGCGGAGATCGCCGGCCAGCCGCCGCAGCAGGCTGGTGGCGGCGTGGCGCGCCGCCGGATCGAGCGCGGCAAGGAGAGCAGCGTGCCGTCCCTCGATGTCGCGCCGGACGCGACGATGGAGCGCGTCGCCGCGCGGCGTCAGGTGCAGCCGCAGCGCCCGGCGGTCCGCCGGCTCCTCCTCGCGGCTCACGTAGCCCTTGGCCTCCAGCGCCGCGGCCACGCGGCTCGCCGTGCTCTTGTCCAGGCGCAGCTCGGCGGCGAGCTGGTTGAGCATCAGGGGGCCGTGGCGGTCGAGTGCCTCCAGGCTGTAGCACTCGGTGACCGAGATGTCGTAGCAGCAGATCTGCTCGCGGTCGCGGAACTGCGCGGCCCGCAGCAGCTCCTGCAGCGCGTCATAGAACTCCGCCGCATCCGCCGCCAGCTCCACGGCCGCCGGATCGGATTGCCGGGCGGCGGGCGGCCGGGAGTCGGGCAGGCGGAGAGCGGCAGGATTTCGGCGCATTGGTTGCATGATACAACTACATCCTCTCGGGCGTCAATGGAGGCCTACTCGAAGCATCAATCGGATCGCCCCCCGCATCCCCTCGATCCCCTTCCCACCCCTCCGGGGGGGAAGGGGACGCCCCCTCCCCTGGCGCGCGCTTAGCCGGTGAGTTTCGTGGTGCTGCCGGCAAGGCGCTGCGGAGTCCGGCGCACATCCATGCCTCCGCTCCGCCCGGCAGGCGCCTCGCAGTCCTCGGACTGCTCCGGGCCACCAGTTTTCTGCGCCTAGCTCTGGAAGACCGGCGGCCGCGAGTCAGCGACGCGGCTAGTGCCCTGCGTCGTAAATCCAGTGTCCCAGGCGCCGAGCCATCCGCGTTCCCGGATCGTGAAACGGCGAAGGGACAACTCGAACCTGTCTATTCAAATGGCGCGGCTTCGGCAGACGCCGCGAGGCGCGTCCATCTCCACTGCCGGCGCGGAGGCCGCAGGAAGCGCCGGCGCACGTCGGCCAAAGCGCGGGCCAGCAGGATGAGCAGCGGTACGGCGCCCTGGATCAGGAAGCGCTCCCAGGTCACGGACGCCAGGAAGCCAGGGTTCCAGTGCACCGAGTAAGCCGCCCAGGCGATGGCCGGCGGCCCGGCGGCCGCGATCAGCAGGCGGCGGTTGCGCGGGCGGCGCAGCACACGGCGGCCGGCGAGCAGCACCACCGGCGCCATCCACCAGAAGCCCGCCCAGTGATGGAAGCGCGACATCTGTCGCCACATCACCGGCGCGAACACCGCGACGTGGGTGACGACGCCCGGCCAGAGGCGAACCTCCTTCACCAGGTCGGGATAGTTCTCGTCCTGGCGGTCGGGGATGGCGGAGCGCCAGGAAGCGAGCAGCGCCAGCGCCAGAGCGAGCGGCAGCGCCGCGGCGACGACGCGCAACGCGGCGCCATGGCGCGACCGGCGCGACCGGTCCGGGGCGACGGCGCCACCAGAGCCGCCAAGGCCCGCGGCAGCTGCCGGCGCTCCTGGAGTCGCGGAGGCCGCGGAGCTCGGAGGTCGCAAGGGGAATGGGGATCGCCGACGTCGCCAGGGGAGCGAGACCTGCTGGGACCTCATGAGCGGCGGTGGGCGTGGGGCGCCGCGCCGCCCGTCGCCGGCCGGCGCCCGACCGCCAGCCGAGGGCCAGCGCCAGCAGCGCCAGCAGGGTGCCCTCGTTCTTGGTCAGTGCCGCGGCCGCGAGCAGCAGGCCGGCGGCGAGGCCGCCGGCGAGGTCCGGCCGCGGAGCAAGCAGCAGGAGCAGGGCGGCGCCGTAGAAACAGGCCAGCGGCAGGTCGCTGTAGGTGCTGAAGGCGCCGCCCTCGCCGAAGGCGAAGAACGGCACGCCGGCGGCCGCGGCGACCGCCAGCGCCGCGGCGGTGCGGCCGGCGCCGCGGCGGGCCCCGTCGTAGATCAGCAGCAGCAGGACCGGGTAGAAGGCGGCATAGATGCCGCGCTGCAAGTGGCTCTCGGGTCCGGCGCCCATGGCCTCCAGCGCCGCCACCTGGGCGATCGGCAGCAACAGCGGGTATTGGGGATGGGAGACGTACCAGCGGCCGTTGCGCAGCGCCTCGGCATCGACCGTTCCGGCGGCGCGGATGTAGCGGGCCTGGGCCGTCCAGGTCATGCGGCCGTCCCAGTCGTGCACCGGATCGCTCGCGGCCTCGGCGAGCAGGCCGCAGCAAACCAGCGCCGCCACCAGCACGCAGCCGGCAGGGAGCGGCCCGCCGAGGCGCCGCAGCCAGCGCGCCGCGGCGGACCCTACCGCCGCCGGGTGGAATCGAGAGCGCCGGCCGGGCGCTCGCTGGCCGGCGTGCCGGGCCGGGAGTGGCGGATGCTCCCCGACCGGCTCCGATCCGGGCTCGCCGCCGAAGGCTCGGCCGCGGCCGGCGCCGGCGCGCCTCCGCCGCGTCCGCCGCAGGACGGCGGCCAGCAGGCCGGCGAACGTTGGCAGCGCGGCGGTGGTCCATACCGCCGGCGTCCGCAGCGGCACACCGCAGACGTGTGATGCCGCGTAGAGCGTGCCGGCGACCGCCGCGACCCCCAGCAGGTAGCCATAGCCGGCACGACGCGCCGGCGACAGGCGGCGCAAGGGCGGCA
>DASZZP010000138.1:0-10179 GCA_035544875.1 Thermoanaerobaculia bacterium | reverse complement strand
GCCCACTTGATCTCCTCGAGCGTGCTGCTGGTCTCCCGCCAGAGGCCGCGGCCGCCGGCGGCGAGCCACTCGCCGAGGATCGCGGTCGCGAGGTGGGTCTTGCCGGTGCCGACGGCGCCGAAGATCGTGCACAGATGGCGCCGCTCACCGAAGTCGCCGAGCTGCTCCGCCGGCCAGGCGCCGCGCCAGCTGTCGCGGGTGCAGTGCAGGTACTCCTCCCATACTCCGGCTGCGGCCAGGCGCTCCCCGAGCGGCCGCTCGGCCCGGCAGCCGCACGGGCGTGCCGTGCCCGCCCCGCCGTCGTCGGCCACCAGCCAGCCGCGCCCTGCGCAGTGCTCGCACTCAGCCACCGCTTGCCTCCGGATCGAACATGGCCTCGATGCTGATCTCCCGCAGCCGCTGCCGGCGGGAGTCGTCGCTGCCGAGCGCACGGCGTTCGGCGTCGGCCGAGCGCGGGCGCGGGCCGGCGAGTGCTTGCGGCGGCGGCTAGTCGCGCCAGCGCTTCTCGCGCAGGTAGCGCTCCGGCGCGTGCCAGAAGTTGGCCTGCGGCTTCGCCGTCTTCTGCGCCTCCAGGCGCTCCAGCAGGACCCCGAGCGGCGGCAGCTCGCGCTCTGCCATCCAGGCCAGCTGGGCGCGGCTCTCGCCCTCCTGGCGCGGGTAAGCGGCAAACCAGGCCTCGAACTCAGCCCCCAGGTCGCGCACCGCGCGCCCGGGCGCCTTCGAGAGGTCTCTGCTCGACGGGGCGGGACGGGCAGGCTGGAGGGGCGCGAGGCGGGCGCCACTGTCGCTCCTCGCGCCATCCTCAGCGTTACTCCCAGGCGTTACGGGCGTTACGTCCGGAGTTACGCCAAGCGTTACGTCAGGCGTTACGAAACTCGCCCCAAGCGTTACGCCGAGCGTTACGTAACGCGCCACGGCGCGGCGCGCCGCGCTCCGTTCCCGGAACCGCCGCTGGCGCTCCGCGTTGCGAACTCTTTTCGCCTGGTCGCGGCCGTCGCCCCGCGGCACCAGTTGGAAACGGGCCGGCGACTCGCCGCCGTCATCGTTCGATGGGGCCTGCAACCCGTTCAAGGCAAGGCGCTTGGCGGGCGCCAACTCCTGCTCCCCGCGCCCGGGCGCGTTGGACAGCTCTCTTCTCGACGGGGCGGGATTGGCAGGGTTGTGGGGTGCGAGGGGGGCGTTACCGTTACGCGTTACGGCGCCGTCATCAGCGTTACGAGCGTTACGGTCCGGCGTTACGGGCGTTACGCCAAGCGTTACGTAACGCGCCACAGCCCGGCGCGCCGCGTCACGCTCCCGGAACCGCCGCTGGCGCTCTGCGTTGCGAGCTCTCTTCGCCTCGTCGCGGCCGTCGCCCCGCGGCGCTAGCTGGAACGGCTCGTGGCCGCGAGCCGGCAACCGCTTGCCGTCGCCGTTCGACGAGGGCGGCAACCCGTTCAAGCCAAGGCGCTTGGCGAGCGCCAAGTCCCGCTCCTCGTGCCCGGGCGCGTTGGCGGGCTCGCTTGGCGACGGGGCGGGACAGGTAGGGTGGAGACCTGCGAGGAGGGCGTTACGGTTACGCGTTACGGCGCCGTCCTCAGCGTTACGAGCGTTACGGTCAGGCGTTACTGTTACTGGCGTTACGCCCTGCGTTACGTAACGCGCCGCAGCCTGGCGCGCCGCGTTGCGTGCGCGGAACCGCCGCTGGCGCTCCGCGTTGCGGGCTCTCCTCGCCCGCTCGCCGCCGTGGCCCCGCGGCGCCGGCTGGAACGGCTCCTGGCCTTGGACCGGCGAGTCGCCGCCGTCGTCGCTCCCTGACGGCTGCGATCCGTTCCCGCAGAGGCTCGAGCCGAGGCGCTTGGCCAGCTCCGCGTTACGCTCCTCGCGCGCGGGCGCGTTGAGTATTTTTTTCCTGGACGGGACGGGATTTCTAGGGGGGAGGGGTTCGGGGAGGGGGGCGTTACCGTAACGCGTTACGGCGTTACTGTCACGCGTTACGTCACGCGTTACGTTACGCGTTACGTTACGCGTTACGGCGCTCCGCTCGGCCTGCCGCTCGCGCCACCGCCGCTGGCGCTCGGCGTTCTGCGCTCTCTTCGCGTCCTCGCGGCCGTGGTCCCGCCGCGCCAGCTGGTAGAGCTCGTAATCGTGGACCCGGAAGCGGTCACCCTCGTCGATCCAGGAGGGCGGCACCCCGTTGGCGGCCAGGCGCCGGGCTAGCTCCATGGCGCGGCGCCCCCCTAGCCCGGGCAACAGATGGGGTAGTTCCACCTTGGGGATGCCGCCATCGGTGTGGTACCGGTTGCAGTAGCAGAGGCCGGCCACGAAGAGCCCGAACGCTTCCGGCCCAGCCTGGACGAACTTTGGATGGTGAGCGATCGCGTCATCGAGGCGTACCCACATCGGGCCCGGTGTCAGCCACGGGACGGCGACGGCAACGCGCGCAGGGCCGCGCTCCGCGTCTCGCCGGCCTCGGCCTTGGCCCTGGTCCGCAACAGCATCCGCCACCTGCGGCGGGCCGCCCGCCGGAAGGCTGTGGAAGGCCGCCACCGGCGGGCAGGGCGGTGCCTCATGGCCGCTCCTCGGTGGAGGAAGAGCTGTCCGCCGGCGGCAGGGTGTGCAGGGCCGGCGAGCGGCCGCGGCGCAGCCGCCGGCAGGAGATGCCGGCGAGAGCCATGCCCAGGAGGAGGAGCCCCCAGGTCGAGAGGGTCGGGATGGCGGCGATGGGGGGGATCGCCGGGGTCCCGACCGGGGTGGTGGTCGGATCGAGCGGCTCGGGGGTGTCGGGGTCGTCGCTGACCGTGGCGGGGAAGTTGGCGCCGGTCAAGATGGACTGCGAGGCGAGCAGCCGCAGGCCGGGCGGGAGCACGGGCGCGACGGTGGCGGTGAAGGTCATGGTGATCGAGCCGCCGGGGGCGAGCGCGGGGAGGTCAAGGGTGGGGACGGTGTCGCCGGGGTGGTTGCCGGCGGCGATCGTGCCGGCCGTCGTGGTGACCGAGCCGATGTCGAGCGACAGATGCGGATCGAGAGGGGTCGCGATATGGAGGGCCTGGGCAGCGCCGCCGCTCGGGTTGCTGACCGTCAACGTGTAGAGGATGTCGTCGCCGGGGTCGGCAAGACCGTTCGCGTTGGCGTCGCGGGCGAAGGAGTCCTGGAGCTCGGCGGCGACGAACACGGCGGGCGGGGTGGCGGTCTGGCCGCAGGCGGTGAGCCCGCCCGCGGCGGTCAGGCAGGCGGCGTTGGCGATCTGCTGGACGGACGAGGGCAGGGGGGAGTCGGCGCGCACCGCGAAGGTGGCGGCGGCGGTGGCGCCGGCCGGCAGCGAGCCCAGGGCGAGGGTGCAGTGGGCGCCGGCCGCCGGTCCCGGGGTGCAGGCCCAGCCCGGCGTGCTGGCGGCGGGCGCGAAGGTGGAGTGGGCGGGCACGGTGTCGTCGAGCACGGCCGCGGCGGCATCCTGGTCGCCACTGTTGGCGGCAGCGAGGTGGAAGACGAGCAGGGCGCCCGGCTCGACCGGTCCGCCGCCGTAGCTCTTGGTGAGGCTGAGTAGCGGGTGGCCGAGGGTCGGCGTGGTGACGGTGTCGCAGCCGGGGGCGGCGGCCGCTGCTGCCGCTGCTGTGGCCCCTGCGAACGACGTCGTGCGGGCGGCTGCCGGGCCGGCAGCTTCCTGGCGCAGCTGCGGCAGCCGCGCCCGCCCGCGCTCGAGCACGACCGGCGGGAGCTGCGCACACGCGGTGTTGGCGACGGCGGTGACGCCGGCCGCGAGTGGCCGCTCGACGACGACGGCGAGGGTCGAATGGAGCGTGGCGCCCGCGGCGAGCGGGCCGAGCGAGAGGGTACAGACCGAGCCGGCGGCCGGTCCCGGCACGCAGACCCATCCGGGCGAGCTGGCGCCGCCGGCAAAGGCCGTGTGCGCCGGCACGGTGTCGCTCAGGGTGACGCCGCTGGCGCCCTCGTTGCCGGTGTTGCTCACCGCCAGGTCGTAGAGCAGGGTGGCGCCGGGGATGGCCGCGCTGCCCGGCACGAGCGTCTTGACGGTGTGCAGGCTGGGGGCGCCGGCGGTCGGGGTGGAGACGGTGGCGCAGGAGGCGGCGACGCCGGCGAGCGGGGTCGTGGCACAGGCCGTGTTGACGATCGCGGCGCCGGGCGGCAGCGCCGGCAGCGGGTTGTCCACCACGACGGCGAAGCTGCGGCTGGCCGCCGCGCCGGCCGCGAGCGCGCCGAGGTCGAGGGTGCACCCCGAGCCCGCCGCCGGGCCGGGAACGCAGCTCCAGCCGGCAGCACTGGCGGCGGCGCTCCAGCTGGTGTGGGCGGGCACGGTCTCCTGCAGCTGCACGTCCGCCAGGTCCTGGTTGCCCGTGTTGGCGGCGGCCAGCGTGTAGGCGAGGGTGGTGCCGGGGATCCCCTGCCCGCTCGCCAGCGTCTTGCCGAGGTGGAGGAGCGGCGAGCCGGCGGCCGGAGTGGTGGCCGAGGCGCAGCCGGCGACGACGGTCGGCCCCAGGCGCACGCAGGCGGTGTTGGCGATGGTGAGGCCGCCGGCCGGGAACGATGGGTCCAGGGTGACCGCGAAGAAGCGGCTGAGCGAGCCGCCGGGAGCGAGGTTGCCGACTGGGTTGCGGCACAGCGCGCCGGGGTTGCCGTCGGGAGCGCAGGTCCAGCCTGGGCTGCTAGCGCCGGCGGCGAAGACGGTGTGGGCGGGGACGGTGTCGACCAGCTGCAGCCCGCCCTGGCCGAGGCCGCTGGTGTCGGTGGCACCGACCGTATAGACGAGCGTCGAGCCGGGGGTGGCGGGGCCGGCGGCGCTCTTGCTGACCGCGATCGCCGCGGGTGCGCCGGCGCAGGGGGTGCCGGTGGCCTGGCTGGCCGAGGCGTTGTAGGTACTGCTCTGGGAACCGTCGGAGGTGACGGCGTGGGCGGCAACGATGGCGCTCGCGGTGGTGCCGGTAAACAGGGCCTGGTAGCGGACGACGAAGGTCCAGGCGTTGTTGTCCAGCGGGTCCGGGGGGCAGGAGAAGTCGGCCCGGGCGGAGCCGTCGCCGGGGTTGTTGCCGGAGACGACGCTGCCGGTGCAGCCGACGGTCAGGTCGGGCTCAATGACCACCGAGCCGGAGAGGAACGTCAGCCCCGAGGTGCCGAACGAGGGGACGAAGAGGCTGCCGGTCAGGGCGGGCGTGTTGGAGTTGTTGGTGGCGAAGGCGGCGAGGATGGTCAGCGGCTCGCCGCAGTCGAGGACGCCGTTGTGGTTGACGTCGGTGAAGCCGGCGACGCTGGTGGTGAGGGTGGGCTGGGCGGCCGCGGGAGCGGCGGCGAGCAGGGCGAGGACGGCCTGGGCGAGCAGGCGGGCGGCCAGGGCGAGGGCCGCGCCCCTCCGGGCATTCCGGGCAGTCGGGTGGAGGCTGCACATGGGGGGTTCTCCGGGGGATCAGAGGCAGTTGAGGAGTTGGCGAACCTGGTCGTCGACCGAGCCCTCGGGCTCGAGGCCGATGGCGATGAGCAGGCGCTCGAGCTGCAACGGGGTGAACACGAGCTCGAAGGTCTCGTCGTCGGCTGGGTCGCCGGCGGCGGGGTTCGGGGCGGCGGCGGGGTTCGGGGCGCTGGCGGTCGTGTCGGTGGCGGCAGTGGGGACGGTCGCGGACGGCGGGCGGGTCGGACGGTGTCTGGGCATGGCGGGGTTCTCCTTTGGCTTTGACCTTTCAGAGGTAGTTGAGGAGCTGGCGGACCTGTTCGTCCGGGGATGCTTGAGGCGCCAGCCCGAGGCCGATGAGCAGGCGCTCGAGCTGCTCCAGGGTCAGCTCGATGGTGACCCTGCCTGCCGCGGCTCCGGCGGCGCCGGCGGACATCGAGTCGGCCTCGCGGCTGGCGCGCGGCGGAGCGGCGGTGGTGCCGGACATGTCGTTTTCTGGTGGCCCGGAGGAGCCCGAGGACTGCGCGCGGCCTACGGGGCTGCGCGCGGGCGCGCCGTGCGCCAGGTTTTCGGGGTGCGTGCCGATGGCGATCGTCGCCGCGGCGTCCGGGCGGATGCCGGGAGCGACCTCGCCGCGGCCCGTGCCGGCGCCATTGGCGCCGTCCGGGCCGGCCCCGAGCGCCGGGCGCCGGGCGCGGGCGATGGCCTCGCCGGCGGCGAGGAAGCCGGCGGCGGCGGAGCCGGCCGCTCCGGCGGCGAGCGGCAGGAGGCTGAACCGGGATCGGCCGCCGCGCTCGGGCGCCGGCGGCGGCCAGGCCGGATCTTCGGCGAAGGCGGGAGCCGCCCCTGCCACGGGCGGGATGGCCGGGGCGGCTTGCAAGGAGGGAGTGGGATCGGCGGCCGGGACGGCCGCCGGGTGGGAGGCCGGAGCTGGGGGCGCCGCGTCCGGCCCGATCCCGATTGAGGTAGCGGCCCGCCGCGCAGGAGTCGCGCCGGGAGTGGCGGGCAATGGCGGTGCGGCCTGGCCCGCTTCGGCGGGCATGGCAGCTTGATCCGACGCGCGGGTCCCTACCCGCGCTTCATTGGGCGCGCGGTTCTCTTCCCGCGCTTCTTCGGCCGCGCGGTCCCGACCTCCGGGAAGTGCCGCCCGTCCATCACCGGACGGGCGGCCTGCCCGCGCTTGGTCGGCCGCGCGGCTCTCTGCCTCCGCTTCCTCCGCATGCCGGCGCTGCCGGCCGGCGGGGCGGCCGGCGGGGTCGGGGCGGCCGGCGAGCTTCTCGACCCGGCGGACGGTGATCGGTGCGTTGTCGCGCCGGGCCTCGGCGAGCAGGCGCTGCTGGTGGCTGGGGTTGAGGCGGAGGAAGGTGCGGGCGGCCAGGGCGCCCTGGAGGTAGCCCTCGCGCAGCGCCTGGCCGGCCGCGCCCTCGGCGCGGGCGAAGGCGAGCAGCTGCGAGATCCAGGCGCTGGAGCGGTGGTGGCGGCGGGCGAAGACGGCGTGCGGGCCGCCGTCGAGCTCGCAGGCGCGGGCCACCGCGCTCGCCAGCTCCCACAGCGAGAGGTCCTCGCGCAGGTCACCGTCGTTCTCGGCGATCTGGAACATGAGCCGGTCGGCGGGGGCGAGGAGATCCTCGCGCACCACGACCGGCACGGTCGTGAGGCCGGCCAGGCGGGCGGCGGTCCAGCGCCGCTCGCCGACGATCAGCAGGTAGGGGGTGCTGGCGCGCGCTGCGGCGTCGGGGTGGGGGCTGACCACCAGCGGCTCGATGACGCCGTGCGCGCGGATGCTCTCGGCGAGCAGCTCGAGCCGGGTCTCGGAGAAGGTGCTCCGCGGCTGGTCGCGGTCGGGCGCGATGGCGGCGATCGCCACCTCGCGCGCGGCCGCGGTGGCGGCGATGGCCGGCGAGCGGCCCGCGGTCGCGGCCGCGCCGGATAGGGTCGGAGCCACGCCCGCGGCCGCGGCCGCGCCGGCGACGCTCGGGGCAGGGGCCGCGCCCGCCTTCACGGCCGCAGCTCCCCGCTGCTGACACCGCCGGTCGCGGCGGCCGGTCCGGCGAGCTGGAGATCGCCGTTGACGAAGACGGTGAACGGGGTGCCCGGCGGCAGGCGCAGGGTGGGCTGGATGGCAAGGTCGCGGCGCAGGAGCTGCACGCCGACGCTGGCCAGCTCCTGGCCGACCGCGGCGGAGGCGACGCTGGCGGCCGAGGGGGCGAGGTTGAGGTTGCGCGGCGGCGGCTGCGAGAGCTCGGCGCCGGCCGAGAGCAGCGAGAGGAGCAGCGCGTCGCCGAAGACCCGGAGCAGGTGGTTCTCGACCCTGGCGGAGAGGCCGGCGGCGCCGGCCGGGTCGGCGCCGGGGAGGCCGGGCAGGTCGTAGGCGGAGCCGTCCGGGAGCTGCAGGCGGGTCCAGGCGACCAGCAGGCGGCGCTGGCCGACCGCGACCTGGTGCTCGTAGCGGCCGAGCAGGCGGCTGCCGCGCGGGATGAGCACGTTCAGCCAGCGGGGCTCGTAGACGTCGCGGCTGACCTGGGCGAGCAGCGGACCCGGCAGGTCGGAGTTGACCGCGGTCAGCAGGAGGGCCGGGATCAACGTGCCGGCCGGGAGCGTCGCGGCGCTGGCCGCCGGGTGGTAGCGGGCCGGGAAGGAAGCGGCAAGCGAGGCGGTGGTGACCGGGCTCGGTGCCGAGCCGGCCGGCGATGTCGTGGCGGGGCTACCACTGACCGGAAGCGACGACGGAGAAAGCGAGGACGGCGAGGAGGAGGAGGTAAGCGAGGGCGTGGAAGTGCTCGACGACGGGGACAGGGAGCCGGACGAGGGGTTCGCGGCAGCGTCCCAGGCGGCGGGGTAGGCCGCGAGGGCCTCGCGGAGCGCTCGGTCCGCCGCGGCCGCATCGCCCGGCGCGGACGGCGGCAGGAAAGAGGCAGTGGCTCCGGGCAGAGGCGGCAGGGCGAAGGGCGAGGACCCGGCGCCGCGCGCCGCCGCGGGGTTGGCTAGCGGCTCGGCGAGCGGGGCGCGGAGGGCGCGCTCGAAGGCCTCGCGGCGGAGGTCGCGCGGCGGCGGGGGAGGCGTGGCGGGTGCCGGCGAGCCGCCACCACCTGCCGCGGTGGTGCCACCGGGAGGCGGCGGGTAGTCGCCCGTCGCGCTCGGCGCCACCGGCGCCCGCGGCAGCGGCGCGGCCGGCCGCGGCGGATGCTCGAGGAGCTCTCGCAAGTACTCCTGCTCGGAGGGGTTCTGCCGCGGCGGCGGCAGGACGCCGGGGGCGCGCTGCAGGAAGGCGGGGTCGCCGCTGGCGAGCGGCGGACGGACCGCGGGGAGCGGGCGCGGCGCCGGCCGCGGCGAGACCAGGAAGGCGACCGCGAGCAGGGTCACGACGACGATGCCGGCGGCAGCCAGCAGCACGCCGCGGTTGAGGCGCTGGACGGGGGGCAGGGGAGGCGGCGCCAGGGGATCGTCGCTCACCGCTCAGCTCCCGGCCTTGCGCCCGAACGCGCGGTTGGTGAGCTCGAGCCGCACACCACCGCGACCACTGCGTCCGCCGCGTCCGCCGGCAGCGCCGACCAGCAGCACGGCACGCTCGAGCACGCGATCGGCGACCAGGGTGTCGCCGTCGAGGCGGTAGTTGAGGAGCGCCAGCGCGCCGCCCGCGTCGAGGGCGAAGAGCAGCGGCAGCTCGGCCAGGTGGGAGGCAGGGGGGAGAACCAGGTAGGTGTGCTCGCCGTCGTCGAAGACCTCGCGCGGGTTCCAGGGCAGGCGGCGGCCGCGGTCCCAGGCGTAGTCGAAGTTGAGCCGCGCCAGCCGCGCGGCCGGCGCGAGCGGCGTGCGGCCCTCGGCGTCGCGCTGCAGCTTCTGGCGGGCGAGCTCCTCCTGGTCGCGCCAGCGCCGCACCAGGTCGTCGGGGTAGGTGAAGCGCGCCAGGCCGGTGTAGGGGAGACGGGGGTTGTAGGCGCCCGCGGCGCCGTCCGCGCCGTCGGCAGCACGGGCGCCGCGGCAGGGCGGCGACTCCAGGGCGATCTCGTAGATGCGGCGGTCGGTCGAGACCAGCAGGTTCGTGGAGAGGTCGCAGGCGGTGGGCTTGACCACCAGCAGCGGGGTGCGGGCGCCCGGGCCGGAAAAGGCGCTCTGCACGAGCCAGCGCTCGGTGTCGCCGAGCGAGGTGGCGAGCACCGCCTCGCCGGCCTCCAGCTCGAGGGCGCACGCCCGCAGCGGGGCGCAGCGCAGCACCGGCCGGCCGCGGCCGAAGGGGAAGACCGAGTCCGTCGCACGCTCGGTCTCGAGGGGCTTGCCAGCCGCCCGGGCGTCGTGAGGCAGCGCGTCGACCGTGGGAGCGGCAACGGCCGGGCTCGCCGCGGGCGAGGCAGCGGCGCCGGAGCCGGCTGCGCTGTCTCCGCTGGCTCCGCTGGCTCCACTGGCTCCAATCACCGCGCTGGCGGCAGGCGGCGCCGCCGGGCCGGCCGCCGAGTCGGTGGAGGCCGGCGCGGGCTCCCCAGCGGCCACGGCAAGGCTGGCGAGAACCGAGAACGCGAGCGGGGCGGGCGGCCCCCCGGCGGCCAGGGGGGAGCCGGCCAGGGCGGCGAGAAGGAGCGCGGCGCCGGCAGCGCGCCGGGTGCGGCGGGGACGGCTCGGTGATCTCAGGGGTCTCGGTAATCTCAGTGATCTCGGTGCTCTCATCGGTGGTCTCCGGTGGCGACCTCGGACCAGCTGAGGTCGGTGACGTAGAGGCCGAGCGGGTTGCGCAGCAGGGCCTCGGTGGTGGCGGGGGGGTGGAGCGCGACGGTCAAGTAGGCCTCCCAGGCGGCGGCGCGCAG
>DASZZP010000137.1:0-1641 GCA_035544875.1 Thermoanaerobaculia bacterium | reverse complement strand
CGAGCAGACAAGGGAGCCTGGCACTTCGGCGCCAGCTCCGAGCTGGGCTGAGTGATGGCGGGAAAAGCGGCTCGCTCACGCTTCATGGAAGGCGACTCCGTAGGGCGAGCCAGGGTCCTGAGTGATGGTCACGACCGCGCGCCGGCGACACGCAGGAACGTCGGCGGGCTCGTCGAGCCACTCCCAACTGGCGACCCAGCGATCGAGGACAAATCCGACGACCAGGCCGGCCTGCTCGGGCGAATAGGTGGGGATCCAGTGGTTCTCCGGGTCGGCCGCGTAGGCCGCCCGCTCCTCCGGCGTGGCGGTGAAGTGAACGGCGACGACCAGGTCGTAGGAGCTGGCGGCGGGTGGCCTCAACCGGCCGGGAGAGGTCGATGAACGAGGGCGGGTTATGCTGTTCCGAGCTGCGCATTGAGCTAGTACCTCCTTGCGTGGCAAGGCTCCGGCGGGAGTTACGGCTCTCGCCGGGGCCGTCTGGTGAGTTGTGGATGAGTGGTTGGGCTTGGATGAAGGGGGGCAATGCCTCCCTCGCTTCTCTCCCCTCCCCTCCTTTCTCGCCCTGGTGGCGATCGCGGTGTTCGGCGCCGGCGGCGGACCTATGCCGGCCCCGGCGGCCGGAGCCGTGGCTCGAACCTGAGAACGTGCGCCTGCTGTCGCTCGCCGCGCAGGCCGGCGGCCAGCCCGCCGGCGACCTGGTCGGCGAAGGCGAGCAGCAGCTCGGCGCTCAAGTGGGTGTAGATGTCGTGGACCTCGCGGCCGAGCGAGTGGCCCATCAGGCGCATCCGCACCTCGCGCGGCACGCCGAGGTGGGCGGCGGTGCTGTTGAACGTGTGGCGCGTCGCATCGTAGAGGCGGACGCCGGCAGGAAGCTTGGCGCGCGCCACCAGGCGGTCCCAGAGCCGCTTCACGTCCGGCATGGGACCTCCGCCCTGGCCCGGGAAGACGAGCTCGCCAGAGCGTGGCAGGCCGCGCAGCAGCTCGACCGCGGCCCGGCCGAGGTAGACCGCCCGCGGCCCGGCCTTCGAGGCGGGGAGCTGCCAGATGCGCGTCTCCAGGTCGATCGCCTGCCAGCGGGCGGCGAGCGCCTCGCCCGGCCGGCAGCCGGTCAGGAGCATGAAGGTGAAGGCCGCCGCGGGGATCGCGCCGGCCGGCTCCTGCTGGAGGGCGGCGCCGAGCCGCTCGATCGCAGCACTGTCGAGCGCCTGCCCGCGCCGCTCCTCCTGGTAGCGATCGTGACCGCGCGCCGGGTTCGGCGTCTCGCGCGGAAACCAGCTCCAGCGCGCGGCAAGCACCCACGCCTTCGAGCAGGCGGCGAGGAAGCGGTTGGCCTGGTAGGGCCGGTCGCGCAGCTCGTGGTGGATCTTCTCCAGGTCCTCCCAGCGGATCTCCGCCACCTTGCGGCTGCCGAGCGCCGGCAGCAGGTAGAGGCGGAAGAGCGACCCGTAGTTCCGCCTGAGGCTCTCCGACCGCTTGGCCGCGTGCTCCTCGAGGAAGCGGGTCACCAGCTGCTGGACGGTCGGCGCGGCGCTCGCCGCCCGCCGCTCCTCGGCCGGGTCGCGGTCGTTCTTGACTTCCAGCAGCCGCTTGGCGGCCAGCTTCCGCGCCTGCTCCAGGGTGAGCACGGAGCCATGCTTGCCG
>DASZZP010000136.1:0-2516 GCA_035544875.1 Thermoanaerobaculia bacterium | reverse complement strand
CCCCCCCTCCGCCCCCGAGAGCCCCCACCGGCCGCGCTGCGCGCGGGATGATGATGCTGCTCTACCGATTCTCGACCTGGTGATTCAAATCTCTACGGATTCTGCCGAGCGTCTACAGGTGGCTACCAGCACGCCGCGCGAGCGCAGCGCGAAGCGTCCCGCGCTCGCGCCAGTACCGCGCAACGGCTCGTACGAACGCCGACGCCAGGTCCAAAGCGCCGGCAGCAGACCGGCGAGGAGGCCACCGACGAGGGAGACGCCGAAGATGCCGAGGACGACCGCGCCATCGAGATGGACGGCGTCGAGACGCGGCGTTTGGGGCGGCGCGAGCCCGCGCAGAACCGCGAGATAGCCGTAGCCCAAGAAAAGGCCCAGAACCGCGGCGCCGGCCGCGAGCAGCACGCTCTCCGCCACGAACAGCCGCACCATCCGGCCCCGCCCGGCGCCCAGGGCCAGACGCACCGCGAACTCGGTGCGCCGCGCGGCTACCCGGGAGAGGGTGAGGTTGGCGACGTTGAGGCAGGCGACGAGCAGCACCAGGGAGACGGCGCTCAGCAGCAGAAGCAACGCCTTGCGGGCCGAGCCCACGACGGAATCGAGCACCGGCTCGATCCGGGCCCCGATGCCGTGCATCTCCTTGGGGTAGTCCGCGGCGATTGACCTCGCCACTCGATCCATGTCGGCCTGCGCGGCCTCCGGCGAGACTCCGGGCTTGAGCCGGCCGATCACGTTCGCGTAGCTGTAGGAACGGTGTCCCTCGCCATTGCTCTGTCCGCCTTTGCTTCCAACAGGATACCGGATTGCCACCCGAGGGCGAAGTGCGATAACAACGCCGGATGATGGGTGTCATCGAGCTTCTTGGCGGCACATTCGTCCGGCTGTCCCGTAGGCGTCGCACGCTTCTTCTCGAGAACTTGGTCCTGCGACAGCAACTCGCGACAATGAAGCGAAAACATCCCAAGCCCCGACTGGCTTCGGGCGACAGGCTCTTCTGGGTGCTAGCGCGGCGATTCTGGGCCCGCTGGACCGACGCTCTCATCGTTGAGAGGCCAGAGACGGTTGTGCGCTGGCACCGAGCCGGGTTTGCGCTCTACTGGCGGGCCCTCTCCAAAGCTCGCCGGAGAGTCGGCAGGAGACGGATCTCGGACGAAGCGAGAGATCTCATCTTCCGGATGGTGAGGGAGAATCGAACCTGGGGTGCACCTCGCATCCACGGCGAGCTACTGATGTTGGGCTTTGACGTCTCAGAAAGGACGGTCTCCCGCTGGATGCGTAAGGTTCCGCGCGATCACGGGCGCGTCAAGCCTTGGCTTACCTTCCTCCATAACCATCGCGAAGCGGTCGCGGCGATGGACTTCTTCACCGTTCCCACCTATCGCTTTGGACTTCTCTACTGTTTCTTCATCATCGGTCACGATCGCCGCCGGGTGCTGCATTTCAACGTCACCCGGCATCCCACGAGCGCCTGGATCGTGCAACAACTGCGAGGCATTCCCGTACCAATCAGCTCCTCGGGTTCTCATCCTTGACCGCGATTCGAAGTATGGATCGGAGGTCCTCAGCGCGATGCGCTCGATGGCGATCGAGCCGAGCCAAACGTCCTTTCGCTCTCCGTGGCAGAACGGCCTCGCCGAGCGCTGGGTTGAGAGCTGTCGGCGCGACATGCTCGATCACGTCATCCCCTTCAATGAACGCCACTTGATGCGGCTTCTCTCGGACTACGTCCGCTACTATCATGACGATCGTACCCACCTTGGGCTCGACAAGCAAACGCCCAGCGGGAGAGTCCGCTCGTGGTCGACCAAACCGGTCATCGGGCGCGCAAGTTGGGCGGTCTGCACCATCGCTATGATCGCGCCGCCTGAACCACAACCCCCCATCCTTCCGCGAAGCCTGCCACACCTCGGCGCTCAGCCCGCAGACCTTGGTCTTAGGCGTCACCACAAAATAACAGCCTCATCGCACACTACCAGCCTGGAACTATAGTCTCGCGCCACGGTGTCGAAGATCTTAACTCCCAGCTTAAAGTCAGTGACCCTCTGGGCCTTCGTCGTCTTCTGGCAGCCGCCGTCTTTCTACCTGACAGCACCACCCACTGTCATCTTTCAGGTCGAGGTCAAACAGACGGACCCTCCGGCCCCCTCCCTATCCACCCCGGCGGGGAAGCAAAGGCGGACAGAGCAATGGCGAGGGACAGGAGGTGGTGCTCGCCGAGGAGCTGACGCGGGCACTCGGGGGAGACATCTACGAGAGGACGGAGCAGCGACGAGGGTACGGTCACACGGCGTCGCAGCGCGCCGGCTGACCACCGCCGCGGGGACGCGTGAGGTGAAGGTGCCGCGGGCGCGGTTGCGGGTGCAGATGTTCCTCGGCTGTCTAGCCTGGATTTCCACGGACGGGAGTTTCCTTAACAAGCGGGGTCACGGAGGCGCGCTCAGGAGGTCAAGCGTAGCGCACGGCCATTCCACCACGGGACCGTGATCGGCTGATCGAGCAGTCCAGAGGCCAGGATGATC
>DASZZP010000135.1:0-2492 GCA_035544875.1 Thermoanaerobaculia bacterium | reverse complement strand
CCCAGCCGCCCCGCAGCTCGCCTCCCCCGAGCCCCTCGGCCCTGGCGGCCGTCGGCGCTCAGCTCGTCGCCTACCTGCACGAGCTCGTCGGCCGCTTCCTACCCGCCGCCGACTCGCACGGGACCATGGACCCCAACGGCGGCGCCCATCCCCAGGACGACTCGCACGGCACCATGGACCCCGACGGGCACAGCTAGCCTACGCCGCTAGCCACCAATTTCGCACATTACCTCCAGGCCGCCGGCAGCTAGCCGGCGGCGTTTTTTCTTGTCTCGAATTTCTGCTGTGCGGTAACTACTGTGTGAGCACCTTCATGCCCGCGGCGGCCAGGGGGGCGATATGGCGGAAGATCGGCACATCTCGGCGGCGCTCTTTCAACGATTCCTCAAGGAAAAGGCGACCCGGCAGGAGCGCCGGTGCATCGTCCGCCATCTCCTCTCTGGCTGCCCGCGCTGCCTGCGCCTCGTGGCGCCCATCTTCCAGACCCAGGGCGGCTGGTTCCCCGAGGAACGGGCGCTCGACCTCGAGCGCGCCGAGTACATGGCGGCCTTCGAGCGCGCGCTTGCCGTCGGCGCCGACCAGCAGCTCCGGCTCGCCCACGAGAAGGTGCGCGGCTGGGGGCAGTGGGCGCACCTCGAAGGGCTGAGCCCCGAGGAGCGGCTCGCGGCCGTGCGTTCGAACCCCGGGCTCCACAATTGGGGCCTCTTCGACCGGCTCCTCGAAGCCTGCCGCTGGTACGGCCGCACCGAGCCGGCCGACGCCGTCGACATCGCCTACCTCGCGCTCGAGCTCACCGACCACCTCGGCGCCGCCTTCGCCGAGCAGCAGCTCGCCGACCTCCGCGCCGGCGCCTGGGGCGCGCTCGCCAACGCCAAGCGCCTGGCGGCCGACTTCCCCGGCTCGGCAGCAGCGTTCCAGCGCGCTTGGGAGGCCCTCCATCTCGGCTCCGGCGATCCGCTGGAGCGCGCGCAGCTCATCAGCCTCGAGGCCTCCTACCTCCGTAACCTGGGCGAATTCGAGGCCGCCGAGACGGCGCTCGCGGAGTCCCTCGCCGTCTACCACGCGGCGGGCGAGGCGCACCTCGAGGGCCGGACGCTCCTCAAGATGGCCGACGCCATCGGCCACGTCGACCCGGCGCGCGGGATTTCGCACATCAGGCGCGCGCTCATGCGCCTCGACGCCGCCAGAGATCCGCGCCTCCAGCTCTGTGCGCAGCATGACCTGGTGTGGTTTCTGACCGACCTTGGAAAAACCGACGACGCCTTGGCGACCCTCGATCGCGCGCGCGCTCTCTACGAGCAGTTTCCCGACACCTGGACCCAGCTGCGCCTGCACTGGCTCGAGGGCAGGATCGCCCATGCTCTCCACGACCACAGCGAAGCCGAGAGCACCTTCCTGCAGCTCTGGGAAGAATTCCATACGCGCAACCTCCACCACGAGGTCGTGCTGGTGTCGATCGACCTCGCCGAGGTCTACCACGACCGCGGCCAGCACGCGCAGTGCATCAAGCTGATCGAAGACGTCTACCCTCTCATGCAGTCCTGGGGCTTGCACAAGGAATCGCTCGCGGTCTGGCTCCTGGTGCGGAAGTCTCTCGCCGAAGGGGCGATCCGGGAGGGCATGTTCAAGCGCCTGGAGGAGTATTTCCGCCGTCACTGGTTCAAGCCGGGGAAGTTCGAGTAACCCGAGCCGGCCGGCCGCCAACCGTCTGCGTCAGCTGAGACCGCGGCCCCTCTCCTGCTGACGATCAGGCCACAGGCATCAGAGCAGGGGGCCCACCTCCTGCACCCCGGCTAGGTAGGGGATCGAAACCGTCTTGCCGCCGCCGGCCTGCCGCGACTCCCGGCCAGCGCTCGCAGCCGCTGCCACCTGCGGTGAGGCAAAAGCTCCGGGCGGGCATCCGAACCGGCGGCGAGCTCGCCGAGCGGACCGTGGGGGATCGACAACCGTCCTCGCCGTCGTCACCGTCCACGCCATCCCCACCCACCCGCGCGCTCTAAAGGAATGGCCGAGGTCCTGCGGCTTCTACTCTCACGCCTGAGCCTCGACGGGGCGCCGCGGGGACGGGGGATCCCCCCGCAGGCCACGTGGCGGTGGCCCCGCGCTTGAGGTCGGCGTCGGGGGCCTCGTCGGCGGCGACAGTCGGGCTGGGCGGGGGAAGATCGGCTCCGGCGTCTCCTCCCCCAGGCGGCGCCGGCCGCCGCCATCTGAAAGGGTGCCCTCCCGGCGGAGCGCGAGGCGTTCGGTCCTAGCCCTGCGATAATCTCCCTCAGCTGCCTCGGCCGGCCCGCAATCCCGGACGCACCATCGCGACGCCGAGCCGACCCGGGCACCGTCGTGGCCGAACCCACGAAGAGGAGGGAGAACGGATCATGCTGACCCTGCTCGCCGAGAAGCTTCCGGAGCTTGAGCGGCTCTGCAAGCTCCATGGCGTCAGGCGACTCGAGGTGGTGGGCTCCGCCGCACGCGAGGTCGACTTCGATCCGGCGCGG
>DASZZP010000134.1:0-4477 GCA_035544875.1 Thermoanaerobaculia bacterium | reverse complement strand
CACCGGCGGCCATCCCGATACGCCAAGCCTTGGACAGACTCGATGACCTCATCGAGGAGGCGTGGCACGCCCAGCAGATCGCCGCATGAAACGAAACTTGACTCGTTTCGGAGGATTCCTACCGGCCTAGCGGACCTAGCGACTCCGGCCGCCGGAACGCGCGTAAGCCCGACGCCGGTGCCATCACCTTGATATCCACGACGCCGAGAAAGGAAGGGAGCGGAGAGAAGCGACGCGGGGATCGCAGCGCTTCCCGAACTTGCCCGAAGCTGCTTTCAACAGCTCGCCGGAAAAACGACGCGCCAGGGATGCCCTACAAGCCACGATCTCGACCTGACCCATATCCCAGCACGCCCCAGAATCGCGTGCTTTCGGCTGCGAGTCCGACGAGCCGGTTGCGCTGTGGAATCGCACTCCACGGTGCGATGCATAGCTGAGCAGCACCAACGGGCGGAGCAGCGCAGCAGGATGCACATTCCCGTGCCCGCGCAGCGTCACGCGGCGACCGTTCCTTGCTTGGCGACGAGCGCGGCGAGCGCCCGGTGACCATCGATCCTGCGCAGCTTGATCTGGCCGAAGGCGACCAACCCGTAGAGGAGGGTCACCGCCGCTTGCTCGGTGGAGAAGCTCGCCTGGGTCTTGGTTCGCCGACGGAGCTCGCGGTTAAGGTTCTCCAGGGCGTTGGTCGTCCGTAGCGACTTCCACATCGACTTGGGGAACTCGTAGAAGGTGAGCAGCTCGAGCCCCGACTCGGCGAGCGAACGCGCCACTGCCGGGCAGAGCTTCGACCACTTGGTCAAGAAGGCGTCGTAGGCCGCCCGAGCCGCAGGGCCGTCGGCGGCGAAGACGATGCGGTGGTAGTCGCGCTTCATCTCGGCCCGCGCGTGCGCAGGACAATGATCGGCAAGGTTCCGCGCTTTGTGCGCAGCACAGCGCTGCACCTTGACGCCGGGCCAGCGGGCGAGCGCCTTGCCGAGCCCCTGATGACCGTCGACCACCAGTAACAGCGGCTCGGCGAGGCCTCGCCGCTCGAGATTGGCGATCACTTCGGCCCAGTTGACCTCTGCCTCGCTCGCCGCCAGCTGCAGCGCCACCAGTGCCTTCTGGCCGTCCTCGCGGATGCCGAGCACCGCCAACACCGGCACGCTCACCACCCGCCGAGCCAGCCGCACCTTGAGGTGGAAGCGGTCGAGGAACAGCACGGCGTAGCCCTCCCCCAGCAAGTCCCGTTGACTCCACGCCGTAAACAACAATTTCAAGCGCGCCACCACGCGCGACACGGCGCTCTTGGAGAGGTGCTCGTCCCCCAGCAAAGGCTGCAGGGCCAGGCGGATCGCTGGTAGGTCGGTCGCGCTCACAGTCGAATCGGGCACGTCTGGACGCGGGTCGAGAGCGGGCTCAGTGCCACCGGCTTTTCGCTCAGGTTCGGGCCCGGGGTCCGACGTTGACCGCCGCCGGTTCTCGGCGATCCAAGCCTCGAGGTCGGTCGCTCTGTACCTGACCGCGTGGCCCAGCTTGACAAACTGCGGGCCGCCGCCGGTCATGCGCCGCTTCTCCAGAGTGCGCGGAGAAAGTCCACAGTAGTCCGCCGCTTCCAGGGTCGACAGTAGTTCAGGCATAAGATCTCCCTGCCACAATCGAAGGCGCCACCAACACACGCCTTGTGTTCCTTCCTTTTATCGCAAAACGGACGCCGTGGCCTAATTGTGAACAGAAAGAATGATCACAGCCGTTTGCGGCTATGCCGCGCTACGACGGCTTGCGCCGCCCGCCCTGATTTGCAGAGCCTGTCGACCCGGTACCGCTACGGAGTCTTCCCTCGCTGGACGAAGGCTGGAGCAGACGGCCAACTTGCCTGAGGGGACTGCGCCGCGAACGCCGCTACGAGCAACGGCGCCGGCTCGTCGTCACCTACCGCCTTCGCGGTAGCGAACAGGTGCCACACGTCCGCACCGTTGGTGCCAGGCTTGCCAGAGCGAGCGGGATTCCTGGGTGGATGTCGCAACCTGATCGCTGCCGAGACTGGCAAGGTGGTGGTCACTTCGTTCTCTCCGAACCCCATGCGCTAGCAGAGACTGTCCCCTCGCCCAGGCGGCTGTTGTGCCCATAGGGGGCTTCGTCTCCTCGCCGACCTTCCACACTCAACCCAGGGAATCGGGTGAGGAGCCAGCAATGTTTTGCGCTATCGCGCAAAACGCTGGTCGGGGGCTTTGCGCCCCCGAACCCCGCTGAACTCGCACCGCGGCAGGCCGCGGTGCTCGGAGAATTTGACATGCCACTTCAACGTTCGATGCAGCGAACATTTAAGCCGCACCGCAAGGATCACGGCGGTGACTGGTTCGAGCGGGCGATGATCCGAGAACGCACTCTAGCGCCGGTCTCGCGGCCGCGCGCGCCAAGGGCCGCATCGGCGGTCGCCAGCCGAAGCTCAAGACGGCGCAGCGGGCCGACGTTGCGGAGAATGTGCTGTCAGGTCGCAAAACTGGGGCGCAAATGGGTTTCAGCGTCCCCCGATTGGGGTGCGGCGCGACAGGCAGAGAAGCGATTTCAGATATGCCTCACGCCCCCTGGCCGCCTCATCGCCCTCGGCACGGCCGGCCAGGCGGTCGACTGGGCCCTCATAGACAACTTCCCCCTCGCGCTTGCCCCTCAGCACTCCAATCGCCGCGCCGACCGCACCTCCCAGCGCGGCGCCCACGGCGGTACCCTTACCTTTGGTTGGCGTGCCGATATCGGCGAAGCCGCCCGTCTGGTCTGAACCCAGGGCGTATCCGGCGATTGCGCCGGCGACGAGGCCGACCCCGACGGGCACGAGGAGTCGCGCGGCGCGGCTCTCCGGCAGTGTTTCGATGCGGCGGACATCGGCGATGGGCGCGTGATCCTTTTTGCCCTCGACCCACCAAGAGGCCTTTTCGCGGTCAACTCGGACGCGTGTCGCTCGCGGGACGGTGCGGCCTGAAACGAGGGCGATCGAGGCCGTGCGCCAGCGCAGGGCGCGGTTGACTTCGTCCAGACCCTTGGCTGGTGCCGCAACCGCCTCGGCCGAGACAGCGTACGATCTGCTGAGGCCAAGGCTGAGGGTGAGGGCCGCGATCAATAAGATCTTGTGTCTCATGACTCGCCTCCTTGACTTCCTCGCGTCGGCAGTGCTGGCAACGCTCGGAAAGTGACCCACCCCTAGCGGGGTTGATGATCGTCGAAGTGTAACTCTGCGCGGTTCCCGAGACGAGGCCTGCCCGGTGGAGTGGGAAGAGACGCCAGGAAACGGCTGGCCCCTGGGGGCTGGGGGGAGGGCCCCAGGGGCCAGCCGTTGCGCGCCGCCGTCGCACGCCTGGCGGGCCAGAGCTTCGTAGCCGCGACCGAACGCCGGCTCCCGGTCTCCGGAGCTTCCTTTTCGGCGGACGCGCCGTGGCAACGCCGCCCGCCGTGGTTCGCGGAACCCGTCGACCGATAGGTGTTGCTCCGAGCTTCCCCCCCAGCCTCTCCCACCCAACGCGTCCCCCCGTCGCAAGGACAGCCTACCGACACCCCGAGGCCGGGCGTCAAGAGTGCGCGAGCTGCGCTCGCCGGCTTCGCCGCTCTTGACCCCCGGCCTCGGGGTGTGGTGCGAGAAACCGAAGCGACGGAGGGGAGCAGCGCCGCTCCGGAAAAGAGCTCACCTGGCTCGTCTTGCCCTGCTGAGCTGCGCCTCTTGCTCGCTCCGCGAGCTCGGCGCGGTCTCCTGAATGGCCGGTCTCCGCGGCGGTGCTCCGCACCGGCGCGGAGACCAATCTACTTGCGCCCCCCGCTGCGCTCTGGGCGCGAAAAATTTTGACGTGTCAAAATTTTCCCCAATGTCGAGGAGGCCGCGCTCGCCAGGGCCTGAGCGCAGCAGGCCCAACTGGACCGTCTCGTCGCCCCACGCCGATCAATCTTTTCGGCTCTGTGGTGCCAGCTTCTCCCCCCAGCACACCAACCTGATCGCCGCGCCACTCCAGACAGCCCGCCGCCCAGGCCGCTGCCCGACGCGCCGTCCTACCAGGCTTCCGTTTGAATACCATCAACCTCGCTGAAGTGACGGTCGCGCGTCACGAGCACCAGGTTATGCTGGCGAGCGATCGACGCAATCCAGAGGTCATTGTCCGGGATAGGGCGGCCCCGGCTTGTCAGCTCATCCTTGATCTGCCCGTAGACGCGAGCGGTGCCGTGGTCGACTGTGAGGATGATGCAGGTCGCCGCGAACTCCTCGAGCTGTTCCAGATTCTGCTGAGGCCGCCCCGACCGGGCTGCGCCGTAGTACAGCTCCCCGAGAACGGTCGAGGGCAGGAGGACCTGTTCGGCAGCGGCCAGCTCGGCATGGACGGCGGCATCCTGCTTGAAAAGAGCGGTGACGATGTTGGTGTCGAGCAGATACCTACCACGCTTCCGGGTCGATCCGCTCGCAGCCATCTTCTATCGCCTCCTCCATCTCGCGAATGGACTCCGCGTCGATCGCACC
>DASZZP010000133.1:0-15569 GCA_035544875.1 Thermoanaerobaculia bacterium | reverse complement strand
CGTCGTGGCCATCGGCCTGGTGGCCGTATCCGGCATCAAGGTCAAAGGCGGCCGCCCGGCTGGCCGCACCCACCTCATGACCGCCGCCCGCATCTGCCTCGGTATTCTGGTGCTGCTGGTCCTGCTGCTCGCCTTCGCCGGCGTGTTCAAATAGCGTCGCCGCGGCGGATCAGCATTCGGTAGCACCCAGGGCTTCGCCGAACCGCCTGCGCTCTTCGCGCTCGGCGAGGAGATTCGACTGACAATGGTGCTCGAGGACGCCATCGTGCCTCTCGACAACAACCCGGCCGAGCGCGCTCCGCGGGGTCTTGTCGTCGGGCGGAAGAACCACTACGGATCCCGGTCGCAGCGCGGCTCACAGGTCTCCGCTCTCTTCTACTCCCTCATCGGCACCGCAAGACTCTGCGGCGCGGATCCGGCCGGCCATCTGCGGCAGGCCATCGAAGCTGCCGTTCGCCAGCCGGGGGCGGTCACTCTCCCGTTCTAATTCCGGCAGGTCTACCAGCATTGGCCGCGGCACTCGCGCCCCACGGGCAGCGGCGAGGAGTTACAGCGTCTCCGAGGAGAGGGACAATGATCCTGCTGTCGACGCCGAAATCGACGCCCTTGTACAAACCGCCTTCCCTCTCTGCAAATCGCCGAGGTCTGGAGCGGAGCCCTCGAAGGGCGGCTTGACAATCAGGACTATTCCGGTCCAGGATTATCCGAAGTTATTGAGAGTTAATCTCAATAAGCTCAGATCAGCTCACCTCCCGGTGGGCGAAAGAAGAAGCGGCGGTTCGGTCGTGACTTGGGGAAGACCGCCGAGCCACCGCCTGGGTGCAGAACCCTGCCGGGGTGCATGCCGCTCCGTGGCCGCTCTGCGGAGGGGAAGTATAGATGGGATTTCAGAGCCGGTCGCGGACGCGATGCCTGCGGCCCCTCGCCCTGGTGGCTCTCGGCGCCGCCTGCGCGGCGGGCGCCCGCGCCCAGGAGCGGGTCTACTTCATTACCTACAACCATCAGATGGAGGAGCCGGGCAGCCTGGAGATCGCGCTCGCCCCGGTCTATGGGACGCAGCGCGGCGGCGGCTCTTTTCTCGCCTCATGGATGGAGCTCGAGTACGGCGTCCGGGGCTGGTGGACGACCGAGCTCTATCTGGCCGGTCAGGCGACCCGGCACGACAGCACGCTCTATACCGCCTGGCGCTGGGAGAGCCGCTTCCGGCCGCTGCTGCGCGAGCACTGGATCAACCCGGTGCTCTACGTGGAATACGAAGACCTCAACGGCGCCGACAAGACCATGCTCGAAGTGGTCGGGCACGACGTCGAGTCGGACCATGCCGTGGCCAACGCCCTGAGCCGCCGCGATCGGCTGCATGAGCTGGAAACCAAGCTGATCCTCTCCAGCCACTACGAGGCCTGGGAGATCGCCGAGAACCTGATCGCCGAGAAGAACCTCGCCGGCGGTCCATGGGAATTCGGCTACGCCATCGGGGCGAGCCGGCCGCTCGCTCTGGAGGCGCGGCCGGAGACCTGCACGCTCTGCCCCGAGAACTTCGTCGCCGGCCTGGAGATCTATGGTGGCCTCGGCAGTCTCGGCCAGGGCACCTCGTTCGGCCTTCGCGACACTTCCCACTATCTGGCCCCGCTCCTGGCCTGGGCTCTGCCGGGAGGCACGACGCTTCGCCTCTCGCCGACCTTCGGCCTCAATGGCAACAGCCATCGCTTCCTGCTGCGCTTCGGAGTCTCCTACGAGATCTCCGGCTTCGGCAGGCGCATCGGGCGGCTGTTCCGCAGGGGCGCGCGATGAGGAGCCCCCGGCCGCCGATGCCGCGGACTCCCCCGCTTCTGGCGCTCTTCTGCGCCGCGCTGGTTGCCGCCGCCCTCGCCGCCCAGGGTGAGAATGATTTGATCGGGCGCGCGGGTCCCAGCCCGCGCTTGATTAGGCGCGCCGGTCCCGAGCCGCGCCTGGGGCTTCCGAGCCGGTGGTCCGGACTGGCCGATGCGCCCGAGTCGGCGCACGCGCTCGTCGATCCATACCAGGGGCAGCCCGCCGCCGCCGCCGCCGGGCGCAAGCTCTTCCTACGCCACTGCGCCGGCTGCCACGGCGCCGGCGCACGGGGCGGCGAGCAGGCCGACGCCCCGCCGCTCGATTCGGAGCGGGTGCAAGCTGCGCCCCCCGGCGATCTGTTCTGGTTCTTGACCAACGGCAACCTGCGGACCGGAATGCCCTCCTGGTCGCGCCTCCCCGAGGCGCAGCGCTGGCAGCTCGTCGCGTTCCTGCGGACCCTGCGCGGGAACTGACACTAACCCGATTCCCCAGACCCCCTGGGGTGTGTTGCCATATTGCCGTCTTACGCTCCGGGCGCCGATGCCCCGTCCGGGCGCCGACAAATAGCATCACCGTCTCTCCCTGCCGGTCGCCAACCCGCGCTGACTGACGTAAACCGCTGGCGAGATGTACCAGAGTCTGGTACAATCCTGGGAATGCGCGAGATCTCTGTCGCCGAGTTCCGAAGCCGCTTGCGGGACGCCGTCGAGGCAGTCGTGGGTGATCACGTACCTCTGCGTGTCAAGCGGCGCGGGGGGAAGGACTTCGTCGTCGTCAGCGCTGAGGACTGGGAGCGAGAGCAGGAGACGTTGTACGTTCTCCAGAACAGGTCTCTCATGGAGCAAATCGAGCGTTCGCTGAAGACCCATCGCAAGGGCGCAGGCTACCGGCCATCCGCTGAGGAGCTGGATGCGCTCGATCGTGTTTGAGGGCGATACCTGGGAGCGCTACGAGGATCTTCGCCGGCGTGATGCTTCGCTCCACCGGGCGCTGTGCCGGCAACTCAAGGAGATGCGGCGCGGCGATCCCGCGAGTGGGACAGGCAAGCCCGAGCCTCTCAAGCACGCGCTCGGTGGTCTCTGGTCCCGCCGGCTTTCGCTGAAGGATCGGCTTGTGTACCGTTTCGACGCCGACGCCATCTATGTCATGGCGATCGGCGGCCACTACGACCGCTGAGAGTGGCGTCGCCATCCCAGAGCCGGTCGGCCCCTTGATGAATTCGCAACGCGCTCTGATACTACAGGTTGGCAAGATGCACTCTTCCGCGACAAACGGCGACAAGACGAGGCCGAACGGTTTTGTGGTCGGAGAGTGGAGGGTATCGCCGCTGCTGAACCTGCTCGCGCGTGGCGATGAACAGGTCCGCCTCGAGCCGCGAGTGATGGATGTGCTGGTGCACCTCGCCAAGCGCGCCGATGAGCTCGTGTCGAAGGAAGAGCTGATCGAGCAGGTCTGGAAGGGCCGCTACGTCACCGACGACGTGCTGTCGGTGACGATTTACTCCTTGCGGAAGGCCTTTGGAGATGATGCCCGCCGACCGCGGTACGTCGAAACCATTTCGCGCCGCGGCTACCGGTTGATCGCGCCGGTGCAATCTGCCACGGCGGCATCTACACGGGTTCAAACCGACCTGCTTGAAGTGCCGCAATTGGCGGGAGCTGCGGCCGAACTGCCAAGGCAACCAGAAGTGCGCCGGCCGCGCAGGTATCTCTGGTTGACGGTTGCGGTGACCGTGGCGCTCGCGGTGTCGGCGGCGAGCGCGGTATGGATGCTCACGGTTGCGCGCCACAGACGGCACGTGCCAACCGCCGAGGCGCACGAGGCTTACCTGAAGGGGCGCTACTTTCTCGATCAGCGCTCGATCCGGGGCTGGCGACAGGCGCTCGAGCAGTTCGAGCGCGCGGTTGCGCTCGACCCGCAAGATCCTGCCGCGCAGGCGGGGCTCGCGGACACCTATTCGGCGATGTCGGATTTTGGCGTCGCCTCCCCGGCGGAAATGCGTCCGCGCGCGATGAAAGCGGCGCAGCGTGCACTGGAGCTGGACCCGCGGTCGGCCGAAGGGCAGGAGGCAGTGGGCCGGGTGCAGTTCTTGTTCGATTGGGATTTCGCCGCGGCGGAGCGTAGTCTGGCCCGGGCCGTGGCGCTCGATCCGGACTACATGCCCGCGCACCAGGCGATGGCATGGCTCAAGTCGGCACGTGGGCAGCACGCCGAGGCCGTCGCCGCAGCGCGACGGGCACTGCAACTCGACCCCGTGAACACGGCGCGGTATACCGAACTGGCGTGGGTGCTGGCTCTGAGCGGGCGTCACGGTGAGGCGTTGATGGAGACAGAGCGCGCGCTGCAGCTGAACCCGCGCTCGTTTGAGGCCTACCTGATGAAGGGCTGGGCCTGCGAGCTGGCCGGGCAGGCGGATGCGGCATTCGCCGCCTACCGTGAAGGACTGCGCCTCAGCGGCGTTACGGAAGAGTCGCTGCGGCGCATCGAAGCGGTGTATCGCGCGGAAGGGCTGGCGGGTTACTACCGCCGCTGGTTGAATCAGCGCGGCGGCGGCACGCCCATGTCGGATACTTGGCGTGCGCAGCTCTACGCTCGGGTGGGTGAGCTCGACCGCGCCATCGAGTCCCTCGAGCACGCCTATCAAAAGCGGGAAGGAGCGCTCGCCTGGGTGAACGTCGAACCCAGCTTTCAGCCGCTGCGGTCCGATGCGCGGTTTCAGCAGATCGCCGCGCGCGTGGGTCACCGAAAGTAGCAGGGCAAAGCCAACCTTAAGCTCCGCTTTACTTTTTCCTCAGGACATCGACACGAGGAAGCGCCACAGTCTCCCTCGTTGCCAGGCAGGGGGTATCTGCGCCCCCGGGGGGAACCGATGTCCAGATTGGCGTTGTGGGTGTTGAACCGCGTGGGAGTTGCCTTGTTGGTCGTACCTCTGAGCCTGTCGGCGCAGCCCGACGATGTGCGGGCGCGGATGGCGGAGGTGTTGCGGTACTCCGGTGTCGAGGATCCGGCGCCGGTCGACGTGGCTCGCATGGCGGAACTTTGGACCCGCGCCCAGCAACCCGGCCTCGCCCGCGAGGAACGCCGGCTGGCGTTTCGCGACATGGTCCTCCTCTTCAGCAGGCTGCATGGCCGCGACCTCACTGCCGGCCCACAGGCGCTCGACGGGCTTACGCAGTTTGTCATGACGACTTTCGAAGGCGGCGGCCAGATGGACCTCACTCTCCCTGAGCCGCGTGGCAAACCTGCGGGCAACTACCTGCACCTCGAGACCCAAGGCCACGGGCCGGCGCCTTTGCTGCTGATCTCCGATCTTGGTGTGGATGGGCGCAAGCTGTACGACTCGTTCGCAAAGCGGCAGGGAAGCGCGTACACGATGCACATCGTCACACTCCCCTACGCGGGCGAGGCGCGTCCGCTGCCTTGGCCGGAGAAACTCGACTACGCAGCGCGGCCTTGGCTGAGCGAGATTGAACGCGAGCTTCTGGCGCTGGTGGACCAGCCGCGGATGAACCGCATCAGTATCGTCGGCACTCAGGCCGGCGGGTATTTTGCCGCCCGCCTGGCGCTGCTGCGGCCGCAGCGGGTCCGCGCGGTGGTGCTGGTGAACGCGCTGGTGAATAGCTCAATGCGCGCGCCTGACGATCCCGACGCTCCTGCGTCGTTGGCGCAGCGCCTGTTGCGGGTGAAATCCGTGCTGCCCACTCCGCAGCTGTTTCCCGCGGCGCCGGTGCCGCCGCCGGAAGAACTGAGGCGATTGATTGCCGACCCCAACTCGACTCACCCCGTGGCACGCGACTGGATGGCCTTCGCGGTGAGGGACCCCGCGGTCTCGCGCGCCTGGACGTTCGCAGCGCTCTCCGGCGGCTTCTTCATTCCCAGCCTGGAGTACAGATGGGAGCTGACCTCGACCGACCTCACCGAGCCGATGAAAGAGCTCGCCGTGCCGATGCTGGCCATGGGCTCGTGGCACGACCAAGGTTCGCCCGTGGCGAGCCCGCCGAGCATTTCGCAATGGGAGGAGATGAAGCTGCTGTATCCGGCGGCCCCGCTGACCGTCGTGGCCTTCGACGATACGCGCGCCTACCTCAGCGCGGATGCGCCGGAGGAGTTCGACCGCTCGCTCGCGGACTTCCTTGCGGGGCGCCCGGTGCACGGGAAAGCGGGCTACAGCCTGCCGCGCACCAGCTCTCGCGCCTCCGTCATGCAGGCGCTGGGCGGCGCGGAAGTAGAGATCGCCTACGGGCGGCCCGCGGCGAAGGGTCGCAAGGTTTGGGGCGAACTCGTGCCAAACGGGCGCGTCTGGCGCGCGGGCGCGAACGAGGCGACCAGATTCACCTTCAACGGGGACGTCAGGATCGAAGGCCATGCGCTCACGGCCGGAACCTACACCTTCTTCGTCGTTCCCGGCCCAGCAGAATGGACGGTGATCTTCAACCGCGTGCCACGCCAATGGGGCGCGTTCGATTACAACCCGGCGTTCGATGCGCTGCGCTTTACTGTGAAGCCGGCAGAAGCGCCGCACGAGGAGTATCTCCGGTACAGCATCGAGCCGGCCGGCTCCAACGCCGCGCTAGTGACCCTGGCGTGGGAGAAGCGCACAGTCACGTTCCGAATAGAGGCGTTTCCCTAAGCCTAGATCGCGTGCTCTTACAGCCGCCGCCGCCCTTGACCGGGAATGGCGCGCCTACCAGTATCGGCGGTCCCGTTGGCGGCGTCGCCGGACTCCTGCGGGCTGAGTCCTTTCCGAGCCGGAGGTGCCGGTCGGTCACCCGACCAGGCGTTCCAGCTCGTTGGCGAGCGCGAGGATCAGCCCCTTCTGGTCGCCGAGACGGCTCGGAATGTCGAGCATCACTTCGCCGCCGAGGTCTTCCGCCGCCTCGCGCAGGCGCGCGGCGACAGCGCGGACGCGGTCCTTGAGGTCGCCCGGCGTCTCGTCTCCATGACCCTTCGTTTCCTCAGCCTTGTGATCGCTCATCGCCAGTTCCTCCCGCTCCGTCGCCGCGGCTCTCTGCCGCGATCGTCCGCGGATCGCCGCGCCATCGTAACCATCGTAACGATCGTAGCCATGGCAACCGCCGCGCCAGTCATGATCATGCTCCTTTCATAGCCGCAAGCTCAAGCGCACGCGCGTCCCGGCGCCCGGCGCCGACTCGACCGAGAGCCGGCCCCCCAGCCTCTCCGCGCGCTCCCGCAGGTTGCGCAGACCGCGGCCGGAGCGTGCGCTTCCCGGGTCGTCGCCCCCGCCGGTCACGAACCCAACGCCGTCGTCGCGCACCTCGGCCACCAGCTCGCCGCCCACCGCCGCGACCTCGATCCACACCTCCTTGGCGCGGGCGTGCCTGGCGGCGTTGTGGAGCGCTTCCTTGAGGACCAGGTACAGCTCCCGTTTCGCCGTCGGGCGCAACGCGATCTCGGCAGCCTGGGGCGAGGCCGCGAAGCGGACGCTCACCCCGCGCGCCTCGAGCAGGTCGCCCGCGAAGCGCCGGATGCGGACCAGCAGGCTTGCGAGGTCGTCGCGCCGCGCGTCGATCGCCCAGACGATGTCGCTGGTCGCCTCCATCAGCTCGCGCGCCGTCTCGCCGATCTGGTCGAGGACCGTCGCCTCCAGCGCCTCCGGGTCGGCGATCCGCCGCCGGCCCACTTCGGAAAGGATCGAGATGCGCGACAGGCTCGAGCTCAGATCGTCGTGCAGGTCGGCGGCGATGCGCGTGCGCACCCGCTCGAGCTCCAGCATCCGCCCGAGCCGAGCATGGTGGAAAGCCCAGCCGAGCGCCGCGGCGGCGCCGGCGGCCAAGAGCGCGAACCACCAGCGCTGCCACAGCGGCCGCAGCAGGGTGAACGCGAGCGTGGCCGGGGCAGGGCTCACCACGTTGTCGGGGGTCACCGCGCGGAACTGGAAGCGGTAGTCGCCCGGCGCCAGGTTGCCCAGCAGCACCGAGCGCTCCGCCTGCGGCTCGCTCCAGCCCGCGGCCGATCCCACGAGCCGGTACTGGTAGCGCAGCCCTGCGCCGTACGCGAAGCTGATGCCGGTGAACTGGACTTCCACCTGGTTGCGGTCGGGGGACAGCTCGAGACCCGCGAGCTCGTGCACCCCGAGCGGCGGCAGCGGCGTGGGCACCCCGCCGATCCGCAGACCGCTCAGCAAGACCGGCGGCGGCGCCTCGCTGCGCGCGACCTCCGGCAGATAGCGCGCCAGCCCCGCCGGGGTGCCGAACCAGAGGCTGCCGTCGCGGGCGCGATACGCCACGTTGACGACGCTCGAGGGGAGGCCGTCGGCGACGGTGAGAGTGCGGATGCGGCCAGTCTGGGGATCGAGCTGGTCGATCCCCTTGCCGTGGCCGAGGTAGATGATGCCCCGCCGGTCCTCCGTCACGCACAGGACGCGGTCGCTCGACAACCCGTGCGCCGCGGAGTAGGCGATCGACCGCGGCCGGCCGGCGTCGAGGTCCTCGACCCGCATCACCCCGCCGTACGAGGAGGCGACCCAGAGGCGCTGGCGGCTGTCGACGAAAAGGTCGTTGATGGCGCCCGCCGGCACCTGGTCGGCGCTCAGGAAAAGATCGGCCGCGCCGGCGCGCAGGCGCGCCAGGCCGCCGCCCGAGAAGCCGATCCACAAATTGCCAAAGGGGTCTTCGGCGAACGCCGACGGCGCGCCGCGCCCCAGGCGCTCGACCTCTGCCACCGGGCTGAACCGCCCGCTGCCGCGGTCCCAGCGCGCGCAGTAGGTCTTGAGGCTCGCCTCCGCGCCGAGCTCCTGATTGCCCAGGGAAGAGACCCAGAGCCGGCCGCGCGAATCCTCGAACAGGCGGAAGATCTCTCCCATCGCCTCCGGCGCCCGCCAGAACTGCCGCGGCACCCGCTTCAATGAGGCGGGCTCCTCGACCCCGGGGAAGCGCCAGATCCCGGCGGCGCTGCCCAGCCAGATGTCGCCGCCCGGCTCCGCCGCCAGCACCTGATGGCGGCCCCTCCCCAGATAGCCGGCGCGGTCGACGGCCTCCGGCGTCACGTTCTCCAGCTGCGCGCCGTCGAAATGAAACAGCTGCGCACGCTGCCGGGCCCTGCCCCAGACGTAGAGCCGCGCGCGGCGGTCTTCGAAGATCGCCGCCACCACGATCCCCTCGGGCGCCTCGGGAGGGGCGTAGGTGAGAAAGCCGTTGTGCGCGATGCGCATCAGGCCGTGGGAGTGGGTGCCCACCCAGAGGTTGCCGTCGCGGTCCTCGGCCATACCGCGGAGATCGTCCTGCAGCAGCCCGTTGCGGCCGCCGTAGTGGCGGAATCTCTGGCCGTCGAAGGCGCTCAGGCTGCCGTTGGCCGCGAGCCAGATCCTGCCGTCGCGGGTTTGCACCATCCCGGCGGCCGGCTGGTCGAAGCGGCAGACCTCGCCCGGCGTCTCGGGCATCCGCGCCGCCGCCGGCCAGCCTGTCTGCCGGCACCTCCCCGCGCCGGCGCGCTCGCGCAGCGAGCCCCCGGGCGACCGCCCGGCCTCCACCGCACCGGCCCTGAGCACGTACAGCCCGCCGCCGGTCGCGGCGACCCAGAGGCGCTGCTGGGCGTCGAGGAGCAGCGCCGCGACCCCCTCCCGCTGCGGCGGAGGGAGCACCGGGCACTCGATCCACCGCCCGTCGGCGAGGCGGTGGAGGAGACCCCTCCGTGTCCCCACCCAGAGCCCGCCCGCGCCATCGAGGGCCAGCGCCGCCGCCCCCGCCACCGGGGCGCCCGACCCGAGCTTCACCTCCACCAGGTCGAGGCGGTCGCCGCCCGGGTGCAGGCGGAAGAGCCCGCCGCCCGGCGTGGAGTCCGCCAGCCACACCGCGCCGCCGTCGGCGAGCAGCGCCGAGATGCGCCCCGGCCGGCGACCGCCGCCGCCGCTGCCGCCGCCGCCGGGCGCCGGCTGGAAGACCCTGCCCGTTGTGGTCGGCCGCGGCTCGAAGCGCGCCAGGCCGCCGGTCGTGCCCACCAGCAGGCCGCCGCTCGGCGCCTCCAGCAGCGCGGTCACGTTGGGGCTCGGCAGTCCGTGCCGCGGATCGTAGCTGGCGAAGTGCGAGCCGTCGAAGCGGCTGAGCCCGCTGTCGGTGGCAATCCACAGGAAGCCGCTGGAGTCCTGCAGGACCTGGTTGACCTCGTCGCCCGCCAGGCCGTCGCCGATGGTGTAGACGCGGATCGGCAGCCGCTCCGTCGCCGGGCGCTCCCCGGCCGGCCCCGCCGCCGCCGCTGCCGCCGCGACCTGCAGCGCGAGCGCGCCCGCCAGCATGGTCGGAATCCAGATCCGCGGCACCGAGCCTCCCAGGCGATGTACTGGCCCGAGTGTACCGCGAAGCGGATCCCTGCCCTCATGCTCTGCCGCGCCCTGCGGCCGCCCGCTAGCTTCCCATCATGGCCTGCCCGCTCCCGCCGGCGATCCCCGTGGCGGGCAGGCGGCAGGGCGCGGCGAAAGGAGAGTGAACATGAAACCGGCAGCAAGGAGATGAAGTCAAAGTAGCGCGGAGGCCGGTGTTATGATCACTGTGTGGAGAGACACGAGAGCCCCCTGGAGCGGATCGAGATCGACCCTGAGGTGATGCTCGGCAAGCCGGTGATCCGCGGCACTCGGATCACGGTCGAGATCATTCTGGAAAAAATCGCGGCCGGCCTTTTGGTCGAGGAAATCCTTTCGGACTATCCCCGCCTCACCCGAGATGATGTGCTCGCCGCCGTAGCCTACGCGCGCCAGGCCATCGGCACCGACGAGTTCATCCCGCGCGTCCGCGGCCGGGGATGAAGTTCCTCGCCGATGAGAATCTCGAACGTCCCGTGATCGAAGCCCTGCGTGGAGCAGGGCACGACGTGGCAACGATTCCCGCGGAGGCCGCCGGCATTCGCGACCGCGATGTGCTCGCCCGCTCCGTCGAAGAGCATCGCATCCTGGTGACCAACGACAAGGACTTCGCTGAGCTGGCTTTCCTCAAACGGTCCGCGACCGTTGGCATCATTCTGATCCGGCAGTCGCGATCTAGCTCTCGTGAGAAGGCGAGCCGGATATTGGAAGTGGTAGCAGCTCACGGCCATCGGCTCGCCGGCGCCATGACCGTCGTCGAGGTGGAGACCCTCCGGCGCCGTCCAATGCCCTCTCCGCCGTTCCCGAAGACCCGCCCTGATCCAGCAGGTTGAAGACCGCCGGCTGGCGCGCGCCGCTCACTCGGCGCGCAGCGCCACCACCGGATCGAGCGCCGCCGCCCGCCGCGCCGGCAGGACGCCCGAGAGGATGCCGGTCGCCAGGCTGACCGCGAGGGCCAGCAGCACGAAGACCGCCGGCGTCTGGATCGGCAGCCCCGGCACCGCCAGGCGCAGCAGCGCGGCCAGCCCGAGCCCCCCGGCGACCCCGGCCGCGCCGCCGGCGGTCGCGAGCGCCGCCGCCTCGGCCAGGAAGAACAGCTCGACCTGGCGGCGGCTGGCGCCGATCGCCCGCACGAGGCCGATCTCCGCCGTCCGCTCGCCGACCGCGATCCACATCATGGTCAGGATGCCGACCGCGCCGACCAGCAGCGAGATACCGGCGATCGCTCCGACCGACAGGGTGATCACGTTCATCACGTTTTCGAACACCGAGAGCATGGCGGCCTGGGTGGTGACGGTGAAGTCCTCGCGGCCGCCGTGCCGCCGGGTGAGGAGCTCGCGCACCCGCCGCTCCACCGCGCCGGCCAGTTCGGCATGGACGTAGGAGACGTCGATCTCGACCAGCTCGCTGAAATTGAACAGCTTCATGGCGCTCGCCACGGGAATGTAAGCCGCGTCGTCGATGTCGAAACCCAGGAACTGCCCCTTGGCGGCGACCACCCCGAGCACCCGGAAGCGCGTGCCTGAGACGTGCACGAACTGCCCGATCCCGGCGCCCTCGCCGAACAGCTCGTGCTTGAGGTTGGGCCCCAGCACCGCGAACTGCGCTCCCCGCCGCGGGTCGCCCGCCGGCCAGAACGAGCCCTGGCGCAGACCGAACCTCCAGGCCTCGGGGATATTGGGGGTGACGCCGTAGACGAAGACGTTGCGGCCGCGGGCGTTGGCCTCGACCCGCGCCTGCGCCACCGCCACCGGCACGACCTGCTCGACGCCGGGGAGCCGGGCCACGGCCTCGGCGTCGTCGAGGCTGAGCTTGTGGGTGGTGCCGCCGAGCACCCCGGGCAGCCCGGTGGTCTGGGCGCGGCCGGGGTGGATGGCCATGATGTTGGTGCCGAACTGGCTCATCTGGCCGAGGATGTAGCGCCGCGTCCCCTCGCCGATCGAGGTCAGCAGGATCACCGAGGCGATGCCGATCGCGATGCCGAGCATCGACAGCGCCGAGCGCAGCCGGTGCCCGAACACGGCGCCCATCGCCAGCACGGCGAGCGGCAGCAGATCGTCCATCTCCTACCTCCCCAGGGCGAGCGGCAGCAGATCGCCCATCTCCTACCTCCCCCCGGCGAGCGCCGCGACCGGATCGAGCCGCGCCGCCCGCCGCGCCGGCAGCCAGCCGAAGAACAGGCCGACGCCGAGCGCCAGGGCGAGCGCCGAGCCGACCGCCCAGGCCGGCGGCGCGGCCGGCAGGGCGGGGTAGAGCCGCACCAGCAGGCGCACCGCGGCCGTTCCCGCCGCGAGGCCGAGCAGGCCGCCGGCCGTCGCCAGCAGCGCCGCCTGGGCGAGGAAGGCGGCGAGCACCTGGCGGCGCTCGACCCCGACGGCGCGCAGCAAACCGATCTCGCGCGTCCGCTCGGAGACCGAGACCAGCATCACGTTCATGATGCCGATCCCGGCCACCGACAGCGACACCGCCGCGATCGCGCCCAGCGCCATGGTGAGCGCGCCCAGGATCGAGGAAAACGTGGCGACCACCGCGTCCTGGGTGAGCACCGTCACGTCCTCCTCGCGGTGGCGGGCGGCGAGCAGGCGCACGATCGCGCCGCGGGCCGCCTCGAGCTCGGCGTGCGAGCGCACCGACACCATGATGCGGACCAGCGAACGCAGGTCGAACATGCGCATGGCCGTCGCCACCGGCACAATCACCATGTCGTCGATGTCCGCCCCGAGCTGCACGCCGCGCGGTGCCATCACCCCCAGCACGCGCACCCGCCAGCCGCCGATGCGCACCGCCTGCCCGACCGGCTCCTCGCCCGCGAAGAGCTCGCTCGCCACCTTGCTGCCCAGCACCACCACTGCGCTGCCGCGCTCGATCTCCTCGGCGGGCAGGAACTTGCCGTGTCCCAGGGTGAGCCGGCGCACCCCCAGGAACTCGCGCGTCGCGCCGACCACCGCCACCTGCCGCCGCCGCGCCCCGTGCGCCACCGTCTCGTTGCCGATTGCGATCGGCGCCACCTTCTCGACTCCGGCGACGCCGCGCCCGAGCGCCCGCGCGTCGGCGAGGGTCAGGCTACGCGCCGCTGCCGCCAGGCCGGGCAGCCCGGTGGTCTCGGTCTTGCCCGGCACCACGATCAGGACGTTGGTGCCGAGGCTCGCAAACTGATCGATGACATAGCGGCGGGCGCCCTCGCCGAGCGCGGTCAGCGCCACCACCGCTGCGACGCCGATCGCCATGCCGCCGAGCGACAGGGCGCTGCGCAGCCGCTGGCCGGTCAGCGCGCGCAGGGCGAAGGCGAAGAGGTCCGCGGCGCTCATGGGGCTCATGGGGCGGTCAACAGGTCAGCCAGGCCAGACTCATCGCGCGCTGAACAGGTCGGCCGCGCCGCTCAGCTCGGAGCTGGCGAGGCGGCGCACGATCCGGCCGTCGACCAGCACGATCACCCGGCCGGCCCGGCGCGCCACCAGCGGGTCGTGGGTGACCACCACCAGGGTGAGGCCGGCGGCGTTCAAGCCCGTCAGCAGGTCGAGGATCTGGGCGCCCGAGGCGAGGTCGAGGTTGCCGGTCGGCTCGTCGGCCAGCAGCAGCCGCGGCCGCATGATGGTCGCCCGCGCCAGCGCCACCCGCTGGCGCTCGCCGCCCGACAGCTGGTCGGGGCGGTGCTCGGCGCGCTCGGCGAGCTCGACCGCCGCCAGCGCCGCCGCCGCCCGCGCCCGGCGCTCGCCGCGCGGCAGGCCGGCAAAGACCATCGGCAGCTCGACGTTCTCGAAGGCGGTCAGGCGCGGCACCAGCTGGAAGGACTGGAACACGAAGCCGACCAGGTGGCGGCGGACCGCGGTCAGCTCGCGGTCGGCGAGCGTGCCGACCGCGCGTCCGTCGAGCCAGTACGAGCCGCTGTCGGGGCGGTCGAGACAGCCGGCGATGTTGAGCAGCGTCGATTTGCCCGACCCCGAGCGGCCCATGATCGCGACGTGCTCGCCGGGCCGGATGTGCTCGCTGACCTCGACCAGCGCGTGCACCGGCCGCCCGCCGAGCTCATAGGTGCGCGACACCCCCTCGAACCGGATCACGGCGCGGCCCGCGCGCGCTCCGCGCCCTGGGCGCTGCCTCCGGCTGCGGCCCCGGCGCCTGCTCCAGCCGCGGCTCCGACGCCGGCTCCGGCTCCGATGCCGACGACCCGCACCCGCGCCCCGTCCTTGACCTCCGGCCGATCGAGCGACACCACCACCCGGTCGTCCGCCGCGAGCCCGCCCAGCACCTCGGTCCAGTCCCAGTTCTTGATCCCGATGCGCGGCTCGCGCAGCGCCAGCCGGTCGCCCTCGACGCGCAGCACCTTGCCGCCCTCGAGCAGCGCCGCGCTCGGCACCCGCAGGGCGCCCTCGTGGACGGCGAGGATGACCTCGACGTCCGCCGAGGTGCCGGGCAGCAGCCGCACGCCGGGCGGCACGGCGATGCTCACCTCGATCTCCATGGTGCGGTTCTGTTCCTCGCGGTCGAGCACGTAGGGAGCGACGCGCCGCACGCGGCCGCCGAAGCTGCGTCCGCGGTAGGCGTCGAGGCTGACCCGCGCCGCCTGGCCGGGCGCGATGCGCGCCGAGTCGACCTCGTCCATGGGCGCGCTGACGTAGAGCGAGCCGGGGTCGAGGATGTCGAGGATCGGCGGGATCGGCAGCCCGGGCGGCGACGGCGTGGTGAACTCGCCGACCTCGGTCGCGACGCGGGCCACCACTCCGGCGAAAGGGGCGCGCAGCACCGTCTGGTCTAGCTGGCGCCGGGCGACCTCGACCGCGGCCCGGCTCTGCTCGACGCCGGCGCGGGCAGCGAGGCAGGCGGCGGCGGCGGTCGCCGCCGCGGTGGTGGCGGCGTCGAATGCATCGGTCGAGACGATCCCCTGGGCCGCCAGCCGGCTCTGGCGGTCGCGCTCACGGGCGGCGCGCTCGGCGCCGAGGCAGGCCTGCGAGCGCTGGGCCGCGGCGGCCGCGACCTCGCGCTGGGCCTGGACGAGGCGCGCCTCGGGCACCCGCGGATCGAGGCGCAGCACCACCTCGCCGGCCGCCACCCGCGCGCCCTCGCGGTGCGGCACCTCGATCACCCGCCCGCCGATCTCCGGCGAGAGCTGGGCGCGGCGGCGCGCCTTGACCGTCCCGGCCCGCGAGTTGGAAACCGTCTCCTCGACCCGCCCCCGCCCCACCCGCACCACCCGCACCGGCACCGCCTGCGGCGCGAACAACGTCAAGCGCAGCGCCGCCCCGATCGCCACCAGCAGCAGCACGACCGCGATCCGCACCCCCCAGCGTCGCATTGCGGCAGACTCTAGTGTAGTGCGTCCAACGCTTCTTGACATTTGGCGATTTTCGCCAAGATGGTGTCGGTGGCAGCGGTCCACACGAAGACGTGCGGCTTCTGGTTCGACTGAGCCACATAGTCCTCGATTGCCCCGACGAGTGCCGAA
>DASZZP010000132.1:0-16521 GCA_035544875.1 Thermoanaerobaculia bacterium | reverse complement strand
AGCTACCCAACCGGGGTTGCCGTCGCCGACGCAGAGCTCGCCTCCGTCAATCTGAAGCGCGCCAACTTTCATGGCAACTGGAACTACGCCATTCGACCCAAGCGTCGGAAAACATAGTCATGTTATTCTGGCGCGACTCCTTAGGGCGGAACCGCGCCTGGCGCTATCGCGGCGAGTGCAGGCCGATCCGGTTGCCTTCCGGGTCGATGACGAAGGCAATCGAGCCGATGTCCTCGGACAGCCGCGTCTTGCCCATTGCGACCTTGCCGCCCGCGGCCTCCACCCGCGCCAGGGCGCCGTCGAGGTCGTTGCCGGCGTTGAGGTAGACCACCGTGCCCTGGGCGCTCGGGACGTAGGACTCGCCGCTCACCAGGGCGCCCCCCACGCCCCCCTCCTGATAGGGCAGGATCGCCATGTCGAGGCCGTTCATCGCCCCCTCGCGCAGCTCCGCCTGCAACACCGCGCCATAGAAGCGCTTGGCACGGGCCAGGTCGTTCACCGAGATCTCGAACCAGTTCAGTGCGTTGCTCATCGATTCTCTCCTCGTCGTCGAGGCGGCAGTGCCGCCGATTCAGAGAGAGCCTAAAGACCTGCTCCTGACAGCGTCCTGTCAGGAGAGTTGGCACGCCGCCGCCAGCCGCCGTCCACGCGCGCGCGATATCCTTGATCCGACAAGACGCTCCCAGTCCTGGGGCCGTCAAGCCGAGGACCAACAGATGAGCACAAACACGAGACGTACCGCGGTCATCGTCGGCGCTTCTTCCGGCATCGGCGAAGCGCTGGCACGCGAATTGAGTCGCGAAGGCTGGCGCCTGGGGCTTCTCGCCCGCAGGCTGGATCGACTCGAAGCGCTGGCCCGAGAGCTCGGCCCGGAGACCGTCGTCCGGCCAATCGACGTGGCACAGCGCGACGCGGCTTCCATCCTCGAGCAGCTCATCCAGGACCTCGGTGGCGTTGACCTCGTCGTCATCAGCGCCGGCACCGGCCATCTGAATCCCGACCTCGACTGGGAGCTGGATGTCGACACCCTGTCCGTGAACGTCCTTGGCTTCCTGGCGACGGCGCAAGTCGCCATGCGCCATTTCTTGCAGCGCGATGACGGGCGCGGCGGGCACCTGGTCGGGATCACTTCGGTCGCAGCCTTGCGGGGCGATGGCGCGGCCGCTGCGTACTCGGCTTCGAAAGCCTTTCAGTCGGTCTATCTCGATGGCCTGCGCGAGCTCGGGCGAAAGAGCGGACTACCGATCGCCGTCACCGAAGTGCAGCCGGGCTTCGTCGACACTGCACTAATGAAGACGGCACGCCCATTGCCGTATCTTGTCAGGTTGTTGTTCGTCTCCTCCCCGGCCATTGCTGCCAAACAGATCCTGAGGGCGGTGCGGAACCGGGCGAAGCACGCTTACATCACGAGGCGGTATGCGCTCGTGGCTGCCATTCTCAAGCTCCTCCCCCGCCCGGGCTGATCGGCCGGAACAAACCTTGAGGCTGCACGGCGCCGCGGCTACTTCAGCGCGTAGCTCAGCCCGCGCAGGGCGCCGGCGATCTCGGGCAGGATCGCCGGGTCGTCGATGGTGGCCGGCATCCGGTACTCCTCTCCGTCGGCGATCTTCTTCATCGTCCCGCGGAGGATCTTCCCCGAGCGGGTCTTGGGCAGCCGCTTGACCACCACCGCCACCTTGAACGACGCCACTGGTCCGATGCGCTCGCGCACCCGCTGCACCAGCTCGGCGACGATGTCCGCGTCCGGCCGCTCGACCCCCGCCTTGAGCACCACGAAGCCGACCGGGACCTCGCCCTTGAGCGGGTGGGCGGCGCCGATCACCGCGCATTCCGCGACGTCGGGGTGGGAGGCCAGCACCTCTTCCAGGCCGCCGGTGGAGAGGCGGTGGCCGGCGACGTTGATGATGTCGTCGGTGCGGCTCATCACGAACAGGTAGCCGTCCTCGTCCTTGTAGCCGGCGTCGGCGGTCTTGTAATAGCCGGGGAACTGGGTCAGGTACGACTGCACGAAACCCTCGTCGTTGTTCCACAGCGTGGGCAGGCAGCCCGGCGGCAGCGGCAGCTTCAGCACGAGGTTGCCGATCTCGCCCGGCTTGACCGGCCGGCACTCCTCGTCCACCACCTGCACGTCGTAGCCGGGAACCGCCTTGGTGGGCGATCCGTACTTGACGGGCAGCACGCCGAGGCCCACGCAGTTCGCGACGATCGCCCATCCGGTCTCGGTCTGCCACCAGTGGTCGAGCACCGGCCGGTGGAGGTGGCCCTCCGCCCAGTGCAGGGTGTCGGGGTCGGCCCGCTCCCCGGCCAGGAACAGCGTGCGGAAGCGGCTCAGGTCGCACTTCCTGATGTGCTCGCCCTTGGGGTCTTCCTTCTTGATGGCGCGGAACGCGGTGGGCGCGGTGAACATCGCGGCCACGCCGTGCTGGCTGATCACCCGCCAGAAGGCGCCCGGGTCGGGGGTGCCGACGGGCTTGCCTTCGTACAGGATGGTGGTGCAGCCGTGCAGCAGCGGCCCGTAGACGATGTACGAATGCCCGACGACCCACCCCACGTCCGAGGCCGCCCAGTAGACCTCGCCGGGCTCGACACCGTAGACGTTCTTCATCGACCACTTGAGGGCCACCATGTGGCCGCCGTTGTCGCGCACCACGCCCTTGGGGATGCCGGTGGTGCCCGAGGTGTACAGGATGTAGAGCGGATCGGTGGCGGCCACCGGCACCCAGTCCGCCGGTTGCGCCGCGTCCATCGCGCGCTGCCAGTCGAGGTCGCGGCCGGGGACCAGGGCGGCCTCCTGCATCGGCCGTTGCAGGATGAGGCAGTGCCCCGGCTTGCTCTTGGCGAGCCGGATCGCCTCGTCGAGCAGCGCCTTGTACGCCACTACCCGGCCGGGTTCGAGGCCGCACGATGCCGAGATGATCACCTTGGGCTTCGCGTCGTCGATCCGGGTCGCCAGCTCGGGCGACGCGAAGCCGCCGAAGACTACCGAATGGATCGCGCCGATGCGCGCGCAGCCGAGCATCGCCACCACGGTCTCGGGCACCATGGGCATGTAGATGATGACGCGGTCGCCCTTGCCGACGCCGAGCGCCCGCAGGGCGCCCGCGCAGCGCGCCGCCGCGTCGCGCAGCTCGGCGTAGGTGAAGGTCGCGAGCGCGCCGGCCAGGGGCGAATCGTAGATCAGCGCCGGCTGGGCCCCGCGCCCCGCCTCGACGTGGCGGTCGAGCGCGTTGTAGCAGGTGTTGGTCTCTGCGCCGGCGAACCAGCGGTAGAACGGCGCGCGGCTGGCATCGAGCACCCGCGACCACGGCTTGGTCCAGTGCACCTCCCGGGCCGCATCGCCCCAGAACCCCTCCGGGTCGTGCAGCGAGCGGGCGTAGGCTTCGTCGTAGCGCGTAGACATGGCATCCTCCCGAGGGCAGGAGCTTGCTGCGGCTGCTCATTCCACTGAACTGTAGCGGTTGCGGCGCGCGCCAGGCAAACCTCGTAATTTGCCCGGAGCGCTCCAGGCCCCGCGGTGGCGGAGTGTTTTTCCAGCAGCCGTGCCCTGCCGAGGGCGGTGGCAGGTCGAACGCTGCTCCCCGGTACACTTGCGGCAGGCAAGCCGCGGCGCCCGACCCGGCACCTGCCAGGAGGTTCCTGGACGCCGGAGCCAGAGTCTCCGTATGAACTGTCAAGACGGTCACGGAGCCATGTCGGCCGATGAGGTCGAGGCAGCCCAGGGGAGGGAACCATGCCCTGCGTAGAGGTTCGATTTCAGCTCTGCCGCACCGGTTTGGCGGCGGTGGCATCTCTGGCGGCCATCCTCGGCATGGCCCGGCCCGCGGCGGCGGCCGCTGCCGGCGGCGTTTGGCGGCCGCTCGGGCCGGACGGCGGCTCGGTGACGTCGCTGGACGCCGACCCGGCGGGCACCATCTACGCCGGCACGGTCGGCGCCGGCATCTTCCGCAGTCGCGATGGGGCGAGCTGGGAACCGGCGCGCCAGGGCCTGCCGTCGCTCTACGTCTTCAGCGTCAAGGCTGATCCGGTGACGCCCGGCAACGTGATCGCGGCGACCCTGGGAGGGATCGCGATCTCGAGCGACGGCGGGTCTTCGTGGTCGCCGGTGCCCGTCCACGGTCTGCCCAGGTTCCTGGCGGTTTCGCCGGCCGCGCACCGGACCGTCTTCGCCTACTCCGACATCGCCCCGGCCAACGTCGCCCCGCTGCACCGCAGCGACGATGGCGGCGCGACCTGGCATGCGGTGGCAACCGACCTGCCGCGGAACCTCGTAACCGCCCTGACGGCCGACCTCCAGGCTCCGGAGACCCTGTACGCCGGCGCCGGCGACGGACGCATCCTGAAGAGCACCGACGGTGGTGCGCATTGGGCGGTGCGGTCAGCGCCGATCGGGACTTTTACCTCGATCTTCGCCTTCGCGATCGCGCCCTCGCAACCGACCGTGATCTATGCCGCCGCCGCCATTCCTGGCCTGCTGCTCGAGAGCGCGGATTCGGGCGCCAGCTGGACCCAGATTCATGAGAACGTGTTCGGCGCCATCGGCGCGCTGGCGGTCGACCCGTCCGTGTCAACGACCTTGATTGCAGCGGCCGACCTGCTTCCCTTCTCCGGCACCGCCAGCCCCCTTCATGGCCTCCTTCGCAGCACGGACGGCGGGCAAACCTGGTCGCAGCAGCTGACCTCCCGCCACAGGCCGCTCTTTTCGAGCGTGCTGTTCGTGCCCCAGCTGGGCAGCCGGGCCTACGCCGGGGAGGTCTTCGGCGATGGGATCCTGGTCAGCAGTGACGGCGGCGCGAGCTGGTCGCCCGCCAATCACGGCCTTGCGGCGCAAGGGGTGGCCGGCGTGACCCTCGACCCTCAAGCGCAGGGGACGCTTTACGCGGCCGGGGATCTGGGCATCGCCAAGAGCACGGACGCCGGCGCGAGCTGGAATCCTGCCAACAACGGGCTCCCCACCTTCCCCGTTCCAGAGCAGATCAACGGCGTCGTTGCCGATCCGGCGACGCCCGGCCTGCTCTATGCGGGGGCAACCCAGTTGGTTGAGGGCGTCGGCAGCGGCCTGTTCGTCTCGCTGGACGGCGCCGCGAACTGGGCTTCGATCGACCCCGGATTCTCGGTGCTCAGCCTGGCCATCGATCCGCGCCGGCCGCAATGGCTCTATGCGGTGGGCTTCGGCCCCGCGCCGAGCTGCGCCCAACAGCCCTGCCCCGAGACGCACGCGCCGCGCGCCGCGCTGAGCCGCGACCGCGGGGCGACCTGGACTGAGGTGCAGCGGATCGAGCGGCCGGCGCAGGGTACTCTCACCGCCGTGCGCCTGAACCCCTTCCACCCGCAGACCGTCTACGCCGCGGGAACGCGAACCTTCAAGAGCACCAACGGCGGCCGCAACTGGCAGCGCCTCCCGGTGCCGCCTTCGACCTCGCCCGATCCCCTGGCGCCCGCCCTGCTCGACCTGGCAGTCGACCCATCGGCCCCATTCACCCTCTATGGCGTTCATCAAAACGGCGAGATCTTGAAGAGCGAGGACGCAGGCGCCACCTTCGCGCCCGTTGGCGCCTTGCCGGCCGGCGTCATGCCGCTAAGCCTGACGATCGATCCGCGGGCCCCCGGAATTCTCTACCTAGCAACCGACTCCGGAGTCTTTCTCTCGGCCGACGCCGGCGCGACCTGGAACCCCTTCGGCACCGGCCTCGAGACCTTCACCGTGCGACGAGTCACCCTGGACCCCCGCCCTCCGGCCACCCTCTACGTCGCCACCGCCGGCGGCGGCGTCTTCTCCCTTGAGGCGGCCCCACTCCCAAGCTCCAACGCCACCCCCTAGGGCCGCGCTCGACCGCCTTCGCCGGCGGGAACGACCGCTCCGCGCACGTCAACGTGGTAGCTGCAGCCGGTCACCCGCGGGCGATCCTCGGTTGTTTGTGTGGCATAGTCACGACAGGCGACGACTCCTGTAGGTCGCTTGTCATCGTAGGATGTAGTCAAGGAGGCAGATCGGATGGAACGTGCTCGTTGGCAGCAAAGGGTGGTCGTCGATCCCGAGGTTCATCATGGTGAGCCCTGCATCAGAGGCACCCGAATCCCTGTTCGGATGATCGTGGGGAGCCTGGCCGATGGACTGACGATCGACCAGATCATAGAGGAGTACCCACAGATGACCCCCGAAGACGTTTACAGCGCCCTAGCTTATGCAGCCGAGGTGTTGCACCAGGAGAGCCTGGTCCCGCTGGTTGCTGAAGGCGCTCCCGGTGCGAATCAAGGTCGATGAGGACCTGCCTCGCGCCGTTGTGGCCCTCCCACGACAGGCGGGTTACGACGACCGACGCGCAGCGCATCGTGGCGCGGAATCGTCACGTGGTGCTCGCCCTTCCTATGGGTGGTCAGGCGGAAATGGCCGCCGGTCTGTCGGGTCACCTCGTAGCCGAGGTGTCGGAGAGCGCGTGCGAGGTCCTCGCCTGTCAGACCCGGGGCAGCCTCACGGGGCGATGACTTCTTCGCGGACGAAGTGGAGGCGGAGGACTCTGGGTTCCTCGCCCTCATCGAAATGGCAGCGCACGGCGTCCCGGATCTTTTCGTGCAGACCGTCGAGGTCATCGGCTTCGGTGAAGATCGGCTCCCCCAAGGCGCGGGCAGTGTAGCCGCCCTCGGGAGCCTCCTCGACCACGAAGATCAGCTCGCTCATGCATCGCCGATAATACCGAGTTCCTGTCTCGCTCCGCCAGGAACCCCGTCGCCCGCCGGAGGCGACTGATGGCCGGGACACTTCTTTGGCGGTGATCAGGACGTTGGAGATCCCTGGCGCGAGCGGTCGAGCGTTCTGACTCGACACCTCGGAGCCATCAGCAAATGCGGCGATACCGACACGCGTACTCTTCTGGTCAACGGTGCTCACTGCACCCTCGCCCAAGCGAACGGCGTAGGCACGAACCGGACGGTCTGTGGCGATGGGCTCTTCAGCTCCAGGGTCTGCTGGAGCACAACCGAGCCACAGTTGCCCTCGCCAACAAGCTCGCGCGGATCGTCTGGGCGGTGTGCCGAAACGACACCTTGTTTGAGTCTCACGCCATAGCAGCGTGACGAGGGCCTCGAGTTGGAGGTGAACTCAACAGCCTCCTGCCGTGAGCCTGTCTTGGAGATCAACGGATCGGCAAGGACCGAGAATTGGGGCAAGTCGGACAAACCCGTGGCCTACGACGCCATAAGCCCGATTGGCTCCCCAGGCCCGTTTTGTATCCTGGCCGGCGCCGAGCTTCTGGTAGCTCCAAGAGGCCGAGGCTCCGAAGCCCATGCGGGCATCCGAACCGTCGGCGAGGAGGTCTTTCCACGAAGCAACCCGCGCACTCGGCGCTTCGCTGGAGAGCGCCCTTCACCCTCTGCTGCTGGGGGCACGGTAGCGGTGAGGCAATATCAGCATATTTCAATACTTCAATACTCTTGCCATGACGCCAAACTTCCGGTACAATGAATCCACGACGTTCAGAGCTTCGATGAATGAAGAACACCTCTCTCGATTCTGGCGCCAGCTTCCAGAGCCGCTCTTGACCAGCGAGCCCATGAGCGAGCTCTTCCTACGCGGCACCATAGTCATGGCCCTGTCCACCCTCTTTTCAGTCAGCCTGGCCCTGGCGAGCCGGAAAGCTACGGCCCAACCGCGAGCTACACAGGTGAAGGAAACGGCGCCGGCCGCGACTACGCCAACTGCTTACTCGCCAGCAATCGGCAAGTTCCCCGCCCTCACCGACGAAGTGAAACTCCACAAATCTCAGGTCAACAAGTTCTTAACTACGATGATGCCAACTCTCCCGGTCGAGACCCGCAACCAGCTTTCGCCATTTCTGTCAACGCGCAGGCCTGCAATGCTTCTGATCAGAAAGGCGGATCACCAAACCTCGGCGAAATACAAGGCTGTCTGCGCTTCGTTGCCCATTAGCTGCCTCACCCTAGAAGTCGGGAACGAGCCCCCGGCAGCCGGGGAAGCCTTGCCTTCAGCAACGTCCTTCCCGGTCTTGAGTATCACGCCGCCCCCGGCGGAAGCCGCAGCCTTTCTCGACTCAAGTGGGATCTACATCTTTGGCTCCGAGGGCGACCTGGTCTGGAGCGACTCTTCGACTTATTCAGGCGGCACGCCAGACGTCGTCCTGCGGGTGATACTCAGTGTTGAACGTCTGTCGCAACAGGCGGCCGCTCCCAGGCCGCTCGATGCGCGGGAGGGCTCACCCGCGCTGGCGCCGGCAAAGGAAAAGTCGACGAGCGGCAAGAGCGCCACACGCGAGCAGGGCACGGGGAAGAATCAATCGCCTTCTCGCGACGGTGGCGCCTCCCTGAGCCTAATGGGTTTGGCAAATAAGGTGATTTCCCTGGACTCCTCGGCTGCCACTGCCTTCAACGCCTCATGGGCGGCGGAGCAGGTATTCCACAAGAAAAAGTCGATGCTCCTTGTGTTCTGGGGAACTTGGTGCGCTCCCTGCGTCAGCGAGACGCCGGAGCTGGGCAAGTTGAGCCGCAAATATCCTTCCACTCTGTTCGTCGGCTTACTCGACGATCCTGACAATCCCAAGGTCCGTGCCCAAGCCGCCTCCATCATCTCGAACGGCGGCTTCAGGACGCACTACCTGCTGCAAGACAATTCAATCACGCGCAAGGTATTCAATAAGGAAGACGTTGCCCTGCCGGCCTTCGCCCTGTTCGACGGCAATGGGATACTGACGGCGACGCGCTTTAGCGGATCGATCGCGCTGCCGGAGAACCGGGCGTTGCTGGAGGCCGGCCTGGCCAAGTTTGAAAAGTCCCCGGGCGCGCGTGAGGGGAAGTAGGCATGCGAATCTTCATATGGCTGCTTGTCTTTGTCGCAGGATTCGCATTTCACTCTCAGGCGCCCGTCGGCGAGCGGGCGCCTGAGCAGCCCGCGTGTGAGCCGAAGGCCTCTCACCTGGCGCCCTGGAAGATGTCGCAGCTCAATTCCGAGCTGAAGATTTTTTATGCACGCGCTGCCGCAAGCCGCGATGTGAGCCTCGACGTGATTCTCGGTCCCTTGGCTGACAACTACTACCACCGTAAGTTCGCCTTTTCCGACTTTGAGGGTGCGCTCGCCTCTCTCAAGTTGGTAATCGAACGCCGTGATTCCTTATTCACTCCGGCCTCGCACGACGATTCGGAGCCAGCCATGCCGGCGGTCAATGATAAGGATCTACTCTTCGTCTATCTAGATCCAACGTGCGAGACATGTCAAGGGGTGCTCAACCTGCTGACCGAGGCACGCGCAAGCTGCAGCGCAAGCTTTCCTGCGATCGTTCTGAGGCCACTGCCCTCCGCGGAGAAGTCCTCGCTTGACGCTTCTGTGGTGCTTAGAATGATCGAGAAGAGGAGTCCCGCTTCTTTCGTCGAAGCCTTTTCGGAATTCTTGAACCTTCTTCCCTCGGACGCCGGTCGCCTCGTCCAGTTGTCGTCAGCCTATCTCGGTGACGAGTCTCGCAGGCTTTCTAGAGAGTCTACTCGAGCTCGCAGGAAGTTGATCGAGGAGCGGCAGGCGTTGAGGTCGCGTGGTTACTTTCCGCCGATCGTTTCTTACCGAGGTCGAACGCTCCGCAGGAGCCACGCGTCGTCGGTGCCATTCGACCCGCTTCGCGACCAGCAGGCTTTGTTGCAGACTATGTATTTGATTCGATCGCTGGTTCCCGCGCCTGGTGAATCCATGGTCACTGCAAAACGCGTTAAGTAAGAGGAGCCCATGTCCAAGAGAACAAGCGTCGCGAACAGCCGTTGGCTTCGGCTTCAGGTATTGATTCTTCTTCTTCTTACATGCTGCGGCGAGGCCGTGGTCAGACCTGCGGCCAACGACGTTACTCCGCGCGTTTGCTCCAACGATGAGCTAATAAAGGCGATCAGGATCATAGACCGAGCGTGCGAGAAACTAACTTGCGACTTCGCGACGCTGCGAGAGTTGGACCGGAGAGTGAACAAGAGTGCTCTACTGCAAGCGTTCCGCAGCCCGGAGCTGCAATCTATACACCTGTTTTTTCCGCGCAATGAGGTCGATGTTAAGCACTCCTTCGACTGGGGCACGATTAAGCGGGAGCAGCTTGATACCGTCAAATATATCAACAATCCCAGGGACGCGGTAGTTTTCGTGCTCGGAAGGGCCAGCATCACAGGCAACTTCGACATTAACAAGCGTCTGTCACGTGAGCGCATGAAGAGCGTTATGGGCTATCTGGAAGAGGAGTTGCACGTCAAGTGCCACGCGTTCCATGGCGGCTGGTTGGGAAAGGAGATTCAACAATGGTCGATGAGCGACGCGAACTTTCTTAATATTAATCATCAAGACTTCCGCAACGACGAGCTGATTCTCAATCAATCGGTCCACGTGTTCGTTTTTCCCTGCGCTACCCTACTTGACTAGGAGAGTGAGCCAATGATGCCAGGCGAGCGAGAACTGAGGAGAGTTGCTCCTGGAGACGTTCCCAGGAGCAGGATCTGGGAGATCTCTGCTGTATGGGAGATCGAGATGGGTGGCATCGCCGAGTGGTTGAGGTTGAAGGCGAACGGCAACCTCGGCCGCGCGAGGACCATAGCGGGCGCCATCAAAGCGGGCGACGGACTGTCAGAAGAGGTCATGGCGCGCTTCGGAGCCGAGGCCCCGGCCGTGGACCCTGATATCCTGGACAAGGCGGCGCGAGGAGAACTCGGGCGCGAGGCGCCATCTGCGAAACTAATCGCCGCTGCCGGGATTTTGAAATGGACCGCATTTCTGTCGGAAATCTTCCTGTTCCTGGTTCTTTGGATCATGGGGTTTGGGAATCCAATTCTGGTGCTGATGGGGATGCTTCTCGCTCTTTCAGGCTATGCCACAGGGTACGGCGTGGGCGCTATACTAGTCACTCACGAGTCCAACGGGGGCTTTAAGAATCTCAAGGGATGGCTGTTCACCCTCTTCGGTTTGGCGGGCGGCACCACCCTTGCCTGGCTTCGCTCGCGAGGCGCGGAGGAGGGGCAGTTGGCGGCGGTCCTGATTCCCATGATCCTGGTGCTGGCTATCGCACTGTTCGAGGCACTTCATATGACGTTATCGCACAAATACAATTTTCTCCGCGACCAAATGTACAAGGCGCAGGTGTGGTTCGCAATCGAACAACAGAAGAAGAATTCTGACTCAGGACTCTGGAGGACGATCTACGAACGTGAAGTGCAGACCTTCGCCAAGAGGACGGATGTCGCGCTGCAAGAGAAGGCACCGCCGGATGTCTAGGCAGGCCGGGCGACGAGAGGGAAAGGGCATGTTGCTCCTGATGATGGCAGCGGCCAGCTTTTCTCTGAATGCTACGGCCACTCAGTGTCCTCCTGGCAAAGTTTGGGGCGGAGGAAGGTGTGAGTGGCGGGATCTGTGTTCTAACGGCAAGCCGGCGACCTCTGGTTCGTGCGCTGGGGAAGGATCGCGGCACGATTGCCCCGACGGTAGCGTGATGGTTGACGGTTCGTGCCGGCAGGCGGCGCCACGAGCGGTTCCGACTCCGACCGAGCATCCTCCTTTTCAACCCTCCGCGCCGCCGCCGTCAACACAGCCGGCAACTCCAATGCCGTCAGCCTGCGCTTCGGGGAAGGTGCGAATGAATGGCAGGTGCATTTTCAAGATTCGGCCATGCGATAGGCTGACGGTTTTGTCGAAGCAGGCTTCTGAGTTGCGGAGCGTGCTCTTCGTGAGTGGCGACCTCGTCGCGTTGTTTAATCGGTACCTGGCTGACCTTGAGAAGAACAAGATTAGGGTCGATCTGGATCGTATGAGGATCATTTTTTTTCTTGGCCCAGATAAGACCACGCAGCTGGAAGGTGGCAACCAAGTCAAAATGGATCTCGGCAAGCTCTTTGCGGGTATGACCATGAGGCAGGTCTGGGCGGCGAAGCTCAAGGGATTCAAGGAGGCCCGCGATGTCGAGGAAGCCGAGGCCGAAGCGGCGGTCCTGGGGGCGGATTTGATTTGTGGTGCGCGCGAATAGCGTGCTGTGTGCGGTACTGCGGTGAGGCATCCCCAATGCGCCAGGGCGTATTTCAGTTGTTTGGAGACGGTGAAACAGGTTCCTATTCGTTGGCAAATGCGTATGTAGCCATCTATCAAGAAGCTTGCGTCGTGGCCAATTCTTCTGTATAACGAAAAGGCTGGTTAAGAGGCACTAGCTGGTAACCGAAGCGGTCGGAGACATCGCTATCGTCGGTTCGGAGCTGAAGCTATGGATCACTCGTTCTGGATTGGTTCACTGGGCGCTCTTCTCTATGAAGCGAGCCGCTGGATCGGTCTGCGCTTTGAGCGGAAGCTGCCGGCGTACATCTATCGGCTTCATTATTGGCTGTTGACGTTTCTTTTCATTGCCCTTGGTGGCGTTCTATCGCATTTCCTAGAGCCTACGACTAATTTTCAAGGTCTATGTATCGGTCTCTCGGCACCGAGTATTCTTTCGCGCCTTGAGCGAATCGCGCCTCGCACTCTAGAAATGACCGCTATGCGCGGCGAACAACAAGATAACAGCTTTAGGGGCTGGCTACGCTCATGACAATTGGTAAAAGATGGGTTCTCTGCCTGGCCGGCTGTGTGGTACTCGCAGTTCTAACAGCTGGTAACGCTACTGCACCACCAATAGGAAGGCCGCTCCCCGCTGGACCGATGGTAGAGCCCTTTCGGCCAGAAGCTCCGGGAAGACCATGGGACGTGCGCCCCGATCTGGGACGACGACCATGGGAGGTCCGCCCAGGAGAGACGCTTGAAGGACGGGCGCAAGAGGAGCAGCGGGTTGAGCGGGGAAAGCGTCGTCGGGAGGAGCTAGAAGCTAGAGTCGGAATAGAGAGACTATCGGCCTACTCAGCTCGGGACCAGAGAGCGGTGGCCGACCTCATGATCTCAAGCCCGCGCACATTCGTTCTCTTGTGTGTCCTACCTGAGAACGTACAAAAGGCGGCTGTGCGCAGGATCTTATCCGAGCGGCATCCACCTAAGCTAGAAGCATGGATGGAATCGGAGTCTATTGTCACCGCGCGGCAGAATGAGGCCGGCCTCGATCGGAGTGCCGAAGCGCACTTCGAAGCCGCTCCCAACGCGATTCACCGCGCGCCGACCTCGCTACGTTTTCCAAGGGAGCTGGGAGAGGTGTCGGTCACCTCAGACCCGGTAGAGTATCAGCGTAGAAGAGACGCGCTGCGAAACATGTATCGTGCTGATTCAGAGCTATTCCAGTTCTTGAAGCAAGAGGTGTTATCTTCCGCCACCCGGGTCGAACTACGTCCCTCCCTAAACGCGCTCAGCGATATTGATTTCTCGCGGGCGGCTGCGATGACGACGCAATCAAACCAACTGCAGCAATCCTTGGTTTCACTGCCTGAAGGTTTGCGAGCTCCTGCTCTGGCGCTCACCGCGAAGCAGGACTTGCCGTCCGACGTGGCGCAATCTCAAGCCGCTGCTTTGGCCTCTGCGCTCCATCGACTAGGAAGAGCTTTCGGCGACGGAGGCTGGCCGGCGACTATCGAGGCAGTGGCGAAGAGGTTGGATTACAGAGTAGTTGCCTTGCCGGAGCGATCAGAGCCTAGGCGCGTTCCTTTTGTGACGGCGAGAGGCGGCAGGATAAATATCGGCGAGCTACGAGTACCGCGCTGGGACTTCCTCGGGATCGATCGGGCGGTGGTCGCCAGGGATTTCAAGAGGAGGATCGGAAACCTTAGATCAGATGAACCCGTCTTGTTCTTGAGTGGCCATGAATTCTCCACGCATTCGCTACTACCACATCATTTAACCGCGCGCACCTTCGACGGTTCGGGACGGTTCGCGGACATGCACGTGACCAATTTTCGTGACCTGATGTCTAGGAACCTAGATCCTAAGAGGACTGCGTTTTTTAATCTTATCCCTGAGTCGAGTGAGGCGATTGAGAAGCTTGGACTGGCCGGCGGCAAGAAACGATGGCAACAAGCGCGCCGGCGTTTTGACAAGATAGCCGGTGACAAAGGATTGCAGCGAGGTGACGGAGGGAATAGAGAGCAACTGTTGGAGGTACTGCGCAAGGGTGAAGTGGATACGATAGTAATCGTTGGTCATGGAAAGCAAGACGCCATCTACTTGGCAGACGGTTCGATAATTTCTGTGCAGGATATTCTGGACTTTGGCCCTCGCGAGTCTGGCAAGAAGCCGATCGTCGTCCTGATTTCGTGCGAGACGGGACGATTCGATAGCGCGCTCCGAAGTATCGCACAGGCGCTTCTCCTACAGGGAAGAGCTAGCGCGGTGCTGGCACCTACCAGGAAGGTTCCGGCCCTCGGTGCCACATTGCGACTGGTCGCTTCGCTTTTTGGAGGTGCTTCAAGGGCGGCTGCGGATGCATTCAAAGAGGTTCGGGACCCTTGGCAGATGTACGTCGACCTGTCAAACGTTTCCTGGTGGTTCGGCAGCTTTGGGCTCGATGGCGGTGCCGGAAACAGCGGCCGTGGTTTCGCCGGCCTCGGGTGAAGGAGCACGTCGCACCTACTATTTGCAACGCCTGTCCATCGAATACGAATCTGACGCCAGGCCGTTTCGCGGGACGGGGTCATTTGGATTTGGGCGGGCGGTTGGTTGGCTCGATTGGTTGCGCGGGACTCTGCGCGTCTTCGCGCAGGAGATCGGCGAGGAGGCTGATGCGGCGGCGGAGGGAACGGAGGTCTACGTATTCGGCGCGGGTGTGCATGCCGCCGCCGATGGGGCCTAGGCCGTCGAGGATGGGGAGACGACCGGGGTCGGGGAGGAAGTTGGGGAAAGAGATGCCGCCGCGCTGATCTTCGATCTCCAGAGTCCAGCCGCGGGCGGTGGCGAAGCGGACGGCGCGCTCACAATTCGCACGCTGTGGGCCGGATGGGTCGACGGGTGGAATTGGGGGTGCGCATTCGAGCTCGAGGGCCGTGCCGGTGGTGGCGCCGATCTCCGCGGCCAGGGCAGCCAGGCGCTGGGTCAGCAGATCGCAGTCAGTCCTCGTTAGGAAACGGGCTTCGCCTTCGGCTAGGGCGCGATCGGGGACGAGGTTGAGCTGGCGGTCGCTGCCGAGGAGGGGGTGGGCGGTGGCGAGGTCGGTGACAAAGCCGGCTTCCCCCGCTACCAGGCGCGCGACGCAGACCGTCGGCCCGGCACCTGGGCGCGAGAGCCGCTCGGCTTCGGTGCACCAGCGGGCGGCGGCGGCGAGGGCTGACTTTCCATCCCAGTAGTGGAGTCCGGCGTGAGCAGCTTGTCCTCGCACCGACAGGCGCCAGTTGAAGAGCCCGCGCCTGCCGGCGACTACCGTCTCGGCTCCTTCGACGCTGCCCGGCTCGCCAGGCTCGAGCACCCATAGGGCGCGCGCCGCTTCCCCCCATTGCTCGACGGCCGCCCGCGACAGCTCGCCGCCGACTTCTTCGTCGGGCACGGCCACCAGCACGAGATCGGCGGCGGGCGCTACGCCCCGCAGGGCCAGCAGGTCGAGGGCTCCGAGGAGGGTGGCGAACCCGCCCTTCATGTCGACGGCGCCGGTTGCGACTAGCGCGCCGTCGCGGCGCCGCGGCACTGCCGCCGGCAGGACCGTATCGAGGTGACCGATCAGAAGCAGATGACCGGTCGAGGCGTGGAGGTCGCCTCCCTGCCGGTCGGCTCGCCGCCGGCCCCGCCGGCCGAGCGGCCCGCGGCTAGGGCGGGCAACCAGCACCGGCAGTCCGCCAGCCGCAGCCTCACCTCTTCCAGCCCCGGCGACGGGCGTGGCCTGCAAGCTGTCTTGATCAGGCCCGCGGGTCTCGGTCCGTCCGGCCCGCGCCGCGTCAGGCGAGTCACGCGCTTCGACCATGCTGATCTCGGGTTCGAGGCCGCGCTCGGCCAGCGCCTCGCCCAAGCGCTTGGCCATGCGCAGTAGGCCTGCCCGGTCACCACTGGGAGAGGAGATCGCGGTGAGCTCTTCGAGCCATCTCAGGGCGCTGTCGAAGAGCTCCGGCGGCAGCTCGCGATCGACTGGATCCATGGCGTCCTAGCCTACCAGTCAGAGGGCGCTGGCAACCCGCATGGCATCAAGGCGCCTCCAAGAGAGATTCGTCGCCGGCGGGGCGGTGATCAATCGAATCGGCACTGCTAAGCCCGGCGTGCGCCCGCGCCTTCGCGCCGCGCCGTAGGTCTCTCGCCGTTCTCGGGCTCCTCCGGGCCACCAGCTTTTTGAACCGCAGGAATGCCGACATGGCGAAAGCGCCGGCCGCCGGCCGCTGCTCGCCGGCACGTGGCTCCCGGAAGTCCTGCCACTCACCGGTGAAGGGGAGTAGGGCAGTAGGGTAGAGTGTCAGTCTTCACGATCCAGGGAGGGACTGGCATGGCATCGGTTTCCGACCCGCCTGCTCGGCGGGCTCTGCTGGACCGGATCGATTGCTTGTGTCCTTGCGGCAAGCGTGCGCGAGCGCGCGGCGGCCGCGCGTCGACCGGCCACCCGGCGGTGCCAAAACTCGGGGCGAGTGCAGCGAGCGGCGACAGAGCGGCGACATGAGCCGCGGCTAGCGGCGGCTAGCGGTCGT
>DASZZP010000131.1:0-2497 GCA_035544875.1 Thermoanaerobaculia bacterium | reverse complement strand
GGAGCTGGCGGGCCTGTTCCCGGAGCGGCGCGAGGCGCGCGGCGCTGCGCTCGATCGCCGCCGCGCCGTAGTCGCGGGCCAGGTCCTTTCTCGAAGCGCGGGACAGCGCCTGGTCGAGGTCCTCGCGGGTCGCGAACGTCTGCCGGTCGGCGTAGACCTTGACCCCCTCGCGGTGGCGGGTGAGCGCCACATAGGAAGCGTTGCGGTTCATCATCGGGTCGGCCAGCACGTAGGTGCGGTCGACCGTCGCTCCCTGGCTTTTATGGATGGTGACCGCGTAGCCGTGCGCGATCTTGTCGTAGTGCGCCGGGTCGAAGGCCACCTGCCGGCCGTCGTCGAGGCGCGCCACGAAGCGGTCGGGCGCGGCGCTCTCAAGCGTCGCGAGGGTGCCGTTCTTGACCCCGGCGCCGCCGCCCGCGGCGCGCTCCAGGGTCTTGACCTCGCGCCCCTGGTGGTCGTTGCGCAAAAAGACGATCCGGTCGCCGGCCGAGTACTCGGCGCCGCCCACCGCGACGCCCGCGGCGAGCTCGCCGGCCGCCCGGCGGGCGCCGCGCAGCTCGGCGTTGAGCTGCCGCACCTCCTCGTTGCGGTAGGCGATCACCAGGCGCGCAGCCTCGGGCGCCGCGCGGCGGTCCGCCGTGTACTGCTCGAGCAGCTCGGCGCGCGCGCTCTGGCGGGTGTCCGACACCCTGAGGTCGCCGGCCCGGTGGTAAGCGTCGAGGGCGGTCGCCACCCGGCCGCGGGCGAGCTCCTCGGAGGCCTCCCGCTGCCACGGCGCGGCCTGCCGGCGGATCGTCTCGAGCGCCGCGCTGCCGTGCTGCTCGAGCAGCCCGCGGTAGGCGTCGCCGGCGCCGATCGGCTTGAGCTGCTCGGGATCGCCGAGCAGGACGACCTTCGCCCCCTGTCCCGAGGCATGGCTGAGCACCCGGCCGAGCTGGCGGGTATCCACCATGCCCGCCTCGTCGATCAGGAGCACGCTGCCGCCGTCGAGGCGGCCCTCGCCGCGGCCCCACTGGTATTCCAGGCTGTGGAGCGTCTGCGCGGGGATCCCCGCCTCCTTTTGCAGACCCTCCGCCGCCTTGCCGGCGAGCGCGGCGCCGCGCACCTCGTAGCCCGCTTCCCGGTAGGCCTCGGCGATCGTGCGCGCCGCCGTCGTCTTGCCGGCGCCGGCCCGGCCGACGATCTGCGCCAGGTCGTCGCCGCCCGTCGCGTGGACGACGGCCGCCCGCTGCTCGGCAGAAAGATGGGGCGCCCGATCGAGGGCGCGGCCCACCGCCGAGGAGTCGAGGCGCAGCTCCTGCCGGCCGGCGAGCTCGCCGGCGGCGCGGAACAGGCGGCCCTCGGCCTCGAGGTACTCGCGCGAGGTGTAATGGGTGACCCCGCGCGCGTCCTTGCCGAGATCCACCAGCTCGTCGCGCTCCAAGGCGCGCCGAGCCAGGGCGCGGCTCTCGGGCTCGTGGAACGCGGCGCGCTCGACGTCGGCCCGGGTGAAGGTCGCCCGCGTCGAGGTGACGCGGAGGAGCAGCGCCTGCGTCCGCTCGTGGGGCGTTGCGCCGGGCAGGGGCTCGAGCTCCCGGCCGCCGGCCCGGAGCCGGACCTGGGGCGGCTCGGGGTTCTTCTCCCGGTGCTCGCGGAATGTCTCGCCGAAGCGGGCGGCGAGCTTGGGGCCGCTCAAGTTGCGGTCGACGTGCGAGAGCGAGGCACGGCGAGAGCCGTCCGTCACCACCAGGCCCGAGCCGCGCTCGGCCCGCTCGAGGCGGTAGCCGAGCTCGGCGAGCCCGGCTTCGAGCTCCCGCCAGCCGGTCGCCCGGGCGAAGACCTGGCCCGCCTCCTCGCGCACCCGGTCGGCGAGCGGCTGCACGCCGGTGCGCATCGCCTCGCGCACCGCGCCGGCGCTGAGGTCCGGCGGGGCCTGCTCGCGGCCGGTGCGGCGCAGGCCGTACTCGAGCTCGAGGCCGGGGATCGGCTCGCGCGCCTTCTTCATGTCGCGGTAGGGGCGCCACGCCCGGCCGTCGTCGCCGATCCGGTTGACCACGATGTGGACGTGCTCGCTGTCGGTGTCGTTGTGGGCGATGAGGACCGCCTGGTGGTCGCCGAGGCCCATGTGCTCGAGCACCCGCCGGGCGGACTCTTCCCACTGCTCGCGCGACAGGTGCTCGCCGCCCTCGTCCAGGCTCAGGCCGAAGTGGTAGACCGGCAGCCTGACCTTCGGGTTCTCGCTCGCCGCGAACTGCATCAGTTGGGCCGCCTCGGCGGGCGCCTCGGTATCGAGGTTGCGGGTGGCAGACCACTCGACCCGCGCCGGGTTGGGGTGGGCCCGCGGCCCGTGCTCGAGGTAGTCGACCAGCCCGCCGAAGCTCGCGCCGAGCCCGGTCCGATGGCCGGTCGACGACTTGCGGCCGCCCTTGAAGACGGTCACTCGCGCGGCTCCTCGAGCAGGGCCCGGCGCAGGCGGCGGACCTCGGCGAGGACGCTTAGCACCGCGGCGTGGAGCTCG
>DASZZP010000130.1:0-9967 GCA_035544875.1 Thermoanaerobaculia bacterium | reverse complement strand
ATCGCTGGGTGCCCCTCTTGCTCGACGGCACACGTGCGCTCAAACGACAATGCCTCGCTTAATCGCCACCGTCGCTCTCGCGCTTCCACGTTGCTTTGTTGGGAGAAGTGTGTCCCAAATCAGCCCTCTTGCAACGTCCGGCTCTGCCGACAGGCCAAGAGGGGTTGATCAGCCAGCATCAAAACGAAATCGAACCTCTCGGGAGGCGAAAGTCCGGCGCAAGATCGCAGCAAGATCGCAGTGAAAGATATCGGCGGCGACGCTCCGCCCTCCAGGCGACCGCTACGCGCTTGTTTTGGGTCTAGTCCATTCTAGGCGGTTTTCAAACTCCGTTGTCATAGCGTTGTCATAGCGCGGACCATTATTCTTAGCCGGGGCTACCCTCGTTTTGCACCTGATCACGGACCCAGCCGGCCTCGCCCGTCGCCGGGCCCGGGCTCGTCCACTTCGCGGGACTCGCGATTGGCGCCGAGGCGGCGAGGCGGGAAAGGGCCTGCTGTCGGTGTCGCCGTCCAGCAGGCCGGTGAACTCCCAGCAAGAGCTGCCGCCTGCGGCAGAGGCCCGTCACTGCCCAGTGTCGAGCATGTAGACTCCGGCGCCGTTGGTTACGGTGTAGATGATCGAGGGATGCACGGGGTCGAATAGGAACCCGCCCCAGAAGCTCCCCGGCTGCAGGCCCTGGTCGAAGGGACTCCAATGGCGCCCGCCGTCGGTGCTGCGCAGGATGCCGGTGAGGATGATACCGGCCAGCAGCGTTTCCGGCTGGCGCGGATCGACCTTCAGCGAGGTGATCGGTCCGGGCAGGCCGCCGGCCAGCAAGGTCCAGCTGAGCGCGCCGTCGCGGCTGACGTAGACGGCGGCGGTCTGGTCGGAGACCTGCACCGCCGCGTAGAGGCGGCGACTGTCGGACGGGTCGATGGCCAGGATCGAGAGCGGTTGACCGGGCGGCAGCCCGCGCGCCGCGCGCCTCCACGAGGCGCCGCCGTCGCGGCTGATGAAGAGCCAGCCGCTGCTTGCCACCAGGTACAGCCTGGTGGTGTGCATGGGATCGATGAGTAGGAGGTACGCGTCGAGATCGGGGCTCGTCAGGAGGCAGGTCCAGGTCTTGCCGCCGTCAGTGCTCTTCCTCAGGGGACAGGACGTGCCGACCAGAAACGTGCCACCGGCGTAGAGGATGCGTGTCGAGGACGGATCGATCTTGAAGACGTCGGCCACCTCGTTGCTGGGAAAACCCGTCGCGCTCCAGGTGAGGCCGCCGTCGGCGCTCTTCCAGATCCCATAGAAACCCTGACCACTGTCGTGCGAGCCGTACACCACCTCGGGTCGCACCGGGTCGACGCCGATGACCGCGTAGGTGGGGCCGTCGACCTCCATGAAGGCGCCGCCGGTCTCCCGGCGGAAGAGGTAGTCCTGCACCGACCCGGGACTCAAGGTCGCGGCGCTCGCATAAAGGAAAGTCGTCGCGCCGCTGGCGCCGATCCTGATGCTGACGACCGCCTGCGCGTAGAGGCCGTGGCTCGAAGCGCGCCAGTGGTCTCCCGAATCGGTGGAGAGCCAGAAGCCGCGCTCGCCGCCGGCGTAGACGGCAGCCTCGCCAGGGACGGCGAGGAGAGTCTGCAGGAAGTCGGGTGGCGCACCGGCGGTGGTGGTCCAGGTGGCACCGCCGTCGGCGCTCTCGATCAGGGCCGACGCCGGAATGGGAAAGTCGTTGGTGGAGGCGATGAGGATCTTGCCGTCCGCCGCCACCGCCGGCGGCGGCCCGTAGCTCCCGGACGCCAGCGGCACGGGGTGAGACACCCAGCTCAGGCCGTCATCCACGCTGTGGAAGAGCGTGGAGCCGGGCAACCAGAGGGCGTACAGACCGCTTGGCGCCGAGGGATCGATGACCGCGACAAGACTGAAGCCGGCGGGGAACACCCCGCCGCCCAGCAGGTCCCAGCTCGCCCCCCCGTCCCGAGTGCGAACCAGACCGCCGGCCACGCCGGCGTAGAGCGTCTCAGGCTGGCGCGGATCGGCGGTGAGCGAGGCCGCGAGGGCCGGAAGGTCCACCCGCGTCCAGGAGCGCCGCGGAGGCCTGGTCTTGTACAGGGCTCCCGTGGCGGACAGGGCGTAGACCGACCCTCCGGTGGTCACGGCGAGCGCGGCCACGATGGGCTCCGCGCCGCCGATCTCGAAGCCCGCCAGGGCAGGCGCCCAGGAATCGCCGCCGTCGCTGCTCACGTAAGGCCCGAACTGGATGCCGCCGGCGTAAACGATCTCCGGGTGGCCGGCAACCACTGCCAGCGCGGAGATCGGGCCCTGCGGCAGGCCGTGGTTGGCCACGCTCCAGTGGCGGCCGCCGTCGCTGCTGCGGGAGACGCCCGCTCCAAAAAGGGCACCGGCATACAACCGACCCCTCGGCGCGGCCGCCAGCACATCGATCTCGCCACCTTGCGGGCCGATTGGCACCCACGAAGGCGGAGCGCCCGCATGGGCCACCGAGGCGAACGTGATCAGAGCCGCGCCAAACAACATCGGAGATGCCGTGCCGCGAAACCCGAGGTTGCTCCGGCGAGTCACGATGGGTCTCATTCGGCCACTCCTGGCAGCGAAGGCTTGGTCGCTGGCGGGGTTACGACGCTCAGCCAGCTCCCGGAGGTGAAGAGGAGCGCCACTCTAACGCCTAGAATATCTAGGTCATCCCGCCGAGTCAAGCCCGCGACAACTCTACTCGCCTCGCTGCGTCGGCTCCGCTGCCCGCCGGCCTCGGGAGGCCCGAGACGCGAGCGGCAGGGACTATGGCTTTGAACTTCTCTGCGGGGGCGCTGCGGAACTGGTCGAAACAGCTCCCGGTGGCAGCACCCGCCTGATTACTCGCTTCAAGAAGGCCCTCGGCCCGCTGGTCCTCGGTCCAGACCAGACCCTGTACGCCGTCGACGGACCGAGGGTCGTGCAGATCGCGCCAGCCGACGTGAAAGTGACAGCGATCGGCGGCGACCCGTTTGACGGCCATAGCCGCCTCGCATATTCCCGCTTGCTTGGACTCGCCGCCGACCAACAGCGCCTCCTCGTCGCGGACTTCGACGACGCCTGTATATGCGAGATCCGCTACGGCGAAACGAGTGGCTTGGTTTGCTGGCGCAGTCAGGCGTCGTGGGCACCGGCCGGCGTCGGAGTTGCTGACGACGGCAGCCTTATCGTTCTCGAGCACCGGCGGCTCACCTGCGCCGGCCTAGTTCTCAGGCAATTGCACAGGGCGCGTGTTATCAAGGTGACCAGCGACGACAAGATCGTCATCCTCGGATACCTGCCAAGGAAAGAGCTCGTTGCGCCAACTCGCAGCCGCCCCAGGCGGTCCACGTCGAGAGCGGCGACAGGCCAATAGGATCAATGGCTTAGCCGCAACGCCACTGTTTTAGGTGTTCGTTCCCAGCTTGACGGAATGGGGCGAAGCCTGTACCCTGCCCCTCGGGTGATAGGGAGCGGGAAAGAAGGAGGGGCAGGGTACAGGCTTCGCCCCATTCTTGCCCTCGCCCTTGACGCATTAGTGACTGCCGAGGAATGGCCGTGAACACATCCACTCCCACCATCAATCCGCTTGAGAGACCGCGCTACGGGATGGCGTCGGCGGCGCGACACGTGGGGATCTCACCCTCAACTCTGCGCTCGTGGGTGGTGGGGCGTTCGTATCAAACCACGGCCGGCGAGTCTTACTCAGAGCCGCTGATCGAGCGTCCGTTTTCTGGAGATTCGCGCCTTTCCTTCTCCAACCTGGCCGAAGCGCATGTGCTCCGATCGTTGCGCACCCGGCATGATGTCCGAATGTCTGCCGTGCGCGAAGCGCTCAACTATGCGGAGGAGAGGTTCAAAATCAAGAGACTGCTTCTGAGCGACGAGTTGCGGACAGCGGCCGGCAAGCTGTTCATCGAACGTCTGGGGGAAATAATCGAACTGAGCCCCTCAGGTCAGCTAGCGATGGCGGAGATCTTCATGGGGCACCTCAAGAGGATCGACAGGGGAATTACAGGATTCCCGCTACGCCTGTTTCCGGTCATCGCAAGCCTGGGGTTCCAGAGTCCACACATTGTAACTATCGACCCTAATATCGCGTTCGGTCGCCCGTTCATCGCTGGAAAAGGCGTTCGCACCTCCACAATTGTGGAGCGGCTTGACGCAAACGAGCCTCGAGACCTTGTAGCTACAGACTACGGGTTGAACGATTCGGAGATCGATGCGGCAATCCTCTACGAGCGGGCAGCCTGATCTAGTCTTTTTTACCGACAGAGACCTCGGACGTTCGGTGCCTGCGGCGCTCGCAGTGGGCGGTCTTCGCGTTGAGCCCTACAGCGCACATTTCGGGGAGAATAGCGTGGAGGATGGCGAATGGCTCCGCCTAGTAGGCGAGCGTGGTTGGATTGCCCTGAGTCACAACAAGAAGATCCGATGGGAGCGCGACCAGCTGAGCGATTTAATGACATACGGGGCGAGAACCTTCTTTATCATCGGCAAGGGCCCCCACGCCGCCTATTCCTCGGCAGTTCTGCGGAGCATTAACAAAGTTAGAAGGCTGATCCAAGGGCAGTCCGCTTTGAAAATGATTGCGAGTTCGTTCCGCTTCAAGCCGCCGATATCCTTTCTCATGAGCTTTACAAGCATTTGCCGCGACAAGCCGCACCAATCAGCGTAGTTCGACAACTCCCGAGAGACAATCTGAGAGAGCTTAGGCTTGGTGATATGGAGTGGGGATACCTCGACGAGCCGGAGTTGAGAAAGTGGAACCATATCCTGTCGGTTAAGGCCGCAATGATTCACCTGGCCTAAGCACAGACCGATGGTGGACGTTTATTCCACGAGTTGCATAACCGTTCAATGGAGGAGAACCAGATGCCCTCGCGAAAGCTTCTCATTGCAGTGGCGATCGGGGTTGTGTTTGCGGCGGTCGGTACGCTTGGCACCCACGCTCATGGACAGCCTAAATCCAACAAGCCATTGAAGACATGGGGGCCTCTGCGGGCGGTCGTCCAGACCACGGAAGGCAGGACGGTTCTGTTCTTCGAGGACGCAAATGGCACGATCCGCACCTACGACATAAGTGTCGGGGGCCTGCTCGGCGAGGTCCAGAGAGAATAACCCAGGGCTCCGGCAGACCCGCACCGCGCTCACCGCGGCAATCAGCGGCTTCCTCCTGCTGGCCGCCGGCATGTTCCTGATTGTCGCTTGGCAGGTGGGGCCGCAGCACTTGGTCGACGCCTCGAGGGCGCCGGGGCCGCGCCGGACGGCTGCCGCCGCCCTGGGCCCGCCGCTCCAGGCCACGGCCAGCGGCGTAAGCCCACCCCTCACCGCCCCCGCCCCGCCCGTCGCATTTAGTCTACGCGGAGGTTGCCGCCGGCGACCGCGGCCAGCTGCCTGCCCTGCTCTCGACGCTCATGGCCGTTTCCGACCACCTCGACGACCCGCCGCCGCCGACGGGGAGAGCTCCGCGGCCAGCCCGTCGACTCCGCAGCGTCGGGCCGACGCGGCGGAGGCCGTAGGGACGCAGAAGCCGACCCTGCCTGGCTCCTCGACACCCGGTCACTCCGCCCTCCGACACCCCCGTCGCGACCACAGCCTACCGCGGACGGCAGGCGGTGTGTAAAGGCTCCCCTCGCTGCGCTCGGCGGCTGCGCCGGCCTTGACAGGCCGCCACCGTCCGCGGTCCTTCTGGTCTGTGCCGACGGGGGGAGCAGCCGCCTCTGGAAAGAGCAGGGGTGGGTCTCCCAGGCGCGTTCCTCTGCCGTGCCTCGCCAAGTCCCGCCGTCGCAGCTCGGCCCCGACTCGCGGTCGGAACTCCCCCGATGCCGGCTGCTCCCGCCGTGAGACTGCGTCGGTCTTTCTCCATCGGGGCCACTACCGGCACCCGGGGGCGCCCGACCTCCGCCCCGCTCTGGATGCGCGCCCCGAGGCCGAGAACCCGGGGAGGCGCCCGTTGTCCGGCGCCGCCGGAGGATCTAGACTCCACCGAACCGCTTCAGCCCACTTCCGCGACGCTCGACCAGCTCTTGGCGGGCGGCCCGGCGCAGCCCCGCGCCACGGCGGCGTGGTCCGCCGTGGCGCGGGTCCATGCGGTTCGTGAGAGACTTCCAGCGGGCCAATGCGTCTCCTCGCTCATCTCTTCGCCAACAATCGCACCTGGGCGGCGGCGATGACCCACCAGGATCCGGAGTTCTTCCAGCGCCTCGCGCAGCAGCAGGCGCCGCAGTACCTGTGGATCGGCTGCTCGGACAGTCGCGTGCCAGCGAACCAGATCGTGGGTCTCATGCCAGGAGAGATGTTTGTTCATCGGAATGTGGCCAACGTGGTGGTGCACACCGACCTCAACTGTCTGTCGACGATTCAATTCGCTGTCGAGGTGCTGCGTGTGCACCACATCGTCGTCTGTGGTCACTATGGCTGCGGCGGCGTTCTAGCCGCACTGCGGGGAGAGAAGTTGGGGCTCGTTGACAACTGGCTTCAGCACGTGCGGGACCTGCGATTGCGGCATGACCAGCACTTGGCGACGCTCCCCAGCGACAAGGAGCGGCACGAGAGGCTCTGTGAGCTCAATGTCCTCGAGCAAGTGTGCAACGTAAGCCAGACGACAATCGTGCGAGATGCCTGGCAGCGCGGTCAGGAGCTGGCGGTGCACGGCTGGATCTATGACATCCGCGACGGGCTGCTGCGCGACCTCAACGTCTGTGTGACCGGCGAGGGCGAGTTGGCGGGCGTCACGGTTCAGATGCTGGGTGTCGTTGGGGGCCCTGTATCGAGGTGACCCCTGGTCGCGCTCGAGGACCTGATATGTGCCGCAATCAGCCTTGTTGTAGTTAACCTCTAATGATGGACGTGCCTAAAATGATCCTATTGTGCGGAAGAATCCCAGTCCGCCGATTCGACGCACATAAGACCCGAGGACAAATACGTGGCACAGCGCTTTGATCGCTGGAAGGGCTGGGGGTCTGATCCCTCTTGGGGGTTTCGCCTATTCATCTCACATCACACTGAGCTCAACGAACTGTACTGGTCACATGAGGCCGCTGCGCGTTATGTCGTTCGAGCAGTCAAGAACGATCCCGATGCTTCCGCCTCTCAGGCCCTCCGCTTCTCGGGGATAGACGAACGCAGACTTCAGCCGACGGTGAACTCATGGTCGAAGTTCTACGCCGATTTCGGCAACTGGTCGCGTGTAAGTGCCCTGATCGCCCTGAGCGGCTATTTTGAGATCTACCTACGCACAATGATTGGAAGGGCGCTCGAATCTGATCCGGCAGCTTCTCAAGGCGCGGCCCGGCGGATTGACGGAGCGATACTACTCAAGTATGGATCGGACTACTCTCGGTTAAAAGATGCGGACCAAGTCCTTATCAGGCCATGGTCGTCCCGTCTGAAGACTTACCGAAGCTTCTTCGGTCAAGTGCCAGATTCACTCAAGTCACTCGAAGGCGAACTGGAGAAGTTGAGGGTGCTACGCAACGATGCGAGCCACAAGTTTGGACGTGACATGACGGAGATGGATTACCGAAATCGACACCGACCGCTCGCCATGACTCGCGTGGGGCTTCCGACCCTGAAGAGGCAACTGCGAAACGTGGAGGCGGCCGCGAGGGCCATCGACAGACACTTGATGGATCGACACATTGGCGCCTATGAGATGGTCTCCTTCTACCATTCAAGAGCTTCGAGTTTCTCGCCAGGGCAAGGGGCGCGCCTATTTCGGAAGGCGATTGGCACCGAATTGGGAGTTGCGCTGTCCGCACAATATTGCCGAGACCTGGTGACTTACTATGACAGTCTCTAAACTTGTGCCGCGTTTTGCGCATAAGGCCCACTCAGATTCCGGAGAGCACTGCCGGAGCTCGGGCCTGCGGCCTCCGGTCGCTCGGGATACGATACGCACACCGCACCTACTCGTCATATCAGACCACCTGGAGCCCGCGCTCGTTGAGGTAAGTCTCGATGCGCTCACGAAGGAATGGATCCGTAGGTCCCCGCGGGTAGATGACCCCTGCGCAAACCTTGTCGACGTCGAGAACGGTCTCGACGTAGCGCCAGACCTGTCGCGCGTGGGAATTAAGGTTCTTTGAGACGTTCTGTGGCTTGATGCTGTCCCACTGTGTGCCCTTGATCTCAACGACCGTGACGAAGTCGTCGATTTGGCCCACGAAGATGTCCAGTCGGCCTTGCTGATGATGGCGCGAGCCATGCTGTGGGATGCTCAGCCGAATGGTGTGCTCCGGGGTGATGTTCCCTTGTGCGGTCCGTTTCCAGTCGCTCTGGACTCGGCGGTGAAAGGCCTTTCCGGCCGTCAGGGAACCCGCCGCGCAACCAGGCCCGTGACCTCTGCCCTGGCGGTCCGCCAGGTGGTCGCGCGGGGCTTCGCCTTGACCACGATCTAGACGTCCTGGCCGAGCGCGCTCAAGAGGCGCATCACGCGCCTCGGCCTTCGTGCCCTGCTGGCACAAAGCGCAACGCCGCCAATAGTCTCGCGATCTCTGGGTGCTCGGCATCTCCGCCCCAATCGCGAAGATCTGCGATGTTCCTGCTCCTGAGGACACTCCCCTTCCCACTCTGCCACTTCCAGACTGCACCGTCGAGGTCTACCGGGACTAGGACCGACTCTCTGGTCCGCCTCTCCTTCTCTAGGGCCTTTTCAACCTCTCGTTCGACCCACCAACTGTCCAGGGATGGTTTGCTACAGAGAAGCAGCACCTTGTCCGTTTGGTCGACTCCTCGACCATCGTCAAGCGGGCTTTGCAGCGCGCCGGTCTGAATCCGCCCTCGCAAGGTGCGCACCTGCTGCGTCATTCCCTGGCCACTGAAATGCTGCGCCGGCAAGCCTCCTTGGGGGAGATCGGCCAGATTCTGCGCCATTGCCAACCGAGCACCACCGAAATCTACGCCAAAGTCGATCTCGAGGCGCTGCGCGCCCTGGCGCAGCCCTGGCCGGGAGCTCACCCATGAGCCCGCTGCGCCAGACTCTCGAGGAGTACCTTGCCGTGCGCCGCACTCTCGGCTTCGAGCTGCGCTGCCCCGGCGGCGCACTGCGGCGATTCGTGGAGTTCGCCGAAGGGCAGGGTGCCGCTTTCATCACCACCGCGCTGGCCCTGAGCTGGGCCCAGCAACCCACCGGCGCCGACCCGTCGCATTGGGCCAACCGGCTCGGCATGGTGCGACGGTTCGCACAACACTGCGCCGCTGTGGATCCCAGAACGGAGGTTCCTCCCCAAGCGCTCTTGCCACACCGGTTTCAGCGCAAACCTCCGTACCTGTACAGCGACGACGAAATCCTGCGCTTGCTCGAAGCGGCTAGGCGACTGCCATCGGTTGTCGGCAGCTGCCGAAAACCACCTGGGCTACGCGCCGCGACGTACTCGACGTTGTTGGGGTTGCTGGCCGTCACCGGCATGCGTATGAGCGAGCCGATCGGCCTCGATCGCGACGACGTCGACCTGGCCCGCGGTGTGATCACGATCCGTCGTACCAAGTTCGGCAAGTCGCGCCACGTGCCGATCGAGCGCTCCACCCAGCAGGCCCTCCGACAGTATCAGCGCCGGCGGGACCAGCTCTGCCGTCACCCGCAGTGCCCTGCCTTCTTCCTTTCCGAGCACGGCACTCGCATCACGGAATGGGCGTTGCGCTGGACCTTCATCAAGCTCTCCCACCAGATCGGCCTGAGAGGCCCCTCCGATCGCCGCGGTCCGCGCCTGCACGACCTACGGCATTATCCCGCGTGCCTGATTATCCCGAGTCGATGCGGCTGAGGTCAGACTGCCGGCGTGGGCGTTTGATCTACGCGGGATAATCCTGGTTCGCTCTCCTCCACCGGCGACCCCGCCGGTAAAGGAGGAGAGCCATGTTGGAAGACTTCATCGGCCCGGCTGCGGCTGAGCGGCTGCGGTCAAGCGTTGTCGGCGAGCACGTCGAAGCCTTCTGTTCGCGGGTGGAGGAGATCGGTCATCCCCCCGCCACGATC
>DASZZP010000129.1:0-21077 GCA_035544875.1 Thermoanaerobaculia bacterium | reverse complement strand
ACTCTTCCCACCCCGGTGCAAGAGCGAGCCTTCCAACTGCTCGGGGTCTCCCCGAGGTTGTAGCCAGCAAGAAATACCCCGAACAGCGCTCAAACTCCTACCACTCAGGGAGTTAGCGCTTCACGCAAGGGGGAACTTCGGTCTAGTCGTCGCGTGCTGCTCTCCTCGATCCCGCGCCGGGCACCGGCGCCGCCCCGCCGCCGCGGCTCATCCGCGGTCCGTCAAGGAAATAGCGGGCAGCCGCCGCCGGGCTGCGGCGGCAGGCACTGGGTGATGCCGCCCGGCGGCTCCGGGCAGCAGAGGAGACCGGCGGGACACTCGGCGTTGCTGGTGCAGGGGTGGCAGCTCGGCAGCGCGGAGGTGTCCTGGATCGGCGCCGCCGCGGTGAGGTCGGGGTTGGTGTAGCTCTTGGTGTCGGCGAGGAAGGTGTCGGCGATCGTCACCGTGAAGCCGGCGTTGGTGGCGGCCGAGATGAAGGCCCAGTAGTGATCGCTGATCGCGCAGCCGTTGACGATCTTGACCAGCACCTCGGGAGTGGCGGGGTCGAAGAACCACAACAATCCGCCATGCCCGGCGCCCAGCGCCGCCAGCGGCATGGCCTGGGCGTTGCCGGAGCGGCCGCCGCCCAGGGTCGTGTGGAAGCTCGCGCTGACCTTGAAGCGCTGGTCGCCGGGCCGATCGTCGAGGCACAGGACGGTGTCGCTCGGGACGCAGAAGAACGTCCGTCCCGGCGCCTGGGTGATGGTGATGCCGACGCCGGACAGGATGACGGAATCAAGGGGCGGGGACGTGCCCTGGGTCTCGAACACTCCGTTGCAGCTGCCGGTTCCCGCGTCGAAGAAGAGGCTCCCGAACTGGCTGTTGTCCGAGGCGATCTCGCCGCCGCTCTGGATGAAGGCGACGGTGTCGCCGGGCGAGACCGGCGCGGCGCCGAAGTCGAAGGTCACCAGGGTTTCGCCGAGCGGGCCACCGACATGGACGGTGGCGGTCTGCGTCGTGCCGATCAGCGGTCCGTCGAACGAATTGCGGCGGGCGGTGAGCGAGATGCTGAACCGGCCCGGGGTGTCGGTGGTATAGCCAAGGGTGACCGTGGAAATATTGGTGCCGGTGTAGCCGGTGACGTAGAAACCATGGTAGACGCCGCTCGTCCCGCGCCCGAAAAACGGGCAGGAAACGGTGGTCGAGCTCTCTTGGGCGCGGAGCGCGCCCTCTCCCAACAACCCCAGGAGCGAGAAAGCGGCGAACACGAGGCGGCCAAGGATCGGAAGCGGACAAAGATGCTGTATAAGCATAGAACATTACTCCTCTTAAGGCACTGCAGGCGCCCACCTATGCTAGCAGAGCATTTCTGTTCTGGCAAGCCGATACTGGCCTGCGTCGCGGCCGGCCGGCCGCGATGAGATCGTATAACCTGGCCAAGCAGATAACGGACCCGTGCTTGTGAGCGAGCTGATCGAGCGCCTGCGCGCGCGCAACGAGTGGCAATTCGCCGGCGTGCTGCTGCATGCCGGCCGCGCGCTGGCGGCCGCCTGGTGGACCCTCCTCGTGCTGCGCGGGCTCCTGCCGGCGCTGTTCGCCATTGCCATGGGTGGTCTCGTCACGGCCGCCCAGCGGGGCGGCGGCCTGGCGGCCCCGCTGGCTCTCGTCGGAGTCGTGTTCGTGCTGCTCCAGGTGCTGTCGCCGATTCACCACGCCGTGGGCGCCAATCTCGGCAGCCGGTGCGCCGCCTGGCTCTACGACCGGCTCGCCACCGCCTGCGTCAGCCCGCCCGGCATGGGTCACCTCGAAAACCCCAAGCTCGCCGCCGACCTCACGATGGCCCGCGACTTCGATCTCGGCATCAGCGGGCCGCCGCTGTCGATCGCGATGGACTTCATCGCCTCGGGGATGGTGGAAATGCTCGGCGGTCTCGCCGCCGCGGTCGTGCTCGCCGGCTACACCTGGTGGGCGCCGCTCTTGCTCGCCGGCGCCTGGCTCGCCACCCACTGGCTGCTGCGCGAGAGCGGCGTCTGGCGCGACCGCAACACCGAGGAGGTGCGCGCGGCGCAGCGCCATGCAGACTACGCCTACAACCTCGCGGTCGAAGCGCCGGCCGCCAAGGAGCTGCGGCTGTTCGGGCTCGGCGACTGGGTCGTCGAACGCTTCCGGTCGCGCCGCCTCCTCCTGGCCGATCTCCGCTGGCAGGCGACGCGCCTGCGCGAGCGCCCGGTCGTCTGGAGCCTGCTGCTGGTGCTCGCCGCCAACGTTGCCGTCTTCTGGTCGCTGGGCGCCGCCGCGGCGGGCGGCGGTCTCGCGCTCGGCAGGCTGGTGACCTTTGCGGCTGCCGCGGTCTCGACCAGCATGATCGCCTTCGGCGGCCTGTCGTGGGCGCTCGACGGTGCCGCCGCGCCGGCCGCCGCGGTGCTGCGCCTGCAGCAAGCCATGGAGCCCGCGGGCGCGCTCCTCCAGGGCCCGCCGCCGGCCGCCCCGGCCGTCCCGCCCGCCCCGGCCGCCCCCGCCGCTCGGGCCGCCCCCGCCGGCGGACTGCCGGCGCGCGAGATCCGCTTTCGCCGCCTGACCTTTGCCTATCCGGCCAGTGGCGAGCCGGTGCTCGCGGGCTTCGACCTCGCGATCCCCGCCGGCTCGTCGCTCGCCATCGTTGGCCAGAACGGCGCCGGCAAGACCACCCTCGCCAAGCTGCTCTGCCGGCTCTACGACCCGCAAGAGGGTGCCATCGAAGTCGACGGCGTCGACCTCCGCGCCCTGGACCTCGACGGCTGGCGCTCGCGCCTGACCGCCGTGTTCCAGGACTTCACCCGCTTCCAGCTGCCGCTGCGCGACAACGTGGCTCCCGGCGGCGCTCCGGACGACGTGATCCTGCAGGCGCTCGCCGCGGCCGGCGCCGCCGGCCTCGCCGATCTCGACACGGTGCTCGCGCGCGGCTACGCCGGCGGCACCGACCTGTCCGGCGGCCAATGGCAGCGCGTCGCGCTGGCGCGGGCGCTCTGCGCCGTGCGGCTGGGCGCCGGCCTGGTGCTGCTCGACGAGCCCACGGCCCAGCTCGACGTGCGCGGCGAGGCCGAGATCTTCGACCGCATTCTCGCCGCCACGCGCCACGTCACCACGATCTTGATCTCGCACCGTTTCTCGACCGTGCGCCACGCCGATCGCATCTGCGTGCTCGAGCAGGGCAGGGTGGTCGAGCTCGGCACTCACGACCAGCTGATGGCGGCCGGCGGCCGCTATCGGACGATGTTCGAGCTCCAGGCGTCGCGCTTTGGCGGCGACGGCGACGGCGTCGGCGAAGCGCAGGCGGACCTCGATGTCCTTGACTGACGACCTGCCGCCCGCGTTGCCCTCCATGTGGCGCGCGCTCAAGCGCGGCTACGAGGCCGAGCCGTCGCTACTCCTCGTGTCGTTCGGGCTGTCGCTGCTCGCCGCGCTGCCGGACGCGCTGCTGGCGCTCTGGCTCAAGCTCCTGGCCGACGGCGTGCTCGGCGGCAGGCGCGGCCTGGTGATGACCGCCGCCCTGGGATTGAGCGTGTCGGCGGCCGCGACCTGGTTCCTGCGTGTGATCAGCGACCGCACCCAGCGCCGGTTCCGCGACCGGGTGACCATCGCGCTCGAAGCGCACGTGGCGCGGCTGCAGGCCTCGGTGGCCACCATCGACCATCACGAACGCCCCGAGTACTTGGATCGCCTGGCCATGCTGCGCAGCCAGGTCTTCGTGCTCGACCACATGTACATGTCGCTGTTCACCACCTGCGGCTGGATCCTGCGCCTCGGCGTGACCCTCGCCCTGCTCGCCTCGATCCATCCGGCGCTGATGCTGCTCGCCGCCTTTGCCCTGCCCGCCGTGATGACGTCGGCCTGGCGGCCCGGCGTGGAGCGCGCCGCGGAAGAGCGGGGCGCGCCGGCCGCGCGCCTGGCGCGGCACCTCTTCGACGTCGCCACCACCGCGCCGCCCGGCAAGGAGGTGCGGGTGACGCGCATCGGCGCGCGCCTAGTGGCGCAGCGCCGCGCGGCGTGGGAGCGCTGGTACGGACCGGTCGCCGCGGCCCGCCGCGGCAGCGCCGTGTGGCACGCCCTGGCGTGGGCGGTCTTCGGCGCCGCCTACGTGGCCGCCGTGGTATTCGTGTCGTCGGTGCTCGGGGCAAGGCCCGGCGACCTGCTGCTGGTGCTGGCGGCGGGCTCGCGCCTGTCGGCCTACATCGCTGCGACAGTGGGCGAGATCGGTTTCCTGCGCGGCTTCTGGCTCGACGGCTCCAGGCGGCTGGCGTGGCTCGAGGACTACGCCGCCTCGCAGGTCGAGGACGCCGATGCGCCGGTGCCCGAACGTCTCGAGCAGGGCATCATCTTCGACCACGTCTCCTTCGCCTACCCCGGCACGGAGCGCCTGGTGCTCGACGACGTCGACCTGCGCCTCGAGCCGTCTTCTGTGGTCGCCATCGTGGGCGAGAACGGCGCCGGCAAGACGACCCTGGTGAAGCTCCTGTGCCGCCTCTATCGGCCGACCGGCGGGCGCATCCTGATCGACGGCGTGGAGCTCGCGCGCATGCCGCCCGATACCTGGCGTTCACGCCTCTCGGGCGCGTTTCAGGACTTCTTCCGCTTCGAGCTCCTGGCGCGCCACAGCGTTGGCATCGGCGACCTGCCGCGCCTCGACGACCTGGCGGCGGTGACCGCGGCCGTCGATCGCGCCGGCGCCGACGACGTCGTCGAGCGCCTCGCCGCCGGCCTCGACACCCAGCTGGGCCCCACCTGGCCCGGCGGCGTGGAGCTCAGCTTCGGGCAGTGGCAGAAGCTCGCTCTCGCCCGCGGATTCATGCGCGAGCGGCCGCTGCTGCTCGTGCTCGACGAGCCCACGGCGGCGCTCGACGCCGAGACCGAGCACGCCCTCTTCGAGCGCTATGCGGCGGCGGCACGAGGCGCCCGCCCGGGCGCGGCGCGTCAACCCGCGCCCGGCGGCCGCATCACGATCCTGGTCTCGCACCGCTTCAGCACCGTGCGCATGGCCGACTTCATCGTGGTGCTCGACCGCGCGCGGGTGGTCGAGGCGGGCACCCACGAAGCGCTCCTGGCCAAGGGCGGCCAATACGCGGAGCTCTACCGCATCCAGGCCGCCGCCTATCGCTGACCCGATCCGACCCTGGGATCTGCCCGATCCTTGCCGGGCGTGAAACTCCCGCCGGGCGTGCGGATCAAACAAAGGCCCCCTTTTTCCGTATCAGGAAAGCCGTCCAGGCACTCTTCTCGTCAATCCGGGCGCGCAGGTCCCGACCTCCGGGAAGTGCCGCCCAGCCATAGCCGGACGCGCGGCCTGCCCGCGCTTCGCAAGGAGGAAGCCGTGAACAAGACGCTCTCTTCGTTGATCGCCGTCGCCGTCCTGTCGTGCGCCGCCGCGGCGCGCGCCGCCGAGCCCGCCGCCGCCGCCGAAACCAAGAAGCCGGCGCCTGAGCCGCCCAAGCCCGAGCAGTCGGTCACCCAGCACAGCCTGACCGCCGGCGGCAAGACCATCGGCTACACCGCCACCGCCGGCACCCTCATCCTGCGCAACAACAAGGACGAGCCCACCGCGGCGGTCGGCTACATCGCCTACACCCAGCGCGACGTCAAGGATCCCGGCACCCGGCCGATCACCTTCGCCTACAACGGCGGCCCCGGCTCGTCCTCGATCTGGCTGCACATGGGCGCCCTCGGACCGCGGCGCATCGTCACCGCCGATCCCGGGCCGACCCCGCCGGCGCCCTATCGCGTGGTCGACAACGCCGAGAGCATCCTCGACAAGACCGATCTGGTGATGATCGACCCGGTGGGCACCGGGCTCAGCCACGCGGTCGGCGACTCCAAGGACAAGGACTTCTGGGGGGTGGACCCCGACATCGAGTCGGTCTCCCGCTTCATCAAGCAGTACGCCAGCGACAACCTGCGCTGGAGCTCCCCCAAGTACCTGCTGGGCGAGAGCTACGGCACCACCCGCGCGGCGGGCGTCGTCGACTACCTGCAGACGCGCGAGAACATGGCGTTCAACGGCGTCATCCTGGTCTCGGTCTTCCTCGACCCCGTGGCGAGCGCCGACTGGCCGGGCAACGACCAGGCCTACCCGCTGGTGCTGCCCACCTTCGCCGCCGTCGCCGCCTATCATCATCTGCTGCCCAGCACGCCGGCCAAGCTCGAGCCGTTCCTCGACGAGGTGCGCAAGTTCGCGCTCGGCGACTACGCGGCCGCGCTGCGCAAGGGCGACGCGCTCACCGAGCCGGAGCGCGACGCGGTCGCCGAGAAGCTGCACCAGTACACCGGCCTGTCGGTCGACTACGTCAAGAAGGCTCGGCTGCGGCTGCGCGAGTCGCTGTTCACCCAGGAGCTGATGCGCGAGCACCACCAGACCGTCGGCAGGCTGGACGCGCGCTTCACCGGCGTCACCTTCGACCTGCTCGCCGAGGATGCCGAATACGATCCGCAGTCGGCGGCCATCAGCTCGGCTTTCACCGCCGCCTTCCTCGACTACTACCACGGCGAGCTCAAGTTCGGGCAGGGCAAGAGCTACAAGATCCTCAACTACGAGGCGAACAACGCCTGGGACTGGAAGCACAAGATCCCGAGCGGCGACACCCTGCCGCTCGCCAACACCGCCCTCGACCTCGCCCACGCGCTCGGTTACAACCCGAACCTGCGCGTGCTGGTGATGAACGGCATCTACGATCTGGCGACGCCCTTCATGGCTACCGAGTCGACGATCGATCACCTTGGCCTGGAGAAGCAGCTGCGCTCCCACGTCCAGATGAAGTACTACGACGCCGGCCACATGATGTACATCAACGAGCCGGCGCTCAAGCAGTTCAAGGCCGACCTCGCGGCCTTCATCGACGGGCGGTGAGCCCCTCCGTCCTGACATCCATCGCGGGGAGGTGGAGGTCCCCGGGTTGCTGGCGGGCCGCGCCATTTGCAGAGGCCTCACTCACCGCCCAGCCCTGCTTGAACGCCAGGCGAGAGAGGGCTGCCAGGGGGGCTGAACCGGCGGTGAGTGAGGCCTCTGCAAATGGCGCTCCGGCAGGCGGGGACCTCCACCTTCCGGGGACGGGCAGGCCTCCCACGCCCGCTGGAGTCGCTGCTTCGGGGCTGGTGCACAAGAGTTCGCGCAGAAGGCGCAATCCTGACACAGAGCAGGTCTCCATCTCATTGCGCTATGCCATACTGAATCCGGGGCCTCAACGCCCTGCACGAAGAGGGAGGGCTTTAGACGAATGGCAACCCGGGTAAGGGATTTGAGTATCCCCGACGAGCTGGACCGCGAGATCTCCCGCGAGTCGACCGATCGGGCCACGACCTGGTCAGCGCTGGCCACGGAGCTGCTCGAGGAGGCCCTCCGGATGCGCCGGGCGCCCGGGGTGGTCTTCGTCGACGGTCCCGCTGGGCGGCGGGCCGCTGTGGCGGGAACCGGCCTCGACGTCTGGGAGATCGTTGCCACCTGGCGGGCCGCTGCCAAGGACTTCGGCCAGCTGCGCCAGAGCTACGGCTGGTTGACCGAGCCTCAGCTCAGGGCCGCCCTGGCCTACTACGAGCTCTACCCCCACGAGATCGACGCGCGCCTGGAACGGGAAGCGCAGTGGACCCCCGAGCGCGTCGCGAGCGATCTGCCGTTTGCCCGTCCCCGCAACGGTTGATATCTCCCGGCATCGCCCACACACGGCACGCGCAATAGGGGCGCGTCTTCCCTCGGTGCTTCGGATTGCCTGTGATTTGACATGGATTCCGCCCGAAGCTGGCTGGACTTCAGTGAACACAGTTGGGGAAGAGCCTCCTTTGCGCTCCTCCCTCGCAATGCCGTGCGGAGACCTTGATATGCCCAAGGACATGCGCTTCCTCCTCGACGAGGACCTGAATCCGGCGGTGGCCGAGATCGGGCGGGGTGTCGGGCTCGATGTCGTCTCCGTTCACGAGATCGACCGCCGGGGCTTCCTTGACGAGGAGCAGCTCCGCGTCGCGATCGGCGCCGGCCGGATCTTAGTGACCCGAAACCGAGACGACTTCGTCCGTCTCACCCGCTCCTTCTTCCAGGTAGGAGAGTTCCACCACGGCCTCCTGATCGTGCCCTACAGCCTGCCAAACGACCGTCCGGAGCGCATCGCGCGCGCGCTTGAGCGCTGGGCCGATCGGCCCGGTGATTCGGGTCCTCATTTCATCGACTTCCTCTCGACATAGCCTTCCCGGCGGCCCCGGGCTCTCAACCGGCCGAGGCCGAGGTCGAGGCCTGCCGGCCGGGTAGAGGCCCAGTCCGGCGCCCCCTTCGGCCGAGCGCGCCGTGTTGCCGGCGCGGAAGAACCTCTCGAACAGGCGCGGCAGGGCCTCGCCGGGAATGCCGGCGCCCTGGTCGCCGACGCTTACTTCACCAAGCCGGCGGACTCGGCCGAGCTGGTCGCCTGCGTGCGCCACGCCTTGAGGCCCCTCGCCCGGTCGGCGGGCTCGACGAGGGCGGTGAGCACGACGACGAGAAAGCGAGGGGTCATGAAGGCCAGGGTGCTGGTGGTCGACGACGAGCCAAGCCTGCTGCGCTTGACCGAGTACTCCCTCCGCGCCGAGGGCTACACGGTCACCACCGCGGAAACTGCGGCGGAGGGGCTGCGGAAGGTGCACACCGAGCGCCCGGACCTGCTGGTCCTGGACGTCATGCTGCCGGACATGAGCGGTGTCGAGGTCTGCCAGCAGATCCGCGGCAACCCCGAGACCGCGGACCTGCCGATCATCATGCTGAGCGCGCGGGCGCTGACCACCGACAAGGTCAAGGGGCTGCGCTCCGGCGCCGACGAGTACGTCACCAAGCCGGTCGACTCCGCTCGGCGGCCCCCGCCCCCCGGCAGCGGCCGCGGCGCCGCCCGGCCCTGCCGCCGCCCGCCCGCCGCGGGTTTTGATCGCCGGAGTCGGCAACGTTCTGCGCGGCGACGACGGGTTCGGGGTCGAGGCGCTTCACCGGCTTGATGCCGCGCTGGGCGGAGCGCCCGGCGTCGAGCTCTTCGAGTCCGGCATCGCCGGCATCAGCCTGGTGCAGCAGCTATTCGACGGCCATGACGCCCTGGTCCTGCTCGACGCCGCGGACCGCGGCGCCGCGCCGGGCACCCTCTTCGTCCTGGCGCCCGACCCGGCGGCCCCCCTCGGTCCGCAGGGCGAGCACGAGCCGGTCGACCTCCACCAGGCCAACCCGCGGGGCGTGCTCCGCATGGCGGCGGTTCTTGGCGTGCTGCCGCGCCGCACCTGGATCGTGTGCTGTCAGGCAGCCGACTGCGACGAGCTGGGCGCGGACCTCTCGCCCGCGGTGCGAGCGGCCTTGCCGGCGGCAGTGGAGCGGGTCCTGGCGCTGCTGCGCGAGGTCGGAGCGGCCGCCGCCGGGGAGTCAGGTCCTCACTGCTTGCCCCAGGCGTAGCGAACGCCGCCCAGGAAGGTGCGCGGCACCTGCTGGATCGGGCCGCTGAAGGCGGTGATCGTGGCGTACTTCTCATTGGTGACGTGCGGATCCTGACTAGAAGGTGGCCGGGACTCGCCGCAGCCTCGCTGGGTTGGTAGATTGCGCCGGCTGGGCAGGGCGCCCGGCGCGAGTCCTTGGAGTGATGGATGGGTGGTAGATCGATCGCGGTGCTGGCCGGGGCGGTTGCGGTTCTGGCGCTGCAGGGGTGGGCGATCGGCCGGCAGTCGCTGACCAGTGACGAGGCCTATCACGCCGTCGCCGGCTATCAGGCCGACCGCTACGGCCAGAACGGGCTCAATCTCGAGCACCCGCCGCTGTTCAAGATGGCGGCGGCCCTGCCGCTGCTGGCCGAGCGGCGGCCGCTGGCGCCGGTGAGCCGCGTCTCGGTGGCGCTCGACACCGCGCAGGCGGTCTTCACGGATCCCGCTGCCGAGCGGCGCGTCCGCCTGCTGGGCCGCGCGCTCCTCGCCGCGCTCTTCGGCCTGCCGCTGCTCGGGGTGGCATTCCTGCTCGGCCGCGAGCTGGGCGGCGCCGCCGCCGGCGTGGTGCTGGCGCTGCTGCTCGGCCTCGACTTCAGCGTCGTGCCGCTGCTGAGCCTGCTCTATAGCGATGCCGCCGCGGCGCTCGGCTGCGGCCTCGCACTCCTCGGCGCCGCCCGCTTCCTCCGCCGCCCCGGATTTGCTTCGGCGGCGTTCATGGGGCTGGGGCTCGGGCTGGCGGCCGCGGCCAAGTACACGGGCCTGCTCGTGCTGCCGAGCGCTGCCGCCGCCCTCCTGCTCGCCCCTGGCCTGCGGGCGGCCTGGGGGCGGCGCCTGCTCTGCGGTGCGCTGATGCTCGCCATAGCCTGGGGCGGCGTGGAGCTGACCTACGCCATCGCCAACCGGCACTACGACCGGGACTACGGAAGGGAAACCATCCAGCTCTACTTTGCCAACCGCTCGACCATCCGGGTCGAAGACCGGCTGCAACCCTACGCGCCCTTCCTGCTCGCGGTCGAACGCCTCGACCCGCGCGCCGCCCAGTTCCTGACCGGTCTGCTCGCGACGCGCGCCCAGAACGCTCTAGCGACCTACCCGGCCTGCAACTTCGGCCGCATGCATTCCCATGGGCTCTGGTGGTACTTCCCGCTCCTGCTGCTGGCCAAGACGCCGCTGCCCCTGCTGGCGGTCAGCGCCCTCGCGCTCGCGGCGGCCTGCGCCAGGACGCTGCGTGCGCGCTCCAGCGCCGCCGACCGAACCGCTCGTCTCCCCCTCGCCTCGGAAGCTCCACTCATTCCGGGCGCCCTGTCGAACAGCGCCGCCGCAGATCCCCTGGCCTCCGGCGCCTTGGCGAGCACGGCCCGCGATGCCGCCCGTCTCGGGAGCGCGGGTCCCGACCCGCAATTGATCAGGCGCGCGGGTCTCGACCCGAGATTGCTCAGGCGCGCGGGTCAAAACCCGCGCTTTGGGTTCACCCTGCTCCTCGCCCTGGCTGCGGGCGTCTACCTGGCGGCCGCGATCGGCTCGAACTACAACGCGGGCCTGCGGCATCTCCTCCCCATCCTGCCGCTGCTCTACCTGCCTGCCGCGCTCTGGCTCGCCCGGCGGCCGTGGATCGCCGCCCTCCTGCTCGCCGCCCTGCTTGCCGAATCGATAGCCCTCGCCCCGATCTGGCTCTCCTCGACCAACACCTGGTGGCTCGGGTCGCGCGATCCACTGCGCTTCGCCCTCTCCACCGATAACTGCTACTACCATCAGAACCTCATCGCGCTGCGCGACGAGGCAGAGCGCCGGATCATCAGTACGGCCGCCAAGTTTGGCGGTGTGATCGGAACGGCCGCCAAGTCTGGCGGCCTGATCGGAACGGCCGCCAAGTCTGGCGGCCTTAGGCTCCATCTGCTCGACCCCTCGATCGGCGCCGCCCAGGCCGAGGCCTACCTCGGCAAGGGCGCCAAGCTCGCTCCGACGAGCCCCCTGGTGCCTGGATGGTATGCCGTCGGCACCGCCGCCGAGGTCTGCCTGCCCGCCATCCAGCAGGCGGCGCCGGGCGCGATGTACGGTCAGGCGCGATACCAGGCGATCGCCAGCTCCTGGATGCCGCTCACCAGAGCGGTCGCCGCGCGCGGCGAGGACCTGGGCTACGTCGCCGGCACCTTCCACCTCTACCGGCTCTCTGCCGCCGAGGGCGCCGGCGCGCGCTGAGCTTGCACTGGTGTAGGGCGGGCTTCCGCAATTCAAGTGAGTCGAGCCAATCGCGCCTAACCTAACAGGTGCTGAAAAGAGCTCCGTGGAGCCCGGGCGTAGGCCATCCCGCGCGTTCCAGCCGCCCCCTCGCTGGTCAGCGGGGGGGTGGCAGCGGTGGGCCACTGCGTCCATTGCGCGCGCGGTAGCAGCCACCGTGTAACCGCGCCCGCCTTCGGGCCGTCTCTTGAGTTGGGGGAAGCCGCACTTTTCCTCGACAGGTTCGGCGGAGCCTTCGACGGCTTTCCCCAAGGTTCCTCACCAGGCGGAGAGCCGTCCGTCCCCCTGCCGCCTTTCGCGGGCTCGTTGGGCGGGATTTCGAGCGCTCCGCCTCTTTTTTGCTCCCGCTGTCCGCTCCCGACCCCCCAGGGAAGCGGCTTGTGCATAGAATCACGCCGCAGGACGGCAGCCGCCGAGGACAACCCAGTCCCGGCTTCCGGAGGCCCGAACGCGATGAGTCCCGAGACCACTGACACCTTGCCGGTCAGGCCTTCCGCTGCCGCCCCGTCTTCACCCGCCGCACCCGCCGCCCCTGGCACGCCGGCTTCACCTTCTGACCCGGCTTCCTCGCCTTCCCCGGCCTCGCCTTCCACCGCGGCTCCACCTTACGAGGCACCCGCCGGCCCACCCTCGCACCTTGTGGAACCGCAACCCCACCGCCTCCGGTGGCTGCCCTGGGTCCTCGGGCTCGCCGCCGTCGCGGTCCTGGTCTATTTCCTCCTCCCCAGCTCCGGCCAGGGGCAGCCAAAAAACGGCGCCGCCGCCGGCGGCAAGGGGGGCAAAGGCGCCGCGACGCCCGCGGTGCCGGTGCTGGCCTCCGCCGCCCACACCGGCGACGTCGGCGTCTACGTGACCGGCCTCGGCACCGTGACCCCGCTCGCCACCGTCACCGTCCGCAGCCGCGTCGACGGCCAGCTGCTGCGTCTCGCCTTCCGCGAAGGCCAGGTCGTGCGCGCAGGCGATCTGCTGGCCGAGCTCGATCCACGCCCCTTCCAGGTTCAGCTCATGCAGGCCGAGGGGCAGATGGGCAAGGACGTGGCGGCGCTCAACAACGCCGAGCTCGACCTGCACCGCTACGAGGTGCTCAGCGCCGAGGACTCGATCCCCAAGCAGCAGCTCGACACCCAGCGTGCGACAGTCAGCCAGATCAAGGCCGCCATCGAGAGCGACCGCGGGCAGATCGAGAGCGCCAAGCTCAATTTGGTCTACAGCCGCGTCACCGCGCCGATCGCCGGGCGCGTCGGCCTGCGCCTTACCGATCCGGGCAACATCGTGCACGCCAACGACGCCAACGGGATCGTCGTCATCACCCAGCTGCAGCCGATCACCGTCATCTTCACGATCCCGGCCGACCGCCTGCCGCAGGTGATGGCCCACCAGCGCTCCGGGCAGCCGCTGGTCGTCGATGCCTTCGACCGCGACCTGCGCAACCAGCTCGCCACCGGCTCGCTCTGGGCGGTCGACAACCAGATCGATCCCTCCACCGGAACCGTCCGTCTCAAGGCGCTGTTCGACAACGTCGGCGACCAGCTGTTCGCCAACCAGTTCGTCAACGCACGCCTGCTGGTCGATACCCTGCGCGGCGCGGTCATCGTGCCCAGCGCCGCCATCCAGCGCAGCCCGCAGTCGGCTTTCGTCTACGTGGTCAAGCCCGATTCGACGGTCGACGCGCGCAACGTCGCGGTCGCGCTGACCGAAGGCGACGACACGGCGCTCCAGCGCGGCGTCGCCGCCGGCGAGATGGTGGTCGTCGACGGCGTCGACAAGCTGCGGCCGGGCATGAAAGTCGCTGCGGCGCCCGCCACGCCGGCGCGCTCCCGGGCGGCCTCCTCCGGCGCCCCCGGCGCTCCGGGCATCTCCGGCGCCTCCGCCGGCGCTCCGGGCACCGCTGCCACTCCCGCCGCCGGCAGTGCGCCCGCCGGCCGCCCGCGCAGCGCGGCCGCTCCCGGCGGCGGGCGGCGCCGCAAGGCGACCTCTTGAGCCCCTCCCGGCCGTTCATCCTGCGGCCGATCGCGACCTCGCTGCTGATGGCGGGCCTGCTGCTCGCCGGCGCCGTTGCCTTTCGCCTGTTGCCGGTCTCGGCGCTGCCGGAGGTCGACTACCCGACGATCCAGGTGGTGACCTTCTACCCGGGGGCGAGCCCCGACGTCATGGCGTCGGCGGTCACCGCGCCGCTCGAGCGCCAGTTCGGGCAGGTGCCCGGCCTCAACCAGATGACCTCGACCAGCTCCGAAGGCAGCTCGGTGATCACCCTGCAGTTCGTGCTCGACCTCAACATCGACGTCGCCGAGCAGAACGTGCAGGCGGCGATCAACGCCTCCGGCACCTACCTGCCGCGCGATCTGCCCAACCCGCCGATCTACAGCAAGACCAACCCCGCCGACTCGCCCGTCCTCACCCTGGCGCTGACCTCGGACACCCTGCCGCTCTCCAAGGTCGAGGACCTGGCCGACACCCGCCTGGCGCAGAAGATCTCGCAGCTGCCCGGCGTCGGCCTGGTGTCGATCAGCGGCGGGCAGAAGCCGGCGGTGCGCATCCAGGCCAATCCGACCGCGCTCTCCTCCTACGGCCTGACCCTCGAAGACGTGCGCACCGCGGTCGCGCAGTCGAACGTCAACCAGGCCAAGGGGAACTTCGACGGCAGCCGCCAGGCCTACACCATCGGCGCCAACGATCAGCTGCTGACCAGCGATCAGTACCGGCCGCTGATCGTCGCCTACCGCAACGGCGCGCCGGTGCATCTCGCCGACGTCGCCAACGTCATCGACGATGCCGAGAACGTCAAGCAGGCCGCCTGGATGAATCAGGTGCCGGCGGTGATCGTCAACATCCAGCGCCAGCCGGGCGCCAACATCATCGCCGTCGTCGACCGCGTCACCACGCTGCTGCCGCAGCTGCGCGCCTCGCTGCCGACCTCGGTGCAGGTGGCGGTCCTGACCGACCGCACGGTCACCATCCGCGCCTCCGTCCGCGACGTCGAGCTCGAGCTGATGCTCTGCATCGCCCTCGTGGTGATGGTCATCTTCCTCTTCCTGCGCACCCTCGCCGCCACCGTCATCCCGAGCGTGGCGGTGCCGCTGGCGCTGGTCGGCACCTTCGGCGCCATGTACCTGCTCGGCTACAGCCTGAACAACTTGACCCTGATGGCGCTCACCATCTCGACCGGCTTCGTCGTCGACGACGCCATCGTGATGATCGAGAACATCATGCGCTACATCGAGGAGGGCGTGCCGCCGTTCGAGGCGGCGCTCAAGGGCGCCGAGCAGATCGGCTTCACCATCCTCTCGCTGACCGTCTCGCTGATCGCCGTGCTCATCCCGCTGCTGTTCATGGGCGACGTCGTCGGCCGCCTGTTCCGCGAGTTCGCGGTGACCCTCTCGGTGACCATCCTGGTGTCGGCGGCGGTGTCGCTAACCCTGACGCCGATGATGTGCGCCCGCCTCCTGCATCACAAGACCGAAACCGAGCAGGGGCGGTTCTACCGCGCCTCCGAGCGCGTCTTCCGGCGGGTGATCGCTTTCTACGGCCGCACCCTCAAGTGGGTGCTGGGCCACCAGCCGGCGACCCTCGTCCTCGCCGTCGCCACCCTGGCGCTGACCTTCCTGCTCTACATCCTCATTCCCAAGGGCTTCTTCCCGGTCCAGGACACCGGCGTCATCCTGGGCGTCTCCGAGGCGCCGCAGAGCGTCTCGTTCGCCGCCATGTCCGAGCGCCAGCAGGCGCTGGCCAAGGTGATCCTCCAGGACCCGGCGGTCGCCAGCCTGTCGTCGTTCATCGGCATCGACGGCACCAACACGACGATCAACAGCGGCCGCATCCAGATCAACTTGAAGCCGCTCGACGAGCGCGGCGCCAACGCCGGCGACATCATCCGCCGCCTGCAGCCCGCCCTTGCCAAGGTCGAAGGCGTCACCCTCTTCATGCAGCCGGTGCAGGACCTGACGGTCGAGGACCGGGTGAGCCGCACCCAGTTCCAGTACAGCCTCGAAGACGCCAACGGGCCGGAGCTCGCCGCCTGGGTGCCGCGCTTCGTCGCCCGGCTGCAGGCGCTGCCCGCGCTGCGCGACGTGGCGAGCGATCAGCAGGACGAGGGGCTCCAGGCGCGCGTGGTCCTCGACCGCTCGACCGCCTCGCGGCTCGGCATCACGCCGCAGATGGTCGACGACGCGCTCTACGACGCCTTCGGCCAGCGCCAGATCTCGACCATGTTCACCCAGCTCAACCAGTACCGGGTGGTGCTCGAGGACCAGCCGGGGTTCAAGCAGGACCCGCGGGACCTCTCCGACGTCTTCCTGCGCTCCGCCTCCGGCGGCGCGGTGCCGCTCGGCGCCTTCACCCGCATCGAGACCGCCACGGCGCCGCTCGCGGTCAACCACCAGGGGCAGTTCCCGGTGGTCACCGTGTCGTTCAACCTGGCGCCCGGCGCCGCCCTGGGCGACGCGGTGCGCGCCATCGACCAGGCGAAGATCGACCTTGGCATGCCGGCCTCCGTCCAGGCCAGCTTCCAGGGCACCGCGCAGTCGTTCCAGGCCTCGCTGGTCAATACCCCCTTCCTGCTGCTCGCCGCGGTGGTGACGGTCTACATCCTGCTCGGCATCCTCTATGAGAGCTACATCCACCCGATCACCATCCTCTCGACCCTCCCCTCGGCCGGCGTCGGCGCTCTCCTGGCGCTGATGCTCTGCGGCTACGAGTTCAGCATCATCGCCCTCATCGGCATCATCTTGCTGATCGGCATCGTGGAGAAGAACGCGATCATGATGATCGACTTCGCGCTCGACGCCGAGCGCAAGGAGGGCAAGGAGCCGGAGGAGGCGATCTTCCAGGCCTGCCTGCTGCGCTTCCGCCCGATCATCATGACCACCATGGCGGCGATGCTCGGCGCCCTGCCGCTCGCTCTCGGCAGCGGCATCGGCGCCGAGCTGCGCCGGCCGCTCGGCATCGCGATCGTCGGCGGCCTGATCTTTTCCCAGCTGCTGACGCTCTACACCACGCCGGTGATCTATCTCGGCTTCGACCGCCTGGCGCGCCGGCTGACCCGCCGGCGGCAGGCGGCGGCGGCGCAGCAACGGCAGGCGTCCCCCGGCGCCCCCGCCCTGCAGCCGGCCCTGCGCCAGGCCGAGGGGCGCCCGTGAGCCGCGACAGCCGGGCGCCGGCGGAGAACGGCGAGAGCGGCGCGACCGGCGCGGCCGGCGCAACCGGTGTGAGCAGCGCGACCGGCCCGGCCGGCCCGAACGGCCCGACCAGCCCGGCCGCCGCGGCCGGCGCGAGCCGCATGACCAGCATCTCGGCGCCGTTCATCGAGCGCCCGATCGCCACCACCCTGCTGACCGTGGCGCTGGCGCTCGCCGGCGGCATCGCCTTCTTCTTCCTGCCGGTCTCGCCGCTGCCGCAGGTCGAGTTCCCGACCATCTCGGTCGGCGCCGGGTTGCCGGGGGCCAGCCCCGACACCATGGCCTCCTCGGTCGCCACCCCGCTCGAGCGCCAGTTCGGGCGCATCGCCGGGGTCACCGAGATGACCTCGACCAGCTCGCAGGGCTCGACCAACGTCACCTTGCAGTTCGACCTCAACCGCAGCATCGACGCCGCGGCGCGCGACGTCCAGGCGGCGATCAACGCGGCGCGCGGCCAGCTGCCGGCCAACCTGCCGAGCAACCCCTCCTACCGCAAGGTCAACCCGGCCGACGCGCCGATCATGCTGCTCTACATGACCTCGGACCTCTACGAGAAGCCGCGGATGTACGACATCGCCTCCTCGATCCTGCAGCAGAAGCTGGCGCAGGTCTCGGGGGTCGGGCAGGTCATCGTCGGCGGCGGGGCGCTGCCGGCGGTGCGGGTCGACGTCAACCCGACCGCCTTGAACCAGCTCGGCCTCGGCCTCGAGGACGTGCGCGCCGCGCTTGCCGCCGCCAACGCCAACCGCCCCAAGGGCGAGCTCGCGAGCGTCAGCCATGCCTGGGCGCTCTCCACCAGCGACCAGCTGCTGCTGGCGGCCGAGTACCGGCCGCTGGTGGTCGCGTACCACAACGGCGCCGCGGTGCGCCTGGCCGACATCGCCAGCGTCGCCGACTCGGTCGAGGACGTCCGCGCCGGCGGCCTGGCCAACGGCAAGCCGGCGGTGATGCTGATCATCTTCAAGCAGCCGGGCGCCAACACCATCCAGACCGTCGACCGCGTCAAGGCGCTGCTGCCCCAGCTGCAGGCCTCGATCCCGCCAGCCATCACCCTCGCCGTGCTGCTCGACGCCACCCGCACCATCCGCGCCTCGGTGCGCGACGTCGAGCTCACCCTCTGCCTGTCGATCTCGCTGGTCATCCTGGTGGTTTTCGTCTTCCTGCGCGACTGGCGCTCGACCTTCATCCCCAGCGTCGCCGTGCCGGTGTCGCTGATCGCCACCTTCGGCGCCATGTACCTGTTCGGCTACAGCATCGACAACCTCTCGCTGATGGCGCTCACCATCGCCACCGGCTTCGTGGTCGACGACGCGATCGTGGTGATCGAGAACATCACCCGCCACCTGGAGCAGGGGATGGCGCCCAGGGCGGCGGCGCTGCTCGGCGCCCGGGAGATCGGTTTCACCGTCATCTCGATCAGCATCTCGCTGGTCACGGTCTTCATTCCCATCCTGCTGATGGGCGGCATCGTCGGCCGCCTCTTCCGCGAATTCTCGGTGACCCTGTCGGTCGCGATCGCGGTCTCGATGGTCGTCTCGCTCACCACCACGCCGATGATGTGCGCGCGCCTGCTGCGGCCGCGCGGCGAGGAGCGGCACGGGCGCCTCTACCGCGCCAGCGAGCGCGGCTTCGTCTGGATCCACGGCCGCTACGAGAGGTCGCTCACCTGGGTGCTGCGCCATCAGCGCCTGACCATGACGGTCACTCTGGTCACCATGGCGGCCACCGTCTACCTCTACGTCATCATCCCCAAGGGCTTCTTCCCGCAGCAGGACACCGGCCGGCTCACCGGCAGCTTCCAGGCCGACCAGTCCACTTCCTTCCAGGCGATGCAGCGCCGCCTGACCATGCTGGCCAAGGTGGTGCAGAGCGACCCGGCCGTCGAGGGCGTGTCGGCCTTCACCGGCGGCGGCGGCACGGCCAACACCGGGCGGATGTTCGTGGCGCTCAAGCCGCCGGGCGGCGGCCGCCTCCCCGCCGACCAGGTGATCGCGCGCCTGCGCCCCAAGCTCGCGCACGTTCCCGGCGCCAGCCTTTTCCTGCAGCCGGTGCAGGACATCCGGGTCGGCGGCCGCATGGGCGGCGCGCTCTATCAGTACACCCTCTCCGCCGACACCGCGCAGGACCTCCAGCTGTGGGCGCCGCAGCTGCTGCGCAAGATGCGCACCCTGCCGCAGCTCGCCGACGTCAACACCGACCAGCAGAGCCAGGGGCTCCAGGCGATGCTCTCGATCGACCGCGAGACCGCGTCGCGGCTGCTGATCAGCCCGCAGGCGATCGACGACACGCTCTACGACGCCTTCGGCCAGCGTCAGGTATCGACGATGTACAAGCAGCTCAACCAGTACCACGTGGTGATGGAGGTCGCCCCCGAGTTCTGGCAGAGCCCCGAGGGGCTGCACTACGTCTACGTGCGGGCGCGCAACGGCAAGCTGGTGCCGCTCTCCGCCTTCACCCAGTTCCAGCGCTCGCAGGCGCCGCTCCAGGTCAATCACCAGGGACAGTTCCCCGCCGCCACCATCTCGTTCAACCTCGCCCCCGGCGTCGCGCTCGGCGACGCGGTGACCGCGATCAACCGCGCCCACCAGCAGATGCTCATGCCGGCCAACATCCGCGGCAGCTTCCAGGGCACCGCGCAGGCCTTCCAGGCGTCGCTCGCCAACGAGCCGATCCTGATCGCCGCGGCGCTGCTGACCGTCTACATCGTGCTCGGCATCCTCTACGAGAGCTACATCCATCCGATCACCATTCTCTCGACGCTGCCCTCGGCGGGCGTCGGCGCTCTGCTGGCGCTGATCGTTTGCCACTTCGAGCTGTCGGTGATCGCGCTGATCGGGATCATCCTGCTGATCGGCATCGTCAAGAAAAACGCGATCCTGATGATCGACTTCGCGCTCCAGGTCGAGCGCAGCGAAGGCAAGAGCCCGGAGGAAGCCATCTACCAGGCCTGCCTGCTGCGCTTCCGGCCGATCACCATGACCACCATGGCGGCGATGCTGGGCGGCCTGCCGCTGGCCCTCGGCTTGGGCACCGGCTCGGAGCTGCGCCGCCCGCTCGGCATCGCGATCGTCGGCGGCCTCCTCTTCAGCCAGGCGCTGACCCTCTACACGACGCCGGTGGTCTACATCTATCTCGACCGCTTCCAGCTCTGGTGGCAGAAGGAGCGCGGCAAGCAGCGCACTCCCGCGCTGCCGGCCCCGGCCGGCGCCGCCCCGGCCGTTGCCGCCGCCCCGTCGCGGCCGCTGTGAGAGGCAGGTGCGCCTTGGTTTCTTGTCGGGGCACGCGCGGTGGTAGAGCGGCCCGCCGTGGTTCGCGGAACCCGTCCGCCGCTGGTGTTTCGCGGCCGCGAGGCGGGACCTCCCGCTCGGCTCGGGCGCGCGGGTCACAGGCCCAACCACCCTTCGAAGGAGCGGCGCTGCGGCCAGGCGTGGGGAGCGCCGAAGGCCGCTGGCCCGGCTTGTGTGGTGAAGCGAACACAGCCGGTCCAGCGGCCTTCGGCGCTCCTCGACGGCGGCGGGGCGCGGAGGTGGGCTGAGGGCTATGTTCGAGGTGAAGTCGGCGCGCGGGACCGTGCCGCGCTTGGGCACGGTTCGGCACGTTCCTTGAAGCCCCATCTGGGGCAGGGTGATGAGGTGAGGGGCATGCGCAGTTTCCGGTCGAGGAAGTGGAGAAGCGGGGGAATCGGGGGAGCGGTCCTGGCCATGATCCTGGTCTCGGCCTGCACCGTCGGCCCGGCATACAAGAAGCCGGCGGCGCCCCTTTCCGCCGCTTACAAAGAGGCGGCGGGCACGGCCTGGAAGCCGGCGCAGCCGCAGGACCAGGCGGCGCGCGGCAAGTGGTGGGAGCTCTTCGCCGACCCGCAGCTCAATGCGCTCGAAGAGCAGGTGGCCGTCGGCAACCAGAACATCGCCCAGGCCGAGGCGCAGTTCCGCGGCGCCCGCGCGGCGGTGCTGGGCGCGCGCGCGCCGCTCTTCCCGACCGTCACGGCCGGCGCCGCGGTCACCCGCTCCAAGATCTCCGCCAACCGCAGCCTCAACTCCACCGCCAGCCAGTCGCGCGCCCCGACGACCGACTTCCAGCTGCCGGTTGATCTGTCCTATGAGCTCGACGTCTGGGGACGCATCCGGCGCCTGATCGAGGCCAGCGTCGCCAGCGCCCAGGCCTCCGCCGCCGACCTCGAGGCGGTGCGCCTCTCCATGCACGCCGAGCTGGCGCTCGATTACTTCCAGCTGCGCGGCCTCGACG
>DASZZP010000128.1:0-3381 GCA_035544875.1 Thermoanaerobaculia bacterium | reverse complement strand
CGAGCCGGAGCGCACGGCGGAGGCGTTCGTGCCGGACCCGTGGTCGGCGCGCGGCGGCGAGCGGCTGTACCGCACGGGCGACCTGGCGCGCTGGCGTGCCGACGGCCGGCTGGAGTTCCTGGGCCGCCTGGACCAGCAGGTCAAGATGCGGGGCTACCGCATCGAGCTGGCGGAGGTCGAGGCGGTGCTGGGCGCGCACGGCGGGGTGCGCCAGGGGGTGGTGGTGGCGCAGCCGGAGGGAGGCGGCCGGCTGGCGGCCTACGTGGCGCTTGCCGCCGGCAGCACGGTGGGCGAGGTGAGGGCCTGGCTGGCCGAGCGCCTGCCCGAGTACATGGTGCCGACCGCCTGGGTGACGCTCGAGTCGCTGCCGCTCGGGGCCAACGGCAAGGTGGACCGCAAGGCGCTGCCGGCGCCCGTGGCGGGGAGCGTTGCCGGCGGGGGCGCGGCCCCCTACGAGGCGCCGCGCACCGCCACCGAACAGATGCTGGCCGAGATCTTCGCCGACGTCCTCGGCGCCCCCAAGGTCGGCCGCCACGACGGCTTCTTCGCGCTCGGCGGCGACTCGATCCTCGGCATGCGGATCGTCGCCCGCGCCGCCGATCGCGGGCTCCGGCTGAGCTCGCGCGACGTCTACTACCACCCGACCGTCGCGGCGCTCGCCGGACGCGCCGAGACGGCGCGGCAGGAATCCGAGCCGTCTCCGGAGCTGCCGCCTTTCGCCGACGCCGATCTCGACCCGGCGGCGCTCGCCGAGACACTGCGCGGGCTCGCGCAGGACGGGGCGAGGGTCGAGGACGCCTACCGTCTGTCGCCCATGCAGGAGGGCATCCTCTTCCACTCGCTACTCGCGCCGGAGGCGGGTCTCTACGTGCTGCAGTTCACCGCCCTGCTGCGCGGCGAGCCGCAGGCCGAGCGCCTGGTCGCCGCCTGGCGCGACACCCTGGCGCGGCACACCGTCCTGCGCACCGGCTTCGTGCACGATGCCGCCGGCCGGCCGCTGCAGGCGGTCGTCGAGCGCTGCGGCCTCGCCTGGGAGCAGCTGGACTGGAGCGCGGGGCAAGGCGCATCCCGCGACCGCTTCGCCGCCTTCCTGGCGGCGGATCGGCGGCGCGGCTTCGATCTCGCGCGCCCCCCGCTCTGCCGCTGGACGCTGATCCGCCTGGCCCCGGGCGAGCATCGCCTGGTGTTCACGTTCCATCACCTGCTGCTCGACGGCTGGTCGATGGCCCTGGTGCTGCGCGAGCTCTTCGCGCGCTACCACCGCCTCGAGCCGGCGATGGCGGCCCTCGCCCGGCCACCGCGGCCGTATCGAGAGTTTATCGCCTGGCTGCGGCGCCAGGACCTCGGCGCCGCCGAAGCCTACTGGCGGCGGAGCTTCGCCGGTTGGCAGCCCCAACCCGCCCTCGGCCGCACCTTCGCGGGGGAGAGCGGCGGGGTCGGCGAGCAGGCTCTCGACCTCGACGCCGGTGCCACGGCGCGCCTGGTCGAGCTCGGCCGCCTCCACCGCCTGACCCTGAGCACGCTGGTGCGCGGCGCCTGGGCGCTGGTGCTCGCCGCCCGCCTCGGCCGCGACGACGTCCTGTTCGGCGCCACGGTCGCCGGCCGCTCGGTGCCGCTGCCGGGCCTCGAGGAGCGCGTCGGCCTGTTCGTCAACACTCTGCCGGTGCGCGTCGAGCTGCGGCGTGAGCGCCGGCTCGCGGAGTGGCTCGAGGCGCTGCAGCTGCAGGACCTGGAGCTGCGCGAGGTGGAGGCCACGCCGCTGGTGGCGATCCAGAGGTGGAGCGGCGTGCCGGCGGGATCGCCGCTGTTCGAGACCAACGTCGTGTTCGAGAACTATCCCGTGGATGCGGAGCTGCGTCGCGCGGACCTGCCGCTCGCCGTCGAGTCGGTGCGGCTCTACGAGCGCGGCAACTTCCCGCTCACCGTGATGGCCGTGCCCGGGCCCGAGCTACGGCTGGCGATGAGCTACGAGCGCCGGAGCTTCGACGAGGCCGAGGTCGCCGGGCTGCTGCGCCAGCTGGCGGCGACGCTGGCGCGGATGACCGAATCGGCGGCGCTGCGGCTGGGCGACCTCGCCGCGCCGAGCGCGGCGGAGCGGCGGCAGCTGCTCTCGGAGTGGAACCGAGCGGAGGAGGCGGAGTTGCCGGCCGAGATGCTGCCGGCGCGCTTCGCGCGGGTGGCGGCGGAGCAGGGCGACCGGGTGGCGCTGCGGACGCGGCACGGCGAGGTGAGCTACCGCGAGCTGGCACGGCGCAGCCGGGCTGTGGGCGAGGCGCTGGCAGGCCGCGGCGCCGGCGCCGAGACCGTGGTGGCGGTGCTGGCGGACCGCGACGGCGAGCTGCCGGCGGCGATGCTGGGCATCTGGTGGGCAGGGGGCGCGTACCTGCCGCTCGACCCGGAGCATCCGGCGCCGCGCTGGCGCGAGGTGCTGGCGGCGAGCCGCGCGGCGGTGGTGCTGGTGGCGGCAAGCCAGCGGGAGCGGCTGGCGGCGGCGCTCGCCGGCTTGCCCGCGGCGCAACGGCCGGAGGTCGTGGAGCTCGAGCCGCCGCTGGGGCTCGGGGCGCCGGCCGGCGGGCGCGCGGGCGCGGCCGAGCTGCCGGCGCCGGCGGCGGCGGACCCGCAGGGGTTGGCCTACGTGATCTACACCTCGGGCTCGACGGGCCAGCCGAAGGGGGCGATGGTCACGCACCGCGGCATGCTCAACCACCTGCGGGCGAAGATCGAGGCCCTGTCGCTCGGCGCCGAGGACGTGGTGGCCGCGACGGCGTCGCAGTGCTTCGACGCCTCGCTCTGGCAATACCTGGCGGCGCTGCTGGCGGGGGGCCAGGTGTGGGTGGCGAGCGCGGCGGAGGTGCAGGACCCGGCGCTGCTGTGGCGGTCAGTGCGCCGGCAGGGGGTGACGGTGCTCGAGACGGTGCCGGCGCTGGTGGCGATGCTGCTGTCGGAAGCGGAGCGTCAGGGCGAGGCGGACGGAGGGGAGGGAGGCGACGGAGGACGGTTGCGTTGGATGATCGCGACCGGCGAGGCGCTGCCTCCGGCGCTGGCCGAGCGGTGGCTCAGCCGCTTCGCGGCGGTGCCGCTGGTCAACGCCTACGGTCCGACCGAGTGCTCCGCCGACGTGACGCACGAGGTGCTGCGGGAGTGGGCGGGGGGATCGAGCGTCCCAATCGGCCGGCCGGTGCTGAACCTGCGGCTCTACGTGCTGGGGAGCGAGGGAGAGCTGCTGCCGGTGGGCGCGACGGGCGAGCTGCAGGTGGGAGGCATCGCGGTGGGGCGCGGGTACCTGGGCGAGCCGGAGCGCACGGCGGAGGCGTTCGTGCCGGACCCGTGGTCGGCGCGCGGCGGCGAGCGGCTGTACCGCACGGGCGACCTGGCGCGCTG
>DASZZP010000127.1:0-104827 GCA_035544875.1 Thermoanaerobaculia bacterium | reverse complement strand
CTCGCGCACCGCGGTCGGGCTCAACAGTAGCTGGCGGCTCTTGAGCTCCTCGCTGATCTCGTAGACCGACTGGTTTTGCTTTCGCATCTCGACGATCAGGTCTCGGGCAGCCGACTTCTTGGGCTGAGTGCGCGGGCCACGCTGCGCCTTGACGAAGAAGGCAGGGTCCTCCTCGTGCCGGAACTGGTGACAGAGAACTCGGAACGAGCCTGAGGTGTAGCCGAAGGACTTGGCGACCTCGGCCGAGGGTTTGTTTTCCACGAAGTAGGCCCGGAGAGCCTCGTACAGCCGTTGTTTGGGGCCGCTCGGTTCGAGGAAGAAGCGCCGGCAATCCGTTAGGTCCTTTGGTGCTCTGATAGGCACGCAAGCACAGTACTACTATCAACCCATGGTGTCAAGGGGACCCGGCACCCCTACTGCTTGTGCTGCTTTCCGGCAAAGGGCATCGGCAAAAACGGAGGGCGGCGCCATGCTGGCGCGCTCGAGGTACAGGCATCCCACTGCTCGGCCGCGGCCCCTTCTCGCCGCCATCGGCGCACCAGTGCCTTAACATGGCCGCCGCGTGCATCCCGAAACGGCCCACTCTTGGCTGCGTGACGCGGCCGGCGAGGTTAACTCAACTATGCTCCGTGGAAATCCAGGCTAGCGTGTCCCGGGTCAGGCGCTCGATGGTCGTATCGGTTCGGCTGGCGGCGTTGGCTCACAACGAGTCTCGCTCTAGGTCCGGTTCAGCGCCGCAGCGCGAAGGTGAAGATGTTAGTCCCGTCGCTGCCGGCCTAGAGCGTCGACGACGACCCGGAGGCGCAACAAGGTTCAGCACGAACAGCCCCTGCTGACGCCAACTCACGGGATAGAGGTCTCGAAGAAACCCTCGGAGGCGACCTGGAGACGCCGCGGACGCCGCGGGTCAGAGAAAAGCGAAAAAGCTGGGCGACCGCGTAGGCCGAAGCTGCGCGCCTGCCAGGTGACGCCGCCGTCGAGGCTCTGCCAGACGCCGTCCGGGCGCGCGACTATAGGCGAGCACTTGCGTGTAGAGGCGCGCTTAAAGGCCCTTCTGGCGGCCGTGCGAGATAAGCCCGTAGCGCTGCGTGGCGTAACCGACGATCAGGCCGACCAGCGAGCCTGGCAGCATGACCTGCCACCAGTAGACGTGCTCGCCGCCGAAGCGTTGCATCAGGCAAACGAGAAGTGCGAGTACGAATCCAACCGCGAGGCCAAGGACGATGCCGAGCGGCAGAGAGTTCACCCTGCGCGCGAAGTAACCGATCAAGACCCCCGCAATTAACCCCTTGATCGTGGAACCGATGACGATGCCGATGATTTGGGGCACTGTCTCTGGCGCCGAAACGATCGCCGACAGGCCGTCGAGGATGCCGAGGACGCCTCCAAGGATCGTGCCGAGTAGCATCTTCGTCACTGAAATTCCTCCTCGAGGATTCTATTCCGTATCAGCCGCAGTTCCTTTAGCGGCCGGCAATGAGGAGGAGCGCCAAGCGGACAAGAACGTACACCAGGAGCAGAACGACCACGACTTTATGGCGCGACAACAGGCGCAGCCCGCGCTCTGCCAGCGATTCGGGATGCGCAAGTACTGGAGACCCAGCGAGGAAGCGCTCGACATCGGCAGCGAGAGCACTGACGGTGGCGTAGCGTGCCTCCGGCTTTAGGGCGCGGGCCCGGTTCACGATCGAGGCCAAACGCCGAGCCACGGGCTTCGCCAGATGCACGCTGCACTCGCCGGGCGCGGCCCCGTGCAGCAGGTAGTGCAACACTCCTCCGAGCGCGTACACGTCGCTACGCTCGTCGACGATGCCTGCCTCCCGCTGCTCGGGAGGCATGTACGCGGGTGTTCCGAGCCGCATTTCGTGGCCAGTGTGGCCCGTGATGTCCGTCCCGCTGCCGCAGACGGCCTTCGCTGGCTCCCGATCATCGAGCTTTTTCGCGAGCCCCCAGTCGAGCACCAGCACCTCGCCGAATGGGCCGGTCATCACGTTCTCAGGTTTGAGGTCGCGGTGCAGCACACCCCGTGCGTGAGCAAACGCGACCGGCTCACAAGCCCGCAAGAAGAGTCGGAGGCGCTCTGGCAGCGACGCGCCGTCGCGCACGACATCGTCAAGACGGCGTCCCTGCACGAGCTTCATGGCGTAAAAGACCCGCCCAGCCGAGAGCGTCCCGACGTCGTGCACGGGCACGATGCCCGGATGTTCTAGTTGCGCCAATACTCGGGCCTCCCGGAGGAGGCGCTCCGCGAGGTCATCCTCGCCCTCGGGAAGATCGAGCACCTTAAACGCCACTTCGCGATCGAGCAGCAGGTCGTGCGCCCGCCACACCGTGGCCATTCCGCCGCGCCCGAGCGGTTGACCGAGGACGTAGCGTTCAGGTAGTTCCGGGGCAGCCAACGCGCCGCGCAAACGATCGAGCACGGGATCGGAGAGCGCGGGCACGGCGCCGCGCCGCTCACTCATGGCAAGTCCATCCCAAGCGCGCGGCGCGCTTCGTCACGAAACTCCCGCTCGCTCACAGTCCGCTCGCGCAAAACCTCGAGAACGAGGCGCCGCAGCTCTCGCCGTGCCCACGCCAGATGGTTGGTGACCTGTGTGACAGGCAAACCGAATTCCGCAGCGAGATCAGCGTAGCTAAGGCGGTTCACTGACTCTCCGGAAAGCAGGTCGTAGCGCTCGAAGAGTTTGAAGCGCACCCGCCTCGGCTCCTCTACGCACAGCGCCTGCAGACGCTCGATCGCCTCGGCGAAGAGCGCCCGCAGCCATTCGCGGTGAAAGCATTCTTCGGGGTCGGGCTCGAGCGCGGAATCTTCGACCTCATGCGACTGGCCCTGAGGCTCAGCGGACAGGGCGCCGCGCCTCTTGTGCCGCATTGCCGCCGTTCGCTCGTTGATCACGAAGCGGTCGAGGCAGAGGCGGAGGAATGTACGAAAGCGCGCTTTCTCCGGGTTGTACGCGGCGAAGACCCGTTTCTCCAAAACGCGCGCAAAGAACGACTGCACAAGATCCTCTGTCTCCTCCGGCGTCACTCGCCACCGCAGCCGCAGATACGAATAGACCGGCCCCCAGTAGGCCTCGACGAGCGTCGCGAAGGCAGCTTCACCCAACTCTGGCTGGCGAACGGCCTCGAGCAGCGACAAGCGGGTGAAGGGAAACGGTGCTCGATGATTGCGGGTCATGGACCCTCAGATTAGCAGAGTCTGCCAGCACGCGACGTAGCGCCCCGGCCGGCGAGGGCGTGGCCTCCCGGCGGTGTTGAAGCCGAGAGCGAGCAGGCTCAGTCCCGCGAGGGATCGCTGGGAAGCCGAAGCAGCTGCCTGTTTGATGCTGCTCAATCCCAGAGGCTGTCGCGCTGCCGACGCCCTGCGCTACCGCCAGCCAGCGGATAGCACAGCATGTACCCTTTGCCGTCATTGGGAAAAGCACTTCGCCAGATTCTTGTACGACCATTCATTGCCTCGTGCGAAGAACTCAAAGGCTTTGTCCCACTCGTCGCCCGTGCCCCAGCCCACCATAGACGACACGACCTTCGTACCGCCATTTCGCTGCCGCTGAAGCTCAACGACTTCCTGCAAGCGCCCGTCCTCGTGCTGCAGCTGCGCTGAAAACGCATTGTTCAGCTTTACTTTGAAGGTTATCTCTTGGCTCTCGACGTAGTTCAAGATGGCGAGCGAGATCGTACCGGGGCCGCCGATCACTGCGTTCTTGTCGTAGTTTGTTAGCAACGCTCCATCCGTGCGCAGGTCAAGGTGAACAACAGGCGCAACCCAGCATCGGAGACCCTCCTCGGTGGCGAACGCCTTCCATACGATCTCAGGAGACTGCCGAAGCTCTAGCTCGACACGAAGCACTCGTTCCCCGGAGGCGGTCCGCGGTCTTGTCGTGTTGACCTGGCGCCACCGGTGCGAGTCGAGCGAGCAGGCGACCATCCCGATCGCGGCGACAAACGCCAACATTCGAGCCACTACCCTGTCCCGATCCAACAGGTGTCTGCTCGAGCGTCCAGCTGTTGGGCATCGTTCCTGACTCACTGATGGAAGTCTCGGCTCCATGGGTCTTAGGCCCTCGTCTTTCCGGCGCGCTACTCCGCTGTCTCCCCGGCTTCTTCTAGCTCGGGCAAATCGGCGTTCAACCTCCTATACACTCTCTGATTGAGTTTCTTTACCATCGTTGCCCTCGAAGATCGCAGGGCCATCGTCCAGGCCATCGTGGAGCGCGTGACCGTAGCCAAAGACGAGATCGAGATCTCCCTTACCTACCCGCCCGCGGCCCCCCCGCATCCCCCTTCTCCCAAGATGGTCACAAAAGATGCACGCAACCCTGGCGCTGCGTGCACCTTTTGTGATCCGCTTGCGGGGCCGGATTCCCCGCCCTGCCGGCTACCCCGCCTCCCCCCGCACCCTTGCCGACCACCTCAAGAAGCCCCGCCTCGACCGCGGTATCCCGCAGAAGATGCGGCCAGGGCGATCGGCTGCGGCCCTCTGACCTTCCTCCATTCCGCTCGATCTGCCTTTCGCAGAGCGAAGGCGGCCCGGACCAAGCTCCGCGCGCTATTCGGCTCTCGTACCGGCCTCGCCGCGAATCGGCCGAAACCGGGCTCGGGCTGGCGTCCAGACTACGACCGCTCCAAGTAGACGTTCACCTGAGGTTTCAACGAGAGCGACAATCGACGCCGGAAGTTCGCCACGAGACTGCTCCGGGCAGCGGATGAGGAGAACACCTTCCTCCCCGCCCAGGTCGGAGGCCATAGCCAGCTGTCCAAAATCCTTGTCCTCAGTGAGCAGGACTCGGTGCTCGCGGCGGGAGCGAGCGAAGACTTCCCGGTCTAGCGCACCGCGACTATCCTCGATGACCGCAACCACGTCGTGGCCTGCAACCCGGAGCGCCATGACCACACCGTAGTCACAGCTCTCGTCGGCCAGAAGGCGCACAGGGCGGCCACCATCGCCCGTCAGGCCCGATGGGCAACGGTCTCGACGATCTCGTCGTTCGCTATGGTGTCGGCAGCGAAGGCGACAGCGGCACGGACATCATCCCGCGTGAGGTGCGGATAGGAGGTCAGGAGGGCTTCCTCTGTGGCTCCTTCGCTGATTCGGCGCAGGATCAGCTCCACCGGGACCCGAGTGCCACGAATGACGGGTTTTCCCAGCATCACATCGGGATTTGCCTCTATTCGCTCTGCTAGCTTCATCGCTGAAACCCCTCCAGCTTGGCCGATTCTATCCCAGGCAGCGGTAGGACGGCCTTCCGGTTTTCCAGCTGCTCCCCAGCCCGCCCACGTCGCCGAGGCCATCCATTACCGCGCCCTCGATCGGCGGATCAAGATCTAACCGGTCTACTTGCCTTCCCGCACTGCGCGGATGGCGAGCGCATCGATCAGGCCGGGGGTGACGAGGCGCACCCAGCGGCCGGCGCGGCCGCGCCACGACAGCAGCACCAGGCGCCGGCGCCGCTCGAGCGCGCGCACCATCTTCTCGGCGCAGGTTGCGGCCGACATGATCCGGCTCTCCTGCAGCGGGCTCGTGCCGAGCGGCTGCCCGTCGGGGCCGGCGGCCCGGCGGTGGATCTCCGAGGCCACGAAGTCGGGCGCCACCACGGTCACCGAGACGCCGCTGGCGCGCAGCTCGATGCGCAGCGAATCGAAGAAGCCGAAGATGGCGTGCTTGGTCGCGGCATAGCCGGTGCGGGTGGGCACACCGGTGAGACCGGCCAGGCTGGAGACGGCGAGGATCCGGCCCCGGCTGCGCTTGAGCTCGGGCAGCGCGAAGTAGGTCGGATAGACATAGCCCAGGTAGTTGACCCGCATGAGGCGCTCGAAGAGGCCCAGGTCCCGCACCTCGTCGAAGCGGGCGATCATGTCGATGCCGGCATTCAGGACCAACGCGTCGATGCGGCCGAAGCGCTCGAGCGAGCGCGCCACCAGCCGCTCGCAATCGCCCGGCTGGGAGACATCGGTCGGCGCGACCAGGGTCTCGGCGCCGCCGGCGCGGCAGGCTGCCGCGACCTCTTCCAGCCGCGCCCCGTCGCGCGCCGCCAGCACCAGCGAGGGGCGGCGCGCCGCCACCGCCAGACAGAACGCCTTGCCGATCCCCTGGGAAGCGCCGGTCACGATGACCGCCTTCCCTGCTAGCTCGTTCCGCATCGCGGTCTTTCAAAGGCTGCTGCGCAGCTCGGTTTGATTGGTTTGATTGACAGCGGCACTCGCCGGGTACTATAACCTCCCCCCGGGATCTAGCCGCCTATGGGCATCGTCATCGGAGTCACCAAGGAGACCTTCGCCGGAGAGCGGCGGGTCGCCATGGTACCCGGTGCGCTCGCGCTGCTGCGGAAAAGCGGCTGCGAGCTGCTGCTCGAGGCGGGCGCCGGCGAGGCGGCGGGCTATCCCGACGCCGAATACACGGCCAAGGGCGGGCGCGTCGCCGGCTCTCGGGCCGAGATCTATGCCACGGCCGGCGTGATCCTGCAGGTGCGTTTGCTGGGGAGCAATCCGGAGGCCGGGCGCGCCGATCTGGCGCTGCTACACGCCGGCCAGGTGGTGATCGGCCTCGCCGATCCGCTGGCGGCACCGGAATCCAGCCGCGAGCTGGCCGCGCGAGGCGTTACGAGCTTCGCGCTCGAGCTGATGCCGCGCATCACCCGCGCCCAGAGCATGGACGTCCTGTCGTCGATGGCGACCATCTCCGGCTACAAGGCCGTGCTGCTCGCCGCCAACACTCTGCCGCGCCTGTTTCCCATGCTGATGACCGCCGCCGGCAGCATCACCCCCGCGCGCGCCCTGGTCATCGGCGCCGGGGTGGCCGGTCTGCAGGCGATCGCGACCGCTCGCCGCCTGGGCGCGGTGGTCTCCGCCTACGACGTGCGGCCCGCGGTCAAGGAGCAGGTCGAGAGCGTGGGCGCAAGGTTCGTCTCGATGGAGCTCGACAGCAGCGGCAGCGAGGACCGCGGCGGCTACGCCAAGGCGATGGATGAGAGCTTCTACCGCCGGCAGCGGGAGTTGATGGCCGACGTGGTGAAGAGGCACGACGTGGTCATCGCGACCGCTGCGGTGCCCGGCAAGAAGGCGCCGGTGCTGATCACCCGCGACATGGTCGCCGGCATGGTCCCCGGCTCGGTGATCATCGACGTCGCCGCCGAGCGCGGCGGCAACTGCGAGCTGACGCGGCCCGGCGAAACCGTGGTCGAAGGACCGGCGACCATCCTCGGTCCGCTCAACCTCCCGTCCACCGTGCCTGGACACGCCAGCCAGATGTACGCGCGCAACGCCGCCAACTTCCTGGCCCACCTGCTGCGCAGCGGACGCTCCGCCATCGATGCCCTCGACACCGGCGATGAGATCACCCGCGAGACCCTGGTGACGCACGGCGGCGCGGTGGTCCATCCGCGGGTGCGCGAGCTGCTCGGCATGCCCGCCGCACAACCGGCCGCGGCAGAGCCGGCGGAGCCAGCGCCGGCGATGGCGGGCACCTCCGATCACGGAGGCGCGCGCGGTGCAGCCTGACCTCGAGCTCGGCCTCTACGTCTTCATGCTGGCCACCTTCCTCGGGCTGGAGGTGATCCGCAAGGTCTCGCCGCTGCTGCACACCCCGCTGATGTCACTCACCAACGCCATCTCGGCGATCGCCGTGGTCGGCTCGATCATGATCGCCGGCGCCAAGGACGCAACTCTGCTCAGCCGGGTCCTGGGCTTCATCGCCGTGACCGCGTCGACCTGCAACCTGGTGAGCGGCTTCCTGATCACCGACCGCATGCTCAAGATGTTCAAGAAGCGCGAGCCAAGCGCGGGCGGCAACCCGCGCGCCCAATCGAACGCGGGCGGCAGCCCGCGCGCCCAATCGAACGCGGCCAGCGCGGGCACCGGCCCGCGCGTCTGATCAATCTACCCGCGCACCTGATCGATCGACCCGCCCCCACCCGCCCCCGCCCCGATCATGACCGAGCAGTTCGTCCGTTTCGCCTACATCGCCGCAGCTGCGCTCTTCATCCTGGCGTTGAAGTGGCTGAACCGGCCGGAGACCGCCCGCCGCGGCGTGGTCGCCGGCGAGCTCGGCATGCTGCTGGCCATCGTCGGCACACTGCTCCGCCACGAGGTCGTCGACTACCAGTGGATCATCGCGGCGTTCTTCCTGGGCTCCGCGATCGGCGTGCCGATCGCCTATCTCATGCCGATGACCGCGGTGCCGCAGCGGACCGCGCTATCGCACGCCTTCGGCGCCCTGGCCGCGGCCCTGGTCGGCACCGCCGAGTACTACCGCGAGACCCCGCACGGCTTCACCATGGTCGCCCTGGTGACCGAGGTGCTGCTCGGCTTCCTGACCACAACCGGCAGCTTGATGGCGTTCGGCAAGCTGCAGGAGATCCTGCCCACCCGCCCGATCACCTACCGCAACCAGAACGTCGTCAACCTGTCGATCCTCGGTCTGGCGATCGGTTTCGGGGTGGCGCTCGTGCTGTCGCCTGCCTCGAGCTGGATGTTCCCGGTATTCGCACTGCTGTCGCTCGTCTTCGGCGTGCTGCTGATCATCCCGATCGGCGGCGCCGACATGCCGACCGTGATCTCGCTGCTCAACTCCTACGCCGGCCTCTCGGCCGTCGCCATGGGCTTCGCCCTCAACAACAAGCTGCTGGTGATCGCCGGCGCGCTCGACGGCTCGTCGGGCCTGGTGCTGTCGATCATCATGTGCAAGGCGATGAACCGCTCGTTCACCAACGTGCTGTTCGGCGCCTTCGGCCAGGTGCAGCAGAGCACCGGGGCCGCGGCCGAGGAGCGCATCGTCCGCAGCGCCACCGCCGAGGAGGCGGCGGCGATCCTCGAGGCCGCGCGCACGGTGTTCGTGGTGCCCGGCTACGGCATGGCGGTGGCGCAGGCCCAGCACAAGCTGCGCGAGCTCTACGACGCGCTGACCCGCCGCGGCGTCGACGTCCGCTTCGCCATCCATCCCGTGGCCGGACGGATGCCGGGGCATATGAACGTGCTGCTCGCCGAAGCCGACATCCCCTACGACAAGCTGTTTGAGATGGACGACATCAACTCCGAGTTCCCGCAGGCCGACGTGGCACTGGTCATCGGCGCCAACGACGTGACCAACCCCGCCGCGCGCCACGACAAGAGCAGCCCGATCTACGGCATGCCGATCCTCGACGTCGACAAGGCGCACACCGTCATGGTGATCAAGCGCAGCCTGAGCCCCGGCTTCGCCGGCATCGACAACGAGCTCTACTACATGGACAAGACCATGATGCTGTTCGGCGACGCCAAGGCGTTCCTCTCCGAGCTGATCAAGGAGCTCCCGGCAGCAGTGGCCTGAGCCGCCCCAGGCATCGAGAGTTGGCTATGGGACGCCAGCATCCATCGGCAAGCGGGCGAGCACGATTTACAAGGCTCACCAGGCAAACCTAAAATGTTGTGGAAACATAAACTTCCCAAGTATTGACAGCCGTTTTTCGCTGGTTAGAATACTACCTGCTTACTAGAGACGTAGGGTTGTCCGCTGGTCCTCTTCTCAAGGGTTCCCCGCGGTCTGGTGAAGCTGCCTATGCCACGACAGCACACGGTCATCTTCGTCCCCCATGCCCGCGCCAAGCTGCGCAAGTGGCAAATCAACAACGTCCAGATCGCTCTCGCCGCCCTCGCTTTCGCCCTTCTTACAATCTTCTCCTCCTGGCTCACCTGGTCCTATTTCAATACCTCCGTCAGCCCGGCGGAGATGGCTCGCCTGCGCCGTGAGAATTCCCGCTTGCGGCAGGTCAATCAGGGCTTCGAAGCGAGCATCAAGACCCTGCAGGGCCGCCTCACGTCCTCCGAGGACCGCACCCGCCAGCTGGCCATCATGGCCGGGCTCGAGAGCCTGGGCTCGGGTGCCGAGGTCGGCATCGGCGGCGGCTCCCCGATCGAGGACGCCGGCGCCGAGGATCTGGCGGCGCTGCAGAGCCGCGCCGGTCAGATCAACGGCGCGCTGGAGGCGATCGAAGCCAAGCTCGAGGAGCGCGTGCACTGGATCTCCTCGACGCCGACCATCGCCCCGGTGCGCGGCATCTTGACCAGCGGCTTCGGCATCCGCAGCGACCCGATGACCCACGGACCCGGCATCCACCAGGGCATCGACATCGCCGCCGCCGCGGGACAGCCGGTGCAGGCGGCAGCCGACGGCGTCGTGATGCTGGCGGCGGCAACCGGCGGCTATGGGCAGGCCATCTTCATCTCGCACGGCTTTGGCCTCTCCACCCGCTATGGCCACCTGTCGGAGATCGGCGTCCACTCGGGCCAGAGAGTGCGCCGCGGCGAGGTGATCGGCCGGGTCGGCAACAGCGGCCGCTCGACCGGCTCCCACCTCCACTACGAGGTGCGCCAGGACGGCGCGCCGGTCAACCCGCTCGCCTACATCCTCGACAGCGCCAGCGGCCCCTCCTGATAAAGACCCACCCCCCGCAAAGACTGGCGCCCCAGGGCGCCGCCGCGAGGGCCGCCCCAACCCAGACGGCCGATACCGGGCGGGCCGCAGAGAGAGCCCGCGCCGCGGCCCGTCGCCCGCTTCTGGTAGACTTGGGCATGGCGGCGCATACCCCGGGGTTCCCCCCACACCTCCACCGATCCGTGAGAGCTCGATGATCAACCGGCTTTTAACCAAGGTCTTCGGCAGTCAGCACGAGCGCGACGTCAAGAAGATGCTGCCCACGGTGGCGGCGATCAACGCCCTCGAGCCCGAGACCAAGGCGCTCGCCGACGCCGAGCTGTGCGCCAAGACCGGCGAGCTCCGCCGCCGCCTGGCCGCCGGCGAGACCCTCGACGACCTGCTGGTGCCCGCCTTCGCGGTGGCGCGCGAGGCGGCATGGCGCACCCTGCACATGCGCCCCTTCGACGTCCAGCTGATGGGCGGCGTCATGCTGCACCGCGGCCGCATCTCCGAGATGAAGACCGGCGAAGGCAAGACGCTCATGGCGACCCTGCCGGTCTACCTCAACGCCCTGGCCGGCGACGGCGTCCACGTGGTCACGGTCAACGACTACCTGGCGCGCCGCGACGCCGACTGGATGGGCCAGATCTACCGCTTCCTGGGCCTCTCGGTCGGCGTCATCCAGCACGACCTCTCCGACTCCGAGCGCCAGGAGGCCTACGCTTCCGACGTGACCTACGGCACCAACAACGAGCTCGGCTTCGACTACCTGCGCGACAACATGAAGTTCGACCTCGAGTCGATGGTGCAGCGCGGCCACAACTTCGGCATCGTCGACGAAGTCGACTCGATCCTGATCGACGAGGCGCGCACCCCGCTCATCATCTCCGGCCCTTCCGAGGAGTCGGTCGACAAGTACTACCGCATCGACCGCATCATCCCCCGCCTCGAGCGCGGCGAGGAGATCGACGAGGGGGACGGCAGGAAGAGCACGACCGGCGACTTCCTGGTCGACGAGAAGGGGCACTCGGTCAGCCTGACCGACGAGGGGGTCGAGAAGGTCGAGCACCTGCTCGGCGTGCGCAACCTCTACGACCCCGAGAACATGGAGACGCTGCACGGCGTCAATCAGGCGCTGCGCGCCCATCACCTCTACAAGCGCGATGTCGATTACCTGATCAAGGACGGCAAGGTGGTGATCGTCGACGAGTTCACCGGCCGCATGATGCCCGGCCGCCGCTGGTCCGACGGCTTGCACCAGGCGGTCGAGTCCAAGGAAGGGGTCAAGATCGAGCGCGAGAACCAGACTCTCGCCACGATCACCTTCCAGAACTACTTCCGGATGTACAAGAAGCTGGCGGGCATGACCGGCACCGCCGACACCGAAGCCTCCGAGTTCGGCCAGATCTACAACCTCGACGTCACGGTCGTGCCCACCAACCGGCCGATGATCCGCGAGGACCGCGCCGACCTGGTCTACCGCACGGCGCAGGAGAAATGGAGCGCGGTGGTCGAGGAGATCCGCGACTGCCACGAGCGCGGCCAGCCGGTGCTGGTGGGCACGGTGTCGATCGAGAAGAGCGAGATGCTGTCGAAGCTCCTGCACCGTCCGCCCCGGGTGCCGCACGTGGTGCTCAACGCCAAGTACCACGAGCGCGAAGCGGCGATCGTCGCCCAGGCGGGACGCAAAGGAGCGGTCACCATCGCCACCAACATGGCCGGCCGCGGCACCGACATCGTCCTGGGCGGCAACTACGAGGGGCTGGCGCGCGCCGAGGCCGACGTGGTCACGGAACCCGAGGCGTACGCGGCGGCGCTGGCCCGCTACGGCGAGCTCTGCCTTCGCGAGCGCGAAGAGGTGCTGGCGGCGGGCGGGCTCCACATCCTGGGCACCGAGCGTCACGAGTCGCGGCGCATCGACAACCAGCTCCGCGGCCGCTCCGGCCGCCAGGGCGATCCCGGCTCCTCACGCTTCTACCTGTCGCTCGAAGACGACCTGATGCGGATCTTCGGCTCCGACCGCATCAAGGGGTTGATGGGCCACCTCGGCATGGAGGAGGGGGAGCCGATCGAGCACCCGTGGGTGACCAAGTCGATCGAGCGCGCGCAGAAGCAGGTCGAAGGGCGCAACTTCGAGACCCGCAAGCACCTGCTCGAGTACGACGACGTGATGAACAAGCAGCGCGAAGCGATCTACACGCTGCGGCGCGACATCCTCGAAGGGCGCGAGGGGCGCGACTACATCATGGAGGTGGCCGGCAACATCGTCGACGCCCTGCTCGAGAGCCACTGCTCGGAGAAGCTCGATCCGCACGACTGGGACCTCCCCGGGCTGCGCACCGAGATCCTCGCCTACTTCAACCTGAGCGCCGCCGAGATCGGCGTCGACCTCGGGAAGCTCGGCATCGAGGAGCTGCGCTCGACCCTCAAGGAAGTCCTGGAGAAACGCTACGCCGAGCGCGAGGTGCGCCATCCCGCCGAGATCATCCGCAGCTTCGAGCGGGCGATCATGCTGCACTCGGTCGACGTGGCGTGGAAGGACCACCTGCTGGCGCTCGACCACTTGAAGGAGGGCATCGGCCTGCGCGGCTACGGCCAGCGCGATCCGCTGCAAGAATACAAGCGCGAGAGCTTCGAGCTGTTCCAGGCGATGAAGGACCGGATCGAGGATGACCTGATCCAGAAGCTCTTCCGCTACGAGCCGATGACCGAGGAGCAGATCCTGGAGCAGCGCCGGCGCCAGGAGCGGGCGGCGCCGCGCATCGAGCTGCAGGCGCCGCCCAACGCCGACGGCGGCGGCGGGCGGTCGCAGCCGGTGGTCCACCGCGAGGCCAAGGTGGGGCGCAACGACCCCTGCCCCTGCGGCTCGGGCAAGAAGTACAAGAAATGTCATGGCGCGGCGGCCAAGGCTGGCTGAGCATGACCCCGCGGCCCCGATCTATGCCAGCTTTTTGTTTCCTCGTTGGTTTTTTCTGGACGCTCGCCGATGCCTGATCTCGACCTGCCGGAAGTGCCGCAACAGGCGAAAGCTGCGGCCGAACCGCGCCTGGCGCTGACTTTCGACGACATCTCGATCGTCCCCGGGCTGTCGGAGACCCACCCGAGCCAGGTGGACCTGAAGAGCCAGGTCTGCCGCGGCATCGGCATGAACATCCCCATCCTGTCGGCGGCGATGGACACCGTCACCGAATCGCGTCTCGCGATCGCCATCGCCCAGGAAGGGGGCATCGGCATCGTGCACAAGAACCTGCCCGTCGCGGCCCAGGCCGAGGAGGTCGACAAGGTCAAGCGCAGCGAGGCGGGGATGATCGTCGACCCGGTGACCATGCGCCCCGACGCCAGCATCCGCGAGGCGCTGGCAGTGATGGCGAGCTACAAGATCTCGGGCGTGCCGGTGACCGACGCCGAAGGGCACCTGGTCGGGATCCTGACCAACCGCGACCTGCGTTTCGAGGACGATCTCGACCGCTCGATCGGCGAGCTGATGACCAAGGAGAACCTGATCACCGTGCCCGAGGGCACGACCCTCGAGCAGGCCAAGTCGCTGCTCCACCGGCACCGCATCGAGAAGGTGCTGGTGGTGGACGCGCAGGGCAACCTCAAGGGTCTGATCACGGTCAAGGACATCCAGAAGATGATGCAGTACCCCAGCGCCTGCAAGGACGAGCTGGGGCGGCTGCGGGTGGGAGCGGCGGTAGGAGCCTCGGGCGACTACCTGGAGCGCGCCGCCGCGCTGGTCAAGGCCAAGGTCGATCTGCTGGTGCTCGACTCCTCCCACGCCCACAGCCGGGGCGTGCTCAATGCCGCGGCGGCGCTGCGCGAGCGCTTCCCCGAGGTCAAGCTGGTGGTGGGCAATGTGGCCACGGCCGAGGGCACTCGCGCCCTGATCGAGCGCGGCGCCGATGGGGTCAAGGTGGGGATCGGTCCGGGGAGCATCTGCACGACGCGCGTGGTTACGGGCGCCGGCCTGCCGCAGATCACCGCCATCCTCGACTGTGCCCGCGCCGCCGCCGACCATGGCGTGCCGGTCATTGCCGACGGCGGCATCAAGTTCTCCGGCGATCTCACCAAGGCGCTCGCCGCCGGCGCCCATGCGGTGATGATCGGCTCGCTCTTCGCCGGCACCGAGGAGAGCCCGGGCGAGACCATCCTCTACCAGGGGCGCACTTTCAAGGCCTATCGCGGCATGGGTTCGCTGTCGGCGATGGCGCGCGGCAGCGCCGAGCGCTACTTCCAGGAAGAAGACAACGTCAGCGGCAACGGCAGCCTCTCGAAGCTGGTGCCCGAAGGGATCGAAGGGATGGTCCCCTACAAGGGCTCGGTGCACCAGATGCTGCCGCAGCTGACCGGCGGCCTGGCCTCGGGCATGGGGCTAGCGGGCTGCGCTTCGATCGAGGAGCTGCGCACCCAGGCACGCTTCGTGCGGGTCTCGGCCGCCGGACTCAAGGAGAGCCACGCCCACGACGTGGTGATCACCAAGGAATCGCCCAACTACTGGGTCGAGCGATAGGGTTTGGTGCCCCGTCTCAGAAGTTCGCATCCTTATTCGGCGGCCCTCCGCGCCCCTGGCGGCGTTCCGCCTCCTCGACATAGTCCCCGCTATGCCTGCGTCGGCGCGCCTTGCCAGGAGCGCGGATGACTCGCCGTCTAATGACGCGAACTTCTGAGACGGGGCACTAGCGGCATGCTCCGGCTGCGCATCACCCCGGCCGAAGGTCCACCATTCGACCACCCGATCGAAGGCGACTCGCTGGTCGTCGGCCGCGCCTCGACCTCCGACCTGGCGCTCGCCGATCCCTTCCTGTCGCGCCAGCACTCGCGCTTCTTCCGCGAGGGCGACCGGCTGTTCGTCGAGGATCTGGGATCGCGCAACGGCACCCTGCTCAACGGCCGCCCGGTGCTCGTCCCGACCGAAGTCCGGCCGGGCGATGCCGTGCAGATCTCGGGTAGCGTGCTGGCGCTGGTCGACGACCGGCCGGCAGGCAGCGAGGCCGGGGAGACGGCGCCGGAAGTCGAGCCGACCAAATCGAACGCCACCAGCTTTTTCCGTCTCGCCTCGGACGTCCTGAGCAGTCATGACGCCCCTCCGGCCGCCGAGGGCGCCGGGAGCCAGGATGCTCTGCGGCGCTATGCCGAGCGGATGAAGATCGTCAACGAGGTCCACCAGGCGCTCGGCAGCTCGATCACTCTGGACGCCCTGCTCGAGCTGATCCTGGACCGCGTCTTCGATCACCTGCGCCCCGAGCAGGGGGCGATCTTCCTCAAGCGGCCCGGCGGCGAGCTGGTGCGCGCCGCCAGCCGCTCGGTGGCCCACCGCAAGGACGAGCTCCTGGACTCCCGCAGCCTGGTGCGCGAGGTGACGGAGAAAGGGCTCGCCGCCCTGGTCCTCGACGCTCAGACCGACGCCCGCTTCGCCGGCGCCCAGAGCATCATGCTCGCCGGCATCCGCAGCCTGGTGGCAGCGCCGCTGCTCGACCGCGAGGGCACTCTGGGGATGATCGTGCTCGACTCGAAGCTGGCGCTGCGCCAGTTCGACGAGGAGGACATGGAGCTGCTGGTGATCCTCGCCTCGGCGGCGGCGTTGCACATCCGCAACCTGGCGCTGGTCGAGGAGTCGGTCGAGCGCCGGCGGCTGGCGGAGGAACTGGCGCTGGCGCGCCGCATCCAGCTCGCGCTGTTGCCGAGCGCGCTGCCGGTCGTTCCAGGCTACGAGCTGCACGGCGGCAACACGCCGTCGCGCGGCGTCTCCGGCGACTATTTCGCGATCGCGCCGCGCAAGGAAGGACGCGAGTGCGTCTTGATGGTGGCCGACGTCTCGGGCAAGGGGATGGCGGCGTCGCTGCTGACCGCCAGCCTGGAAGCGTTCTCGGCCGGCCCGATCGAGGACGGGCTGCCGCCCGAGGAGATCTGCGCCAAGCTCTCCCGCCTGCTCTACCGGCGCACCCCGCCCGAGAAGTACGCCACCGTCTTCGTCGCCGTCCTCGAGCCGGCAAGCGGCGTCTTGCGCTACGCCAACGCCGGCCACAACCCGCCGCTGATCGTCCGCGCCGGCGGCACCGCCGGGGACATCGAGCAGCTTGGCCCCACCGGCGTGCCGATCGCCCTGCTGCCAGCCGCCGAGTACGGCGCGGCCACCGCCAGCCTGGAGCCGGGCGACACGCTGCTGCTCTACACCGACGGCATCGTCGAGGCGGTCGATCCCGAGGACGAGGAGTACGGCCTCGAGCGCCTGGCAGACTTCTGCAGCCAGCACCGCGACGCCGGCTGCGCCGCCCTTGCCGCGGCGCTCGAGAGCGACCTCGAGAGCTTCGTCCGCGGCGTCCCCTTCGCCGACGACCGCACCCTGGTCATTGCCCGGCGGCTGCCGGCGCCGAAATCTGACTGAGCCCCACCGGGGGACGCCCCCTCCCTTGGCGCATTAACACTATAGAATCTCGTCCTTAGTCGGATGGCTCCGTTCGCGCCTCGTCGTCAGACCTCGTCCTCGCCGTCGGGCGATTCGGGGCGGTCGAGGAGGCGGGTGTCGCGGTCGAGCAGCTCGAGCTGCTCGAGGTCGCCGCCGCTGGCGGCGCCGAGCTCTTTGAAGCGGCGCGCCTGGGGCAGGACGCGGCGCTCGAGCGAGCCGACGGCTTCGTTGTAGGCGTTGACGGAAAGATCGAGGCCGCGTTTGAGCTGCAGCATCTTGCCGGTGAAGACCCGCAGCCGCTCGTAGAGGTTCCTCCCTAGCTCGCTGATGGCGCGGGCGTTCTCCGCGATCTGCTCCTGACGCCAGCCGTAGTGGACCGCGCGCAGCAGGGCGATCAGGGTGGTGGGGGTGGCGACGATCACGTTGCGCTCGACCCCGTATTCGATCAGCGCCGGATCGTGTTCGAGGGCGGCGCTGAAGAAAACTTCGCCGGGCAAGAAGAGCACCACGAACTCCGGCGTCGGTTCGAACTGGCTCCAGTAGCCGCGCTGCCCCAGCTTCTCGAGGTGGCTGCGGATCTGAAGCGCGTGGGCACGGAGCTTGCCGCGCCGCTCTTCCTCATCGGCGGTTTCGAGGGCGGCGAGATAGGCTTCGAGCGGCGCCTTGGCGTCGACCACCACCTGCTTGCCGTTGGGGAGGCGCACCACCAAGTCGGGGCGAATCCGCCCGTCGTCGGTCGCGACCACCACCTGGGTCGTGAAGTCGCAGTAGGCGAGCATGCCGGCCATCTCGACCACGCGCCGCAGCTGGATCTCCCCCCAGCGGCCGCGCGCTCCCGGCGAGCGCAGCGCGTTGACCAGGCGGGCGGTCTCGCGCGCCAGGTCGCTCTGGCTGGCGGTGAGGCTGCGCAGGTGCTCGGCAAGGCCCGAGTAGGCGACGGCGCGCGTGGTCTCGAGCTCCTGGATCTTGCGGTCGACCTTCTCGAGCGACTCGCGCAGCGGCCGCACCAGCTCGCCGATCGCCTGCTGGCGCAGCTCGAGGTCGCCCCGCGCCCCCTCCTGGAAACCGGCGAGAGCGCCCTGGGCGAGCTGCAGGAACGAGGTATTGTTCTGGCGCAACGCCTCGGCCGACAGCGCCTTGAAGGCGTCGCCGAGCTGCACCTGCGCGGCGCCGAGCAGGCGCAGCTTCTCGGCTGCCGCCTCACGCTCCTTCTCCAGCGCCGTGCCGAGCTGGGCGGCGCGCTCGCGCAGACCCGCGATCTCGCTCTGGCGCGCCGCGACCTCCTGCTCGCGCGCCGCGAGCGCCGCGGCCAGCCGCCCGCGTTCGCGATCGCTTTGCCGCCAGGCCGCGGCGAGCCACGCGACGGCCGCGCCCAGCGCAACACCCAGGGCGGCGATCCAGATCGGCGTCACCGTCAGCCAGCCAGCAGGTGGCGTGCGATCACGAGGCGCTGCACTTCGCTGGTGCCCTCGTAGATGGTGGTCACCCGCACGTCGCGGTAGAGGCGGGAGATCTCGTGGTCGTCGTGGAATCCGTTGCCGCCATGGATCTGCAAGCTCGCGTAGCAGGCGCGGTTGGCGGCCTCGGAGGCAAAGAGCTTGGCCTCGGCGGCGAGCCGCCCAGGATCGCCGCGCCGCCGGCTCCCGGGGTGGGTCGCCGCGGCGCCTGCCGCGCCGGCGGCCTCCTCGGCCTCCCCCGCCGCTCCGGCCAGCTCGGATCTCTCCTCGCCACCGCCCTCTGTGGCGGCGATTGCGGCGCGATAGGCCAGCAGGCGCGCCGCGGCGAGCTCGGTCGCCATCTCGGCGAGCTTCCACTGAATGGCCTGATGCTGCGCGATCGGCACCCCGAACTGCACTCGGTCGCGGGCGTAGGCGACGGCGAGCTCCAGTGCCCGCTGATGGATGCCTACCGCCTGGGCCGCGATCCCGACCCGCGAGTGGTCGAGGGTGGCGAAGGCGATCTGCAGGCCCTGACCGAAGGCGCCGAGCAGGTTCTCGTCCGGGATCCGGCAGCCATTGAAATAGAGCGCCGCGGTGCGCGATGCCTTGACGCCGAGCTTCTCCTCCGGCTGCCCGATCGCCAGACCGGGGGCGTCGGCGGGCACCACGAAGGCCGAAAGCCCGCGCTTTCCTCCTCGGGGATCGGTGCGGGCGAAGACCACGTACCAGCGGGCGAAGCCGGCGTTGGTGATCCACGCCTTCTCGCCGTCGAGCACCCACGAGGAGCGCTCGCGGCGGGCGGTGGTGCGCAAGCTGCCCGGGTCGCTGCCGGAGCCGGGCTCGGTCAGGCCGAAGGCGCCCAGCGCTCCGCGGGTGAGCTCGGGCAGCACACGCTGCTTGAGCCGGGCGGCTCCGAAGCGGACGATCGGCCAGCAGCAGACCGAGTTGGTGACGCTCATGGTCACCGCGGTCGCCGGACAGACGCGCGCCAGCTCCTCGACCGCGATGGCATAGGTGAGGACGTCGGCGCCGCTCCCTCCGTACTCCTCCGGGACCATCATGCCCAGCAGTCCGAGCTCGGCCATCTCGGCGACGATCTCCTGGGGAAAGCGGTGCGTGCGGTCACGCTCCTGGACGCCTGGGCGGATGCGCTCCTCGGCAAAGCGCCGCACCTGCTCGCGCAGCAGCTCCTGTTCCCCGCTGAGGGAGAAATCGATGCCGGACCCGGCCTGCCGCTCGACGCCGGCTCGGCCGGCGGCGGCGACCGGCGTCAGTTCAGCGGCTGCGGCAGCTGCCTGCCGCAGCTCCGGCGGCTGCGCGGTTCTGGGGCTGAGCTCTGCCATGAGGTCCGCCATCGCCGCACGATCGGGTCAGCCGGAGAGGGCGGGGCTAGTGTCCCACTCGGGCCACTAGGCCCGGTTGACCACCCAGTCGGCGATCACCATCTTCTGGATCTCGCTGGTCCCCTCGTAAATCTCGGTGATGCGCGCGTCGCGGAAGTAGCGCTCGACGTTGTATTCCCGGGTGTAGCCGTAGCCGCCGTGGATCTGCAGCGCCTTGTTGGTCACCCGCTGCGCCATCTCGGAGGCGAACAGCTTGGCCTGGGCCGCCTCGAGCGTGTAGCGCTTGCCCTGCTCCTTGGCCCAGGCCGCCTTCCAGGTGAGCAGGCGCGCCGCATCGAGCTCGGTGGCCATGTCGGCGAGGTAGAACTGGATGGCCTGGAAGTCGGAGAGGTGCCGGCCGAACTGCTCGCGCTGCTGCGAGTAGGCCAGGGCCTCCTCGAACGCCGCCTGGGCGATGCCGACCGCCTGGGCGGCGATGCCGATCCGGCCGCAGTCGAGCGCGGCCATGGCGATCTTGAACCCCTCGCCCTCCTCGCCGAGCCGCTGGCCGGCGGGCAGCCGCAGGTCGGTGAAGGCGAGCTCGGTGGTGCCGGAGGCGTTGACGCCCAGCTTGAACTCGTGCTGGCCGTGGCTGTAGCCGGGAGTGCCGGCGGGCACGATGAAGGCGGTGATTCCGCGGTGTTTCCTGGCGGGATCGACGGTGGCGAAGACCAGGGCGAGATCGGCGTCGGTGCCGCTGGTGATGAACACCTTGTTGCCGTTGAGCACATACTGGTCGGCGTCGCGCCGCGCCGTGGTGCGCAGGGCCGCCGGATCGCTGCCGGCGCCAGGCTCGGTCAGCGCGAAGCAGCCCAGCTTGGCGCCGGCCGCGAGCGGGGTCAGGAACTCCCGCTTCTGCGCCTCCGTGCCATGGGCGAGCAGCGGCTCGCAGACCAGCGAGTTATTGACCGAAAGGATGACGCCCGAGGTCGCGCAGGCCCGGCTCACCTCCTCGATCACCAGGCAGTAGGAGACGGCGTCCATGCCGGCGCCGCCATACTCTTCCGGGACCGTGACGCCGGTCAGCCCGAGCTTGCCCGCCTGATCGAAGAAGGCGCGCGGGAACTCTCCCGTCTGGTCGATCTCCTTGGCGCGCGGGCGGACGACCTCGTCGGCGAACCGCCGCACCGTATCGCGCAGCAACCTGTGCTCCGCAGTGAGCTCGATCTCCATGCCTCTCCTTGGCGCTCTCGCGCGCCGGCCGCTCGTCTGATCATAGCAGCCCACCGGCGGGCCGATCCCGAGGGATGAGACGGCGCTGCGATGGCGGGTGGAGGCCTTACTCGATGAGTAACCAGTGCCCGCGGTTCAATCGCTTGAACCGCAGCGCCGCCGTGATTGCTGAATCCAAAATACCGATCGTGCTCCGTGAAATTGAATCTGGCCCGCTGGATCGTTCTGAGAGCTACCGGTAAGTCTCTGATTCTGTTGCGTCGGTTAGGTGCGCCTCGGACCCGTCGAGCGGCATACGAATTGCTATGTGACATCTCATCAACGGCCGCTCTGGGCTGACTTTGTGATTGCTCCGTGTCGAGGCAACAGCGGGCCGCCGCCAACCGCTAAACCGCCTCCCGCGCGTGGACGGGAGATTGGACTCGAAAGGAGTCTTAGAATGCGAAGAAGGACCCTTGCCCTTGGCCTGTCCTGTGCCTTCATGGCAGCGGCGCTGCCGCTGCTCGGCCAGGGCATCCCGACCGGCAACCTCGCCGGCAAAGTCACCTCGGACAAGAAGCCGCTCCCGGGCGTGACGGTGTCGGTCTCCTCCCCCAGCCTCCAGGGCAGCCGCACCGTCGTCACCAACGCCGGCGGCGACTACAACGTGCCTCTGCTGCCGCCCGGCGACTACAAAGCGACCTACGAGATCGAGGGCTTCGCCAAGGTGGAGCGGACGGTCAAGCTCGCGGCCGCCCAGGACTCGCAGATCGACATCGAGATGGCGCTGACGGGGATCACCGAGAGCATCGTGGTCACCGGCACCGCCGAGACCATCTCGACGACCCCGCAGACCGCCACCACCTACGAGAAGTCGATGGTCGAGAAGCTCCCCGTGCAGCGCAACATCCGGGAGACCGTGCTGCTGACCCCGGGGGTGAGCGATACCGGGCCCGGCACCAACGCGCAGACAGGCCGCGGGCTGGTCATCTCCGGCTCGCAGTCCTACGAGAGCCTCTTCATGGTCAACGGCGTGGTGATCAACGAGAACATCCGCGGCCAGGCCAACGATCTGTTCATCGAGGACGCCATCCAAGAGACCACGATCCAGAAGGCGGGGATCTCGGCCGAGTACGGCCGCTTCGCCGGCGGCGTGATCAACGTCATCACCAAGTCGGGCGGCAACGAGGTGCACGGCTCGTTCCGCACCTCGTTGACCAACGACAAATGGGCCGCGCCGACTCCGCTGACAGTGCAGCGCACCGATACCGTCAACGAGCGCTACGAAGCAACCCTAGGCGGCTTCCTCTGGAAGGACAAGCTCTGGTACTTCGGGTCGGGCCGCAATTTCACCACCGACCTATCCCAGCAGACGGCCGTGCCGACCACTATCCCCTATCTCGACACCACCAAGGAGTACCGCCTCGAAGGCAAGCTGACGGCGTCGCCGCTCGACGGGCACCGCCTGACCGCCTCGTACATCAAGAACAAGCAGGACGAGAGCGCCAACAGCTTCGGCACCATCTTGGACACGGCGAGCCTGGTCAGCCGCAGCCTCCCCCAGGACCTGCTGGCGATCAACTACGACGGCGTCTTCAGCAGCAGCTTCTTCGCGGAGGCGCAATACTCGCGGCGCAAATTCAGTTTCGTGCACTCCGGCTCGCTGTTCACCGACCTGATCAAGGGGACGCTGCTGGTCGACAACGGCGCCAACTCTGGCAGCCGCTGGAATAGCCCCACCTTCTGCGGCGTCTGCACGCCGGAGGCGCGCGACAACAATGACTATCTGATCAAGGGCAACTGGTTCGTCTCGGGAGGCGGGCTGGGGAGCCACGACGTGGCCTTCGGCTACGACACCTTCAACGACATCCGCAACGCCAACAACCACCAGTCGGGGAGCGACTTCCGGATCTTCATCACCAATACCCTCTTCCCTCCCGGCGGCGGCCTGCTCCCGCAGGTGCTGCCCGACACCAGCACGATCATCCAGTGGAACCCGATCCTGGTGAGCAGCCTCGGCACCAACTTCCGCACGAACTCGCTGTTCGCCAACGACAAATGGCGGCTGACCGACCGCCTGACCTTCAACCTCGGCGTCCGCTACGACAAGAACGACGGCAAGGACAGCGCCGGCCAGAACGTCGCCAAAGACAGCCGGGTCAGCCCACGGCTGGGCGGAGCCTACGACCTCAAGGGCGACGGCGACTGGATCTTGAACGCGGGATACGGCCAGTACGTGACGGCGATCGCCAACTCGCAGGCCGACTCCACCTCCCCGGCCGGCAACCCGGCCGCCTTCCAGTGGTTCTACCGCGGTCCGGCGATCAACGCGCCGGGAAGCGCCGTGGTGCCGACCGCCGTCGCCATCCAGCACATCTTCGACTGGTTCCAGTCGGTCGGCTTCACCAACAACCAGAGCTTCCTGCGCGCGGTAAACATCCCGGGCGGCACCACGATCATCAAGAACTCGCTCAACTCGCCCTACACAACAGAGATCACCGGCGGCGTCAGCAAGCGGCTGGGCAGGTATGGGCTGGGGCGCGTCCAGTACATCCACCGCAAGAGCTCCGACTTCTACACCGTCCAGACCGACCTCACGACCGGCCGTACCACGACGCCTACCGGCGCCCTAGCCGACCTCGCGGTGCTGACCAACAACTCCAGCAAGGTCCGCCGCAGCTACGACGGGCTGCTCACCGAGTTCCAGCTCCGGCCGTTCGACCGCCTGAACGTCGGCGGCGGCTACACGCTGTCGCACCTGCGCGGCAACTTCGACGGCGAAACCGCGGGGAGCGGGCCCGTCTCTTCCGCGGCCCTGAGCTTCCCCGAGTACAAGCAGGCGAGCTGGAACACCCCGAACGGCGACCTCAACAGCGACCAGCGGCACCGGCTGCGGGTCTTCGCCACCTACGATATCTGGAAGAGCGACCAGCACCTGCTGCAGGTCAGCCTGCTGCAGAACTATCTCTCGGGAGTCCCGTACGGCGCGGTGGGAGCGGTCGACGACCGCCCCTTCGTCCACAACCCGGGCTACGTCCGCCCGCCGGCCAGCGTCGCTTACTACTTCACCGCGCGCGACGCCTTCCATACCGCCAGCATCCAGGCCACCGACCTCGCGTTCAACTACTCCTTCACCTGGAGCGCCTTCACCAAGCAGATCGAGGTCTACCTGCAGCCGCAGGTGCTCAACGCCTTCAACAAGCACGGGGTGCTCAAGGTCGACCAGACGGCCAGGGACCACACCACGACCGCCAGCCTGGCAACCTTCAACCCGTTCACCACGACGCCGGTCGAGGGGGTGAACTGGGTGAAGGGCCCCAACTTCGGCAAACCGCTGTTGCCCACCGACACTCAGGTGCCGAGGACTTTCCGCTTCTCGGTCGGCTTCCGCTTCTAAGCTCGTCTCTGCGCGGCGGAGCACATCCGCAGCGCTTTTTGATGAGCCCCGGTCCGCAAGGGCCGGGGCGTTTTTTCGTCCCCACCGCCTGCGGCGCCCTCGGGGACGAAACAGACCCTCCGATGGAACGATCGCGGACTCCTCGAAGCGTCGATCGGATCGCCCCCCGCATCCCCTCGATCCCCTTCCCACCCCTCCGGGGGGGAAGGGGACGCCCCCTCCCCTTCGCTTCGAGATTCGTTGGGCGACAACTTCCCAGCCGAGCGGAGATACGGCACAATAGCGGCGCCATGGGCGCCATGCAGGCCTCGACCGAGCCGCTGCGCTACACCGAGGAGGAGCTCCGCAGCTTCCTTCCTTCCGGATGGGACCTTGCCGGGAACGGAGAGGGCACCGGCGGCAGGATGGGCTCCTGGGACCCGGAGAAACGGGTATGGAGCATCCGCGTCCTCGACAACGTCGAGTTCGACTGGCCGCTGGTGGTCAAGGAGGACGACGCCCTTGCGCTCGGCCCGCGGGGGCGGCTCGAGGCGCTGCGCCGCGCCATGGACAAGGTCTACCGCGAGCGCCTGGGCTGAGGCGGCGGCGCGGCGATGAAGACCGCCATCGCCCTGCTCGGCGGCGTCGCGGTGCTGGCGCTGCTGCTGGTGCTCATCGCCGCGCTGCGCCGGCGCTCCTTCCTGGTCCGCCAGCTCACCTTCCCGCTGTTGGTGGCGGCCACCGCCGCCGCCCTCGAGACGTTTTCCCTCCTCAACCCGTCCTACCCGGGGTTGCCGGCAGCGCTCTCCTGGACGCTGCTCTTCTTTGGCTTCGCGGTCGTTCTGCGCCTGCTCGCCCTGTTTCTGTTCGACGTCCATCTGCTCGGCCAGCGCGGCGTGCGGCTGCCGCCCCTGCTGCCGGCGGTGGCAATGGCGCTGGTCTACCTGATCACCGCCCTGGTCACCCTCAAGGTGAGCTTCCCGGCCTTCGACGTCGGACCGCTGCTCGCGACCAGCGCCGTCACCTCCCTGGTGCTCGGCCTGGCGCTGCAGCCGATCCTGGCCAATTTCTTTGCCGGGCTGGTGATCAGCGTCGAGAAGCCGTTCCGGATCAACGACTGGATCAAGGTCGGCGACCACGAGGGGCGGGTGGCCGCGATCACCTGGCGCACCACCCACCTCCGCACCCGCGAGAACGACAACCTGGTCATCCCCAACGCCAAGCTCGCCGACGAGCGTATCCACAACTACTACTATCCGCACCCGATGCACCTCGAGCGCATCCGGGTCGCCGTCCACTACAAGGCGCCGCCTTACCGCGTGCGGCGCATCCTGGCTGATTGTGCGGCCGGGGTCGCCGGCACGCTCGACAAGCCGACGCCGGAGGTCTATTTGCTGTCGTTCGAGGAGAGCGCCGTGGTCTACGAGCTGCGGGCCTGGATCGAGGACGTGGCGCACTCGCCGCGCATCGCGAGCGACCTGCGGGCGCGCATCTGGGAGGAGTTCCAGAAAGCCGGCATCGTCATCCCGCATGCTATCCGCACCCTGGAGATCGCACCCCGCCCGCCGCTGCGCCGGCCCCCCGCGGCGCGCGGCGCAGACCGCGAGACTGGCGAGGGCGGGGAGACCGCCACCCCCATTCCCCCCTACGCGGCGCGGCTCTACGTCGCCGAGGGGCCGGAGCGCGGGAGCACGCTGGCCCTCGACGGCCGGCCTGTGATCGTCGGGCGGTCGCGCGCCTGCGCCCTGCCGCTGACCGATGCCAACGCCAGCAAAGAGCACCTGCGGATCGCCTGGGAAGACGGCTGCTACGTGCTCGCCGACCTCGGCAGCAGCTTTGGCACCCGCCTCAACGGGCGGTCCGCGAGCCGGGAGCCGCTCGCGCCGCTCGATCGCATCTTCATCGGCGACACGGTTATGATCTTCGAGCGTGATGAGCCCTGAGTCGGTCGGCCCCTACCGCATCCTCGAACCGCTGCGCGAAGGACGCCTGTCGAGCGTCTACAAGGCGCGCGGCCCCGGCGATAGGCTGGTAGCGGTCAAGGTCTTCACCTCCGAGCTGCTCGACACTCCCGCAGCGGCCGAGCGCTTCGAGCGCGAGCTCGACGCCGTCGCTCCCCTCTCCCACCCCAACATCCTGCAGCTGCTCGCCAGCGGCCACGACGGCGGCCGCTTCTACGTCGCCACCGAGCTCTTCGCCGGCGATTCGCTCGAGCGCCTGCTCAAGCAACGCCGGCTGACGGTGCCCGAAGCGATCGCGGTCGCCAAGGGGATGTGCCGCGGCCTCGCCTACGCCCACCAGCGCGGCTTCGCCCACCGCCACCTGACACCCCGTCACGTGCTGGTGGCCGCCGATCTGCGGGCGGTCAAGCTGGCCGACTTCGGCCCCAGCGAGATCGACGTGTCCTCGGAGCTCGACAGCATGCTGCGCACCGGCGCCTATGCCCTCGGCTCCTTCCATTACCTGGCGCCGGAGCAGCTCGAGGCGCGCGACGCCCACCCGCGGGCGGCGGCCGGCCCGGCCGGATCGACGAGCGGCGACCCGCGTGCCGACCTCTATTCAGTGGGGGCGATCTTGCTCGAGATGCTCACCGGCCGCCCTCCCGCGGGCAAGATCACCCTACCCTCGCAGAGCAACGCCGAGCTGCCGCCCGCGACCGACGTGCTGGTGCTCAAATGCCTGGCCCGCAACCCCGAGCAGCGCTACGCCTCGGCCGACGAGCTGCTGGCCGACCTCGAGAAGCTCGAGGAAGCCCTGCGCGTGCGCCTGCTCGGCCACCTGCGCGGCATCTCGCGTCTGCTCGGCGTTCCCGGCTCGCGGCGGCGGACGGCGGTCGTGGCGGCGCTCCTCGCGCTCCTCGCCGCCGTCGTCGCGGCAGGCTACTTCGCGGTCCGCTGAAGCTTGATCAACCGGCGCACCTCTAGTCCGCAAACAGGTCAGGGGTAGTAACCGCGGATGGTCTTGACCTCGCGGCCGGCGCCGGCGACGCGCACGTCGACGCTGCGGAAGGCGCCGTCGCGGGCGGTGTTCTGCGACTGGTAGGCGAGCAGGTAGCGGGCGCGCAGCTCCTGCTCGATGGCGGCGTAAACCGCTTCGAGCTCGGCCGCCGAGTCGATGAAGATCGAACGGCCGCCGGTCTCGCTGGCCAGCTTGGAGAGCCGGCCGCGCGCCTGCAGGTCGAGCCGCGAGACCTGCGCCCCGACCGCATAGATGGCGACGCCGCTGCGGCGCGCGAACGCCAGCGCCTCGTCGAAGCCGAGATGGCTCAGGTGATCGTCGCCGTCGGTGAAGAGAAGCAGCGCCGCCTGGCCGTGGATCCCCTTCATGTAAGAGAGGCCGTACACCAGGCTGTCGAAGAACGCCGTTCCGCGCTCGGCGTGGAGGCCGGCGAGCGCGAGCGCGAGCGCCGCGTGATCACTAGTGAGCTGGCTGCGCAGCACCGGCGTGTCGCTGAAGGTGAGGAGCGCCGCCCGGTCGCGGGGAGTGATCAGCCGCTCGACGAAAGCCAGTGCGGCCTTCTGCACCTGCGGCAGGCTGTGCGCCATCGAGGCCGAAGTGTCGATCACCAGTAGCAGGTGGACCGGCAGGTCGGTCACCTGCTCGAAGCGCAGCAGCGTCTGCTCTTTGCCGTCCTCCAGCACCTTGAAGTCGCCGCGCGCGAGGTCGCGCACCGGCCGGTTGCTGCCGTCGAGGACCGAGGCGTAGAGCTCGACCAGGCGCACGTCGAGCCTCTCGCTCGCCTCGGGGGCGTTGACCACCACCAGGTCCTCGGTCGAGCTGCCGTCAGCAAGGTAGCCGACGGCGCGCACGACGGTTGGCCCGGCGGCGGCGGGCAGCGGCACCGTCTGGACGAACGGCGGCTGGTAGAGCGTCGCCACCCGGTCATCGTTGGCGAAGAGCTCCAGCCGCTCGAGGCTCGCACCGTCGGGCAGGCGGACCTCGGCGCGCGCGGTCACCCGCCCGCGGTAGGCGACGCCGGCCTGCGGCTCGAGCAGGCGCACCGCGAAGCGCTGCTTGGGGGCGTTGAGCAGCAAGGTGTCGCTCGCCACCTCGCGCCCTGCCGCGTCGTAGGCAACCGCTCGCACCTCGCGGCTGCGCGGCAGCTTGCCCAGGTTGAGCTCGACGCCAAACGGCGGCCGCGCCTTGGTCAGCATTTCCTTGCCGTCGAGGAAGAAGGTCACCTTGCGGATCGCCTCGGGGTCGCCGGCCACTTCGGCGTCGAGCCGCACCGCCCCGCTCTGGAGGTCGCCTTCCGGGGGAATGAGCTTGATGGCGGGCGAAGCCCTGGCGAGCGCCGCCGCAGAGGGCGCGGCGGCGCTCGCCGCCTTCGCCTCGGCGATCGCCGGCACCTCGAGGGGCTGCTCCTCGCGGTGGCCGGCGTGGGAGTGGAGGTCCTCCAGGCGCACGATCAGGGTGTACTCGCCCGGCCAGAGCAGGCGCTCGAAGACCAGCGGGATCTCCGCTCCGCTGATGGTCGAGGCCGGGAGGCCGAAGCTGTAGCGGAACGACTCGACGAGCTCCGTCCCATGCAGCACTTCGCCCTCGACGAGAAAGTCGTACGAGCCGCTGCCACCGGGCCCCCCGGCTGGCTGGGCGCCAGACTTGGGCACGCGGAGCAGCGCCGCGACCACCGTCCGCTCCCGCTCGCGCCGCGGATAGCTGAGCTCCAGCCGCGCCGCCAGGCTCGGGGCCGCCGCGGGAAGATCGGTCGACACGGCATGGAAGGTCGACAGCCACTCCCGGTCGCGCGGGGGCGGCGGCGCCTCGAGGAAGTTGAAGAAGGCTGACTGCTCCTCCGAGATGGCGTACCGCAACGCGCGCTCGACGGCCACGCCATCGACCGGGCAGCGGTGCTGGAGCTCGTAGATGAGCCAGTTGACCTCCTGGTTGAAGGCTTCGACGAGGGCGCTGCGGAAGGAGGAGAGCAGAACCCCGGCGCCGTCGCTCAGGCGCCACAGGCGATAGGTGCCGCCGGCCGACGGCTGCCAGAAGATGAGGTAGAAGCCGCGCGGCATGCGATCGCCCACCGGGTAGAACCAGACCTCGACCGGCCAGAGCAGCGCTCCGCAGTCGGTCTTGAGCACGCTGCCCGGCTCGCCGTGCAGGAGCAGCATCCGCGCCCGGTCCTCGGCGATATTGCCGTACTCCTGGCGCGCCTTGGCGAGGCGCACCTCCCACTGTTCCTTGAAGGCATTGCGCGCGCTTCCGGGGTAGGGGTTGCGCGCCTCCCAGAAGCGATGGATGAAGCCGTCGCGCTGGTAGTCCTTCTCCAGCGCGAGGAAGGTCTGCAGCTCCTGCTTGCTGATCAGGAGCTTCACCTCGTCGAGCCACGGCCGGTACTGGGCCGGCAGCTGGGCCGGAGCCTTGGCGTCCCCAGCGGCGGACGCCGCCGTCCCGGAACCAGGACCGAGGACCAGCAGCGCCACGGCGAGCGCTGTCAGTACGAGCTGTCTGCGCGGCATTTGGTGTTTAGCCCCCACCGGCGGTGCCAATCCCGAGGGATGCCGCAGCTTTCGCCTGTTGCGGCACTTCCGGCAGGTCGGAAACGCTGCTGCGATATGGCGGTGACGGCCTACTCGAAGCATCGATCGGATCGCCCCCCGCAACCCCCGCGAGTCCCCTTCCCGGATGTCGGAAGCCGCCGGGTCCCGACCTGCCGGGAGTGCCGGCAATGGTAGATCTGCCGGCCTGCCCGGCGGCGCCGGGGGGGAAGGGGACGCCCCCGCCTGGCGAACGGACCAATTGCGCTCTAGAACCAAGCAAAAGAAAGACCAGCCCGCCCTACCGCACTCGCACCGTCGCCAGCACCGACATGCCGGGGCGCAGGAGGTGCTGCGGGTCCTGGCCGCGGTCGAAGCGGATGCGCACCGGCAGCCGCTGTACCACCTTGACGAAGTTGCCGCTCGCGTTTTCCGGAGGCAGCAGGCTGAAACGCGCGCCGGTGGCGGCGGCGATGCTCTCGACGTGCCCCGGCAGGTCGATGCCGTAGGCATCGACGTGGACGGTCGCCGGCTGACCGGGGCGGAACAGCCGCAGCTGAGTCTCCTTGAAGTTGGCGGTGACCCAGACGTCGTCGAGCTGGATGATGGTCAGCAGCTCCTGGCCGGGTTGCACCCGCTGCCCCGACTCCGCAGTCTTCTTGCCGACGACGCCGGAGACCGGCGCGACGATGCGGGTATAGGCGAGGTTGAGGCGCGCCGCCTCGAGCTGCGCCTCCGCCCGGGCGACCTCGGCGCCGGCCGAGCCCGAGCGCTCGCGCACCCCGGCGATCTGCTCGGGCGCGGTGCGCGCCTTGGCGAGGTCGGCCTCCTGCAGCGCCACCTTGCTCTCCGCCTGGCTCACCCGGTGCTCGGCCGCCGCAACCTCGGCCCTGGCGCCGGCCAGGGCCGCCTGGGCGTTGCGCGCCTCGGTCAGCCGCAGATCGTATTCCGAGCGCGAGATCTCCTGCTTCTCGAGCAGATTGGCGTAGCGCTGGCGGTCGGCCTCGCTGCGCGTGAAATTGGCCTGCGCCTGCTCGACGCGGCTGCGGGCGGCATCCACGTTGGCGCGCTCGGTGGCGACGCCATGGTGGGCCTCGGCAAGCGCCGCCTGCGCGGCCCGGAGCTGGCCGGTGGCGTTGGCGGCGACCACCGGTACCTCGGCCCGCGAGGCAGCGGCGCTAGCCCGCAGGCGCTCGACCTCGGCCTGGGCGCGGTTGACCTCGGCCTGCAGGTCCGCCGGATCGATCTCGACCAGCAGGGTGCCGGCGGCCACGAAGCGGTTCTCCTGCACCGTCGGGTTGACCGCGACCACCGTGCCGTTGACGCGGGCGCTGATGGGATGGAGATGCCCATCGACCTCGGCGTCGTCGGTGTCCTCGAAGTTGCGCGCGTGCAGCCAGTAGAGGACGCCGCCGAGCGCCAGGATCAGGGCGGCCGCGAACGCGATCCGGCGCAAGCGCGGCGAGACCCGCGACCCCGCGGGGCGGCCGCCGGCGACGGGGGGAGCCTGCGCCGCGCTGACCTCCGATCGCTCCGATCGCTCCGATGGCGCCGATGGCTCCGGCGGCGGCTCCTGGGGTGCCGCGGGCAGCCGCTCGACCGGCTCGGCCGGCCGCGGCGGGCTCTGCTGCTCGATGACCTGTGCCATGTTCACTCCTTGCCCGAGGTGGCCACGCCACCGAGGTATTGCTTGACTCCCCGCTCCAGGATCCCCATTGCCCGGAGCAGCGCAAGCTTGGCGAAGTTGTGTGAAAACAGACTGGCGATGTAGTTCTCGTGCGCGGCGGCCAGCTCCTGCTCGGCCAGCACCGCCTCGACGTTGTTGGTGACGCCGTTGGCGAAGCGGTCTTGTGCCTGGGCGAGAGTCTTGTCTGCCAGCTCGATGTTCTTCCGCGCCACCTCGACCGAGGTCTGGGCGGCCTCGAGGTCGAGGAAGCTGCTGCGCACTTCGTAGTCGACGCGCGCTGTGAGATCGGCATAGACGGAACGCCGGCGCTCGAGCACGGCCTCGGCTCGCGCCACCGCGGCGCCGATGCGGCCGCCGGTGAAGACCGGCACCGCGAGACCGGCCGCCACGGTGAAGGTGCCGTCGGTCTTCACCAAGTTCTTGCCGACGCGGCCATAGTCGGCATTGAGCTCGAGGCTGGGGAGGCGCTCGGCCTGCGCGGCTTGCCGGGCGAGCTCGGCCGATTGCACGGCGGCCTCGGCGCTCTTGAGGTCGCTGCGCGAGGCCGCCGCCGTCGCCAGCGCCTGCTCCTGGCCGGGGCCGCTCCACGGCTCGTAGCCGACCGGCGTGGTGATGGCGAAGCGCTGGCCGGGCGGCAGGCCGATCAGCCGGCCGAGGGTCAGCTTGTCCTTCTCGAGCGCCGCCTCGGCCACCGCGACCCGCTGCTCGCCGGTCTGCCGCTCGACCGTGGCGCGAAACGAATCGATGGCGGGGGCGAGCCCGTTGCGCACCTGGTTGGCGGCCAGCTCGTCGAGGGCCTGCGACGACTTCAACTGGGCGCGCGCGGTGTCGACGCGCGCCGCGCTTGCCACCACCTGGTAGTAGGCGCCGCCCACCGCCACCAGCACCGTGTCGCGCGCGTCGGCGAGCGACAGCTGGGCGGCGCGTTCCGCCTGCCGTGCCGACTGGTAGCCGCGCAGCGACTGGAGATTGAGCAGCTGCTGGGTCAGGCTGAGGCGGGCATCCTGGTAGCTGAAAGGGCCGATCACCTGGGGAACGCCGGGGAACTGAAACCCGAAAGTCACCAGGTCGAGCTCTCCGGTCCAGTGGCGGACGCTGCCCTCGAGCCGTGGCAGCAGGCTCGAAAGGGCGCGCCGGCGCTCGCTCTCCGCCACCCGGGCGTCGAGGCCGCGCTCGATCATGCCGAGGTTGGTGCGCAGGCCGCGCTCCAGGGCGCCCGCAAGCGTCAGCTGGAGCACTTCGGCGGTCGCCTCGCCGCTCGGCACGCTCCCCTGGAACGGGCTCTCGGTGCCCTTGACGATGGCGCTGGGCGTAGGGGCGACGGGGCGCGGCGTGGCCAGGCTGCCCAGGGCGATGCCCGGCGCGGCGCCGGCGGCAGCCTGGGCGGCCAGCCGCGGGGCCGGCGTCGCCGAAAGCGCGGTCAAGACGGCGAGGACCACGGGGGCGGCCGGCGAACACGAACCGCTGGAGTTGTGCATGAGGGCTCGACTCCCCTTTCCGGACCGACGCGTCCTAATCCACATGCGCCGTTCCCGCGCGCTGCTCGACCCGCTTGATGAAGAAGACCAGCGGCAGCATGGCGAGACAGCACAGGCTGACGAAGCGGAACGCGTCGAGGTAGGCCAGCGCGCCCGCCTGCCGCGCCAGCATGCGCGCGACGACAGCCACCGCCTGCCGTCCTGCCTCGTAGCTCGAGGCGCCCTGCTGGACCAGGCGCTGGGTCAGACCGGCGATCAATCCCTTGTAAGCCGGGTTGCCGGAGGTCACGTGCGCGGCCAGCAGGTTGGTGTGCACCTGGGTGTTGCGCACCACCAGCGTGGTGACGATGGCGATGCCGAAGCTCGCGCCGAGGTTGCGGGAGAGGTTGAACAGCGCCGAGGCGGCGTTGCTCTTCTCGGGCGGCAGGCGCGAGAACGAGGTGGTGCTGATCGGCACGAACAGGAAGGCCAGCCCGACGCCCTGCAGCATGCGATAGAACGTGATCGTCCAGTAGTCGACGCCGAGACTGATACTCGAGGTGAGCCAGAGCGACAGCGCCGCCACCAGGAAGCCGATGACGATGAGCAGCTTCGCGCCGACGCGGTTGATGAGCAAGCCGGTCAGCGGCAGCATGAAGAAGACCACGATGCCCGAGGGCGACAGCACCTTGCCGCTGTCGGTCGCCGAATAGCCGAGCAGGGTCTGCAGGAACTGCGGCACCAGCACGGTGCTACCGAAGAGCGCAAAGCCGAGGCCGAAGATGAGCACGTTGGAGAGCAAGAAGTTGCGCTCCTTGAGGAGCCGCAGATCGACGACCGGGTTTTGCACCCGCAGCTCCCACCAGATCACCGCCAGCAGCGCGACCGCCGCGACGGCCGAGCTCCAGGCGATGAGATTGGAGCCGAACCAGTCGTCCTCCTGGCCCTTGTCGAGCACCACCTGCAGGAAACCGAGGCCGAGCGTGAGCAGGCCCATCCCGATGTAGTCGATGCGCAGCCGGCCGCGCAGCTGGCGCACTCTCTCGACCAGGTAGGCGGGGTCCTTGATCAGCCAGCCGGTGAGCACGAACGACACCACGCCGACCGGCACGTTGATGTAGAAGATCCAGCGCCAGTTGAGGTTGTCGGTGATCCAGCCGCCCAGGGTGGGGCCGATGGCCGGCGCAAAGACCACCGCCATGGCGTAGACCGAAAAGCCCATGCCTCGCTTCTCCGGCGGGAAGGCATCGGCCAGAATGGCCTGGGCGCTCGGCTGCAGCCCGCCTCCCCCCAGTCCCTGGAGGACGCGGAAGAGGATCAGCAGCGGCAGCGTCGGAGCGAAGCCGCACAGAAACGAGCTGGCGGTGAACAGGACGACGCAGGTCATGTAGAAGCGCTTGCGCCCAAAGACGTTGGAGAACCACCCCGAGAGCGGCAGCACGATGGCGTTGGAGATCAGGTAGGAGGTCAGCACCCAGGTGCTCTCGTCGATGGTCGCCGACAGGCTGCCGGCGATGTGCGGCAGCGAGACGTTGGCGATCGACGTGTCGAGCACCTCCATGAAGGTCGCCAGCACCACGACCATCGAGATCAGCCAGGGGCTCAGCTGGGTCTCGCTGGCCGGCGCCGCGGCCGCCCCGGCAGGCGGGCGGCGGCCGGCTGGCAGCGCACCCGATCCGGCCAAGCTGTCTGCAGAGCTCATGCGCAGGACCTCACGGCGGTCACAGTCCGGGCACGGCAGCCGGGCTCAGGCGCCCAGGCCGCGCAACGCCCCGGCGACCAGCGCCTCGATCAGCCGCCACCTTCTCGCCTCAGGGAAACTCGGGCCGCGCGAGCAGCAGCGAGATCAGCCCGTGCGCGCAGCACCAGATCGTCTGGCTGGCAAGTTGTATAGCGAGGGACAAGGTGCCGTCAACCGATGGTTGGCGATGATCTTGGCCAGGTCGGGCATGATGCCGACGCGCTGGCGGTCCTGCTGCGCCGGCGGCGTGCCGTTGGCCTCGGCCCCGAGGATGCCGCGCAACGCCGCCGGCGTGAACGGCCGGCCCCGCCGCGCCCTCGCGATGCCCTGCACGACGAGCGCCGCGCCGGCGACGATGGCGGCGGCCGCCGAAGTGCCGGAGAAGTTGTTGGTGTAGACGGCCGGATCGTCGCCGCTGCCGCCGTCCCCGGTCGTGAACACCCCTTCCCCCCAGGCGAAGCAGTCGATCCGGCGGCCGAAATTGCAGCCGCGCAGCCGCCGGCGCGACGGCACCGCCACCGCGCCGACCAGGATCGCGCCCGAGTCGCCGAGCAGGCAGCCGTCGATCTCGCGGCCGCCGTTGCCCGCGGCTTCGACGACCACGATACCGCGGCGCGTGGCGGCGCGGATCGCGGCAAAGACCGCGGGCTCGGCTTCGGCCGGCAGATCGAACCCGCCGGTCTCTGACTCGATCAACAGCACGTCGCCGCGGCCCAGCTGGCGGCTGGCGCGCTCGATCGCCCGCGCGGTCGAGTGGAGCGACGGCGTCAGCCATTCAGACGAGAGATGGATCGCCTCGACCCGCGGCGCGATGCCGTGGACGCCGATGCCCGCCTCTGGCGCCGCCGCCACCACGCCCAGCACCGCCGTCCCATGGCCGAAGAAAAAGTGATTGTCACCCAGAATAGGCCGCTTGATCCGTGCGCTCGGCAGGTTTTCATGCTCGGGCTGCCAGCCCTGCTCGACGTCCGCGAATGACATGCCCTCGCCGCGTCCGCCGGCCAGGGCCCAGGCCGCGGCCGCGGCGATCCCCCAGCCGCCGCCGTCGAGGTAGCCCTGATCGGGTTGCTCGACCGCCGGCTGGGGAAGCGCCGCGCCGCAAGAAAAGTGATCGCTCATACCCGCTCTCTTCGCTTCCTGTCACCTTTTCAAACCTCATGGAACCGGATCTCAGGCGAGAGGGCTGGCCGTGAAGCGGGCCGGCGGACACATTGGGGTCGGCACGAAGGGAGGCGGCGCCGCCGCCAGACAGGTGCCGACCGGAAATGGCGTAGCGCGCCTGCCGGGACCGGGATCGTGGGGCGACAGGGTGTAGAAGTGTTCGAAGTGAGCGTCCTGAGCGCGGCGCTGGTTCACCACAACGGCTTCCGGGCTGCGCTTGCCGAGCACGTCGAGAAGCGGCATGTTCTTCACCCACGCGGTGACCTGACCGTTGCGCGGCGCCAGGATCAGCGGCGGCAGGGCCGCCAGGGAACCGCGGAAGCGGGCCGTCTCGAGCCTGACCTCGCTCCCCGGCACGTCCACTTCGAGCTCTACCACTTCGGCCATGGCGCGATCGAGATCGATCGTTCTTCCGCCATCGCGGGGCTGGAAGCTCCAGCGCACCCAGCTGCTCTGCGGGATGCCCGACAGCTCCGTGGTTCGCAGGGAGCCTTCCGTGAGGCGCACGCGCGCCGCGACGGAGGGATGGACGTCGCTCGCCGCGAGACATTCGGCATGGACCTCTCCGGCGCTCTGATCGATCTCTGGCAGCGCCGCCACCCAGGCGAGAGAGCGATGATCGTTGTCGATCGGGCAGTTGCCGATGGGGCCGTTCTCGATGAACAGCGCGTCCTCGCGCGCCGCGCCGATCGCGAGATCCATGTCATGGAGGTAGCAGATCGCCATCGGGTTGCCGTTGGAGAACGTCATATCCGGCTGCCGCCGATTGGCGGCCGCGACGAACCGACGGTCGAACACCAGGACCGGCTCGTGCGGCTCGTTGAGCTCGGGCGCGCAATGGTCTGAAGGATCACCGCTGGTGTCGACGAGCAAGACGCGGGCCGCTTTGCCAGAGGTGTGGGGAACGAAGGCGCAAAGACCCGTGAATTTGAGAAACAACTTGAAACTCATTTTCTTTCTCCTTTCGATTGCGGCTCAGTTGGCCAGTCCAAACAGGTAGACGGCCGGACGCGGAGCTTTCGCATCGCCGGAGGAGGCAGTACTCAATAACTTAATATTGATTTGATGATCCGACCATTACTCCGCCGAACAGCTCGAAGGCGCCCCAGTTGGCGACACGCCGCGCCGCGGGATTCTCGTTGCGGAGCATCGAGAGCTGGGCGGTGCGCAGGGCTGAGAGCGCATCGCGGCCCGCCGCGAGCTCGCGGTGAAAGGCCACGAAGAGCTCGCTCGCCGGCTGGTCGCCGACGCTCCACAGGCTGGCGACGACGGCGGGAACGCCGGCCGCGAGAAAGGGCCGCACCATCCTCGCGACGCCTTCCAGTCCCGCCGACTCGCCCGCCCCCGCCGCGCCGGTATCACAGGCGGCAAGCACCATCACGCGAGTGTTTTCGAAATGACGGCCGGTTACTTCGTTGGGATAGAGCGAGCCGGAGTCGCCGCCCTCGGGGGCCAATGCCAGCAGGGGGAGCTCGAGGCTGGCGAGGGAGTGCCCGGCGAAGTGCACGACCGAGTGCCGTCCGGCCAGCTGCAGGAAGCTCTTCTTGGTCGCCGCCTCGCCGATGAGAAGCTGGTGGCGCGGGTAGATGTCGGCGATGCGCTGCACCTCGGCCTCGGCCCCGCCAAGAGGCGGCAGGCGGGGAAAGCTCCGGCGATCGAAGGCTGGATTGCCGATCAGCAGCGCTCCATGGCCGGCGCCGCGGGCCAGGGCCCGGTCGCGGCGAGTGCAAATGAGGTGGAACGTGGCACTCGGAGCGACGGCCACCGGGTGCTCCTGGACGAGATAGCGGCGCGTCTCTTTGTTGAAAAGCGCGGCGAACGGTGCGCCATAGAGGCTCTTGTCGGGAATGAAGACGATCGGCTCGTCTGGCCGCAGATGACGGAGGAGCGGCTTGATCAGCTTCTCGAAGAGCTCGGCTGCAGCGGCCGGGGCGGCCGCCCCCGACACGTCACGCTCGACGGCTTCGCCGAGCTGCCGCAGGAGGCTGGAGGCGGCGGCGGCGCCGAGAGGAATCTCCACCTGATCGATATGGCCGCGGCGCACGACCCAGGCCACGGAGCTTTGATCGAGGAGCGCATATTCGACCACCACCTCGAAATCCGGGAGCGAGGAGGCGAGGAGGGTGGCGTCATGCGGCTGGCTGCCCGGCATATCCCGGGCTCGCCCGCCGAACGCATCCAGCAGGGCCCGGGCGCGGGCCCTCTCGCTATAGTCGAGTGCGCGCTCGGGACGACCGTAGCGCCAGGCCTGCAGCGCGATCATCTCGTCGTAGGCCGGCTGCGCCGTTTCAAAGTAAGAGATACGCAACGGTTCACCCGGAACTTTGCCGCGCAGCCGCTCAATCTCCGTGATGCTGTCGGCGATGTCGGCCTCGGCATGTTGCAGCTCTCCCGCCGCGACGTAGGTGCGGCCGCGGGCGAGCAGGATTTCGGCAAGACGGATGTGGTTCCTGGAACCCCGATCGAGGTCGATGGCCTGGGTTAAGGCACGTAGCCTCGAGCCCGCGCCCGCGCCCGGCGAGCTCTCCTGGTCTGCTTGGGCGATGAGCAGGTCGGCCTCGATCTGACCGCGCAGCGCCGGATCGGCGATGCTGGCGCTCGCTCTCGCCGCCCTGTCCAGGTCTCGTCTTGCTCCTGCTCGGTCGCCGAGCTGGTACTCGAGAACGCTCAAGGGGACAAGACCCCAGGCAAGCAAGACGGAATCGCCGAGCTTTGAAGCGGCCTTCATGAATGCACGCTGGAAATAGATCGCGACCGGCGGCACCTGGCGGAGGGCGAGCGCCGATTCCCCTAGCAGCGCTTCCTGCCGCCGCGGGTCGGGAGTGTCCCGGAGCTTGGAGAGCGCCCGCAATCGATACTGCCAGGAGGAGCGGCCGTCGCCCAGGTAGCTCAGGCCCTGCGCCAGCAGGGTCTCGACCATGACCTGGTTCTGGAGCTCGCCGTTCTGCTCAAACAGATTGAGCGCCCGGCGGTAGGAAGCGAGCGCCGAGCTGAGATCTGCGTGCATGAACTCGACCATGCCGGAGACCGCCTCGCTCCGACCCCGCAGGCTCGGACAGACGCACGACGCGCCCTGGCGGAGGATTTCGCGCGCCACCTTTGACGCCGCGTCGTAGCGCCGGCGGTTGTAGTCGCTGACCGCAAGGTAGAGGGAGGCCGCGGCCGCGAAGGGGCTCCCGCCCCGTTCCAGCTCGGCGCGGGCCAGGCGCAGCTCATCCACGGCGAGTTCCAGCTGAAAGCCGGCCTGGAGCCGGCGGCCGGCGGCGTACGAACGATGGCCGCGGGCGAGATGGGCCGCCTGGCTGGTGGAACCAGGCTGCGCCAGCGCTCTGTCGATCACCGCCACCGCCTCGGCGGGAAGATGCTCGCCCCGCTCGGCCAGCGCGGCAGCGATGCCGTGCGCCGTCCGCAGCTTGCGCTCCGCGGCCTTGGCATCGCCACGGATCCAGTCGTCACCCCAGCTGGCAAGGATCTCTTCCTCGAGGTGCTCGCGGGCGGGTTGCGGAAATTCGGCCGCGATCCGATGGGCGGTCGCCCGATCGCCGGCCAGAGCGGCGCTGTCGAGCAGTGGAGCTTGCTGCCGCCAGATCTCCGGCTTGGAGGGCTGGGCCAGGCGTCGGAGGTGATCGCTCGCTTCGCCAGCCCACCCTGACTTGGGGTCCAGGTCCAGATAGACCTTCCAGTCCGAGCCTGCATCGTCGGCGAGGTAGAGGCACTCCAGCGCCAGGGCGCGGTTGAAGCGCGCCTCCGGAAGCCTGCGCCCGGCGCGGACTGCCCGGTCGGCAGCGAGCAGGGCGAGGACGTAATCGGAGGGGTTGCTGTCGGCCTCAGCGCGGGCCAGGTAGGCAGCGGCGAGATCGCTCCAGTTGCCGGGATCGTGCGGGGAGCTTTTCGCGGCGTCTTCGAGTTTCGCGACCGCCTCGCCATAATGCTGCGCCATCAGGGCGAGCAGTGCCGCCTCGGCAAGCCCCTCGACGCTGCTGGCAGTGTCGCGATCCGGCACGATTCGCAGCACGTCCCCCAGCATCTGAACCTCGTCGCTGGCGACCGCGCCGCGGCGCTGTGCGGGCTGCCACGGTGCGTATGCGAAGTCCCTCAGGCGGCCCTCGACCGGTCGCCAGGAACCCAATTTGGCAGCCAACTCGCCGCGGCTCGGGAGGGGCTTGCCCTGCCGTTCGCGTCCCGGGCAGGCGAGAGCGGCCAGCGTGCAGCCGGCGACGGCGCCGGCCAGGAGGGCGGCGCCGGCCGGGGTGCGGGCCGGCCACCCGGCAATCCGTTCGAGATTGCGGCGGCGCCGGCCGCCCGAGTCGGTCTTCCCGGAGCGGGCGCTCAACGCAAGCACCCTTCCGGCCGCCGCGCCCGCCTCATCCGGAATGGGCCCCCTCTGCGGCCGCAGGCACCGTGGAAGCGGCGGTGCGGCCGCCGGCGCGGATGTCGTCGACCGCTAGAATCCGAGTGCCGGCGGCCGGGTGCTCCACCGCCCAGACCAGCGCCGCGACCATCTGCCTCAGGGTCACCAGGCCGAGCCGGCGGGCGGTCTCGCGGCTTGCCGGCAGGAGCTCGGCGAGGGCGTAGAGCGGGACCAGCAGCAACGGCCAGCGGTGCCTCGGACCGAGCACGTACCAGGGACGGACGAAGGTGGCGGACAGGCCCGCGTCGCGGAACCGCTGCTCGCACTCGGCGCGCACGGCGATGTAGGAGCGCATCACCGGCGCCGGCTGCGCCACGCTCAGGTAGACGCATTGGCGCACCCCAGCGGCGTTTGCGGCGGCGATCGTGGCGCGCGCCGAGGCGAGGTCGACGCGGCGGAACTCGGCCTCCTTCCAGGGCGCGGGGTGCGAGACCCCGACCAGATGGATCAGGGTATCGGCGGCGGCGACCCGGCAGGCGAAGGTGGCGGCGTCGAGCGCGTTGCCGACCACCGCTTCGCAGCCGGCCGGCAGCTTGCGCTCGGCGCCCGGGCGCACCAGGGCGCGGACGGAGTGACCGCGTGCCAGCAGGACGGGCAGCAGCGCGCCGCCGAGATAGCCGGTCCCTCCGGTGACGAACAGCTGTCTAGCGGTCACCGTCTCGTCGCCCTTCCCCATCGGCATCGCCATCAATCTGGCCTCCGTCGGCCTCCGTTGGTCTCCGTTGGTCTCCGTCGGGCGCCGCGCGAAGCGCGACTCGAACCCTGCCCGAGCTTACGGTGCCTCTCCCGGAGCGGATCAGCACCGCCCCAGCGAGCGGTCTTCGAGTAAGCGGTAGTAGATTATGTGCCGGCTCGCGCCGATTATGCCCCGAGTCGCGGGGTTTGGTCGAGAGGGGGCAAGGGTGGGCCGGCCGACGGCCGGCGAATGGCGGCCGGCCCGGCCCGGCAGAGGAGGAGGTAGAGCAACGATGGACTCGGCATACCGCAGCTTCGGCAAGACCGGCCTCAAGGTCTCTCCGCTCTGTCTCGGCGCGATGATGTTCGGCAAGTGGGGCAACCCCGACCATGGCGAATGCATCCGCATCATCCACCGGGCGCTCGACGCCGGCATCAACTTCGTCGACACCGCCAACGGCTACTCGGAGGGCGAATCGGAGATCATCGTCGGCAAGGCGCTGGCCGGACGGCGCCATGAGGTGGTGCTCGCAACCAAGGTGTTCGCGCCGGTCGGTCCCGGCCCCAACGAGCGCGGCCTGTCGCGCAAGGCGATCCAGGAGCAGGTCGAGAAGAGCCTGCGCCGGCTGGCGACCGATGTCATCGACCTCTACCAGATCCATCGCCCCGACCCCACGACGCCGCTCGCCGAGACGCTGTCGGCGCTCAACGACCTGGTGCGCCAGGGCAAGGTCCGCTACCTCGGCTGCTCGACCAATCACTACGAGGGGCCCGGCCCCTGGGAGAAGCGCTTCTCGGCGTGGGAGATCGTCGAGGCGCTCGGGCTCTGCGACCGCCATGGCTGGGAGCCGCTGGTCGCGCTGCAGCCGCCTTACAGCATCCTCCGCCGGACGATGGAGCTCGAGCATTTCCCCATGACCCGGCGGTTCGGCATCGGCAACCTGGTCTGGAGCCCGCTCGAAGGCGGCTGGCTCACCGGCAGGTACCGCCTGGGCGGCGGCGCTCCGGTGGACAGCCCGCGGGCGCGCGGCTGGATCGGCGATCCCGCTAACCCCAAGTTCCGCCGCCGCCTCGAGATCGTCGAGCAGCTGCTGCCGCTGGCCGAGGCCCGCCAGGTCAGCCTGGCCCGCTTCGCCAACGCCTGGGTGCTGCGCAACCCCGACGTCCATGCCGCCATCATCGGCCCGCGCACCATGGAGCAGCTCGACGACAGCCTCGGCGCCGCCGAGCTCGCGATCGGCGACGACGAGGCGGCGCGCATCGATCAGCTGGTCGCGCCCGGCGCCTCCGTGCTGTAGCCTCCCCGGCCTACAACGAAACTGGTTCAAGCGCCAGGGGAGGGGGCGTCCCCTTCCCCCCCGGCGCCTCCGGGCAGGGACCCGGCGGCTTCCGACAACCGGGAAGGGGACTCGCGGGGGTTGCGGGGGGCGATCCGATCGATGCTTCGAGCAGATCTCCAGCGCCACATCGCAGCATTTCATCCCTCGGGCTCGGCACCGCCGGAGGGAGCTAGGCTAGAGCTAGAGCCCGCATCACCAGCCGTTGCCGAGGCGGACGAAGAGGGTGGCGAAGAGCTCGATCCCGTCCCAGAGGTTCTGCAGCCGCAGGTTCTCGTCGGCGGCGTGCTGGCTGTTGTCGTAGTTGACGGTCGGCACGATGATGACCGGCGCCGCGAGGCTCTCGGTGAAGAGATACATCGGGATGCTGCCGCCGAGCATCGGCACCTTGATGACCGCACCGCCCACCCCCTCCTCCGCCGTCCGGAGCACCGCCCGCGACGCCGGCAGGTCCATCGAGGTGCGCGCCCCGGGGTAGCCCAGCTCCCACTCCAGGCGGACGATCCTGGCGTGGGCGCGGCGGGTCGCGAGGTCCGGCTCCTTGTCGACCAGGTAGTAGCCCGCCTGCCGCAGATGCTCCTCGAAGCGGGCGCGCACCTTGGCCGGCGTCTGATCGGGCACCAGGCGGAAGTCGATCGAGGCCGAGGCCTCGGTCGGCACGGCGTTGCGCCCCTGCTTGCCGACCTGCGCCGCCTTGAGGCCGCGCAGGTTGAGGGCCGGCCGCATGACGGCTTCCTGCAGGCGCGCGCCGCCGCCTTCGGTCCAGGCCAGGCCGAGCTCGCGCTCGAGCGCCTCCTCGACCGGCGGCATCTCGGCGGCGGCCCGCAGCTCGCTGTCGCTGAGCGGCCGCACCTCGTCGTTGAAGCCATGGATCAGGATCTCGCCTTGCGGCCCGCGCACCGAGGCCAGCAGCTGCACCAGCAGCGCCGCCGGGTTGGGCGCCCAGTTGCCGTAGTGCCCGTCGTGCAGGGCGCGCACCGGGCCGTAGACCGTCACCTCGACGGTCGAGGCGCCGCGGGCGCCGAAACAGACCTGCATGCGGCCGCTCTGATGCTCCGGCCCGTCGGCGAGCACCCAGGCGTCGGCGGCCAGCAGGTCGTGGTGGCTCTCGAGGATCGCCGTCAGGTGGGGCGAGCCCGCTTCCTCCTCCCCTTCGAAGAAGAACTTCAGATTCACCGCGGGGGCGATGCCGGCGGCGCGCAGCGCGTCGAGCGCGACGAGCATGCCGACGATCGGACCCTTGTCGTCGCTCGCGCTGCGGGCAAAGAGCCGCCACTCGCCGTCGAGCGGGCCGGCGACCGCCGCCAGATCGATGTCGCGCGGCTTGGCGGTCAGCGGTCCGCTGCGCAGCACGGCCCGCCAGGGATCGCTCTTCCAGTCGGCGGGGTCGGCCGGCTGGCCGTCGTAATGGGCATAGAAGACCACCGTCCGGCGCGCTCCGGCGGCGCGCAACTCGCCATAGACCGCCGGCGGCGAGTCGCCGGCGGTCAGCAGCCGGGCCTCGATGCCGCGCCGGCCGAGCATCTGCACCAGAGCCTGGGCGTTGCGCTCGATGTCGGCGCGGTCGACGGCGACATTGCGCAGCGACACCCAGTCGGCGAGCTCCTTGACGATCTCCTTGTCGTGACGCACGCGGTAGGCGCGCACTTGATCGCGGATCGCGCTGGCTCTCGGCATCGCGGGGACCGCGGGGTTCGCCGGCGGCGCCGAGCTCAGGGCCCCGGCCGCCAGGACCAGCAGCCCGCTCCCCAGAGCACGGGCAGCGATGCGGGCCCGTGGAGTCGTCCTTCTCCGGCTGCGCTCAGTCATCGTCTTCGTCCTCCTAGAAGCCATCGCGGACGCAAAGGACGGCGGGCCGGGACCTGGTCTCGACCCGCCGCCCGGGGACGCGATGGCGCGAGCAGTCGCGGCGCGCTAGTGGATGAGGATTCCAGCCTTCGCCGCGGCCATCAGGTTGATCGCCTTTGCGCGTCGCCTTGTCGCTGGTGGCGGCGGCGTTGGTCTCCTGCAGCAACGCCCGTTTGAGCCGCGGCAGCGACGCCAGGTGCAGGCTCCTCTCGTCCAGCACCTTGATGCTGTCACGGGTGTTGAAGGAGGCATAGAGCATCAGCTTCTGCGCCGTGGCGTCGTCGGGCTCGTCGAGCGCCGCCTGGGCGAAGACGGTCGCCCCGCGGATGTTCTCGAGCGCGTCCATCGGTCCGCGAGACCACACTGGCGGCCCACGTCTACCAGGATGACAGCGCGATCACCGAGAACTGGGTGGCCGAGCCGGTGCGCTGATAGATCCACACCCCAAGCGCGAAGCGGGTGAGCCCGGAACCCACCAACGATATCAGCTGGCCAAACCACATCAGGCCGAAGGCGCGCAGCCCGGAGGCGGAACTCTGCGGCGTGGCGGTGCTCATGGCGGTCCCCTCTTCAGTGCGGCCAGATTGGCCCGCCGGGACGCTCCTGCCGCCGGCGAGCCGGCTCGTGTAACATCTGCCGCCATGACTGATCTCAAGGGCAAGACTCTTTTCATCACCGGCGCGAGCCGCGGCATCGGCAAGGCTATCGCGCTGCGCGCCGCCGCCGACGGCGCCAACGTGGTGGTGGCGGCCAAGACCGCCGAGCCCCATCCCAAGCTCCCCGGCACCATTTACAGCGCGGCGGCCGAGATCGAGGCCGCGGGCGGCAGAGCGCTGGCGATCGCCGTCGACATCCGCGACGAGTCGCGGGTGGCCGCCTCCGTGGAGCAGGCGGTCGCCGCTTTTGGCGGTATCGACATCCTGGTCAACAACGCGAGCGCGATCAGCCTGACCGGCACCCTGGAGACGCCGATGAAGCGTTTCGACCTGATGTGGGGGGTCAACGCGCGCGGCACCTTCGCCTGCGCGCAGGCCTGCCTCCCCCATCTGCTTGCCGCCGCCAACCCGCACATCCTGATGCTTTCGCCGCCGCTCGACCTGGCGCCGCGCTGGTTCGGCGGCCACCTCGCCTACACCATGTCGAAATACGGCATGAGCATGTGCGTCCTCGGCCTGGCCGAGGAGTTCCGCGGCCAGGGCCTCGCGGTCAACGCGCTCTGGCCGCGCACCGTCATCGCGACCGCCGCGCTGGTGATGCTCGGAGTGTCGGTGCCGCCCGAGAACTGCCGCCGGCCGGAGATCGTGGCCGACGCCGCGCACGCCATCCTGACCCGTGACAGCCGCACGACGACCGGCAACTTCTTCATCGACGAGGAGGTGCTGGCGGCTGCCGGGGTGACCGACCTCGAGCGCTACGCGGTGCAGCCGGAGGCCCCCCTCCTCCCCGACCTGTTCCTTTAAGCGCGGGCAGGCCGCACGTCCGGTGATGGACGTGCGGCATTCCCCGGAGGGCTCTCCCCGGAGGTCAGGACCCGCGCACCCAATGAGATCAGCGCGGGTCGGCGGGCAAGCGCGCGGGGAGCTGATTGCGGCCGCTTCGGGCGCCAAGTTCTACCAGGGCACCCCGGCCAACATCCGCACCGTCTTTCGCGACATCTCGAATTTCTTCTCGGAGAGGCGGCCAGAGCAGATGAGCGAACCTCAACCCTCCCGCTTGACCTTCCTGGGCAAGCTCACCGTGGCGCTGTTCGTCGCCGGCTGCGTCTATGGCGCCTACTTCTTGCTGGTCAAGAAAGCGATCGCCGGAGCGCCGCGCCCGGGAGCCGGCCAGGCCGCGGCTGACCGGCAGCCAGCGGCAACGGGCGCCAGCCGCGAGGGCCAGGGCGATGAAACGGCCGAGGCCGAGATCGGCGTCGCCTATGGCACCGAAAAAGAGCGCTGGCTCACCTGGGCCACCTCCGAGTTCGGGCGCACCTCGGCCGGCAAGCGGATCAAGGTCAATCTGATCCCGATAAGATCGCTCGAAGGGGCGGCTTCGTCAGCTGGTCGCAGGGCTTCGAGCGGGCGGTCACCGGGCTGTCCAATTCGACTGGCAACATGATGCGCGAGATGGTGCTCAAGGGCCCTTCAGCCTTCGACGCGCTTGTGGTGTACGAGAGCGTGGCGATCGACTATATGAAAAACGCCGAGAGACGCTGGGGCGAGCTCCACGTCGTCTATCCCCGGCGCAACCTTTGGAACGAAAACCCTTATTACATCCTCGACGTGCCCTGGAGCAGCGCCAAACAGAAGGACGCCGCCGCCCGCTTTCTCGATTTCCTGAGCAGCGAGCCGATCCAGAAGGAATCGCTGACCCACGGCTTCCGCCCGGGCAATCCGGCGGTGCCCGTGCGATTCGCCAGCAGCCCGTTCGTGGCCTACCAGCGCTTCGGCCTGCAGATCGACCTCGGAACGGTGTGCACTCCGCCGCGGGCGGAGGTGATCAGCAATCTGCTGGCGGCGTGGGAGCGTGCGCATGGCGCCAGCTGACCGATGCTCGAGTACCTGAAGCAGGCTTTCCGGGCCGGCGCGGACGTCCCCGGCCTCGGTCGAGTGCCGCTGAATCTGCTGGCGGTCCTGGCCTTCGGCATTCTCGGCTTCGGCCATCCGCTTTCTGGCTGCTGGGAGCGGGCGCCGAAGCGGCGTTCCTGGTCCTGCTCGCCTCGAACCCGAGGTTTCAGAAGGCGGTGGCGGCGCAGCCAGGAAGCAGGCGAGGCCGAGCTGCGGCAGACCGATCTGGAACGCCGGCTCGAGCCCGCGGCGCGGCGGCGGTTCGACGCCTTGCAGGAGAAGTGCTCCCGGGCACTCGAGGTCGCGCGCGAGGCCCACGAGCGGCGACTCCGAGCAAGACGTCCTGGCCCTCGACGAGGCCTACCGCGCCCCCCGCACCCCGGGCGCCCCGGTCGGCCAGGGCCGCCAGCCCTCCTGACCGCGCCCGAGCGGCGAATCTCCCGCCAGATCACCACCGGCAGCGCGATCGTGGCTGCCATCGAGAGGCCTTTCTCAGTCTGTTCGCGTAGATGCCGGTCAACCGGCGAGGAGGAACTCCTCCGGAGTGACTGCGCGGACCGGCGAAGAGGCGAAGTCCGCCACGTTGCGGGTGATGATGAGCTCGCACCCGGCTGCCTCGGCGGCGCTCGATAGAGCGGCGTCCTCGAAGTCATCGAATCTCAGGCTCCTCGCTCGCATGAATTGGTCGCGATCCTGCGGCACGATCTCCAGATGCGCCAGGACCCAATCTACCAGCGCACCCGCGTGCTCCGCGCCAGCGTACTTGGCCACGATGTAGTGGAGCGTGGTCAGCGCATGGCTTGGCAGGCAGACCACGTCCGGTTTCTGGAGCGCCCGGCTCAAGACCGCCGCAGACGCCAGGTAGAAGGGCTCACGCCGCTGCACCACGTCCAGCACGACGTTGAGATCGAGCATCAGCCTCATCGGTGCTTCCGCAGGGTGTGATCGAGGTATTCGGTCCTGGCGTCTACCTCCGCGGGAATCAGGCCCGAGATCTTCTCGACCTCCGGGTGGATCGAGCCGGTACCGGTCTGGAGCGACCTCAGGTAGCGGTCGATCAGCTCGGTCACCGTGATCCGGTGTGCTTGAGCATACTGTTTGGCGAATTCGATATCCCGCTTGGGCAGGCGCACGGTCAGTTTCACGGTCTCCACGGCCATCCTCCTTCCCAGTACGGCTAGAATAGCAGTTTTGTACGGCTCGAGGGAGAATCCGAGGCATTCACCGCCCGCGCGGTGAAGGACGGGCGGTATTCCCCTGCGGGCTCTCTCTGATGCCAGGTACCGAAGCGATCGACGCCGCTCAGTGGGCTGGGGCGAGGACGGTCACGTCGACACGACGGTTGAGGCCGCGACCGCGAGTCGTCGTATTGCTGCCAAGCGGCTGGTCGGAGGACTCGGCCTGGAGCTGGATCGCGGTCCTGGCGACGCCGAGCTGCGCGAGATAGTTGGAGACGGCATGGGTCTGGCGCTCCAGGGAGTCGAGGGGTGCTTCTCGACTTCATCCTAGGCAGGGAGTGAGACGGGACTGTGTCAGGCGCGTGAACAGGGTTGTCTTTGCGGTGTCAGGCCAACCGCAGACGCCGACGGTGGCCGCGGCCAGGCGCGCACCCGTCCTCAGCGCGGCGCTGCTTCGCCTGCTCGCCTGTGCGACCGAGATTTCGCGGTCAGGTCCGGCCTGCGGCTTGCCGGGCGGACCGGGCGGGCGTCCGGCCGGCCCGCCCGGACGCGCTACATTGCCGGCCGTCCTCCCTGCACGCGCACACGGTCTACCTGGTCGACGCCAGCCCTTACATCTTTCGCGCCCATTTCTCGCTGCCGCGTCGCTCGCCAAAGCCGACGCAAACGGGTCGGCGCGGTCTACGGTTTCGCCTCTTTCCTGCACAGGTTGATCGACGAGGAGAGCCAACCCACCTCGGCGTCGCCTTCGACCGCGACCTGACCTGCTGCTTCTACCGCAATCAGCTCTACCCGGCCTTCAAGGCCAAGGGCCAGGAGCCGCCGGCCGAGCCGGTCGCCCAGCTCCCTTGCTGCGAGGAGGTGGCCGCAGCGCTCGGCGCCGCCACCTCCATCGACGATCGCTATGAAGCCAACGACCTGATCGCCACCCTCTTCCGCGGCCTGACGAGCGCCGGCCATCGCGCCGTCGTGATCAGCTCCGCCGAGCAAGTGACGCTCTACGATTTCGCCAAGCAGACCTGCTACGACGAACCTGCCGTCGTGGCCGCCTTTGGCGTCCGTCCCGACTTGATCGTCGACGTGCTCGTTCTGCCCAGCAACCTCTCTTCCCGCCTGGCCACCCTCGCCCGCGAAGCCCCCGTCCGCCCCGACCTTCGCCTCGCCTACCGCGTTACCAACCAGGCCACCGCCGCCCTCTTCGAGCGCTCAGGCTTCCGAGAGCATCCACGACCGAGTCACCACCCGGCGGCAACCGCCTCCAGCGTCGTTACCGACCCAAAACTGAGCCAGGATAGTCGGGGATCGCTGGCAAGCGATTCCCGGAAGCCGCCGGCCCCTCTTCTCAGTTTTCAGACTAAGGTGGCTCCTCGCCCTGCCACCTTGCGACGACGGCACTCTAGCTGCATGAACGTCACCTCGACGCCTCGACCCGCGAACCTGTGGGAATACCGATTCGGGGTCCGTCCAGAATACTAGCGGGCCGCTCCGGGGGACGCTCGGCTTCAAGGGTCGGGAAGGCTGACGGTCGCCGCCAAGCGCCGCCCCTTCTCAGTGCGGAAGAAAGGCGCCACGACTGGATATGACTGCCGCTCTGCGATCGCTCTGGCGCGGTTGCTTTTGCTATTGGAATAGATCTCCGGTTTGGTCGTTGTGCGGTCTTCCGCTAGGATGACACCGGAGATGACATCAGGCTCTAGCCGGAGTTGCGTGGTAGGTTCTCTCGTCGCTAGCGGGGTTTCGTGTCTCGTCGTCATCGGAGTGCTACACGTTCGCGGTCAGTTCGTCGCACCAAGTCTTTCATCAGCCCGAGCCGACCTCATTGCTGCTCTAGGACCTTTGCGACCGACCCCAGGTCGTGTTGTCGGGCTCTCCTACGCGCTTCCAGAGCGTCGCTCTGACCCTCCGAACCTTCGCCTCCGCATGGCGGTGCGCCGGATCAGGAGGGAGGCCACAAACCGGCCCTCCATGCGAGCTCTAGCGGATTCCGCTCTTTTCTTGCTAGTCACGCATCGCCCTGAAGCCGCCATCGCTCAGTTCGAAAAAGCCGTGCTTCAGGAACCGCCCGACGCAACGCTACTCAGTGACCTGGCGGCCGCCTACCTCGCGCGCGCGGCCACTGGGCAGCCACATGATTTGGTGCACGCACTCGTCGCAGCTGACCGTGCGCTCGAGAAGTGCCCAGACCTCGCCGCGGCCCGCTTTAACCTGGCGCTTGCTCTCGATCGCCTCGGGCTCAGGCAGGAGGCACAGAAGGCATGGGGCTCCTATCTCGCCATCGATTCGGGCTCGAACTGGTCGGCTGAGGCTCGTCGGCGCCTCCGCGCCCTTGCTGAGCCGACCGATACCGAGATCTGGAGGCGGTCGCTCCAGGATTTCTCGCCTAACGGCCCGGGCGACCGCAGGGCGACCGCCAGGGACACAGCACTCAGGTTTCCTGAGTTTGCGCGTGTCTACGCTGAGGAGGAACTCCTACTGGGCTGGGCCAGCGCGCTCAGCAGGGGCGACCCGGAAGCCGCCCAGCGCCAGCTCCGCATCGCGCGCGCCATCGCAGAGGCTCTTGACTGGCACGGCGATGCCCTGCTACGCGATGCGATCGCTGCAATCGATCGTGCCCGCTTGCCCGCTGTCCTCGAGCACCTAGTGATTGGCCACCTGGCCTACGGCGAAGGGCTCGACTTGGCGCGCCGCGATTACCGGCAGGCCGCCCTGAAGTTCTCCGCGGCGCGCCTCGCGCTGGCCCGCGCTAACTCTCCCTTCGCTGGCTGGGCTGAATTCAGGCTCGCCCAATGCGACTACCAGCGCTCCGACTACACGGTGGCCCTCTCCCGGCTCGCCCAGCTCCTCGAGCGTACCGCGGGCACCGGCTATAGCTCTCTGCAGGGACGGGCATCCTGGCTAACGGGGACAATTCGACTCCTCCAGGCACGTCCGACCGAATCGCTCGCCGCCTACTCCGCTGCCCTTGCGAGATTCGAGCACAGTGGTGAAACCGGCAATGCGCTGGCGATCCACACCCTCATCGCTTCGAGCCTCAGTCTGGTCGGCGACACCCGAGGCTCTTGGGAGCATCGCTTCCGCGCCTTGGCCGCCCTCCGCCGGCTACTCGACCCCCAGCGCTTGATGATGACTCTCGACGAGGCTGCCTCCGCCCTGTTCGCCGAAGGCGAGGCCCGCGCCGCCCTGTACTTCGAGAACGAGCTTCTACCCCAGATCCGAGCCGCAGGGGAAGCCGCTCCTATTGCTGCCACGCTACGACAGCGTGCGCAGTTGCTGCAGCGCCTTGGGCGAACCGAATTGGCTCTTCGGGATCTCGACATCGCTAAGGGCTTCGTAGCGCGCATCACTGACACTGACGTTCGCGAAGGCGCAGCGGGCGAGACCGCCCTCGTCGAGGGGACTGTCCGCGCGGAGAGCGACCCTGCTGCCGCCCTTACAGCCTTGGACACTGCACTGCGGATCGCCCAGAAGACCGACTATCGATTCTTCTTGCCTCGAATCTACCTCGCCCGAGCACGCCTGGATCTGGCGCGCGGCGATGACCACCGAGCTGGCCAGAGCCTATCGGCCGGAATCGAGGAGTGCGACCTGCAGCGTGGCGGAATCGCCGACGACAGCGAGCGAATCTCTTACCTGGACCAAGTCCATGATCTGTTCGCTGAGATCATCCGCTTTCAGATCGAGCGCAAGAACGATTCGGTGGCTGCTCTTTCCTACCTTGAGCGCTCGCGCTCGCGCACGCTCTTCGACGCCTTGGCGCGCGGGGACGGACAGGTTGATGAAGCGTTACCGGCTCCGAACAACACCAGCGTCTTCGATGCCTCTCGCTTGAGCACCGAGATACCCCCCAACACTACGATCGTTGAGTACTGGCTAGGTGGTGGTGATCGCATGGCGATCTGGGTTATGCGTCGGGGCTTCCTGGCGATGCGTCAGATCGCCGTCGACACTCGCCGTCTCACGCACGCCATCCAACTCCTCGAACATGCGAACGATGAAGCGCGATTCGACCGGCTCTCTGCCTATCTCCACACTCTCCTTCTCGGTCCGGTCCGCTCCTTCATCACGCCCGGCTCACTGCTCGTAGTCATTCCTGATGCTTCGCTCTACGGCGTTCCGTTCGCGGCGTTGCGCAACGCCGCGACCGCCCGCTTCGTGATCGAGGATACTCCGGTCGTGATCGCTCCAAGTGCAAGAGCCTTCCTCCATTGCTTCCGGCGCTGCCGTAAGCTCTTTCAACGGCCGCCTCGCACCGTCTTGGCCGTCGGCGACCCACGCGTTCGGCGTGATCTCTTTCTCGATCTTCAAATGCTGCCCGGCAGCGCCGCCGAGGCGCGAGCGGTGGCCGCCCACTACAGCAAGGCGACGATCCTCCTCGACGAGCGTGCCACGAAGGACCTATTCCTCCACGCCGCCGTAGACAACGACGTGATCCATTTCGCGGGGCACTCGCTGCCAAATCTCAGGAGCCCTTTCCTCTCTTCTCTGCTCCTCGCACCGGACCCACGGAACGGCGATCGCGGAATCCTCTATGCCAACGAGCTGCTCGGCAACCGTCTGGAACACACTCGCCTCGTAGTGCTTTCCGCCTGCGACACGGCGCGTGGTCCTAGCTCGCCGAGCGAAGGAGTCCTCGGCTTCTCGCTCCCTCTTCTGGCCGCCGGGGTACCCACCGTCCTGGCTAGCCTCTGGCGGGTCGACGATCGCGCGGCATCCCAGCTCTTCGATCGCTTCCATACCTACATCACAAGCGGCATCGACCCCGCTGCTGCCCTGCGCTTCACCGTCATCGACCTGCTCCGGAGCGCCGATCCTTCGGGGCGGGCGCCCCACGCGTGGGCTGCTTTCGAGATCATTGGCGGCTCTTCCGCAGGACCGATCAACTAAAGGAGGAAGTTATGATCGAGACCTTCATCGTACGTATCATTTTCGTCGGCCTCGTGGCATTCGTGCCCATCAACCCAGCCCAGCCCGGCGCCCCTCTGTCCCTAAAGGTCCTGCTCCCCGACGTGCGGGGACCGGTCTTTGCATCGGACGGATGCAGAATACCACCGCACCTTCCAGCCCTGTTCGTCGAAGCCGACTCCTGCAAGCACGGTAGCTATGACTGCAAAGCCGACGCCGAGCTCGGAAAGGCATTTCAGGGTACTCCCTGCAATCCCTCCACGGAGGACGGGCTGGTTAGCAATGTCAATGGCCCCTTCTCGCTTCTCGACCAACAAATAACCTTCACTACTCCAGCCGACGCGGCCAGGCTGCAATTCGCAACTCGCAAGAAGCGGGCGCCCCCCTTGCCCGTCAACGCCCATGACTCAACCTCGTTCTCCTGGGTGGCAGGAACCCAGGCTGGCTACACCATCGACAGGAACTGCCTCTCCGGCCGTCCCGGCATCTGTCCGATCGCGGCCCGCGCGATCATCCCCAACGGCAACATCTCGAGCTGCCACCTAACGGAGGCGGTGGCTGATGGCGGCACGAAGAGCGTCTGTTCTTACAAGTTCGCACCGCTATTCAAGGCGCGCCTCAAAGGCCTAGGCTCGCAAGCGTTGGCCGACGCCGTGATGGTCGCGTTCACGCTGCCACGCACTTCGAACGTGACGCTTCATCTCTCCAGCATCAAAGAATCAGCGGAATCTGAGATTGTCCTTTCGCCCGGGAAGCGTGCCTTCGTCAACATCTGGGTGGTGAATGTGCCGGGGGAGAAAGAGGATCACTTCGACAAATGCAACGACCATGACCTTGGTAAGCATTTCGAGCTCTACTACAACATAGCGGCGCGTGATGCAAAAGGAAAGCCGTTGCCGCTAGCGAAGCGTCCTATTCCCCACGCAACCAAGACATGCCTGCCGTACGAAAGGATCCAGCCGGATCCAAAGACTGCGGAGGGTTGTCCGCTGCTCAATTTTGTCAATACGAAAAACAAGGTGATGGCGAGCGCAGACGACGAGGCCAGGTTCGTCTCAGACAGCTGTAAAGAGTGCAAGAAGGAGGAAGGATGCTACCCAGGTAACAAAACCGCCTGCGGCGCGCAGAAGTTCCCGCCTTGGCCTCCTCACTAGTCAACACCGGAGAGAGGACCACAGGATCAAAGCAATGCCGTCTCCTCTTGCTTTTCCGCCGTCGCTTGCAATCGCCTTCCTGTGGCTTTCGACCCCTGGCCACGCGATCGGAGTCGCTTTCAGCAGTCACTCGCCACTGATACCGGATGGCATGCAATCGGTGACCATCGAGGCGCGGCTCTCCGATCCAGCCGTCACTAGCATGTCGATCGTCATTATTTGGGGCAAGGCGACAGGCCCTACACTGAACAACGGAACAATCGCAAGTCTTGCTCCTGGCCGGCAGAACGCAGTGTCGGTGACGCAGAACTGTCCATTCGGCGATCGACCATGTACCTACACCCAAAAGTTCGATAGCGGCACGCTCGTCACCTACCAAGCCACGGCGACAACAGCAGCGCGAAAGACCATAGCCGACGAGGAAGTCACTTTTCTGGTGGCGCCTCTCTCGCCCATGAGACTGCTGCGACCCATCGTCTGGCACAGCCACAGGCCTGAGGGATCCACCATCAACATCGGCTTCTTCCCGAACGAAGACTACACAGATGATGCGTATCCGAGCTTCACTAGTGATGTGGCTGCAATCATTAAGAGCGTTTTTTGGGGCACCTCGCCGTTCGCCAAGTCCTACGCCGACGCCCGGGAACGTTTCAACGTATGGGTGGGACCTACTGGTGCCGGAGTCGTCGCCGGTTGCATCCGCAAGTTCCTCGGTGACGCAACAGGGATGGACCAGGTGCTCACCGGTGCCGTGATACTCCATAGGGAGGCGATAGGCGACTGCGCAGACGTCCATCTGCAGGGATCGGGGTCGGTCAATGGCGTCTCAATGGGAAGCGACTACCTCTTTGTGCACGAGAGCGGTCATTTCCTCCATGCTCTCGGCGATGAGTATCCCGGCGGAGGGCATTGGACGGGCGACAAGTGTCGAAACCTCTTCCAAAGCAAGGCCGAGTGTGAAGATTATGGAAGAAACAGTGCCTTGAATGGAGGCCAATGCGGGCAGATCTCGGCTTCTAATTATTGGCATCTGTCCGGCGATGGGCTGGAAATCATGGCAGATGTTTCCGGAAATAAGGACGGGTACTGGACACTTGCAGCGAGGCAGTGCGTCGAGGCACGGCTCGCGAAGTGTCAGACCGTCTGCTATCCTTGATGAGAGTGAGGGAGATGATACCACTCGCTTGCTGGCTCGCCGCTCTCGTAGTCGGCACCGCCAGTGCCGGGCCCACAGCCGCGCCCGCCGAGAGCACCACCAAGCCGGTGCCGGTTCGAGCAGAGGATGACACGGTCAACCAGGGACTGCGACGGGTCGTCGTTGTTACCCTGACAATCGACGGGCAGAACCTGAGACAGACCGCTGCCAGAATCGTCTCGTTGCCCAGGGCCCTGGCCCCAAGCCCACACGGCCCGGGAGGACCGGTGCAAGTTGAAGCGTTGCGAAAGGACGTTTCCGCGGGCGCTCACGGGAAGAGCGCCGCGGCAGACTACAAGAGAGTGTTGAAACTCAGCGTACCCTATGAAAAGGTCAACGCGGCGGAGCACGGTGGGCTGGTCACCGTAAGGCCCAGCAGCCTGACCCTAGTTCTACCCGTCGAAGAGCCGTTCGAGAGGCTCTCGGTGAAACTTCCTGACCAACCGCAACCACACTTTTTCGAACTCGGTCCTCTGTTTACCGGTTTCTGCCGCACCAACAAGAGTGACGAGTGGTGCCGACCTCCCTTGGCGCTTCAGTGATCCGCAGCTACTCGCGCTGACACTGCTGCCTCTCTCGGCGGCTTTGCGGCGGTAGCTCGCCCCTCAGCACTCGATCACGTTGATCGCCAGGCCGCCGCGGGAGGTTTCTTTGTACTTGGTTTTCATGTCGGCGCCGGTTTCGCGCATGGTCTTGATGACGCGGTCGAGGGAGACCTTGTGGGAGCCGTCGCCGCGCAGGGCGATGCGGCTGGCGTTGATGGCCTTGACCGAGCCCATGGCGTTGCGCTCGATGCAGGGGATCTGCACCAGGCCGCCGACCGGGTCGCAGGTCAGGCCGAGGTTGTGCTCCATGCCGATCTCGGCGGCGTTCTCGACCTGGGCGGCGGTGCCGCCGAGCGCCTCGACCAAGCCGCCGGCCGCCATCGAGCAGGCGACCCCGACCTCGCCCTGGCAGCCGACCTCGGCGCCGGAGATCGAGGCGTTCTCCTTGTAGAGCAGGCCGATGGCCGCCGCGGTGAGCATGAAGCGGATCACCCCCTCGTCGTCGGCGCCGGGGGTGAAGCGGCGGTAGTAGTGCAGGACGGCCGGGATGATCCCAGCAGCGCCGTTGGTGGGCGCGGTGACCACGCGCCCTCCCGCGGCGTTCTCCTCGTTGACCGCCAGGGCGAAGAGATTCACCCAGTCGAGCACGGTGAGCGGGTCGGTCGCCGGCTCCGCCGTGCGGGCGGTGAGCTCGGCGTAGAGGCGCGGCGCCCGGCGCGGCACCTTCAGGCTGCCGGGAAGGACGCCGGCCTGGTGGCAGCCGCGCTCGACGCAGCGCTGCATCGCCTCCCAGATGCGCAGCAGCCCAGCGCGCACTTCCGCCTCGCCGCGCCAGCTGCGCTCGTTGGCGAGCATCAGCTGCCAGATCGCGAGGCGGTGCTCGCGGCTCAGCCGCAGCAGCTCGGCGCCGCTGGTGAAGGGGAAGGGAAGCGCCGTCTCGTCGGGCACCAGCCGGTCCTTGCCCGCCGCCTCCTCGTCGACCACGAAGCCGCCGCCGATCGAGTAGTAGGTGCGCTCGCTTAGCAGCTCGCCGGCGGCGCCCTCGGCAGCGAAGCGCATGCCGTTGGAGTGCAACGGCAGGAGCTGCTTGCGGTTGAAGATCAGGTCGCGCTTCTCGTCGAACTCGATCTCGGCCGCAGCCTTCCCGAGCACGCGCAGGCGCCCCGTCCGCCGGATCTCGGCGGCCCTTTCGGGCATCCGCCCCGGATCGACCTCCTCCGGGGTCTCGCCCTCGAGGCCCATCAGGACCGCCTTGTCGGTGCCGTGCCCTTTGCCGGTCATGGCCAGCGACCCGAAGAGCTCGACCCGCACCCGGTACGCCCGGCACTCCGGGCGCTCACTCTGATCATCGTCCAGCATCCCGCCGCGCTCCAGGCGCTGGGCGAAGCGCCTGGCTGCCCGCATGGGCCCGACCGTGTGCGAGCTCGAGGGGCCGATGCCGATGGTGAAGAGATCGAAGACGCTGATGGCCATCGCTGCGACTTTACCCCACTACCCCGGCCGGCCGGCGCGGAATGGGGCCCGCGGGCGACCTTGTTGTAGCTTTAGTCATGGACTGCCGGGCGCGGCCTGGCGCAGCCCGGCCTCGCCGATACCCAAGGGGGCTAGACGGCTCGGTGCGGTCCGGCGGCGACCCAAGGGGATGAGGTGGCGCGGCGCTGCTATATACTGCGGCCACGCCGCACGACCTTCGCCAGCCCGCCGCGCGCTCCCGGTCGTCGCACCACCCGTCATCCAAGAGGAGAGTGGAGAGCCTTCCCCATGTCGACTGTCGAACCGTTGCAACCGCTCGCGGCGCAGGTCGAGCAGCTGTCGCACCGTCGGGTCATCATCCTGGGCTCCGGGCCGGCCGGCCTTACCGCCGCCCTGTACACGGCGCGCGCCGACCTGGCGCCGCTCGTCCTCGAGGGCGACCACCCCGGCGGCCAGCTGACCATCACCACCGACGTCGAGAACTACCCCGGCTTCCCCGAGGGCATTCTCGGGCCCGAGCTGATCGACAAGATGCGCGAGCAGGCCCGGCGCTTCGGCGCCGTCGTCCGCTTCGAGGCGGCCCGGGAGGTCGACCTCTCGACCCGCCCCTTCGTCGTCCGCACCGAGGAAGCGACCTACCGCTGCGACGCCCTGATCGTCGCCACCGGGGCGACGGCCAAGCTCCCCGGCCTGCCGGCCCAGCATGAGCTGATGGGCTACGGCGTCTCGGCATGCGCCACCTGCGACGGCTTCTTTTTCCGCGGCAAGGAGGTGGTGGTGATCGGCGGCGGCGACTCGGCGATGGAAGAGGCGATCTACGTTACCAAATTCGCGACCCGGGTCACCGTCATTCACCGCCGCGATGTGCTGCGGGCCTCCAAGATCATGCAGGACCGGGCGCTCGCCAACCCCAAGATCGCCTGGATCTGGGACAGCGTGGTCACCGACATTGTCGGCGCCCGCGAGGGCGGGGTCAGCGCCGTCAAGCTGCACAACCTGCGCACCGGCGAGGCCTCCGACTACCCCACCCAGGGAGTCTTCTTCGCCATCGGCCACCAGCCCAACACCGCCATCTTCGCCGGCCAGCTGGAGATGAACGAGGTCGGCTACATCAAGGTGGCAGAGCCGACCAGCAAGACCAACGTCCCCGGGGTCTTCGCCTCGGGAGACGCCATGGACCCCAGCTACCGCCAGGCGGTGACCGCCGCCGGCACCGGCTGCCGGGCCGCCATCGACGCCGAGCGCTGGCTCGAGGAGCCGCACGACTGATGCCCAAGGTCTCCGCCGTCAACACGCTGGGAGCGCTCAAGGCGGCCGGCTACCGACCGCGCTCGGTTAAACAGGAGCTGCGCGACAACTTGCGCGAGCGCCTGGCCGGCGGCGGCCCGCTTTTCCCCGGCATCCTGGGCTACGACCGCACGGTCATCCCGGCGGTGGTCAACGCGCTGCTCGCCGGCCACGACTTCATCCTGCTCGGCCTGCGCGGCCAGGCCAAGACACGCATCCTGCGCTCGCTGGTCACGCTGCTCGACCCCGAGGTGCCGGTGCTCGCCGGCTCGGAGCTCAACGACGACCCGCTGTGCCCGATCTCGACGACCGGCCGCCGGCTGGTGGCCGAGGCCGGCGACGAGGCGCCGGTCGAATGGCTGGCGCGCGAGGAGCGCTACAACGAGAAGCTGGCGACCCCGGACGTCTCGATCGCCGACCTGCTGGGCGACATCGATCCGATCAAGGCGGCCACCCGCAAGCTCACCTTTGCCGACCCCGAAGTGATCCACTTCGGCATCGTGCCGCGCACCAACCGCGGCATCTTCGCCATCAACGAGCTCCCCGACCTGTCGCCGCGCATCCAGGTGGGGCTGTTCAACATCCTCGAAGAGCGCGACCTGCAGATTCGCGGCTTCCCGGTGCGCATTCCGCTCGACCTGCTGCTGGTGTTCTCCGCCAACCCGGAGGACTACACCAACCGCGGCAGCATCATCACGCCGCTCAAGGACCGCATCTCGTCGCAGATCCTCACCCACTACCCGCCCGATATCGAGGTCGCCGCCGACATCACTCGCCAGGAAGCGTGGACCGAGCGCGACCTCCCGGCGGTGGTCATCCCCGACGAGTTCCGCCGCCTGATCGAGGAGATCAGCTTCGCCGCTCGCGAGAGCGACCTTGTCGACCAGTCCTCGGGGGTCAGCGCCCGGGTGGCCATCTCGGCGATCGAGCTGCTGACCTCGAACCTGGAGCGCCGGGCGCTCGCCACCAGCGACAACCCGGTCCACCCCCGGCTCTGCGACCTGCAGATGCTGCTGCCGGCCATCACCGGCAAGGTCGAGATGGTCTACGAGGGCGAGCAGCAGGGGGCCGAGGTGGTGGCGCGCCGCCTGATCGGGCTGGCGGTCAAGAAGCTCTTCGATGCCCGCTTTCCCGAGGTCGGCAAGGAGCTGGGCAGCGGCGGCGACGACGACAAGGGTCCCTACGCGCCGATCGTCCGCTGGTTCGCCGAAGGCAACGCGGTGACCCTCTCGGACGAGCAGTCGTTCGCCGAGTACGAAGCCGAGATGCGCAAGATCCCGGGCCTGGCCGAGGTGGCGGCGCGCCACGGCCGCAGCCGCGAGGAGCGGGCCCTGGCCGCCGAGATGGTGCTCGAGGGGCTGCACCAGCACCTCAAGCTGGCGCGCAACGACATCGACAGCCAGGTGAGCTACAAGGAGATGCTCAAGTTCCAGCTCCTGAAGCCGCGCCCCGGCAGGCGCGGCAGCGGCCGGGGCGACATCAACTGATCCCGGCGGCACGACCCGCCTCGGAAAATGCGGCACCAATACATTTACCTCGACCCCGAGCTGATCCGGCGCATCCTGGCCGGGCTCGACCTGCTGCGGCTCTGGCACCAGCTGGTTCTCGCGGCGGGCGGCGACGTCGAGGAAGCGATGGACTGGATGCGGCACCTGCAGCGCCAGGGCTACCTTCCGGAGGAGCTCGACCTCGACCAGTTCTTCGCCGCGCTCGAGGAGCAGAGCCTGGTGGCGCGCGACGGCCGCGGCGAGCTGCAGCTCACCAGCGGCGGCGAGCGGCGCATCAGGAAGAGCGCCTTCGAGGAGATCTTCGGCAACCTCGACCGCGCCGGTCCCGGCTACCATCCGGTGCGCGACGCCGGCGAAGGGATCGAGCGCCTGCCCGAGACGCGCCCCTACGCCTTCGGCGACGACCTCCACCTGCTCGATGCGCCGCGCTCCTTCGAGAACGCCCTGCGGCGCACCCAGGGCGATCTGACGCTCGCCGAGGAAGACCTGGAGATCTTCGAGACCGAGCACCTGACCGCCTGCGCCACAGTGGTCGCGATCGACGTCAGCCACTCGATGATCCTCTACGGCGAGGACCGCATCACGCCGGCCAAGACCGTGGCGCTGGCGCTGACCGAGCTGATCACCACCAAGTACCCGAGGGACCACCTGTCGGTGATCCTGTTCGGCGACCGCGCCGAGCAGGTGGCGCTCGGCGACATCCCCTACATTCAGGCCGGCCCCTTTCACACCAACACGCGTGAGGCGCTGCAGCTCGGGCGCTCGCTGCTCGCCCGCCGCAAGCAGCCCAACAAGCAGATCTTCCTGGTCACCGACGGCAAGCCTTCGGCGATCACCGAGAACGGCCGCATCTACAAGAACCCCTTCGGCCTCGACCTGCGGATCGTCAACCTGACGCTGGAGGAAGCCGACCTCTGCCGGCGGCAGCGGATCGTGGTGACCACTTTCATGCTGGCGACCGACCCCATGCTGACCCAGTTCGTCGAGAAACTAACCCAGATCAATCGCGGCCGCGCCTACTTCGCCTCGCCGTACAACCTGGGCGAGTTCATCCTCGCCGACTACATCCGCAACCGCCGGCGGCGGATTCACTGATGCCGCGCGCAGAAGCGATAGAGCTCTTCGCCGTCTTTGCCATTCTCGCGGCAAGCAGCTGCCGCCCGGCCGGCGAGCGGCGGGTCGAGCCGCTGCCGGCGCGCAGCAACATCCTGCTGATCACGGTCGACACGCTACGCGCCGACCACCTGTCGAGCTACGGCTACGGGCGCGCCACCTCGCCGGCCATCGACCGGCTGGCGGCCGAGGGCGTGCGCTTCGACGAGACCGCGGTGCAATGGCCCAAGACCACGCCGTCGTTCGCCTCGATGTTCACCGCCACCTACTCGAAGGACAACAACATCGTGCGGCGGGTGGGGATCCCGATCTCCTGCCGTTTCGAGACCCTGGCCAAGGCACTCAAGCGGCTCGGCTACTCCACCCAGGCGGTGGTTTCCAACGGTGCCCTGGGCAGCGAGTTCTATTTCGATCAGGGCTTCGACACCTATGTCGAGACCTGGAAGCTGCAGGGGGCGGCGCGCGGCTCCGATCCCACCCGCGCCGAGGCGGTGACCCGCCTCGCGGTCGGCCTGCTCGACAAGCTGGCAAAGTCGCAGGCGGACGGCGCTCCCGCCAGTGCCGGCTCTCCAGGAAGGTCGCGGCGCCCCTATTTCCTCTGGGTGCACTACCTCGATCCGCATTTCCCCTACGCTTCACCGGCGCCGTGGCGCGACCGGTTCCAGGGCGACAAGCACTTCGATGCCTCGCCGAAGATCAACATCTCTCCCGACCGCCCGCGCCAGCAGATGGGGGGCATCGGCAGCGAGCACGTGTTGGAGCGGCACGAAGAACTGGCTTTTTACGTCGCGCGCTACGACGCCGCGATCGCCTACACCGACGCCCAGATCGGCAATCTGCTGGCGGAGATGCGGCGGCGCGATCTGCTCCGCCACACGCTGACCGTCTTTACTTCCGATCACGGCGAGTCGCTCGGCGAGCATCTCTACTATTTCGATCACGGCCGCTTCGGCTTCCAGACCTGCCTGCGCGTGCCGCTCATCTTTCACTACCCCGGGGTGCTCGCGCCGCGCATCGATCGTAGGCCGGTCGAGCTGGTCGACCTTGCCCCGACGCTGCTCGAGACCGGCGGTCTGGCGCTGCCCGGAGGCATGTGGAAGCAGGGGCGCAGCCTCACGCCCCGTCTGCGCGGCATCGCGCCGCAGGGCGAATCTCGCGCCGCCGCGCTGGCGGACGCCGCGATGCACGGAGGCGGCGCCGTAGCGGCCAGCGCCGGTGCCGGCAACGGCGCGCTTGCCTCACGCGCCGCAGGCGCCCAGTCGAGCGCCGCCGAAGCCGACAGCCCAGACATGGCCGCCGTGCCGGCCGACGCCTCCGGAGCGCCCGCCGGCCACGCCGGGCTCGCTTTCTCCGAAGCCGGCTGGGAGACCAACAACAAGTGGCAGAAGATCGTGCGCGACGGCCGCTTCAAGCTGGTCTTCGCGCAGACCCGCCCCGAGCAGCGTTGGATTGGCGGCGAGGGCGTCCGCTTCACGCTCTACGACCTGCGCGACGATCCGGGCGAGACCCGCAACGTGGTCACGCAGTTTCCCGACGATTTCAAGCGCCTCAAGCGGGCCCTGTGGAGCTGGGACAAGGCGCGCCGGTACCCGGTCGAAGTCGACCAGGCCTCGACCTGCGGCCCCGGCCGCGAGATGGACTCCGAGACCCGCACCCTCCTCACCTCCCTCGGCTACATCAACCAGGGCCCCGGCAGCGCCGCCGCCAGCGACGACGACTCCCCGCCGCCCTAGCCCCCATTTCTACGGGTGAACGACGATACGGCCTTCCCATCTCAATAGATCAACGAGGGAATAGACCGAGTCTACCTTGAGGCCATCGAAGCTCGCGCTCACGTAGAACTGCGGGGGGGCATCGCCTGCGCCAGGGTCTTCCGCGTCGTCCACGTCGGGGATCCTCGCCTGGTCGGTGAAAGTCATCTGGCCGGTAGTAGTGCCTCGCGCGTCCGTACTGGCGTAGAAGTCCACGAATTTCGGCAAGCCGTCTTCGAGCAAGAACCAGTAGCTGCCCCTAGCGGCTGGCTGGGCAGAGGCCAGGTGGGCGGTCGTGAAGCTGAGCACTAACAGCGCGAAAGTGGACGCAACTCCCATGCTCCTCATGATCGGGCTCCTTTTGCGCCGCGAGAGATTGACGATCCCCCCGCGTGAGGAGTCGCCGAGGGCGCGGCAGATCGCGAGCGCCTGCTCCGCGCGGCGACAGCCGTCACGAACCTTCCCAAGCGCCCAGACGTAAGAGGCGTCCAGGAGCGGATTCCGTTACGATGCAACAAGGCAAACAGGAAACATCTAGCTGCGCTGGAGCAACTCTTCATCGATCGAGATCTGAACGCGCCGTGCCGGCATGATGGGACGATACAGTAAATGGCGCAGCACCGCGGCAGGCCGCGGACGGCGCGGCGGAGGGCGCCGGCCGCTCGCGGCCGGCGCCGAAAAGAAGAAGAGCGTCGGATGAGCCGGGAAGGGAACGGCGAAGCGGCGATCAGCGCATCGCTTCGAGCGGCGACAGGCGAAAAGCGCGGATGGCGGGATAGAGGCCGAAGGAGAGGGCGAGCAGCAGCGCCGTCGCCCAGGCGGCGAGCAGGCCGAGCGGGTTGACTACCAGGCCGTAGGGGAACTTGTCGGCCAGCGCGTGGCAGATCGCGCTTCCCACCAGGGTGCCGGCCAGGGCGCCCAGGGCGGCCAGGACCAGCGCCTCGAGCAGGAACTGGGTGAAGATCTGCGGGTCGGTGGCGCCCATCGCCTTGCGCAGGCCGATCTCGAAGTGGCGGTCGGAGAGCGAGATCAGCATCACCGACAGCACGCCGACCCCGCCGATCAGCAGCACGGTACCCGCCAGGCTGAAGAGCACTACCTGCCAGCCGTGCATCTGGTCGAGGAAGTTCTGGTAGGAGCGCGCCGCCTCGGCGCCGAGATCGGTCAGCTCGACGTCCTCGATCCCGTGGTGCGCCTGCTTGACGCGCCCCACCAGCAGCGCCGAGACCTCGTCGAGGTCTTGCTTGCGGCGCAGCTTGACCCCGACCTGCGCCAGCTTGTGATCGGGGTCCATGCGGTCCATGTAGGTGGAGAGCGGGATGAGCATGCCGTTGGCGTCCATCCAGTTCTCGTCGTTGAAGATCTGACCCGCCGCCTGGACGCCGACCAAACGGAAGGAGACGCCCGCGACCTGCACGTCGCGGCCCACCGGGTCGGCGCCGCCGAAGAGCTTGGCGGCCAGCGTCGCACCGGCCACCGCCACGGTCGAGCGGCGCCGTTCGTCGTCGTCGGTCAGGCCGCGCCCGAGGCCGATCGGACGGTTCATCAGTGCGGCATACTCGGAGGTGACGCCGGTCACGAATACCTGCTCGGTGCCTCCGGGGACCCGCACGGGCGTGCGCTTGTAGGCGCGCGGGACGAAGCCGAGCACCGCCGGGTAGGGCGCGGTCAGGCGCGGCAGGTCCTCGTAGCGCAGCCCCGGACTCATCGCGAAGCGCTTCTGGTCCTCGGTGGTCTTGGGGTCCTTGGGTGCCACCACCACCGTGCCGTCCCAGCTCATGCCGGCAAAGCCGGTCGAGATTTTGTCCATGACGCCGTCGAGCAGCGAGGTCATCACCACCAGGGTGAACACTCCCAGGGTGAGCAGGCTCAAGGTCAGCAGCGAGCGCAGCTTGTGGGCCCATAGCTCGACGAAGCCGCTCGCCACCACCTCCCACAGCAGGTTGAGCTGGGCGCCCAGGCCGCGCCATCTGCGCCTGCTCCGCCTGCTCGGGACGGCGCGCGCTCGCCCGGCGGCGGCGGCCCCTTGCGGCTGTCCCGTCCAGGCGAGCTGCTCACTCATAGTGCAGCGCCTCCATGGGCGAGAGCCGGCTGGCCTTCCAGGCCGGGTAGAGCGCGAACAGGAATCCGAAGGCGCCGGCCAGCGCGGCGGCCCAGGCGAAGCTCATCGCCGCGATCGACAGCGGGACGCCGATCGCCGCGGTGATGACCTTCGAGAAGACGACCCCGACCACCAGTCCGCAGCAGGTGCCGAAGAGGGTGACCAGCAGCGCCTCGGTGATGAACGACTTGAAGACCTCGCCGCCGGAGGCGCCGATCGCCATCTTGATCCCGACCTCGCGCACCCGGTCCTTGAGCGAGGCCATCTGGATGTTGACGTTGACCAGGCCGCCGCCAAGCAGCGCCAGGATGCCGGAACAGAGGAAGACGAGGTCGTAGATGTCGCCCTGGCTGCGCATCCGGCGCACCCGCGCCGCCACGTCGTCGAGGCGGAAGTCGCGTTGCTGGCGGTGGTTCGCCTGCAGCATGGCGCCCAGGCTCTTGGCGAAGACCGCCATGGCATTGAGGTCGTGAACGCGGAAGGTGACCCGGTCGAGCCGGCGGTAGGCATCACCTTCCATGCGCCGGCTCACCAGCGCCGCCGGCACCGCCACCAGCCGGTTGCGCCAGGCGAAGATGTTGTGCTGGTTCTTGCGGAAGCGGAAGACCTTCTCGCGCAGCACGCCGATCACCGTCACCGGCACGTCGCCAATCCGCAGCGGCCGGCCGATGATCTCGCCGGTCGGGAAGAGGTCGGCCGCCGCCTGGCTGCCGAGCACGGCGACCGGGGAGGCGCTCTCCAGGTCGTGGGTCGAGAAGGTGCGCCCGCGCTCGACATCGTAGCCGTTGAGCGCCAGGAAATCGCCGCGCACCCCGGTCACCCGCCGCTCCTGATCGGCGAGATCGGAGCGCACCCGGGTGTTGGCGAACTTCTGCTCGCTGGCGCCGTGAACGAGCTTGCGGTCGAGCTCCCGCCCGCGGTCGGCGTCGTCGGAGCGCAGTCCGAGGTTGGCGGTCTCGAGGGCGGTCGGCGAGCCCTGCTCGACCACCGGCGACGGGTTGACGTTGAGCTTGTCGAGGCCTCCCACGCGCACGAACAGCTGGTCGGCCCGCTTGCGCTGGCTGTCGGAGATGGAGAAACCACCCACCACCGAGGCGACGCCGAGGATCACCCCGAGCGTCTGCAGCACGGTGCGCGGCAGGTTCTCGCGCAGCTCGGTCCAGGCGTCGTGCAGGCGCTCGGCGAGCTTGCCGGAGCCGATCATGCGGCGGCCGCCTCCGGGGAGATGACGAGGCCGTCGCGGAGCTCGACTCGCCGCTGGGCCAGCGCCGCGATGTTGGCGTCATGGGTGACCAGCAGCACGGTATTGCCCTGCCGGTGCAGGTCGCAGAACAGCTCCAGCACCTCGCGGCCGGTCTGCGAGTCGAGGGCGCCGGTCGGCTCGTCGGCGAGCAGCAGCGAGGGACTGTTGGCGAGCGCCCGGGCGACCGCCACCCGCTGGCGCTGGCCGCCGGAGAGAGTGCCCGGCAGCGCATGCGCCTTCTCCGGGATGCCGACGTTCTCGAGCAGCTCCATCGCCCGCCGCTGGCGCTCGCGCCGGCCGATGCCGGCGTAGAGCATGGGCAGCGCCACGTTGCGCAGCACCGACGCCCTGGGCAGCAGGTTGTAGCTCTGGAAGATGAATCCGACCTCCTCGTTGCGCACCCGGGCCAGCTCGGCGCCCGAGAGGTGATGGACCGGCCGGCCGCCCAGCTCGTAGCTGCCGCCGCTCGGCGAGTCGAGGCAGCCGAGGATCGCCATCAGCGTCGACTTGCCCGACCCCGACGGGCCGGCCAGGGCGACGAACTCGCCGCGCTCGACCCGCAGGTCGACGCCGCGCAGGGCGTGCACGGCGTTGCCGTTCGCCCCGAAGACCTTGGTCAGCTCGTGAGTCTGAATGATCGGCGCGATGGGCGGGGCGGGCGGCTGCTGAGCGTCCATGATCAGTTGCTCTCGTCGATCAGTTGTTCTCGTCGTCTTTTTCGACCTTCTTGCGGGTCGGGTCCTCCAGGCTCACCTGCTCGCCCGGGCGCAGCCCCGCGAGGATCTCCACCCGCTCGAGCGTCGCTACGCCCGCCTTGACCGGCACCACGTCGAAATAGTCGCGCCAGTGGTCGGAGAGCCAGACGAACTTGTCGCGCCCCCCTAGCCCTTCGCGGGCCTTGGCGATCTGGCTCGCGGGCAGCCCGCTCTTGAGCCGGTAGGCGACGGTGTCGCCCTCGCGCCTGGCCAGCGCCTCGAGCGGGATCGAGGCGGCGTGGAGGCGCTTGTCGCCCAGGATCTCGACGTTGGCGCTCATCCCGGTGCGGAAGTCGTCGCCGAGAGCGTCGAGCGCCACCTCGACGCTGAAGACCTTGATCTTGTCGAGCTGCTTGGCCGCCGGCGCCACGAAGCGCACCTTGCCGGTGAATGTCTTCTGCGGATAGGCGTCGAGGGTCACCCTCACAGGCTGGCCGACGTGCACCTTGGCGATGTCGACCTCGTTCAGGTTGACGCGGATGATCATGGACTTGAGGTTGGCGACGGTGAACAGCACCGTGCCGGCATTGAAGGACGAGACCCCGGAGGTCACCGTCTCGCCCAGCTCGACCCCCTTGGTGATCACCACGCCGGCGCGCGGCGCGGTGACCCGCGCCTTCTGCGTCGAGGCGTCGCCGGAGATCGGGATGCCGCGGTCTTCGACGATCTGGTAGCGGCTGTGGGCCGCCTTCACGTCGCCGGCCGCCAGGTCGCGCGCGGTCAGGAAGTTGCGCAGCGCATCGCGCCCGATCAGTCCGTTGTCGAACAGAGCCTGCTGCACGGATAGGGCGCGCTCGGCGTCGCGCAGGCGCAGCTCCGCCTGGCTCACGCCCGCCTTGACGTCGGAGAGCGACTGTGCCTGATTGACGTCGGGCTCGACCTCGGCCAGCACCTGCCCGACCGTCACCGTGTCGCCCTCGCGCACCCGCAGCGAGGTCACCCGGCCGGAGACCGCCGACTTGACGTCGACCTTGTCCTCCGGGTCGACCATCCCGACCTCGCGCACGCTCACCTGCAGGTCCTCGGCCTGGACCTTGCCGAGCCGGAAGGGGAGATCCTGGCTCTTCGTTTTGCCGTTGTTGGCCGAGACGGCCGCGATGACCCCCCCGCCGGCCAGCAGAACCGCCGCCGCGCCGAGCACCCACCTCTTCTTCACAGGAGCCTCCTTCGTGGAGCGCCGCGCCGCCAGCCCGCCAGCACCGGCGGGGGCGCGCCGAAGCTTTGAACCTGCTCGTAATACGGCCTGGGACGCCGGGATGTTTCAGCTCCGATCCAGGATTTTGATTGGCGGGTCCAACCCTCGCCCGGCCGCGCCGGCCTCACGTTGGCCGGCTCCTTCGATTGCAGGCGCGGAGCGGTGGGCGGAGCGGGGCGGGAGGGTATGTCCGAGGCAAGCGCGGCTTACAATACTGCCAATATCGCGGGTTGCGACGAGGGGTCCAACCGATGTATCCAGAACGGCCGGAGGTGGGCGGAGCTTACCGCATAAGCGCGACCAGACCCGGTACTCGATCGCCGGCAGCGGCCAGTTTGCCGCCAGCGCGGCGACTTGGCCGGTCAGCGCTGCTCTCCCTGAGCTTGGCGGTGTTCGCGGGGCTCGGCGGGCTCGCCGGGTGCGGCGGACCCTCCGGCGGCCGGCCGGGTGGGCCGGCCGGCGCCGCGGCCCAGGCACCCGGTGCGCAGCCATCGTCTGCAGCCACACCAGGCAGTCCGGCGATGGCCACGGCTCCGGCGCCCTCGGCGCCTCCGGCGGCGATCATTGACGCATGCGCGCTGCTGGCGCCGGCCGACGTCGAACAGATCACGGGCAAGGTGTCGGGCTCGCTCAGCAGCACTCTCGACGACGCCATCGGCCGCGACCCATCGCAATGCTCTTACCCGCTTAGCGGCGAGGTGCCGCCCAGGTTGGTCGGTCTCCAGGTGCGCCGCTACCCCACCGCCGAGCAGGCCGCCCGCCTCTTTCATGCCGCCGAGTCGGGCCTCCGGTCGCTCGCCTCGAGCGCGGTCTTTCAGCAAGTGCCGCAGCTAGGCGACAGCGCCTTCTGGATCGGCGGCCAGCTCGACCAGCTCCATGTGCTCAGCGGAACGACCCATCTCGTCTTCAGTGTCCAGACCGACAAGGACCAGCTTGCCGCCGCCAGCGCCCTCGCCGCCAAGGCCCTCGCTCGCCTCAGAGCCCCGGCGCCCGCAGTCAGCCGTCCGGGCGTCCCTGCGGCCCAGGCCAACCGCCCGCGCTAGAACGAGATTGGTCCGTGCGCCAGGGCGGGCGCGGCAACGCGCCGGTGCCGCAACATTCTCGTGTTCCGTTCCGTAGAAGTGGACGGCAAGCCCCTCGCGGCCATCGCTTGGCGGTTCGCGGATCGCGACCGTGCGGGCCGCGGGGGCTCTTGCCCTTGCCGGCGCGCGCCCCTGGCGGCCATCGGGGCGCACAACGAAAGCAAGGTACAATAGCCGGTAAGGTTTGCCGTACCGTCGATGATCCGGAAGCGATTCTCCATCCCGCTCGTCCTGTGGTCTGCCGCTGCCGCCGTCCTCGGCGCGCTGGTTGCCGGACCGCCGCTCGGGGGCCGGCAGGCCCCGGCCGCCACCACGCCGGCCGGGCAGGCGGCCAGCGGGCAACCGAGCACCGAGTTTCTGCACAAATACGTCGACTACACGGCGGCCCCGGAAGGCGCTGCCGCGGTTGCTCCGGCGGCAGCGGTCGATCCGCGCGCGGCGGGGATCGACGCGAAGGCGCTGGCGCACCTGCTCGAGCGGGCCCGGGCGGCCCATTCCGACGCGGTGGTGATCCTCAAGGACGGCCGGCTGGCGGCCGACTTCCGCTTCGGCAAGCCGGCCGCGCCGATCGAGACCATGTCGGCGACCAAGTCGGTGGTCAACCTGGCGATCGGCCACCTCATCTACACCGGCAAGATCCGTTCTCTCGACGAGCCGGTCGCGACCTTCTACCCGGAGTGGAAGCAGGGAAAGAAGAAGGCCATCACGCTGCGCCAGCTGATGAACCATACCTCGGGGCTGCAGGCGGAGCCCAGCGCCCAGGAGGTCTACGACAGCCGCGACGTCGTGCAGCTGGCCCTCGCCGCCGAGCTGGCGCACGATCCCGGCACCGATTTCTTCTACAACAACAAGGCCGTCAACCTGCTGGCCGGCATCGTCGAGAAGGCCTCCGGCAGCAAGCTCGACGAGTACATGCGGAGCGAGCTGTTCGCGCCGCTCGGGATCACCCGCTTTTCCTGGATGCGCGATCCGGCGGGGAACCCGCACGTGATGGCGGGGCTCAAGCTGGACGCGCTCGACCTCGCCCGGGTCGGCCAGCTGATGCTCGACGGCGGGGCGGCCGGCGGACAGCGCCTCCTCGCCCAGTCGTGGGTCGAGGCTTCCGTCCAGCCCGCGCAGCCCTTCAGCCCGACCGGCGGCCTGCTCTGGTGGGTGGTTCCGGAATGGACCCGGGTCGTCGTCGACGACAAGCTCCTCGCCAGCTGGAAAGCGGGCGGCGCCGATTCCGCCTTCCTGCTGGCAGTCGAGCCGCTGCGCGGCAAAGAGCTGCCGCGCGACGATTTCTTTGCCTCCCTCGACCGCGCCTTCGGCAAGGCCAAGGGACTCGAGTCCTACGTCTCGAACGTGCGCGCCAAGGGCCTCCCGGCACCGCGGACCCTCGCCGGCCCGACGGTCGGCTTCGACACCAACGGCTATCTCGGCCAGTACCTCGTCGTCCTCCCCCGCCAGCGGCTGGTGGCGGTGCGCCAGATCCGCCAGGACTCCTACAAGGGCGACGACGACGATCTCGACGACTTCCCCAGCCTGGTCCGCGCCCTGGTGCCCGCCGGCACGGCGTCCGCCGCGCGCTAGGAGCGTCACGCAAGAGAAGGAGCAGCAGACGATGATGCGATCCCGACTCCCCTGGTACCTCGCCGCGGTAGTGATCTTTCTCGCCGAGATGACCGGCTGAAGGACCTTGCCGCCACCCGACCCAGATGTCAGCGATGAGCAGCGGCCGGACGGCGCTGGCGGATGACCTCGTAGAGGGCGACCGCGACCGAGCTCGAGAGGTTGAGCGAGCGCAGCTCGGGATCGGCCATGGGGATCGCCAGCAGCCGCTCGCCGAAGCGCACGCGTAGGCTCAGGGGGAGACCCGCGCTCTCCCGCCCGAAGATCAGGACGGCCCGCTCCGGGTAGCTGACGCTCCACAGGTCGCGCGGCGCCTCGGAGCTGAAGAGGTAGGGCTCGCCGAGCTGCGGCAAATGGGCCTCGAAAGCGTCCCAGTCCGGCCAGATCCGCGGCCGCACGCGCGGCCAGTAGTCGAGGCCGGCGCGCCGCACTTCGCGGTCGTCGAGCGAGAAGCCGAGCGGCTCGACCAGGTGCAGCCGGGCGCCGGCGGCCAGGCAGGAACGGCCCGCGTTGCCGGTGTTCCAGTGGATCTCCGGCTCGACCAGCACGACGTGCAGGTTGTCCACGGCGCCGAGCTTACTTGAGTTCTCCGGCAGCGACTCAAGGGCAACCGGAGCGCTCACCCGGCGGGGTCTTGCAGCCGCCGGAGCGGACGGGCTCAGCACTCGCCCAGGGAGCCCTGCTGCAAGCGCAGACCCGGGTCCTGGCGCGCCGCCTCGAGGAAGACCGCCAGCTCCTTGATCAAGTCGGCGCTCAACGCCTCGCGGCGCGCTCCCTCCTGGAACAGGCGCAGCGCGGCGAGGGCCTCCGGATGGACGTCGCGGGCGGCGAGCTGGGGCGCGATCTCCTCGGCCAGGCGGCGCAGGTCGCTCCATCGCGCCTGGCGGAGGTAGACCAGAGCCAGGTCGAGAGACACCATGGCGGCTTCATACGGGGCCTCGCAGGCGACGAAGCCGTCGCGCACGAGGGCGAAGGCGTCCGCGGCCCGCGCGGTCTCCCCGAGCCCGGCGGCGATCTTGCCCTCGAGCCAGGCGAGCCGCAGCTGGGTCGGCGGGTCGGGGAAGCGCGCAAACAGCGCGCGGTTGCTCTCCACGGCCGCCGCCGCGCCGGCGAAATCGCCCAGCTCGAACTGATAGATCGCCAGGTTGTGCCGGATGCACAGATGCAGCCGCGGCTCGGCGCCCGGACCGAGAGCGGCCTCGGCCTGGCGGGTGATGGCGATCGCCCGCTTCGGGTCATGCTGGTAGTAGTAAAGGGCTGCGAGGGCCAGCAGGGGGGCCGCAGTGCGCTCGCGCTCCCCCACCGCCCGATAGAGGGTCACCGCGCGGGCCAGCAGCTCCTCGGCGGCGGCGAAGCGGCGCTGATCCTTGCGCAGGCTGCCTTCGAACTCGTCGACCAGGGCATAGATCGTCGGTTCCGCGACCCCTTCCTGGGCGATCAGGCGCCGCGCCTCCGCGAACAGACCGTCAGCGGCGCGCAGATCGCCCTGGCAGCGCACCGCGTTGGCGATCCGAACGATGGCGGCGGCACGGGCGTCGGCAACGCCCGCTCCCGGCGGCGTGAGAGCCAGGACGTCGCGGGCGAGGTCGGCCCAGTGCAGAGCCAACCGCGGGTCGCTCTGCATGTGCCGGTCGCTCTCCTCGACCAGGAGGAGCGCCAGCGCGACGCCGCGGAAGCGGCGGCGGGCGCGCCCGATCTTGCCGCGCCGCGCGGCCTGCGGCAACGCCCGCAGCAGGCCCATCTCGCGCCACGCCCGGCCGTGCTCCGCTGCCACCCGCCGCAGCTGGGTCTCGATCAGCACCGGCAAGGCGTTGAACATCTGTTCGTAGCTTTCGGCGTCGCCGCGGCGCTGCGCGGCCCGCAGCTCCTCGGTAAAGGCCAGCCACTCGTCGCGGCACTGCGGACAGATCTCGGTGACATGGTCGAAAGCCAGGCGGCGCAGCTCGCGGTCGGACACGTCGCCGCGCACGGCCGCGGCGAGCAGATCACGCGTGATATGCATGAAGAATGACGGCTCCTGGACCAGACGACAGCGCTACATAAAAAATAGGGTGCACGGCGGCACCCAAAGGGGACATCCGGCCGCCACCTCGGTCTAAGGGGTACCGTGAGGATCGAGCTCGACACCGCTGTCGCCGGTGGCGGTAGGGGGCGGAGGGGGAGGGTCGGGAGGCGGTTCGGCGGCGGCGAGGAAGGCCCGGGCGAAGTCCGCGGCGCCGCGCGGAGCGGCACCCGGCAAGGTGGCGAGGACGAGTTGCCAGAGAGCCGCGAATACCGCCCTCGGTCCCGGTTTGACGGGGAACAGTGGATGGGCACTGGCAGCGGAAGCCGGCCACGGCAATACCAGCGCCAGCACGACGACGGCAACAAGACGGCGCATGCACCCTCCTTGGACGAGAAGAACCAGGGCCCGCCGCCATGGCAGGCCATCTTTCTCGCGCGTCTATCTGGAAGAGTGCGGCGAGGGCGGCGATCTCGCCAGGCGGCAGGAGGCGAGCGGGCGCGGGCGGCCTGCCCGCGCAATTCGATGGGGCGCGGAGCCTGCCCATCCGGCGCTCAGGTGAGCCGGCCAAGGGGGCCGAGGTCGAGGTTGAGGGTTGCGGGATCGATGTCGAAGCGGCGGGCCAGATCGCGGATGGTTTCTTCCAGCCGCATCAGGGCGACGCCCACGGCTTCGACTTCGGCGTCGGAGAGGCTGCCGGCATCCATGCGGCGAATAGCCTGCTTCTCCATCAGCTGGCGCAGAAAGTCGACGAGCGTGAGCACCAGCTGGACCACCGAGCGCTGCACGTCCTCGGGATCGGCGTTCCAGCGCGGCGCTCCCTCGCTGGGCAGGCGCCGCTCGAGCTCGGCGCGGAGCGCTTCCAGCTCGGCAAGCTCCAGACGGGTGACGTCGCCGCCGCCGCTCATGTGAACAGCCCCGGAGCAAAGGCGTACGGCGGCCAGGGACCGCTCAGGCGCACGCGCCAGCCGTGCGCCTCGGCGGCCGCCATCTCGACGGTGTGCCGGTAGGAGGCCTCGAGCTGGCGGGCCACGAGATCATGCGCCGTGGCGAGCAGGCGGCCGGTCATGCCGCCGCCCAGCAGACGTTCGGACCGGATCAGCGGCGCCAGGGCGCGGCGCAGGCCCTGGATCTCTTGCGGCAGGTCCACCATCACCACGCCGCCGAGGGCGGCGCCTGCCGCGAGAGCGACCGCGGCGCCGCCGTCCCCGGGCGCTCCCGCCTCCTCCGCAAGCGCCCGGCGGCGGCCTGCAAGGTAGCGCGCACCCGGACCGGCAAGGCCGCGACCGTCACCCTCTCCAGCCGCGGCCGTGCGGTCACCGCTCCACTCCACGCTCTCGCGGGTCCCGGCCAGGAAGAGCCGCAAGGTCATTTGCACGCAGCCGCCGACCTGGGCGAGCGCCGCCGCGAGGGCGCGGCGGCGCGGCGCGAGGGCGGCCGCCAGCTCCTCCGCGCCGGCCGTCCACTGCCCGAAGCGCGCAGGCAGGGTGGCGGGGAGGGTCTCCGCCAGCCGCCGCACCACCGCGTCGTGGGCGGCGAGCGCTTCGCGGCTTAGGACCGGCGGCGCCGCGAGCTCGCCGACCGCCGCCACCACGCCGCCGCAGTCGAGCAGCCGCAGCGGCTCCCCCGTCAGCCCCTCGACGTGGTCCGGCAGGTCAGCGGGAGAGGCAGCGCCGCCAACGGCGGCTGGCGCCGACACCGGCGCCTGGACCAGTGCGTAAACGTAGAGCCCGCTCACGGCTCTTCCCGGCGCGGCAGCACACGATCGGCGGCGCAGAGCAAGAGCGACAGCTGCAAGTAGACGAGGTCGACGCCGGCGAGGCCGAGGATCACCTCGCCGCTGACCACGACGCCCTGGTTGAGCAGGTTGTCTACCAGCTCGAGCAGCGAGCCATCGGCGCCTTCGATGATCTCCAGGGCCGGCGATACCCTGGCGCCGGCCGCGCCACCGGCCTCCACCTTGGCGCCGGCGCGGGGCGCGCCACCGGCGTCCCGTGCCAGCCCGGCAGGCGCATCGCGGGCGCTCCGAGCCGCCCTTCGAGACATCAGGCCGGCGGCTCCTCGGCGATGAAGTTGTAAGCCGGCCAGGGTCCGCTCAGCGTCACCTCGCAGGCGCCGGCGGCGAGACGGTCGGCGCCCCGCCGTACGACGCCGTCGAATCCGCTCGTGCGGTCGACCGGCACCAGGAACGCCGCGTCGAGCAGCAGCCGTGCGCCGGCCTCCGCGGTGGGCGGCGGGCGGCGGCGCGCTTCCCGTGCCAGCCCGGCGAGCTCCTCGTACAGGCGCTCGCTCTCGTGCCGCGCCGCCCGCGCCAGCTCGCGGGCGCCTTCCTGCTCCTGCTTCTTGCGCAGCAGGAAGCCGCGCCCCGAGGCGCGGCCGCCGCCATCTCCCGCGGCGGGCGGTGCCGCCGCCCGCGCCCGCGCCTCGTGCCAGAGGATGCGCAGGCCCCACTCGGCACATCCGGCGATGCGCTCCAGCACGCGCGCGAGGTAGGCTGCCTGCGCCCCCAGCTCGACGAGCGCCCGCTGGTCGCTGCTGAACAGGGTGAACAGCTTCATCGGCACCACCGTGCCGGTGCGCGCGAGAAGCTCCACCATCGACTCGTGCGCTACCGCGCAGTCGGAGACCCAGGCGAGGTCCGCCATGCCGGCCTCGAGCGCCTCGCTGCCGTAGCTCGAGAGCGGCACGTCGGCCACCACCAGCCGGATCTCGCCGCCCAGCGCGAGGGAGCGCGGCGCCGAGGCGCCAGGCAGCCCGGCGAGCCCCATCGCGGAGAACTGCGGCGCCGAAAGATCCGGCGCCATGGGGCTCGCGACCACGCCGTAGACGTAGGTCGCCGTGGCGCCGCCGGCTGCCGGCAACGCTAGATCTGCCGGCCGCTGCGGGTCCGCAGCCACCGCCTAGCGGGGCTCCTCCTCGCCCGCGTAGTCGACCTCGACGCCGATCACCTTCCGGCCGCGCCGTCCGGCGGTGAGCGACAGGCCCTGCTCCCCTGCCGCCGTCTCCTCCTCCTCCCCCTCGCCGGCCGGCTCTCCGGCCTCCTGCTCGCGCCGTAGCCGGAGCTCGCGCAGGCGCCCCAGCAACTCCCCCTCCAGCGCCGCGAACTCGTCCTCGCCGATCTCGCCGAGCTCCAGGCGCAGCTGCGCCGCGAGCAACTCCTCGCGCAGCTTCCCCTCGTCGTTGAGCTCGCGGTCTGCCGCCACGGCCACCTTGTCGAGGACGAAGCGGACGGCGCCGAACAACAGGCTGTCGATGACGATCACTCGGCCTCCGCGCGCTCCAGCTTGAGGCGGATATTGACGAAGTTGTAGGGCGGCCAAGGACCGGTGTACTTGAACTTCAGGTTGGCGTACTTGGAGTCGATCTCTTTGACCTTGGCGTCGAAGTCGGCCTCGCGGTCGCGCGCGACCAGGAACGCCGCGTTGAGGATCATCTTGTCACCGATCGGTTTATTGGCGCGCGACGCCACCGCCACGTCGCTGAGCGCGGCAAAGATCTCAGCCACCAGGTGTTCCGAGCGGTCTTGCAGCAGCGAATCGACCAGGCGGCCATACTGCATGCGGGCGAAGTAGGTCGAGCCCTTCTGCGACGAGATCTCCTGGCGCAGCATTCGCAGGTTCTCGTTCTCCTTCTCGATCTCCCGGATGACGAGCTCCGGATCCCAGACCACCTTCAACCCGAACTCGAGCTTGTCCTCCATCTTGCCGAGCACGTCGCGAAAGGCGTCGTAGGCGCTGCGCAGCAGCTCGATGATGTCCTCGCGCGTCTTGAAGACGGTGTTGAACGACATCGGGATGACGGTGTGCTTGCGCATCACCGCCTCGTTGACTCGCTCGTGGGCCAGGACGTTCTCGCGCGTCGGGTCGTAGACCTCGAGCGGCGTATCCGACACCACGGCCGCGATGTCATGATAGTTGACCGTGTGCACTTCGGCCGGCTCGCTGCCGATGCCGATCGGCCCGAAGCGCAGCGACTGGTCGGTGTGCACGATGCAGTAGACGTATTTTCCGGGGCGTTCGCTGGAGCCGCTCCCGCCGCTCGCGCTGCTCGCCGCAAGGAGCGCCTCGGGCGCAGGCCCCAGGCCGGAGACCCCCAGATGCCCGCCGTCCTCGAGCGGGACCGGCCCCGGCTGGCCCTCGGAGCCCGCCCCCGGCTTTGTCCACCCGCCCTCGCCCGGCTGAACCGCCGGACTGCCGCCGCCCACCCGGGACCCGGCCGGGGCCGTGCTCGTGCCGCCTTCCGCGTCGGCGCCTGTCCTGGCTCGGCGGGACGGCTCTTTCTTTTCTTTTCCGCGCATCTCTCCCGCCTGACCCTTCTCGCCCTGGCGCCTGCGGCCGCGGGTCGAGTCGGCCGCTCCGTCCTGCCTCGATCTCGAGCTCATCGCGCGCCGACCTCCCCTGCCGCCCTGGCTTGCAGCTGGCGCCGGATCTCCAGCTCCAGCTCTTTGGGAACGCAGGGCTTGGTCACCACGGCGTCGCAGCCAGCCTCGAGCGCCGTGTCCTGGGCGTCCTTGAGCGCGTGCGCGGTCAGCGCGATCACCGGAATGCTCCGCGTCCGCGCGTCGCTCTTCAACCGCCGGGTCGCCTCCCAACCGTCGAGGCGCGGCAGCGAAAGATCCATCAGGATCACGTCGGGAAGCAGCTCATAGGCCTTTTCCAGCGCCTCCAGCCCGTCCTCGGCGGTCGCCACCCGGTAGTGGCAGAAGGCGAGATACTCGGCGCAGATCTCGCGCCCGTCCTCCATGTCGTCGACCACCAGCACCAGCGGCTCTAGCTTCTTGCTCGACACCTTGTGTTGTCTCCTAGTTGTCGCTCCGCACCGGCTGACGCGGCAGCACGAGCGTGAAAGTCGAACCCTGCCCCAGCCGGCTCACCAGGGTGATGTCGCCCCCCAGGCTCGAGGCCAGGCGGCGGCAGATCGACAGCCCGAGGCCGGTGCCGCCGGCCCGCCGCGCGTAGGAGCTGTCGCTTTGAGCGAAGGCTTCAAAGATGTTGCGCTGGTTCTCTTCTGAGATCCCGATGCCAGTGTCAGAGACGGCAATCGAGAGGTGCTCCGGGCCATAGTCGACCCGGATGGCAACTTGGCCGGCGGGGGTGAACTTCAACGCGTTCGACAGCAGGTTGAGCACGATCTGCTTGACCTTCTTGCGGTCGGCCACCAGCTCCGGCACTCCCGCGACGACTTCCCTGGTGACCGCTAGATTGGTGCGCGCGATCAGCGGCTCGACCTCGGTCATCACTTCTTCGAGCAGCTCCTCGACGGCCATCGGCTCGTGATGCACCGGCAGCTTGCCGGCTTCGATGCGCGCGATGTCGAGCAGGTCGTTGATGACCGACAGCAGGTGCTTGGCATTGGCATCGATGCGGACCAGCTTGTCGCGCTGGCTCTTGCCGAGCTCGCCGGCGACTCCCTCGAGCAGCAGGTAGGTGTAGCCGACGACCGCGTTGAGCGGCGTGCGCAGCTCGTGGGAGACGTTGGCCAGGAACTGCGACTTGGCGGCCGAGGCACGCTCGACCTCGTAGGCCTGGCGCCGCAGCAGCTCGTTTTGCTCGGCGAGCTCTGCGGTCGCCTCGCGCACTCGGGCGCGCAGCTCCTCGGAGTGGCGCTGGATCTGCTCGTAGAGCTTGGCCTTCTCCATCGCCTCGGTCAGGTCGTGCAGGATGGTGACCGTCCAGGTCTCCTCGCCCTGGCGCGACAGCACCTTGCCGGAGAAGGCCTCGACCGGCACCGTGTCGCCGCTCTGCGGATCGACCAGCGAGAGCTCGCCGCGCCAGCGCAGCGACTGCCCGGTGTAGAGGTTGGAGACGAAGGAGGTGAACACCGCGTCGTTGGAGCGCACCCGCCGCTCTTCCTCGCCGCCCGGCTGGAGCACCGTGAACATGCGCTCCGCGGGCGGGTTCATGTGCACGATGGCGCCCGCCGCATCGGTCACCAGGATGGGATCGATCGCCGAGTTCAAGATGAGGTCGAGGCGGTCGCGCTCGGCCCGGGTCTGCGCCTCGGCGGCGCGCAGCCGGCGGTAGTTGTCCTCGAGCTCCTGGCTGGCGCGGCGCAGGTCGGTGACGTTGCGCAGCACCGAGACCGTGCCGGTCTCGCCGCGGCGCAGCTTGACCGGCGTGCTCAGCAGCTCGAAGAGCAGGTCCTGCCCTTCGGCCGGATCGACCAGCACCAGCTCGTGCGGGGTCGGGGCGCGGTCCTGGCCGCTGGTAGAGAGCGAGGCCGAGAGGAACATGTTGTTGAGCGCGACAGCGCGGCGCCGCCCCTCGCTCATCTTCTCTTCGGTCGACAGCAAGGTCTCGGCGCCGCTGTTGGCAATCAGGATGCGCCCGTTTTCGTCAGTGAGCAGGATGGGATCGGTAACCGCGTTGATGACCGAGAGCAGCCAGCCGCGCTCGCGCTTGTGGCGGCGCTCGTCGGCCTGTGCCCGCCGGTACCAGAGGGAAAGCAGGCGCGTGCCGAGCAGCTCGGCCACCCAACGCACCTCGTCGGCGACCGGCCCATCCTCGGTGCCGCTGATCAGCAACATGCCAGGGCTGAGCTCGCCCGGGTCCACCGGCTGCGAGAGCGGCAGCGCGTGGAAGGGGACCGAGCCGAGCGGGGTCGGCAGCCCGCGCTGCAGGATCTGCACCGACTGGTGGAAGGCGACCGGCGCGGCGCCGAGCAGCGCCAGGACCAGCGGATGAGCGCGCTCGCCGAGGTCGAGACGGAAGCTGTCGATCTCGACCAAAGGGATGCCGACGCCGGCGAGCCCCACTAGGTGCGTCCCCTCGGTGTCGACCACCGCGCAGAGGCTGCGCTCGATGCCGCAGTGCCGCTCGAGCCAGCGCAGGGCGAGCGCGGCGCAGCCGCGCCCATCCTGCTCTGCCAGCAACCCATCGATCAGCGCCAGCCGCGCCTTCGGGCTGGCCCCCCCGCGCGGGCTGGGTTCGATGGGAAGCTGGGTCAGCTGCTCCAGCGGCGACATGGCCTATCCCCTGGGAACCGCAGCTCCCTTGGGGACCGCCGCCCGCCTCTTCCCGGATGTCCGGGGTCTGGCAGACACGGCGGCCAGCGCCACCTCCTCCCGCGCCGTGCTGGCGGCGAGCTGGGCGCGCAGCGTCGCGTTCTCGGCCAGCACCTCCTCGGAGGCCCGCGCCTCGAGCGGCGGACGCGACACGGTCGACACCTGTCCCATCGCCTCCGAGTACTTGAGGTAGGTGTCGATCGACGCCACCACGATGCGGGCCTCGACGGTGATCAGGTCGATGCCGACCAGCGAGACCCGCACCCAGGCGTCGATCACGATTCCCTTGTCGAGGACGCGGTCCAGCACGTCGACGAGGCTGGTGCCGCCTGAGGCTCTTTCGACAGGCATTTTTCTCATCTCCCTCTTTTCTTGGAGCCGGGCCGCCGGGCTCGGGATCCCGGCCGGCGCGGCCCCCCGGCAGCCCCGCTCTCCGCCAGGGCGGCCACCTTCGCCTCGAGCAGCCGGACCTGCTCGCGCAAAGCATTGTTTTCGAGTGCGAGGCCCTGCGAGCCCACGGAGAGGGCGGGGTCGTGCCGCCACCAGTCGAGGCCAATCTGCTCGGCCTTGTCGATCGAGCAGACCAGCAGCCGGATGCGGATGGTGAGCAGCTCCACCTCGGCCAGCGACACCCGGATGTCGCCCGCCACGACGAGGCCCTTGTCCAACACCCGGTCGAGGATGTCGACCAGGCCGGTCGAGCGGCGGTACGGCGGTTCAATGGCGGCCGTCATGAGTGGCGTGTTTCGACACGGGCTTTCGTCGATGGTCCGATAAATTGCATGCAAATTCCCCGCCGGGCGCAACAGCGTTACCCGGTGCCTCAGCCGGCCGTGGAGCAACCCTTTCGCGGTTCGCCTCTGCCGGCGGCGGCGGGCGCGCACCGCGTGGCTCAGTGTGCGCGCGCCCGATTCTATCCTCGTTCCCCCCCATCGCCGATCACCGCTGGTATTCATCCTTACAAGTCCGTGGTAGATCCTGCCGCCCACGCCGCAGGACGGGCCCACTGGACGCCCGGACATGGTTTCGCGCTTCGGCGTTGGGTTAGCATGCGCCGGAGTCGCGCTTCGTTCCCGCTTCCCGCCGTCGGGGCGCAGCGACAGGGGCAGGACGCGGCGACAGGCGGAGGACAATGGGAGACGGCGGATGAAGGGCGAGCTGGCTATCGGGTTGTGCGTGCTGGGCGCCGGACTTGGGGCTTGCGAGAAGGGCCCGCCGGCGGCGCCGGCAGCGCCGGCGGCGGTCGTCGTCACCTCCGTCGTCCAGCAGGACGTCCCGGTCTACGGCGAGTGGATCGGCACCACCGCCGGCGACGTCAACGCCGAGATCCGGCCCAAGGTCGAAGGCTACCTCCTGCGGCGGGTCTACCCCGAAGGAAGCTTCGTGCAGCATGGCGCCCTGCTATTCGAGATCGACTCCCGGCAGTTCGAGAACCAGGTCGAGCAGGCCCAGGCCAACCTGGCGCAGGGCGAGGCCTCCCTCGCCAAGGCCGAGCGCGACGTGGCGCGCTACCGGCCGCTGGCCGCCGAAAGGGCCTTGAGCCAGCAGGAGCTCGACAACGCGGTGTCGGCCGAGCAGGTGGCGCAGGCGAACGTGGCCGCGCTGCGGGCTGCGCGTGCCCAGGCGCGCATCAACTTGCAGTGGACCAAGGTGCGGTCGCCGATCAGCGGCATCGCCGGGGCCGCCCAGGCGCAGGTGGGCAACCTCGTCAACCCGCAGGCCGTCCTAACCACGGTCTCCCGGGTCGACCCCATCCGCGTCCTCTTCAACGTCAGCGAGCAGGAGTACCTGCATTACCAGGAGAGCATCCGGGCCGACCCGCCGACGCGAGTGCGCGAGCTCGAGCTGGTGCTCGCCGACGGCACGCTCTTTCCCCACCAGGGGAAGCAGATCTTCGCCGACCGGCAGGTCGACGTGAAGACCGGCAGCATCGGCATCGTGGGGCTCTTCCCCAACCCCGGCAACCTCTTGCGCCCGGGCCAGTACGCCAAGGTCCGCGCCGTCACCAGCGTGCGCAAGGGGGCGCTGCTGGTGCCGCAGCGGGCGGTCAACGAGCTGCAGGGGGCCTTCCAGGTCGCGGTGGTCGGCGCCGACAGCAAGGCCGAGATCCGCACCGTCCAGACCGGAGAGAAGGTCGGCAGCATGTGGGTGATCACCCAGGGGCTGCGGCCCGGCGACCGCGTCGTGGTCGAGGGTTTCTCGCGCGCCAAGGCAGGCGCCGTGGTGAGCCCGCAGCCGGCCGGGACATCGGCCGGGAGCTGAGCGATGGCACGCTTCTTCATCGACCGGCCGATCGTCGCGATCGTCATCTCCATCCTGACCGTGCTGCTCGGCTTGGTGGCGATGAGCGGGCTGCCGATCGCCCAGTTCCCGCAGATCGTGCCGCCGCAGATCCAGATCCAGACGACCTATGCCGGGGCCGACGCGGTCACCGTCGAGCAATCGGTGGCGACGCCGCTCGAGCAGCAGATGAACGGCGTCGACAACATGCTCTACATGTATTCGGTCAACTCGAGCGACGGCCAGATGACCTTGCGGGTCATCTTCGACGTCGACACCGACGTCAATACCGATCAGGTCAACGCCGTCAACCGGGTCGCCCAGGCGCAGCCCAACCTCCCTCCCGACGTCAACCAGTTCGGTCTCACCTACCGCAAGACCACCGGCACTCCCTTGCTGCTGGTCGCCCTCTACTCGCCCAAGGGGACTTACAACAGCCTCTTCCTCGGCAACTATGCGCTGATCAACGTCAACGACGCCCTCTATCGGGTCCCGGGGGTCGGCCAGGTGATCAATTTCGGCGCCGCCGACTACTCGATGCGGATCTGGGTCAAGCCCGACCGGCTCGCCAAGCTGGGGCTCACGGTCTCCGACCTCGTGCAGGCGGTGCAGAAGCAAAACACGGTGAACCCGGCCGGACAGATCGGGGCCGAGCCGGCGCCGAGCGGCCAGGAGTTCACCTACACCGTGCGGGCGCAAGGAACGCTGGTCACCGCCCAGCAGTTCGGGCAGGTGGTGGTGCGCCTGAATCCCGACGGCTCCGTGGTGCGCTTGCAAGACGTGGCGCGCATCGAGCTCGGCGCCCTCACCTACAAGCAGATCGGCCGCCTCAACGGGAAGCCGGCCAGCATCGTCGCGGTCTTCCAGGCGCCCGGCTCGAACGCCCTGGCGGTCGCCGCCGATGTCAAGAAGACGATGCAAGATCTCAAGCAGCGCTTCCCCGGCGACCTCGACTACGCGATCTCCCTGGACACCACCTCGGCGGTCGTCGAAGGCATCAAGGAGATCCTCAAGACCCTGCTCGGGGCGATCGCGCTGGTCATCCTGGTCGTCTTCATCTTTCTGCAGAACTGGCGCGCCACCTTCATCCCGCTGATCGCCGTGCCGGTATCGCTCATCGGCACCTTCGCGCTCTTTCCGCTGCTCGGATTCTCGATCAATACGTTGTCGCTCTTCGGCCTGGTGCTGGCGATAGGTCTGGTGGTCGACGACGCCATCGTGGTGGTCGAGGCAGTCGAGCACAACATCGAGGAGGGTCTGGCGCCGCGCGAGGCGACGCTCAAGGCGATGTCGCAGGTCTCGGGACCGGTCGTCGCCATCGCCCTGATCCTGTCGTCGGTCTTCCTGCCGGTCGCCCTGATGGGCGGCATCCAGGGCCGGCTGAACAAGCAGTTCGCGGTCACCATCGCCATCTCGGTCCTGATCTCGGCGTTCAACGCCTTGAGCCTCTCGCCGGCGCTGTCGGCGCTGCTGCTCAAGCCGCGCCGCGAGTCGCGGGGCCTCCTGGGAGGCTTCTTCCGCCGCTTCAACCGCTCCTTCGCGCGGGCGCAGAGCGGCTATCTCAGGACCTCGCAGCTGCTGATCCGCAAGTCGGTCATCGGGCTGGCGATCCTCGGCGGGTTCGCCTTGCTTTCGCTGCTGCTCGGCCGATCCGTTCCGCAGAGCTTCCTGCCCGACGAAGACTATGGCTATTTCTACCTCAACGTGCAGCTGCCGGAGGCCTCTTCGCTGCAGCGCACCGACGCGGTGTGCAAGAAGGTCGAGCAGGTGCTTGCTCGCACTTCCGGCGTAGGCTATGCCACCACGATCGGCGGCTTCAGCTTGCTTTCCTACGTCTCGGCCCCCTATTACGCCTTCTTCTTCGTCTCGCTCAAGCCCTGGGACGAGCGCGGCGGCGCGGAGATGACCGCCAAGGCGATCCTGGCGCGGCTGAACAAGTCGCTCAAGGAGCAGATCCCCGAGGCCAACGCCGCCTTCGGATTCCTGCCGCCGGCGATCCCGGGCCTCGGCGCCGCGGGCGGCTTTTCGCTCTGGTTGCAGGACCGCAGCGGCGGCACCGTCGATTTCCTCTATCAGAACCTCCAGCGCTTCCTCGAGGCGGCGCGCAAGCGGCCCGAGCTGCAAAACGTCAACAGCGTCTTCCGCTCCGCCGTCCCCCAGGTCTTCGTCGACGTCGACCGCGACAAGGTCATCAAGCAAGGGATCGCCATCGGCGACGTCTACCAGACGCTGCAGGCCTTCCTGGGCGGGATGTTCGTCAACCAGTTCAACCGCTTCGGCCGCCAGTGGCGGGTCTTCCTGGCCTCGGAGGCCAGCGAGCGCGCCAGTGAGAGTGACATCAACCACTTTTACGTGCGCAACAACGACGGCAACATGGTGCCGCTCGCGGCGCTGGTGACCATCCGGCACATCGCCGGACCCGAGTACACGACGCGCTTCAATCTCTTCCGCTCGGCCCAGGTCACCGGCTCGGCGGCGCCCGGCTACAGCTCGGGCCAGGCGATGGCCGCTCTCGACGCGGTGGCAAGAGAGGTGCTACCCAGAGAGGTCGGCTACGGATGGGCCGACCTCTCCTACCAGGAGCAGAAGGCGGCGGGCACGGCCGGCCGGGTGTTCGCGCTGTCCCTGGTCTTCGTCTTCCTGATCCTCGCCGCGCTCTACGAGAGCTGGTCGCTGCCCTGGAGCGTCCTGCTGTCGGTTCCAGTCGCGGTCGCGGGCGCCTTCGCCGGGTTGCTGATGCGGAAGTTCGACTTCGACGTCTACGGGCAGATCGGGCTGGTGATGCTCATCGGCCTGGCGGCCAAGAACGCCATCCTCATCGTCGAGTTCGCCAAGGACGAGTTCGAGAAAGGACGCTCGCTGGTGGAAAGCGCCTTGGAAGGGGCCAAGCTCCGCCTGCGGCCCATCCTCATGACCTCGTTCGCCTTCATCTTCGGCTGCATACCGCTGTGGATCGCGCAGGGCGCCGGCGCCGCCGGACGCCAGATCCTGGGGACGGCGGTCATCATCGGCATGCTGGCGGCGACGGGCCTCGCCATCTTCCTCATCCCGGTGCTCTTCGTGGTCGTCGAGAGGATCTCCGGAGCGGAGCGGCGGCGCGAGGCGGCGCGGCACCGCCAGGGTCCGGGGACGCCGGGCGGCGGCGGCACCGGCGAGGGAGCCGAGAGACCGGAGCCGGCCGAGCGCCGTGGCAGGGCCGGAAGAGCGGCAGGGGCGGAGAGACCGGAGGACGGCGGGAGGCCGGCGCGGCCTGAGGAGGCCGAGAGGCCTGAGGAGATCGAGCGGCCTGAGGAGGCCGAGAAGCCGGAGCCGGCGGAGACGCGGGTATGAAGAGCGCCGCGGCGGCGAGCAGTCCGGCGCGGAGGCGGCGGGCAGCGCTCGTCACGCCGTTCACGCTCTTTGCGCTGCTGGCGATCGTCGCGGCGCTGGGCGGTTGCGCCGCCGTCGGACCGAACTACCAGCGCCCGCCAGTCACGCCGCCCGATCGGATGTACGGCCAGAGCGGACCGGCGGCGGCCGCCTCGCTCGCCGATCTGCCGTGGTGGGAGATCTTCCAGGACCCGACGCTGCGCGCGCTGATCGAGGAGGCGCTGCACAACGGTTACGACGTGCGCATCGCCGCGGCGCGGGTCGAGGAGTCGCGCGCCCGCTTCGGCATCGCCGGGTCGGCCTTCGATCCCCAGATCGGCTACCAGGGCCAGGCCGTTCGCGAGCGGTTTTCGAAGTTTCAGACCGCGGCCAGCAGCGCCGCCGGCGGCATCACCGCGGACCTCTTGACCGCCAACGTCAATGTTTCCTGGGAGATCGACGTCTGGGGCCGGGTCCGCCGCCTCGCCGAGTCGGCGAAGGCGCAGTATCTGGCCACCGAGGAGGCGCGGCGTGGGGTGACGCTGTCGCTGGTCTCCGAGGTCGCCACGGCCTACTTCGACCTGCGCCAGCTCGACGAGGATCTCGAGATCGCGCGCCGCACGACGGCGGCGTTCCAGGATACCTACGATCTCTTCAACCGTCAGCTGGAGGGGGGCATCGCGTCGGCGCTCGCGACCTCCGACGCCGAAGCCGCCCTGGCCGGGGAAGCCGCCCAGGTGCCGGCGCTGGAGAGCCAGATCGTCGCCAAGGAGAACCAGGTCGCCCGGCTGCTCGGGCGCGCTCCCGGTCCGATCGCGCGCGGCGCGGCGCTGGGCGAGCAGGCGCTGCGGCCGGAGATCCCGGCTGGCCTGCCCGCGGCGCTGCTGCTGCGGCGACCCGATCTGCGCCAGGCGGAGCAACAGCTGATCGCCGCGAATGCCGACATCGGGGTGGCGCGCGCCGCCTTCTTTCCCGAGATCAGCCTGACCGGATTGCTGGGCGGCCTCAGCCCGGACCTGGCGCGGCTCTTCGGGCAGGGCAGGACCTGGAGCCTCGGCGGCGGGGTGACCGGACCGCTGTTCAAGGGCGGCGCCCTGCGCGGCCAGTACCGCGTGGCGGTGGCGCAGTGGGAGCAGGCAAGGCTGGGGTACGAACAGGCGGTCAACAACGCCCTCGGCGAGGTGTCGACGGCGCTGCTGGCACTGCAGAAGCTGGCCGAATCGGAGAAGCAGCGCGAGCGCGCGGTCAGGGCCTACCAGGAAGCGGTCCGGCTGGCCCGGCTGCGCTACGATTCCGGGCTTTCCGCCTACTTCGAGGTGGTCAACGCGATCCAGCAGCTGCTCGGCGCCGAGAACGCCCTGGCCCAGACCCGCCACGACCGGCTGGTCGCTCTGGTCAACTTCTACAAGGCCCTGGGCGGCGGCTGGCAGGTGGAAGCCACGGCGGAGCCGCCGGCGCCCGCGTCTCCCTGATTCGAGCTATCGCCGGTGGCGAAAGACGAAACTCCCCGGAGCAAGAGGGAGGGGGCGTCCCCTTCCCCCCCGGCGCCGCCGGGCAGGGACCCGGCGGCTTCCAACAACCGGGAAGGGGACTCGCGGGGGTTGCGGGGGGCGATCCGATAGATGCTTTGAGTAGGCCTCCACCGCCACATCGCAGTGCCGTTTCATCCCTCGGGATCGGCACCGCCGGTGGGGACTAGAATGACCTGAAATCAAGAGTTGTAGGTCAGGACGCCCCACATCTTGCCGGGGATACCGTCTTTGGTCGCCGGGCGGAAGCGCTGCTGAGCACCTCGGGCTGGCGCGCGCCGGTTCGGGAGTCGCCGGGATCCGGTGGCGCGATTTTCCGCTGGGGGTGCGGCGGGCGGAGGCGCCGCCGCCGAGATTCGCGGCGAAGCGAGAAAACCGACCGCCCCGACCGCGAAAAGGGGACCCGCGAGCCGCGGAATCCGACGCGCGATGACCATCACTTCGAAGACCTCCTCGCGGCGCCCGAGAGCGGCGGCGCGAGCGCCGACAACTGCTAGCTTTCGGCTTCATTTTACCATGGGGCCACTCGCCCTTGTTGGACCCCCCAGGACCCGCGGCGGCTGGCAAGACGCGCAGCGCTTCCCCAGGAGCCGGCTCCAAGGTTCCAAGGACCCGGAGCGCCCCGCGGCGGTCTTTTGGCTAGAATCAGGGCAGACCGATGGGCAACTCGCGACGGATCACCGAGAACTATCGCCTCGACAAACTCGTACACTCGAGCGGCGCGGGCAGTGTCTTCTGCGCCACCGACCTTCGTTCCGGAGAGACTCTCGCCATCAAGCTGATCAGCGCGGTGGACGACAAGTCCGAGGAGCAATGCCAGGCCTTCCAGCAGCTTGCCGAAGCGCTTCGCGCGGTGCATCATCCGGGCATTCCGCGGACTCTCGATTTCGGCTTTACCACCGCCGGCACCGCCTTCCTGGTCAGCGAGTTCTGTAGCGGGGTCAGCCTCGAGCTCTTCGCCCGCTCGGCGCCGGCTTCGGCGCTGGCGCTCGCCGTCCAGGTGGCCGAAGCGCTGGAAGCCTTGGCAGCGCAGGGATTCGGCCATCGCAATCTGCGCGCCGACAATGTCCTCGTCCTGTCCAGCTCCGCCGGCGCCAGCGGTGAAACCGGCGATCGGGTCGTGCTCCTCGGTCTGGGCAGCGCGGCAGCCGTCGCAGCCCCCGACGGCGGCGCTGCCGATCGCCGGGCGCTTGCTGAGCTGACTTGCCTGCTTCTCGGAGCAAGCTACGATGCCACGGCTTCCCAACCGCAGGTCGTGCTGCCGGCGAGCGCCGTCACCCTGGCGGACGCGGCGGCCCTCCGCGCCTGGCTCGAGGCCGCGCTGGGGAGCTCGAACGAGAGCACGGGGCCAGGCGCAGGCGAGGCGGCGGCGAGCGTCTTCCGACGGGCGCTTGGGCCGCGCAGCGCCGGCGCGGGCGAGGAGACCACCCGGGTCTCGCGCAGCCGCCCGCACGGGCAGAGCCGGGAGCCAAGCGCCGCGCCGATACCCGGCGCTACACCTCCGGAGGCCTTCTTCGGTGCGGGGCCGGAAGAACGTACGGTTCGACTGGCGAGCGTCGACCCTCGGTCCGGCCCCGACACCCTGACCCTCTCCCAGGTGGCCGCCCCCGGTCCCGCTGCCGCTGACCACCCGCCCAAGGCAAAGCCCTTCACGATCCAGATGCCGCTGGAGCCACCCTTGACCGCAGCGGCAGTGGCCGACTCCGCGCCGCCAGATGCGGCGACAGCGGCTCTGCCGTCGGCTGCGCCGCCAACGTCCTGGGCGCCCGCTGCGCCGGCAGCTTCCTCGCCGCCCGCCGGCTTGGCGGCCGGGCTAGCCGCCGAGTCGGTGACCTTGGTGCTCAAGGAACCGCAGCGCACGGTTGTCGAGGATTCACCGGAACCCTCGACGGCCGAGGTGCCGAACGCGCCTTCTTCATTTCTTCCGCAGGAAACGGAAGCGACAGGCGCGGACCCGGCAACGGCATCAGAGGCGGCGTCGCTGCCGCCCGCTCCGCCAGCAGCCGGGCTGGCCGCCGACTCGGCCACCGGCGTGCTCAGGCAACCGTGGCAATTCCCGGCGAGTGAGCCGCCACTGCCGCCGGCGGAGCTCGAGCGGGAAATCGGGGAACCAGCATCCACGGTCGCGAGTCTCGAGGGGCGAGCCGCAACGAAATCATCCACTGCCGATGATGCCGCGACGGCCATGGCGCCGGATTTCGCGTTCCAGACCGTGCACCAGGCGTCGGCGCCGACAGCGACGAAGGCTCGGTCCGAACCGGCACGGGAGAGCGCGGCCGGGCCGGCGCCTCCCGTCGTGGCTGGCGACCAGGAGACGGTGCCCCGCGCCGCGGCTCTTTCCGCCAGGTCCCGCTCCGGCCTCGGCCGCCGGCTGCTTCCGGCCATCCTCGGCGCAGGGCTCGCTGCCTTGGGTCTCGCCCTCATGCTGCTCGTCAACAGGGGCGGCGGCGCCAAACCTCCGAGCGCTCGGGTGCGGGTCGAGGCCCCCCGGCCGGCCCCGAAGCCAGTCGCCCCTCCTTCAACCACACCGGCGCACCCACCGGCGCCGGAGCACTTCAACCCGCAGATCGAGCTCGCCGAGGCCGATCTCGCCGCCGGCAAGCTGGCGCCAGCCCGCGAAGCGCTCGCGGCGATCACCGCCGAGCAGCGGGCCGCCTTCTCCACCGCCGAGCGCGACCGCTTCCAGAAAGCGGCGGCCGACCTCGACCGCTACACGACCGAGACGGTGGCGAAGGAGCTCAGGAATGGCCTCGTCAAGGGTAGCTTGAACCAGCTGACCACGGCCATCGCCACGGCCAAGGAGCTGATCTATTTGCCGGCCGAGGTACAGACCGACCTCGACCGTGCCAAGCGCGCCGTCGCGCTCAACACCAGGATGGCGCGCGCCCAGCGCTCCCACAGCCAGGCCGAGGTTCTGACAGTCGCCGCCGAGCTCCAGCAACTGCTGCCCTCCTACACCCGGGCCGCGCAGGCAAGGGAGCAGGCGGCAGGGGCGCTCGAGGCAAGCGCTGACGCAGCGGCCGCGAGCGGACAGTTCGATCGTGCCCACGCCGAGCTCGAGCAGCTGCGCTCTGCCTGGCCTGACCGGCCGCTGCTGGCGGAACGTCTCGCCAAGATCACCACCGAACGCCAAGCCGACGCTCAGCTCGAAGCGCTGCTCGCCGGCGCGCGGCGCTCGGAACAGTCCAACCAGCCGCTCGACGGCCTTGACCTGCTCGCCTCCGCGAAGCCCAACCGCCGTTACGGGGAGCGTTTTCGGCAGCAGCAGGAGCGCCTGCGCGAGTTGCTCGCGCGGCTCGACAGCGCCCCTCCCAAGGTGGCGCTACGCGATGGCACCAAGCTCGAATACGAGAGAGGAAAGACCGCCCGCGTGCCACTCCGGGTAACCGACGATTTCCAGGTGAAGAGCGTCGAGTGCTGGGCCCGTGCCGAAGACGGGAGCTACAAGCCGGTCGGGGTGCGCCACGGCTCGGGCGCCGACTATACGGTCGAGATCCCCGAGTCGTTGCACGGCAACAAGCCCGTCGAGTTCTACGTCACGGCCTCCGACCTCTCGGGTCACCTCGGCATGCTGGGCACGAGCGAGAAGCCCCTCAAGCTCAAGCGCAAGGGCTGGTTCTCCAAGCTCATCGGCCGGGAGCATGGCTGATGAAATCAAAACCGATTCTGGAGCAGTATCCCAATTCAAACGCGAATGCATTTGTAATGATGCGCTTTGCGGAAACTGAGCAGGTATAGACAGTGCCTGGCTCATTTGAGATCTGTGCTCGAACCAAACGCTGGGGAGCTGGTCCAATGGCTGTCGAAAGCGAGTGACGCTTCCAGGCTCAGCCCTTGACGGCCTTCGCCTCGGCATTCCGCGCCGCCGGCTCGACCCGCTTCCGGTTGTCCTTCGAGTCACGGTCGACCAGCTTGTTGTAGGGGTCGATCCCGGCCTGCACCGGCAGGCCGTCGACCACTAGGTGGAGCGTGGTGCGCGGCTCCGTGAAGCGGTGTTTGGCGAGATAGAGGACCGTCTCCTGCGGTTTGCTCCGTTTGTCCTTCTTCTCGCCGAAGACCCCGATGTCGATCCAGTCGTCGAGCCGCGCCGGCGTCTCCACTCCTTTGCCGTCGGCGCGCACCTTGGCCGCCTCGACCGTCAAGTCGACGGCGTAGCGGCCGTCCGCGCGGCGGCTGTAAGAGGCCCCGACCACCCGGTTGTTGAACAGCGTGATCTTGCTGAACATGTCGCCGATCATGGCGCGGCGCTCGGGCGGCGTCGCCTCCTCGATGATGCGGAGGAGCTCGGGGGTGTTGGTGTACGGCGGCTGCTCGAACTTGACCGCCGCGAGGTAGCGCGCGAGCGCCCCGTTGAGCGCCGCCTCGCCGATATAGTCCCTCAAGGCGTACATCACGACGCTTCCCTTGCGGTAGTGGATGTAGTCCTGGTTCTCGACCAGCATCAGCGGCATCTCCTCGACCAGCTCGCCGCCGCGGCCGCTCAAGTACCTGTCGAGCTCGTACTGCAGGAACCGCCGCATCTTGTCCTTGCCGTACTCCTTCTCCATCACCATCAGCGCCGAATACTGGGACATGGTCTCCGAGAGCATGGTGGCGCCCTGGACGTTGCCGCCAATGACCTGGTGCGCCCACCACTGATGGGCAACCTCGTGCGCCGTCACATAGAAGACGTAGTCAATCGACTCCTGGTCCTTCAAATCGGCGATGAAACCGATGCTCTCCGAGTAGGGGATGGTGTTGGGGAAGGACTGGGCGAACCGCTCATAGTCCGGGAACTCCAGGATCCGCACCTGCCGGTGCTGGTAGGGGCCAAAGTTGGCGGTGTAATAGTCGAGCGACTTCTTGATCGAATCGACCATGCGGCCGAGGTTGTAGGTGTGCGGCTCCTGGTAGTAGATCTCGATCGCCACCCCTTTCCAGGAGTCGCGCCGCACCTTGTAGGCGGCCGATAGGTAGGAGAAGAAGTGCAGGATCGGGGCGTCCATCTTGTAGTGGAAATAGCGCCGGTCGCCGGCTCTCCATTGCCGCTGCAGGTAGCCGGGAGCGATGGCGATCTGGTCGGCGCTGGTGGAGACCGTGGTCTCGAAGTCGATCCAGTCGGAGTCGCGGGTCAGGTAGGTGTTGCGGCGGGCGAAGAGGTCGTCGACCTTGGCCATCCGGTCGACCGGCAAGAGGCCGCGCTTCCTGCGCTCGTTGCGGTCGATGAGCTGCCGGCGCTCCTCGTAGCCCAGCACCGGGAAATACTGCCGGTTGTTGAAGAAGGTCCCGTTGTAGACCAGCGAGGTGTCGGGGTCGTTGTTGACGAACCCCGGATTGGTCACCGCGAGCTCGAAATCAAGCGCCATCTCCTCGCCGGGCGCGAGCGGCCGCGCAAAGCGGTAGATCGAGTAGCCGAGAGCGCGGTCGCGCAACACCTCGGTGTGGTCTCGGAAACGCAGGCTCAGGACCTTGACGCGCGGCGGCAGCGTGACATGCAGCGTGTCGATCGGCGACGTGGTCTTGTTCCGCATCTGGTAGTGGCCGCGGACCGCCAGCCGCCGCTCGCGCGGGAAGATGTCCACGTCGGCCTTGACGGCAGTGATCCGCGGCATCGCGATGTCCCTGTACCGGCGGTACTTCTTCTCGTAGTCAGCCTGCTGGTTGCGCAGCTTGTCGCCGGGGACGTAGGGGTTGAGCACGTTGGTGTTGTAGTAGATGTAGGCGCCGGTAACGACGAAGCCCAGGAGACCCCCGGCCACCAGCGCCCTGACCGGACCGTGGAAGCGGGCCGCCGCCTGGCGCCATCTCTGGCGCCACGAGCTTTCGGTGCCGCGCACCCGGAGCAGCAGCGAGAGCCCGAAGAGGACGAGGGCGAGAAAGGTCCAGTAAAGGCTGAACCAGAGGAACGGCGTCACGAAATGACCGTAGCCGTTCATGTCGGAGTAGAGCACCGCGGGAGAGCCCGCGAAGTGATAGAGCTGGTGATCGAAATCGAGGCTCCGGAGGACGGCGCCGCTGATCAGGTAGAGGATCATCAGCAGGTAGCCCAGGAACTTGCTGTTGGCGAGCACCTGGAGGAAGACCGCGAGCACGGCGATGAGCAGGAAGGGGATCGTCGTGACCGCCAATCCCTTGAGATAAAGCAAGGGCTCCAGGTGGTGGTAGCCGCGGTAGAGCTGGAAGCCGGCCGTGGTCAGCGCGCCGACCAGACTGAAGGAGACGACCACCACCACGAGCGCCGCTAGCTTCGAGGCGAAGGTCGCCCAGGTCGGCACCGGCAGGGAGTCGTAGACCTCGTTGAGCTTGAGCGCGCGCTCCTTCCACACCAGCTCGCCGCTGTAGAAGATGACGATGATCACCAGCAGGAACAGGAAGGTCCCGGCGAGCCACTCCAGCATCAGGTGGGTGACCGGCAAGACCGGGGAGCCGTAGACCTCGTTGGCGAAGCGGACGCTGGCGAGCACGTTGGTCATGCCGAAGGCGAGGAGCACGACGAAGGGGATGCTCTTGACGACCGAGACCACCTCGAGCCGCGCTTGCTGGATGAACTGCCGGATCTGGGCACCGGCGGAGAAGCACCGGGTCGAGGCGACGGCGAGCGGCCTGCCGCTCCCCGCCTCCGCAACCGCGACCTCCTCCAGGGCGAGCCGACCTGCCGGGAGTGCCGCAATTGGCGAAAGCTGCGGCCTTGCCCGCCGCCGCCGGCCGGTCGACGGCCGCGCCGGGTCGAACACCAGGAAGCCGGCGGCGAGCACCGCGAGCCCGATCGCAATCCAGATCGCCCGGTTGAGCAGCAGGCTCCCCGCCCCGAGCGGCGGCAGCGCCGTATTCCTCTCCACCACCGTCCAGTAGCGGGTCGCCAGGCCCAACGAGGAGAGGCCGAAGGGGTCGAGCAAGCTGGCCGGCACCTGGTTCTCGAGGTTGCCCAGCAGGGTGCCGGCCACCGCATAGATGATGAAGAACCCCACCACTCCCAGATAGGTGAACATCAGGCTGCGGGTCGTGCTCGCGAGAGTGAAGAAAACCGCGCCGATGAACACGAGATTGGGCACGATGAAGACCGCGAAAGTGTAGAGATAGGGGGTCAGCGAGAAGGGCCCCAGCCTCTCGGGCTCCAACCAGGGCATGAAGCTGCCGATCGCGATTCCCGCCGCGGCGCCGACGAAGACGGCGACCGAGACGACCAGCGAGCCGGCGAAACGGCCGGCCAGATAGTCGAAATTGGAGACCGGCTTCGAGAAGAAGAGCGGCGCCGTCCCGTGCTCGAAGTCCCGGTTGGCCGCGCTCGCGACGAAGGCCGTGATGACGAACATCCCTATGACCGACAAGACGGTCAGCAACTGCATGATGACGAAGGGCGCGTTGCGGTGGACATTGCCGATCGCGCCGCCCACTCTTATGGAGTCCGTGGTGACGGCGCCGAAGGCGAGCAGCATGAGGATCAGCGTGGTCGCATAGACCAGCGGCTGCTTCACTTGGTAGCGCAGCTCGAAGATGAAGATGGCGCGGAGGGTGCGGAGCATTGGACGAGACCTCGGGGTTCGCGGGGGGGGGCGCCTTCAGGCGGCGGCACTTGCGGACTGGCGCAGGGTCTTGAAATAGACGTCTTCGAGATCCGCCGCGACCTGCTCGAAGCTCGCATCCGGGCGCTCGAGGCTGAAGACGTGGATGACGGTAAGGCCGGCGAAGAGCCGGGTCGAGATCACCTGGTAGCGGGCCCGGTAGTCCTCGAGCTCGCTCTTGCCAACGGTCTTCTGCCAGATCGAGCCGTGGAGGCTCGCGATGACCTCCCGCGGCATCCCGGTCTGCAGCACCCTGCCTTCCGAGATGATGGCCATGCGGCTGCACAGGTCGCTGACGTCGTCGACGATGTGGGTGGAGAGGATGACCACCACGTTCTCGCCGATCTCCGACAGCAGGTTCAAGAAGCGGTTGCGCTCCTCCGGGTCGAGGCCGGCCGTCGGCTCGTCGACGATGAGCAGCCGCGGGTCGCCGAGGAGGGCCTGAGCAATGCCGAAGCGCTGCCGCATGCCGCCCGAGAAGGTGCCGAGCTTGCGTCGGCGGAACTGGTAGAGGTTGGTCTGCCGCAAGAGGGCCTCGACCACCGCCTTCCTCTGCCGCGGGCCGACGATTCCTTTGAGCAGCGCGAAGTGGTCAAGCATCACCTCGGCGGTGATCCTGGGATAGACCCCGAACTCCTGCGGCAGGTAGCCCAGGATCTTGCGCACTTCCGCCTTCTCTTTGAGCACGTCGAGGCCGTCGAGCGAGATCGAGCCGCTGTCGGCCTCCTGCAGAGTCGCGATGGTCCGCATCAGCGTCGACTTGCCGGCGCCGTTGGGCCCCAGCAGCCCAAACATCCCCGTCGGGATGTCGAGCGACACGTCGCGTAGCGCCTGGACGCCATTGGCATAGGTCTTCGAGAGATTCGCAATCTTCAGCATGGTCCCCTCCCTGGAGCGGAGTCGATCGACTCTCTCTTACGCGGCGAGGGCCGCTCATGTTTCACCGCAACGATCGCGGCGGCGGCCTGGAGCGGCGGGCGCCTGGCAGCTAAAGAGGCGGGGAGAACGGGCTCTGGCGGACACGAATCTCGGCGGGTGAGAGGCCCAAGCGGCGCCGGCAGAGGCGTCCGAGATGAGCCTGATCGTAAAACCCCGCCTCGACGGCGATTTGCTTGATGGGCGCGCGCGAGCCGACGAGCGCCTTCCAGGCATGGCGGAGGCGCAGCTCGCGGATGAGCTCTCCCACCGAAATGTGATGAAAGCGGCGGCAGGCTGCCGCCAGCGTCGCGGGATGGACGGCGACGCGCGCGGCGACCGTCGACAGCGAGATCGGCTGGCAATAGGTCTGCCTGATCAAGTGGAGGGCGTCATCGAGCCACTCCGGTGTCTGGAGGTCGCCGCCGCCAAGCAGCCGCCCGGTCCGGGACAGCAGGAGGAGCGCCCAGCCCTCGAGCGCCAGCACGGCGCCGGCGTCGCCGCTTTGCAGCTCGCGGCGCATCTCCGATCGGAGCTCGCCAAGAAGCTCGGAGCGCAGCAGGCGCGGGTCGCTCGCGCAGCGCTCGAGGCTGGCGAAGCGATCACGCCCGATCGAAACCAGCAGCGTCAAGGCATCTTCTTCGGGTGCGACGATATTGGCGTGCAGCTCGCGCGGCGGCCGAAACCAGGTGCTGCCGGGGCGCAGATGCCAGGCCCGTCCACGTGTGCGTTCCAGGTACTCGCCCTCGAGCAGCAAACAGATCTGTGCCTCTTCGTGCCCGTGCTGCTGGAGCGCCAGGCCGCGCGGCATGAGCACCTCCTCCACGCTCAAGCCGGGCATTCTTCGCGAACGCAGCACCTGGCCAAAGCTGTGAACCGCCACGACCTGGGGAAGGGGCTGGCGCTCTCGATTCATCATTCGCACTCTACTCTCGCGGAGGGTCCTGGTCAAACCTCCGTGTGGCGTCCACAGGTCCCGCGGCGGCTCGTCCGTCGCGCGGCGACCGGCGACGGTCGTCCCAAGAATTCTTCTTGCCATGCTATCTTCAGACGGGCGCAGACCGCGATCATGTGACGGGGACGAGGCGCGGCGATTGGAGGTAGTCTGATGGGCGTTGTCCGCGACTTGATCTACAGCCTGCGGGCGCTGCGTCGAAGCCCTTGGTTTTCGATCACGGCCGTTGCCTCTCTGGCGATCGGTATCGGGGCGAGCACCGCAATCTTCACTCTCGTCAACTCGCTTCTGCTGCGGCCGCTGCCCGGGGTTGCGGAGCCGGAGCGGCTGGTCAATGTGTTCCGCAACGAGGTGGGAGAAAAGCGACAGCTCGGTGGTTTCCCTCTCGCGGCCTACCGTGACTATCGCGACTTCAACGACGTGTTCTTCGGGCTCGCCGTCTTCACCGACCGCGCGCTGAGCTTGACCCGGAACGGCGAGTCGGAGCTGGTCGCCGCGCAGGTCGTCTCGGGGAATTACTTTGCGGTCCTCGGGGCCCGCCCCGCCAAGGGCCGCTTCTTCCTCCCCGAGGAGGATCGGACGCGGGGGACGCATCGGGTCGCCGTGGTGAGCCATGCCCTGTGGCGGCGGCGCTTCGGCGGCGATCCGTCGCTGGTCGGGAAAGAGCTGATCTTGAATGGCATCCCCTTCACCGTGATCGGCATTGCCGCCGAGGGCTTCGGCGGCACCTTCTTCGGCTTTGTCTCCGACGTCTTTCTTCCCACCGCGATGGCGGATCTCGTTCTGCAACGCACCGATCTGGAGAATCGGCACACCGTCTGGCTGGAGGCGATCGGCCGCCTCCGGCCGGGGGTGTCGCCCGCCAGGGCCCAGGCTGGGATGAACACGATCGCCCGCCGGCTCGCGCTCGAGCATCCCGAAGATCGCAACTTCGAGATCGCCCTGACTCCCATGACCGGCTACGACCGAGATATTCAGAGCGGCGTCGTCGGCTTGCTGGCCGTTCTCCTGGCGGTCGCCGGGTTCGTGCTGCTCATCGCCTGCGTCAACGTCGCCGGCATGCTGCTGGCAAGGGCCGCGGTGCGCAGCAAGGAGATCGCGATCCGGCTGGCGTTGGGCATGGCCCGGGCGCGGCTCATCAGGCAACTGCTGACCGAGAGCGTGTTCTTGGCCCTGCTCGGCGCGGGCGGCGGCTTCCTGCTGGCCAGCTGGGGTCTGGCGTTGCTGCGGCAGTTCGAGCCGCCGCTCGGCATTCGGCTGGTGTTCGACTTCACCCCCGATCTCCGCGTGCTGGGCTTCACGCTCGCGATCTCCGTCGTTTGCGGCCTGGCGTTCGGCATGGTGCCGGCCCGGCAGGCCGCGAGTCGGGATCTGGTGCCGGAGCTCAAGGAGGGCGCCGGCCAGGGAAGGAGTGGGGCGGCGCGCCTGCGCAGTGCCTTTGTCGTCGGGCAGGTCGCGGTATCTCTCCTGCTGCTGATCACGGCGGGCTTGTTCCTGCGGGCGCTGCACCATGCCGCGTCGGCCTACCCGGGATTCGACCCCAACCAGGTCGAGACCGTGACCTTGGATCCCGCGGTCCTCGGGTACGACAACGCGCGGTCTCGAGAGCTCTTCATGCGACTCAGCGAACGGGTGGCAGCGTTGCCGGGCGTTCTGGCGGTGTGCCTCGCGGACGCGACGCCGCTTGGCCTCGGCAACCTTTTCGGTACCAGCCGGACCCCGGTCAAGGTCGACGGGCGCCAGCCGCCCGCGGGCCAGGACGCCTTCAAGGTGGAGTACAGCCGGATCGGCACCCGCTACTTCGAGGTTTTGCGCATCCAGCTCCTGCGCGGGCGAGACTTCAGCGCGGCGGACCGCGAGCGTGGGCACCCCGTCGCGGTCGTCAACGAAACCATGGCTCGCCATTTCTGGCCCGGGGAAGACCCGATCGGTAAGCGGTTCCTCCAGAACAACCAGGTGGTGGAGATCGTGGGGCTCGCCAAGGACAGCAAGTACTCGCGGGTGAACGAGGATCCGCGCGATTTCTTGTATCTGCCGTTTCCGCAAGCCCCCGGCTCGCGGATGACCTTGTTCGCGCGCGTGGGAGGGAGCCCGACGGCCCTGGCCCCGGCCGTGCGGCGCGAGGTCCGCCAGTTGGCAGGGAACCTGCCGATCCTCAGCCTGATGACGATGCTCGAGTCGATCGCCGTCTCTCGTCTGCCGCAGCGCATCGCCGCCACGGTAGCCAGTCTCCTCGGGCTTACGGGGTTGCTGCTCGCGGCGGTCGGGATCTACGGCGTAGTGTCCTACTCGGTCGCCCAGCGGAAACGGGAGATCGGGATGCGCATGGCTCTGGGGGCGCACCAGGGGGACGTGCTCAGGCTCGTGGTGCGCCAAGGCCTGGTGCTGGCGCTGGCCGGAGTCGGGATCGGCACGGTGGGCGCCCTCGCCCTGAGCCGCCTGCTCGCCGGCCTGCTGTTCGGCCTGAGCCCGAGCGATCCAGTGACCTTCTTCGGCATCGCGATACTGCTGGTGGCGACGGCGCTCGGCGCGAGCTTCTTTCCAGCCCGCCGCGCCTCGCGGACGGATCCGATGGAGGCTCTCCGGGCCGGATGATACAGGCGTAACGGCTGGCAGTTGACATGAATAAATAGCAACCGATAGAAGACACTCGTGACGACGCTTCGTTGTTGCTTCACGCAGAGAGCCTCTAGGCCAGCTCGGTGATCCAGGACGACGACTTCACCGTCCAGGGGCGCTGAGAGTCCGGGAACGAGCCCGAAGCCCGATGGCCGAGTCGGTCCAGGCCCACGCCGCCGTCCTGCCGCCGCCCTCGATCTGGGCGCTGGCGCGCTACTTCCTGCGCCTGGGAGCGCTCGGCTTCGGTGGTCCCGTCGCCCTCGCCGACGCCATGCGCCGCGACCTGGTCGAGAAGCGGCGCTGGCTGAGCGAAGGCGAGTACGACGACGGCCTGGCGATCGCCGCCGCCTGCCCCTGTTCTACGGCATCGCGCCGGTGGTCGTCTCGCTGATCGTCAAGGCGTGCTGGAGCCTTGGGCGCAAGACGCTGCGCCGCGACTGGTTGGCATGGCTGTTCTTCGCTCTCTCCTGCGCCATCACGGTCATGGTCGAACGCGAGCTGACGGTGCTTTTCCTGATCGCCGGAGCACTGGGCAGTGTGCTCTTCGCGCCGCCTCCTGCCGACCTCGCCGTTGCCACGCCAGCCGCCGGCACACCAAGACCCAAGACTGGCGAGCTGCTCATCCTGGCGCCGGCCGCCGCAGTCGCAGGCGGGATCTCGGCACTGACCGGGAAGATCTGAGGTCCGGTTTGCGGAACCGGATGTCATCCTCGAGCGCGCCGGTGAGGCCGACCCGCGATGCCCTGTGCTCGAGCGGCTCATGGAGCGGCTGCCCCACGAACCCTGACGGCCGCCTCTGCGCTAGCAGCCCCGTTCAGGCAACCGCACCCTCCTCGGCGCTGACCCGTCGCGCCGCCGCCGACCCGGCGGCCAGCGCCATGCCAAGGTGCGCCCGCCCCAGAGACTAGGAGTCGACCGGTGTTACATTGGACCCTGTTGATTCGGCGGGAGCGCGGAGCAACCGGTCATGGCGGTGCCGAGGTTTGGCGTTTCCTGGATGGCAACCTGGCCAGCGACGACTTCAATGGCCGACGAGCGGGTCCCAGCCGCAACGACAAATGGTCCCAGGCCGCCAGGCCAGGTTGACGAAGAAGGTGAAGCTACCAGCGGGCATTCCCCGTCTTGCAGATCTCGAGGAAGCCGGTGTTCTTGTTGGCATACGTGACCTCGGTGACCCCGGTGCCGATCGTGATGTTGACGCTGCCCAGGGTGAGGTTGGGCGTACCCACGATTCGACCGGGCGGTCTAACGGTGATGCTCGCCACCGTGTCACCGGCCGCGATGGTCTCGGTCAGGGTGACGCTCGAACCGACGGGGAAATTCTAACCGACCACCCAGGCGCCACCGGGCCCGGAGCCCGCCGGAACCTTGATCGTGCTGCCGCCGGCGTTCAAATGCGGCTGAAGTGCCGCACGCCGGCTCGCTCCAGGTAGTCGACGAGCTCTTGCGGATCGACCTGTCGATCCGCGGCCACCAGTCCGGAGGCGGTGAACGTTCGAGCCTTGATCGCTCTCGCGGCGAGCACCGCCGGCGCGACGGCGACCACGTAGCTGTGCCGCGGATGGACGAACCCCGCCGCATGCCGCGCGCCGCCGGCGTCTTCGACCTCGACGGCGAACCCACCCGACCTGGCGCCGAACCATTTCGCGATTCGGCGGCCGGCCGGCTGCATGCCGCGCAGCAGGCTTCGCACCGTTGGGTGGCGCGCCGCCGCGGCGAACAGCGCGTTGAGCAGCCGGCGCCGAGTGTCCACCCAGAGATCCACGTCTCGCAGCGTCGGCCAGATCGGTGGCAGCGTGACGGCGTCAGGGCTCTCGCCAAGCCGCGCCTCGACCGTGCCGACGGGTGGCGCGAACTCGAAGCGGCTTGCTTCGCTGAAGGCGCGCCTCTCGACGAGGCGGCCGCCGCGCAGCACGCGGATGGGCCGCTCCAGGCTCGCCAAGAGCGACTGCGCCGTGGCAGCCGTGGAGGTGTTCCTGGTTGCCGGCGCCAGGAACGCCGAGATCCGGGTGGGCGCCGTCACCGCGAGAATTCGAACCAGGGCGGCAGTGACCGCCGAAACCGAGCTGCACGACGTGAGCACGCGCGTTCCCGCGCGGTCGATCCGCGGCGTCAGCCGCTGCATCGCCAGCGCATAGTCCAGGCTGTCCGCGAGATCGATGACGTCACAGCCCGCGGCAAGGGCGGTCTCGACCAGCAGGGGCGAGCGCTGCTGGAAAGGCCCGGCGGCATCGATCACGACGTCACCGGCGCGCAGCGCCGCACGCAGCGAGGCGGGATCCTCCGCGTCGACCCGGCAATCGGCCCCCGGCCGCCGCGAGCCGACGAGCGGCCGTTCGCCATCGCGCCGCAGCAGCTCCACGGCGGCGGCGCCGAAGAAACCGCGGCCGCCGATGACGAGGATCCGGCTCACGGCTCCACCGCGGCCGGCAGCGTAAGGCCAAGCCAAACCGCCCACGGGCAGAACAGCGCAAAGAGAACACCCGCCGAGACCGCGATTCCGGAGGGCGTGCGCGCCATCGTGCACACCGTCAATGCCACGCCGGCGAGCCAGACCGCCCAGGTGAGCGCTAGGCGCGCACCGCGCAGCGATCTCGTGGCCGTCGTCAAGGCGATGCCCGCGAGGGTGTAAAGACCGTTGGCCGCGGCCCCGGTACACATCGTGGCGAGTGGCGCAACGCGCTCGTAGTCGCGCGGCAGCCAGCCGATCAGGAGGGACTCCGCGAACAGGTCGCACACCAGGCCCGCTGCTGCCACGCCGACCGCCACGATGGCCCACGTCGAGCGGCGGAGAAAGCTGCCCCACCAGGCATAGAACGCCACGAGGCTGACCGCGGCGGCGATCCACACCGCCCAGCCGGCGCGCCAGAGCGCCGGATGCCGCGACATGTAGGCGACGCGATCTGCCGCGGCGCGCACCAGCTCCGTTCCGGGGCGCAGCAGCGTCGCCATCGTCAGGATCGCCGCGAAGTTGGCCGCCGCGCATACGTACGGCGCCGCGGCCCGCACGGCTGCGGCAACGCGCGTGCCTTCGAGCAGGAACAGGCAGAACGGCAGCCACCAGATCACGTCGTTGAACACGATCATGGTCAACGTGCGGACCGGCAGCTCGCCATGGTTGACGGCCAGGATCCAGCCCACCGGACCGAAGATCTTGCCCAGGAGGCCGATGGCGATGAACGGCGTGGCGCGATCAAGGCGCCACGCTGCGTACGCATAGCCGAGGCCGTAAAGGCCGATGACCATGCCCAGGCAGGCCCAGATCGCAGGGTACGATGGCGGCGTCAAATCGAAAAGGATGAAGAACGACCGCGGGACAATGGCGGCCCACAAGCCGAAGGCGACGTTGTAGACGGCGGCCGCCGCGAAGATCAGACGATAGAGTCGAGCGCGATAGGGTGACACGCTGGGCGATTCTACAAGCAACGACGTTCTCGCGGCCCGGCATGAGGTGCCGGAGTGAGAGGGCGCGCGCGGCCCGCCTGCCGGGTTGCAGGAGCGCAGCAGCTCGTCCTTTACGACGGCGTCTGCGGGCTCTGCAACCGCACCGTGCAGTTCCTGCTCGAGGTGGATCGAAGCGAGGTGTTGAGCTTCGCACCCCTCCAGAGCGAGACCGCCTCCCGCCTGCTCGCCCAGCACCGGGTGCACGAGGATCTGCGCAGCGTCGTCTTCATCCGAGACCGCGGCACTCCGCGGGAACGGGCGCTGGTGCGCTCGACCGGAGCCCTGGCGATCCTGTCGGCGCTCAGCGGCTTCTGGTTTTTGCACCGCGGTTCAGGCGGGACTCGTAGGCGTTCCGGAGCCCGAGGTCCTGGCGGCCTCGGCCAAGGCACGCAGGGTCTTGGTCACCCACGACATTAGGACGATGCCCAAGCACTTTGCCGATTTCGTGCAATCGGGCGTGAGCGCTGGCGTCGTGCTGGTTCCCCAGCACCTGCCGGTTCCAGTAGCGAACGAACAGCTCGTTCTCATCTGGGCAGCGAGTGACCCGGACGAATGGGTTAACCGAATCTGCGCCCTGCCGCTCTGAGGGTCCCCGGTGACGCCCAGCCGCAGACTCTGGCGTCTCAACGTCACACACGACTCTGTGGTGTTCGACTGGCACTTCCAGGCGCTACAAACACGAGTGGGCACAGCATCAAAATGCTGGTTACTTCTTGGTTACTCGGCAGGAAAAGAGATCGGCCGACGAAGATCGCACTAAGCGATAAGTTCTTTATTTTCAATGGTCGGGACGCCGGGATTTGAACCCGGGACCCCCTGAACCCCATTCAAAATTGGGCACTTTTTTGACCTTTCCGCACCTTTACCAAGAATCCCTCTAAGTTACTGGACACAAGCCATTTATAGGCTTCGTCAATCTCCAGGAATTACCCCTCTTTACCTCACTTTGCCTTTGGGGTAGTGTACTCAAAGTGTACTCGGGAGCCCCTGAACTCATGCCAAAGCACCCCAGGTTGACCCGAAGAATCATCGCTGACGCTCCCTTCACCGACCGCGCCACTCGCTCCTACTACCTCATGGAGGCGGGCGGTCGCGACAGCCTCCGCGGGTTCGGCGTCCGCGTCCACAGGCAGACCAAGGTTTACGTCGTCCGCCGGCGCCGCGAGCCTCATGTCCTCGGCAGGGTTGACATCGTCCCCCTCGAGGAAGCACGTGAGCGCGCACGCAGGCTCCTCCTCGACTTGCTCGACGACAGGCACCAGCCGGCGCGGGCTGGCCGCCGCAAGACGATCGCCGAGCTCGCCCAAATCTACCTCGATCAGGTCGTCGCCCCCCGGAACAAGCCCCGCACCCTCGAGGAGTACCAGCGCCTCTGGCGCTTGCACCTCCTCCCCAGGTTCGGCGCCCTGCGCCTGCATGAGTTGGCCCCACACCATGTCCTCGCCTTCAAGACTTCCCTGCGGGACCGGCCCGTCGCCGCCAACCGTGCTCTCCAGCAGCTCTCGGCAGCCTTCGCCTTCGCCAAGAAGATGAAGTGGGTCATCGACAACCCAGCCGACGAGCGAACCGTAGACCGATACACCGAAGCTCCCGTAACACGCGCCCTTGAGCCTCAGGACTACGCTCGCCTCGGCACCGCGCTCCGCGAGGCCGAGGAGCAGGCACTTTTCCCGGTGCGAACCACTGCGGCCATAAGACTGCTCTTGCTCACAGGGGCTCGCCCAGACGAGATCCTCTCCTGCCGTGTTGAGTGGGTGAAGCTTGGGGCTCATCCCCACATCCATCGACCATCGGCCAAGGGCGATCGTCCGGGACAGCGGCCAAAGGGACGGAAGATCTGGCTCGATCCGGAGACCGTCGGAATCATCCAGTCGATCCCGCGCCCACCCGACTGCCCCTGGCTGATTCCGGCTGACAAACCCGGGGAGCACCTCAAGTCGTTTGACAAGGCTTGGGCTCGGCTCTGCAAGATGGCCGGTATCTCGGGAACGACTCCCAAGAGCGCCCGCCATTCCTTCCGGAGCGCCGGACCCGAGGCGGGAATCGCCTCCGAGCACATGAAGGAGCTGCTCGGCCATGCCTCTTCCAAGATGACCGATGAAGTCTATTGGCATGCGCGGGACGACGCCCAGGCGGGCGCGGCTGCAACCATCATCCAGCACCTCGGATCTTTGTTGCGAGCATCGGCAAACCAGGAACCTGGCGAGTGAGGAACTCTCATCCCGGCTTGGTGCTTCGGCCAGAGTTTCCTCTCCCCGGCGCAGCGCAGCTCTCACTGGCGCTGGATTGGCCTTCCAGTGAAAATACGGGCCGGTGGCCACCCTGCCCCGCAGGAGGGGGGATCATCGCCTCCTGTGAGAGTCGAGTGCCGCGGCCGTGAGCGAGCCACCACACTGAGCTCTTTCGCCCCTCCCCAGTCCGGCGGCGGCGCAAACGAAACCGTCAGGCCAGATCCTCCGGTGGCTAGCCTGGATTTCCACAGAGCATAGTTGAGTTAACCTCTACGGCGGCGTCACGCAGCCAAGAGCGGGCCGTTGCGGGATTCACGCGGCGGCCATGTTAAGGCACTGGTGCGCCGATGGCGACGAGAAGGGGCCGCGGCCG
>DASZZP010000126.1:0-55468 GCA_035544875.1 Thermoanaerobaculia bacterium | reverse complement strand
TCCACCGCCACATCGCAGCGCCGTTTCCGACCTCCGGGAAGTGCCGCACGTCCATAGCCGGACGTGCGGCCGACCTGCCGGAAGTGCCGCAACAGGCGAAAGCTGCGGCATCCCTCGGGATCGGCACCGCCGGTGGGGGCTGAGATGGTGGCGGCGGAGGCCCGCGAACTGACATGGCGCTGCTCACCCTGCTGACCGACTTCGGCCTCGCCGACTACTACGTGGCGGCGGTCAAGGGGACCGTCCTGCGGCTGGCGCCCGGCAGCCAGGTGATCGACATCTCGCACGAGGTCGGCGCCGGCGACATCCGCGCAGCCGCCTTCCTCCTCGCCGCCGCCGTGCCCAGCTTCCCTGCCGGCACGGTCCACCTCGCAGTCGTCGATCCCGGCGTTGGCAGCCGGCGGCGCATCCTGGTGGCGCAAAGCGGCGGCGCGATGCTGGTGGCGCCCGACAACGGCCTGCTCACCCCCTGGCTCGACGGCTCCGGACGCGGCGGCGCCTCCGGCCGCCCGCACCTGCGTGCGGTCGAACGCGCCGACCTCTTCCTGGCCGGCCCCAGCCGCACGTTCGACGGCCGCGACCGCTTCGCGCCGGTTGCCGCCTACCTGCTGCGCGGCGAGCCGGCGGCCGGCCTGGGCCCGGAGATCGGCGATCCGGTGCTCCTGGCGGGCCCGCCGCCGCGGCGCGAGCCGGGCCTGCTCGCGGGCACGGTCGCCCATATCGACCGTTTCGGCAACCTGGTCACCGACATTCCCGCCGCCTGGCTGCCGGCCGCGCTGCCCGCGGGGCCGCGCTTGCCGGGTCTGGAGGCGGTGGTCGGCGGCCATTCGATCTCGCACCTCGTCACCCACTACGACGAGATCCCGCCGGAGGAGGCGGCCCTCCTTGCCGGCTCCCTTGGCACGCTCGAGCTCTCGGCGCGCGGCACCGCTCTCGCGAGCCTCTGGAAAATCAAGCGGGGCGAGCCGGTCTGCGTCCGCTGGCGCCCGCAGGAGAACGCGCCTGCCACTCCGCGCGAGAGCTGAGAGCCGCTCCGAAGGTGAGCGTCCTCCGCCGTCGCTGGAAGCGGGCGGGAAGCGGGCGGGAAGCGGGCGGGAAGCGGGGCGAATCGAGCTACAATAGTGCCGTCGCGAGAGCGAGGACAGCGGCGACAGCGAAAGACCGCCGGCGACCGCAGGGAAGGAGTGTCCGGGTCATGAGCAAGTGGGAGTACAAGATTATCAATATCCGCAGCGAGAACTACCGACTGGACCCCAACGCCGCCACGCAGCTCAACCAGCTGGGAGAGGAAGGGTGGGAGCTGGTGTCGATCACATCCGTGAACTTCAAGACCGGCGCCACCGACAACATCGCGATGGTCTTCAAGCGCCCGGTAGCAAGCTGATCACCTCTCACCCGGCCTTCTGCGGCGGCGCTTTCTCCGCGCGCGAAAGGCGAGCGCAAAACCCCCGGCGCCCGCCAGCACGACCAGCGCGAGGGCGGTGCCCCTGGGCACCCAGCCCACCTCCTCTTTGACCAGGGCCTTCATCCGTTCCAGCCGCTCCTCGGCTTCGCGCCGGCTCTCGGCAAGGCGCCGCTCGGCCTCGCGCCGGGCTTCCTCCAGTCCGCTCATGGCAGCTCCTCCTCGGCGGCCGGCGGCAAGGTGTCCGCGGGCCGCCGCTCGCGAATCGCGCCCGAGCTCTCGACGAGGAGGCGGCTCTGCCACCAGTCGAGGTGGTCCGCAACCCGCCGCCGCACGTCGTCGACCGGGTTTTCGATCTTCCGTAGATGGCGCACTCCGCGCCAGATCAGGATCGCTCCCGCCGCCAAGAGCAGCACGGTGACGGCCAGGGCGGCGCCCCAGAGCGGCAGCCATAGCGCCAGGACCGCCACCAGGGTGAAGAGGAGCGCCCCGACGGTCCAGAACAGCAGCGCGGCCGCGGCCGCCAGCAGCACCGCCCCTCTGCCGAGCTGCACGCCCGAGCGGCGAAAGTCCTGCGCGAGCGCCGCGACCTCGGCCCGCAGGACCTCGATCAGCGACTGTCCCAGGGAGCGGAAGAGCTCGATCCACCCTCCTCCCTTTCCGGTCTCCTCCACCACCTCTCTCTCTCCGTCTCTCTCTGTCACTCTCAGTACCGACCGACCCGCAGGACGCCGGTTACGTACGATTCCTGCGCCGCCACGTCGTCACGCATCCCGACCGCCACCTTCTGGTCGCCGCCGCGCATCAGGAGGCTCATGGTGTAGACGAAGTGCTTGGCCCCTATCTTCGGCACCTCGGCCTCCGGCACGCTGATCGGCACCGGGACCTGCGAGACCTCGGAGGTCCCGCCGTCCGGGTCCATGGCACCGATGAACAGCCGCACTCGCGCCTCGCTGGTCTTGCCGCGCGGCACCAGCGTCAGCCTGCCGAGCGGGATCTTGATGTTGACCGGCACGACCCAGAATCCGTCGTTGCGCTGGCTGGCCTTGCCGAAGTCGATGGCGATGCCGAGCGGGTTGGATTGGAAGGGGAACTGCAGCGAGGCCAGCGTACCGTCGGTCATCCGCGACTCCACGGTCTTGTCGCGGTAGCCCTCGCGGAAGCGAGCCTCGAGCCCCTTCTTCTTCAGCTTGATGTTGATCTTGTGATAGCGGCCGTCGCCGAAATGGGGCGGCGAGTAGCCCAGCGAGTAGAAGCTGTTGAAGTCCTCGGCGATGCGCTCCAGGTGCGGCATCACCTCGTTGGCGTTGATCACCGCGACCCCGCCCGTCTTCTCGGCCATCATCTGCAGCGTCGACTGCATGTTCGAGATGCGGATCTGATCGATGAAGACCCCTTGGCCCGCGGTGGCGTTCTCGGCCGAGGTCGAAGAGTAGACCCGCAAGCCGCCGGCGTCGATGGTGTAGAAAGTCACGCGGCTGGCATTGGCCTGGGACGCCAGCTCCTCGAACCGGCGCGAGGAGTCGAACTCGCTGGTTTCGGTCAGCATAGAGGTCTGCTGCGTGAACTTGTTCTGCACCGCGTAGAAGAGATCCTCGCCGGCGATCATCGGCAGCCCGTCGCTGACGTAGAGAATGGCCTTGCGTCCCGACAGGCCGGCCAGCGAGGTGACCACGTTCTTGAGCGCGTCGATCGAGAAAGAGAGGTCGTTCGACACCGAGCCGGCATAAGAGCGCGCGTACCCGACCGCCTCGCTGGGGCTTTTCGATTCGTCGATCTGGCGCAGCGTATCGCGCCGGTCGTTCTCCTCGTGCACACCTTGCGCCGAGATCTTCTCGATCTCGACCAGCTGGCTGTTGACCAGCGACGGATCGCTGGTGAACGGTTGGCGGATATGCAGGCTGCGGTCGTAGGTCACCAGCTCGACCTGGTCGTCGCGACGAACCTTCTGGTCGAGGAAGATGCGTACCGCGCGCATCACCTTGTTGCGGTCGAAAGGCTTCAAGTTGAAGTTGTCGATGTAGACCACCAGGCGCAGCCGCTGGTCCTCCGGCACCGGCACGCGGTCCAGAGGCGCCGCTCTCTCCGCCGGCTCCTTGGGCGCGATATCGGAGGGGGAGGGGGGGCCTGCCGGCGGCGCGACGCCCTTGCCGCCCTCGACGGCGTAGAAGTTGGTGATCGCCATCGGCCTGCCGTCCTCGTAGAGCTCGAAATCGTTCTTGGTCAGGCCGGTAGCTCGGCCGCGCGTCTTCTTGTCGACGACATAGACGTCGACGTTGACGACGTTCACCGTCACCGTCTCGACGAAGTCGTCGCCGACCGCGGCGCCCGGCGCCGCCGCCGCGCTCGCGGTGCCCCGTGCCGCAGCCGCCGGCTTGGGCGGCGCCGGTGCCGGCGCTGGCGGAGCGGCCACCGCGAGGGCTCCCAACCCCAGGGCGCCGAGCACCCCGAGGCAGGCGGCGAAGCGGCCGGCGCTCATACCATTGCCGGCCAGCCGTGAAGTCGCGGCCCGCCCAGCCGCCGGCAGCCGCCGGCGGGGCCTCTCGTCGTGCTCGTCGCGTCTCGTCACTACTCACTCTCCTGTTCGCCGTAGCGCGGGTCGTGACCCGCGCGCCTGAGTAATCGTCGGCTCGGATCCCGATCCTCTGCGCGCCGGGCCGCAGACACTGCCACGCATTATACGACTGCCTCCGGGACGGCCATCCACCGGCCCCGCCGCGCTTACAGCTTGATGTCCGCCTCCGCGGTGGTGATCTTGTTGCTCAGCGGATCGAAGATGGCAAACATCAGGTGCTGGTTGATGCGCCGCAGCTTGAGCTTGGTCTCGTAGCGCACGAACTTGCCGTTCGCCGGCGGTTCCTTGCTGGAGAGCTGGAGGGGCACGACCGGCACTTCCGAGCGCATGCCGCGCTCGTCGAGGGCGGCGATGCGCAGCTCCACCTCCGAGGCGTACTTGCCGTTGATCGGCACCGTGGTCATCGCGCTGACCGGGATCGCCAGGGTGACGGTCAGCTCGATCTCGTGGCGCCCGCTCTTGACCCACTGGCCCAGCTTGACCGGCATGGTCTGCGCGCCCGGAGCGTTGCCGAAGAGCATCGCGCTCTCCACCATCATCGTCACCTCGGACTTGCGCGAGCGGTCGAGGTAGCTGTCGCGCGAGCGCACCTTGAGCCCGGGGCGCAGCACCTCGAGCTGGACCTTGTGACTCTTGTCGTCGCCCTTCCAGGTCGGCGTGAAGCCGAGCCAGTAGTACGAGCGCGTATCCTCCTCGACGCGCGTCAGGGCCGCCATGCGCAGCGAGTTGAGCAGCGGCTTGCCGCCGGTGCGGTCGGCCAGGAACATCAGCGTCCCCTTGTGCTCCTGCTCGCGGATCCCGAAGACTCCGGTGCTGGCAGACGCCAGCGGATCGCCGGCCGGCGTGGCGCTCGAGGCATCGACGGTCTGGGTCTCGATCCCCGGCACGTCCACCGGGTAGAGGGTGTAGCCCAGCCGGTTGGCATTCTCGACCAGCGGACGCAGCAGGTCTTCGCCCTGCGGCATCTTCTCGAGCACCGGCCGGTTGATATCGTTGACCACCCAATCGGCCGGCGAGAACGGCCAGCCTCCGGCGAGCACCAACATCACCTTGCGGCCGGGCGGCGAGGCGAAGCCGCGCATCGTGCTCACCGCGGCGTCCACGGCGCGCCGCACCTGCCCCGCCAGCAGGTCGACGAAAGCCTCCTCCTCGATGTCGAGGTGGCCCGCGAACCCCTCCCTGCCGGGAGCGATGAAAGCCCCGCCTCCATTACGGAAGGGATTGAGGCGCCGGTTGGACTCCCAGCTGTGCTGCTCGGCCAGCCGGTCGACGCCGTGGGCGCGTTCGCCGATCTCTCTCTCGATGGCCTTGGCCAGCACCTGGTGCGAGCTGGTCCAGCTCGACAGCATGTGAAGGTGGCGGCCGTCGAAGGCGACGAGCGCCATCCGGTCCTCGGGAGCGAGATGCGACAGGTTGTCCTTGAGCGCCCGCAGCACCTCGTTGCGGCGCGTCTCGACCGAGAAGAAGTCGTCGATGAAGACCAGGTAGCTGGTGCCGACCGGGCTTCCAGGAGCGAGATCGGGGAGGCCGGGCACCGCGGTCTCGGCGGGGCCGCCGGCGCTCGGCACGATCGCCTGGCCGCCGCGCACCTCGGTGAAGTACTGGACAGGCAATGGCTTGCCGTCAACCCGCAGGCGGAAATCGCTCAGTTGCAAGTCCGGCACTCGATGGCCGTCCTTGTCGGTCACCACGGCCTCGAGGTTGACCACCCGGACCTCGATCGACTCGCCGAATAGCGGCGACGGCAGCGGCTGGTCGGCACCCTCCTGCGGCGTCGTGGCCGCTGGCGCCGCCGCCGCGGCGGGCTTGGCCGGCGTCGCGGCGCGGGCGGTGGAGCGGGGCGTGGCGGCTGCCTTGCCGCCACCGGCCGGCGCCGCGGCCACTGGCGCCGCGGCCGCTCCGGCAGCGGCGGCCGGCGGAGTCGCGGGCGCCGCCGGCTGGGTTGCCGGCGGAGTCGCCGGAGCCGCGGGCGGAGTGGCCGGAGCCGCAGGTTGTGCAGGCGGCTTGGCTGGAGCGGCTGGCGGCGCGGCGGCCGGAGGGTTGCCCTGGTTACCCTGATCGGGCGGCTTCTCGGGCGGTTTCGATTCGGCGGGCGGATTGCTCGGAGCCGGATTGACGGGCGACGGCACGACATGGGCATTGTCTACAGGCTGCGCCCGCAGCGCCGGCGCGAGCCCGATCAGAGCGCCTGCCGCCAGGGCCAGCGCCATCAGGGCAGGAATCTGGAAAGAGCGGATGGTTCGCATGATGTTGGATCTCCGCGGAGAGTTTGAATCTGGCGCGCGGGAGACAATCCGCGCTCGAGTTTCGGGAATCTGGCGACTGCCGCGGCGCAAGGCGCTGCGGCGCGTGGTCTCGCGGGCGATTGCGCACAGTCCCCGTCAACATGTTAGAACAAACTCGCGGGGCTGTTTGTTTCGCCTGCGAAGGAAGGCCGCGGGAGGGTGCAGCCGGAGTTCGGCGATCAGCTTGCCTCAGGAGTCGGCTGGCATCAGGAGGAGGAGCGCGGCATTAGATCGAGGCTGGTTGCACCCGCCGGCGCCAGCTCCGGCGCCGGCTTCGACGGCGTCGATGATTGCAGGGGTTGCGGCGCGCGCGGGCGGCGCAGGCGGCGCTCGAGGTGGCGCACGATGCGCGGGCCGTGCTCGCGCGAGTTCTCGATGAAGATGCGGTCGATCTCGCTTCCTGCCTGGATGGTGCCGGCGATGTAGAGCCCCGGCACGTTGCTCTCGCAGCTCTCGGGGTCGAACGCCGGCACCAGGGTCCGCGGGTCGACGGCGATGCCGCAGCGGCGCTCGAACTCGGCGTCCGGCAGATAGCCGATCAGCACGAACGCCGCGTGCGCCGGCAGCAGCTCGACTCCGCCGGCGGTGGCGATCTCGATGGCCTCGTCGCCGAAGGCGCGCACCACGGTGTCGAAACGCGCCGCGATCGACCCCTCGGCGATCCGGTTCTCGATGTCCGGCTTGAGCCAGTACTTGACCCCGCGCTTGACCTGCTGGCCGCGGTGGATCAGGGTGACGTGCACTCCGTTACGCCACAGGTCGAGCGCCGCCTCGACCGCGGTATTGCCCGCGCCCACGATCACCACTTGCTGGCCGAAGTGCCGGTAGGGCTCGACATAGCGGTGGTGTACCCAGGGCAGATCCTCGCCTGCCACGCCCAGCTTCTTGACGCCGTCGAAATAGCCGGTGGCGAGTGCCACCGCCCGCGCCCTCCGGGTGCGCAAAGCGTTCGCCGCGCCGCCCTGCCGGGTCTGGATCGCGAAGTCCTCGCCCTGGCGCGCCACCTCGAGCACCTCCTCGTGCAACGCGAGCGGTATTCCGTAGTGCTCGACGACCGAGCGGTAGTAGACCAGGGCCTGCCGGCGGCTCGGCTTGCTCTCGGGGATGGCGAAAGGGATGCCGGCGATCTCCAGCCGGTCGCGGGTGGTGAAGAACTCGAGAAACGTGGGGTAGGCCTGGATCGCGGCGGTGAGCGGACCGCGATCGACCAGCAGCACGGTGAGCCCCGCCTGGCGCGCCTCGGCGCCGATCGCGATGCCGGTCGGTCCGGCGCCCACTACCAGCAGATCCAGGAACTCGCTCGTGCTCATGTCTCTACCTTGCCGCGCCAGGCGAAGAAGTGATCGACCGGCCCCCGGCCGCGACCGAGCGGAGGGGCGGCCGCCAGCGCCTGCTGCAGATAACCGATGGCGCCGCCCACCGCTTCCCGCAACCCGGCCCCGGCCGCCAGCCGGACGGCGATCGCGGTGGCGAGCGTACATCCCGTGCCGTGCGTCGACGCCGTGGCCAGACGCGGGTGGGGGTAGCGATGGAATCGGCCGCCGGCCAGCAGCAGGTCGACGATTTCGCCGTCTGCTGCCGGCGCGCCCACCCCGGGGCGTCGGCCGGCCTCGCCCTCGCCCACCACGTGCCCCCCTTTGACCAGCACCGCGGCGCCCTGGGCGGCAAGCGCCTGCGCCGCCCGGCGCCGCTGTGGCTCGTCGCCGGCCGGAAGCCCGGACAGCCGCACAAGCTCGGGCAGGTTGGGAGTGACCAGGGTGGCCAGGGGGAGCAACTCCTCCAGGAGCGCCGCGACGGCATCGTCCGCCGCCGCGCGCCGGTCCTCCGCGGGCAAGCCGCCCGGCGCGAGCGATGCCCCGGTGAGCAGCACCGTGCCGCTGGTCGACTCCAGGATCGGATCGACCACGATCGGAACCGCCGCCAGACCGCCGCTTGCGGCCGGCGCGCCCAAGCGGCTGCGCAGGCGCTCGGCGACGGCGCGGACGACCGCGGCGTCGGCCAGCATGCCGATCTTGACCGCATCGGCGCCGATGTCGTCCAGCACCGCATCGATCTGCGCCGCCACCATCGCGGCAGGCACGACGTGCACGCCGCGCACCTCGCGGGTGTTCTGCGCGGTCACCGCGGTCACCACGCTCATCCCGTAAGCGCCGTGGGCGGCAATAGTCTTGAGATCGGCCTGGATGCCGGCGCCGCCCCCGGAGTCCGAGCCGCCGATGGCGAGCACGCGCAGCGGTCGCGCCGGGCGGCTTGGTCCCCACCTCCCCTCGGCGCGGCTAGCGGCCAACTCGAGAACGGGCATCAGGGTGTCGTCGCGCGGCGCGCGGAGGGTCCCTGCCCGCGCATTCTGATCCGGCGCGCGGAGGGTCCCGGCCCGCGCTTTCTGATCAGGCGCGCGGAGGGTCCCGGCCCGCGCATTCTGATCTGGCGCGCGGGTCCCGACCCGCGCTTCACTGTGCCGCCGGGTGCGGCTCCCGCCGGCGCCCGCGCAGGCGCCCCCACAGCAGCGCCGCGGCGAGCAGCAACACGGCGATGCTGATCGCCTGCGCGTAGGTGAAATCGCCCAGGTAGCGGTCGTCCTTGGCGCGCAAGATCTCGATCAGGAAGCGCTCCACCGAAAGCAGGCCGAGCATCGTCAGCCCGAGCGTTCCGGCCGGCGGCCGGCGCTTGAACAGCCACAGGGCGAAGCCCCAGATGGCGAGGCAGATCGCGGTCTCGTAGAGCTGCGTCGGGTGGACTCGCAGCAGCGTGTCGTCGGCCACCGCGGCGGGAATGTCGAGATGGAAGACCTGGCGCAGCTCGCCGGCCGTGGTGCGCGGCAGACCCACCGGAAAGGCCACCGCCCAGGGCAGCTCGCTCGGCACGCCGTAGTCGTCCCCCACCAGGAAGCAGCCGATCCGGCCCACCGCATAGCCGAGGGCGAGCGCCGGCACCGCCGCATCGAGCAAGGGCCAGCCTGGAAGCCGCCGCCGCCGCACCATGAGCAGCACGGCGGCGCCGCCCAGGATCAGGCCGCCGTACCAGACCAGGCCGGAGCGGTCCAGCAGCAGGTGCCAATCCCGGTTGAGGACGGCGTAGTAGATCTTGGCGCCCACGATGCCGCCGATGCCGGCGGCGAAGACCAGTGCGCTCGCGTCCTCCTCGTCGCCGATGCCGAGGCGCCGCATCCCCCAGCGCAGCTGGAAATAGCTGGCGAGAAATGCGCACACCAGCATCACCCCAAAGGGGCTGATGGCGAACTTTCCGATGTGGAAGAGCTCCTGGATCATTTGCGCGAACAGGTCTTTCTAGGCCGCGTCACGACCTCCGATTCAGCCCGAGAGCGGCAATGGTAGCAGATGGTCGACCCGCGGCGCGGCATCGGCGCCAAGCCCCGCCAGGCGGGCGCGCGGAGGGCCGCGCGGCGCCGCGCGGCGGGGACCCGGTCGTGCACTACAATCCGCAACACATGATCACCGATGCGACGCGCGACCGCTTCGCCGTCCTCGCGGAGCAGCTGCGGCAGGAGACCCGGGGCGGGCGCTGGCTGGTGCTCACCCACGACAACCCGGATCCGGACGCCCTCGCCTCGGCGACCCTGCTCGCCACCCTGCTGCGCCGCGCCTTCAAGCAGCGGGTCACCGCGGCCTACGGCGGCATCGTCGGCCGCGCCGAAAACCGGGAGATGGTGCGCGTCCTGCACCTGCGCTTGAGCCATGTGCGCCACTTGAGCTTCAAGAACTATCGGAATTTCGCCCTCGTCGACACCCAGCCGCGCACCGGCAACAATCAACTGCCGTACGACATCGTCCCGGATCTCGTGATCGATCATCACCCGCTGCGCAAGATGACTCAGAGCGCGCCGCTCTACGACGTGCGGCCGCAGTATGGAGCCACCGCAACGATTCTCGGCGAGTACTTGCTGGCGGCCGGCGTCAAGCCGACTCACGCCCTGGCTACCGCCCTGATCTACGCCATTCGCTCCGAAACCCAGGACTTCTCGCGCGAGTTCGCGGGGCCGGACAAGGCGATCCACGATCTCTACTTCTCCGCCGCCAATCACGGCTTGCTAGCCCGCATCCAGAATCCGCGCCTGCCGCTCTCCTATTTCATCAATCTGCACGCGGCGCTCGAGCAGCTCGAGTCGGTCGACTCGTTGATCCTCTCCCACCTCGGCCCGATCGAGCAGCCCGACATCGTGCCGGAGGTCGCCGACCTGCTGCTGCGCATGGAAGGCAAGACCTGGTCGCTCGCCACCGGCCTCTACGGCGACCGGCTCTACCTGTCGATCCGCACCACCAATCCGCGCGCCGACGCCGGCTCCTTGATGCGCCGCCTGGTCGGCCGCCGCGGCAAGGGGGGAGGCCACGGGCGCACCGCCGGCGGCTGGATCGACGCCGTCAAGGCCAATGCCGCCGAGCGCGTCCGGATGCAATCCTCGATCGCCCGCAAGCTCCTGGTCGAGCTGCGCAAGAAACCCGAGAAGCTGTCCAGGATCGCCCTGGGCGCCCTCCCTGCCGCGCCCGAGCTCGAGCCTCAGCCCGGCCCGCCGCCGCTCGCGCCCGCGGATTCCGCCTCACCGCCCACCGCCGCCGAGGAGCAGCAGCAGCCAGCCCTGGCCGGTATTCAGGCCCCGCCATCCGATGAGTGAATGGCCCGAACTGCTTCGCGTCCGCTGCGAGGAGGTTTCAGGCGAGCGACCGCTCCACCGCAAGGCCCTCGAGCTGCTGCTCGAGTGCCGGCGGCAGAGGCAGAGGGAGAAAGTCGGCCTGGGGATACAGATAGTCCTCGCCCGAGTCGTCAATGACACGAAAGAAGCCCATTCCCTCAGCGACTTCATCGGGCAGACGCCGATAGACCTTGAGGACCTCGAGGTCCTCGGCTCCCTCGCTGGCAATACAAACGACGAGGTGTGGTGCTGCGCTCATGGTCGATCTAGGAACCGCTTGATTTTGAGACGCATCGTAACAAACGCGAGCCTGCAGAATCGTCTTGAGCGGACCAGGCCCGCGAAGGTCCGCGGGAAGGGTTGACAGAGGTGGGGGGAACCTCTAGGCTTTCTTGGTTGATCGTTCAACCAAGGCTATGGCTCCGGGAGAGACACCAGACCCGCATCAGACCGCTGAGCAGCCGCCGGCCCGCGAGCGCTTGATCGCCGCGGCGGCGCGGCTGTTCCATGAGCAGGGATATCACGCCACCGGAGTGGCGACGATCCTGCGCGAGGCCGGCGTCCTCAGCGGCAGCATGTACCACCACTTTGCCGGCAAGGACGAGCTGCTGGTGGCGGTCCTGGACCGCTACCAGCGCCTGCTGCGCCCCGAGGTCATGGACCGCGCCGAGGCGGCCGAAGAAGAGCCGCTCGAGCGCGTCTTCGCGCTCCTTGGCCTGTACCGTCAGGGCCTGGCCGCGGCCGGCGGCAGCCTCGGCTGCCCGATCGGCAACCTGGCGCTGGAGGTGAGCGACGGCCACCCCGAGGCCCGCGCCCTGGTGGACGCGAACTTCCGCGCCTGGGCCGAGCACGTCCAGGGCTGGCTGCTTGCCGCCGCCGACCGCCTGCCAGCCGGGGCCGACCTCGCCACGCTCTCTCAGTTCGTGCTCACCGTCATGGAAGGCGCAGTGATGCAGGTGCGGGCCCGCAAGAGCCTCGAGCCGTTCGACGCCGCGGTGGCCGAGCTGCGGCGCTATTTCCAACTGCTGCAAGCGACGGCCCGTTCCGGCCGGCGCGCACACCAGTCCCAGGGAGGAACAGGTTGATGACCAGCTCGCCGCCGTCTCCGCAGCATCCCTGCCGCCCGGCCGCGCCGGTGACCTCCGCCGGCTTCTCGCAGGCGCCATCCTCGAGAGGCCATCACCCGGCCCGCACCCTGACCTCCCGTAGGCTGCGGGCGCGCCGACGGGATGGGCGCGATGCGCGCGATGGTCGCCGCGGAGCCGCGGCCCCGGCCGCTGTCTGGGGGCTGGTGCTCGCCGGCATCCTGAGCAATATCGGCGCGGCGGGCGCAGGGGCGCAGACGACGCCGCCGGCCGTCGAGCGCTCCAGCCACGGTCACGTCGACGTCACGGTCACACGAGCCCCCGAAAAGCGCCTCGACTTCGAAGTGATCGTCCCTGCTACCCTCGACCAGGTCTGGCAGGCGTTCACCACCGTTGACGGCCTCATCACCTGGCTCACGCCGGCGGCCAAGGTCGAGCTGCGCCTGGGCGGCGCCTGGGAGGCCGGCTTCCCCGGCGCCAAGCCGGGAGGCGGAACGATCCTGAGCTTCCTGCCCGGCGAGATGCTGGCCCTCGCCGCGATGGCGCCGGAAGCCTTCCCGACCGTGCGCCGCGAGCGCACGCAGGCCGTTTTCCATTTCGCGGCCGTCGACGCGGCCCATACTCGAGTGCGCCTCGCGCAGATCGGCTGGCAGACCGGCGAGGAGTGGGACCGGGCCTTCGCCTACCTCGCCAAGGGCAACGCCGAGCTGCTCGAATCGCTGCACCACCGCTTCGCCAGCGGCCCCATCGACTGGCAAGCTCTCCTCGCCGCGTCTCCGCCGGCCCACCACTGACCACGGCCGCCATTGCCACGGCTAACTCGGGCGGGCGGAGTAGCCTCCTCCCTCATCAGGGCCTTGACGCTGCCCCAAGTAGATCATTATGATTCTTTTGACCCTTTTCGGAGGATCCGGAAACATGCCCAGGAGCGCTTCCATTGCAGAGGTAAAAGCCCACTTCGCCGACTGGGTCCGGGCGGCGGAATCGGGAGACGACATCGTGATCACGCGACACGGCAAGCCGGTGGTGGCCCTGGTGCCGGCGGCGGAGATGGAGCAGCTCGCCCGGCTCAAAGCCGCCGGTCCCGAGAAGGGGCTCGCCGGACTGGCAGGCGGGTGGGAGGGCTCCGAAGAGATGATCGAGCGGACCAGCGCCACCCGCCGCACCCAGCCACGCAACACCCCGAAGCTCGGCTGAGCGATGCAGTGCCTTTTCTTTTCGACACCGACGCGATTTCCGAGGTTTTGAAGAAGAAGCCCGCGCCCGGGTACCTGCGCTGGCTGGCCGAGCTCCCACGGGGCGAGCAGTTCACCAGCGCCATCGCCATCGGCGAGCTCTTCCGCGGCGCGTTCAGGTCCGCGGAGCCGAATCGTCACCTGGAAAACATCGAGTCGCGAGTCCTGCCCGCGATCACCGTGCTGCCCTATGACGTCGCCGTGGCTCGCGTTTACGGCCAGATCCAGGCAAAGCTCGCGGGAGTGGGCAGAACCCTCGCAGATGCCGATCTCCAGATCGCGGCCACAGCCCTCCATCACGGCCTGGAGCTGGTCACCGGGAATCTGCGCCACTTCGAACGGATTCCGGGCCTGCGCCTGCAGCAAGTGCTCGCGAAGGCACGAAGCGGTCTCGACTGAGCTGCTGAGGCGTCAGGCCACGCGGCGGAGCGCTAACAGCGTGAGATCATCCTGTCGCGGCGCGCCGTTCAGGAACCCCTCCATCTCTCCCCGGCAGGCAGCGAGGAGCTCGGCCAAGGGACGGTCCTTCACCCGGCGCAGGACGGCCGCGGCCCTGCCGATGCCGTACTCGCCTTCGTCCGTTGCCGCCTCGGTCCAGCCGTCGGTGTAGAGCAGCAGAGTGTTGCCGGAAGCGAGATGGAGGTCGCGGGTCGTATAGACGGCCTCGCAGAAGAGTCCCAACGGCAGCCCCGCGCCCTCCACGGGACGAATGCCGCGGCGGTCGGCGAGCAGCGGCCGCGGATGGCCGGCGCTCGCCAGCTCCACCCGCCCGCCGGGGTACAGCCGAGCCGCCAGCAGCGTCGCATACGATGCCGGAAGGGTGACCTCGCATAGCAAGCGGTTGGCTCGGGCGAGCAATTCTGCGAGAGACAGCTCGGGAGTTGCCAGAGCGCGCAGGAGCGCGTGCAGATGCGACTGGAGAAGCGAGGCGGACACGCCTTTGCCGGCCACGTCGCCCACCATCAGATGCAAGGGCTCGTCCTCGCGTTTCGGCCGCAGCAGGTCATAGTGATCCCCGGAGACGGGCCCAAGCGGCTCCCACAGCAGCGCGACGTCCCAACCGTCGTGCTGGAGCTGGCGCGGGGGCAGGAGAGCGGCCTGCACGCGAGCCGCCGCCTCCAGGTCCCGCTCGAGAGCTTTCCGCTCGGAAGGGGAGAGGCACTCTAGGCAGATCGTCAGCAACGGATCCGCCGCCAGCCGGTCCTGCTCGACGGATCCCAGGCAGGCAGCGCACTGTCCCCACGTCCCGCCGTCGAGGCGCTCGAGGGCGCTGTCGACCTGCTGCAACAGCTCGACGAGCTGGCTCTCGCGGACCGTCACCGCCAGGCTGGCCAGGCGCTCGCGGCGCGCGAGCAGCTCGCCCCGCGCAGTATCGAGGGTGGTCATGGCTGCTCCCCCGGCGCCTTGCGCAGGAGCACGATCTGGCCGGCGTGGTAGGCATTGTGCTGCAGGAGGCCGAGGAGCAGCCCCCGCACCGTCGAATCACTCCCCGCGACAGGATCGTCGAGCTGGCCGTCGGCGAGATGGACCACGCGCGCATGCAGCGCGGAGTGGGAGTCTTCGAGCGCCGCGACAGCCGCCCGCCAGGCGCCAGCGGAGACGTCCTCGACCGGCAGCCAGTCGCGCTCGGCCGCGAAGTTCTCGAGCCGCTCGCCGTCGAGGCGCCGCCGCGGCACTTCGTTCCACACGGTCAGGTGGTGGACGGTCTCCCAGATCGAGTGCCCTCCGGCGAACGCGCGCGCGGCGGCGGCCGTTTCATCGACGCCGGCGAGCGCCTCGGCCACCGCCAGGCCATGCCAGGCACCACCACGAAAAGAGCGCTCCAGCTGGTCGGCGAGGCCCTCGACTTGGCTCATCACGATCTCCTTTCGTCTCTAACTTTCTACCCATCAGACACCAGTTAGTCTAGTCGGCCACTTCTCACCTGTCAAGGTCTATTTGTAGGTTAGAATGACGCCGTGCAGGAGAACCGGCAACCCCCTCCGCGCTTCGAGCTGTCCGGCGGCGCTCTCTGCCTCGACTTCGCGAATACCTGGAGTGATCGGGGACGGCCGGAGACCGAGAAGCTCTGCGGCTATCCCGATCTCCTGGGCTTCGCGCTGCAGGCTGGGCTGCTGACCAGCGGCGAGGAGGGCCATCTTGCCGGCCGGGCGGAGCGGGAATCGCGGGCAGCCGACGCGGCACTGGCGCGGGGCCGCGGCTGGCGGGAGGACCTGTACCGCATCTTCTCGGCCGTCGCGGCTTCGCGCGCACCTGCCGCCGCCGACCTGGAGCGACTGAACGCTGCGCTGCCGGAGGCGCTCTCTCACTTGCGCCTCGAGCGCCGGGGCGCCGGGTTCGTCTGGAGGTGGGCCACGCTGGACGCGGCGGAAGGGCCTCTGGAAGCTCCGCTGTGGCCCATCCTGCGCTCCGCGGCCGAGCTGCTCACCTCAGGCGCGCGGCAGCAGGTGCGGGAATGCGCCGGCGGCGGCTGCACTTGGCTGTTTCTCGACCGCAGCCGCAACCGCTCGCGTCGCTGGTGTTCCATGGAGACCTGCGGCAACCGAGCCAAGGCTCAGCGTCACTACCGCCGCAGGAGACGGGACAGCCGGATGAAACCTGCGGCGGGCAGAAAGCCACGTGGGAGGGGGTCAATAGTTCTTCAGACCGCCGGGTGGACGGGCCGGTCAGCCCTCCACCTCGGCCTTGAGGCCGCGGGTCATGAGTTGCTCGACCGCCCGGCGCGGGTCCTTGCCCTGGTGCATCACGGCCACCATCTGCTGGGTGATCGGCATCTCTACGCCGTGCTCGGCGGCGAGCCGGGAGATGGCGACCGAGTTGCGGATCCCCTCGGCCACCATCTGGGTCGCCTCGGTCACCTGGGCCAGGGTCATGCCGGCGGCCAGATCGAGGCCGGTGCGCCGGTTGCGCGACAGGCCGCCGGTGCAGGTCAGGACCAGATCGCCCAGACCGGCGAGGCCGGAGAAGGTCCGCGGGTCGCCGCCGCAGGCCACGCCCAGCCGCGTGATCTCGTGCAGGCCGCGGGTGATCAGCGCGGCGAGCGTGTTGTGGCCGAGGCCGAGGCCGGAGAGCGTGCCGGCGGCGATGGCGATGACGTTCTTGCTCGCGCCGCCAAGCTCGACCCCGACCACGTCGGGCGAGGAGTACAGGCGCAGGGTCGGCGTCGATAGCGCCTGCCGGATCTCGGTCGCGAGCTCGGGGTCGCGCGAAGCGATGACCACCGCCGTCGGGACGTTCTGCGCCACCTCGGCGGCGAAGCTCGGCCCCGCCAGGACCGCGAAGCGCAGCTCGCGCCCGGCCGCCGACGCCTCCTGGGCGGCAACCTGACTCATGCGCGCCAGGGTGTCGGTCTCGATCCCCTTGGTCGCCGAGACCAGCGCCAGCGGCCGCCCGTGCGGGTAGACGGCGAGGAGCTGGCGCAGCACAGCCCGGAATCCATGCGAGGGCACCACCAGCAGGACGACGTCGCTGGCGGCCAGGTCGGCCATCTCCGAAGTCGGCTCGACGCCCGGCGGCAGCTCGGCCGCGGCCAGGTAGTCGCGGTTGCGGCGCTCGGCCCCCAGCCGGCGGGCGAGCTCCGGCTGGCGCGCCCACAGCCGCACCGGGTGGCCGCCGACCCCGCCCAGGTGGACGGCGAGCGCCGTCCCCCACGAGCCGGCGCCCAGGATCCCGATGCGCTTCAACCCTGGCTCCCGGTTGCGGGAGGCGCAGCCTGCGGCGGCCCAGCCGCCGCTGTGCGGCACTCTTGTGCCGCAGCTGCGGCGACTGGCTCGCCCAGCCGCGATTCCGTGCCCTGGACCAGCCGGCGCAGGTTGGCGGCGTGCCGGACGACGATCAGGCAGGCGATGGCGAACGAGCTCGCGACCAGCCAGGCGCCGCCGCGCACGAGGCCCAGCCGTCCGCCGGTAAAGGCGAGCAGCGGGAAAAGCGCCGCGGCAACCATCGAGCCCAGCGAGACAATACGCTTCCAGGCGACCACGACGATGAATGCCCCGATATCCGCCGCCAGCACCGCCGGAGCGAGCGCTCCCAGGGCGCCCGCCGCGGTCGCCACCCCTTTTCCGCCGCGGAAGCCGAAGAAAACCGGGTAGACATGCCCGAGCACCACCGCCACCGCCGCCCCTCCCACCACGGCCGGGGGGGCGGCGAGGGCGCGGGCGGCTGCCACGGCGGCGACCCCCTTGCCCAGGTCGAGCAGCAGCGTGGCGAGCGCCGGCGCCTTGCCGGCCGCGCGCATGACGTTGGTCGCGCCGGCGTTGCCGCTGCCTACCGTGCGCACGTCCCGCCCCTGCATCGCCTTGACGATCAGGTAGCTCCACGAGATCGAGCCCAGCAGGTAAGCGCCGGCCAGCAGGGCGGCGGCCAGCGCCAGGCTCACGACGCCGCCTCCGCCGGCGCCGCCAGCGGCAGCGACTCGACCTCGCGGTAGCGCGGGCCGCGCGGCGAGAGCTTGCTTTCCATGAGCACGCCTCGCGCCACCATGAAGGGCGGGCCGATCTCGCCGGGAAAGGCGGCGGCGAACTTCTCGGCGGCGCCGCGCGGCCAGGGCGCCGGGCAGCGCGCCAGCGTGAGGTGCGGCTGGAAGGGGCGTTTGTCAGGCTCGTGCTCGATCGTCTCGACCGCCGCCCGCACGGCGGCGGCCTGCACCTCGGCGAACGCCGGCGGCGCCGCGACGCCGATCCAGGCCACCCGCGCCGGTCGCCCGGGCGGGAAGGTGCCGCCTCCGGCCAAGCGCAGCGCCAGCTGGGGATGAGAGGCGAAGGCCGCCCGCAGCCGCGCGGCGAGCTCCGGCAGGCGGCCGCCCGCCGTCTCGCCCAAGAAGAGCAGGGTCAGGTGCATCACCTCGGGATCGACCCAGCGCGCCCGCGGCAGGCGCTCGCGCAGGCCGGCCATGCGGCGCTTGACCTCGCGGCGCACAGCTTCGGGAATCTCGACGGCGATGAACAGTCTCATGGCCGGGGAAGCGCAGACTGGGCGCCCGGATCCGCCGCGGGGCGCCGATTACGGCCGGGCGGGCGGGCGTCGCCGGCGGCCGGCGCCGCCGCCCCCGGTGCGCTCGCCGGCGTCATGGCGGCCACTTCGACCTCCCTGATCGCGACGGCCCCCGCTGCCGCCAGCAGCCGCCGCCGCAACAGCTCGAGGGCGATCTGACTTGCCAGCCAGCGGATGCGCTCGCGGTCGCCCGGCAGCCGCACCATCTGATGGCTGACCTCGACGGCGCCAGCGGCCTCCGCGGCGCCGGGGGCTCCACCGGCAGCTCGCGCCGGCGGCCCGGCCACCGCGATATGAACGGTCCCGACCGGCTTGGCGGCCGAGCCGCCGCCCGGACCGGCGACGCCGGTCGTGGCAACGCCCCAGGCGCTGCCCGCAACGGCGCGGGCGGCTTCGGCCATCGCGCGCGCCACCCGCTCGGAGACGGCGCCATGCTCTTCGATCAGCGCCGCCGGAACCCCGAGCAGCTCGCTCTTCAGCCGGTTGGAATAGGCGATCACGCCGCCCAGGAAATAGTCGCTGCTTCCTGGCACCCGGCTGAGCCGCTCGCCGACCAGGCCGCCGGTGCACGATTCGGCAACCGCCACCTCATTCCCCGCAGCGCGCAGCAGCGCACCCACGACCCCCTCGAGAGTCTCGTCGTCGCGCCGGCTGAAGACGGCGTCGCCGGCCAGCTCAGCGAGCCGCGCGCTCATCGCCGCGAGCCGCGCGCGGCGGGCCTCCTCGGGTCCCACGGCGGTCGCCACCAGCCTGACCTCGCCGGGCTTCGCCAGGATCGTGATCCACTCCCGCCCGAACTCTCCGTAGGCCGGCGCGATCCGCTCCTCGACCACCGATTCCGGCAGGCAAGCGACCTTGAGCACCGCCGATTCGCGGCCGATGGCGCCCTGGCGCGCCGCCAGCCAAGGTTCGAGCTCGTCCCTGATCAGCTCGTCGAGCTCGCGCGGCACGCCGGGGAAAAGAAAGATCGTCCCCTCTCCCGCGCGCACGCGCATCGCCGGCGCGATGCCGATGCGGTTGCGCAGGACCTCCGCCCCTTCGATCACCATCGCCTGGCGCCGGTTGACCTCGGGCATCCGCCAGCCGAGCCGCTCGAACCGCCGCTCGATCCCAGCCATCACCTCCGGGTCGACGGCAAGGCCGCGCCCGAGCGCGCCGGCCACCGCCTCGCGGGTGACGTCGTCGGCGGTCGGCCCGAGCCCGCCGGTGACCAGCACCAGATCGGCCCGCGCGAGCGCCGACCGCAGCTCGGCCGCGATCTCCGCTTCCGTGTCTCCCACCACCGACTTGCGCTCGAGCGCCACGCCGTAGCGCAGTAGCGCCTCGGTCAGGCGCAGCGAGTTGGTGTCGAGGCGATCGGTCGACAACAGCTCCGAGCCCACCGCGACGATGGCTGCCCGCATGCCCCGGGATGATAGCGCAGCCCTCCGCCCAGGCCGGGCAGGCCCAGGCCGCCCAATCGATATCGCCCCGCCTGGCGCGGACGTGGCCGGCGGCAAGCTGCAGCACTACTCGTTCATCGAGCCGCGCTACTTCCCCAACCAGCTGGCCAAGCTGATGCCCAACGATCAGCACCCGCCCCACGTCGTCACCCTGGGCGAGCAGCTCATCGCCCAGGTCTACAACACCCTGCGCGCCCAGGAGGGGCTGTGGAAGAAAACCTTGCTGATCGTCATCTGGGACGAGCACGGCGGCTGCTTCGATCACGTCCAGCCGCCGGCCGCCCAGCCGCCGGACGACGGCAGGGTCCATGACGCCTTCGGCTGGAACCGATTCGGAGTGCGCATCCCGGCGCTCCTGATCTCGCCCTGGATCCCGGCCGGCACGATCCTCCGGCCGCCGGGAGAGACCCCCTTCGACCACACCTCGGTCATGGCCACTGCGCGCAAGTGCCTCGGCATCAATGCCAAACCTCTCACCGGGCGCGATGCGGCGGCGCCCGACCTCACGGGCGCCCTCAAGCTGGGGCCGGGCGACCTGAACCTTGGACCGACTTCCATTCCCGTCCCCGTCTACACGCCGACGCCCGACGAGGTCACCGCCGCGGCACAGCAGCCGCTGAACGGCATGCAGCACTCCCTGCTCTACGCCGCCGCCGCCATGCCGCCCGGCGAGCACCTGCTCGCCGCGGCCGAGGCGCTGCGCAGCGGCGTTACCCTGCACGATCTGCTGCGCGGCACGCTCACCCCAGGGAACGCCCTGCCGCACCGCACCCCGGCCGAGGCCCTCCCCGACCTCCAGAACCAGCTCGCCGCCGTGCTCGGCCGCGACCTCCGAGAAACGGGGTGAGCGGCCCGCTCCTCCACCTGCACCGGTGTTGACGCGCTCCAGGCCGCCGCCATACGATTCCGCGGCCATGGCCCATCGCCGCCACGTCCAGTGGCCTGAGTTGAGGTGTGTGCAGCGCCTGCGGATGAAGACCGCCGGCTGCGAGGCGTTCGCCCTCGCCCTGGCCCTGCTTTGGCTTCCAAGCCCCCGCGCCGCCGCCGGGGCTGCGCCAGAGCCGTGGGTGCTCTCTGCTCTCGCTCTCGGGTCGGCCGGCGGCGTCTCGATCACGCCCAGGCCCGCGACTGACGAGGCCCAGCTCGACCTCCCCTCGGGCGAGCGCGTCGTGGTGCGGCTCCCGCATGGGGGCCGCCTGGAGACGGCGGCCGTCATCGAGGACGGCTGGATTGCCGCCGGCAGTGGACCGGTGGCGGAGCCCCGGGCCGGCGGGCCACCGCCAGCCCCTGCTCCGACCGAGCTCCTGCTGCTGGTGGCGATTGGCGGCCCGGGGCGCGAGGCCGGGCTGCTGCCGCCCCCCGGCGGGCGCCACGGCCGGCTGCGCGCCGAGCCGCTGCCGCTGATCGCGGATGGCCGCCTGGCCGGCCTGGTCTGGCTCGAGGGCGCCGATCGGCAGTCGCTCGCGGTGCGCTTTGCCGGCTGGGACGGCGCAGCATGGGACGAGCCTGCGACGGTTTCGCCGCCGGGCCCGGGCAGCCAGCTCGGGCTCACCGCCGCACGGCTCGCCGACGGCTCCTGGCTGCTCGCCTGGAGCGCCTTCGACGGTCAGCGGGACGAGATCGTCTGGAGCCGCCTCCAGGAGGGTGTCTGGAGCCGGCCGTGGCCGGTGACTCTTCAGACCGCAGGCGCCAGCTCCACGACTACCGAGCAGTCACCACGGTTGCCGGGGCTGGGCCCGGACATCACTCCGGCGCTCGCCCCGGCCGGCAGCGGCGCCCTGCTCGCCTGGAGCCATTTCAACGGCAGCGGCTACCAGGTGGTGACATCGCGCTTCTCCGGCGGGCGCTGGAGCGCGCCGGCGGCGGTCGGCGCCGAAGGCACTCTCTACCCCGCCCTGGCGGCCCTGCCCTCGGGCAGGGTCAAATTGCTCTACCGCTCCGTCGTGCCGGCCGGCTGGACCGTGCACGAGCTCGACGAGAACGGCCGCTCCCGGCGCCAGTCCTCGGTTCCCGATACGGGCCGCGCGGGGCGGCAGCCATCCCCACTGGGGGCCGGCGCCTCGGCCGCCACGCCGGACAACCCGGTGCCTGCAGGCACCACCTCATCTACGCCGCCGGCCGCCGCCTCGCAGACCTACATCGCCTTTGGCGACAGCATCACCTTCGGCAGCTTCGACACTCAGACCGGTCCCGACATGGGCTACCCGGGGCGGCTCGCCAAGCTGATCTCGGCCACGGTCGTCAATGCCGGCCTGCCGGGCGAGAGCACCGCCGAGGGGGTGACCCGCATCGACAGCGTGCTCCATACCCCGGGAGCAACCGCCCTGCTCCTGATGGAGGGAACCAACGACGTAACCGCCCGCCTGTCGAACGAGACCATCGTGTTCAACCTCGACATCATGGCGAGAAAGGCCGAGCTGCTCGGCCTCAAGGCGATCCACGCAACCGTCCTTCCCCGCCTCCCCGACGCCGTTGCCGATGCCAGCAACCAGGTTACCGCCGGCCTGGCGGCTGGGATCCGCGACCTCGCCTGGGTCAATAGCCGCACCCTGGTCGATCCCTTCGAAGTCTTCTTCGAGCTCACTGCCAACGTCTTCGCCAACGACTACGTCGGCGGCGACGACAAGCTGCACCCGAACGCCGCCGGCTACACCCTGCTGGCTCAGACCTTCGCCGACGTCCTGACCGGGGTCGACCGGGTGCCGCCGGTCACCGGCATCATCATCCCGCGCAACGGCCTGGACAGCGTGCTCCCGAACGCCGAGATCGAGGTCGACCTCTACGATTTCGGCACCGGCATCGATCTCGGCGCGACCAAGCTCCTCCTCAACGAGCAGCCGGTCGCGGCCAGCGCGATCGGCGACTCGCGCAAGCTGGTGCTGCGCTATCGCTCGCCGACTCCTCTCAAGGGGGTCTATCTGATCGGCATCCAGAGCCAGGACCGCGCCAATCCGCCCAACAAGCTGAGCCAGGACCTGTCGCAGTTCGTGATCGTGGGCACCGTCTTCCTGCCGGGCGACATCAACCACGACGGGCGCGTCGACGGCGCCGACCTGCTGCTGCTCGCCCTCGCCTTCGGCGCCCACCGCTTCGACGTCCGCTACTCGCTGGCCGCCGACCTCAACGGCGACGGCGTCGTCGACGGTCTCGACCTCGCCATACTCGCCGCCAACTTCGGCAAGACCTCCTTCTGACGCCCGCCGGCCCGAAGGGCAGCTTGGACGCCAGGGACGGGGAGCTGGCACCCGGGTGCTGAGCTCCGATCAAGGGGGCCAGCCATTGGCCCAGGTGCACCCGCCATCCGCTGGTCGCGCAAAGCGAGAAGTCCCTGCTTGAGGAGGCCTCGGGCTGACCGCCGGCCCGTCCCCACTACCAGAGGTGCGGGCCGGGCAGCTGCGCGCGTCCCGGACGGTTAGGTCTGAGGTGACGAGCGCTGCACAGAAGGCGCGCCCAGATCGGCTACCTGGTCCGGGCGCCCGCCGCCGGGCTTCACCAGGCGGAGTCGTCGCGCAGGGCGCGGAGCGGATCGATGCGCACCGCCCGCCGGGCCGGCAGGTAGCTCGCGGCGACGGCGACCGCGGCGAGCAGGAGCGGCACCGCGGAGAAGGTGCCGGGATCGGTCGCGCTGACGCCGACCAGGATGCCCGAGAGCAAGCGGGTGAGGCCGAACGAGCCGAGAAGTCCGGCTCCGACGCCGGCCGCGATGAGAACCGCGGCTTGCCCGATCACCATGCCCAGCACCGTCCGCGGCTGCGCCCCGAGCGCCATCCGGATGCCGATCTCCTGGGTGCGCCGGCGAACGGCGTACGACATCAGGCCGTAGATCCCGATCGCGGCCAGCAGCAGCGAAATGCCGGCGAATAGCGCGAGCAGGGTCATGTAGAAGCGGGGCTGGGCGATCGAGCTGCTGAGCACCTGTTGCATGGTCGCGACGCCGGTGACCGGAAGATTGGGATCGAGGTCGCGGACCTGCTGGCGCACCGCCGCCGCGAGACCCGCCGGTTCGGCGGCGGTCCGTACGAGGATCGTCGCCTCCCCGACCCCGACCTGCTCGAGCGCGGCATAGAACAGGAGCCGCGGCGCCACGCCGAGCCCGAGGTCGCGCACGTCGCCGACGATGCCCACGATCTCGCCCGCGATGCGGTCGGGGCCGGGGCGGGCGGAGAACCGCAGGCGCTGGCCGATCGCGTCGCCGCCCGGCCAGTACTTGCGCGCCGCGGCGGCGCTCGCCAGCACCACGACGGGCGCGCCGCGCCGGTCGCGGGCGTCGAAGAGCCGGCCGCGCAGCAGCGGGATGCCGAGCGTCGCGAAGTAGCCGCGGCTGGCAAGGCGAACCTGGCCATGCAGCTCGGCCTCGGCCGCCGCCTTGGTCGGAGCGCCGGCGATGGTGAAACTGCTCGAAAAGCCGAAGCGGGTCAGCGGCAGCCCAAATACCGCGCCCGTCGAGCGCACGCCCGGGATTGCCGCCAGGCGGTCGAGCAAGCGGTCATAGAAGAGCGACATCCGCTGGCCGTCAGGGTATTTCGCCTCGGACAGGGCGAGGTCGATTTTGAGGACGTTGGCAGGCCGAAAGCCGGGGTCGGTCGCGGCGAGACCGAGGAAGCTGCGGGTCAGCAGCCCGGCGCCGGTCAGCAGCACCAGGGCGAGCGCCATCTCGACGACCACCAGCGCGCCGCGCAGCCGGCCGCCGCGCCGATCGAGCGGCGCCGCCCGCCCCGCCCCGCGCAGGGCGAGGTCGGGGGCCGACCGCGACAGGGTCAGTGCCGGGCTCAGCCCGACGAGCGTTCCCGCCAGCAGCGTGATGGCAAGCAGGAACCCGAGCACCACCGGATTGATCCGCACCTGATCGAGGTAGGGGATCTCCTGCGGTCCAAAACGCACGATGAGGCCGATGGTCCAGTCGGCGGCGGGCAGGGCGGCCGCTCCTCCCGCCAGCGCTAGCAGCAGGCTCTCGGTCAGCAGCTGCCGCAACAGCTGGCCGCGCGTGGCGCCGAGCGCGGTGCGGATGGCGAGCTCGCCGCCGCGTCCGGCGGCTCGGGCGAGGATGAGGCTGGAGATGTTGGCGCAGGCGATCAGCGCCACCAGCCCGACCGCGCCGAGCAGCACCAGCAGCGACGGGCGGACGCGGCCCACGATGTCGTCGCGCAGCGGCACCAGCTCGGAGGTCCAGCTCTGGTTGGTGTCGGGATACGCCTTGCTCAGCCGGCCGGCGAGCAGGGAGAGCTGGCCCGCGGCGCGCTCGCAGGTGACTCCGGCCCGCAGGCGTCCGACGGCGGCCAGATAGTGGGCTCCCCGCTGAGTGCCGACGTTGGCGGGAAAGGTGAGCGGCATCCAGACCTCCGAGTCGCCGACTGGAAACTGGAAGGCCGCCGGCATGACCCCGACGACGCGATAGCGCAAGCCGTCCAGAGTGATGAGCCGCCCCAGGACGCGCGGGTCCGCACCGAACCGGCGCGACCAGAGGCGGTGGCTGAGCACCGCTTCATGGTCGCGGCCGGCCACGAATTCCTCCGGCGCCAACCAGCGCCCGAGCAGGGGACGCACTCCCAGCACCGGGAAGAAGTCCGCAGTGACCGACCAGCCTCCGACCTGCTCCGCCGTTCCCTCGCCGGTCAGCGCAACGCGCTCCTGCGCGTAACCGCCCAGCCCCGAGAAGCTGCCGCTCGTGCGGTAGTCGAAGAAGTTCGGGGGCGAGAGATCGAAATGCTCGAAGCCGTGCGCCGGGTCGCTTTCATGGAGCGCCACCAGGCGCTCGGGAGCGACGAAGGGCAAGGGGCGCAGCAGCACGCCCTCGACCACGCTGAAAATGGCGGCGTTGGCGCCGATGCCGAGCGCCAGGATGGCCACCGCCATGGCGGTGAATCCGGGGCTCCTGCCCTGCACTCTCAGGGCAAAGCGCAGGTCGTTGTGCAGCATCGCAAGCCTCCTCGCGGCAGGGCGCCCCGTCCTCGGCTGCCGCATGCGGCGCCGGGGAGCGTCTCCGGCGCATTTCACGCCCGCCGTGCCTCGTCACCTCCAGCGGCTTCATCCGGTACGCCGCCTGCCTCGGAACGCAATTCCAGTGCCATACATCCGTCCGCGGCCGCGCCCTCGGGCGGGCTGGCACACCCTTCCCTTCCGCCGGTGCGCTCGTGGGACGCCGTGGTCCCGGAATCGAACGGCAGCCGAGCCAGCTGGGCCGGGCTCGGCGCGGCGGGCGCGGCGGTCGACTCCTTGACAATCTACAAGAGAGACCGTACGTTCTTGTAGACGCCCAAGAGGAGGAGCGGCCAGGCGGGACGGCGCCTGGAGCAGCCGCTCAGCCGGCTGCGGCGGAGCCGCACGGCCGGCGCGGCGCGGGAGGATCAGGTGAACGAAAAGTCGGATCTGCTGCAGGGGACGCTGGACATGCTGATCTTGAAGACCGTGGCCCTGGGCGCGTCGCATGGCTGGGGCATCTCACAGCGCATCCAGCAGATGTCGCAGGAAGTCTTGCAGGTCAACCAGGGCTCGCTCTACCCGGCGCTCTACCGCCTCGAAGAGCAGGGCCTCATCCGCGCCGACTGGGGACTGTCGGAGAACAACCGGCGAGCCCGCTTCTACCGTCTGACCGCCGCCGGGCGGCGCCGGCTGGAAGCCGAGACCGAGAACTGGGACCGGTTATCGCGGGCGGTCATGAAGATCGTCCGCTTCGGCGCCGTACCCGAGAGCTGACCGGCGGCCGTCAGGATTGCCACTTCCGCAGCCTCGGCATGCGCCCGGGCGACGCCGCCCTCGTCATCGCCGCGGCGCACCGCGTGCTCTTTCTCCTCGACGAGTTCGCCGCCTTGGGCCCCATGCAGCCGGGTGGAGGAGGCCCTGACCTAAGGCCGCGCCCCCCGACGAGATTTGCCGCCTCCCCGGCGACCAGCAACTCCTCTTTCGTCGCCGGCGAGACTCCCCTGAGGACCCTGCGCGTCAATTGCTCGAGCGCGCCCAGCCCAGTCCGATCTACGAAGTGCGAGCTCGGCCGGCGACAGAATGCGGCGATACTCCGGAAGCAGCGCCGCTTGACGAGCCGCCTTCGCATGCTGCGCGCGGAGCGCAGTTGGTCGCAGGCTGAGCTCGCGGAGCGGCTCGACGTCTCGCGCCAGACCGTCAATACGATCGAAACCCGCTAGTACGATCCGAGCCTGCCGCTCGCCTTCGGTCTCGCACGCCTCTTCGGCGCAGCCATCGAACAGATCTTCGAGCCTGAGCCCGACGCCGAGCCGTAGATCGAGCGCGGTCGGCAGCGGTCAGCAAGGGACTGCGCACCGGACTGGTCCGAGCGCGCCGAGCCGGCGCTCGCCTGAACTGGCTGGGTGCGTTGCGCATGAACATGCTCTTGTTAACGCCCGCCAGCGTCATTAGCGTGGCGCCATGTGGCTTAGACCCGGTCACCATGACGTCCCATCGTTGTCGCCAGCCCAGGCGTTCGGCCCGCAGCTCCGCCGAACGAGCTATCGTGCTCTGCAGCCCACATCTCACCCCGGTGTGTCAATACCGGGAAAGAGTGCCCGGCCGGAAGGAGCAAGGTGAGGAACATAAGAAACATCACGTTGTCGGTCTTTGTCGCGTTGGCTTCATCTCCCGCCTCTCATGCGAGCACCAATCTGCCACCCTCGCCCATAGCACAATTCTGGGGCGGAGGAAGGCACACCATCGCACTGCTAGCGGACGGTAGCGTCTGGACCTGGGGAAGCGATGCGTACGGCAAGTTGGGCGACAACCAGGCTGGCACATCATACAGTGATACGAGCCACGATAGTCATGTGCCCCTCAGGGTGCATGGGCCGGTTGCGGCGTCGGCGATCTCGGCGGACAGACCAGTGCGTGCTGCGCCAGCACCGAATCCACCCCAATAGCGCGCGGCCTTGGAGCCGGGATCCATGCTGTCCACCTTGCCTCGGATGAGAAAAGTCCCCGGACCGGGGGCGGAGTCACTTGCTGCGGCGCCGGCGCTCAACCCCTTGGGCAGCTCTTCCCGCAGCCCGTCGAGCAGCGGGGTCGACATGTCGGCGAGCACTCTCTCTACCGGCTCGTACGTGTTGTCCTTGGCATCCGGCAAAGGAGTGCCCGAGACATCGAACGCCCCGACCGCGACTCTCTGGTAGTCGCCCAGCTTGAAGGTCTCGACCACCTCGAGCTCGTCGAGCTCTCCGTTCCACTCGGTGTACTTACCCGGCTGTGTGGGCCGCCCCTTGTCCCGGCTGCTGGCGAGCGCAGGCAATGAGACGGCGAGGGCGAGGAACAAGGCCAGGACCGAGGAAGCGTGCAGTGCTTTGCACATGGCGAAACCCTCCGGGGCGATTGGACGACCGTTGCGGGAGGGCCGGTCGCGCCTTGCGGGTCGTTTTCCTCGCTCATCGGCTTGCGGTCTCCGCGGCCCGGCAGCCCGCGAGGGTCAGGCTGGGCCGATCGGGGTGGCGGAGAGGCCCGCAGTAGCTCAGGAGCCTAGCTTGGTCACGTTATCGGCCGCCGGGCCTTTCTGGCCCTGGACGACATCGAACTCGACACGATCGCCTTCGGACAGGCTCTTGAACCCGTCGCCCTTGATGGCCGAGTGATGGACGAAGAGGTCCTTCTGGCCGTCGTCCGGAGTAATAAAACCGTAGCCCTTCGCGTCGTTGAACCACTTTACTTTGCCGGTATTAGGCATGGCGTAAATGCTCCTTTTGTCTTTGTAGTCGACGTTTTGGTCGATGCCGTGGGCGCCGACTCCGGTTTTCTCAACGCCGGCCATAATAGCCGTTCGCGGCGCAAACACAAACCGCATCCCGAGTCGCCGTTGTGGACTCGGGACTGGCCTGATGGCAGGAAGCGCGGAGGCAACCGATGCACGAGATTCTGAAGAACGATCCGCTCCAGCCGGCCTCCCCGCGGTTTGGCCCCCTTTGCGGAGGCTCTTGCCTGCTGGCGCGCAGAGCAAATTGCTGGCGCGGATTCAGTCGGCGCGCAAGGCGTCGAGCGGATCGGCGCGCAGCGCGCGGCGGGCGGGGATGTAGCTGGCGAGGAGGGCGGCGAGGGTGAGGACGACGGCGATCGCGGCGAAGCTCAGTGGATCGGTGGGGCTGACGGCGTAGAGCAGGTTGGCGAGGAGAGGGGTGGCGCCGAGCGACCCCAGGAGGCCGGCGGCGACGCCGGCAGAAGTCAGCAGCAGCCCTTCGCCCAGGATCAGCCGCAGCACGTGCTGGCGGCGGGCGCCGATCGCCATGCGCACGCCGATCTCGTGGCGGCGCTGCGCCACCGAGTAGGAGAGCACGCCGTAGATGCCGATGCCGGCCAGCGCGAGGGCGATGCCGCCGAAGATCGCGAACACCCCGCCGAACACGCTGTAGGCCCAGAAGGTCTGCTGCCGGACCTGCTCCATGGGAGCCAGGTCGTAGATCGGCAGCGCCGGGTCGGAGGCCTGGATCTCGCGCCGCACCAGCGGCGTCACGCTGGCGGGGGAGAGCCGGGTACGCACCAGCAGGGCCACGTTGCGGATCGGCTGGTAGGGATAGGGCAGGTAGGCGCTGGGCTCGGCCGGCGCGTCGAGACTGCCGTTCTTGATATCAGGGACGACGCCGATCACGGTGATCCATCCGGGCTGGGCCAAGTCCTGGAGGCGGAAGCGGCGGCCCACCGGGTCGGCGCCGGGCCAGAAGCGGCGCGCGAAGCTGTGGTTGACGAGCGCCAGCGGAGCGCTGCCGTCGGCCTCGGATTGGGTGAGGGTGCGCCCGCGCTCGAGCGCCACCCCGAGCGCCGCGAAGAAGTGCGGCGTGATGCCGGTGTAGAAGACCCGCGGCTCCTCCCCCCTGGCCCGCGGCCGGCCCTCGACGACCACCGGCCCTTCCGCACCGCCGTAGGCCAGGGGCAGAGTGTAGGATGCGCCGGCGGCGGTGACCCCGGGCAGCGCCTCGACCCGCCGGACCACGTCTTCGAGCCGCCGCATCTTCGCCCCGTGGTCGTTGTAGCGGGGGCCCGGCAGGTAGATGCGCAGCCCCAGGAGGTGGGCGGTCTCGAAGCCGCCGCCTTTGGCATGGATCTCGAGGAAGCTGCGCATGAACAGCGTGGCGCCGACCAGCAGCACCAGCGACAGCGCGATCTCGACGATCACCAGGGCGCCGCGCAGGCGTCCTCCCGCTCCGCCGCCGGCGCCGCGCCCACCCTTGCGCAGCACGTCTTGCAGCTCGACGCGCGTGCCGGCAACGGCCGGGGCGAGCCCGAAGAGGAGGCCGGTGCCGAGCGTCACCAGCAGGGTGAACAGCAGCACGCGCCCGTCCAGGCTGAGCTCGACGAAGTAGGGAGTCAGCCGCTGGGCCGGGATCGCCGCCGTGCACAGCTGGATGCCGGCCTGGGCGAGCAGGACCCCCAGCGCGCCGCCGGCCAAGGCGATCAGCACGCTCTCGGTCAGCAGCTGGCGGACGATGCGCCGGCGAGGCGCGCCGAAGGCGGTGCGTACCGCCAGCTCGCGCTGCCGCCCGGTGGCCCGCGCCAGGAGCAGGTTGGCAACGTTGGCGCAGGCGATCAGCAGCACGAAGAAGACCGCAGCCATGAGGGTGAGCACCACCTTGCGGGAGGTGTTGCCGACGAATTCGTCGCGCAGTGAGAGCACCGTGGCTCCCCAGCCGGCATTGCTATCCGGGTAGAGCGCCGCCAGGCGCTCGGCAAAGGCCGAGACGTCGGTCTGCGCCTGGGCGAGAGTGGCGCCCGGGCGCAGCCGCGCCAGGACCACCATCCTGCGGTCGGTGCGGGCGTCGGCGTGCTCCAGCGGCGCGAGCGGCACCCAGGCCACCTGCGCCCACGGAAAGAGAAAACCCCGCGGCATCACTCCGACGATGGTGTAGGCGTCGTCGTTGATCGACATCGAGCTGCCCAGCGCCGCCGGGTCGGAATGGAAGCGCCGCCGCCAGAGGTCGTGGCTCAGCAGCACCACGTGCGGCGCCCCGGGGCGGTCCTCATCCGGGCGGAAGTTGCGCCCCAGCAGCGGCTTGACCCCGAGCATCGGGAAGAGCTCGGCGGAGATTGCCTCGCCCACCACTCGCTCCGGCTCCTCCGCGCCCGACGCCAGCGTCAGGCTGCGGGGAACGTGGGCAGCGACCACGGCGAACGCCCGGCTCTGCTCGCGCAGGTCGCGCACCTCCAGATAGGAGAGGCCGCCGCCATCGACGTGCTGTTTCGGCTGCACCAGGTGCACCGCCACCAGCCGCTCCGGCTCGGCGAACGGAAACGGCCGCAGCAGGATCGCCTGCACGATGCTGAAGACCGCCGAGTTGACGCCGATTCCCAGCGCAATGCACGCCACCGCCGCCGCCGTCACACCCCTGCTCCTGGCCAGCATGCGGATCGCGAACCGCAGGTCCTGAAGCAGGATCTCCATTCCCTCTCCTCCTCTCCTCGAGACGACGAGGCCGCGATCCTGGCGCCGCTCTGCCTCCGCGCGGCAGGCTTCCAGCCCGCGGCGAGCACCGGCATGGCCGGGAGCGCACGGTCGCGTCAGGCGCGCATGGGACTCCTACGCCAGCAGGGCGCCAAGGTTTACCTCGCATGGCGGCCCGGCTCGAAGAGCGGCCTACCGCTTGCGTAGCGGGAGGAAGCAGCAGGCAGCTCGCCGGCGGGAACGCGCTCGAACTCTCGCATCAGACAGCTCCAGACTTGGGCACGGTGGCGGAGAAGGGGAGGTCTGGGCCGCCCACAGCCGGCCTATCGGATCCACGCCTGGCCTTCGCGGCGATGAAGGAGCGCACGCGGCTACAATAGCCACCATGGCTAAACCGATGTTCCACAACCGCAGGGGCGAACGGGTCGCGATGCCGACGTTCACGGCGACGGACGCCAAGAACGAGTTCGGCCGCGCCCTCGACACCGCCGTCGAGAAGGGTGCCGTCGCGATCACCCACCCGGCTCGGTAGGTCCGCGGTCGCGGCGGCGAAGAAGCGTGGCTAGTCGGGACGTCCGGATCTACGTCCTCGCCGGGGACGAATGGGGCCGGGAAGAGCAGCATCGCCGGGTGTTAAAGTCGTGGGGCTGCGATTGGGAGGACGCATGGCCATTTCCAGAGATCCGCTGAGCCGCCGCGACTTCAACCTCCTTCTGGCCCTCGCCACCCCGACCCTCGCCCTGACCGATGCCCTCGCCGAGCCTTTCGGGCGGGCGGTGGCCGCCGCTCCTTCGGCGCGAGGAATCCGTGAGCTGCGATTGCTCGCGACCGATCTCCCGGCGCAGCGCGATTTCTACAGCCGGAAGCTCGGCCTGCCCGTCGTCGAGGAGAGCGGCGAGCGGGTCACGATCCAGGCAGGGGGGACGCGGCTGAGCTTCGAGAAAGCGCGGGCGGTGCACGGCACTCCGATGTATCACTTCGCCTTCAATATCCCTGAAAACAAGCTGGAGCTCGCCCGCCGGTGGCTCGCCGATCGGACCCCGGTCGCGGCCAACCAGGCCGGCCGGGAGGTGTTTCACTTCCCGACCTGGAACGCGCATTCGATCTATTTTTACGATGCCGTAGGCAACCTCGGGGAGCTCATCGCCCGGCACAATCTTCCGAATGCCACTGCCGGCCCGTTCTCGGAGCGGGAGATCCTCTACGCCAGCGAGATCGGCCTGGTGGTCGACGACGTGCCGGGCGAGGTCGCGGCGCTGCGCTCCGGACTGGGGCTCGAGGTCTACCGGCCAGGCTCGCCTGAGCTGGTGCCGGTCGGGGACGAACACCAACTGCTGATCGTCGTGCCGCGGGGCCGCCCGTGGATGGGAAGGACGCACGCCAGCGTCTACCCGACCGCCGCCGCCTTCGCCGGCGCGCCGCCGGCGCGCTACACCGTCGGCGGCTTCCCTTACGAGCTGTCGCTGACCTAGACCCGCCGTGCCATAAGGCGGCCACCGCGGGGCGAACCGGCACGCGGAGGTGCGATGAAAGCGGCATGGTACGAGAGCAAGGGCCCGGCCCGCGCAGTGCTCCAGGTGGGGGAGCAGGCGCGGCCGGAAGTGGCCGCCGGAGAGGTTCTCGTGCGTGTCCACACCTCCGCGGTGAACCCTTCCGACACCAAGGCGCGCGGCGGCTGGCGCGGCCGGTTGGCCATGCCGTTCCCGCGCGTCATCCCACACCAAGACGGCGCCGGCGTCATCGAAGGGGTGGGCGAAGGCGTCGAGCCCTCTCGAGTGGCCCAGCGCGTGTGGGTTTTCGAGGCGCAGCTCGGTCGCGCGTTCGGCACCGCCGCCGAGTACGTCGCATTGCCGAGCCGCAACGCCGTGCCCCTTCCTGCAGGAGTGGATTTCGTGGAGGGAGCCTGTCTCGGCATTCCCGCCATGACCGCGCATCGTTGCGTCTTCGCCGATGGAGCGGTGAGCGGGAGGACCGTCCTGGTCACCGGCGGAGCCAGCGCCGTGGGGTTCTACGCCATCCAGCTCGCGGTATGGGGCGGGGCGCGGGTGCTGGCGACCGTAAGCTCGGAGGCGAAGGCTGAGGCCGCCCGCGCGGCCGGGGCGCACGAGGTGATCGATTATCGCCGCGAGGACGTGGCCGAACGGGTGCGCGGCGACACGGCAGGAGCCGGTGTGGACCGGGTCGTGGAGGTCGCCTTCGGCAGCAATCTCGCTTCCAACCTCCAGGTCCTCAAGCCCAACGGCGTGATCGCGACCTACTCCTCAGACGCGGTCGCCGAGCCTACGGTCCCATTTGGCTCTCTGCTGGCAAAGGACATCACCGTCCGTTTCGTGCTCGTCTACGCAATGCCCTGGCAAGCTCATGAGGCAGCGATCGTGGATATCTCCCGGTGCCTCGAAGCGGCGGCGATCCGCAGGCCACCCGTGCGCCGCTTCCCGCTGGAGCAGATCGCCGCCGCGCACGAGGCCCTCGAGGATGGTCAGATCACCGGCAAGGCCATCCTCGAGCTGTCACCGAACGCTCAGCCAGGGTCGGTGGCCGCGCGCGGGACGCTCACAAGTATGCTACCGTAACATTCATCGGGCGGATTGCGCGCCGACCTGAACGCTGCCCCTTGGCAGACCGGCCTCGAAAGGAGCGCAAATTGATTCATCGATTCCTCGCCGCGCTGGCGGCTCTCCTGATGGCGGTACCGGCCGTCGCGCTACCCCCGTCGTCCCAGGCCCTGCTGCGCGTTCACGCTTCGCTGACCGAGTTCTGGCACGGGCGGGCGTTCGTGGACGTGGATCTGTTCGTCCATGGCGATGGTGCGGTGACCGGCAGTCTTACGGCGAGTCGGGAGGTCACGTGCATTGACTGCAGATGGCCGACGACCAGTGGCCAGGGGTCTGGATCGGCAGAGCAGTTTGCGACGCTGCTCGCGGTGCTGACCGAGAACCGGATCGGCAGCCAGAGCGGCGACTGCATCGTCGGCGCGGAGAACCGGCAGAACATGCCGGCCTCGGGCACCTACGAAGTGACCTGGTACGGAAGGAACGCCCGCCGGAGCTCCTTGCGCGTCCAGATCGGGAATGACACCGATAGTTGTCCAGCGGAGGTTTCGAACATCATCCGCGCGATCGAAACCTACGCTAGCCAAGCCCGCGTCCCGGCCTCCGGGTTGTGGACCCCGTTCTAGAGTCTCCCGAAGTGACGGCCGCTTCGGCCACAAGGTCGGACTTCGTTCCTGCCTACCGCCCGCCGTCGGGGCGGTAGGGATCCGGCGCGAAGCCGGGCTCGAATCCGCGCGACCGCTCGCGGCGCTGCAGCGGATCGCTCGGGCGCACCGGCGGCAGCAGTCCGAGCTTCACCAGCGCCGGCCGGTACTCGTAGCGAATCTCCAGGCACGCCGCAGCGGAGCGCTCGGCGTGGAAACGCACGCGCCTCACCTGGTGGTCGACCTCGCGCCCGATGCCGGTCGCGGCGTACTCGTCGGACAGCTGGGATTCGGGCTCCTTCGGCCCGAGGAGCGCATCGGCGTGGGCATCCACCCGGTCGGGCTCGGCGGGCACCGGCTTGGGTGCGGATGGTTCCCCGCTCGGCACACCGCCTTCGGCCCTGCTCTCGGGGATCACCGGCGCGCTGCGCTCGCGGAAGAGCATCGGCTGCTCGGTTTTGGGCAGGCGCTCGCGAAACACCACCGCCGCGATCACGCCGAGGTTGTCGGTCTTACCGAGCCACGCCCCATAGGATCCCTTCTCGGTCGTGAAGTAGAACCGGCGCGCGAGCGCCGAGCTCGTCTGCCAGCCGTCGAGAACGATCGACTCGTACGGCCCGAGGATCCACTTCGAGCCCGCCTGCGCCGTGGTCGTCTTGGCGTCGATCGAGTTCAGCCCGTCGACGGAGACCGCTATCGCCACCCGTCGTCCGGTGTTGTTGGTGAGCCGCAGCGAGTACTCGCGACCGGGAAAGGCCTCGACGTAATTGCGCCCGTTGCCGTAGAGCTCGCCGAGCGGCCGTCCGTCGACCAACACTTCGAGCGTGTAGGGCCCTTGCGCCACGGCCAGCGCGGGCACCGCGCTCGCGAGCGGCAGCGCCAGCGGAACGAGCGCGAGAGCGGCTTTGAGAAGGCGTGCGGTGCGAACGGCGAGGGGTGCGTCCATGGGCGTCTCCTTTGCGTCCTGCAGCTATAGACACCCTGGGCCCGGGAAAAGTAACCGACCGCGCTGCGCGAGCGGTTCGCGGGCGCGAGCCGGAGCGTCAGGGTTGGGTTAGGATGGCAAGCCGCGACACCGCCATGAACAGCGCCTCCCCATCGCCGCAGTCGGCGAGCGACCGCGTGCTCGCGCCGGAGCGTTTTCCCCCAACCGAGGGCCCGCTGCCCGTCGACCTCGAGACCTACTACACCGAAGCGGGCATGGACTACCGCGCGTGGAGCCGCAACTTCAACATGCATTTTGGCTTCTTTCGCAGGGGCATGAACCCGCTGCGGCTCGAGAGCATGCTCGAGGAGATGAGTCGACAAGTCTTCCGGCGGCTCGATCTCGTCGCCGGGATGAAAGTCCTGGATCTCGGCTGCGGCCTGGGGGCACCCGCCCGGGACTTGATCGCGGAGCATGAGGTCGAGGTCACCGCTGTCACCAAGGTGGAATGGCAGATCGCCATGGCGCGGACGCTGAGCGGAGCGCTCTCACCGCGCGGCAGCGTGGAGTGGAAGCTCGGCGACTACACTGCTCTCGACCTGCCCACAGGCTCCTACCATGGAGCCTTCTCGATCGAGGCTTCGTGCCACGCGGCGGGCTCGAGCAAGGAGCCGTTCGTCGAGGAGTGCTCGCGGCTGCTCGCGGAGGGCGCGAAGCTGGTGGTCGCTGATGGCTTCATGAAGCGGAGCGTCGGGCTGCCGAGATGGTACTCCGCGCTGCTCGGCTATATGACCAGGAGCTGGGCGGTAGAACGCTTCGCTGATCTCGCCGATTTCATTGCTTGTCTGGAGCGGCACGGTCTCCAGGTGACGGCCACCGAGGAGATTTCTTGGCGCATCGCGCCGAGCGTCCTTCACGTGCCGCGCGTGACGTTGAAGTTCCTCGCCGGCGAGCTCTGGCTGCGTCGCAGGAAGCTCAACAGCGTGCGCTGGGGCCATCTCCTCGCCTGCCTGATCTCACCGCTCATCGGGCTGGGCCGGCGCTACTTCGGCTATTACCTGATCACCGCACAGAAACGCCGGGCGCCAGCCGCGGCTGGCGCTCGAGCGCCGCGCGATTCCAGCCGGCGAGGGTGGCAGCCGCCTCATACGTGCTCTGGAGGAACTCCATGAGCACGCTGTCGGGGTCGGCCGCGGTGCGTACCGCCTCGTACGGCAGGACCCAGAGCCGCAAGCCGCGGTCATAGCGCGCGGCCGGCGGGCGCACGACGGCCTCCGGGCATCCCGCGGGCTCGGGATACGCGTAGGCGTAAAACGCCGGCTCGGCGAAGCCACCCGGTGTTCCCGGCCACCATCCGGCGCTGATGCAGGCGTGGGAGTACGCTTCCCTCGTCACGTAGTCGGCCAGATGGGGGACGCCGCCCGGGTGCCGCGGGGCCTGCTCGCCCGAGAACCGCGTGCACGCCAGATCGAAGCTTCCCCACCAGAAGTGGACCGGGCTGCACTTGCCCAGGAAGCGCCCGCGGAACTGCTTCAGCACCCTCTCCGCCTGGGCGAGGGCCCGCCAGCAGCGTTGCGCTGCGTCAGCGTCGTAGGCCACCGCCTGCCGCTGCTCGGTGAAAGGGATCGCCTCCGCCATCTCCACCGGGACCGGCCAGATGCGCGGCCGGATGCCGAGCTCGCTGAGCACCGCGAGGTAGGCCGCGTAGAAGTCGGCGACCGGCTCGGCCCGGAGAGGGAGCGAACGCCGCGTGCCATCGCTCGTCCGGACCGCTAGTTGGTGGTCGAGGAAGTCGAGCTCGATATCGAACGCGCGGTGCCCATCGTGCATCGTCGACGTGGAGAGACCCCGCGGGGTGACGTAGAGCACGACCTGCCACCAGTGGTTCTCCATCGGCGCTAGCGCCAGGCGCGTCTTGCCGACGATCTGCGCCCTCATGTGGAGGGCGTGGTAGGTGTCCCGCCAGTCGTCGAGAGGCAGGGGCGGCCAAGTGTCGGTCGGCGTGAGGCGAGACGACAACGCGCTCATCGCTCAACAGTCTACCCCCGACCACCACCCGCTGCATCACCCCCGGCGGCGATGCCTCAGCTGGCACCGGGTCTTATCGGTGCGTCCCGGCTACGGAACGCGGGCCGCGATCAGGGGCGGCGGCGGGGCGAGCGGAGCGCCGGGGTCGGCGAGGGTGAAGCAGGCGGCGAAGCCGGCAACCAGGTAGGAATCGTCGCGACGGAGGTAGAGGCGAGCGAGCTCGTCGCCGCGCTCGAGGCGCTGGCCGAGGCGGGCGGTGGCGTGGAGGGCGACGCCGGGATCGATGGCGGCCTTGGGATGGGGGCGGCCGGCGCCGGCCTCGACGAGGAGGAGTCCGAGCTGGCGGGTATCGACCTGGGCGAGGACTCCGGCACGCGGGGCGAGGAGGGGGCGCTCGACCGGCGCGAGGGGATGGGAGGGGGCGCGCAGCCACGCCGCCTCGGCGCCCTGCAGCGCGGCCCAGGTGAAGAAGCGCTCGCGGGCCTGACCGCCGGCGATGGCGGCGAGCAGGCGGGACCGGTCGAGCGGCGTTCCGGCGAGCCGCGAGACCTCTACGGCGAGGACCAACGTCAGCTCGAGCAGGTCGGGCGGCCCCTCTCCTACCAGCAGTCCGATCGCCTCGCGCACCTCGGCGCTGTGTCCGACCCAGCGGCCAAGCGGCTGACTCATGTCGGTGACCAGGGCGCTCGCCCGGGCGCCGAGAGCCTGGGCGGTCGAGACCAGCATGGCGGCCAGCGCCGTGGCCTGCGCGAGCTCGGCGAAGAAGGCGCCGTTGCCGCTCTTGACGTCGAAAACCACCGCCGCGCTGCCCAGGGCCAGCTTCTTCGAGAGGATGGAGGCGGTGACCAGCGGCGGCACGTCGATGGTCGCGCTGGCGTCGCGCAGCGCATAGAGGCGCGCGTCGGCCGGCGCGATCTCGCCGGTCGCGATGCCGCTCGCCATGCCGCAGGCGCGCAGCAGCTCGACGGTGCGCCGGCGGTCGAGGCGCAGGTCGAGCCCGGGGATGGTCTCCAGCTTGTCGGCGGTGCCGCCGGTATGGCCGAGGCCGCGCCCGGTCAGCATCGCGACCGGCACACCGCAGCTGGCGAGCAGCGGCGCGAGGGCGATCGACACCTTGTCGCCGACGCCGCCCGTCGAATGCTTGTCGCAGACCCCGGGCACCTCGCGGGCGAGATCCCAGCACTGCCCCGATTCGAGCATGGCGCGGGTCAGGGCGATCATCTCTTCGTGATCGAGACCGCGGATCGCTGCCGCCATGAGGAAGGCCGCCAGCTGTCCGTCGCTCCAGGAGCCGTCGGTCGCGCCGTCCACCACCGCGCCGATCTCGGCCGCGGTCAGCGGCAGGCCGGCGCGCTTGCGCTCCAGGATGCGATACGGCAGGGTCATCGGAGGGGCCGGCGCCGGCGCGGGCGAAGGGCCGGGAAAAGGGCGGTTGCGCCGCTTCAGGAGCCCGGCAGGGCGGACACTCCCGGGAAAGGCATCGGCCCGCCGCGGTTGGCGGCGACTTTCTGCTGCGCCGTCTGGTGGTAGGGCGACTGGGGGAACTCGTCGAGGATGCGCTGGTAGGTCTGGAGGGCTTCCTGGTCACGGTTCAGCTGCTCGAGCGTCGTGGCCAGCTCATAGAGCAGGACGTCTTGCGGCAGAGGCGCATCGGGCTGCTCGAGCATGGTCCGCAGCTCCTGGATCACCTGTTGCGCCTTGCCCTTGCTGCGGTCGAGGTCGAAGAGGTTGAGACGCGCCTGCCCAGCCAGGATGTGATCGCGGTGCTTGCGCACGAAATCGCTCCACAGCTGCCTCGCCTGGTCGAGCTTGTTCTCGCCGGCGTAGATCTCGGCCAGGTAGATCGATGCCACATCGGAAGCGCTGCTGAATGGATGGTCCTTGCGCATGCGGGTCAGGAGCTCCTCGGCGCGCGCCCGCCGCGCCGCCTCGCTGGCAAAGCTCGGCTCCTTGGGGTCGTGCGGCTTGGCCCCGCTGGCCTGGATCGGCGCGGTGTAGACCTTGACGGCGTAGGCCAGCGCGTCGTTGGCGACCAGCGAACGGTGATCCAGGAACAGGTAGATCCCGATCCCGAGGACCACCGCCAGCGCGACCGCACCGACGGCGACGAGCAGTCCCCGGGAATGGCTTTCCGCATACTCGACGCTCCGCCCGACGACCGAGGCGAATTCGTCATGCTTGATTTCCTTGCGCGTGAGGCGTGCACTCATCGGGAAGATTCCCCCAGATCGGGTTTGAAACGGCGTGGCCGGCTTCGGCAGAGCGGGCAGCCAGAAGGCCCCATAGGTTAGCACAGGAGCCGCAGCGCCTCGCGACCAGCCGGTTTGAGAGTTCGAGAGTTTGAGAGGATTGAGGGTTTGAGAAGTGGAGGCTAGGCGACGAGGGCGGCTTCGCGCAGCAGCGGCTCGAGCAGGCGCCGCAGCTCGAGCTCGTCGCCGAGGCGCTCGCGCAGGCGCGGCTGGGCCATCACACGGCTGATCAGCTTCTCCTGCTCGCGGCCGCGCGCCAGCGCCTCGACATAGGGCAGGTTGGTGAAGGAGACCAGCGCGTAGAGCGGCGTGAAGCGCTCGGGATAGATCTCGCTCAGCCGCCGCTCGACCTCCTTGCGCAGCAGGAACTCCGGATCGCCCACCCGATCGCGCAGCTCGGCGAAGTGCTCCAGGGCGAGATCGGCGATCGCCTCGGCGTTGGGCTTGCGCCGGCGCTCGTACTCGGCGAGCGCCGCGGGCCAGCTCTCGCCCGCGGCCAGGCAGTCGGCGAGAACCGAGCAGTCCTCGAATCCCGAGTTGGCTCCCTGCCCATACGAGGGCACGATGGCGTGCGCCGCGTCGCCGACCAGCGCCACCCGGCCGCCGCAGGTCCAGGGGAAGCAGCGCACGGTGATCATCGAGGTCGCCGGATGGGAGAAGAAGTCCTCGACCAGGGTCGGCATCAGCGGCACGGCATCCGGGAAGCAGGAGTGGAACAGCGCCAGCAGCTCCTCGGCGCCGTTGATCGAGGAGAATGACGGCTGCCCTTCGTAGGGCATGTGGAGGGCCACGGTGAAGGTGGCATCGACATTGGGAAACCCGATCAGCATGAAATGGCCGCGCGGCCAGATGTGGATGGCGTTCTTCTCCAGCGCCCAGCCGCCCGCCGCGGCCGCCGGCAGGCGCAGCTCCTTGTAGGCCTGGTCGAGGTATTCCTGGGCGTAGTCGAAGCGCTGCGTCTTCTGCATCTGCAGCCGGACCTGCGAATAGGCGCCGTCGGCGCCGAACAGGCGGGTGCCGTCGCGGGTCGCCATCGCGCCGGTGCGGTGGTTCTGGAAGGTGGCCGCCGGCCGGTTGAGGTCCACCTCCAGACACTTCTCGTCGAAGGCGCAGTCGATGCCCGGCTGCTCCAGGGCCAGCGCCAGCAGAGTGCGGTTGAGCTGGCCGCGCGAGACCGAGTGGATCGCCTCGCCCCGGCAGCCGTAGGGCTGGTACTCCAGGCTGCCGTCGACGTTGTGGATGACGCGCCCGTGGCAGGGCACGGCAATCGCACGCACCGCGTCGCCGGCGCCCACCCGGTCGAGGGCCGCGAAGCCGCGCTCGCAGATGGTGAGGTTGATCGAGCGGCCGGCGGCCGCACCCCCCCGCCCTTCCGGAGAGCGCTGGACAGGGAGGCGCGGATCGGGATGGCGCTCGACTAGCTGGACCCGGAAGCCGAGGCGGTTCAGGAACAGCGCCAGCAACGAGCCCACGAGGCCCGCGCCGACGACCAGAACGCGCTCTTCCATCCGCTCCTCCTAGATACCGGCCGCGGCGGACGGTGCGCGCCGGCCGCAGCTGTCGTCTGTTGCGGCCGCCGCCCGTCCGTCGACGGACGGGCGGCATTCCCCTGAGGGCTCTTCGGCAGGTCGGGGCGCGGCAGAGGCCGCGGTCAGCTGCGACAGGCGGCGCTCGGGGTCGGCCGCCGCCAGTGCGAGCAGCGCCGCCAGCTCGCCGAGCAGCGCAGCCGCGGCGCCGGGAGCGAATAGCCCGGGAGCGTAGCCCAGGTCGAAGCGGATGCCGCCATCCTGCTCGCGGGCATAGAGAGCCCAGTCGAACTCGGTTTCCATGTCGCCGGTCAGGGCCGGCTCCATCTCCAGGCCGGGCAGGCGCAGCGGTTCGGCATGCGCTGCCTCGCCCATCGGCATGTTGAACAGGCCGCGGATCCATGGAGTGATCAGCTCCTCGCCGCCGTCCGCCGGCGCCTCGGCGGCCAGCCGCTCGAACGGCAGCTCCTGGTGGGCGAAGGCCTCGAGCGCGGTGTCGCGCACCCGCCGCAGCAGCTCGACGAAGGTGGGGTCGCCGCCGAGGTCGGTGCGCAGAGGGAGAAGATTGAGCAGGAAGCCGACCAGCCCGGCCGTCTCCGCGCGGTCGCGCAGCGCCGCTGCCGTGCCGACGATCACATCGTCATCGCCGCTGTGGCGATGGAGCAGCGCCTTCCATGCCGCCAGCACCACGATGAACAGGGTCACCCGTTGGCGCCGCGCGAGCGCCTTGAGCGGGGCGCTCTGCGGCGGAGCGAGCTCGATGCCGGCGCGCCCTCCCGGAGCCGCGGGCGCGCTGGCGGAGCCGCCGGCGAGCACCGCGCGCGCCCGCGGCGGCCAGGCCAGGCCGCGCGGCGCGGCGCCGGCGAGGCGGCGCCGCCACCAGGCAAGCTCGCCGTCGAGCGCGCCGCTCGCCAGCCGCGCGCGCTGCCAGCGCGCGAAGTCGGCCGATTGCAGCGCCGGGGGGGGCGGCGGCTCGGGCCGCGGCGGCGGGCCGGCAAGCGCGGCATACAGCGCCGCCAGGTCGCGCACCAGCAGGGTGAGCGACCAGCCGTCGATGACGATGTGGTGGACGACCAGCAGCAGCGCGTGCTCTTCCCGCTCCGGCCCCCCGCCAGCGTCGAAACGCAGCAGCGCGCGGCGCAGCAGCGGCCCGCGCGCCAGGTCGAAGGGACGGCTCGCCAGCGCGCCGAGCGCCCGCTCCGCTGCCTGCCGCGCCCGCGGTGCCGGCAGCGCGGCGAGATCGACCAGCGGCAGCGGCGGGGCCACTGCCGCCGCGGCCTCGGCCAAATCGGCGGCGCTGGCCGTGCTGGCCTCGCTGGCCTCGCTGATCTCGCTGATCTCGCTGATCTCGCTGATCTGAACCAGGGCCACCGTCCTGCCGCTGTGCTCGGGGAAGCGGGTGCGCAGCGCCTCGTGGCGCTCGATCAGCCGTCCCAGCGCCGCCTCGAGCGCCGGCACGCTGAGCCGGCCGGTGAGGCGCACGACGTGGAAGACGTTGTAGAGCGCGCTGCCCGGGCTGCGGCGGGCGAGCCGCAAGAGGCGCCCCTGGGCAAGGGACAGCTCGCCCGCGTACGGAAGCTGGCCGGGCGGGCGCGGCCGGATCTCTGAAACCAGCGCCGCCGCCGGAGCGCCGGCGCGCAGAGGCGGCCTGGCCCCCGGCACGTCGGATTCGTACGCTGGAAACGCCGCGGCGCCGGTTGTCTCCGGTCCGGCCGGGCCCGCGGCGCCGCCGCGCAGCCGCCGCTCGAGCAACGCGCGCCGGGCGGGCGTCAGCCGCGAGCGCCGCCGTTCCAGCTCGGAGCGCGAGGCAGGGTCCGGCGGACCGCCGGGCGGCCCGGCGGCCCCGCTCAATGCTCCTCCGCGCGGGCGAGGAGCACGTCAACGCCCAGCGTCGCGGCAGCCGAGCCGGGCGGCGTACACGAGTTGACTTCCGCGAAGCCGCCGGCCTGCAGGGCCGCGCTCCACTGCGCGGCCGACAGCAACGGGTGCAAGGGGCGCAGCCCGTAGTCTTCGAAGCGGTCGAAGCCGGGCAGGAAGCCCATCGAGAAATGGTACTTGCGCTGGTAGCGCGTCTCCTCGAGCAGCAGCAGCACCCCTCCCGGAGCAAGCAGGCGGCGGACGTGGCGCAGCGTCTCCTGCACGTTGCGCGTCGCATGCAGCACGTGCGCCGCCACCACCCAGTCGCAGGATGCCGCGGGGTAGCCCTGGCTCGCCGGGTCGCGCTCGATGTCGAGCTCGCCGTAGCGGACGAACGGATAGTCGCCGAACTTCTGGGCGCCCAGGCCGGTAAAGAACTTCGAGACATCGGTGAAGACGAACTCGGTCGCCTCGCGCGGCAGCAGCGGCAAGAGCGAGGCCGTCGTCCCGCCGGTGCCGGCGCCGACCTCGAGCAGACGAAAGCGGCGGCCGGGCGGCAGGGCGGCGACCTGAACGCCGAGGATGGCCGCGGCGACGCCGTTGCAGTAGCGGAAGATCGGCGTCTCCCGGTAGCTGGTCTCGACGCTGCTCGACGAGCCGCCGGCGAGGTAGAACTCGAGCGGGTGCCGCTTGCCGGTCAACACCGCGACCAGGTTCTCGCCGTAGGAGTCGCGTTGCGCGGGGTCGAGCAGCAAGTCGCCGGGCAGCGGCTCGGAGAGCGGCAGCAGCACCTCATAGCGGTCGCCATGCCCAAGATACCCCTGCCGTGCCACGACCCCCTCCTCTGCCAGCATCTCCAGCCAGCGCCGCAACGCCTTGCGGTAGGCGGGCTGGATGCCGAGCCCGCTCAGCAGGCCCGCGACCGTCACCACGTCGCCGCGCCGCTGCAACGCCCCCAGGCGGCGCAAGGCTGCCGTCACGAAGCCGACCGCCTGGCCGTCGAGCTCCGGCTCGCGCGCGGCGTCGGCCACCAGATCGGCGGCCGTCGCCAGCCGCTCGGCCTCCCGGCTGCCGCTCTCGACCAGGGAGCGCCAGAGCGCCGCGGTGGTCGCCGGGAGCGCCGGGAGCGCCGGGAGCGCCGGCGGCGGTGCCACGGTGGCCGGTGCGCCCGGGCCCGCCGCCGCGCGCTCGGAGCCCGCATCGGCGATCGCCGCCCGCGCCGCCGGCGCCGGCGCTCGGGCTGTTTCGCCGGCCGGCTCCGCGTCCGTCGCACCGGCCACCGTGGCCGCGGCCGCGGCAGGTGCCGCGGTCCCCTCCGCGATCGCCCGCAGCCGCTTGGCGAGCAGCGCGCGCCGCTCCGGCGTCAGCCGGTCGAGCCGCGACGGCGACTCCGTCACGGGCGGGAGCTCCGCCGTCCCGGTCCCGTTCTCACAACAGCTCCCGGACTTCTTCGTCCGACATCTCTTCGATCTGCTCGAGGACCAGCTCCTCGACCAGCTCGGCAAGGCCGGCTACCGTCGGGGCATCGAAGAAGCTGCGTACCGGCAGCTCGACCCCGACCGTCTTGCGGATGCGGAAGATGGCGCGCACCGCCATCAACGAATCGCCGCCCAGCTCGAAGAAATCGTCGTGGATGCCGAGTCGCTCGACCCCCAGAGCCTCGCCGCAGATAGCGGCGAGCGCCGTTTCGACGTCGGTGCGCGGGGCGGCGTAGTCGCGAGCTGCCTCGGCCGGCTGCTTGCCGGGCGCCGGCAGCGCCCGCCGATCGATCTTGCCGTTGCCGGTCAGCGGCAGCGCTACGAGGAGCTGGAAGGAGGCCGGCACCATGTAGTCGGGCAGCGACTGGCGGAGGAAGGCGCGCAGCTCGCCCGCCGCAGGAACCGCCGGCGAGGCGGGCGCGCCCGAAGACGCGGCGGCCACCACGTAAGCAGCGAGCCGCTTGTCGCCGGGCGCGTCGCCCGCGAAGGCGAGCACCACGGCTTCGCGCACGCCCGGGTGGCGGCACAGCGCGGCCTCGATCTCACCCAGCTCGACGCGATAGCCGCGCACCTTGACCTGCGCGTCCTCGCGGCCGAGGAACTCGATGTCGCCGCCTGGCAGGTAGCGGCCGAGGTCGCCGGTGCGGTAGAGCCGCTCGCCGGTCTCGGGATGGATGATGAAGCTCGCGGCGGTCTTTTCGGCGTCGCCCCAGTAGCCGCGCGCCAGCCCGATGCCGCCGATGTAGAGCTGGCCCGGCACCCAGACCGGGCGCGGCGCCAGCGCCTGGTCGAGCACATGGAACGTCTGGCCGGTCATCGGCCGGCCGTAGGGGATGCTGCGCCACCCCGGATCGACCTCGCCGATGCGGTAGAGGATCGACCAGATCGAGGCCTCGGTGGCGCCGCCCAGGCTCACCACCTCGGCCTTCGGCGCCAGGGCGCGGATGCGGCCGGGCAGCGGCACCGGCACCCAGTCGCCCGACAGCATGACCAGGCGCAGGGCTCCCGGCAGCGGCCGCGACTGGCCGGCGGCGAAGTCGGCCAGCATCTCCATGAGCGCCGGCACCGTGTTCCAGATCGTCACCGACTCGGCGTCGAGCCGCTCGGACCAGTGATCGGGGTCGCGCCGCAGGTCGGCTTCGGGGAAGACCACGGTGCCGCCGGCCGCCAGGATGCCGAAGATGTCATAGACCGAAAGGTCGAACGACAGCGAGGAGAGGGCGAGTACCCGGTCGCCCGCGCCCACCGCGAACCGGAGATTGACGTCGAGGACGGTGTTGACCGCGCCGCGGTGATCGATGGCGACCCCTTTGGGACGGCCGGTCGAGCCGGAGGTGTAGATCACGTAGGCGAGGTCGTCCGGACCCTGCACCAGCGGCAGCGGCGGCGGCGGCTCGGCGGGGGCTGCGCCGCCGACCGCCAGGCGCGTCACACCCTGCGGCCATTCTCCGGCGTCGCCGGCGGCGGCGAACCGCTCCTCCAGCCAGGGCTGGGTGACGGCCAGCTCGGCTCCACCGTCGGCGAGCAGGAAGCTGCGCCGTTCGGCCGGCAGGTCGGGATCGATCGGCAGGTAGGCCGCCCCGGAAGCGAGGATGCCGAGCACCGCCACGACCTGCTCCCAACCCTTCTCCATCACGACCCCGACCAGGGTGTTGGGGCGAGCGCCCAGGTCGCGCAGGCGGTGGCCGAGAGCGAGCGCCCGCAGGTAGAGCTCGCGGTAGCTCAGCACGCGGCCGGGAGCCGCGACGGCCGGGCGCGCGAGGATCGGGTCGGCGAGCGACGTCTGGGCCGCAAACGGCGCGATCAGCGTATGCAGCAGCCCCGGCGGCGGCGGCGTGATGCCCGGCGAGGTCTCGTTGACCGCGCCGCGCTGCGCCAGGTCGGCCGCCGGCACCAGCGCGAAACGCTGGCGCTGCCAGACGGAGACCGACGAGACCGGCGAGAAAGACGAGACCGACGAGACCTGCGAGACCGCGCCGGCCACGCCACTGGCGGCCTCACCGTCCGCTCGGATCTCCTGCCCCTCGCCGTCCTGCTCGGCCAGCTGCCCGAGCAGGCGCTGGAAGGCGCCGAACATGGCATCGATCAGACCGGCCGGGAAGAGATCCTCGACCACATCCCAGGTGCAGTTGAGCCAGCCGTTGCGCTCCGAGACCTGGTGGTCGATCCAGACCTGCGGCGTCTGGCTGATCTCGTAGCCCCGGGTCGCCGCCAGGGCCGGCGCACCGGCGTATCTCTCCTCGCCCGGCGCCTCGCCGGCCGCCGCCTCGGGAGCGCCGGCGGCCGGCCGCTCCGCCCCCCGCTCGCCTGGTGCTGGCTGCCGCCCCTCGTCAACTGCCTGCGCCGGCTCCGCCTCCTGCGGCCCCAGGTTGAGCGTGCTGGTGAAGACCACCGGCATGAAAGCCCGCGCCGCCCCGCCACCGCTCAGGCCACTCTGAGCGGCACGGGCCATCTCGCGCAGCACACGCACGCCGCTCACCAGGCGGTGGTCGAGATCCTCCCATAGCCGGGTCTGCAGCCGGCGCGCGCGCTCGCCGAAGGGGCCCGGCAAGGAGTTGTCGACCTCGAGCAGGGTGAGAGAGGTGAAGTCGCCCACCAGGTCGTTGACCTGCGGGTGCAGCGGCAGGCGGTTGAAGAGAGTCAGGTTGATGGTGAAGCGCGGGCTCTTGCTCCAGGCCGAAAGCACCTCCGCATAGGCGGCCAGGAGCAATCCCGAAGGCGTCAACCCCATGCGGCTCGCCCGCCGCTTGAGGCGCCACCAGGCGGCGGGCGGCAAACCCAGCGAGCGGCGCACGAAACGCGGCCGTCCAAGGGCCGCCGGGCTCATTGCCAGCGGCAGCTCGGGCGCCGGAGGGAGATCCTCGAGGCGTCCGCGCCAGTAGGCGAGAGCGCGCGTGAAGGCCGGCGAGCGCTCGAGCTCGAGAGCGGCGAGCACGTAGTCGCGGAACGAGATCGCGAGCGGCGGCAGATCTGCCAGCGGATCGCGGTAGAGCTGCGCCAGCTCGCGCAGCAGGATCTGCCAGCTCCAGGCATCGCCGATCAGGAAGTCGAAGCTGATGTGGAAGCGGATGCGCCCCTCGCCGCGGCGGCTCGCCCGCACCTCGAAGAGCGGCCAGCGGTCGGCCGGCAGCACCTGATGCGACATGCGCAGGCGGAGCGCCGCGAGCTCGGCCTCGGCCGCCTGCGGCGCGCGGCCCGCGAGCTCGCAAACCTCGATCTCGTAGGGCGGCACGCGCGCCAGGATCTGCTGGCTGCCGTCGGGCAGGACGACGGCGCGCAGCATGTCGTGGCGGTCGATCAGGCGCCGCCAGGCGGCGGCGAGGCGGTCGAGATCGAGATCGAGCGTATCGATCTCCATGTAGACATGGGTCGCGACCTCGCCGAGCTCGAAGGCGCCGCTCCTGCCGATCCAGTAGGCCTGCTGCACGTCGGTGAGCGGAAAGGGCTCGCCGTGGCCGGCAAGGTCGGGGACGAGCGGGGGCAGCGCCGGCTCCTGGCGCGGCGGCCGCGGCTCGCCGCCGCCGTCGCTCTGCTCCCGCTCGAGGCTCTCGCGATGGCGCCGCACCGCCGCGGCCATCTCGGCCACGCTGGGGCGCTCGAACAGCGTCTTGAGCGGCAGGTCGGGGGCGCCGGCGCCGCGCACCTCGGCCGCGATCTGGGTCGCCAGCAGCGAATGGCCGCCCAGCTCGAAAAAATCGTCGTGGACGCCGATCCCCGAGATGCCGAGAGCGCGCTCCCAGAGCTCGGCCAGCGCCCGCTCGAGGTCGTCGCGCGGCGCGACGTAGGCGGTCGCCAGGGCGGGGCGGGCGTGCGCCCCCGCGGCCACCTCTTCCGCGCTCGCCGGCACGGGACCCGGACTCGGTGTGACCGGGCCGGCGCTTGCCGCCCCTGGCCCCTGGCCGCCAGCGGCGGCGCTGGCAAACTCCTCCGAGCCAGCCCCGGCCGCCGCCACCCGGTCTCCGGCGCGCGCCGGTTCGAGCCAGTAGCGCCGGCGCTCGAAGGGATAGGTGGGCAGCGGCACGCGGCGGCGCCGCTCGTGGGTGTGGACCCCCTCCCAGTCGATGCGGGCGCCGGCGAGCCAGAGCCGCGCGAGCGCCTCGGCGATGGCTCCCGCGGCTCCAGTACCGGCACCGGCGTCGCCGCCGTCGCGCGGATGGCCGAGCGAGGCGACCACCACCCGCTCGGGAGCCGTCGCGGGATGGCGCCGCACCAGGGTGGCCAGCGAGCGCCCCGGCCCGACCTCGAGCAGCAGGCGCGAGCGGTCGGCCAGCAGCTCGCGGACGGCGTCGGCGAAGCGCACCGGCTGGCGCAGGTGGCGCACCCAGTAGTCGGGGTCGGTGGCCTCGCTGGCCTCGATCCAGCGGCCGGTCAGGTTGGAGAGATAGGGCAGGCGCGGCGGCGCCAGGCGCACCTGGCGCACCGCCGCCGCGAACTCGGGCAGGATCGGGTCCATCATCGGCGAGTGAAAGGCATGCGAGGTGTGGAGGCGCCGGCCGTCGATTCCTTCCTCGCGCAGCCGGGCGGCCAGCGCCTCGATCTCGCCTTCCGGACCCGAAAAGACGACCAGCTCCGGCCCGTTGATCGCGGCCAGCGACAGGCCGTTCGCGCCGGCCACCACGACTGCCGCGAGCCGCCGGCCCGCCTCCTCCTCCCCGAGCGGCACGGCCAGCATGGCGCCCGCCGGGAGCCGCTGCATCAGCCGGCCGCGCGCCGCCACCAGCGCCAGGGCGTCCTCGAGCGTGAGCACTCCCGCCAGGCAGGCGGCCACGTACTCGCCGATGCTGTGCCCCACCATGGCGGCCGGACGCACTCCCCACTCCCGCCACAGCTCGGCCAGGGCGTACTCGACCGCGAACAGCGCCGGCTGCGCCAGGGTGGTCTGCGCCAGGCGCAGCTCTGCCGCCGGCCCGCCGCCCGGAGCGTGCCCGGACTCCGGGTCCGCCGCCGGATAGATGACGCCGCGCAGGTCGACGCCAAGCAGCGGCTCCAGCAGGAGGGCGCAGCGGTCGAGCGCGGCGCGGAAGGCCGGCTCCTCGGCGTAGAGCTCGCGCCCCATGCCGACGTGCTGGCTGCCCTGCCCCGGGAAGAGGAAAGCCACCGGGCGGTCGCGCGCTTCCTGCACGAAGCTCAGCAGCCGCCGGGGATCCCGCACCCGCAGCGCGCCTGCCGCATCGGCCGCGGCGCGCGGCGGCTCCGGCACCGCGGCGGCGCCCTCCGGAAGCCAGACCAGCGCCCGCCGGTGCGCAAACGCCTTGCGTCCCACCTGCAGCGTGTAGGCGACGTCAGGCAGCGGCGGCGGAGCGGCCGTGGCGTCCGCCGCTCGGTCGGCGGGCTGCTCGAGGAAGTGCGCCAGCCGGTCGGTCGCCGCCTCCAGCGCGGTGGCGGTGCGCGCCGAGAGCACCAGCAGCTGCCAGCGGCGCGCCGGGCCGGAAGGCGCCGCCGGCGGCGCTTCTTCCAGCACCGCGTGGGCATTGGAGCCGCCGATGCCGAACGAGCTCACACCGGCCCGCCGCGGCGTGCCGCCGGCGGGCCACTCGCGCAGGGCCGCGTTGACATAGAACGGCCCGGCGGCGAAATCGATCTCCGGGTTGGGCGCGACGAAGTGAAGGCTCGGGGGGATGGCGCGGTGGGTGAGGGCCAGCACCGTCTTGATCAGCCCCGCGACCCCGGAGGCGGTGTCGAGGTGGCCGATGTTGGTCTTGACCGATCCCAGGGCCGTGCGGCCAGGGGCCGCGGCCGCCGCCGCGAAGGCCCGGTTGAGGGCGGCGACCTCGATGGGATCGCCGAGCGCGGTGCCGGTGCCGTGGCCCTCCACGTAACCGATCGAGCTGCCGTCGACGCCGGCCGCCGCCAGCGCCTCGCTGATCACCGCCACCTGGCCCTCGACGCCTGGCGCGGTGAAGCCAACCTTGGCCGCCCCGTCGTTGTTGATGGCCGAGCCGCGGATCACCGCCAGGATGGGGTCGCCGGCGGCCACCGCGTCGGCCAGGCGGCGCAGCACCACCACGCCGGCGCCGTTGCCCAGCACCGTCCCCTGAGCCTGCCGGTCGAAGGCGCGGCAATGCCCGTCCGGCGAGTAGATGCCGCCCTCCTGATAGCGGTAGCCGCTGCGCTGCGGCACCCGGATCGACACGCCGCCGGCGAGCGCCAGGTCGGACTGAAAGTCCTGCAGGCTCTGGCAGGCGAGGTGGACCGCCACCAGCGAGGTCGAGCAGGCGCTCTGCACGCTCACGCTCGGCCCCTTCAGATTCAGCTTGTAGGAGATGCGCGGCGCCAGGTAGTCCTTGTCGGCGCCGATCAGGAGCTGGAACGGCGCCACCGTGCGCAACAACTCGGAATGACCGAGGACGTTGTTGAGGAAGTAGCTGCTCATCGCCGAGCCGGCGAAGACCCCGATCGCCCCGGGGAAGCTCTCCGGATCGTGGCCGGCCCGCTCGAGAGCTTCCCAGCAGCACTCGAGGAAGATCCGCTGCTGCGGATCGGTGATCTCCGCCTCGCGCGGATTGAAGTCGAAGAAGGCGGCGTCGAAGAGCTCGATGCCGTCGAGCACCGCTCCCGCCGGGACGAAGGAGGGATCCTTCTCGCCGTCGGGTGCGGACTGGGCGGGCTGGGTGAGCGAGATCTCCAGCTCCTCGCCGGCGAAGGTGCGGATCGACTCGACGCCCTCCCGCAGGTTGCGCCAGAGCTGCTCCGGATCTGCGGCTCCCGGGAAGCGTCCGGACATGCCGATGATGGCGATCGAAAGGTCCGCTGTTGCCGCGTCGTCCATGCGTTTCTAGCTCCTACCGGTGGTTCCGATCCCGAGGGATGCCGCAGCTTTCGCCTGTTGCGGCACTTCCGGCAGGCCGGCCGCAGCTTTCGCCTGTTGCGGCACTTCCGGCAGGCCGGCCGCAGCTTTCGCCTGTTGCGGCACTTCCGGCAGGTCGGAAACGGCGTTGCGATGTGGGCGCTGGAGGCCTACTCGAAGCATCCATTGGATCGCCCCCCGCAACCCCTCGATCCCCTTCCCACCCCTCCGGGGGGGAAGGGGACGCCCCCTCCCCCTCACGGCCGGAGTTTCGTTCCCGGCCTGGCGCCATGGCGCCGCTCGCCGCCACGGCGGCGGCGCCGTCTCCTTCCCCCGCCGGCATGGCGCGCCGGCGCAGTGAGGCGGCGCGCCGCAGCTCGCCCCGCTCCAGGCCGCGCTGGCGCGATGCCCCAGACACCGCAGACACCGCTAACGCCGCGGCCTCGCCGCCCGCGGCAGCCCCCCGCTCGCCAGCTTCGCGAGCGTGGACGAGCTCGGGGTCGAGATAGCGAGCCAGGGCGGCCACCGTCGGGTGCTCGAACAGCGCGACCAGGGGAAGCTCCCGGCCGAACGCCGCCTTGAGCCGCTGGCAGACCCGCACCGCCAGCAGCGAGTGGCCGCCCGAGTCGAAGAAGTTGTCATGGACGCTCACCCGCTCGCGCCGCAGCGCCTCCTGCCAGATCGCGGCGATCGTCCGCTCCGCCGCCGACCGCGGCTCCACGGCTTCCGACATTGCGGCCGGGCCGCTCCCCCTTCCGCGCTCGAGCTCGGGATCGGGCAGGGCGGCGCGGTCGATCTTGCCGTTGGCGTTGCGGGGCAGCGCCGGCAGGAGCACAAAGATCCCGGGCACCATGAAGCCGGGCAGCCTGGCACCGAGGAAGGCGCGCAGCTCCTCCACCGCCACAGCCTGCGCCGGTGTCGCGGCCGGCCGCGGCACGACATAGGCGACCAGCCGCTGATCAGGCGCCGGCGTGGAGACGACGACCGCCTCGGCCACTCCGGAGTGGGCGCCGAGCGCCGCCTCGATCTCCCCCAGCTCGATGCGGAAGCCGCGCAGCTTGATCTGGTGGTCGACCCGGCCGAGGAACAGCAGCTCGCCGTCCGGCCGGGCGCGGACGAGATCGCCGGTGCGGTACAGCCGCCCCCCCCGCTCGCCCGAGAAGGGGTCGGGCACGAAGCGCTCCGCGGTCAGCTCCGGCCGTCCGAGGTAGCCGCGGGCGAGACCCTCTCCTCCCAGGTGGAGCTCGCCCGGCACGCCGAGCGGCAGCAGCCGCTGGCGGGCGTCGAGCACGAAGGCGCGCCCGCCCCCGACCGGGCGGCCGATGGTCACCGCCGCCGAGCGCTCGGCAGGCACCACGGTATAGGTCGAATAGGTGGTGTCTTCGGAGGGTCCATAGAGGTTGAGCACCCGCGCGCCGGGCGCCGGCCGCGCGGCGTAGATCTCGTCGACCAGCGGGCGCGGCAGCGCCTCGCCGGCCAGGTTAACGGTCGTCACCGAAGGCGGCAGACCGCCGGCGCGGATCAGCTCGGCGAGCGCCGAGGGGACGGTGTTGATCAGCGTCACCGGCGCGCCCGCCAGCTGCTCGGCAGGAGGCCGCAGCAGCGCGAGGACGTTGTCGGCGAGGATCACGGTGCCGCCGCAGGCGAGCGGCAAGAAGAGCTCGAAGACCGACAGATCGAAGCAGATCGAGGTCGAGGCGAGCAGGCCGGCGCGCTCCGCCGGCGAGAAGACCTGCGCCGCCCAGCGCAGGAAGGCGACGGCGCTGCGGTGCTCGATCGCCACCGCCTTCGGCCGGCCGGTCGAGCCGGAGGTGTAGATGAGGTAGGCGAGGTTGCCCGGCAGCGCGCTCGGCCGCGGCCGCGTCTCGGGCGCCGCGGCGATCCGCTGCCGGTCGCGGTCCAGGCAGAGCACCCGGGTCCGCGCTCCGAGCCGGCCGGCCAGCCGCTCCTGGGAGAGGACGACAGGCGCGGCGGAATCGGCCAGCATCAGCTCCAGCCGGGCCGGCGGATAGGCGGGATCGAGCGGCAGGTAGGCGCCGCCCGCCTTGAGCACCCCCAGCATCGCCGCCACCATGTCGGCGCTGCGCTCCACGCAGATGCCGACCGGCGTCTCCGGCCCCACACCCATGGCGCGCAAGGTGTGCGCCAGCTGGTTGGCCCGGCGCTCCAGCTCACTCCGCCGGAGAGCGCTGCCGCGGGCCACCAGCGCCCGCGCCTCCGGCTCGCGGTCGGCCGCGGCCTCGATCAGCTCGTGCAGGCAACCCAGAGCGCGGTCGCCCGCGCGATCCAGAGTGAGATCGCGGCCGCCAGCGCCAATGCTCGGCGCCAGGGCGGTGTCGTTCCAGCCCACGATCAGCTGCGCCCGCTCGGCTTCGGAGAGCCACGGCAGCTCGCCGGCGCGGCGCTCCGGCTGCGCGGCGAAGCCCGCCAGCAGTGCCGCGAAATGTCCCAGCATGCGGCGCGCGGTATGGGCGTCGAAGAGGTCGGTGTTGTGCTCGAGCGCCGCCCCGAGCCCGCTCCCCTGCTCGTCGACCTCGAGGGTGAGGTCGAACTTGGCCGCTCCCACATCGGCCTCCACCGCGCCCACCGCGAGCCCGCTCGCCGCCGCGCCCGCGGCCCCCTCCCCTTGCTCCCCGGCCGGCGCGGAGACGCCCACGCCCCCGCCTCTGGCGGCAGCGGCACCTCCCCCGGCGGCGCCCCGGAAGCTGAGCATGACCTGGAAGAGCGGCGCATGAGCGAGGCTGCGCCGCGGCTCCAGCTCCTCGACCAGCTTCTCGAACGGCATGTCCTGGTGCGCATAGGCGCCGAGCGCGGCCTCCCGCACCTGGGCGAGCAGCTCGGCGGCCGTGGGATCGCCCGAGAGGTCGCCGGGCAGCGCCAGGGTATTGACGAAGAAGCCGATCAATCGCTCGAGATCGCTGCGGCCGCGGTTGGCGATCGGCGTGCCGACCACCACCACCTCCTGGCCGGAGTAGCGCGCCAGCAGGGTCTGGAACGCCGCCAGCAGCACCATGAAAACGGTGGCGTCACGCGCCCGGCCGAGCGCCCGCACGGCGCCGGCGGTCGCGGCATCGATCCGGTGGGCGACGCGGGCGCCGCGGAAGGTCTGGACCGCGGGCCGCGGGCGGTCGGCCGGCAGGTCGAGCAGCGGCGGCGCGCCCGCCAGGGCGCCGCGCCAGTAGGCGATCTGCGCCGCGAGCACCTCGCCGCGCAGCCAGGCGCGCTGCCAGGCGGCATAGTCGGCGTACTGGAAGGGAAGCTCCGGCAGCGGGCTCGGCCGCCGGAGACGGGCGGCGGCATAGAGCGCGTCGACCTCCGCCACCATCACTCCCATCGACCAGCCGTCGGTCACGATGTGGTGCAGGACCGCCAGCAGCAGGTGCTCGCGCGGCGCCAGGCGAAGCAGCAGCAGGCGCAGCAGCGGCCCGCCAGCCAGGTCGAAGGGGAGCCGCGCCGCGGCGGTCGCCAGCCGCCGCGCCTCGGCCTGGCGCACCGCCTCGGGCAGCGCGGCGAGGTCGGCCAGCGGCAGCTCGACCGGCGCTGCGGGACGGATGACCTGCACCGGCTCGCTGTCGGGAGCGGGAGCATCGGCAGGAGTGGCGGCGATGACTGCGGAGAGGGCGGAGCCCGCGGCCGCGGAGCCTGTGAAGGTGCCGGGCTCGGCCGCCGCGGCCGGAGCGGGCGGCGCCAGGATAAAGACGGTGCGCAGCACCTCATGGCGCCGCACCACCTCGGTCAGGCTGGCGGCCAGCGCGGCGGGATCGAGATCGCCCTGTAGCCGGACCGCGGCGGGCAGATTATAGGCGGCGCTCTCGGGCTCGAGCTGGGCGAGGAACCAGAGCCGCTGCTGGCCGAACGAGAGCCGCAGCCGCGGAGGCCCACCCAGCGGCCCCTGCCGCGCCATCGGCGCCAGGGCCGGCGCCACCGCGCTCCCCGACGCCGCGGCCCGCTCCTGCTCGAGCCGCGCCGCGAGGAGCGCCACGGTCGGCAGCTCGAACAGCGCCCGCAGCGGCAGCTCGACGCGCCAGGCCTCGCGCACCCGCGAGACGACCTGGGTGGCAAGCAGCGAGTGCCCGCCGAGATCGAAGAAGCTCTCGTCGACGCCGACCGCCGCGACGCCGAGCAGCTGCGCCCAGATCCCGGACAGCAGCTCCTCGGCCGGCGTGCGCGGCGCCCGGCCGCCGGCCTGCCGACCGCCCGAGGCAGCCGCCGCTTGCCGATCGGCGGCGCGGCCGGCGAGCGCCCGGCGGTCGACCTTGCCGCTCGGGGTGAGCGGCAGGACCGGCAGCTCCACGATGAGCGACGGCACCATGTAGTCGGGCAGCGTGGCGCGCAGCGCGGCGCGCAGCTCCGCCGCGAGATCGGATGGCGGGGCGGTGGCGGCCGGGCCCGGCGG
>DASZZP010000125.1:0-15319 GCA_035544875.1 Thermoanaerobaculia bacterium | reverse complement strand
AAACGGCGCTGCGCTGTGGCGGAGGAGGCCTACTCGAAGCATCGATCGGATCGCCCCCCGCAACCCCTCGATCCCCTTCCCACCCCTCCGGGGGGGAAGGGGACGCCCCCTCCCCTGACGCACGGGGGAGTTTCGTCTTAGACTTAGCCCCCCAGAAAGGCGAAGGGGACCGGCTTGTCGCCGGTCCCCTCGAATCTGGCGCGCGGCTCTCATCGAGACCGGCGGTCGCAGGGAGGAGGGTGCCGCGGTGCGGACTTTCCGCGATGGGGTTTCTAGCCGAGGGCGGACGCCTCCGGCAGATCCCCGGAAGGAGTGGGCCGCCGCCTGGCGGCGGCCTCGACCTATAGTTATACACGAATGAGCACGTCTATGGAATAGCAATTAACGCAGGAGGCAAGGCTCGGGCCTGATACATTGCCTGGACATGGGGCCAGAGCCGCGCCAACCCCCCCCTCCCGCCCCGGGACCCGCCCCCGCCCCCTCCCCCGTTTCCAGGCTCGCTGTCCCCTGGCTGCGCCGCCTGCGCGACTGGGCCCGCTCGCTGGATTTCGCGCTGGCTCGCCGCTTTGGCCTGGCGACGCGCGAGGAGCGCAGCTTCTTCCTCTCGATTGGCGCCGTCGGCGTCGTCGCCGGCCTGCTCGGAGTGGTCACGGAGGGGCTCATCCAGGGGGTCCAGGCGCTGCTCTGGGGCTCCCCGGGCGAGCTGCTGACGGTCGCCCGCACCGTTCCCCGCTGGCTGGTCATCGCCGCCCCGGCCTGCGGCGGGCTGCTGGTCGGCTCGATTATCTGGCTCGGGCGCCAGCCGGTTGGCGGGGAGGGGATGGCGACGCTCATCGAGGCGGTGGCCCTGACGGGAGGCAAGATCCCGGCCCGGCCGGTGCTCTTCGACGCCGCCGCCGCCATCTTCACGGTCGGCAGCGGCGGCTCGCTGGGCCGCGAGGGCCCGATGATCCGTCTCGGGGCGCTGATCTCGTCGTGGATCGGACAGCGGCTCGGTCTGCCGCCACACCGAGTGAAGATCCTGGTCGGGTGCGGCGCCGCGGCCGGGCTCGCCGCCACCTACAACATCCCGATCGGCGGCGCGCTGTTCGCGATGGAGGTCATTCTCGGCAACTTCGCGCTCGAGATCTTCGGTCCGATCGTCGCCTCCTCGGTGCTCGCCACCGTGATCACCCGCGCGGTGGTCGGCAACGTCCCTCTGTACGCGGCGCCCGGTTACACCCTGGTGAGCGGCTGGGAGCTGCTGCCTTACGCCGGTCTCGGCGTCCTCGGCGCCCTGGCCGCGGTCGCCTTCGTGGCCGTCATCGGCTCGTCGCGGCGGCTGTTCAAGCGGCTGACCTTCGTGCCGCAGCCGCTCAAACCGCTGCTCGGGATGTCGCTGGTCGGCCTGCTCGGCCTCTACGTCCCCTATGTGCTGGGGCGCGGCTACGGCACGATCAACCTGGCGCTGGCCGGCCAGCTCAAGCTGCCGCCCCGCCTCGGCCTGCCGCACGAGCTCACCATCCTGCTGCTGCTCGGCCTCGCGGTGACCAAGCTGGTGGCGACCGGGCTGACCTCGGGCAGCGGCGGCTCGGGCGGGCTGTTCACGCCGTCGCTGTGCTTCGGGGCCCTGGTGGGCGGCGCCTATGGCTACTGGATCCACTCGCTCTGGCCGCACATCGCCTCGCCGTACGGCGCCTACGCGGCAGTTGGCATGGCGGCGGTGATGGCGGGGACCAGCCACGCCCCGATCAGCGCCATCCTGATCCTCTTCGAGTTCACCGGCAACTACGACCTCATCCTGCCGGTCATGCTGGCCGCGATCATCTCGAGCCTGCTTTCGAAGCGCCTGCGCCGCTACTCGATCTACACCGAGCCGCTGCGCGGCCGCGGGATCGAGCTGCCATGGCGCATGGAAGAGGCGGTCCTTGCCGGCCTCAAGGCCCAGGACCTGGTGCGACCCGACAACGAGGTGCTGCGCCCGGGCGACTCCTACAAGAAGGTGGTCGAGGCTTTCCTGGCCACGCGCCGCCAGCGGCTGTTCGTGGTCGCCGAAGACCGCCGCCTGCTGGGGGCGATCTCGCTGCACGACATCAAGCACGTGCTCGATCATCCGGAGTCGCTGACCGCGGTGGTGGCCCACGATCTGATGCTGCCGGTCGACCGGGTGGTGCGCCAGGACGAGCGCCTGCACCGGGCGACCGAGCTCTTTGCGCGCAGCGACTACGAACGCCTGCCGGTCGTCGACGGCGACGGCAAGTTCCTCGGGCTGCTCGCCAAGCGCGATTTGCTGGCGGTCTACGCCCAGGAGGTGCTCGGGAGGCCCGCGCTGCTGGCGACCTTCATCTCCAGCCATGACTCGGAGGTCAGCCGGCAGTACGTGGAGCTCCCCCCCGATTTCGCGTTGCGCCTCGTGCCGGTCCCCGCGGAGCTGGTGGGCAAGACCCTGGCCGAGGCGCGGCTGCCGCAGACCATGGGCGCCCGGGTGATCGAGATCAAGCGCCAGGGTCCGCTGGGCGAAGAGCCGGTCATGCCCGATGGGGCAACCGAGCTGCAGGCCGGCGACGTGCTGATCATGCTCGGTCCGACCGCCAAGGTGGACGTGCTGAGCGAGGGCAAGGTGAAGGCGCCGGCCTTCGACGAGGCGCTGGCCCACCGGGGGATCGACTGAGAGCCGCGTGGCAGCTCGGCGCGGGCGCGAGGGAGACATGAGCGGTCCGCGCCCTGAAGCTCCGGCGGACGAGGGCGCGGAGGGAGCGGCAGCCGACCGGCGGGCGCTCGAGCGCCTGGCGGTGGCGGCCGGTCTGTGCGCCGCCTGTGTCCACCTGCGGCTGCTCGCCTCGCCGCGCAGCGTCTTCGTGCGCTGCGCTCTGGCGGCGACCGACCCGCGCTTCCCGCGCTATCCCGCCTTGCCGGTGCTGGCCTGCGACGGGTATCGGCCGGCGCCGGAGGGCCAGGAAAATCCATAGGTATATGATCGGGTGCCGTACCAACCCTGCGGCGGTGAAACCGCCGGTCTTGCGCCGAGGCCCAGCGATGCTCACTCCGAAGCTCGCCTTCCTTCACCTGCGCAGCCCGCGCGCTGGCTTGCGCCAGACGGCGGCGCCGGAGCGGACGCCAAGTCGCGGCGCGGCGGCCGCGTGGTCGGTCCTGGCGGTCCTGGCAATCCTGGCCCCCGGCTCGCGTCCGGCCGCTGCGATCGAGGCCGCGGCGGCTGGAGCGGGCGCCGCGCCTGCTGAAAGTAGCTCGACGCACGCCTTCAACGCCGTCGACATGCAGTCGATGCGGCGCATCACCGAGCCGCAGCCCTCGCCGCGCGGCGACCGCGTCGCGTTCGTGGTCCGCAGCACCGACTTCGAGGGCAACCGCGGCAAGACCGACCTCTGGCTGGTCGGCATCGACGGCAGTGGCGCGCGGCCGCTGACCGCCGACGGCGCCGGCTATGGCAACCCGCGGTGGTCGCCCGACGGGGCCACGCTCTACTTCCTCTCGAGCCGCTCGGGCAGCAGCCAGATCTGGCGCCTCGCGCCCAACGCCGCCAGTCCCGCCGGTCCTTCCGGCCAGGGCGCCGGGGTGCCGCCAGCGGGCGAGCCGGTGCAGGTGACCCGCTTGGCGGTCGACATCACGAGCTTCATCCTGTCGTCCGACGGCGCGCTGGCCGCGGCCAGCGCCGACGTCTTTCCGGACTGTCCGACCCTCGCTTGTACCCACGACCGGCTGGCGGCGCGAGCGAAGAGCAAGGTCAAGGCGCGGCTCTACGCGGACGGCACCGGCTTCGTGCGCCACTGGGACGTCTGGGAAAACGGCACCCGCTCCCACCTCTTCGTGCTGCCGCTGACCAGCGTGGCTGGAGGCGCGGCGGGCGCGACAGGCGGCGGCGTGGGTGGCGGTGTGGGCGGCGCGGAGGGAGCGGCGGCGGGCGCAGGCAGCGAGCCGGTGGACGTGATGCGCGGCATGGCTGCGGACGCGCCGTCTAAGCCGTTCGGCGGCACGGAGGAGTACGCCTTCGCCCCCGACGGCCGCTCGCTGGTGTTCGCCGCCCGCGACGCCGGCCGGCAGGAGCCCTGGTCGACCAACTTCGACCTCTATCAGGCGCCGCTCGACGGCTCGCGCCCACCCCAGGACCTGACCGCAGCCAACCCGGCCTGGGACACCTATCCGGCTTTCTCGCCTGACGGCAAGACCCTAGCCTACGCCGCCATGACCCGGCCGGGCTTCGAGTCCGACCGCTATCGCATCGTGCTGCGCGACCTGGCGAGCGGCCGCGAGCGGCGCCTCGCCGAGGAATGGGACCGCTCGGCCGGACCGCTGCTGTTCTCGGCCGACGGACGCACCCTCTTCACCGCCACCGAGGATCTCGGCCAGAAGCCGCTGTTCGCCATCGACGTCGCCAGCGGCCGGGTGTTGCGGCTGACTTCCGCGGGGCACGTGGAATCGCCGGAGCTGGCCGCCGGCGACCGCCTGGTGTTCACGCTCGACAGCTTGCGCTTTCCAGCCGAGATCTACACCGTGCGCCGCGACGGCTCCGGCCTCGCGCCGATCACCCATCTCAACCAGCAGCTCCTCGCGGCGGCGCGCATGGGCGAGGTCGAGCAGTTCCACTTCGCAGGCGCCGGCGGCGACACGGTCTACGGCTGGGCGGTCAAGCCGGCCGACTTCCAGCCGGGCAGGCGCTACCCGATCGCCTTCATCATTCACGGCGGCCCGCAGGTCAGCGAAGACAACCATTTTCACTATCGCTGGAATCCGGAGGTTTACGCGGGGGCCGGCTACGGCGTGATCGCGATCGACTTTCACGGCTCGGCCGGCTACGGCCAGGCGTTCACCGATTCGATCAGCCAGGATTGGGGCGGCAAGCCGCTGCAGGATCTGCAGCTCGGCCTGGCGGCGGCGCTGGCGCGCTATCCCTGGCTCGACGGCGACCGCGCCTGCGCCCTCGGCGCCTCCTACGGCGGCTTCATGACCAACTGGATCGCCGGCAACTGGCCGGACCGCTTCCGCTGCCTGGTGACCCACGATGGCGTCTTCGATCAGCGGATGATGTACTACGCCACCGAGGAGCTCTGGTTCCCGGAATGGGAAATGGGCGGCCCGTACTTCCAGAACCCGGATCTCTACGAGAAGTTCAATCCAGTCCGCTTCGTGGACCGCTGGCAGACGCCGATGCTGGTGATCCACGGCAGCCTCGACTACCGCATCCCGGTCACCCAGGGGCTCGGCGCCTTCACCGCCCTGCAGCGCCGCGGCATCCCCAGCGAGCTCCTGAGCTTCCCGGAAGAGAACCACTGGGTGCTCAAGCCGGCCGACAGCCTGCTCTGGCACCAGACGGTGCTCGCCTGGCTGGCGCGCTGGCTGGCTCCCGCCGCCGGCGCCAGCCGCTAGTCGCATTCCTGATCCACGTTTCCTCGATAAGGACTTCGAGCTGGTGAAGGCCGACCCGCCTCAAGGCCGGACAGGCGGGTAGAATTGCGCGCGCGGGGGTCCCACATGAGCGCGAGGAATCGGAAGAGACCAGGGTGGTGGCGCGCCGGCTACGGCACGCTGGCAGCGGTCTTGGCCGCCGTGTCGATGCTGCTGGCGGTCACCCAGGGTGCGGCCAGCACGGCCGGCGGGACGGCGGCCACCGACCCCTGCCAGCTGATCACCGCGCGGGAGATCGGCCGGGCGCTCGGCAGGCAGGTCACGCGCAGCAGTGGACCCGAGCTCAACCTGTGCACTCACAGCCTGGCCGGCGGCGGCCACCTCATCGTCGGGGCCAGCGCCGGGCATGGCGGCGACGACCTCGAGCGGTTCAAGAAGGGCATGGGGGCGAAGGTCGAGCTCCGGCCCTGTCCGGGGCTCGGCGACCGAGCCTTGCTGCGCGGCGGCGCGGCGGGCGGCCTCTATGTCTGGAGCCACGACGTGCTGCTGTCGATCGTCGGCTCGCCCCGCCTGCCGCTGTCGCCCGCGGCGCTCGAGCGGCTGGCGCGGCTGGCGCTGCGCCGGCTGGAAAGATGATCGCCCTGGCCCGCTTCGCCCGCCTGGTCCTGGTCTATAACCTGGCCGTCATCGTGTGGGGCGGCTACGTGCGCGCCAGCGGCTCGGGCGCCGGCTGCGGTAGCCACTGGCCGCTGTGCAACGGCGAGGTGATCCCCTGGCGGCCGCGGACGGCGACGCTGGTCGAGTACTCGCACCGCCTGAGCAGCGGCCTCGTCCTGCTGCTCGTCGCCGGGCTCTGCGTCTGGGCCTGGCTGGCGACTGCCAGGGGCCACCGGGTGCGGCTCGGGGCCGGGCTGGCGCTGCTCTTCACCCTCATCGAAGCGGCGATCGGCGCCGGCCTGGTGCTGTTCCGGCTGGTCGCCCGCGACGAGTCGCTGGCGCGCGCGCTGTGGATCGCCGCCCATCTGCTCAATACGCTGCTCCTGCTGGCCGCACTCGCCTTGACGGCGCGCTGGGCGGGCGCCGCGGCACCAGGCGGTGGCCGCGCCGCAGGCCGCGAGACGCCCCGCGGCGGAGCCGGCGGCGAGCTGCGCTGGTCGCTCCTCGCGGCGCTCGCGGGGGTGATGCTGATCGGCGCCACCGGGGCGGTGGCGGCGCTCGGCGACACGCTCTTCCCGGCGGCCACGCTGCGCCAGGGTCTGGCGCGCGACCTGTCGCCGGCCGCGCACCTGCTCGAGCGCCTGCGCGTCCTCCATCCGTTTCTGGCCCTCGCCGTCGGCGCCTTGCTGCTCGTGCTCTGCGAGCGCCTGACGGCGCGGCGCACGCGGCGGGCCGCGATCCGCACCTGGGCGCAGCGGCTGCGGCTCCTGGTGCTCGGCCAGTGGGCGCTCGGCGCAGTCAACCTGGGCCTGCTGGCGCCGGTCTGGCTGCAGCTGGCGCATCTGCTGGTCGCCGACCTGCTGTGGCTCGCTCTGATCGTGCTGACCGCCGAGGTCTTCGCCGCCCAGCCGGCCGCGCACGAGGCCGCCGAGCTCGTGCCCGCGCGGGCGTGAGCTACACTCTCCCCCCGATGCCCAAGCGCACCGACCTACGCTCGATCCTGGTGCTCGGATCGGGGCCGATCGTCATCGGCCAGGCGTGCGAGTTCGACTACTCCGGGACCCAGGCCTGCCGGGCCCTCAGGCGCGAGGGCTACCGCGTCGTCCTGGTCAACTCGAACCCGGCGACCATCATGACCGACCCGGAGTTCTCCGACGCGACCTACGTCGAGCCGCTGGTGCCGGAGGTGGTCGAGAAGGTCCTCGAGCGCGAACGCCCCGATGCGCTGCTGCCCACGGTTGGCGGCCAGACCGGTATCAACCTGGCGATGGCGCTCGCCGAGCGCGGCGTGCTGGCCAGGCTGGGGATCGAGGTGCTGGGTGCGAGCATCGAGGCGCTCCGCCTGGGCGAGGACCGCCTGCTGTTCAAGCAGGCGATGGAGGAGATCGGGCTCAAGGTGCCGCGCAGCGGCTATGCCGGCAGCGTCGAGGAGGCGCTCGACATTGCCGCCGGCATCGCCGGCATCGGCTACCCGCTGATCGTGCGCCCCAGCTTCACCCTGGGCGGCGAAGGGGGCGGCACGGCCTACAACCGCGACGAGCTCGAGGAGGTGGTCGCCGCCGCCCTGCAGGCCAGCCCGACCAGCCGGGTGCTGATCGAGCAGTCGGTGCTGGGCTGGAAAGAGTTCGAGCTCGAAGTGATGCGCGACACGGCCGACAACGCCATCGTCGTCTGCTCGGTCGAGAACGTCGACGCGATGGGGGTCCACACCGGCGACTCGATCACCGTGGCGCCGCAGCAGACCCTCTCGGACCGCGAGTACCAGGCGATGCGCGACGATGCCTTCAAGGTCATCCGCCGCGTCGGCGTGGCGACCGGCGGCTCCAACATCCAGTTCGCGGTCGATCCGGCGACCGGCGAGCGGGTGGTGATCGAGATGAACCCGCGGGTGTCGCGCAGCTCGGCGCTGGCCTCCAAGGCGACCGGTTTCCCGATCGCCAAGATCGCCGCCCTGCTCGCGGTCGGCTACTCGCTCGACGAGATCGCCAACGACATCACCGGCAAGACCTGCGCGGCTTTCGAGCCGACGCTCGACTATGCGGTGGTCAAGATCCCGCGCTGGGCGTTCGAGAAATTTCCCGACGCCCCGCCGACCCTCGGCACCTCGATGAAATCGGTCGGCGAGGTGATGGCGATCGGCTCGACCTTCGGCGAGGCGCTGCTCAAGGGGCTCTCGGCGTTGGAGCTCGACGGCAGCGTTGCCGCCCGCGAGCGCCGGATGGCCGATCCGGTGCGGCTGCGCCGGCGGCTGGCGGTGCCCAACTGGGAACGCCTGTTCGCCGTTTTCGCCGCCCTGCGCCAGGGCTGGAGCCCCGAAGAGATCGCCCAGGTTTCGCACATCGACCCCTGGTTCCTGCGCGAGATGGCGGACATCGTCGAGCTGGAGGCGGAGGTGGCCTGCTGGGACCTCGCCTCGGCGCCGACGGCGCTGCTGCGGCGCGCCAAGAGCGCCGGACTGACCGATGCGCGGCTGGCCTCGCTGCTCGCCTGCGGCGAGAAGGCGCTTGCCTCGGTCCTGGCGGCGCGCGGGGTCAAGCGGGTCTACAAGCGCGTCGACACCTGTGCCGCCGAGTTTCCGGCCACTACCCCGTACCTCTATTCGACCTTCGGCGACGAGGACGAGAGCGAGCCCAGCGGACGGGACAAGGTGGTGATCCTGGGCTCCGGGCCCAACCGCATCGGTCAGGGCATCGAGTTCGACTACTGCTGCGTCCACGCCGCCTTCGCCCTGCGCCGCGCCGGCTACGAGACGGTGATGGTCAACTGCAATCCGGAGACGGTGTCGACCGACTACGACACCGCGGACCGGCTCTACTTCGAGCCGCTCACCCTGGAGCACGTCCTGGCGGTGATCGAGCGCGAGCGGCCCTGCGGCGTGATCGTCCAGCTGGGCGGACAGACGCCGCTCAAGCTGGCCCACGGGCTGGCCGCGTCAGGCGTGCCGATGTGGGGGACCCCGCCGGAGGCCATCGACCTCGCCGAGGACCGCCGCCGCTTCGGCGAGCTGCTGGCGCAAGAGGGGATCCTGCAGCCGGAGAACGGCAGCGCGACCACGGTTGGCGAGGCGCTGGTGGTGGCGCGGCGGATCGGCTTTCCGGTGCTGGTGCGGCCCAGCTACGTGCTCGGCGGCCGTGCCATGGCGATCTGCTACGACGAGCCGACGATCGAGCGCTACATGCTGCAGGCTGCCGAGGTCTCGCCCGGCCATCCGGTGCTGCTCGACAGGTTCCTCGAGGACGCCTTCGAGGTCGACCTCGACCTGCTCTGCGACGGCCGGCAAGCGGTGGTGGCCGGCATCCTCCAGCACATCGAGGAGGCGGGCATCCACTCCGGCGACTCGGCCGCGGTGCTGCCGCCCTACAAGATCTCGCGCGCCGATCAGGACACGATGCGCGCCATCGCCCGCCGCCTCGCGCTGCGCCTCGGCGTCGTCGGCCTGATGAACGTGCAGTTCGCCCTGAAGGACGGCCGCATCTACGTGCTCGAAGTCAATCCGCGGGCCTCGCGGACGGTGCCGTTCATCGCCAAGGCGGTCGGCGTGCCGCTCGTCGCTCTGGCCGTGCGGGCGATGGCCGGTGAGAGCCTCGCGGCAATGGGCTTCGTCGTCGAGCCGGAGGTCCCCGGGGTGTTCGTCAAGGCCCCGGTCTTCCCGTTCCGCCGGTTCCCCGGCGTCGATCCGATCCTCGGCCCCGAGATGAAATCGACCGGCGAGGTGATGGGCGCCAGCTCCGCCTTCGGCAACGCCTTCGCCAAGGCCTGGCTCGGTGCCGGCCACAAGCTGCCGCTCGGGGGGGCCGCCTTCCTGTCCGTCCACGACCAGGACAAGCCGGCGTTGCTGCCGGTGGCGAGGCGGCTCTCCGAGCTCGGCTTCGAGCTGGTGGCGACCGCCGGCACGGCCGCCTTCCTGGCGGCGCAGGGACTGGCGGTGCGCCAGGTGCAGAAGGTGCACGACGCCCGCCCACACATCGGCGACCACATGATCAACGGCGAGATCGCCCTGGTGGTCAATACTCCCCTGGGCCGCGAGTCGCACGAGGACGACGCGGTCATCCGCCGCACCGCGCTCAAGTACGACATCCCCTGCATCACCACGCTCTCGGGCGCCATGGCGATGGCCGAGGGCATCGCCGCCCTGCGCCGCGACGGCCTCGCGGTGCGCTCGCTGCAGGAGATGCGCCCCGACCGCTTTTCGACGGCTCGGCCCGGCGCAGCGCCGGCGCCTGCCGAGGTCGGCGTGGGCGGCGTGGGCGCGCCCGCGTCAATGAGACCCAACTCTTATCCCTGAGGACATTGCCCATGAGACTCATCACCCGCGTCCTGACTGCCACGCTCGCCGCGCTCCTCGTGCCCCTAGCAGCCGCCGCTGGGCCCCATATGGCGCTGCCGAAGGACTTTCCCGCCAACATGACCGTGCTGCCCGGCAAGCGGGTATTCAACATGCTCGGCAAGAAACCGCTGGCAATTCCACCCTACCAGGCGACGGAGTTCCGTCAGGGCCCGGTCACTTTCCCGCAGTTCGATGTGGTCACCGTCGGCGCGGGGAATATCGCCATCAGCCGGACCGCGTCGCAGACCAAGCAGGGTTACCGCTTCAAGCTCGAGGAGAATGGGCACCCGGCGTGGGACGCTCAGTGCCGGCTGGAGCGCTCCTCTTCGGCGACCCGCGTCGAGGGCAAGACGAGCTCGGTCGAGAAGATGGGCGAGATCGTCCAGGCCCTGCAGTGCGAGCTGCGCGATCAGGCTGGCGGCGACCCGTGGCTGCTCGTCCTGCGCGCCGACATCCACCCGCGGCTTTTCACGGTCGACGCCGACTCCGACGGCGCGCTGGTGCGCGGGGAAACGACCATCAAGGTCACGGCCACCTATGCCATCGAAGGGTGGAGCGTCTCCTCCCCCCAGCCGAGCGGCTTTCTCTTCGCACGCGGCGGCAACTGGGTGGCGGCCGCCGAGTGGACGCCTCCCGGCTCCTTGCGCCTGGATCCAACCCTGGAGCCCGGAGAGCGCGGGCCGATCGCCGCGGCATCCGCGGCCCTCCTGCTCTACGCCACGCTGAGCACACCGGCTCTCGCGATGCACTAGCCCAACGCGATTGGCAGGCGAGACCGCGCCACGATCCCTCCAGCGACGCCGTCGGTGAAGTCGGTCGTGGGGTCGTGGCGAGGTGGTGGCGTACCCCACTACCCGGTACACGGCCGGTTGACGGCACCGGCACCCCGTGGTAGCTTCCTGCGTCCACGCGCCTGCGGGCGCCAGGGAGAGCTTTGTATGTACGCAGTGATCCAAACCGGGGGCAAGCAATACCGCGTCGAGCCGGGCGAGGTGCTCGAAATCGAGCGTCTTGCGGCACCGGCCGAAGACGGCGGCGGGCTGCGGTTCGAGCATGTCCTGATGGTGGGCGGGCAGCCGGCCGCGCCGCCGCCGGCGGACTCTGCGCAAGGAGCGGCGGCGGCCCCTGACGCAACGGCAGAAGCCGGTGCGACGACCGAGAGAGCGGGCGGCTCGGGTGCCGTGGCGGCACCGCTTCTCGGCACGCCGCTGATCGCCGGCGCCGTGGTGACCGCCTCCTTGCTCGGCCCGGCCAAGGGACCCAAGATCCGGGTCTTCAAGACCAAGCGCCGCAACACCCAGCGCCGGACCCGTGGCCACCGCCAGCATCTGCTGCGCGTCCGCATCGACGGCATCCAGCTGCCGGGTGCGGCGGCTGCCGGCGAGCCGCGCGAGCGTTCCGAGAGCTGAGCCGTCGGGCAATTCCCGGCACAGGAGCACCAGCCATGGCACACAAGAAGGGACAGGGTTCCAGCCGCAACGGCCGCGATTCCAACCCCCAGAACCTGGGCGTCAAGAGGTTCGGCGGCGAGCGGGTCAACGGCGGCTCGATCATCGTCCGGCAGCGGGGGACCCGCTTCTTCCCGGGCGACAACGTGGGGCGCGGCAAGGACGACACCCTGTTCGCCAAGGTGGGCGGCGAGGTGAAGTTCCAGAACCGGGGGCGCCGCGGCACCTACGTGCACATCCTGCCGCACGCCGCGGCGCTGATCGCCTCCTCCGCGGCCGCCGGCGCGCCCGACACCGCCGCGAGCCCGGCCGACTCCGCAGAACGCGGAAAGTAGCCGCTTCTTTCGACGAAACCACGACCCTGACGCTGGCCCCGGGCCCCATGGGGCGCCCAGGGCGGTGGGCCTGCCTTGATCTTCCTCGACGAAGCCACCATTAAGGTCCGCGGCGGGCGCGGCGGCAACGGCTGCGTGGCCTTCCGCCGCGAGAAATACGTCCCGCGCGGCGGCCCCTCCGGCGGCGACGGCGGCCATGGCGGAGCCGTCTGGCTGGTCGGCGAGATCGGCCGCAACACTCTCTACCATCTCCAGTTCGCCTCGTCGTACCCGGCCGAGCGCGGCCGCCACGGGGAAGGGTCGAACCGCACCGGCCGCAGCGGTGCCGACCTCGAGGTGCCGGTGCCGCTCGGCACCGAAGTCTACGACCAGGACTCCGGCGAGCGTCTGGGGGAGCTGCTCGGCGACCGCGAGCGCTTGCGGGTCGCCGCGGGTGGGCGGGGCGGGCGCGGCAATTCCCATTTCGCCACTGCCACCCACCAGGCTCCCCGCCATGCCGAGCCGGGCGGGGAGGGCGAGGAGCGGCGCCTGCGGCTGACGCTCAAGCTGCTGGCCGACGTGGGGGTGATCGGGCTGCCGAATGCCGGCAAGTCGACGCTGATCAGCGTCGTCTCGGCGGCGCGGCCGAAGATCGCCGACTATCCGTTCACCACCCTGGTGCCGCAGCTCGGGGTAGTGGCCGAGGGGCCGCTGTCGCAGCCGTTCGTGATCGCCGACCTGCCCGGATTGATCGCCGGAGCGGCCCAGGGCGCGGGGCTCGGCTTCCAGTTCCTGCGCCATGTCGAGCGCTGCCGGGTGCTGGTCCATCTGGTCGACCTCTCGGCGCCGGCGCCGGGAAGCGGCGGCGCGGCCGACCTGGCGACGGTCGAGCGCGAGCTCTCCTCGTTCAACCCCGAGCTGCTGCTCCGGACGAGGCTGATCGTGGGCAGCAAGCTCGACGCGGCGCTGCCGGAGCGCCGCCGCGAGCTGGCGCGCGCGGCTGCCGAGCGCGGGCTTCCCTACCTCGAGATCAGCTCGGCCACCGGCGCGGGGATCGCGCCGCTGGTGGGCGGGCTCTCCAGGTCGCTCGCGGCGGCGCCGGTCGCGATGCGATGAACGGCGGCGGCAGTGACGGTGAGAGTGGGGCCGGCGGGCGCGGCGAGCGGGTCGGCCTGTTCGGCGGCAGCTTCGACCCGATCCATCGCGGGCACATCGAGCCGGTCAAGGAGGCCCGCCGCGCGCTGCGGCTCGACCGGGTGATCTATCTGCCGACCGCCGTGCCTCCCCACAAGCCCGGCGGCGTAGTCGCCCCGCCGCTGGCGCGCTACGCCATGGTGGAGCTGGCCCTGCTCGCCGAAGAGGGCCTGTACGCTTCACCTGTCGAGCTCACCCTCGGCCGGTTCGCCTACACCGCCGACACCCTCGATCACTTCCGCCGCCAGCTGCCGCAGGCGGAGCTCTTCCTCCTGATTGGCAGCGATTCCTTCGCCGACCTGCCGCACTGGGTCCGCTGGCGCGACATCACCGCCGCCGCCCGGCTCGCGGTCCTCCCCCGGCCGGACTGGAATGTAACCGCCCTGGAGACGAGCCTGGCGCACTCACCGGAGCTCGCGGCGCTGGCGCGCGGCGGCCGAGTCCACCTGCTCGACCAGCCGGTCGACGAGGTCTCGTCCACCCGGCTGCGCGAGCTGCTCGGCAAAGGCGCTCCGCCACCGGCCGGGTGGCTGCCGGAATTGGTGTTAGACTTCATTCACAAGTACAGCTTGTATCGATGAAGGCCCAGCCCAGATCTCGCCCCGACACCGCCACCAGGGTGCGCGATGCCGTGGCCTCCGCCGAGGAACGCAAAGCGCTCGACCTCCGGGTGCTGCACCTCCAGAGGGTGAGCGACTTCACCGACTACTTCCTGATCTGCAGCGGCTCTTCCGCGCGCCAGGTGCAGGCGATCGCCGATGCGGTCGAGGAGAGGCTGCGGCAAGAGCAGGTCAGGCCGCTGCACAGCGAAGGCTACAGCCACGGCCAGTGGGTGCTGCTCGACTACGGCGATCTCGTCGTTCATGTCTTCCAGGAGGAGCCGCGGCGCTTCTACGCCCTCGAGCGCCTGTGGGGCGACGCTCCCGACGTGACGGCTGAATTCCGCCCGTGACGGCGGGCGCCCTTTCGCTGGCCCGCCTGCTGCGCGACTTCCCCGATCTAGGTGCCGCAATCCGCGGCGCGGACCGCGCCGCGGCCACCGACGCGCCGGTGCTCATCCTCGGCGAGCCGGGGACCGGCCGCTCGACGCTGGCGCGCGCCATCCATGCGGCCAGCCCGCGCGCCGCAGGACCCCTGGTCGAGGTCGACCCCGGCGCGGTGCCGAGCGCGCTCTTCGAGAGCGAGCTCTTCGGCTATCGTGCCGGCGCTTTCACCGGCGCGCAGAGCGCCAGCGAGGGACGGGTGGCGCGCGCCCAGGGCGGGACCTTGGTGCTCGATCATCTCGAGGAGCTGCCGCTCGCCGCGCAGCCCAAGCTGCTGCGGCTGATCGCGGAGCGCCGCTATGCCCCGCTGGGCGGCGCCGAGACCGCCGCCGATCTGCGCTTCGTGGCGCTCTCCGACGACGATCTGACGAGCCGGGTGGCGCGCGGGGCGTTCCGCGCCGACCTGTTCTATCGCCTCGAGGTGGTGGCCTTTCGCCTGCCGCCGCTGCGCGAGCGTCCACAGGACCTGCCCGCCATCCTCGACGAGCTGCTCGCCGATCTGGCCGAGCGCTTCGGGCGGCCGGGGCTGGCCCTCGCGCCGGCGGCGCGCTCGTGGATGCTGCGCCACCCCTGGCCGGGCAACCTGCGCCAGGTGCGCAACGTCCTCGAGCGCGGCCTGATCTTCGCCGGCGATGGGCCGCTCGATCCCGCGCCGCCCGAAGGGGTGCTCGCCGCGTCGTCGGCGGCGGGTGGGTGGGTGCCGAGGGAGGCCCGTCCCCGCTCGCTGGTCGAGGTCGAACGCGAGCAGATCCTGGCCGCCCTCGCCTACACCCGCGGCCACCAGGCCAAGGCCGCCTCCCTGCTCGGCATCAGCCGCAAGTCGCTCTGGGAGAGGCGCCGCCGCCACGGAATCCCCTAGTCCCAGTACCAGCGCGTAGGGAGGGGAGAAGGAGGAGGTAAGAGGTTGAAACGCCTCACTTTACTGGGTATTGTTGGGTTGTCAACACGCCAACGGACCCGGGAAAGGAGGCGTTTCAGGTGAAGAATAGAGCGAAT
>DASZZP010000124.1:0-6420 GCA_035544875.1 Thermoanaerobaculia bacterium | reverse complement strand
CGCCGCCGTCATCGCCCCCGCCGCGACGTACGACTCCAGGCTGTAGATCACCGCCGGCGGCTTGCGCAGGTTGAACGACGGCCCCGCCGAGAGCGGCCAGACGAACCCCTGCAGGCGCGACCCCAGGAACCCCGCCGCCGGCAGCTCCGCCTGCAGCTGCGGCCGCAAGGCGTTGATCACCGTCGGGATGGCGCTCGCCACCAGGTTGAGGAACTTCTGCACCTGCTTCGGCTCCAGCTCCGCCCCCGCCGCCACCCGCCCCGCGGACCGGGTGTCGAAGTACAGCCGCCCGTCCGGGTTGGCGTAGATCTCGTTGACGTCCGGCTCCGCCAGCGCCCCCATCACCGCCGGCCCCACCGTCCGCGCCAACGACTCGCGGAAGTGCCGCGCCCGCTCCTCATCCTGCTCGGCAGCCGGTCTCACCCATGCCCCTCCTCAGCTCTATTCCGAGTCTAGACATTCTTTCTCCACCATGTCAACTTCTCAATACCTTTCCGATCCGCACGCCCACAATAGTCCTCCCCGGAGACCGCCGCCGGCGACCTCCAAGCACCTCGAAAGCACTGGCAATGCGATGGATAGGGCTCGCCGCCCGCCGCTGCGGCCGCCGCGACCGCTGGGCGCGAAGCTCTCTGTCGAAGCTGCCTACGAGGGCCTACGGGAGGAAGGAGGGTGGCCCGGCGACCAGCTCCGAGACCCTGAAAAATTTTGACGCGTCAAAATTTTTCGCTGTTTCCGCCCGCGCGCCGCCCAGAGCTGCGACTACCACTTAGCGCGGGCGGGCCAGCGTGCCCGTCATAGCCTCCACCGAGAGCCAACGTGGCGCTCGCCTGCGGCACCGCCAGGATGCGCCGGTCCGGCGCCGACTGCCCATTCCGACAGCAGGCGGACCAATCGGGGAAGAGCCGAGCTGCGTCCGTCTAACAAAGTACTACCAGCGCATTTCGGATCCAGTCCTCCTAGCGAGGTGCCGAGCTGAGCGGCTGGGACGCTGGCGCGGATCAATTGGACGCCGCTAAGGCCGGCCTAGACAGCCTAGACCTGGCCCCAAGAGGCGGATAAATCGCTGAAACCCGTCGGCTGCGAACCGATGTCGTCTCGCTCGCCGCCGCTTCGCTGGAGGGCTCGACCGTGCGGACTCGCTCTGCCCCTCGCAGGAAGCTCACCCTCACAGAACAGCGCACTAGAGCAGCTTGGATCTTCGGCTTCGTCCTACTGGTCGTCCTCGTCGCCATCGTTTACTTCGACAGGGATCACCTGGCCGGCGAGAGCCGGGGGATCCTACCGGTGTTAGTGGCCCTTGCGGCGGGATTCCTGACCTTTTTTTTCTCCGGCTCTTTGATTCTGCGATTGCGTTGGCTAAGGGCGGCTGGAGGGCTCGGAGCGTTCGCTCTCGTCCTCGTCCTCTGGAAATCGCTTGTGGCTCCCCCGAAGCTGAGCGCTGAGTCTCTGCAGGGAATCCTCGAGCTCATAAATCGCCAGCTTGGTAAGGGGAAGGCGGAGCACTCCATCGACCCGGATCAACCTCGCGCGGTCCTGTACGAGCTGGCTTCAGCCCATGGCCTGAAGCCAAAGGAAGTCGAGCAGGCGATCAAATCTGAGGCGGTGAATAGCCCCGACCCGTACGAGCGAGGACTTGCCGCCCTCTATCAACAGAACTATTCATTGGCCTCAACACTGCTTGAGCAAGCCGCAAAGGCGAGCGAGTCGGAATTCAAACAGGATCGCCAGAAGATCGGTGAGCGCTACTCTTTCTGGGGTCAAGCGCTCGATGGAGCAGGTCGATACCGCGACGCCGTCGCCGCCTATCGGAGAGCCGTGCAGATGCGCGGTGAGCATGCGGAGACTCTCAACGGTCTCGGGATAGCTCTCTTTGATTCCGGAGACTTTGCGGAGGCGGCAAGGCAGTTCAACCGAGCTCTCGCCTCTGCTAGTCAACCTGGCACGGGTGAGCTCACCAGGTTGGCTATTCAGGGCAACCTCGCCATGACCTTATCGAGCCTGAATGACTTGGGGGCGCGGCGACTCGAACAGGAGGTGCTCGCTGCGCGACAGCGGCTGCTGGGACCGGAACACCCCGACACACTGATCGCCATGAACAACCTTGCAGAGACCTTGCGAGCCCAGGGGGAGTACCCCGCCGCCCGAGAGCTGGAAGAGCAGCTGCTTAACGTTGGTCGCCGCGTCTGGGGACTCGAGAAGCCCAACACGTTGACCGCAGAGGCCAACCTTGCTGAGACGTTGCGCCAGCAGGGTCAACCGGCGGACCTGGCACGAGCGCGGGAGTTGCAGCAACATGTGGTTGCAGTGGGACCACGGGTTTGGGGGCCCGAGCATCCCCAGACACTGAAGCAAATGGGCAACCTCGCGGCTATCATGCTGGCGCAGAAGGATCTGTCCGCGGCTCGCAAGCTGCAGGAACAGGTGGTGGAGGTAGGAACGCGCGTCTGGGGACAGGAGCATCCCGACACGCTGGAGGCGATGGGCAATCTTGCCTCTATCTTGCGCCAGCAGGGAGACCAGAAGGACCTTCCGCGAGCCCGCGAGCTTCAGGAACGAGTGTTCGAGGCACGGCGGCGGATCCTTGGCCCACACCACCCCGACACGACCGTTGCTGCATGGAATCTGCTGCGAACCCGGAGGGCCACCAGAGATGAGGCGGGGTGCCGAGAGCTCGAGCATGAGCTCGCGTGGCTCTCCTCAGCCGCCGACTCGACCCTGTCGGCCGTTCAGCGCACGATCCGGCAAAATCTGGCAAGCCTCGAGACGAAGTCCAAGTCGGCTGGACCAGCTCGCCCAACGCGCGGTTGATCCGCCCCTCGAGCCACGGGAGCCCCGACACCGGGCCTTCGTACCCACCCGCGACGGCTCGCGCGTCTAGACTGCGGATCATACGGCGACGGAGGAATCGCCCAGCGAATACTTACTGACAGCTCGCCAAGGCGGTCGTATCTTGGATCGGCCTGAAGCTCACACCTTTCGGGTTGCTATAGGTCACCGCAACGCCCGTCTGAGTGTCCAACACCTTGAGATCCACGTTCACGTCGGTGAGCCCGGCTGCGAAGACCCAAAAGTGTCCGTTTATGAAACAGCCGTCCAGAACTTTGATCACTACCTCGACATTCGATGGCCCGAAAAACCAGAAATATCCTGTATCGACGGTAAGCACGACGGGCAATGCCTCCCCAGCGGCGCCCTGGGCGGTGCGCCAACTCGCCGTCACCTTGAATCGGCCACTGGCGAGGCACAGCTCGTTGGGGCTGACTCCGCACAGGGAAGAAGTCGCGGGGCAAGCGTACGCGGCAGCGTCCAAGCCGATACCCGCGGCGAGCGCTTTGACTGGTCGGACTCCGCGATAGATCCCAAAGCAGGGCGCACTGTTCCAGGTCATCCGCGTCGCGTTCCACCCGAACTGCCCAAGGGCCTCGTCCACCCTCGGCCGCAGTCCGCCAGTATTGACGGAAGTGAACAGCCCCGCTCCCAGTCCGTTGAAGTAGTAGTCCGTGCCGCAGTTGGTTTCACCCTTTCCGTTGACGTACGGCGTGCCGTCTTGATTGAACTGGATGCAAGAGGACCGATCTGGAGGAAAACCATGGGCCGGAAGAAATCCCTGCACTTCCGCCTGCATCTTGCCGATCCACTCGCCGAGCACGGAGTAGGGGCGGGACGGCGGTACGGCTCCTGTGCTAAGCGCGATCGCTCGTAGCACATCGCCCATCCAAAGGGCGCGCGGCGCATCCGAGTCGTCCCATGCTGGATGAGTAGGGTCCCAGAAATACGCATTACCACGCTTCGGCTGAATAGGATCCGATCCCGTATCCCACGAGAAGTTGAAGTGCCCTACAGTCAAGGGACTACCGGAAAAGCTGCTGGCAATCAGAAACTGATCGACCACCTCCTCAGCGCGCTGCAGGTAGACAGAATTGCCGGTCGACCTATTGGCGGCAATAAGGAAGCGAATGATGTCAGGATAGTAGCCGATCCACATCTCCACACCGCCGACGCCCTGGCTCGCGCTACGCGCTCCGCCGCCCACCCAATCACAAAGGGTCCTGCCGCTGACGCCGCTGTGGAAACAGCCGTTCGCATACTCGACCGCGAGATGCCGGGCGGCGAGCGCATCGCCGGCGGCGCGGTAGATGGCCCTCGACTCGGCAGGAAAGTTTGGATTGTTGGCCGCAAAGTAGTAGGCCAGGCCGAAGCGCGCGGTCGCATCCGAGGCCGTGTCCTGGAATCGGTCCGACGGCGGGCCGTCGGTGAAGCAGGTCAAGCTGCCTTGCGAGACCCTGGCGATCCAACAGGGCATCCCACGGTATGTGGAGGACTCGAGCGCTAGAATCGTATGGTGGATCGCGAGCATGCGGTCGTCGCGGTTCGCGAGCGCGGTGACGATCGCCAGCTCCGACAGCTCGTCGCTCACAACCAGATAGTTACTGAAGGAAGGCTTTCCAATCAAACCAAAGCCAGCCTGGAGATGAATATCGCTACACTCGGTCGAGCTGTCCAGCCACGGCGGAACCTGAAGAACTGAGCCCGCGACGGTCAGCGTTTGCGTGGCCGGAGACCGATAGAGACCCTCGACCAGGGTCAAGAAGTTCGCTGCTCGGGTCTGCCCGTTCTGCCCAGGGCTCGCTGGGGGCAGGATGGGAAGGGGAGGTTGACACTGTGCCGGGAGCAGGGGAGCCGCCGACAGCAGGGACAGCAGAGCGAACCACGTGAGCGACAATCGCATTATATTCTCACTATAGAGATATCATGTACCAGTGTCAAGACGCCGTCCTTTGCCGCCTTCCCTCCTAAGCGCAGATGTGGCCCCAGCGTACCGGGCCTAGTCGAAAGAGATTCCCCCCAGGTCTACTACCCCTTCTTCGGCTCGCCGCTCGAGCCGTGACATGTTGTCTACAGATTCGCCCGGCCGACCGGAAGGCTCAAAGCCGACTTCAAAAATGACGAGAAACACGAGACCAAATGGCCGCTGTCTAATCGTCTCCCACGCAGGAATGTTTAGGGACGGACCATCGAAATAGAAATGAACCCAGTTTTCCTTATCGAGAGGTAGTTGGACAGTCTGCCATTCGGAGGAACTGGTGCCCAATCTGGCGTTCTTCGCCGATGAACTATACCGAAACTTGAGGTTCGGATCAGTGCCCGTTACCAAGGGACGCCCGAATGCCCAGTGGACGTTGTTCTCATCGACAAGTCTGACCCTCAGGCCGACTGGTTTTGAGCTCGGTGACCTAAAACGAATCGTCAGATATTGTTTGTCGTGGACAACGGCAGGCATGGCACTCTTTGGCCTGATAGCTATATTACAGCCGGCATTGACTCTGCGGAAGTGCACCCGCAACGCGTGATCGGACTTCAGGAGCTGTGCCCAGATGATCGCGGGCAGCGCCGATGGGTCGGCGACATCCCAGAACGGATCCGCCCAGAGGAACTGAACGGCTCCTCCTCCAGTCTCGGGAACGAGCTGGAAATCATTGAATTTGCCGGAAGTATCCTGCCCCTGTTGCAGCCCCCAAACCAGCTGGCTACTGTGGCTATCGATCACTTGGACCGGCGGATAGAGCCTATGGGAGATGAACCCGCCTAGAAGCACGCCGACAAACAAGCCGACGATCTGTGCTCTGAGTGGTTCACCAATCCTGAGAGCACGAAACGTGCGCTTGGTGGTGTCTCCGAAACCTCCTTTTCGTATCCATGGCTTGCCACTAGAGTCAAGAACGATCCCGGTCTCTCCTGCCGAAAGCTCACCGGATCCTTTGGATGGCACATCCGCTTCTGCATTGGGTGGACTGACGAGCCGGCCAGGGGAGGGTTTGTCTTGTCCCATCTGCTTCGTTTCCAGAGTTGGTGGTCAGTACGAAGATCCCGATACTCTAGGCTTGAGGCGGGCCGCAGCCGGTCAGCGGATGAGGGCAGCGGCCTGGAGGATCTTAGCACTTCAGAAGTTCTCGCCTTTCCGTTCGCAGCGCCGCAGGTCTGGCCGACTGGCGGGCGGCCGCGCCCGCGGTCACCTGTTCCGAGCGCGCTGTATGAGAGCGACAAGCGAGTCGGTGAATTGACGTGCTTACCTCGCCGCCGGCCCGCAGGGCGGCGGCAGCCGCCACTCGAACGGCAGCGGCGGGCTCGTCGCACAGCGCGGCAGCGCCTGCCAGGCCGCCGCGGCGCTCGGGTTCGCGAGCAGCGCTCCACCGCCGCCGCCGCGCCGATAGGTCGGCCGCCGCGCCATGAAGGGGTCAGGCTCGCCGGCCCGCGGCAGACCCTTCTGTATAACGCCGAGACGATGCTCCACGCTCCCCTCAAGGTCGTCGTTTTGGTCTGCAAGGTGCAGCCTTCGGCGTCGGCTGTGAAGCGAATAGGACCTGCGAACAACGCTCCGACCTCGCCGGGCGCACGCAAGGCGCGGAGCGAGCGGAT
>DASZZP010000123.1:0-4307 GCA_035544875.1 Thermoanaerobaculia bacterium | reverse complement strand
CGCCGCCGTCATCGCCCCCGCCGCGACGTACGACTCCAGGCTGTAGATCACCGCCGGCGGCTTGCGCAGGTTGAACGACGGCCCCGCCGAGAGCGGCCAGACGAACCCCTGCAGGCGCGACCCCAGGAACCCCGCCGCCGGTAGCTCCGCCTGCAGCTGCGGCCGCAAGGCGTTGATCACCGTCGGGATGGCGCTCGCCACCAGGTTGAGGAACTTCTGCACCTGCTTCGGCTCCAGCGCCGCCCCCGCCGCCACCCGCCCCGCCGACCGGGTGTCGAAGTACAGCCGCCCGTCCGGGTTGGCGTAGATCTCGTTGACGTCCGGCTCCGCCAGCGCCCCCATCACCGCCGGCCCCACCGCCCGCGCCAGCGACTCGCGAAAGTGCCGCGCCCGCTCCTCATCCTGCTCGCCAGCCGGTCTCACCCATGCCCCTCCTCATCTCTATTGCGAGTCTAGACATTCTTTCTCCACCTAGTCAACTTTTACATACCTTTCAGATCCGCTCGCCCACAATAGTCCTCCCCGGAGACCGCCGCCGGCGACCTCCAAACACCTCGAAAGCACTGGCAATGCGATGGATAGGGCTCGTCGCCCGCCGCCGCGGCCGCCACGCCAGCCGGGTGCAAAGCTCTCTGTGGAAGCTGCCTACGAGGGCCTACGGGAGGAAGGAGGGTCGCCCGGCGACCGCGTCCGAGACCCTGAAAAATTTTGACGCGTCAAAATTTTTCGCCGTTTCTGCCCACCCCGACCGGCCACGGCCGAAGTCGCGCGCCAGCGCGTGAGGGGCTGCCCGGAAGCTCAACACCGCTTCGTGCGCTGTCAAAAAATCGAGATCAGCGACAACTACTAAGTAGAGGGAGTCTCCCTTCAATTGACCTTGGTCGGCGACCTGGCGGGCACCCCGGCCGCGCCAGATCCCGAAATCAGGAGGACAAGCATGAGAGACGCATTGGAATCCGAGCCGCTCTCGGGGGGTCACGATCGACGCTGGTTTCTCGGCACTCTGGCGTCATTCCTGATGAGCGGCGCCCTGGCGTCGTGCTGCTCGACTCCCCGCAAGCCGCTCAGCTCGATGCCTGTGGACGACTTCTTTGAAGTGAAGTTGGAAGGACCCACCTACTGCCGGTATCAGGTCACCAAGATCAGCCCTGTGGCGCCTGGCCAGAAATGCCCGTTCAAGCTCCTCGACGTGGTCTGTGTGGATTGCCCAGAACCAGGCAACTGTCTGGGACACGCCAGTGTGGGACGTAGAAAGTGGCGCCTGTGGTCCGATTCCAAGAAGACGACGCTGGTCTGCGAGGGAGAGTGGGTGATCAACAACCAGGTCGTGGTCGGCGACGGCAAGGTCACCGAGGCGAACTGCGAAGCCTGTCCTGACAACGGCCAGCGCGGCTATCAATTCATCTGAGGTGGGACCGGCAGGCGTTGCCTACAGCGTCGCCGAGGTGTGACCCGGCTGGCGCCTGCTGCCTGCCCGTGCCGAGCGAAGGTCACGCAGCCACGTTGGGCTCAAGCTGCTCTCGCGGGCGGCCGCTATAAGTTTTTCGCGGCCTCCGCACTCGCGCCTGCCCCCGCCGAGCCGCTCCGCGAGATCGAGCCGCGCCGTTTGCGCGGCGGACGGTGGATTAACAAACGTGAAAGTTGCTACGGCCGTCGCTCGGCCTCCCGGAGCCGGGCCATCTTCGCCTGAAGCTCGGCGTACGCTGCAGGGTCTTGTGCCCCAGCCGGAGCCTGTGCGCCGGTCGCTCGGCGCCGGTCCCGCCGATAGATTGCCAGGTTGACCGCCAGGAACACGGCCGCTGTCGAGACGAGGAGGAGGCCTAGGCCGAGGTTCGAGGGGTGCTTGTCACGGTCGATCAGGAGGACCAATCCGGGCAAGCCGAAAAAGACCGTTGCGCGCAACCGCCAGAACCAATACACCGCGCGGTCTGCCAACTCGTCTATCCGCTGATGGAGCGCGCTTCGATTCGCCATCTGTTCCACCTCGCAAGCCGGTCTTGTCGCTAGTTCAACTCGTCCGCGTTGGCGCCCGGCCACACGCCGCGCAGTTCCCCTTGCTTGTCGCCAAGGACCGCTGCGGCCACTCCCAGGACCGCGCGTCGCACGATCCGATGTCGGGCTTCGTCCATGGCGGAGAGTCGTGGGGCCTCGTCAGGCAACCGTTGCCGATCCAGCTCGGGAGCCCGACCCGTCGCCGGCCATCGCTCGAAATATTTTAACGCGTCAAACTTTTGCTCTGCTTGACACTCGCCGCCGGCTCGAAGGGCAGCGGCCGCAGCCAGGCCTGCCGGAAGTAGCGCTCCATCTCCCGTGCCAGCCGCTGCACCGGCGCGGCCTCCGTCGCCACCGCCTCCTGCAGCAGCAGCCAGGCGGCCATCCCGTGGGTGTGCATCTTCCAGCGTTGCAGGATCATCCGCACCCTGGCCAGCAGCCGGACCGCTCGCTTGTTCTCGCCGAGCGCCAGATAGACCTCGGCCAGGTCGAGCGAGACCAGAGTCAGATCGCGCGTGAAGCCCGCTTCCGTGAACTCGCGCCACACCGCCCTGAAGGTCGACCGCGCCCCCGCCAGGTCGCCCAGCCGGCGGATGATCCGTCCTTCCAGCCAGCGCTGGTAGAGCCCCGGCGTCCCGCCTTCGAACTGTTCGTAGAGATCCCGCGACGCCTCGAGCATCGCCAGCGCCCGCTGCGGCTCGCCGTCGTCGTTCAGAAACCAGATCAGCGCGTGCCGGACCGAGAGCTCGAGACGCGGCTCCCGCCAGAGGTCGATCAGGTCGAGCGCCCTCTCCCCGAGCTCGATCCCGACCTTGGGCTCCAGGTATCCCGAGGCAACCGCCAGCTGGAACAGCGTCCGCCCCTCCTCGTGCTGGTCGTCGAGGATCTGATAGCAGCGGCGCGCCAGCCGCAGCAGCCTCGCCGCCGCCCTGAAATCGCCCAGGCTGAAGTGCAAGCTCGCTTCCTGCCGCAGCAGCCGCGCCTCCTCCTGGCGGTCGCCGCTCCCGTCCTCGAGCGCCCGCCAGGCGTCGCGGAAAAACCTCTCCGCCGCCGCGTACTGCCCGCACAGGGTCAGCGCGCTCGCCAGACTGCCCAGCGCCGCCGCCCGCAGATCTCCCGCCAGTCCCCGCGGCCGGACCGTCACCGGCATGCCGTTGGCCAGCACCGCCGCGAGCTGGCTCAGCTCGAGCGCCCGCCGCGGGTCGCGCCAGCGCGCCCGCTCGCCGATTGCCACCAGCCGTTCGACCAGCGCCCAGCTGCGGAACGCCGCCACCCGCTCCACCAGATAGAGCCGCTGCGGCTGCCGCTTGCCCTCCAGCTCCGCCCACAGCGACGTCGCCCGCAGCCGCTCCCGGGCCAGCTCATTGCTCACCTCCTTGACCCTCGCCAGGCTGCGCGCGAAAGCGCCGTCGTAGTCGCTCGGGCTCCCCACCGTCTCGCCCGCCGCGGCGATGCGCCGCGCCTTGGCCGCGCAGCCGGAGCAGCCCACCATCACGTGGGCGAAGACCGCGCGCCCCTCCTCGCCGGCCAGCTCGCCGGCGGCGAGCCGCCGCAACGTCTCAGCTGAAGGGTGGTTTTGTGCCATCGGATTGACTCCTCGCGGCCACGGCTGGCGATATGGGTGCCCCTGTCTTATAGTTGCTTTTCCCCCCCGAAAAGTGACACCTGGGCTCTCAACTTGCCATCCACTTTCATGCTAACTCGCGACTCAAAAACGTTCGCTCCGACGCTTGTCCGCCGCCAGAGCCCGCCCGCCGGCCTCCTCGGCGCCACCCTCGATCGTGCAATCGTGTCACGCGGCGCCCCGCCGAATCCGACCCACGCCCGCGCCTCGCCCGCGGAAAAATTTTGACGTGTTAAAATTTTTCGCACCGCCCAGCGCATACCGGCAGAGGTGGATTCCAGGGCACGGCCTACCGCCGTGATGAGCGCAGCCAGACCAGGCTAGGGAACCGCCGACCGGTGGGGGAGTAGGGGCGCCGCCGGGCGCGACAAGTCCCTGAGAGGCCCTCAGCAGCGCATCAGTCTGCCTACCTGACCCGGCCGCCGGCGCTCCGCACCCGAGCTTCGATGAACGCCCGTCCCGCGTCGTCCAACGCGGAGACCGGAAGCACGAAAGCACTGATACTTTTCGACCCCACAATGACCCAGAAGTCACGCATTCTGTATAACGTCGAGACGATGCTCCACGCTCCCCTCAAGGTCGTCGTTTTGGTCTGCAAGGTGCAGCCTTCGGCGTCGGCTGTGAAGCGAATAGGACCTGCGAACAACGCTCCGACCTCGCCGGGCGCACGCAAGGCGCGGAGCGAGCGGAT
>DASZZP010000122.1:0-1624 GCA_035544875.1 Thermoanaerobaculia bacterium | reverse complement strand
CTGCAGCTCGGTGTCGTTCAGCCCCAGCTCGCGGTACAGCCCCGCCTGCCCGGGCAGCGCCGCCTCCGGGTTGGCGAGCAAAATGCGGGTCGGGCAGCTCTCGACCAGGATGTGGCGGTTGGCGCTCTCCAGCAGCTGCCCCAGCGACTGCGTCGCCAGCACCACCGCCGCGTTTTGTTTTCGCAGCGTCAGCAGCCACTGCTTGATGCGGCGGGCAAACGCGCTCTTCATCAGCGGCAGCCACGCCTCCTCGATCACGATCAGCGACGGCCGCCCCTGCTCCAGCCGCTGCTCGACGCGGTGGAAGAGGTAGAGCAGCGCCGGCAGCAGCACCCGGTCTTCCATCTCGACCAGCCGCTTGAGCTCGAACACCTGGTAGGCGCTCGCCTCGAGGTCCTCGTGGTCGGCGTCGAAGATGTGGCCCAGGCTGCCGGCCGCGTACGGCTCCAGCGCCGCGACCAGCTCGCGGTCCTGCAGCTGCGGCAGGAAGTCGCTGATCCGCCGGTGCTCCGGCGCCTCGCCCGCCAGCAGCTCGAGCGCCGCCGCCAGCGCCTGCCGCCCGGCCGGCGTCACCGCCACCCGGTTGAGCTCGGCGACCGCCTCCAGCCATTCGAGCGCCCACAGTCGCTCGCCCGGCTGATCGATCTGCGCCAGCGGCTCGAGCGCCACCTCCTCGTTGACTAGGTCGTAGTGCCGCCCGCCCGCCGCCTTGGCCAGCAGCCAGCCGGAGTAGCCGATGTCGAAGCTGAACACCTGCGCCCCTCTGTAGCGCAGGAACTGCGCGATGATCAGATTGAGCAGCGTGCTCTTGCCGGCCCCGGTGCCGCCGACGACCAGCGTGTGCCCGACGTCGTCGTCGTGCAGGTTGAGCCAGAAGGGGGTCGCCCCGGTGGTCGCCGCCCACAGCAGCGCCGGGCTCTGGGCGGGGAAGAGCGGCGATGGGTTATGCGGCAGGCCGGCCCACACGCTGGTCGCCGGCAGCAGGTCGGCCAGGTTGCGCGATGACAGGATCGGCCGCCGCAGGTTGGCGTAGCCGTGCCCCGGCCAGCTGCCGCGGAAGGCCTCGACCGCGTTCAGGTCCTCGACCCGCGCCGTGAAGCCGCGGTCGTTGAGCGCCTTGACGATCTCGCCCGCATGCCGGTCGGCCACCGCCGGCTCGCGGTCGGCCACCACCACGACCGGCGTGTAGAGGCAGAAGCGCACCCGCCCCGAGGCGTTCTCCGCCGCCGCCGCCGCCGCGTCGCGCGCCATGGCGCCCGCGTCCTGGTCCAGGAACAGCTCGTCGTCGCGCTCCTGGGCGGCGCTCTTGCCCCCCTTGCCGCCGGCCTCCCCGCCGGTCAGCTCGCGCAGCCACGACGCCGCCCCCCGCCGCCGCTTGAACCACGACAGCCGGCTGCGCGCGATCTTCCCGGCCGCCGTCGCCTGCGACAGCGGGATCAGCCGGTGCGACGCCCGGAAGGCGAACCCCAGCCCGCCCAGGAAATCGAGGATGCCGGAGAACGACTCGTGCGGGAAGCCGTGGATCGCCACCACCCGCAGCGCCAGCTCGCCGATCCGCGGCCGCCAGCCGCCGACCAGCTGCCGGTCGGCGAGCAGCGCGTCGAGGTAGCAGCCGTGGCGCGGC
>DASZZP010000121.1:0-4242 GCA_035544875.1 Thermoanaerobaculia bacterium | reverse complement strand
CTGCGGCGCCGATGTCGACGGCACCTCCCTCGACACTCTCGAGGCGGTCGCCGTCGAGCACGGCCTCGACGCCGAGCAGGTGCTGGTCCCGCAGGACCACCTGCTGCTTCCGGCGGCGCGCTGTCTGCCCGCCATCCTGGTAGTGCGCGCCGCCGAGGACCTGCCGCACTTCGTCCTGCTCTGGCGCCGCCACGGCCCGCTCCTCCAGATCATGGACCCGGCGGTGGGACGCCTCTGGCTCTCCGCCCGCCGCCTGCGGGCGCAGCTCTATCTGCACTCCGCGACCGTCCCGGCCGCCGCCTGGTCCTCTTGGGCGCGCTCGCCCGACTTTCTCGCCCCCCTCGGCGTGCGCTTCGCCGCGCTCGGACTCGCGCGCCGCGCCAGCCAGCCGCTGCTCGCCGCGGCCTGCGCCGACCCGGGCTGGCTGGCGCTCGCCGCCTGCGATGCCAGCCTCCGCCTCACCCGCCGGCTGGTAGCCGCCGGCGCCCTGCGCCGCGGTGGCGCGGCCAGCGCCGCCTTCAGCGCGCTCTTCCAGCGCTGCCTCGCCGCGCGCTCGCCTGCCGCGTCGCCGGTGCCGGCCGAGCTCTGGACGGTCGATCCCGTGGCTCCCGACCGGCTGCGCGTCCGCGGCGCCCTCCTGGTGCGCGCCCTCGGCCTCACCGCTGACGCCCGCGCGGCCCGCTCCTCGCGCGCCGCGGCCACCCCGCCTTCCGAGAACCGCCGCGCGCGCTCGGCCTTCCGCGCCCCGCGCGCCGGCCGCCGGCCGCGCGCAGGGCGGCGCGCCCGGCCGTGCCCGTGGCTCGTCGACCTCTGGCGCGCCTGCGGCCCGCTTTCCCTCTCCCGCCCCGCCCTACTGGCCGCCGCCGCCGCCGCTGCCGCCGCCATCACCGTGGTCGAGCCGCTCTTCCTCGCGCGTCTCTTCTTCGCCTGGCAAGGCGCCGCGCCGCGCCTCGAGCGCACCGCGGCCGCCACGGCGGTGCTCGCCCTCGTCGCCGCCTCTCTGCTGGTCGAGCTCGCCCTCGCCTCCGGCGCCCGCGGTCTCGGGCGCCAGCTCGAGATCCGCTTCCGCATCCGCCTGCTGCGCAGCCTGCCGCGCATCTCGGAGAGCTTCTTCCGCACCCGCCTGGCCGCCGACCTCGCCGACCGCGCTCACGGCTGCCACCGCCTGCGCCTGCTGCCCGAGCAGGCGGCGGCCGGCTTCCGCACCGCGCTCGAGCTGTTGCTGACCTGCCTCGGCATCGCCGCCCTCGACCGCGACAGCGCGCTCTTCGCCGCCGCCGCCCTCGCCGCCCTGCTCTCGGCGCCGCTGCCGCTGCTGCCGCTCCTGCAGGGCCGCGAGCTGCGTCACCGCTCCGGCGCCGCGGCCTGGAGCGCCCTCTTCCTCGACACCCTGCGCGGCCTCCCGCCCATCCGCGCGCACGCCGCGGCAGCCACCGTCGAGCGCCTGCACGACCGTCTGCTCGCCGCCGCCGCCCGCGCCCAGGCCTCCTTCCTGGCTGCCCAGCTCTGGCTCGAGGTGACGCTATACGCCCTGGCCGCTCTCGCTGCCGCCGCCCTGCTGGGCCGTCACCTCGCCCGCCATGGCTTCGACGGCAGCGAGCTGGTGCTGGTCTACTGGGCGCTCAGCCTGTCGCTCCTGGCGCCGCGCTGGAGCGCATGGTGGAGCGCCCAGCTTCCCGCCTGGCGCAATCTCGCGCGCCGGCTCCTCGAGCCGCTCGCGGCCGTGGAGGAGGGCCTGCCCGCGGCCGGCCTCGGAGAGGTGGGCGCGGTCGCCGTCATGCACGCCTCCAGCCCGCCGTCTTCCCACGTGATGCTCGCCTGCAGCCCGCCGCCATCCACATCCGCCGCCGCCGCCGCGCCTTCCCTCCCGCCCCGCGGCGTTGCTCTCCACTTCCGCGGCGTCGCGGTCCGCGCTGGCGACACCCTGGTCCTCTCCGGCGTCGATCTCACGATCGCCGCCGGCGAGCACCTCGCGGTCGTCGGCCCCTCCGGTGCCGGCAAGTCGACGCTCCTCGCCCTGCTCCTCGGCTCCCGCCGCCCTGCCGCCGGCGCCGTTCTGGTCGACGGCGAGCAGCTCGCCGGTCTCGCGGCGCTCGCCGCGCTGCGCGCCGCGACCGCCTGGGTCGACCCGCAGGTGCGCCTCTGGCACCGGCCACTCCTCGCCAACCTGCTCTTCGGTTCACCCTCCTTGCAGCTCGCCGCCGCCGGCACCGACCTCGGCGCCGTCCTGCGCGCGGCCGACCTGCTCCCGCTCCTGGATCGGCTCCCCGAGGGGCTGGCCGAGCCGCTCGGCGAAGGCGGCTCCCGCCTGGCCGGCGGGGAAGGGCAGAGGGTGCGCCTGGGCCGCGCCTTCCTGCGCCGCGCCGTCCGCCTGGCAATCCTCGACGAGCCCTTCTGCGGCCTCGAGCCCCGCCGCCGCGAGCGCCTCCTGCGCCGCGCCCGCGCGCGCTGGCGCCACGCGACCCTGCTCTATGTCACCCACCGAGTCCGCGAGGCCGCCGGCTTCCCGCGCGTCCTAGTCGTCGAGCGCGGCGCGGTGGTCGAGGACGCGCCGCCGGCGGCGCTCGCCGCGCGACCCCGCTCGCGCTTCGCCCAGCTCCTGGCCGCCGAGCAGGCCGGGCGCGCCCTCTGGACCGACCCTCTCTGGCGCCGTCTCCGTCTGCCAGGCACCGCCGGCTCCCAGCAGTTTCTACCCGGCAGCCGGCGCGAACCGGCACATGAGCTCGCACAAGCTGAAGACGGCGCGGGCCACCAGACCCCGCGGCGCCGCCGCTCTCCACCGGCCGACCGGACCGCTTCCCTCACCGCGGGCCGCTCCGGCTCGCCAGAGTCGCCGCCATGAGCCGCCGCCGCTGCCTGCCTGCGCTCACTGCGCTCGCCTGGCCCGCCGCGCGCGCCGACGAGCTACTCGAGCTCCTCGCCGCCCACGCCGGCAGCGAGCGCGCCGCGCCGGCGCCCCTACCGTTGCTGCCGCCGCCACCCCCCGGCGCCCTCTTTTCGCTCTCCTCGGCGCCCTTTGCCGACTGGCTCGCCGCCGCCGCCGCGGCGGCCGGCTTCCTGGCGCAGGAGACCGAGCTTTCCGCCCGCCGGCTCGAGCGCCCGCTGCGCGGTCCGTTTCCACTGCTGGTCGGCTTGCCGGGCTCGCCGGCGCCCGCCATTCTCGCCATCCTCGGTGCCGGCCGCTCCGGCGTGCGCGTCCTGGCGAGCGACCGCTCGCGCGTCCGCGTGCCGCGGCGGAGCGTGGTCTTGGCTCTCCGCACCGCCCTTGCCGCGCCGATCGACGCCCAGATCGCCAACCTCGCGGAGGCCGCCGCCGTTCCCCTCGGCATGCAGCGGCGCTTCAGCACCGCCCTCCGCCGCGAGCTGCTGGCCACCGCCGCGATCCGCCCCTGCTGGACCCTCCGCCCGGCCCCGGCGACCCCGCTCCGCGGCCAGCTCGCCCGCGCCGGCTTGCCGGCCACCCTCGTCCAGATCGCTCTCGCCCGCGCCACGCAGGGGCTGTTCGCGCTCGCCGCCTTGTGGCTGCTCGCCGAGAGCGTCCTCGAGCAGCGGCTCCAGCCGGCCCTGGCCAGCGCCTGGACGCTCGCCCTGCTGAGCGCAATTCCCTGCCGGATGGTCGAGCTCTCCTCGTCCATCGCGGCCGCCGGCCGCTTCGGCATGGTCCTCAGGCGCTGGCTCACGAGCGCTGTCCTGCGCCGCGCGGCCGGCCTCGCCGGCGACGCAACCGGCTCCCTGTTCGCGCGCGTCCTCGACCTCGACGCGCTCGCGGCCAGCGCGCTCGCCGGCTCGCACAAGGCGCTCGCCGCCCTGCTCGAGCTCGCCCTTGCCGTGCTCCTCTTCCGCTCCGCAGCCGGCGGCTCTGCCGCGCTCCTTGGGCTCGCCGGCTTCCTGGCCCTGACCGCCGTTCTCTTCGTGCGCTACTACAGCGTCCGCCAGGCCTCCACCGCCGCCCGCGACACTCTCTCCGCCAGCCTGACCGAGAGCCTCTGCGGCCACCTCACCCGGCTCGTGCAGCTCTCCCCGGATCTCTGGCACCTCGAAGAGGAGCCCCAGCTCCTCTCCTACGTTGCTCTCAGCCGGCGCACCGACCGGCGCGGCGTCTGGCTCGCGGCCGGGCTCTCCCGCGGCTGGCTCCTGCTCGGCCTGCTCGTCCTCTCGGCCGCGGCGGCCAAGACCGCCGGCGGCCCGTCGCCCGCGCGCCTGGCCGCCACCCTCGCCGGAGTCCTCCTCGCCGCCTCGGCA
>DASZZP010000120.1:0-1840 GCA_035544875.1 Thermoanaerobaculia bacterium | reverse complement strand
ACTGCCGCCGCATCCGCTCGTTCATCATCGGTGCCAACGAGAGATACTTGATTGCAATCTGTTCCGCCGAGGCGGGGTCTTGCATGCCCCTCAGTAAACCACAAACTCACAAGTTCGTCAAGTTATTCTGACGCGACTCCTAAGCTAAGCTAGCCGGAGTGCGGCGGGCAGACCGGCTGTTCCAGATCGTCCTCTACCTGCGCCGCCGCCGGATCTCGACCGCTCGGGATCTGGCGGCGGCGCTGGAGGTCTCCGAGCGCACCATCTACCGCGACGTCCAGGACCTAAGCGCCTGCGGCCTGCCCATCGAGAGCGCCGCGGGGGTCGGCTACCGGCTCCGTCGCGGCTTCGATCTGCCACCGCTGATGTTCGACCGCGAAGAGTTGCAGGCGCTGCGCCTCGGCGCGCGGATGGTCCGGGCGTGGGCCGATCCCGGTCTCTCGCAAGCCGCCGGCAACGCCCTGCGCAAGGTCGAAGCCGTGCTGCCGGCCGACCTCTCCGATCCGGGCGAAACCCTCTTCGCTCCGCACCTGCACCCCTACCCTGTGGTGCTGGTGGGCCTCCTTCGCCGCGCGGCGGCCGAGCGCCGCAAGTCGCGCTTTACCTACACCCGGCCCGACGGCGCCTCCTCCACCCGCGTCGTCTGGCCGCTCGGGCTCTTCTACTGGGGCGCAGTGTGGACCCTCCTCGCCTGGTGCGAGATGAGGAACGACTTCCGCAACTTCCGCCTCGACCGTATCTCCGACGCCGAGATCACCGAGCAGCCGTTCGCTCTCGAGCCCGGGAAGACGCTGGAAGATTTTATGAGGAGAATTGCGGAAGGCCGTCGTCCGGCGGACTCTCCTCGGTCGTGAACGACAAGCCCCTATTCCGGATCTGACCGAGAGACCCAGTAGTCCTCTCGGCGTCTGTCATGGGCGATGGGTAGCGAGCGACCTCATACCGCCGAGGCGTGGCGGAATACGTACAGCAGGGTGAGCGGAGCATCGGGCGTCGGGCGCGCAAGGAGTGCAGCGCCTGCCGCGGCCGCGCCTTGGCGCTTTATCGTTTCTCGGGGCGGGGGACGATCTTCTCCTTTGCCGAGGTCGCACAACCGTCGCGCGGGTTCGCAGGTCCGTACCTGGTTGCCATGGTGGACCTCGAGGAGGAGGTTCGCACCGCCCAGCTCTGCGACGTAGAGCTCGAAGACGTTGCGATCGGCATGCCGGTCGAGATGGTCACCCGCCGGCTGCAGGAGAAGGGGCCACCGGGCCACGGCTACCTACGGCCACAAGTTCCGCCCGGCCCTCCCGTCCGCGCGCTCCTGAGCCTGAGCCTAGCGACCTGCGGCGTCCGCCAAGCCCATCCGTTCCTGGCGAGGCTTCGGCCGTGGCCGAACCCCTTGACAAGCTTTTCGGACACGCTTCGGGCGTTTCCTGGAATCAACGCTGGAAGGGGTTTCGGAAGCCCTTCAACGACCTGCCACGGCCCGTTCTCGCGGCGAGCCTCGCTGGACCCCTCGGCGACCACCGATCGGCCTTGCTGCGGGCGCCAAAGAGCTGAAAAATCATGGGGTTAGAATGGTCGGAGAGGGAGGGAAAAGGCCATGAGCGAGCCGGCTTACGAGGCTTTTCACGACGTCCCAGCAATGGCTGGTCGGGCGAACCCGAGGGCGATAGCCCGACCCACGCCGGCGCCCGTAGCGGCGCTCGAGCAGCTCGGCGAGCGCATCGCCGAGCTGGCGGCGCAGATCTCGGCCGCCACCTACGAGCTGCTGGTGATGCTCCGCGACTTCGACGAGCGCGGCGGCTGGAACGAGGGCTTCCGCTCCTGCGCGCACTGGCTGGTGTGGCGGGTGGGG
>DASZZP010000119.1:0-4911 GCA_035544875.1 Thermoanaerobaculia bacterium | reverse complement strand
CCGCGCCGGATCGAAGTCGACCTCGCGTGCGGCGGAGCCCACCACCTCGAGTCGCCTGACGCCATGGAGCTTGCAGAGCCGCTCAAGCTCCGGAAGCTTCTCGGCGAGCAGGGTCAGCATGATCCGTTCTCCCTCCTCTTCCTGGGTTCGGCCATGACGGTGCCCGGGCCGGCTCAGTGTCGCGATGGTCGCCCGAGATTGCGGGCCGGCCGAGGCAGCTAGGGAGATTATCGCAGGGCTAGGACCGAACGCCTCGCGCTCCGCCGGGAGGGCAACCTTTCAGATGGCGGTGGCCGGGCGCCGCCTGGGGGAGGAGACGCGGAGCGCCGCCGGTAAGTTCCAGTACACCGTCTTCGCCGCGACGAGCCCATTGCCGTCGATGTCAGCCCGGGGCGGGGGACGGGGGATCCCCCTCGCGTACTCTCGCCAGCCGCGAGCATGGATGGGACAAGGGTCGCGACCACGATGCCAAAACGGTCGCCGGCGGCCGCAGGGAACTGCCTGGCACGGTCATCCTGGTGGTAAACAGGTAAACAGACACGTCTTGACTGCTGGCTTCCACGTATGCTAGAGAGATCCGCATACTAAGAGAAGGAGAGATCATGAGTGTTCGGCATCTGGTCAGATCACTCGGACTGGCGGTTCTTTTCTTTGCAGCAGGCTCTCTGTGGGGAGAGCGGGCCGTGGCGCAGCAGAGCTGCTGGGACTGCGACTTAGGCGGCGACCTGTGTTGGCATTGCGTGAACACGGGCGGTATCGGTCCGGAGGGCTACTCCGATTGCTTCGCGAGCTGCGATTATTGCGACCTATGGGCCCAGTGTTACTGGACTTGACGATCGTGTTGAGGAGGGCGTCGCTGGCGCTCTTGCTCGCCGCGCTTCTGGTAGCGGCGGCTTGGGCCGGCGGTGAAAGCTCGGTGGTTCGCGTCGCGGTGGAGATCGCCCCGTCGGCGCAGGTCGCTCGCGGGGCGCCGCTGCCGCGAGTGAGGATTCGGGCCAGCCGGCTTTCATCTGCGGCGACCGGCGGCGAGGACCCTCGCGAGTGGGAGATGGACTGTCCGGGCGAGGTGGCAGTCGCGCTGGCGCGCGACACCGGGTGGCGCCTCGCCGCCACCGCTCCGGGCTTCTGGACTCCCGAGGCCGTGCTGCAGGCCGGCGAGGTGTCCCGCGTGGTCTTTCGCATGCTGCCAACCGGCACGATCGCCGGCCGCATCGTCATGGCGCCGCACCAGACGAAGCCATCCCTCTTGATGGCGCGTTTCCAATCGGCCGCAGGCAAGCATGGACCCGACGTCGCAGTGAGCTCCGTGAGCTGCCCGCTCGACGGAGAGCGCTGGGAGTGCGCCGTACCGGCGGCGATCCTCGACCTGCGCCTGAGCGCAGAGGGGTTCGTACCACGCTATTCCTGGGGTATCGACGTGCGGCCCGGCAAACGGTCGGACCTCGGCACCGTCGAGCTGGCCCGCGGCGCATCGCTCATTGGCCGGGTCGAGGTCGACGGCTCTACGCCGCGTGGCCAGGTTCCCGTGGTTGAGATCGTTCCCGACCAGATGGCAGGGGGGGTGGGAGGCAAGGCCGCGGCGGAGCGCATCGCTGAGAGGACCGTGACGACCCGGCCGGACGAGCGGGGTTTTTTCCAGTTCACCGGCATCACCGCGGGCGCCTACCGGATCACCGCGCGGCTTGACGGTTTCGCCACGGTCTCCTCGCCTCTCGCCACGGTTCGCTCTGGCACTGAGACCGAGATTCGCGAGCCGATCCTCCTCGTCCGCCTCCTTGCCCTCGAGGTGCAGCTTCACCCCCGCCTCGACCCCTACGGCCAACCCTGGCGCTGGGAGCTCCTGGCCGACCCATCGGAGCTGTCGCCGCACAAGCTCACGCGTGCCGGGCAAGGAATGGCGGATCAAACCGGATTCCTCAAGAAGGAAGACCTGGCTCCCGGCCGCTTCGTGCTTAGCGTACGGGACATGACGCTCTCCGAGTGGCTACGCGAGGAAATCGCCGTGGCTCCGGGCAAGACCGCGCTCGAGTTCAAGCTGGACCTGATCAAGCTGGAGGGCAAGATCAGCACCGCCGGCAAGCCGCTCGAGGCCACTTTGTGGTGGAGAAAGCCGCAAAAGTTGTCGCGCATACGCTTCGATTCCGACGCCGGCGGCGTCTTTGCCGGTTTTCTGCCGAGCGAAGGGGAGTGGTGGGTGGACCTCAACCTGCCCGGCGGCGGCAGCGAAGCGCTTGCCCCGGTCGAGGTCAAGCGCGCGCCCGGCTCGGCCGTGGCCAGGGTCGAAATTCGCGTCCCCAACACGCGCCTCACGGTGCAGGTCCTCGACGAGCAGGGCAAGCCCGTGCGCGGGGCCGAGGTTATTGCCTTGGGCGCACGAGAGGCGGGGCGCACCGACGCGCAGCTTCTCTCCGACGAGCTCGGCGAGGTGGTGCTGCGCGGCCTCGCGCCCGGGACAGTTCGCCTTTACGCTCACTATCGCTTGACCGCGAGCGAGTGGGTGGCTCACAGCGTGGCTGAGGATGTGGATGAACCGCCAGTGCCCCTGGTGCTGCGGGAAAAGGTTCACCTGGTCGGCTACGTGGTCGCCTCCGAGGGTCCGGTTCCCGGCGCTCTCGTCACCGTCTTTCCCGAGCCTGCGGCCGGCTTCCTGGTGGGCAGGGCGGTTTCGGACGCGGACGGGCATTTTGACGTGCTTCTCGATCCCCCTTTCACGGGCGGCAGCGTCGCGGTCATCGCGCCCGGATTCGCGGCGCGCATGATGCGGGCGCCGCCGCTCGAGCCGTCCAGCCCGGACCTGAGGGTCGACGTCGACCAGGAGGCTGGCGCCGTGCTGGTCGACATCCGGGGGCTCGCAGATCGGGAGCCGTCCTTGAGCCGCCTGGTCCACAACGGCGCCAGCATGCCGCTGGGCATCTTCTTGAGCTTGGGAGGGGCGACCCGCGGGACCGAAGGGTGGGTTACCCTTTCCATGATGGAGCCCGGCCAATACGCTTTTTGCGCCAAGCCGCAGGACCCTCCCGCCGCCTGCGCATCCGGATGGCTGACGGTTGGCAGCGAGCTGAGGCTTGGGGGCGGGGTGCGGCCGCCGTCGCTTTCGCGCCAGCCGCATCCGGGAGATTCGCGGTGAGGCGGCCGGCCCGGCGCACGCGGGTCGGGCTGCTGCTCTTCTTTTTTCCGTCGCTGTTCGCCGCAGGAGCCGAGCCGCGATGCCCCAAGCCTCTCGATGTGTGCGTGGCGGAGAAGAGGCAGCTCTTCACCCACCAAGGCGTTCTCGGTTTCCTATGGAGCGCTAAGCCCGGAGGTGACGGCCGCCCCGCGCCCGGTGAATACGGCCTCGCGGTGCAAGTCGTGCCTTCTGGCTACCCAGCCAAGGCCGCCGGGCTTCGGGAGGGAGATGTCCTGTTGGCGATGGACGGCAAAGACCTCGCCGGAGTGCCGGTAGAACAGTTCCTCCAGATGAGCGCGGCGGTCGCTCCGGGTCAGACCGTCTCCTACCGGATCCTGAGGGCCGGCGCCAAGCGCGAGATCCGCATCACGGCCGCGCCGCCTACATCGAGATCCATCGACGCCTGGATCGGCCAGCACGTGCGCGAAAGTCACAGTCCCGAAGACTACCGGCGCTACCTGCTCCAGCTCAAGGCCGGCGCCAAGGCGAATCCTCGTCCGCCCTAGGGTCGACTCCACGGCTGGGAGCGCCGCAACGGCAGGAAGCACAAGGTCTTCGCTCCGGCATGGCGTTAGCGCGGCTCGTCTTGCTCTCCCGGGTCCTCGCCGCCTCGCCGGCCTCGCCGCCGACGGCGCGTAGCTCGTCGAGGTGCACCCCTCAAAGCGCCGCGCCGGGGGAGGGTGGCGCCCAGCTGCAAGGTCTGATAAAAGACGTTATCGGACTCGAAACGGAGGGCACATGCCCCGCCACCCCAAGCCCGCCCAAGAGCCCCAAACCGCATTAGCGCCCCGTAGAGGCCCGATCGCCCGCCGGGACGGGCTCAACCTCCCCTCCCTCATCGCGCAGGCCGGCGAGCGGGCTCAGCGCCGGTTTGTCGAGTACTTCGCGGCCGAGATCCGCAACCCCCACACCCGCCGCGCCTATGCCGGCGCTGCGGGGAGGTTTCTCGCCTGGTGCGACGGGCGAGGCCTCGCGCTCGAGGAGCTGCAGCCGTTTGTCGTCGCGGCCTACGTCGAGGAGCTCGGCCGCGAGCTCGCGGCGCCTTCGGTCAAGCAGCACCTCGCGGCGCTGCGCATGCTCTTTGACTACCTGGTCGTCGGCCAGGTCCTCGCCGGGAACCCCGCCGCCGCGGTGCGCGGGCCGCGCCTGGTCATCCGGACCGGCAAGACCCCCGTTCTCGAAGAGACCGAAGCGCGCACCCTCCTCGCCTCCGTCGCCGGCGAGGGGCTCGCCGAGCGCCGCGACAAGGCTCTCCTCGCCGTCATGCTCTACAGCTTTGCCCGCGTCGGCGCCATCGTGCGGCTCCGCGTGCGCGACTACGAGAACCAGCGCCGCCGGGCCTACCTGGCGCTGCGCGAGAAGGGCGGCCAACACCGCCGCGTGCCGGTTCACAGCCGCGCCGCCGAAGCGCTCGATGCCTATCTCGAAGCGGCCGGCATCGGGAACACCCCGCAGGCCCCGCTCTTCCAGGCGCTCGCCGGCAAGAGCGGCGAGCTCGCCGGCCACGCCCTGACCGCCCGCTCGGCGCTCCGCGTCGTCAAGCGGCGGGCATCGGCGGCCGGCATCGGCCGCGACTTGGGCTGCCACTCCTGCCGGGCGACGGGGATCACCGCCTACCTCGTCCACGGCGGGACGCTCGAGCGCGCCGCGGCGATCGCCGGCCACGCCTCGACGCGCACGACCCAGCTCTATGACCGCCGGCGGGAGCTCGTCGAGCCGGATGAGATAGAAAGAGTGAAGTTCTA
>DASZZP010000118.1:0-31065 GCA_035544875.1 Thermoanaerobaculia bacterium | reverse complement strand
GATATCGCGGTAGTGTCAAGAGGTAACCAAGACATCTACAGCTATTTACATGGCTACACTTTTAAATGTAGTCTTGCCGGTAAGTGATGTATTACCAGCGATTTACGTTGAAATAGCGGTCGGATTCAAAAAGAAGTTCGGGCTAGCCGCCCGCGAGCTGCTCGCCGGGGCCGAGATGCTTGGCGAAGATGAGCTTGTCGTCGCCGGGGCGGTAGAAGTCCTTGATGCGGGCGGCCAGCGGGTAGCCGCTCTTCTCGTAGAAGCGGATGGTGGCGCCGTAGCTCTCTTGCGAGGAGGTCTCGATGAGCAGCAGGCGGCCCTGGTGGTCGCGCACGTCGCGCTCGGCGAAGGCGAGCAGGGCGCGGCCGTAGCCGCTGCCCTGGGTTGCCGGATCGACGGCGATCCAGTAGAGATCGTAGGTGCCGTCGGTCAGCGGCGTTGGGCCATGGCACTCGTAGCCGGCGACGCGCCCCGCGTCGTCTTCGAGCACGTAGGCGCGGTAGTCGCCGCCGGTCGAGCCCGCCGGATGGGCGATCGCCTCGTCGACCACCTCCATGGCGGTGGCGATCTCGGCGGCGGTGAAGTTGCCGGTGGCGGTGACGATGTCGAGGATGCGCTGGCGGTCGCGCGGCTCGAGCGGTCGGATGCGCAAGGGGTTTCCTCTCTTCTTTCTTCTTTTCCGCCCTCAGCCTTCAGCCGCCGGCCGCGCCTCCGGCCCCGGCGGCGGCCGCTCGGTCGCGGCGCGGGCGACCGCCTCGATGGCGATCGCGGCGACCGCGGCGCCGTAGTCGAGGTCGATGTTCTCCATCGTGTCATGGCTGTCGTGGTAGCCGTGGCGGTTGATGTCGTAGTCCTCCATGAAGAGGACGACCGGCACGCCGGCATCGGAAAAGATCTGGCCGTCGGTGTTGTAGAGCGTGCTGCGCGGGTCGGCCGCCGGCCGCACCTCGCCGTGCAGCTCCGGATGCAGCGCCATCCTGGGCAGCGTCGCGCCGTCGGCGCTGCGGCGCCCCCGGCGGCAGCCGCGCCGCCAGCGGCGGTTCCAGAGCGGCGCCCTCCGGTTCCAGGCGCAACCGGCGAGGTGGGCCTGCCAGGCGAGCCAGAGCGAGTCGCGGCCGGTCCCTGGGCAGATCTGGAAGATGTCGCGATGGCGGTCGTTGTTGTGGGCCACCATGTCGAGGACGTAGACCCCCTGAATGCGGGTCGACGACAGGTCGAGCCAGTGCCCGCGGCGCTCGGCTGCTCCGGTGAAACCCGGGGCGCCAGTTGCACCCGTGCCGCCGTCGGCACCCGCGGCGCCGCCCCCTCCGCCCGCCAGCTCCCGCTCCCCCCGCTTCCCCCGCTGCCCCTTCCTCCCCAACCTCCCGCCACCGCCGCGCCTGAGCTGCAGCTCCCCCTCGACCAGCCGCTGGGTGAGGTAGCGCGCTCCGAGGCAGTCCGACGGGAACTCCTCGCCGGTCAGGTGGACCAGCCAGACGTCGCAGCCCAGCCTCCCGGCGCGGCTGAGCTCGAGGAAGATCGGCGCGCCGAGCATCAGGGCGGCGGTCGCCGAATGGTTGTCGTCGGCGCCGGCGGCAGCCAGGCGCGGGCCATGCCCGCCGTTGCCGTAGCCGTACTTGTCCTCCATGTAGGCGGTGTCGTAGTGGTCGGCCATGATCACCGCGCGGCCGCGGTCGCGGCCCGGAATCACCACCACGACGTCGCGTTCTTCGGTCCGCCCCTCCTGGTTGTCGAGCCATCCTCCTGACCAGGGGAAGTTGAAGTCGGTCCGCCACTGGAAAGGCAGGGCGCCGGCGGCCGCGCCGCGCCGCCGGTGGCCCGGCGTGAGCAACTTCTCGTAGTAGTCGAGGAGATAGTCGCCCAGCGCGTCGAGGTCGCGCCGCTCGCGGATCAGGTGCTTGCGGGTGACCGCGTCGCGCACGCAATCGGCGTTGTCCTTGTTGACGAAGCGCCCGCCGGCGAGGAAGGCGATGTGTCTCCAGTACGCCTCCTCGAAACGGCGCCGGGCGGTCTGGTGAAAGGTCAGGGGCTCGGGCTCGAGCGCGCCGTCCCCCTTCCGCGCGCCCCCATCCCGGGCGCCCCCGTCCCGGGCGCCAGGCGCGGCGAGCAGGGCTTCGAGGTACGCCGGCAGCGCCTCCTCCCCGGCCCGCCGCCCGCCCTCCGGCCGCCCGCCGTCCGGCGCCGTCCGGCTCTGCAGCCCGCCGAGCCAGGCGTCGAGCGACCCCTGCTTGGGCAGGTGCAGCAGGGCACGGGCGAAGCCCCGGTCGAGCGGCCGCTCGCCGAGCAGTTGCCAGCTGTCGAGCAGCTTGCGCACGTTGAAGACCTCGCGGCGGTAGCGGTGCGCGTTCTTGCCGGCGCCCGCGCCTGCGCCCGCCGGCACCGGCGCGAGCGCGAGCTGCTCAATCGCCGCCAGGTGGGGTGGCCGCGCTAGCACCCGCGGCCAGAGCTCGATCGGCCGCGCGAGGTCGGGCTCCTCCGGGCGGTATGCGGTCAGATAGCCGAGCGGCGCGCCGGAGAGGAGCCGCGCCTGGCCGCGCTCTCCCGCCGGCGCTCCTGGCGGCGGCGGCTGCGCGGGCGCGGCCGGATCGGCAGGCGCCAGGTAGGCGGCCAGCGGGCGGTGCCAGTAGAGCTCGTGGCGGCCGACGCGCATCGCCGGGTAGACGAAGCGGTAGCCGAACATCCCCCCCTCCGCGATGCGGTCGGCAGCTTCCACCAGCTGGCTCCGCCGCGCCCGCGGTCCGTCGAGCAGCAGGCGGTAGTCGCGGGTCCAGATCTGCGCGTTGCGCGCCATCGGCTTGCCGTAGAGGCCGATCTCGTGGGCGGAGGCGCTGAACAGCACGTGGGCGATCTTGTCCTCGCGGCCGGCCACCGCGAGCTCGTCGTCGTAGCGCGTCACCCGTCCCCAGCGGTGCGTCCGGCGAAAGGTGGCGCGCAGCGGACCATGTCCGGGCACCGGCACCGGCATGTCCGCGTGGGGCTCGTGCATCCAGCCCGCCTGGGGGACGCGCAAGCGTTGCGGATCTTCGCTGCGCTCGAAGACGTGGAGCAGCGGCACCTGCAGGGCGAGCGGCAGCTCGCGGTGCAGCGCGTGATAGGGCGCCGCGCCCCAGAACAGCATGCTGCCGGGGAAGGGGAGCAGGTGGAGCTCGCCGCCGCGATAGGCGGTGCGGACCTTCTCCGGCAGTCGCGCGAAGGCGCGAAAGGTGAGCAGGTAGCGCACCCCGCGCAGCGGCTCCTGCTCGCTCCACAGCAGCGGCCGCGCCCACTCCGGAAGCGGGTCCTCGCTCCAGGCGGGGAGCTCCGGGACGGCGCCCGCCGGCAGGATGCGCAGGCCGGCGGCGCGCAGATCCGGCGATGATTCGCCGTAGACCTCGGCCAGCATGCGGCGCAAGAAGTCGAGCGCCTGCTCCGCCGGCGCCTCCTGGCCGGGGGCGGTGAAGAAACCGCGCCAGAAGCCCCGCGACGGCCCCTGCTCGCTGCCGCCAAAGAGCGTCCAGCGCACCCGCCCCTTGTCGTCCTGGGTACGCGAGAGCGCCAGCGGCAGCAGCACCAGGTAGCGTTCGTGGGCCGGCGCGCCGGCATCCTGCAGCTCCTCCGGCCAGTAGGGGTTGCCGCGGAGCTTCTGCCGGGAAATGCCGTGCGCCGGATGGCGCTGGCCGAGGCGCTGCAGCACGGCGAGCAGCAGCTCGGCCAGATGCGCGAGGCCCGGACGGAGCTCGAACGCCTCCTCGTACTCGCTGATCGGCCACCCCCAGGGGTCGTCCCGCCGCGCCGCCGACGGGTCGATCGCGCCATAGGGCTTGACGCCCAGACGCGGCGGCGGCATGAACTCCGAGTAGGCGGCGATCGGGTAGCCCTCCCGCGCCTCGGGCTCGGTAGGCGGCGCCAGCAGGAGATCCCAGGCGGCCCCTGCGGACATCGACCGGGGCTGGGAAGGGGCGGGTCTGGGCATGGCCGTCGACAGGGCGGGCGCGCTCATTATAGGGGCAGCAGCCCGCTCGCCTCATGTATGATCCGGCCGGAATCGAACCGCGAATCCCCTCCCACATGATCGAAAGGAGTTGCGAATGAAGCGAATTCTGGTGATGCTGCCTGTCGCCCTGGTCCTCCTGCTCGTCGCCGCCGTGTCGGCCGTCACTGCCCCTGCGCCGGCCTCCGCCACCTCCCCGGTGCCCGGCGGATATCACGTGACCAAGAAGTTCCCGGTCGGCGGAGAAGGCGGCTGGGACTACCTGACCTTCGACGGCGACGGGCACCGCCTGTTCATCACCCGCGGCACCCGCGTGATCGTGGTCGACCCCGACAGCGGCAAGGTGACCGGCGAGATCCCGGGCCTGCAGGGGACCCACGGCGTCGCGCTGGCGCCCGACCTCGGCCGCGGCTTCATCAGCGACGGGCGCGCCAACAAGGTCGTGATCTTCGACCTCAAGACCCTCAAGACCCTGGGCGACGTCGCCACCGGCCAGAACCCTGACGCCATCCTCTACGATCCGCCGTCGCACCTGGTCTTCGCCTTCAACGGCCGCTCCGCCGACGCCACCGCCATCGACGGTGCGACCGGCAAGGTCACCGGCACGATCAGCCTGGGCGGCAGGCCGGAGTTCGCGGCCACCGACCTCAAGGGCTCGGTGTTCGTCAACATCGAGGACAAGAGCGAGGTGGTGTCGCTCTCCACCGCCAAGCTGGCGGTCGTCAATCGCTGGAAGCTGGCGCCGTGCGAGGAGCCGTCGGGAATGGCGATCGACCGCAACCACCAGCGCCTGGTGATCGGCTGCAGCAACAAGATGGCCGCGATCGTCGACACCACCAGCGGCAAGGTGGTCGCGACGCCGCCGATCGGCCAGGGAGTCGACGCCAACGGCTTCGATCCGGGGACCAATCTGGGCTTCGCCTCCAACGGCGAAGGCACCCTGACCGTCATCCGCGCCGACTCGGCGGACAAGTGGACGGTGGCCGAGAACGTCCCCACCCAGAAGGGCGCGCGCACCATGGCGCTCGACGACAAGACGCACACCGTCTACCTGGTCACGGCCGAGTTCGGTCCGCCGCCGCCGGCGACCAAGGAGCAACCGCGGCCGCGCGGCGCGATGGTCAAGGACTCGTTCACCGTCCTGGTCGTCGGACGGTGAGCAGCGAGGGGCCGGGGCGCAGGGCCGGAACGCTTGCCGCAGCCGGCTTTGCCCTCTTCCTGACCAGGGGGCTGGCCGCCGGCGCCGTCCTGGCGCTCGGCGCCCTGCCTGCCGCCCCGCCTGCCGGGAATGCCGGGCCGGCCAGCGCCTACAGCCCCTCGCCCGGCCCCGGCCCCTATGCCGTCGAGGCGGTGGAAGTCAACTGGATCGACGCCGACCGCCGGCGCGAGGTGCCGGCCAAGATCTACTACCCGAAGCGCAGCGGCGGGCCTTTCCCGGCGATCGTCTTCTCGCACGGCCTGGGCGGCTCGCGCAACGACTTCGAGTATCTCGGCCGCTACTGGGCCAGTCACGGCTACGTCTCGGTCCATGTGCAGCACGCCGGCACCGACAGCCGGGTCCTCAGCGCTCCCAACCCGCGGGAGACGCTGCTCAAGGCGGTCAAGGACCCGCAGCTCGCCATCGCGCGGCTGCTCGACGTCACCTATGCCTTCGATCACCTCGAGGCGCTTCAATCCGAGCCCGGGCCGCTCAAGGGGCGGATCAACCTCAAGGCGCTGGCCGTCGCCGGGCACTCCTTCGGCGCCTGGACCGCGCTGTCGACCGCCGGGCTGGCGTCGCTCGGCAAGAACGGCGAGGAACCGTCGCTGCCCGATCCGCGGGTCAGGGCGGTGCTGCTGCTGTCGCCGCCGGTCCCCGCCAGCAAGGACCGGCTGGCGCTGCGCTACGAAGGCATCCATGTCCCCTGCTTCCACATGACCGGCACCCTCGACGACAGCCCGCTGGGCGACGTCAAGGCCGCCGAGCGGCGCATCGCCTTCGACCACATCGCGAGCGCCGACCAGTTCCTGGTCACCTTCTCCGGCGGCGACCACATGGCGTTCTCGGGACGCAAGCCAGGCTCCTTCGGCGGCGAGAACGACGCGCTGCTGCAGGACTACGTCAAGACCAGCTCGACCGCCTTCTGGGATGCCTACCTGCGCGGCGAAACCGCGGCCAAGGCCTGGCTCGCCGGCGGCGCCCTGGCGGCCGCTCTCGGCAAGGACGCCAAGGTCGAGATCCGCCTGCACTGATCCTTCTCCGGCGCCCTTGCGCCACTCCGAGCAAAGCGGGTTACCATAGGCGCCATCACCCGGCGCCGCATCGGCGACCACCCAACCGCGTCGCGAACGCCAGCGAAAGGACCTCCACGATGGCACGTGAGCTCTTTACCCTGGAGTGGGCCCTTGCCTGGCGCGATCAGATCGGCGCCAACGGGGCATATCAGGCGGCGGCCCGCACCTGGAAATGGCCGCTCGTCCTGGTGATGAAGGCCGATCCGGGGCTCGGCCTGCCCGACGAGCGCTCGATCTACCTCGACCTCTTCCAGGGCGAGTGCCGCGAAGCGCGCGTGGCGACGGCGGCGGACCTCGAACAGGCGCCCTTCCTGCTCAGCGCCGACCCGCGCACCTGGAAGCAGGTCCTCGAACGCCGGCTCGAGCCGATCCCGGGCCTGATGCGCGGCAAGCTCAAGCTGGTCAAAGGGAGCCTCGCCGTCCTCCTGCCCTACGTCCTGGCCGCCAAGGAACTGGTCGAATCGGCCACCCGCATCGACACCAGCTATCCCGGCGACCTCGCCGGCGCCACCCCGGACTGATCAACCGGAGCGGTGGGCCGACGACACGCCCCCGAGCCGCCGATCGCCACCACTAGCCGGTCTTCCTGGCCCAGGCGTCGATTTCTTTTTTTTGCCCGGAGGAGCCCGAGACCCGCAAGAGACCCGCGGGGCTCCGCGAAGGCGCAGCCCCGCGCCAGGCTCCAAAAAGCCGCCCTGAGACGGGGAGCGGTTGCTGTGCGGACCGCGCGTGTAGCGCGGACTAGTCAACGACGATAAACGTCGCGGCGGTGGCCCACACCGACGACCAGGATGAGGAGCACCCGGTCTTCGATCTGGTAGACGATGCGGTACTCGCCGACCCGCACGCGGTAACGGTTCTCTTGGCCCTGGAGCTTCTCGACTCCTGGCGGTCGCGGGGTGTGCGCTAGCTGGTCGATCGCGGATGCGATCCGGCGGCGGATCGTGGGCTCTAGCTTGCGCAAGTCCCGCACGGCGGCGGGACGCAGCTCGACCCTGTAAACGCTCACGCGAGGCCGAGATCCGTCTTGGCCTTCTTCCAAGAAACGGACGGACCCGGCTCGCGGAGGGCTGCTTCGGCAGCTTCGTTGTCGAGCCGATCTTCGAGCGAGCGCAGAACCTCAAGATCCGCGAGCGGTACGAGCACAGCGACGTCCTTGCCACGGCGATGCAGTACGATGCGCTCTCCGCCGTAGGCGACACGGTTGAGAGCGTCCGCGAGCTGCGTACGGACCTTGGATGCAGGGAGTCGCGTCATAGAATCCTCTCCTGTACAAAACGTACTTTACGCTACTCTGGTACCGAAGTCTACGGCCGGGGTGGCACACCGGAGTGGCGGGCGGGGTTCCCCTGTGTCGCCGATCACTTGGCCGCTCGTTACGCGGCCCCAGAGCCGACCTTGACCATGGGCCTTGGAAGTTCTTCCACTCGCCTGGCAGCGCGGTAGAGGTCTACGGCTTTCTGCGCGTTGAGCCAGAACTCGGGAGTCGTATTGAAGGCGGCTCCAAGGCGGAGAGCCATCTCGGCGGTCAATGCGGTGCGGCCGTTCACGAGCCGGTTCACGACCTTGACGTCGCAGCCGAGATGGTCTGCCACCTTCTTCTGGGTCATGCCCAGGGGGATCAGGAACTCCTCACGGAGGATATCCCCCGGGCTGGTGAGCTCCCTCAGTCGAGTCTTCGGGTTCATCATGATTCCTCAGTGGTAGACCAGCATGCGGACGACTTCCTGGACGACCGAGTCGGCCGGAAGCGCGGAGTCCGCTGCCGCGTCCGAATCCGTTCGCGGCGCCGCGGCGGCGGCGGTCGCGCCCGCCGACAGCAGGCAGGCGCAGAGCAGGAGACAGCCGCCGAGGGTGCGCGCCATCCGCTTGGCGAGCCGGTGCCGGTCCCGGCGCCGACCGCTCGCGAAGCCTTCGGACTCGTTCAGCATCGCGCCTCCTGCCTCCATCGTCATGGCCGCCGCGGGTGCTCAGGCGGGCTTCAGGCCGCGCAGCAGGCTCACCACGGCGCGTCCGGCGAGGACCCGCTGCCCGTGCTGGTTCTCGATCCAGGTGTCGATCTCGATGCGATTGGCCGCGGCGTCGAGAGTGCGGATCTCGCCCCAGGCCCTCAGCGCGTCGCCGGGACGCACCGGCCGCAGGAACTCGAGACTCTGCGCGCGGTAGATCGCTCCCGTGCCCGGCAGCAGCATGCCGATGAGGGTTGAGAACATCGAGGCGGTCAGCATGCCGTGAGCGATCGGTCCGCCGAAGAAGCTGCGGCGCGCCAGCTCGCCGTCCTCGTGCAGCGGGTTGGCGTCGCCGCTGAGCTCGCGGAAGATGTCGACGTCGTCGGCCGAGATCGTCCGCTCGAGAGACGCCCGCTGCCCGACGGCAAGATCCGCGAAGCTGGCCAGGCGATCGGCCATTTCTTTCTAGCTCACACCCGAGACCGGCGTCCGGGTCGAGGCTCCCCGGCGGGCGCAGGGCCGCCGTATTTCACGATTTCGGCCGCGCACCCTGCAGCATGCGGAGAAAGCCGGCGCGGGCCGGAGCGAGCGTGGCGTCGGGACCGGTGGCCTTGAAAAACCACGGGCCGCCCGGGCCTTCGACGACCGCTCCGAGGAGCCGCGAACCGGGCTGAGCGGCCGACGGCCCCATGCCGATCGTGCTCGCCTTGAGGTTGCCTGCCACCTCGACCCAGGTGATGCGCAGGCCGTGCGCCGAGAAGGTCGCCGGCCGTGGCGCTGGGCCGGAGCTCTCGACCTGGCCTACCCAGCGCTCGATGTTGGCGTCGACCGAGCCGCCCCCGCCGGGGCCGAAGTAGAAGACCGCGAACTGTCCGGGTCCGCCGGGTCCCGGGATACTCGCCTGGATCAGCCGCATGCTGCTGCCGGGGGTCTCCCGGACCCATCCCGGCGGCAGGTCGACGTCGATCCCGCCTGCCGGCGCGGCCGCCGCCGCTGCCACCGGCTCGCCGCGCGAAGAGATCAGCGGCACCGGCGCCTGCTGCGCTGCGGAGCCGGCCGCAGACGTGTCCGGGGCAGAGCTCGCCGCCGCCGCCGGAGAGGAGCTTGCCGCCGCCGTCGCCGGTGCGGCGTTGTCGCCGGCCGGCGCGGCGCTGGTGGCAGCCGGGGCCCCGTTGCCGGCTGCTGGCGCGCCACGCTGGGTGTCCGGGCTGACCTGCTCCCTGGCACTGGTCGCGGCTGCTGGCGCGCCACCCTGGGCGGCGGCGGGCGGACTCGGCCGGTCGCCGCCGCAAGCGAAGGCGGCGATGGCGGCGGCGAGCAGCGTCAGGCGGCAGATGGTGGCGATCAGAGGCCCACTCCTCGTTTTCTTCGTGGGACGGCGGCGGACGCTACGGCCGGCCGGCAACGGCGTACCTTAGCAGATGGCCGGGCCTCCCTGCATGGCGGCATCCCGGCAGGCCCGGCAGGCTTCCTTGCGGGGCGGGGTCCCGGCAGGCTTCCTTCAGGGTGGCATCCCGGCAGGTGGCAGCCTGGCGCGGCGCCTCGGCGTGATGGATATAATGCGCTGCACACCTCCCTGGTAAGCGGCCGCGCGATGAATTCCGAGGAGCAGCTCCTCTCAGCCCACAGCCCGCGCCACCTCTGGATCCAGGCCGCCGGCCTGGCGCTGTTCCTCTTCATCCCCGCCGTCCTCTTCCTCTTCGTCGTTCATCCGGCGCCGGTCGGCGCCAGCCTGGCGGCCGGCGCCGCGCTCATCCTCGGGCACCGGCTCCTCGCCCGCCCCTACATGAGGCGGGCGCTGCCGCTCAAGTGCGTCTGGTGCAACCGCAGCCTCCCCGCGACGCTCGACGCCAGCACCCGCACCATCGATCTGGCCGATCTGGCCTCGGGCTCAGAGCTCCTGCCGGCCCGCTGCTGCGCCGCCCATCGCGCCCCGGCAGCGCGCTTCTTTGCCTTCCTGCGCCTGGCGCGCGCGCCCCTTCTTGCCGGCATCTTCGTGCCGCTGTTCCTGCTGCTCGCCGCTCTCCTCGCCGCCGCCTGCGGCTGGGAGCGGCCGCTGCCGGCCGCCACCGCCCTCTTCCAACTCGCCATCGGCCTGACGGTCAGCGCCGCCGCCTGGGGTTACCGGCTGGTTCGCGAGCCCGACAGCCGCTCTCCGCTCGCGCTTCCGTTTCCAGCCCACAACTTCTTTCTCCTCGGCGTTCGTGCCCTGCTCTGGATCTTCCGCCTGGTCGGGGCCTGGTGGATCTACTCGGGGCTCCTCTTCTGGGTGCAGCGCTGAGGGCCGGCAGAGGTCCCCGATGCGCCGCTTGCGGCTCGAGCCCTGCTTGGCCTCTTCGCTGGCCGTCGATCGGGCTCACCCGGGTTCCGCCAGCTCCAGATCCTCGTAGATGGCGTCGAGCACGGCGCGGATGCGGCGCTCGTGAGCGTCGGCTCCCGGCGTGCCGTTGAACGCCACGGCCACCGCCAGCCCGCGCTCGGGATCGGCGAATCCGGTCGAGGAGCGGTAGCCGCTGTGGCCGAAGGTGCGCGGCGCGGCGTGGTTGCCGTAGCCGTAGGGGACCGTGTCGGCGCCGTACTGGCGGGAGTTGACGATGAAGCCGAGCCCCCAGTCGAGGACGTGCTGGAAGGTGTGGTCGAACATGCCGGCGCGGTGGCGTGCGCTGAGCGCCTCGACCGCCTGCGCCGACAGCAGGCGGCCGCCGAGGGCGGCGCCGCGCCCGAGCAGCATCTCGTAGAAGCGCCCGAGACCGGAAACCGGCCCATAGCCGTTGCGTCCGGGGTCGCTCTCGGTGCACCAGGCGGCCGCGTCCCAGCCGTAGGCGCTGGGCTCGGCGCCGGCCGCGACGCCGGTGTTCCAGAGCGGCGCGATGCGGCCGCCGTCCCGGTATTCCTGGTAGCGCTCGGGCGGCATGCCGATCCAGCAGTCGTGCAGGCCGAGCGGCTCGAAGATGGCCTCGCGGACGTAGCGGGCAAAAGGGCGGCCGTCGAGCCGCCGCACCACCTCGCCGAGCATGAACCAGCTCGACTCGGAGTGGTAGCCGGCCTTCCGCCCCGGCACCCAGCGCGGCTCGGGACGCATCGCGGCGATCCTGGCGACGATCGCCTCCCACGGCTGCTCGGGCCAGCCGAGATCGAGCAGGCGGATGCCGGCGGTGTGGGTGAGCAGATGGCGCAGCGTGATCGCGCCCTTGCCGTGCGCGGCAAACTCGGGCAGATGGCGCGCCACCGGGTCGTCCAGCTCCAGCAGGCCGCGCTCCCAGAGCTGGGCGATCGCCACCGCCGTCACCGGCTTGGTTGACGACAGCCAGAGCATCAGGTGGCCGGACGTGAGCGGCTCGCCCGGGCGGCTCTCGCCGGCGGCGGCATCGGCCACCACCGTGCCGTCCTGCGACACGTAGACCTGCGCTCCCAGGTGGAGCCGTGCGCGCACTCCCTCCTCGACCGCCTGTCGGGTCCGGGGCAGCCGCTGCCAGGGGTCAGGAGACACGCCGCATCCTCCGCACGGGTCAGCGGCATTGTAGCGGCCAGGGTTCTAAAAGCTGGTTGCCCGGAGGAGACCGAGGACCGCAGTCGACCTGCGGGGCTCCCGCGGAGGCGCAGATGCACGCCAGGCTGCCTGACGAGAGTTGGAGCGCCGCAGGCCGTCTCTCGACCGGGCTCCGCGCGCTTGCGGGTTGGAGCGAAAAGACATTCTGCGGTGTCGGGGCGGTGGCGCGCGGAGCCCGGTCGAGAGGCGGCCTGCGGCGCTCTCGCCGGCGCGGTGGGTCTTACGACTGCGGCGCGCGCTCTGCGTCACAAGAAAGAGTGCCGGAGGCGAGATTGGGAAAACGGCGGACGTGTCCGTCTACCTTCCCGAGAGCGGTTATCGCAAGAGCCTCCCCGGCACGCGCCTGGGCCATCGGAATTGTCCCGAAGCCCCTGCGCGTGTTTTGTATGCTCGGTGTCTACGACCAGCTGCCATCATGTTAGCCGTTTAGCCTGAACAAAATCAGATCCTTACAAACATTTAGCCCCATCGCTCTCGCCAGAGTTTGGCTTCGAATTGTCGGCAAGAGGCGAGAGCGGCCCGCGGGATCTGTGGACATCCCAGAGGTATTCATCTACACTCCTTTGCGATGACCAAAGGAAGTGAACCCGCCACTGGGAAGTCAGACGTCCTCCAGGGCACCCTTGATCTCATGGTGCTCAAGACTCTCGACGCCCTGGGACCGCTGCATGGCTACGGTATTGCGCGTCGTATCGAGCAGATCAGCGCTGATGTCCTGCGCCTCAATGAGGGCACCGTCTATGCGTCCCTGGTGCGCCTCACGCAGAGGCAGTGGATCTCCTCCTCCTGGGGGACGTCGGAGAATGGTCGCAAGGCGAAGTTCTACGCCATCACGCGCGCCGGCCGCAAAGAGCTCGCGGCGGAGGCGGAGAACTGGGAACGCATTGCGGGTGTGATCGGCCGGCTGCTGCGGATGGAGGGTCAGGAGTGAGGTCATGACCACTTGGCTGCGGGTGCTGGCGTCGAGGGTGCGCGGCCTGTGGCTTGGCAGGCGCCTGGCTCAGGAGCTCGACGCGGAGCTGCGGGAGCACCTCGCCCTTCTCACCGATCGTTACGTGCGGCAGGGCATGACCCCGGAAGAGGCGTTCCGGGCAGCGCGGCGGCAGTTCGGGAGCGTCACGCGGCTGCAGGAGAGCTGCCGCGAGCAGCGCGGCCTGCCGGCCGTCGAGACGCTGTTCCGCGATCTCCGCTACGCCCTGCGCGGTTTCCGCAGGAGTCCGGGATTCGCTCTGGTGGCGGTCGCCACTCTGGCCCTCGCCATCGGCGCCAGCACCGCGATCTTCTCGGTCGTCAACGGCCTTCTGTTTCAGCCTCTGCCGTTCCCCGCAGCCGACCGCCTGATGCAACTGCAGCGCACTTTTCCCGACGGCAGCGCCATCACCGCGCCGGTCCGGCAGTTCCTCTACTGGCGCGACCACAGCCGGACCTTCGAGCGCGTGGCGGCCTACGACAACCTGAGCCTGAGCTCCGGCTTCAACATGGCGGGAGAGGGTCGCCCCGAGCGCGTCATCGGCTCGCGGGTGTCGCAGGACTTCCTGTCCGTCTTTGCGGTCCAGCCGGCGCTCGGCCGCGACTTTCTCCGCGCGGAGGACCGGCCCGGCAAGCGGCGGGTGGTAATCCTTTCGCACGCCCTCTGGAGCCGGCGCTTCGGTGCCGACTCCACCGTCCTCGGCCGTCCGATCCGGCTCAACGGTGAGGACTACACGGTGGTCGGCGTCATGCCCGCGCTCTTCGACTTCCCCCCTCGCGCGGAGTTGTGGACACCCGTGCAGATCGATCCCACGACGCATGACAAAGCGGACTATCTCGAGGTGACGGGCCGCCTCAGGCGAGGGGCAACCCAAGCGCAGGCGGCGGCCGAGATGGTGGGCTTGGCCAGGCAGTTTGCCGCGGCCGAGCGAACCCTGGTCGACAATCCGAAGGAGTCGGTCACCGTGGTGCCCTTGCGCCAGCGGCTCTACGGCCGGATTGAGCCGCAACTGCTGGTATTTCTGGGGGTGGTCGGCTGCGTCCTCCTGGTCGCCTGCGCCAACATCGGCAACTTGCAGCTGGCGCGCTCGGCGGCCCGGGCGCGCGAGCTCGCCGTCCGCACCGCGCTCGGGGCGGGCTCGCGGCGGCTTGCCGCCCAGCTGCTGACCGAGAGCCTGATGCTCGCCCTGATCGGCGGGAGTGCCGGATTGTTGCTCGCCTCCTGGACGTTGAAACCGCTGCTGGCGCTCAGCCCGATCGAGATCCACCCCCTGGTCCCGATCCACGTGGACGCAACGGTCCTCGCCTTCACGTTCGGCGTTGCGCTCTTCTCGGGCGTCCTTTTCGGGCTCCTTCCCGCTCTCCAGGGAGCGCGGCCACGCCTCAACGAGGCGTTGCAGGAGGGGTCGGCGCGATCGACCGGCGGTGTCCGAATGGGGCGTCTGCGCCGCGTCCTCGTGGTGGCCCAGGTGGCGTTCGCGCTGATGCCGATCATCCTCGCCATCCAGCTCGTCAAGAGCTTCGCGGGCCTGATTCGGACCGACCCCGGTTTCGCGGCTGACCACGTGCTGATCTCGAAGCTCTCGCTGCCGGCCGCCAAGTACGGTGAGCCAGCCGCCTTCGAGCGCTTTTCCAGGCAGGTGCGGGAACAGGTGGAGGCGATCCCCGGGGTGCGCTCAGCGGTCTTCTCGATGACCGTGCCGACCGAGGAAGGGCCGGCGATGCCTTTCACCATCGGGGGCAGGTACCAGGGCAAGGGGAGCAGGGTGGGAGTCGGGAGGGCCGAGTACAGGGCCGTCGATCCAGGCTTTTTCCGGGCTTTGCGAGTACCGGTCGTCCGCGGCCGCCTCTTCGGCGAGCGCGACGGCCGGCCGGGCGAGCTGGTGGCTCTGGTCAATGAGACCTCGGCACGCCGCTTCTGGCCCGACGAGGACCCGGTCGGCAAGCTCATCACGGTCGGGCAGCCTGAGGTTCCAGAATTGGCGGATTCGACGCCGCGCACGGTCGTCGGCGTGGTCAAAGACGTGCGCGAGTTGGGAGTCCGGTATGCGCCGCCAGCGGTCATTTACGTACCGCTCGCGCAGGTGCCCGCGCCCCTGCAGAGACTCTTCATCTCCGTCGCACCGATGAGCCTTCTGGTGCGCTCCGCGGGCAATCCAAGGAGCCTGCCCACAGCCATCGAGCGCGCCGTCTGGACCGCCGATCCTGACCAGCCGGTGACGGATATCGCTCAGATGAGCGAGGTGGTCTCGCGCTCCCTGGGGAACGAGCGTTTCGCAACCCTCCTCCTCGGACTGCTCGCCGCGGTGGTCCTGACGCTCGCCGCGGTCGGAATCTACGGCGTGCTGTCCCAACTCGTAGGCCAGCGGACACGCGAGATCGGCGTTCGCATGGCCTTCGGGGCGACCGCATCGAGGGTGCTATGGCTGGTCATCAGACAGGCGATCGGCCCGGTGCTGGTGGGAGTCGCGCTGGGTCTGGCAGCGGCCTACACGCTGGCGCTGCTGCTTGCCCACCTGCTTTTCGGGGTGAGCCCCAAAGATCCCCTCACCTTCGTCGTTGGCTCGGCGCTCATGGTCGGTGTTGCGCTCCTCGCGAGCAGCATGCCGGCCTGGCGAGCGAGTCGTCTCCGCCCGGTCGAGTCGCTGCGCGAGGGGTGACGGCGCTGGGCACTGCGGCTCGATCGCCGGAGGCTAGTTGAACCGAACGAGGTGGTGCGCGATGGATTGGCTACCCGGACGTCCGCGCTGGTTACCACGATGGCTGGGAAACGTCGTGGCGGCTGGCGTCACGCTTTTCGCGGTCATCGGCTTGGCCGGCGCGTGCTATGAGCATTTGTCCTTGGCGAGGGCCGAACGCCACGCGCCCGGCGCTGCCGAGATGATCGATGTCGGCGGTTACCGGCTTCATCTCAGGTGCGCCGGCACGGGATCTCCGGTCGTGGTGATGGATGCGGCGCTGGGAGAATCAATGCGGACCTGGGACAAGGTCTGGCCCGCCGTGGCGAAGACCACGCGGATCTGCATGTTCGACCGAGCTGGCATGGGTTGGAGCGATGCGGGGCCGTTGCCCCGGACCAGCGCGCGTATGGCTGACGAGCTCCGCATCCTGCTCACTGCGGCCCACGTGGAGGGCCCCTATATCTTGGTGGGGCATTCGCTGGGTGGACTGAACATGCGCCTGTTTGCTGGCCGCAATGCCAAGGCGATCGCCGGCATCGTGCTTGTGGATTCGGGCCATCCTGAACAGTTTCGTCGCATGCCAGCAAAAAGCGCGCACGAGCTCGCCGACACCATACATAGACTCCGCTGGCTCATCTGGACCGCTCCTTTTGGCTTGCCACGGCTGCTCGGTCTTTGCGGCGGCGAACCCCAACCCCACTGCAGCCTCTACCTAAAGACGGCGCTGGCCGAGTTCGCGGGCTTGCCCCAAACCATTGCCGAGGTCAGTCAAGTGCGCACTTTCGGCGACACCCCTCTCATTGTGCTCTCCCAGGACCCGCACCTGAAAACCGGCTGGATGAGCGAGGAGGAGAAAGCCACTTGGAACGAACTGCAGGTCGAGCTTCTGCGGCTCTCGTCCAACAGCTCCCGGGTCATCGCGCCTCAGAGTCATCACTTCATCCAGTGGGTCCGACCGGATCTCGTGATCGCCGCCATCACGCATCTAGTCGAGAGCACTCGCGCCACAACCAAGAGCCGTTGACCTTCGCCCTGCGAATTTGACACATGGAACGCGTTGACAGCCAGCGGACCGAGTGCAGACTCCCGGTTGAAGACGATCCCTAGGGAAGAGCAGAATGACCGACAATCAGTTCTGGAAAGAGCTCCTGGCACGACTCGCCGTCCTGTCCCTGCTAACCTGCCTTGGCCTGCCCTTGGCGGCCCGCGCCGAGCGCATCGAGCAACGGGTGCCGGTCGCCGCCGGCCGGGAGCTCAAAGTCGATCTGGAAGCGCCGGGGTCGATCACCATTCGCGGAACCAACGGTAACCTTGTCGTCGTGGTCGTCGAGCTGGAAGGCCGTGATGCCACAGACACCGAGGTCGCGGTCGAGCCGACGAGGGGCGGCGGGGCGCGGCTCACCTCCCGGTTTGCGCGTCACAAAGAAGAGTACCGCTCCAAGCTGCGGATCGAGGTGCGTGTGCCGCGGCGCTTCGGCGTTCAGCTGCTTTCGATGGGGGGCAGCGTAGGCCTCGAGGGCCTGGACGGCGAGTTCGACGGCAGGACGATGAGCGGTGACCTGGAGTTGACGGAGCTCAGCGGGAAGGTGGATCTCAAGACGATGAGCGGCAACATCCGGGTGCGCCTGTCGAAGCTCGACGGCAGCCTCACAACCCTGGCTGGCAACGTCCAGTTCAATGGCGTCGAAGGCGGCGTCGAAGGCAAGACCATGAGCGGCAAAGTGAGCGGCAAGGCGACCTGTGCAAGCCATGCCATAAAGATCGTCTCCTTCGGCGACCTGAACATCGGGGACGCGCCGGACGGCGCAGACCTCAAGACCATGCGCGGCAACGTGCTGGTTCGCTCCGCAGCCGTATTCGTCAAGGCATTCACCGGGGCTGGCAACATCGTGATCGATCGGATCGACGGCCAAATCGATGCCAGGTCGATCTCTGGCGATATCAGGGTCAACATGGAGGACGGCTTGAGGCCAGGCAGCCACGCCGCGAGGCTCGAGTCGCAGTCCGGTGAGGTGCACCTCGTGGTGCCGGCAAACCTCGCGATGGACATCGATATCAAGATCGTCTCCACCGCCAGCGCCGGGAGCAGCTACCGCGTGCACAGCGATTTTCCGCTGAAGATCGAGCAGTCGAGCGAGTCGGGATGGTTCCTCTCGTCGCCGCGGCTGGTGGTCCATGCCACTGGGCGGCAGGGTGCGGCCACCCACCGTATCGAGCTGCGCGCGGTCAACGGTGACGTCTATCTTACCCGGTCGAGGTAAGGCCGTCGGCCCCCAGTCGAATCTGCCACCCGCCGCCCCGCTGAGGCCGGCGACGTGATCGAGGTGCGCCAGGTCTACGAGCTGGCGGACTTCCCGCCCGATGTCCAGGAGGCCGCGCGGTAGGGGAGCGAGGCGCGGCGCGGGTTGCCGGGCCGGTGTGGGGCGGAGGGCGCCTGTACAATGTAGAGATGGTGCCGGAGGCGGAAGGACCGCGCTCTCTCTGCTGGAGCTACCTGGGACGGGTCCCCTATGGCGAGGCGCTCGGTCTGCAGCTCGACCTGCGCGAGGCGCTGCGGCGCGGCGAGGGAGACGAGCAGCTGCTCCTGCTCGAGCATCCGCACGTCTACACCCTGGGGCGCAACGCGGCGGCGGCCGACGTGCTGGCGACCCCGGAGTGGCTTGCCGCCCGCGGTGTCGAGGTGGTGGAGACCGATCGCGGCGGCCAGGTCACCTATCACGGGCCGGGCCAGCTCGTCGGCTATCCGATCCTCAACCTGAGCCCCGACCGGCGCGACATCCGGCGCTATGTGCGCGACCTCGAAGAAGTGCTGCTGCGCACGCTCGCCGACTACGGCGTGCGGGGTGAGCTCCGCCCGGGCCAGGACCGCATCGGCGTCTGGTTCGGCGAGCGCAAGATCGCCGCCATCGGCGTTCACCTATCGCGCTGGCTCACCACCCACGGCTTCGCGCTCAACGTCGCGACCGATCTCTCGTTCTTCAGCGCCATCGTGCCGTGCGGCCTGCGCGGCAGCGGGGTCGTCTCGCTCCGCGAGCTGCTCGACAATGGACGCTCGGGGCCGGTGCCCGGTCTCGCTGACGTCGCCGCCACCTTGGCGCACCACTTCGCCCAGGTTTTCGAGCGTCGGCTGGTCGCGGCCGGCGCCGTCGAGGCGCCACCCGCTGCGCCTCCCGTCCACGCCGGCGCCGCGCACGGCTGAGCCGCGGCGCTCCGCCGCGACTAACCCGATCGCCTCCTCATCGGATCAAAGTGTCCATCGAGCTCGATGCCCATCCGAGAGCCAGCGGCTCTACGGATGCGCTGGCGCCGCGGCCGCCGGCGGAGCGGGCTTCGGACGGTTGCGGTAGCGCTCGTAGAGCTCGCGCTGGCGCTCGCGGGCGAGGTCGATCTCCTGGCCGGCGATCCAGACGCGCTCGATGTGGGTCTCGATCTCGAGCGGGTCGCCGTCGGCGACGAACAGGCTCGCTTCCTTGCCCGGGTCGAGCGAGCCGATGCGGTCGGCGACGCCCAGCAGCTCGGCCGCGGCGAGCGTGACGCTGCGCAACGCCGCCTCCCTCGGCAGGCCGAATGAGGCGGCCATGGCGGCGTGGAATGGCAAGTTGCGAGCGTTCGCGGCGTCGCGGCCGCCGCCGATCGCGAGCTTGACGCCCGCTTCGTTGAGGCGGGCCGCCGCGGCATAGGCGGCGTCGTAGGGCTCCCAGCGCCGGTCGGGCAGCTCGAGCACGCCGTCGAGGATGACCGGCACCTTCTCCTTGGCCAGCCGTTCAGCCACGTACTGCGCATCGGCACCGGTGATCAGGACCAGGTTGGCGAGCTTCTCACGCTTGGCCCAGTCGAGGGCGCTCTCGATCTGGCTCTTCTCGCGCGCATGGATGAAGAGCGGCAGCTTGCCGTCGAGGACCGGGCGCATCGCCTCGTGGCGCGGATCGACCTCGACCGCCGGCGCCTTGCCGGCGAGGGCCGCCTCGCGCGCCGTCTTGTAGGCGCGGGCGGCGTCGAAGATCTCGCCGATCGCCTTGAGAGCCTTCTCCTTCTGCTTCTGGAGCTCCTTCTCCGTTTGGCTGAAGAAGGCGCTCTGCAGGCGGGCGAGGCGCGGATAGTAGAGATGCATGCCGATCGGCGCCCGCAGCGTCATGTCGGTCCAGTTCCAGCCGTGCAGGCGCATGACCGCCGAGCTGCCGGCGAGCACGTTGCCCATGATGGCCGGCCACTGCTCGCGCCAGACTCGCTTGTCGTAAGGCAGGCCCGCCAGGAGGTAGACCATGGCTCCTTCCTCGACGGCGCGCAACGCATCGCCGGGGTTGGTCAGATCGCCGCTGAAGACCTCCGCGCCGCCGGCGCCGCGCCCGGTTCGCGACACGGTGCGCAATCGCCTGCCACGGTCGAGGAGCTCGGCCGCGAGGGGCGTGCCAATGGCGCCGCCGGCGCCGAGGATGACGTGCAGGGTGTCGTGGGTGTCCATGACCGTGCCCCCCAAGGTCTGCCGCGGGCGCATCGGGTCGACTCAATGGTCAATAAGCTAGCACGCGCGCGCCGCGCCTCTAGTTGAATTGGCATTCCAGTGCGGCGGGAAGCTTGGTCGTTCCGAGCGCCGCAGGGCCGGATGCCAGACGCCGCGATGCGGGCGATGCGATGACATCGTCGAGGAGCGGCAATGCAGCAGATGGTCCTGCACCGCCGGCCGGGCGTGCCGCAGCCGGCCGTGCCGCCGCGGAGCGGCTTCGGGCGTGCGCCTCCGTCCGCAACCGCGGCGCTTCGCCACGACAGTGTGACGGGGGCGTGAGAAGATCCGCGCATGCCGAAGATCGCTATCGGCCTCAACGCGGTCATCGCCGCAGTGACCGAGGAGGTGCCGAGGATCTTGACGGTGCGGCGCAGGGCGGCGGGCGGCGGAGGCGGAGTGGCGGAGCCGGCGCGCGAGGACGCGCTCCCTTTCGGGCCGCTCGACCCAGAGAGCGATCGCACGCTCGACCGCGGCCTGCGGCGCTGGGTGCGCGAGCAGACCGGACTCGAGCTTGGCTACGTGGAGCAGCTCTACACCTTCGCCGACCGTGATCGCGACCCGCGCGAGCGGCAGGGCGGGCCGCGGGTGGTGTCGATCGGCTACCTGGCGCTGGTGCGCGAGCGCGAGGGCACGGTGGCGGGCGAGGCGCGGTGGCTCGACTTCTACGAGGTCTTCCCCTGGGAAGATTGGCGCGCGGGGCGCCCCGAGGTCCTCGACCGCGCCATCGCGCCGGCGCTCGCCCGCTGGGCCGCCGGCCCCGGCGCGCCGGCGCGCGAGCGGCGCGAGCGGGCAGACATCGCTTTCGGGCTCGGCGGCGCGCCGTGGGACGGCGAACGCGTGCTCGAGCGCTACGAGCTGCTCTACGAGGCGGCGCTGGTGAACGAGGCGCTGCGCGACGCGCTGAGCTGCGCGATGCCGGCGGAGAGTGCCACCTCGGGCTTCCCGGCCGAGTCTGCCGCGGGTCCCTCTCCCCCGGGCCGGCGCGCAGCGAGCTCGACCATTGCGGTCGGCGGCCCGGCGCCTGCCACCTCGGCCGCGCGCGCCCGAAGCCCTGCCGCGGCCGCGAACCCCGCCGCGGCGGCGGAACTGGGGGCTGGCGCGAGTACGCTGCCGGGCCGGCCAATGGCATTCGACCACCGGCGCATCGTGGCGACCGCGCTCGGACGGCTGCGCGGCAAGCTCAAGTACCGTCCGGTGATCTTCGAGCTGCTCCCCGCCGCCTTCACCCTGCTGCAGCTCCAGCGGGTTGTCGAGGCGCTCGCCGGGGTGCGCCTGCACAAGCAGAACTTCCGCCGCCTGGTCGAGAACGCGGGCCTGGTCGAAGGCACCGGCAGCCGGCAGCCGGCGACCGGCGGCCGCCCGGCCGAGCTCTTCGTCTTCCGGCGCGAGGTGCTGCGCGAGCGCCCCGCCCCCGGCGTCGGCATCCCCGGCATGCGCCGCAGCGGCTGACTCGCGCCCGCCGCCGCAGACTCAGCGCGAGCGCGAGCTCGGAGCGTCGTCCAGGACCCTGCTGAAATGAATCAATCTGTAGCCGATTTCGAAGCAATAGAGCGCCGCCGGTATGTAGTCGATCGCGACGCTGCGCTCGATCCGTTTGTTCTCAGTGGTTCGTGTCGTGATCCTGATCTCGCGCAGGTTGTTGTGATGACAGAAATCGATGATTTCTCGCAGCTCTTCGGGGCGCAGGCGATCGGACCATTTCACCTCGGTCGCCCATTCGACCTTCTGGTCGGAGCCAAGATGAACGATGTCGATCTCTCCCTTTGGCCAGCGCGCGTAGAAGAGGAAGTTCGGCCAGTGAAACCATTGCGAGAGAATCGCGGTTTCGACCAGCGAGCCCGCGGCCGGGTCGTCTTCCGAGATCGGAGAGAAGAGAGCGCCCCTGATGGAAGGATTTGTCAGGTAAATCTTGAATGTATATGCTCTCTTGAAATGCCGCGCGCTCCTGTCGATTCGATGCACGACGCGAAGCAGGAACGCTGCCTCAAGATACTCGATATACCTCCTGATCGTCGCCTTGGCCACTCCGGAATTCTGTGACAGGCTCTCGAGCGAGACTTCTTGCGCAGTGTTGAAAGCCAGTGTGGTGAACAGTGAATTGAGCTCCTGGATATCCTGGATCCCATAGAGGTTGGGCAAATCCCGCAGGAGGACCTTGTCGAGGATGTCGCTCTTGACGAATCTTCCGGGGTCCTTCTGGATGTCGGGCGACAAGACCACCTCGGGGAAGCCGCCAAAGTTGAGGTAGTGCAGAAGACTGCGATTCAGCTCGCCGATGTCGTGGGTCACGAACGACGGGAGCGGCGAGTCACCATGAACCTCGACGAGACCGCTTCTGCCGCTCACGGCCAGGTACTCGTAGAACGTCAAGGGCGGGAGGAAGAAGTCCGTGAAGCGTCCTGCCCCGGACTCGTTGCTCTTCCGCCGCAGCGCGGCCCCGGCGGAACCAGAGGCAATGCATTTCACGGCCGCATAGGAATCGACTAAAGACTTGAGATGAATCTCCCAATCCTTGAGATACTGGATTTCATCCAAGAACAAGAAACATTCGGTGGTGGAGAGGGGGCTCCCGGTCGCCTCCTCGAAGAGCTCGAGGATGTCCTCCAGAGAGCGCCCATTGTAGAGCGGATGATCGATCGAGACGTAGCAAATTCTTCGCGGTGGGAATCCTTCGCCAATCAGTCTCTGGATCGTGTGGTGGAGGAGGACCGTCTTGCCGACCCTTCGTGCCCCCATGAGGACGACCGCTCGACGGACCGCCCTGGAGTGGACCAGCGGAAAGAAGATCTCCAGGTATGCGCGAGGAGACCAGCGGCCGTAGGTCTTCGCGAGGGCGAAAGGCTCTTGCCACCATGGATTCTCGGCCGCGAGGCGTCTCAGCACCTGTGTCTTGGGTATCGCTTCCACGGGCATCTCGACTAGCCAGCTAGTCTTATTATACTATTTGTACAGACAAGGTCAACGCAGCATCCTTGTATTGCGCCGGCCACGCTTGACATGCCGAAATGCTCATCATTAGTATAAGTGTAGGGTGCTGAGCAGGCGCCCGAAGGATCGGCCGGCGGGGCCGGCCTTCTTTGGCACGGTAATATGCTCAAGATGAGTATATTGGAGGCGCCGCGATGAGCCATCCAGGAGCTGCGTCCACGCTTGCGCCCCCGGCATTTACGCCGGCCATTGCCCGCGCCACTGCCGCGGTCGCCGAACGCCTTCGCATGGTCATCCCGGCCCTCGAATGGCCGCTCCACGCGCCCTACATCGCGGCGATCGACGAGCTCAAGCGGCGGCGCGGTGCGGTGGTGCTGGCCCACAACTACCAGACGCCGGAGATCTTCCACGGGGTCGCCGACGCGAGCGGCGACTCGCTGGCGCTGGCCCAGTACGGCGCCGCGAGCGATGCCGAGGTCATCGTGCTGGCCGGCGTCCACTTCATGGCGGAGGCGGCCAAGATCCTGTCGCCCGCCAAGACGGTCCTGATCCCCGACCTGCGCGCCGGCTGCTCGCTCGCCGCCTCGATCCGCGGCGCCGACATCCGGCTGCTGCGCGAGCGCTATCCGGGGGTGCCGGTGGTCAGCTACGTCAACACCTCGGCGGAGGTCAAGGCCGAATCGGACATCTGCTGCACCTCGGCCAACGCCGTGGCGGTCGTCGAATCGCTGGGCGCGCCGCGGGTCATCTTCCTGCCCGACGAGTACCTCGGCCGCTACGTCGCCTCCCAGACGGCGGTCGAGGTGATCCTCTGGCGCGGGCACTGCGAGGTGCACGAGCGCTTCACCGCCGCCGACGTGCGCGCCTTCCGTGCCGGACAACCCGAGCTCCAGGTCCTCGCCCATCCCGAGTGCCCACCCGAGGTGCTGGCGGAGGCCGACTTCGTCGGCTCGACCGCCGCCATGATCCGTCATGTCGGCGCGAAGCGGCCGCGGCGCGTGGTGATGGTGACCGAGTGCTCGATGAGCGACAACGTGGCCGTCGAGTACCCGGACGTCGAGTTCATCCGCCCCTGCGCCCTTTGCCCGCACATGAAGCGCATCACCCTGCCCAAGATCCTGCGCTCCCTGGAGACCATGACCCACCGGGTCGAGGTGGCGCCGGAGGTGGCCGGGCGCGCCAGGCTGGCGCTCGACAGGATGCTCGCCGTCGGCCGGCGGGAGGCGCGGTGAACCTTCCCACGCGGCCGCGTAGCAGTCTTCTGCGGCTATCCGGTCATGCGGCGTAGCCCAGACCGCGACATCCTGGTCGTTGGCGCCGGAGCGGCCGGACTGACCGCGGCGCTGTCGTGCGCGCCGCGCTCGGTGACCCTGCTGACCAAGGCGCGCCTGGGTGGCGAAGGGGGCGGCGGCGCGACCGCCTGGGCGCAGGGCGGCGTCGCTTCCGCGGTCGGCGATGACGATACCCCCGCCCTGCACGCCGCCGATACCCTGGCTGCCGGCGCCGGTCTCAACGACGCCCGGATCGTGGGCCTGCTCACCAGCGAGGGGCCGGCGCGGGTGCGGGCTCTGCTCGAGCTCGGGGCGCGCTTCGATCGCGATGGCGCAGGGCGCCTACGGCTCGGGCGGGAGGCGGCCCACAGCCGGCGCCGCATCCTGCACGCCCACGGCGACGCGACCGGCGCGGAGATCGTGCGCACCCTGATCGCGGCGGTGCGGCGCACGCCCTCGATCCGGGTGGTCGACGACGTCTTCGCGCTCGACCTGGCGGTCGAGCAGGGAAGGGTCGCCGGGGTGGTGGCGCTCGATCGCGCCGGGCGCCGCTGGCTGCACGGCGCGGGCGCGGTGGTGCTGGCGACCGGCGGCCCGGGACAGCTCTTCCTCCATACCACCAACCCGCCCGAGGCGACCGGCGACGGCCTGGCGATGGCGGCGCGGGCGGGGGCGCGCCTGGTTGACCTCGAGTTCGTGCAGTTCCATCCCACGGCGCTCGCGGTCGCCGGCGGCGCGGGCGAGCCCATGCCGCTGCTCACCGAGGCGCTGCGCGGCGAGGGCGCCCTGCTGCTCGACGAGCGCGGCGTACGCTTCATGGCAAGCGAGCATCCGAGCGGCGAGCTGGCGCCCCGCGACGTGGTGGCGCGCGCCATCTGGCGCCGGCTGAGCGAAGGGAGGAAGGTCTTCCTCGACGCCAGCGCGGCCCTGGGAGACCGCTTCCCGGAGCGCTTCCCAACGGTCTATGCGCTCTGCCGGCGGCACGGCCTCGACCCGCGGCGCGAGCCGATCCCGGTGGCGCCGGCCGCCCACTACCACATGGGCGGCGTCGCGGTGGATGCCCGCGGCCGGACCTCGCTACCCGGCCTCTGGGCCTGCGGCGAGGTGGCCGCGACCGGCGCGCACGGGGCCAACCGCCTGGCCAGCAACTCGCTGCTCGAGGCGCTGGTGTTCGGCGACCGGGTGGCGAGCGACCTCCGAGGCGCCCTCGACGGCGCGGAAGGAGCCGATGCCGCCTGGTGCGAGCCGCGCTTGTGCCGGCCGCCCGGTGAAGAAGAGCCCGAGTCGCCGCAGCCCAGCCCAGATCATCCAGCCGCGACGGCCGCTCTCGCGCTGCGGCGCCTGATGTGGGAGCGGGTCGGAGTGGTGCGCGACGGCGCTGCCCTCGAGACGGCGCTTAACGAGCTCGAGGGTATGGCGGGGCGAGCGGCGGCCCCCGAGTCGATCTCGACCTGGGAGGCGGGCGAAGCGCGCAACCTGCTAGCCGTCGGACGCCTGGTGGCCGCCGCCGCGCTGGCGCGGCGTGAGAGCCGGGGCGCTCATTTCCGCTCCGACTTCCCGAGCCAGGAGCGAGCTTGGCGCAATCGCCTCTTCGTCGTCGCCGAGGGCGGCGGCGAGCCGCGGTTCGAGGCGGTGCTTCACCCCGCCGGCCAACCGCAGGCCGTTCCGGCTGGCGTCGCCGAGCCCCGGGCCGACCGGCTGCGGCCCGGCTCGGCCCCAGCCCGGTCGAGCCTCCTCACGTGAGCGCCGCCGCCGGGCGCCATCTCGCCCCCCTCTATCCGCTGCTCTACGAGGAATTGGTGCGGCGGGCCCTGGCCGAGGACTTGGGGCGTGCCGGCGACCTGACCAGCGACGCGGTCCTGGCGCCCGGGCTTGCCGCCGAGGCGCTCCTCGTCGCCCGCGCCGCCGGCCGCATCGCCGGGCTGCCTGTCGCTCTGGCGGCCTTCACGCTGCTCGACCCGGCCCTCGCGACCGAGCCCCGAGTTGCCGACGGCGATGACGTGGCGGCGGGCGCCGTGCTGGCCGGGATCGGCGGCGCGGCGCGCTCCATCCTGTCGGCAGAGCGCACCAGCCTCAATTTCTTGGGGCGGCTGTGTGGCATCGCCACCGCCACCCGCGACCTCGTCGCCGCCGTCGCCCCGTTTGGCACCCGGGTGGCCTGCACGCGCAAGACCACCCCGGGGCTGCGGGCGCTCGAGAAGTACGCGGTGCGCGCCGGCGGCGGCAGCAACCACCGCTTCGGGCTCGACGACGCCGTGCTGATCAAGGACAACCACCGCGCCCTGGCCGGCGGCCTGCGCCAGGCGGTAGAGCGCGCCCGCCAGGGCGTGGGGCACATGGTCAAGATCGAGGTCGAGGTCGATTCCCTCGACCAGCTGCACGAGGCGCTCGAGCTCGGCGTGGACGCGGTCCTGCTCGACAACATGGCTGCCGCCACCCTGGCCGAGGCCGTCCGCCTGGCGCGCGGCCGCGCCCTGACCGAGGCCTCCGGCGGCATCCAGCCCGCCACCGCCGCCGCCCTCGCCGCGACCGGCGTCGACCTGCTCTCGGTCGGCTGGCTCACCCACAGCGCTCCCGCCCTCGACGTCGCCCTCGACGTGACCTAGCCCGCCGACCGGCAGCCGACGCACGAGAGGAAGGCGTCTCCGGCCCGTAACATCGACGAAGATTCCCGCATGGAAGACACTGTGAGGCGTCGCTGGGAGATTCGTAATCAGCAGGTCATCGGTTCAATCCCGATCGTCGGCTCCAAGGCAAATCCATAGAAATACGCAGCTTGTAGCGCCTACAGCTGTAGGCGTAGCACAGCAGTTTTTCGACTGCGTAAGCCATGCGTAAGTTTTCTGAAATGACAGGCAGGCTGGGCCACGCCATCCACGGTCTCTCGCGCGCGAGCTGGGCCTTTTTCAGGACGACGAGATCCACGTCACGCCGCTCTTCCTTGGCGTGCCCTGCCGACTCCTGACGCCTGCGTGCCAACCGGAGCCGCCTTAGCCTTAGCTGCGGAGAACACGTGGGCGGCGATCCAGGGTCGCAGGGCGCTCAAGCCCAAGATCCAGTGGGTACTCGGTCCCAACGCCACCTACGAGTCGCAGGAGTATCGCCGCCAGCTCGAAGCCTCGACCGCCGAGCCGAGGAAGAAGCCGCGGAGCAAGGGCGACGTCCACGCCGCCTTCGCGCGGGCCCCCAAGGTCGTGGAAGCGCGCTATTACGTCCCTAACCTGGCCCAGGCAACAATGGAGCCCCAGTGGCCGTCGCCCTCTTCGCGAACGGACGCTGGGAGGTCTGGGCGCCCACGGCAGTCGGCAAAGAGCGTAGCCGGCGCCGGAGGGGGCCCGGGATCGGCCAAGACGGCAGGTCCTCGTCGACCTCGCGGCGCTTGAAGGGTAGGTCCCCACAGGTAATCGTCCTGGTAGCGCGGGCAAGCGCCGGCAACGGCGAGGATCGCTTCGGGCGCTCCCTATACTGTCGCACACCGAGGAAAGATTTATTGGGTTAGAGCAATGAAGTAATAGGGTTGCCGCACGGTATCGGCGGAGGCTAGGATAGGTCCCACAAGCCAGGAGGTGGTAATGCGATCTTCGCGCCACGGCGCTGTGCTCAATGCTTCTTCTGTCCGCCTGCGTCACCCTCGCGCCAGGCCCAGAGAAGGTGCTCTTTACCGAGAATCCTGCCGATGTCGCCGGCTACAAGGTCTTCCGGAGAGTCGTCGACAACAGGAAGCCGACCACCAGCGCCGCCGGCCGGAAGGGGCTGCGCAACGCCAGGGGTGTGTGTTCTTGGAGAGGTCGTCGTGACCGCACGGTCCTCGCGTTTAACACGAATGGCATGAGGTAACGAACCATGAGCCCCGAAACGCAGCTTGACAGCACCAGTCGAAAGGCGTTTATAACCACGCTCGTCGCCATCCTGCTGAACCCGGTATCAGTGGCTACAGGCTACTTGCTCAGTCATTGGTTTGCGGCTCCGAAATGGCGCATCGCCACCATCTCGCGTAGTTATACCGTTGAGGACCACATGCTGGATGCCAAGATCGTTGCGGCCCTCAATGATGTCCCGGGTCTAAGTGCAAACCTGAGAGATACCATCACGCGAAACCAGGCTGGAACAGCCGAAGGATCATGCGTCACCTGGCTCGATGGAGAGCCGTGGGAGGACCGCTGCCTAGCGACTGTCAAACAAGCAGTTTTCGGAATCCTGGGTGCGCAGCTGGCTGAAAAGACAGCTCTCGAGGCGAACATTAACGCTTTGGAGCAGTCCCATGCACTTAAGGAACCAACCCTCCAGCCCATGGCAGTTGTTAGGATAGAAATTGTTTACTTACAAGCCAAGACCAACAAGGCTGCCGCGATCGCAATGTTGCGAGGGCCACTTGACATGCTGGTGCATGAGACCCAAAGCCTCAAAGCCTTGCAGAACGCGTTGAGCGTCATGGAGAAGAACTCTGATATGCCACGTACGGGCGAAATGTCGTTCCCGGTCGGCGTTCTGAATGCAGGTGACACAGACGGCGTGATATCTAATAGGGCTCATTTGAAATTCAACGGCATGTCGTTATGGCTCTCTTCTGAGTCATTCACTAATGTCAAGGGTCATTCGTTTCAGGAAATCGAGTTCACGCCACGAGGCTCTGACTCTGATACCGATGGCGCCCTGGACAAATGGAAGGAAATCGTACGCTCCAAGAAAGAGCAACCGTTCGAGATGATTCTTACAGCAGAGAACAGAACTATTCCGAAAAGCGAGGTGCTCAACAGCAAGGACTGAGGCCTTCGTTCACGCGACCCGACTGGGTTTTCTCGATAGGTAGGCTCAGGTCAGGACTGCGCCGGTCTTCTCGTGCAGCGACTTCCGGCGCCCCGGACACCTCAACCGTCCTCTTCCTGTGGGCGAAGGGCGCCGACAATCCGACCCTTCGCGACTCCTTACTTCAGCGATGATAGTAGCGCCTGCGGCCAGCTCACCGAAGGTCGGCGCGTCCTGCTGTTCGCGCCGCTCGGCTCCGGGTCCTCTCCTCTCTCCACCCGGCGGAGGACATCCTTGGCTGCCGAACGTGCGCTTTTGGGGTGCCGCTCTACTGAGTGGTCCCGGCGTCGCCTGCAAAGGCACGGACCTCTCATTCGGTCAAGCCTGGCGGGAGTTGCGCGCGCCGCGTGGGCGGGGGTCGAGAGCGTAGGATGAGTTGTAGTTTGAAAATACACGGCAAGCGATTGAGACGGTTGAAGTTGCGGCCGGCGAATACAACTGTAGTTGCCGCAAGGGCCAGAAACACGGGGCCTGCATGCCGCTTAGCGGCGTGCCGTGTTAGCAATTCGCGGAGCGAAATTGCGTAAAAACAAAAACGCGTGCGCCAGCACGCCGGGGGGCGTTACGGCAACCGCGTGGACTCGAGGCGAAGGGCCTGGTCGGTGCTTGGCGCGCGCGGCAAACGGGCTGAGGGTTCGGCGAGGGCGCGGCCGGGCGGGCACGGGCAGCCGCACTGGAACGGTGCGGCGCCGAAGGGCGGGACGGTCGAGTGGCGAAGCGCCCGCGGGCCGTTTGCCGCGCGCGCCAGGCGCGGACTCTCGAATGGAGGGCAGGGCTTTCCCTGGATGGAGGCTGGTGGCGCAAATCGCCGAAGGCATCTCTTCTGCTCCTCGGACACTTCCGCTCCTCGGGCGTGTGCGCGCGCTTGAATCCGAGATCGTGGCCGTGGTTGAGAGTGGCCTGAAGCTTTCCTGAACCTGCCGCGCGCCGTATACTGGCCTCCAGGTACAACTCCAGTCTCGGAGGGAAGCGATGGCCTCAACTGCCGCGAAGGTCATTCTTGGTGTCGGCTGCGTCACGCTCCTGGTAATTGGAGGTGCCCTTGTTACATGTGCGGGCTGTGCAGCGTGGTTCGCGCATACCGCGAGCCAAGGCGATTCGTCATCCTCGGCTACGGCACCCTCGGCACGACCAGGCATACAGATCACGGAACCCTCGATGCCAGCCGAGGATGCGTCCTTCAAGCGGGTGAGGTCCAAGGATGGCACTGACTTTGTCGTCGCTGACCAAGCGCTGTGTAACGACAGCTCAAGGTTGGCAGGGCGGGCGAAGAACCTGTGCAATACGCACAATGACGAACTTCAATGTGAGGTATTCATCTGGCCGAAGAGATCGCTGGTTCCCAAGACTCTGCGTCTGTCCGATAAGCAGGTCCGTGCGATGGCCGCATACTACGTGCGCAGCTCGAATAGGCAACATGAGTGCTTCCGAGTTATCCAGGACGGGCACGAAGGCAGGAGCTCCGGCGAGTGTGGCAAGACTTCAGTGGAAGTTGATGAAGCAGTCAATGCTTGGGACGTGTGTAAGCGGAGCATTCTAGGGCAACTGCGCGCTCCGTCGACCGCTGAATTTGTCGATGATACAGCGTATCACCATGTCTTTCTTGAAAAAAAGAAGGGCAATCCGGTCCAGCTGGCCATCGGCCTCGTTGGCGACTGGGAGTTTGGCTTCACCAACTACATTGTTCAGGGCGAGGTCGATGCTCAAAATGCCTTCGCTGCCCGACTGCGGTCGCCGTTCGAGTGCTCGGTCACCCGCACGAAGGACGACCGTTGGATGGTGATGAAGGCGCGCATTCTTACGCGGTAGGCGAGTAGGCGGCAGCTCATTCGCGCTGCGAGTCATGTCGTTGGCCGCGCGCGCTGGGGGAAATTTTAACCCGTTAAAATTTCTCCGCGCCCAGAGCGCAGCGGAGGGCGCGAGTAGATTGGTCTCCGCGCCGGTGCGGAGCACCGCCGCGGAGACCGGCCATTTAGGAGACAGAACCGAGCTCGCGGAGCGAGCGAGAGGCGCAGCTCAGCAGGTGTTAACGCTCACCACGATCCGTCGAAAAGTTGACCATGTTGTCGCGGCGCAAGCGGAGATAGCCGAGGTAGCCAGGATCGGGCGGGTCGTGTTGTAGCTCTTCGACGACGGGAAGGAAGTAGGCGAGGGAGCGGATCG
>DASZZP010000117.1:0-5926 GCA_035544875.1 Thermoanaerobaculia bacterium | reverse complement strand
CCACGCTCGTATTGCTCAAGTTGCCGTCGTTCTTCGTCCGAGAGCGAAACCGGGGGCGCTACTCGCATGGATCGATCCTCCCAGGATCTTATACGAGCGATGCGCCAATAAGATATCATATCTGCGACGCACTACACTAGCAGCTAAGCTATAATAACTGTGTTAACCTACCGGGTGCGTGGATCCATCAAGACTGTCCTCGGCTTCCCCGCCCGAGCTGTAAGGAGACGCCATGACCAAGCAGCGCATCACCCTGCTCATCGTGGCCATGGCACTCATCGCCATGGCCATTCCCGCCGTCGCTACCGTCGGTGGCGATGGTACTGCCGCGAACAAAGCCGAGACTTTCAAGGTCTTGGTCCCGGATGACTCCGGAATTTGCCGCCCGGAGGATCCAGTCGAGATGCCCTGTGTCAACAAGACCGAATTGAAGGACATTGTTCCGTCCGACGTTTCGGTCACGAGCTCCACCGGTACTTGCATCTCCAGCGACACGGTTCTCTGCATCATGGGCGGCCGGTTCGGCGTCTCCGTGATCTGGACCAAGTCCGACGGGAGCCAGGGGCCCGGCCACGCCATCTCTCTGAATGGTGGGTCCGGAACCTTCTGGTTTTTCTCGTCGGACAACTCGGAAATGCTTGTCAAGATGGTCGAGGGCTGCGCCCTCGGCAATCACTGGTGGTTCTTTGCCGCGGCGACCACCAACGTCGGCTATGCAATCCAGGTAGTCGACTACTCCACCACATCGGGCAACGTCTACACTAACGGGGTCAACCACCCCGCGATGCCCATCCAGGACACTGGCGCATTCATGTGTCCGTAAGTCCGCTCAACCCTCGCGTACTTCCACCCATCGTCATACCCTGTCTCAACGAGGCGGACACCCTCGGCTCGTGTATCGGCAAGGCTCAGCGCGCCCTGGAAGCGAGCGGGATCGTGGGAGAGATTATCGTTGCCGACAACGGCAGCGTCGACGGATCGTCCGAGATTGCACGGCGTCTGGGCGCTCAGGTGGTTGCGGTCGAGGCCCTCGGGTACGGCAGTGCTCTGATGGGAGGGATCGCCGCGGCGCGTGGCCGATTCGTGGTCATGGGCGATGCGGACGACAGCTACGATTTCGGCGAGGTCCCGAAGCTCGTCGGCAAGCTCCGAGAGGGTTACGACTTGGTCCAGGGATGCCGGCTTCCTGCGGGTGGGGGCACGGTCGCCCCGGGAGCAATGCCGTTTCTCCACCGGTGGTGGGGAAACCCGATGTTCTCTCTCATGGCACGACGGTGGTTCCACGCTCCCATTCATGACGCCTACTGCGGATTGCGCGGCTTTCGCAAGGATTTCTACCAGAGCCTCGATTTGCGCTGCACCGGGATGGAGTTCGCGACCGAGATGATCATCAAGTCGAGTCTCCAGCGAGCTAGAATCACCGAGGTTCCGATCAGGCTCCACCGGGATGGCCGCACGACGCACCCGCCCCACCTCAAGACGTTCCGCGACGGCTGGCGCACGCTGCGTTTCTACCTCATGTTCTCGCCCCGCTGGCTGTTCCTCTACCCGAGTCTGGTGCTCGTCGTCCTCGGCGTTTTGGGCTATGCGGTGGCGCTGCCGGGATTGAGCGTCCGCGGGATCACGTTCGACGCGCACACGCTGCTGTTCGCCAGCTTGGCGCTCCTCTGTGGCTTCCAGGCCCTCATCTTCGCTGTCTCGACCAAGCTCTTCGCCATCGGCCAGGGCCTGCTTCCCCCTGATCCCCGATTCGAGCGCGCCGCGCGCCTCGTGACGATGGAGAAGGGCGTGGTTCTCGGCGGGCTCTCGTGCCTCACTGGAACGTTTCTGCTGCTCGCTGCGGTCCTCAAGTGGTGGCACACCGGCTTCGGCCATCTCGAGTATGCAGTGACGCTGCGCTGGGTCATCCCCGGGGTGACCCTGTTTGCGCTCGGCGTGCAAGCCGTGCTGTCGAGCTTCTTCCTCAGTATTCTCGGGTTGCGACGCAGGTTGTGAGACCCGACGCGCCGGGTTCCCCTTCCGCGTTCGATACAGTCGGCGACGACTATGAGGCACAGCTCCAGCGAGGGGTGGCGCTTTCCGGAGAGGACTCGTGCTACTTCGCGCGAGAACGATTGGTGTGGCTAAAGCGGCGGCTCGACGAAACCGGACGACCGGTGACCGACGCGCTCGATTTTGGTTGCGGTCGTGGCAACGCGGCGCCGCTCGCCAGGGAGATTCTCGGAGCGAGCTCGATCGTCGGTGTCGACGCGTCGCGGGTTTTGCTCGACATCGCCAACCGTGACTTCGCCGGGGATAACGTCCGCTTCATCCATCGCGACGAGTTCGCTCCGGCGGGACAGTTTGACCTCGTCTTCTGCAATGGCGTGTTTCACCACATTGCGCCCGCCGAAAGGCCCGGGGCGCTGCAGACGATCTGGCACAGCCTTCGGCCCGGAGGAACCTTCGCGCTCTTCGAGAACAACCCATGGAATCCGGGGACCCGGTGGGTGATGAGCCGCATCCCCTTCGATCGCGACGCCGTCCTGCTGTCACCTCGCGGCGCCCGTCGCCTGCTGCGCGGCGCGGGCCTCGATCCCGTCGACACGGATTTTCTGTTTTTCTTCCCGCGCTTCGCGCGCTGGCTTCGGCGGTCCGAACGTTGGCTCGCGGGCGTACCGCTCGGCGCTCAGTACCTGGTCATCTGCAGACGGCCGGCTTGAAGGGACGCGACAATGCCCACCAGCCCGTCCCGGCCGGAGGACGCGACGAGCGCCGCGAGCGCCGGCGCCGCGTCGGCTTCCCCGGCCTCAACGGACCGAGGCTGGCGTTCCGGTTGGACGGCAGCTCGGCTGCTGATCGTCGTCGCCAGCATGAGTCTGACGGCATTCTGGATCAAGGTCGACAGGCTGCCTCCGGCGTGGGACCAGTCCCATTATCTCGATGTCGCGCTGGACTTCGCCAAGGGTCTCGAGGAGCGCGGCCTTGGCGGCTTGGGCCACGAGATCCTCACCTTCGACCCGATGAGGGGGCCGCTGCTGCCGCTCGCGATGGTTCCGTTCTTCCTCCTTTTTGGCGGAACTGCACAGAGCGGCGTGCTGCTCAACTTGCTCCTCTGGCCGATTCTCCTGCTCTCGGTGGGGGAAATCGCCAATCGCCTCGTCGACCGGCGAGCGGGCCTGCTCGCGATGGCCATCACCGCGACGACACCCCTCGTCGTGGGCCTTTCGCACGAGGTCTTGGTAGAGTTCCTGCTGATCTCCCTCACCACCTTGGCGGTGCTTCTACTGCTGGTCCTTCGCGAGTTCGAGGACACGCGGGCGTCGATCCTGCTTGGTCTCGTCGTCAGCGCGGGTTGGTTGACGAAGTTGACATTTCCCGGACTGATCGCCGGGCCCATCGCGGTGACGGCGCTCTGCACGATAGTTGTCGCGGTAAGGGAGGCGCGCTCGGGCCGGACCAGCCCGGCGCACCGCAGGATCCGCAACGCCGCCATCGCGCCTCTCCTGGGGACCGCCCTTCCAGCCTGCTGGTTTGCGCATGCGTGGGCACCAACCCTCGACTACCTTCGTGCAGGCATCAGCAATACCCTGGCAAATGGACCCACTCAACCTCTCCGTTGGGACGCGATTGCCGCCTTCACTCTTCACCTCATCAGTTATCATATTTCCTGGTTCTTCGCGCTTTGCGTTCTCGCGGCCCTTGGTTTGGTCGTGGCGGGCTGGGCGGCTGGCGCGAGATGGATGGCCCCCTTCGATCTGGCACGGGACTGGCGGCGACCGGTCTTCGTGGTGAGCTGGGTCGCGGTGCCCTACTTCGCCGTCGCCACGTCGCCTAACCAGGACCCTTGCTTCACCGCTTCCGCGATGCCGGGCGTTGCCGTACTCCTCGCCTGCCTCGCTGTTTCCATCCCGTGGACCTCGCTACGCCGTCTCGTCGTCACGGCGATCTGCGCCGGCGGAGTCGTCCAGACCCTCCTGACGATCCTGCCACCGATCAGCGCACTTCCCGACCGCATCTTTATCGCCACGCCGCTCGGCCACGCGGTTCTCCCGGTCGACGCCTCGACGTTTGGCTTCAACCGTCGGCCCGAACCTACCGATGACGCGACGCCGATCATCACTTACCTCGAGGCCGAGAGCCGCGGCGGCAGAGGGCTTGCAACACGCAACGTCGCGATCGTCGAGGAATACCCGAGCCTCAATCCAAACACATTCTCTTACCTCGCCCACCTGCGAGGCGATCCGTTCACGTTCAGCGATCCTCCCGCCGACCCAGCACACATCGACCAGATTCGCGCCGAGCTGAACCGCTATGACTTCGTGCTCTACGTCCGACCCTTGCGCCCGCAACCGTCTTTGAGGCTGCGATTCGTCAACCAGACCACGGCCTCAATGGTTCTTGGCGACGAGCTTTTCAGCCTTTTCCCGCGGTCTCCGAAAGTGTTTCCGCTGGTTGACGGTCAGCAGGTATGGGTCCTGCGGCGTTAGCGTTAGCCCCAAGTGCACCGCCTGGCCGCGCCGCCATGGCGCCCAGGAATCCTATGCCAGCTCGACCTTGAGCTTCTTTCCAAGTGCCGATGCCGCACGCTCTAGGGTGGACAACGTTACGGATGGATTGGCGGGGTCGAGCAAGCGCTCCAACGCGGGCCGGCTGGTCTTCATCAGGTTGGCCATCTCCGACTTGGTAAGCCTGCGCCGTCTCATCTCTTTGGCGATTTGAAAAGCAATCATCCGTTTGGCGGCAGTAGCCTCCGAGACTTCAAGGAGATGCTCTTCTCGCAGGAAGTCATCGAACTCGCTGCCGAGATGCTCCTTCTTCATGGGATCACTCCTTGCGTAGGGCCGCCAGACGTTGGCGAGCTGTCCTGAGGTCTGTCGGCGGTGTTTTCTGTGATTTCTTAATGAAGCCATGCAGCAATACCATCGTGCCTTCGGCGACGGTGAAGATTACCCGCGCGACGCCCTGGGAAACGTGGGACCGGACCTCCCAGAGGCCGGCCTCCAGCTTCTTGATCAGCGGCATTCCCAACGGCCAGCCGTACTGCGCCGTCTTGAGGTCCTCGCCCACTGCCTTGCGGTCCATCCGGTCCAGGCCCTTGAGCCATTGGCGCACCGGTTCGTTGCCAGCCTCAGTGCGGTAGAAGACGACGCGTAGAACAGGCTCTCTCCCTTGTTCATCTTCTTCCGCCATGTCCGGAGTGTATCAAAAATGGTGCGCTGATCAGGCGAGGTCGGCGCGCGGGACCGTGCCGCGCTTGGGCACGGTTCGGCACGTTCCTTGAACGCCCCGGGTGGGGCAGGGTGATGAGGTGACGGGCATGCGCATATTCCGGTCGAGGAAGTGGAGAGGCGGGGCAAGCGGGGCGATCCTGGCCATGATCATGGCCTCGGCGTGTACCGTCGGCCCGTCCTACAAGAAGCCCGCGGCGCCGCTGTCCGCCTCTTACAAGGAGGCGGCGCCCGCCGCCGCCGCGGAGCAGGCGGCGGGGACGGCCTGGAAGCCGGCGCAGCCGCAGGACCAGGCGGCGCGCGGCAGGTGGTGGGAGACTCTTCGCCGACCCGCAGCTCAATGCGCTCGAAGAGCAGGTGGCGGTCGGCAACCAGAACATCGCCCAGGCCGAGGCCCAGTTCCGCGGCGCCCGCGCGGCGGTGCTGGGCGCGCGCGCCGCTCTTTCCGACCGTCACCGCCGGCGCCGCGGTCACCCGCTCCAAGATCTCCGCCAACCGCAGCCTCAACTCCACCGCCAGCCTGTCGCGCGCCCCGACGACCGACTTCCAGCTGCCGGTCGATCTGTCCTATGAGGTCGACGTCTGGGGACGCATCCGGCGCCTGATCGAGGCCAGCGTCGCCAGCGCCCAGGCCTCCGCCGCCGACCTCGAGGCGGTGCGCCTCTCCATGCACGCCGAGCTGGCGCTCGATTACTTCCAGCTGCGCGGCCTCGACG
>DASZZP010000116.1:0-2743 GCA_035544875.1 Thermoanaerobaculia bacterium | reverse complement strand
GCCCGGCCACGGCTACGCCAACCTGCGGCGGCCGGTGCTGTCGACCCGCAACCTCGCCGACCTGCTGCCGGCGACCAGCGTCTGGCCGGGGCTGCGCCACAACCCGTCGCCGCTCTTCCCGCCCGGCAGCCCCGCCCTGGTCTGGGCCGCCACCACCGGCGCCACCCCGTTCTGGCTCAACCTCCACGACGACGACGTCGGCCACACCCTGGTCGTCGGCGCGACCGGCGCCGGCAAGAGCACGCTGCTCAACCTGCTGATCGCCCAGTTCCTGCGCTACCCGCGCGCCCAGATCTTCAGCTTCGACGTCGGCTACTCCGGCTGGCTGCTGGCCAAGGCCGCCGGCGCCCGCCACTACGACCTGGTGCACGAGCCGGTCGCGCTGCAGCCGCTGGCGCAGATCGACCGGCCGGGCGAGCGGCTGTGGGCGCTCGAATGGCTCGAAGGGCTGCTCGCGGTCAACGGCGTGGCGGTGACCCCGGGCGGGCGCCAGGCGCTCGACGCGGCGCTGCTGCTCGCGGCCACCGAGCCGCCCGAGCACCGCCGGCTCTCCGACTTCCTCCCCCAGCTCCAGGACCGCGAGCTGGTCGCGGCGCTCGCCCCCTACGCCGAGGGCGGCCTGCGCCACTTGCTCAACGCCGACCGGGACGAGCTCGCCGGCGATGTCGGGACGGGCGAGACGGGCGGCGACCTCGAGCTGGGCGGCGCGCCGTACCAGGTCTTCGAGCTAAAGCGGCTGGTCGACATGGAGGACCGGGTGCTGCTGCCCGTCCTGCTTCACCTCTTCCACCGCGTCGAGCAGCGGCTGGAGCAGGGACGGCCGTCGCTGCTGGTGATCGAGGAGGCCTGGCTGCCGCTGATGAAGAGCGTCTTCGCGGCGCGCATCAAGCAGTGGCTGCTGACCCTGCACAAGCACAACGCCGCGGTGGTCCTCGCCACCCAGAGCCTGGCCCAGCTCTGGGAGAGCCCCAACCGCCACGTCCTACTCGAAAGCTGCCCCACCCGCATCCTGCTGCCCAACCCCGAGGCCTCCACCCCCGGCCACATCGGCCTCTACCGCGATCTCGGACTCAACGACACCGAGATCCAGCTCCTCGCCCGCGCCCGCCGCAAGCGCGACTACTACTTCAAGAGCCCGCGCGGCTCGCGCCTGTTCGAGCTCGGCCTGGGGCCGCTCGCCCTTGCCTTCCTCGGCACCGCCGAGGGGATGACGCAGGCCGAGACGCTGGCCGAGGCCCGCCCGCTGCTGGAACGCCTCGGCGCCGACTGGCCGCGCGAATGGCTGGCCCGCCGCGGCCTCACCCCACCCGGCGCGCTCGCGGCGCTCCGGCCCGAGCCGCCCCTCTCCGGGAGGTCTGCATGAATCCGTCCGCTTCGTCCGCTCTGCCCGCCGCTCCGCCCCGCCGCCGCTCCCGGCGCGGTTCATTGGGCGCGCGGGTCCCTGCCCGCGCTTGGCGCGCCGCCGCCATGGCCGCGCTCCTCCTGCTCTTCGTCTGCGCACAGCCGGCGCCGGCGCAGATTCCGGTCACCGACGTGGCGCACATCGCCGTCAACAGCTACTGGCACTACCTCCACTACCTGCAGGCGGCGCTCCAGATCGTCCAGCACTACGCGCAGATCGCCAACCAGGTGCGCCAGATCGAGGCCCAGCTGCGCGCGCTCAAGAAGCTCGACCACCCCAACTGGCGCCAGGTCTCGGACCTCCTGCTCGAGCTCGACTACCTGATCCGCTCCGGCCAGTCGCTGGGCTACAGCCTGGCCGACATCGGCGCCCAGTTCCGCCACACCTATCCCGGCTGGACCCGCCTGCTGGATCCGACCCTGCCGCCGCTCCAGGCCGAGCGCGCGCTCGACACCTTCCGGGCCGGCCTGGCCGCGACCGCGCGCCAGGCTCAGAGCCTCGCCGCCGGCGAGCAGACCCTGGCCGCCATCCGCGCCCAGATGGCCTCCTCCGACGGCCATCAGCAGGCGCTCGAGCAGCTCGCCACCCTCTCCGGCTTCGCCGCCCAGGAGCAGCTGCTCGCTCGCCAGTCGCTCGCGGTCAGCGCCAACCTGCAGGCGGTCGCCCAGGGCTACTGGGTCAACCGCCAGGCGCAGGCCGATGCCACCTTCCACGACGTCACCTTCGAGACGTCGCTGGCCGCCTACCGCAGCAGTTCTCCCGGCTTCACCTTCCAACCCCCCTGGCTCCGCCCCTGACCGGCCGCCGTCACCAACAGGATCGCCATGAACCCTCGCCCCCTTCTGCTCGCCATTGCTGCCGCGGTGGTCCTCGCCGGCCCGCTCGGCGCGCAAACCAACCCCGACGACATCCTCGACGGCGTGGTGCGCTCCTACGGCGACCTCTCCGCCTCCTGGCTCGAGCGCGTCCTGCCGCTCGCCTTGAAGACCTTCGCCCTGCTCGCCACCCTCGAGTTCGCGGTCTCCGGGCTCTTCTGGGCGCTCGGCCGGGAGAGCCTCGACGTGATCGCCGCCGCGCTGCTCAAGAAGTTCATCGTCCTGGCCTTCCTCTTCTCCCTCCTTACTCTGTTCCCCATCTGGCTCCCCGCGGTCACCCACGGCTTCGAGGTGGCCGGCCAGACTGCCTCGGCGACCTCCGCCTTGAGCCCGTCGCGGGTGCTCGACCTCGGGATCACCATCTCCGAGCACATGCAGGCCTCGCTCGAGGAGGTCGGCCTGCTCGCCAACCCGGCCGGCGTGCTGATCGGCTGCGCCACCTCGATCCTCGTCCTCATCGCCTACG
>DASZZP010000115.1:0-31061 GCA_035544875.1 Thermoanaerobaculia bacterium | reverse complement strand
CCCTGCTCCGCGCCGTCGAGCAGCACAACGCCGATCCCAAGCCCTTCATCTGGACCGCCAAAGCGACCGATATCCTCGAGAAAGTGAAGAGAGCTCGTGCTCAACTCGATAAGATATCGTCCGTTTGACGCACTCCACTAGATCAGGCTGCGGAGCCAGCCGGCCTGGCTCATGCGCCGCAGGATAATCTGCGTGTAGCGGTGGTACCAGCGGCTGGCGGCACCGGGATGCCAGTCGGTGGGATTGGGGAGGGCCGCCGCCAGCTGCGCGGCCTCGCGCTCGCTCAGGCCGCCGGCCGACTTGCCGAAATAGTGACGGGAGGCGGCCTCGGCGCCGTAGATTCCGGGGCCGAGCTCGATCACGTTGAGGTAGATCTCGAGGATGCGGCGCTTGTCGAGCCGGCGCTCGAGCTCCCGGGTCAAAGCCGCCTCCTTGAGCTTGCGCAGTGGGTTGTGCGACGGCGAGAGCCAGAGGTTCTTGGCCAGCTGCTGAGTGATCGTCGAGGCGCCGCGCGGCAGCTTCTTGCCGGCCCAGGCGTCCGCCAAGGCAATTCTCATTTCCGAGCGCTCGAAGCCATGGTGCGAGTAGAATCCCATGTCTTCACCGCAGATCACCGCGCGCTTGAGGTTGGGCGAGATCTGGGCGTAAGGGACCCACCGCCACTCGACAGGGCGAGGCTGCCCGAACCAGCCGCCATCGCGGTAGTGCTCGATGAAGGCCGTAGTGCGCGGCCGCTGCCGGGCGAGCGCCGCCACATCCGGCCAGGTCAGCAGCTCCCAGCCCCCTCCCAGAATGGCAGCCGCAAGTGCCGCGGCCGCCATGGCTCGGGCGATGCCGCCCAGGGTCCTGAGCCCGCCGAGCCGGTCGAGCCAGCGCAAACAGCTCCGCCAGACCCACCGGCGCAGGGAGCGCAGCCAATCCGCCGATGGCAGCCAGCGCCAGCGGCGGGGTGGCTCGTAAGGGGAGGAAATCATCGATTCTGCCGATCCTACCGCCGCCAGCGGCAGCCGCGGAAGGTCGGCGGCTGCGGCGATTGCTTAGGACCACGCGGTGATAATGTTTGAGAAGTTTCATTCACGGGCAAGTCAGATGGGTCCGTCCCGCTTGTATCCGGGGAGCGCGCCCGGCGGGCACGGTGCGAAAGGAGGCGCTCGAATGACTTTGACTCGAATCAGGAGGGTGCGGGTGTTGTCGTTGGCGGCGGTGACGGGGTGCACCTACGCCGTCTTTGGTCTCATCGGAGGCGGGATCTTCGCCCTGTTCGCGCTCTTCGGCGCGGCGCTGGGCAACGCCTTTTCCCCCCAACACAGCAACCCAGTATTCGGCGTCCTTTTCGGCGTCGGCGCGGTGATCTTCTTCCCGATCTTCTACGGCATCATCGGCTTCATAGGCGGCCTCATCTCCGGCGCCATCTACAACCTCGTCGCCTCCATGGCGGGCGGCATCGAGCTGGAGCTCGAGACGATTCCGGGGGCCGGCTGAAGGCCCACTCCACGGCCCGTAAGGGGAAGGGGCAAGGCTCACGGGCTCAGCAGGCGCGCGGACGAAGGCTTTCGTAGTCGCCCGGGGTATCGACGTCCGCGACCGCACCAGGATCCTCGACGACGACCTCGAGGAGGTCGCCGAGGTGGCGGTCGAGGAGATGGCGCAGACCGCGCCGTGGGTCGAGAGCGTCGATCTCGTCGAGGAGCAGCGCGGCAATGGCCAGCGGGTGGCCGCGCCGGCCGCGGTAGACCGGGACCGCGAGCCGCGCCCACGGGGAGGCGGCAAGCCGCTGCAGAAGCTCGGTCACCGTCTCGCCACGCAGGGCGGGGAGGTCGGCCGGGGTGACGAGGAGGGTGGCGCCGCGCCGGCCGAGCTCGGCGGCGCCGCCCAGGGCGGCGATCCCTGCCCGCACGCTCGACAGCATGCCCTGCTCGGGGCGGGGGTTGATCGCGCTCACCAGGCCCGCCTCGGCGGACCAGGCTCGCAAGGCCGCATCGCCCGGCGCCGTCACCACGACGATCGCTTCGGCGCCCCCCTGGTGCAGGGCGTCGGCCAGCGCGCCGACCAGCGTCGTGTCGCCGAATGGCAGCAGCAGCTTGGCCCGTCCCATGCGCCGCGAGGCCCCGGCCGCCGGCACGATCGCCACTACCGGGCCGCGCGGCGCCGGCCGCGCCCCCTGGGCGGAATCCCGCGGCGCCCCCGTCGTGTCCCGGCCCTCCCGGTCTGCGCCGTCTCGGTCCTCGCCGACGCTCATTCGCGAGCCCCTTCTCAGGCCCTCTCCCGGCCCAGAAACGTGCGGATCGAGAGACGCTCTGCCCGCCGTACCCTTCAGGTTTCGAATCCGAGATGTTTCGGCGCCAGGCGCTCGCGGTCTAGGCCGGCGGCTTCGCGCAGCGCGGCCTCGACGTACTTGCCGGCCATGGCGCCGCGCCACTGGGCCTGGAAGTCGGTGTTGTCCATCGGGGTGGCGGCCTTGCGCGCCAGCCTGCCGGCCTCGGCCGCCAGCGCGGCGGTCACCTCGCAGCCCTCGAGCAGCCGGGCCGCCGCGGTGGCCGCCACCGGGCTGCTGCCGACCGCTCCCAGGAAGAGGCGGGCACGCGTGACCCGTCCTGCCGGGTCGGTCCACAGGGCGGCGGCGACCGACAGCACCGCGAAGTCGATCGAGCCGCGCCGCCGCAGCTTCCAGAACGCCGCTCGGCAGCTCTCGCGCGCGGCCTCGGCCGGCAGCAGGATCTCGGCCAGGATCTCGTCGGGGCGCCGGCACAGGTAGTCGATGCCGTCGTCGTTGTAGAGCTCCGCGATCGGCAGCACGCGCTCGCCCTGCCGCGACACCAGCCTGACCCGCGCCCCGAGGGCGCAGAGCATGGGTGCCGAGTCGGAGGCCGAGTGGGCCCAGCAGCGGGGCGAGCTGGTCGCGACCCAGCAGATCTTGCCCTCCTCTTTCATGCAGTAGTCAATCGCGCGCCGCCAGTCCTCGGTCTGGTTGTAATAGGTGCAGCGGGTGTCGACGCAAACGTTGCCGCCGATCGTCCCCATGTTGCGCAGCGGCGGCGAGGAGATCGAGGCGACCGCGCGGGCGAGCGCGGGATAGCGCTCGGCGACCAGCGGGTGGCGCGCCACGTCGTCGAGCAGCGTGGTCGCTCCCAGCCGCACCTCGCCGGCCGCGCTCGCGGTCCCGTTGCGCACCCCGGCCAGCTCCGGGATCGCCATCAGGCTCACCACGGCCGAGGCTTTCTGATGGCGGCGCTTCATGTTGGGCCAGAGATCGGTGCCGCCGGCAACCAACCGCACCGCCACCGGCGCCGCGGCCGCGGCTGCCCCGGCGGCGTCCTCTTCGGCGCGGCCGCCGGCCTCGCCGGCCCCTTCGCCGCTCAGGATGGCCGCCGCCTCGGCGAGGCAGCGCGGGCGGTAGAGCTTGAACTTGGGCAAGCGAAGCATTTACTTGGGCTTCCTCGTCCCGTCCTCGAGCTCGCTCGAGAGAACGCTCAGCCGCTTCTGCCGCAGAGCCTCCTCGCGCGTGGTCATGGTTCCCGCGGTGCTCGCCGACTGGCGCATGCCGGCGCGCAGCCGCTCGCGGAAGTCGTTGATGGCCGTGCCGTCGCCCCCTTGCTCGGGGCTGGGGACGATCAACGTCTCGCCGAAATCCACCGCCGGAAAGCCCGCCGGACCGTAGCGCGCCTCCTGCCCCTTCGCCCCAGCCTCGAGCGCCTTCCTCACCATGTGCGGGTGGATCGGCACCTGGTCGACGCGCACGCCGAGCGCGTCGTAGAGCGCATTGGCGACCGCGGGCATGACCGGCAGCAGCGGACCCTGGCCGACCTCCTTGGCGCCGAATGGTCCGCGCGGGTCGGGATCCTCGATCAGGTAGGTGGTCACCGGCGGCATGTCGGCGAAGGTCGGGCTCTTGTACTCGAGCAGCGACGGGAACTTGTGCACCAGCGCGCCCGACAGGTGGCGTGGCAGGCGGCGGAACGCCTGTTCTTCCATCATCACCTCGCCCAGCCCCATGTAGACGCTCCCCTCGACCTGGCCGAGTGCCAGCACCGGGTTGATGGCGCGCCCGACGTCGTGGGCGATCCAGACCTGGAGCGGCTGCCAGATCCCGGTCTCCGGATCGGCTTCGACCTCGACCACCGCCGCGCTGTAGGAATAGGCGGGGGAGGGTCCCACCCCCGCGCCGCGGTAGCGCCCCTGCGAACGCGGCGGGACGTAGCTGCCGACCGTGCCGATCGTCCCCTCGCGCGCCTCGGCGCAGATCACCGCCTCGGCGAAGCTCAGGCCGCGCTCCGTCTCCTCGACGTCGAACACTCGCCCGCCGGCGAAGACCAGGCGTCCGGCCGGCACCGAGATTTGTTCGGCGACCGCGCCGGCGATGATCTCCCGCGCCCGCTCGGCCGCCTGCAGCGCCGCGTTGCCTACCATCAGGGTGACGCGCGACGAGTAGCTGCCGAGGTCGACCGGGGTGAGGTCGGTGTCCGCCACGCAGAGGCGGATGTCGGCCAGCTCGACGCCCAGCACCTCCGCCACCACGGCGGCCAGCACCGAGTCGGAGCCCTGGCCGATCTCCGCCTCGCCGCAGAAGACGGCGACGGCGCCCGAGCGGTCCAGCTTGAGCTGCACCCCCGACTGCGGCATATGGTTCCAGTAGATCGGCAGCCCCGCGCCGCAGAGGTAGGAGCCGCACGCCAGGCCCAGCCCGCGCCCCCGCGGCAGGCGGCCGTAGCGCTCACGGAAGCGGCTCCCGGCGACCACCGCCTCGATGCAGGCGCCGAGCCCCATCGAGCCGATGCGCAGCCAGTTGGCGGTCACCGAATCGGGCTCGGCCAGCATCCGCAAGCGGAGGTCGGCGGGGTTGATGCCCAGCCGGGCGGCGATCTTGTCGAGCTGCACTTCGAAGGCGAAGCGCGGCTGCGGCGTGCCATGCCCGCGTTTGGGGCCGCAGGGCGGCTTGTTGGTGAAGGTGCGGACCCCGTCGAAGCGGTAGGCGGGCAGACGGTAGGTCACCGTCTGCAGCGCCCCGGTGTAGTAAGTCGAGGCGACGCCGTAGCTGCCGTAGGCGCCGCCGTCGAGCGCCGTCTTCAGGTGCTGCGCGGTGATCGTGCCGTCCTTCTTCACCCCCGTCTTGACCTGCATCAGGACCGGGTGGCGGCCGCGGTGACAGTAGAAGACCTCCTCCCGGTTGAGGGTGACCTTGACCGGGCGGCCCAGCCGCAGCGCCATCTTGGCGGCCACGATCTCGTGGCTGAACGGGTCGCTCTTGCCGCCAAAGCCGCCGCCGTTGGGGCAGGCGATGACGCGGATGCGGGAGGGCGGCAGGGCGAGCACCTTGGCCAGCGCCCGGTGGACGTAGTGGGGCGTCTGGGTCGAGGAATAGAGCGTCACCCGGTCGTCGTCTTCAGGGACGGCCACTGCAGCGTGCTGCTCCATCGGCAGGTGGGTGCTGCCCTCGTAGAAGAAGGTGTCTTCGAAGACCAGGTCGGCCGCGGCGAAGCCCTCCACGACCGGGCCGAACTCCATCGACACCGTCTTGTGGACGTTGCCCCTCTCGCCATAGTCGTGCAGACGCGGCTCGGGGGTGGCCAGCGCCTCCTCGATGCCGCCGATAGTCGGCAGCGGCTCGTAGTCGACCCGGACCGCCAGCGCCGCCTCGTAGGCGGCATCCTCGCTCGCGGCCGCCACCGCCACCACCGGGTCGCCGACGAAGCGCACCTTGTCCGGACAGAGGGCGTGCTCGTCCTGCGACACGGGGAGGATGCCGAAGGGGATGGGGAAGTCGCGCCCGGTCAGGAAACCGAGGACGCCGGGGAGCCGCTCGGCGGCCGACAGGTCGATGCGCCGGATCAGGGCATGCGGCACCGTGGCCCGCACCAGGCGCAGGAAGGCCATGCGCGGAAAAGCGAGATCGTCCGCGAACCGGGTGGCGCCGGTGACCTTGGCCCGGCCGTCGACGCGCCTGAAGGGCGTGCCGATCAGCCGCGTCGCAGGCCGGGACGCCGGATCCGGCTCAGTCTCGGCCGGTTTCTCAGCGGGTTCCGCCATTTTGTTTTTTTCGTCTCCGTCTGCGTCTTCGTCTCGTCGGCCGTCCGCTACAAGCCCGCCGGCCGCGGGCCCGGGCCGGGCAGCGGCGCGCCGTAGAGGGCCTCCGCGGGTGGTCCGGTCTCCTCGCCTCGCAGCCGCGCCGCGGCCCACTCCACCGCCTGCACGATCTTGATGTAGCCGGTGCAGCGGCACAGATTGCCCGCCAGCGCCTCCTCGATCTCCCGCCGCGCGGGCCGCGGGTTGGCGGCCAGCAGCGCCTTGGCGGCCATCAGGATGCCGGGCGTGCAGTAGCCGCACTGGGCCGCCCCGAGGTCGGCAAAAGCCGTTTGCAGCGGATGCAGCTCATTGCCGCGCTGCAGCCCCTCGACGGTCTCGATCGCGCGCCCCTCCAGCTCGGCGGCAAGGGTCAGGCAGGAGAGGACCGGGCGCCCATCCAGCAGCACCGTGCAGGTGCCGCACTCGCCCAGCTCGCAGCCGTGCTTGGTGCCGGTCAACCCGCACTCCTCGCGCAGCACCTCGAGCAGGGTGTGGTGGACAGGCGCGACCACCATCCGCTCCTCGCCGTTGACCCTGAGCCTGAGAACCACCTGCTCGTCCATGCCGGTCACCTTCTTGTCCCCACCGGCGGTGCCGATCCCGAGGGATGCCGCAGCTTTCGCCTGCTGCGGCACTCCAGGAAAATCGGAAACGGCGCTGCGACTGGCGGTGGAGGCCTACTCGAAGCATCAGTCGGGTCGCCCCCCGCAACCCCTCGATCCCCTTCCCGGTTGCCCGAAGCCGCCGGGTCCCTGCCCGGCGGCGCCGGGGGGGAAGGGGACGCCCCCTCCCCTGGCGCACGGACCAGGTTCGTCTTGGAGGCCGGCGGAGCGGCCAGATGTTCCGGTGGCTCGACCAGCTCGACGCCCGGCGCCAGCAGGCCCCGCACCAGGAGGACCGCCGACTCGCGGCCGATCTCGGCGGCGCTCTTGCCGCCATCGGGCCGGAACCAGCGCACCGTCCAGTTGCTGGCGCCGAGGATCGCCAGCGCCGCCACCTTGGCATCGGCCGGCCTGAACACGCCGGCGGTGATGCCGTCGTCGATCACCTCGCGGAAGGACCGCTCGTAGCGGTCGCGCTGGACCTGGATCGCCTGCCGCCAGGCCTCTCCCAGCGCCTCGACGTCGAGATGCGCGAGCGCCCCGGGCGTCGCCTCGTTGAGCATCCGCACGTGCCCCACGACGAGCAGGAACAGCTGGCCGTCGGCGCGCAGGCCGAGGCCGCGCACCCGATCGGCCAGCGCAAGGAGCCCCGCCAACGCGTCCTGCTGCACGAAAGCCAGCAGCTCCTGCTTGTCGCGGAAGTAGTAGTAGAGGTTCCCGACCGCCATCCCCAGCTCGGCCGCGATGTCCCGCATGCCGGTCGCGTAGAGCCCCCGCCGGCGAAACACCCGCGCCGCCGCGTCGAGGATCTCGCGCTTCTTCTCGAGCACCCTACCCGCGGTCTCCGGACCTACTGCCGTGATTTGAACCACGGTTCAAATCCTCCCACCACCCTCCCCGTCCTGTCAAGGGCGGGCCTGGCTGACTGGCTGATAGGGTACGCGCTATGAGAGCGCTCGGCCTGCTGGCGTCATGGGGAGCATTGCTGGCCGTCGCGTTTGGGCTCGGGGGCTGTGGCAGGCCGGGTCCGGCCGCGGCGGCCGGCGCGCGCCAGGCGGCGCCGAGTCGCGCGGTGTCCTCGCCGGCCCGATCCGTGCCGAGGGCGGCCCCAGCGCTCCCTCGGCCGCCCGCCAGTCCAGCCGCCTCCCCATCCGCATCGGCCGCCGCGGCTCAGGCCTCGCCCGACGCATCTCAGGTCTCAGCCGTCGTTTCTCGGGCCTCTGCCGGCCATTCTCCTGCCGTCCTTGGCGTAATCGAGCGGGTGCGCGCTGGCGAGCTGCGCGAGTGGGCGTCGATCGACGCGGGCGGAGTGGTGATCGGGCCGCTAGGCGGGCGGCGCGTGCGCTACCTGTTTGCCAGCCGCGAGCGCGCTGCGGACCTCGGTTTCTTCGCGCGGACCTACGCTCCCTTCCGGCTGGCGATGAGCTATGAGGAGCTCATCTTTCGCGGCCGCGGCAGCGCGCGGGCGGGGCCGGTCGAGCAGCGGATGATCGGCGAATGGGCCCGACTGGTGGGCGTCGAGGCGCCGGCCGGGGCCAGCGCCTCTGCCTATGGTCTGGCCTTCGCCTGGCATCGCGGCGCGAGCGCCGGCGGCGTCTGCGAGGATCTGGCGGTCTACCTGACCGGCGAGGTGCGCGCCAGCCCATGCTCCGGCGAGCCCGAGCTCCGTGGCCGTCTGGACGCCGGGCGTCTCGCCCGCCTCTACGCCTGGTACGACGGGTTGGCGCCCTTCCAGTCCCAGGGCGAGCAGGGGGTGCGGGCCGACGCCCTGCTCGAACGCCTGATCTTCGCCGGCCGCGGCGGGCGTCCAGCTTCCCCCCGCGAAGAATCGGCGATCGAGGCGCTGGCTGTGAACCTGTACCGCGAGCTGACCGCGCCGCCCGCCCCGCCCCCGCCGGCGAAGAAGGGTCCTCTACTTCGCGACCAGGCCGCGGAAGCCGCGGGAGATGAGGGCGGCGGTGTCGGCGAGGACGCCGGGTAGGGCCAGGCCGCCGGGGCATGCGAGGTAGCGCGGCTCCCAGACCGGCTCGAACTTGTCCTTGTACTGGCGCAGGCCCTGGAAGTTGTAGAAGTGCTCGGCGTGACGGAAGACGATCTTGCCCAGCCGGCTCCACAGCGGCGCGATGCCGCGGCCCTCGAGCCCTGAGAGCGGCGCCATGCCCAGGTTGAACCAGCGGAAGCCCTCCTGCTTGCCCCACAGCATCAGCTCGACGAACAGGTAATCCATCACCACCGAGGGAGCGCCGGCCCGATGCCGCATCAGGTCGATCGACAGCTCCTCGTGCTCGGCCCCCTGCCAGAGGTTGGCGAAGGCGACGATCTCGCCCCCGCTGCGCACCAGGGCGAGAGGCAGGCGGCACAGGTAGCCGGGTTCGAAGAAGCCGAGCGAAAAACCCTTCTCGCGCGCGTTCTTCTCCTTGAGCCAGGCGTCCGAGACCGCCTCCAGCTCGGGCAGCAGCGCCGGCACCGCGCCGGCCGGGACGACCTCGAAGCGTCCGCCCAGCTCCTCGGTCTTGCGCTGCGCCCAGCGCAGCTTCTTGCGGTTCGCGCCAGCCAGAGAGAAGTCGGCGAGCGGCACCCGCGCCTCCTCCCCCAGCTTGACCAGCGACAGCCCCAGGTCGACGTAGAGGTGGAGCCGCTTCTCGCTCACCTGGTAGAACGAGCACCAGGCGCCGTGCTGATCGCAGAGCTCGCGGAAGCGCCAGGCGAGCTCCGCCCGCTCTCCTTCGGGGCCGATCGGGTCGCCCATCGCCACCCAGCTGCGGCGCTCGACCCCATACATGAGCAGCGCGGTGCCTGCCTCGTTGAACAGCAGCTGCTTGTCGGCGAGCAGGGCCAGATAAGAATAGGTGCGCGGCGAACGGCTGGCGATTGCCGCCGCGCGGTCGAGGTCGGTCTCGCTCGGGCGCGTGATGCGGTGCATCGCCGGACGCAGCAGGCGCCACATGGCGATGCCGAGCGCCAGCGCCACGGCGCCGACCGAAGCGCGCAACGAGCGCGGGGCGTGGCCTTCCAGGGTGAAGCGCCACCAAAGCTCGCGCGAATACTCAAGATGCTTGGAGGAGAAGATGGCGAGCCAGAGCGCGCCGCCAACGGCGATCGCCGTGGCCGTCAGCCAGGTCGGCGTGAACGGCTCGTTGAGCAGCGCGGTCTTGCGATAGAAGTGCCGGTGGCAGGGGAGCAGCGCCGCCAGCATCAGCGACAGGATGATCGCCTCCTCGTAGTCCAGACCCTTGAGCAGCGACACCACGATGCCGGCCGCCAGCAGCGCCGCGGTCAGGTGGTACGCGGCGTCGAGGCGCCGCTGCAGTCCGAGGGCGAGCAGCAGCAGGGCGACGCCGACCAGGCTGCCGACGAAGTGCGACAGCTCGATGACCGGCAGCGGCAGCAGCGCGGCGAGCCAGTCGAGCCGCGAGCGCACGGCGGGAGTGGCGCCCGAGAGCAGCAGAATCGCTCCGCCCAGGAAGGTGGTCAGCGACAGGACCTGGGGCACCACCACGGAAGCGCGTGTGCCAATGCTGCGGGCGAAGCGGGCGACGCGCAGCACTTCCGAGCGTCGCAGCGCCACCTCGTGCGCCGCGAGCAACAGGCTGGCGGCGAGCAGCGGCATGAAGTAGTAGATGCCGCGGAAAGCGACCAGAGCCCCCAAGACCTTGGGCGCCGCCTGCATCGGGTCGAGCGCCGTCAGCAGATAGACGATGGCGGTCTCGAAGACGCCCAGGCCTCCGGGCACCTGGCTCAGTACCCCGGCGAGCTGCGCCAGGAGGAAAACCGCCAGCAGCTTCCAGTACGACAGCCCTTCGTGGCTCGGCAGCAGCGCGTAGAGGGCGAGTGCGGCCAGCCCCCAGTCCAGGCAGGAGAGCACGAGCTGGCCCAGGGCCAGGCGGAGGCCGGGCAGCGGCAGCTCGAGGCCGCGCAGCGACAGCGGCTCGCGGCGCCGCGCGGCCAGCGCGAGATAAGCGCCGACCGCGGCCACGAAGAGGATGCCAAGCGGCCGGGTGGTGGCGAGAGGGGAGTGCCAGAGGCTGGGCAGCGCCAGCGGCTCGACCGCGAAGGTGGTTCCGGCGAGAGTCAGGAATCCGAGCCAGAAGGTGACGAAGCAGAAGAGCACGACGCGGGTGACCTGCGGTGCTGACAACCCCCACCCCGCGTAGAGCCGGGCGCGGATCGGCGTGCCAGTCAGCAGCGTGTAGCCCAGGGTGTTGCTGAACGCGTAGCCCGAGAAGGAGGCCAGAGCGATCTTGCGGTAGAGCAGCGGCTTGCGGATGTGGCGGAAAGCCAGCGCATCGTAGCCGGTCATGGCGGCATAGCCGAGGACGGTGGCGAGCAGCGCTTCGAGGAGCCGCCCTCGCGGGAGCGAGGGCAGGAAGCGCATCACGTCGCGGTAGCGGAAGCCGGCGAGCTCCTTGTGCAGCAGCCACAGCGAGGCGGCAAAGAGGGCCACCGTGAGCAGCGGCAGCAGGCGGCGCACCGTCTCCCACGAGATGGGGAAGCCGCGCCGGTGCTCCGGTCCCGGAGCGACCGCCGGCGAAACCTGCTCGGGCGCCTGCTGCACTAGCTCCCCCCTAGGGCCTCCATGGCGACACGGGCGGCCGGCCACGCGTCTCCTCGCCCCGGCGGGCACGATCGCCGGCGGCGGCCGGCCTCCAGCGCTCCGTGCGGTATGGCTCCTCCCGCCTTCAGGCTGCCAGATGGATCAGCAGCTGGCGCTGGCTGGCGAACCGGCGATGCTCCCAGAGATAGATCCCCTGCCAGGTTCCCAGGCCGAGCGCCCCGTCGACCACCGGGATCGACAGCGAGCTGGCGGTGAGCGCGGCCTTGATGTGCGACGGCATGTCGTCGGGTCCCTCGGCGGTGTGGGTGTAGAGCGGGTCGCGCTCCGGCACCAGCCGGTTGAGCCAGCGCTCGAGGTCGCGCCGCGCCGAAGGGTCGGCGTTTTCCTGGATCACCAGACTGGCCGAGGTGTGCCGGAGGAAAAGCGTACAGAGCCCTTCACCCACCCCGCTCTCGTCCACCACGCCGCGGACCTCCCGGGTGATCTCATGCAGACCCTTGCCCGGAACCTTGATCGACAAGCTCTTGATCATGGCTCGCTCCGGCTGACCCCCGGAAGGCGCGAAATGTAGCACAGGAGGGCGAGTCCGACCCGCGCTCTCATGCCCCTCCCTCCTGCGCGCCACCGGCCTTGCCCGCCTGCTGCTCCGCCAGCTGCTCCATCTCCTCGAGGTCCTCAGCCGCGTCCTCCCCCGGCGGCTCTTCCAGCTCGGTGAGAATATCTCCCAGGATCCACTCCGAGACCTGGAGCCGCTCGTCTTCGGACAGCGGCATGCCGGCGCTCTCGCACAGGCCGAGGACGTTCTTGAGGAACGCGTGCCCCAGCTCGAGCGCGTTGCCGCTCTCGTCCGGTCCGAAGCGATGGCCGCCGGCGACGATGCCGCGCAGGATGAAGTTGACATTGATGCGGGCGATCGGCGTCCCCTCTTCGATGCAGCGATCGCGCACGGCCTTGGAGGTGCGAGTGAGGAAGTAGCCCTCCTCGTTGACCTCCTCGGCGATCTTGCGGAAGACCAGGCCGTACTCGGCCGAGGTCAGGTAGGGTGTGTCAGTGATGCGGTGAATCCGGTGCGCCAGCGAGGAGAGCCCCGGGTCGCCGAGGTCGATCGTTTCCGGCGGCTCCTCCTGTGGCGTCTGATGGCGGTCGGGGTCGTACAGGTAGCCTGGGCGGGAGGCGGAGACGGCGAAGCCCGGGCCCAGACGTGGGGCGAGCAGATCGCGGAAGGTGCCGGCGCCCAGCCAGCGCGAGGCCAGCACGCTGTCGCCGAACTGGGCGATCACCATCTGCGCCGCGGTGGTCATCGGGAGCGCCGAGTCGGAGACCTCTACCAGGCTGCGCACGTAGTCGACGATCTCTTCGCTCTGGCGGTTGCGCTCCAGCTGCTCGGCGTCGGTCGGGGCCGGCTCGCTCTCGGTCTGCGCCGCGGAGTCAGCGCTCCCCGCCGCCGGCTCGGCCGATGCGCCGCCGGCAGCCGGCTGCCGCACCCGCACCCGCCAGGGATCGCCGTCTACCATCTCCAGGTCGCCGCGCGAGCGTATGACCGCATCGGACATGCCGCGCAGGCTGTAGAAGCCGAGCCAGTTGCTGGTCGGTGTGAACTGCGGGAACTCGCGGTAGATGGCGGGCAGATCGGTGGCGAGCAGCTCGCCGGCGCCGCTCGCCCGTTCGTAGACCTTGTCGGCGATGCCGCGCAGCAGCTCGGGCGAGGCGAGCGCCGTGCCCGCCGGGCCGTAAGCCCGCGGCACCGGTGCGCCGGCGCCGAGCGGTGCCCGCCCCGAGGCGGTCGCCGTCGCGGCCGCGGCCGCCTCGAGCTCTTCCTCGGGCGGCGGCGGGGCGTCCGGGTTCACCCGCACTCGCCAGGGATCGCCGTCGATCATCTCGAGGTCGCCGCGTGCCCCGACCACCGCGCTGGTCAGGCCGCGCAGGCTGTAGAAGCCGAGCCAGTTGCTGTCCGGCGTGAACTCCGGAAACTCGCGGAAGATCCCGGGCAGATCGGTCGCCACCAGCTCGCCGCTGACGCTGGCCCGCTCGAAGACCTTGGCGGCGATGCGCCGCAGCAGGTCGCTGCCCGCGCTCGGCCGGGCGGAGGTGCCGTCGGTGATGCCGATCGCCTCTTCGAGGAAGGTGTCCTGGTCGATGAGCAGGTCGCAGGCCGCCTTGTAAGCGGCCGAGGCCGGGCCGGCGGCGAGCACGACGCTGCGCCGGTCGTGGCGCGAAAGCCGCAGCAGCACGGGCGTGAAGTCGGCGTCTCCCGAGAGGATGATGAACTCCTCGAAGCGCGTCTCGTGTCCGAGCGCATCCATGACGTCCATCACCATCTGGATGTCGGCGCTCGTCTTGCCGCCGCGGGTAAGCGGCGGGCAGTCCACCACTTCGAAGGCGGAGCGGATGAAATAGGGCCGGAAGCGGCTGAACTGCGACGGGTTGAGATAGCAGCGCCGCAGCAGGATCTTGCGCCCGCCGCGGTCGGCCTCGTTGGGGAGCTCCTCCTGCAACCAGCGCAGCCAGCGCCCCGGATGGGTGGCGAACTGATCGGCGGCGCGCGGGTCTTCATTCTGCAGGCCGAGGTAGATGTTGTCGAAATCGACGAACAGGGCCGACCGCACGCGCGTTCGGCTTGAGGAGAGATCCGTCATGTCGGCCTCCAGGGCGCACATCCGGGATTGAATCGGGGCGCTTCAAGCGAGAACAATTCTCGCGGTGGGCGCACGCATTCTAGCACTACGAAGGCCGGGTGTGCTCCGTCTCGTGCTCGGCTGAACTGCCGAGCCTGCCCTGCCGGGCGCGGGCTGGACTGCCCGGCCCCGGCCGCCGGACCCACGGAAAATCGCGTCTGCGCGCCTAGCTCTCTAGCTTGTAGCGGTGCTCGGCCAAGCGGTAGAGCGGCCGCCAGACCAACCGGTTGGTGACCACCACGATCGACGCCAGCACGACGGTCGCGATGAGCAGCTGGTCGAAGTTGCCGCTGTCGGCGGCGGCGGCGATGAGCGAGCCGAGGCCGGTCGCCTGCAGGGTCTGCCCTTTGAAATGGGTGTATTCGGAGACGATGCTGGCGTTCCAGGCGCCGCCGGCGGCGGTGATCATGCCGGTGACCAGGAACGGGAAGATGCCCGGCAGCAGCAGCCGCCGCCAGCGGTCGGAGCGGCGGAAGCGGAAGACGCGCGCCGCCTCCTTGAGATCGCTGGGGATCCCCATGGCGCCGGCGATGACGTTGAACAGGATGTACCACTGCGTGCCGAGGAGCATCAGCGCGAGCGCCGCGATGCCCATGCCGCCGCCGTGCCCGATCAGGAAAAGCAGCATCACGGGGAACAGCGCCGTGGCCGGGATCGAGGCGGCGATCTGCACGATCGGCTGCGCGATGCGCGCCAGGCGCGGGGAGGAGCCGATGGCCACTCCGGCGGGATCGCCCAGGCAGCGCCGATCGCCAGCGCCGCGATCACCCGCAACAGCGTGTAGCCGGCGCCGCGCAGCACGTCGCGCAGCTCGGCCCAGGTCAGCCCGGCCACCAGCCGGCCGACGTGCAGCAGGGCATAGCCGGCACCTGCCAGGACCGCAACCGCCAGCGCGCGCCCGGCCCAGCTGCGCAGCTCCGCCAGGCGCCCCGGCGGCGAGTGCCGGCGTCCGGCGCGGCGGGCGAAGAAGAGCATCAAATGCTCGGCGAGCGGCTGCACTGCCCGGCGCCGCAGGTAGGCGAGGGCGGGCGACCGCTGCAGCAGCTCGAGCAATGCCGAGCGCGGGGCGATCGAGCTCTCCACCTGCTCGAACTTGAACTTGTCGGCCCAGGCGATGACCGGCCGCCAGACCAGCTGGTCGAGCAGCACGATGACGCCGATCATCGCGCCCAGCCCCCAGAGTATGGCGATCGTGTCGCCGGCGCTCGCCGCCGTCTGCAGGTACGAGCCCAGGCCGGGCAGGCGGAAGTCGCGCTTGCCGAGCACGAACATCTCGCAGGCCATCAGGAAGAACCAGCCGGTGGCGACCGAGACCATGGAGTTCCATACCAATCCCAGCGCGGAGAAGGGGAGCTCGAGCCGGGTCAGCCGCTGCCAGACGTTGAAGCGGTAGATGCGCGCCGCCTCGTGCAGCTCGGCGGGAATGCTCTTGAGCGAAGAGTAGAAGCTGAAGGCCATGTTCCAGACCTGGCCGGTGAAGATGAGCAGGATCGCCCCCAGCTCGACGCCCATCTGGCTGTGCGGGAAGACCGCGATCATCGCCAGCATGACGCCGGGCAGGAAGGAAAGCACCGGGATCGACTGCATGATGTCGAGCACCGGGATCATGAAGCGCTCGGCCTTGGGGTAGTAGGCGGCGACATAGCCGTAGACCAGCGCGAACAGCAGCGAGAGCCCGTAGGCGACGGCCATGCGCAGCACCGAGTAGGCGGTGTAGCCGGGCAGTGCGCGGACGCTCCGCGAGATCTCCGCTGCGGGAGTGAACGGCCCCAGCCAGCCGCGAGCGAGGGTCAGGACGCCGTAGAAGAGCGCCAGGCCCAAGCTGAAGATGAGCAGGTCGGTCCACGACCGCCCAGGGCGCTCCTCGACCATCGACGGATGCGCTTGCGGCTTGAGCATGGTGCAGGGCGCTCGTGGGGCGCGGGTTCAGGACTCGGTCAGGTGAAGGCGTCCGGACTTGGCGTCGTAGTCGAAGATCTCGGCGTAGCGTCCCCAGTTGATGGCGGTCTGCAGCTGGCGCTCGGCCTCGTCCTGGCTGAAATGCTCGTCCAGGATGTCGGAGAAGAAATCGTCGGGCAGGGTGCCGTCGGACTTGGCGCGCAGCGCGTTGCTGATCTGACGCAGCAGGGTCACGTGTTTGAGCGCCGCCTCCTTGAACAGGCTCTTGCGGGTCAGGATGTCCGCCTCGGCGAAGGCCTTGCCTTCCGGGGTGACCTCGACGTCGCCCTCCTGGACGTGGATGAACTGCAGCAGGCTCGAGGCCTCGATGATCGGCAGCAGGTCGCCGACCTCCATCACCAGCTCGTCGGCGAGGTGGAAGAGGTCGTCCTTGCCGCCGCGGTCGATGAGGATCTCGAGCAGGCCGGCGATGCCGCCCGGCCGGGCGTGCGGCAGCATCGGATAGGCCGGGTAGGACGGCGCCGTGCGCGGGGCGCGCGGACCGCTGGGCGGCGCATGCTCGACGTCGGGTTGGGTGAGAACCTTGTAGATGTGGTCGACGAGCTCCAGGAAGCGCGCTGATTTGCGGTCGCGGGGGCGCGGCAGGTCGACCGCGAGGTCGGCGCGGATGCGTCCCGGGTTGCGCCCCAGCACGACGATGCGGTCGGCGAGCAGCACCGCCTCCTCGATATTGTGGGTGACCATGAAGATGGCGCGGGTCGGCATCTTCTTGCTGGTCCACAGCTCGAGCAGCTCGCCTCTCAGGTTCTCGGCGGTCAGCACGTCGAGGGCGGAGAACGGCTCGTCCATGAACAGCACGTCGGGCTCGACCACCAGGGCGCGGGCGAACCCCACCCGCTGCTTCATGCCGCCGGAGAGCTCCTTCGGATAGGCGGTCTCGAAGCCGTCGAGCCCGACGGTGTCGAGCATCTTGATCGCCCGCTTGCGCCGTTCGATCGCATGCTGGCCCATCGCCGCGAGCGGCGCCTCGACGTTCTCGAGCACCGTGAGCCACGGGAAGAGGGCGAAATTCTGAAAGACGATCGCGACGTTGGGCAGCAGCCCCGAGAGCGGGCCGTCGTGCCACCGCACCTCGCCGGCCGAGGGCGGGATCAGCCCGGTCAATATGCGCAGCATGGTCGACTTTCCCGAGCCGCTGGGGCCGAGCAGCGCCACGAAGCTCTCGGGATAGATGGCCAGGTTGGTCGGTGCGATGACCTCGATCTGGTTGCCTTCGGGCTGGAGGTAAGACTTCTCGACCTCCCGCGCCTCGACGATCGGTTCTGGGGCGGTCATGATCTGGTCGCGCTGGGCCGGGATGGTCCGGAGGCGCATACGGCGGGCCGGCCGCGGCTCCGGGCGGCTGAGCTTTGCACGCCGTGAAAGGTGAGTCAATGGAAAAGATGTGACTGATTCCGGTCGCTTCCAGCCGGTATGCCGCCGGGGTCCTTCCGGCGCCGTCTCGCCGCGGTCCAGGCCGTAGTCGAGGCTGGCGACGACACCTGGCGGGAGGTTCCGCGGCGCCAAGGAGGCGACGCCTTGCCGGCGGCCTCTCAGGTAAGCGTCGGCGACCGGTATCCGCACCGCATCCGGGACGTCGAGCTCTCTGGCCGCGCCGTACCCCAGGGCGCTGTTGGCGGCATTGGGTAGATATAGTCAACTCGCTATGCTGGCACTTCTCCGCCGCACTCCGCGGAGGAGGCGTGCGCTGCCGGCGATACGCTTGCGCCCGCAATGCGGGTATACTCCGCAGTGCAGCCCGCTCTCTGATGACTCCTGACGGTTCCGCCCTTGGGGAGGGCGACAACAGACAACAAGAGGAGGCAACATGTTCCGAGTTCCACAGCAACTCCTACGCCTGACGATCGCCATCGTTTTAGCGCTGATGACCGCCGCCGCCGGCCTCGCCGCGCCGTGGGGGCCGCCGGACCGACCCGCCGAGGTCTCCGCCGCGGTCACCGCACCGCTGACTGGCCTCGACGCATCAGCCGGGCCCGTGCCGGTCATGGTCCAGCTCTTCGATCCGCCCGCGGCGGTCGACTACGCCATGGCGCTCGCCGACCAGTCGGTGTCGCGGGAGCAGGCGCTCGCCAATGCGCGCAGCGCCGCCAAGGCCAAGATCGCGCAGCTCGAGCCGCGCCATGAGCAGCTCGCCGCGGCACTGGCCGCGGCGCCGATCCACGCGCAAGAGATGTTCCGCCTGAAGAAGGCGCTCAACGCTATTGCCGTGATGGTGGATCGAGCGAAGCTCGACCAGATCCGCATGCTTCCCGGCGTCAAGAGCGCCGACGTGATCCCTCTCGAATACCCCACGAACAAGACCAGCGTGCCGTTCATCGGTGCGCCCAAGGCCTGGGGGAATACTCTCGGCCTGGGCGGCAGCGTGACCGGCGCCGGCGTCAAGATCGGCATCATCGACACCGGCATCGACTATCAGCACCCGGACTTCGGAGGCTCGGGCCACAACTATCCCAAGAACGACCGGGTCACCAACAAAAACGGCCTCTTCCCGACCGCCAAGGTGATCGGCGGCACCGATCTCGTGGGTGACGACTACACCGGCGGCAACACCCCGAAGCCCGATCCCAACCCGACCGACTGCAACGGGCACGGCACCCACGTCGCCGGCACCGCAGCCGGCTTCGGCGTCAATGCCGACGGCACGACCTTCACCGGCCCCTACGGTCCGTCGACGCCGTTCGGCTCGCTGCGCATCGGCCCCGGCGTGGCGCCGCTGGCGAGCCTCTTCGCCATCCGCATCTTCGGCTGCGGCGGCGGCAGCGCGGTGGTGGCGCAGGGCATCGAGTTCGCGATGGACCCGAGCGGCAAGGGCGATTTCTCCGACCACCTCGACGTCATCAACATGTCGCTGGGCTCGCCTAATGGCGGACTGAACAGCTTCACCGCTCAGGCAGCCGACGCCGCCGCCAGCGTCGGGGTGATCGTGGCCGCCGCCTCCGGCAACAACGGCGACACTTACTTCGTCACGAGCAGCCCGGCTGCCGCCGACTTTGCCATCTCGGCGGCGGCATCCGTCGACCCCGGCGTTCTTGCCACGGGCAAGCTCCATGTCAACTCGCCCGGCTCCATTGCCGGCGACTATGCGGCCGTACCGGCGGCCTTCGGCCCATCCCCCTCCGGGCAGACTGCCGACCTGGTCCTTGCGGCGCCGAACGACGGCTGCGCGCCCCTCACCAACGCCGCCGCCGTCAGCGGCAAGATCGTGGTGATCGACCGCGGTACCTGCACTTTCGTCGTCAAGGCGCAGAACGCCCAGGATGCCGGGGCGATCGCGGCAGTGGTGGTCAACAACGTGGCGGGCCCCGCGGGCGTGATGGGCGGCAGCGGCACCTTCACGATCCCCTCCGTCATGATCTCGCAGGCGGACGGCGCGACGATCAAGGCGCAGCTCCCGGGCGTCAACGCCACCCTGCCGGCGCCGCCGACCTTGGCAGACACCCTGGCAGGATTCAGCTCCCGCGGTCCGCGCGGTCTCGGCGGTCCGATCGGGCTGAAGCCCGACATCGCCGCTCCCGGTCTGTTTATCCCGTCGGCCCAGTCGGGGATGAGCTGCGCGGCGCTCCCCGGGGGCAGCGGCATCACCGGCGGCGGCTGCCTCGTTCCCAGCCCCAGCGGCTTCATTCCCGGCGGCCAGGTGCTGACGATTTCAGGGACCTCGATGGCGACGCCGCACATCGCCGGCACCATGGCTCTGCTCCGCCAGCTCCACCCCGACTGGTCGGTCGAGGAGCTCAAGGCGCTGGTGATGAACGGCGCCGTGCACGACGTGACGGTGGGGCCCAACGGCACCGGTGGTCGTTACGGCGTTGGCCGCATCGGCGCCGGCCGCGTGGACGTTGCGGTCTCCGCGCAGAACCAGGTCACCGCCTTCAACGACGACGACCCCGGGCACGTGTCGCTGACCTTCGACAGCGCGGCGGTTCATACCCTCGACCAGATCAAAGAGTTGCGGGTGGTCAATCACGGCTCGCAGGCCGCCACCTTCAGCCTCGGCTTCGACAACATCACACCCGCTCCCGGCGTCTCTTACTCTCTCTCCGGCTCGTCTTCCACTCTCGTCGTGGCGCCGAACAGCGCCGTTCAGGTCCCGGTGCAGATGCACGCCGACGCCTCGAAGATGGACCACGTGGCCGATGCGACAGTGGCACCCACCCAGGCGGCACCGGCGCCGCTTGCAGCCCTGGGCCCCCTGCCGCGCCAGGTTCTCACCGAGGCCGGCAGCTACCTGACCTTCGGCCAGGGCGGCCAAACCAAGATGCGGGTCCCGCTCTACGCGGCGATCGCTCCGGCTTCCGCGATGAGCGGCACCTTCCCGATTGCCACCGGCGGTGCCACCGTGGGTGCGACAGCGGTTGCGCTGTCAGGGATCGGCGTCTGCACCGGGACGACTTCGGCCGGCGCCTGTAAGGGCACCTTCCCCAAGACCGAAGCCTCGCTGGTGACCCCGTTCGAGCTGCAAGTCGCGCATGCGCTCGACCCGACCATCCCGGCCTACGCCAATCTGCAGTATGCCGGCGTGGCCTACGACGCCGCGGACTCGGCGCTGCTCTTCGGGGTCTCCACCTGGGGGCCCTGGATGTCGCCGACCGACGTCGCCTTCAACATCTACATCGACACCCAGAACAACGGCACCTACGACAAGGTGCTGTTCAACAGCAACCCGGGAACGATGGCGTCGCAGCTGTTCGGCAGGGTTGCGGACGGCCAGGACACCTTCCTCACCGGCCTATTCAACGCCGCCAAGTCGACCATCTCCACCCAGTTCTTCGTCAACCTGTTTCCCGCCTCGGCCGTCGACACGCGGACCTTCAACAACAACGTGATGTTCCTGGCGGTGAGCCTGAAGTCCCTCGGGCTCAAGGGCACCGCTTTCCGCTGGCGCGTCGAGACCTGCCCGGGCTTTCTCCCGCTCTGCACGCCGCAGGCGAACTTCCGCTACGACGGCGCCGACGGCCCCTTCACCTGGGACTACGCCGCGCAGGGCCTCGACTTCGGTGGCGCCTTCGTGGATTTCGACCTCAACGGCGATTCGCTGCCGGTCAACTTCAACGTCCCCAACTTCGTCGCCCAGGGCTCGCTGGGCGCCCTGCTGCTGCACCATCACAACAGCGGCGGCACCCAGGCCCAGGCGCTGCCGCTGGCCGGCGCCCGCTTTGCCGACCTGGCGGTCACCAGCTCGGTCTCTCCCGCGGTCGTCAAGCCGGCCGTCAACGTCCCGGTGACGCTCACCGTCACGGTCAGCAACGGGGGACCGAACCGTGCACGGCAGGTATTGGTCTCCGACGGGCTGCCCAACGCTCTGACCTACGTCTCCGACGACAGCAAGGGCGCCTACGATCCGAATACCGGCCTGTGGTCGGTCGGCCAGCTGGCCGTCGGCGCGAGCGCCACCCTCCACATCCACGCGACGGTCACCTCGAGCGGCGAGATCGTCAACACCGCGCAGATCGCGTTTTCCAAGCCGATCGATCCCAATCCGGAAAACGACATCTCCAACTTGACGATCAATGCGCCGCGCCTTGCCGACCTGGCGGTCACCGCCAGCGCCGGCGCCTCGAGCGTGCACCCCGGTAAGCCGGTGAGCTTCCAGGTCGGCTTGAAAAACCTTGGCGGCGATCCGTCCTACAACCCGCGGGTGCACGTGACCCTGGGCGGCGCGAAGTACGACCCCGCCGCCATCACCGTGTCGCAGGGGAAGTTCGATCCCACGTCCGGGTTCTGGCAGCTGGGGAGCGTCGGCAACGGCGCGACCGAGACGCTCAAGTTCACGGTCACCCCGCACGGCGCAAGCTCGGTGGGGATCAGCGCCTCGGTGACTGCCTCGACGCCCGATCCGAACACCAAGAACAACCAGGCCAGCGTCAAGGTGACCGTGCAGTAGAAGTCAGATTCGAGGTCGGCAATTGAATCAAAGGCGCCGGGTCCCTACCCGGCGCCTTTTTGCTTGAGCTCGCGGTGGCGGAAGCAGGTGGTCAGGTGGTCGTTGAGCATGCCGACCGCCTGCATGAAGGCGTAGCAGATCGTCGGTCCGACGAAGGTGAAGCCGCGCCGCCGCAGCTCGCGGCTCATGGTCCGCGACTCGGCTGTCTCGGCGGGCACCTCAGACAGCGACCGCCAGCGGTTCTGGCGGGGCGCGCCATCCACGAACTGCCAGATGAAGGCGTCGAAGGTTCCCGCCTCCGCGGCGACCTCGAGGAAGGCCCGGGCGTTGCGCACCGCCGACTCCACCTTGAGCCGGTTGCGGATGATCCGTGGATCGGCCAGCCGCGCGGCGATGTCGGCGGGAGTGTAGGCGGCCACCTTCCTGGCGGCGAAGCGATCGAAGACCTCGCGATATCCGGCCCGGCGGCGCAGGATGGTGAGCCACGACAGCCCGGCCTGGGCACCTTCCAGGACCAGCATCTCGAACAGGTGGCGGTCGTCGTGGGAGGGCGCGCCCCACTCGCTGTCGTGGTAGGCGACATAGAGCGGGTCACCCTTTGCCCAGCCGCAGCGGCGCGGGGCCCTCGGCCCCCGGGCGGGTCGGTTCACTGCACCACCGAGTACTTGACGTCGAGCGAGTACTGAACCGCGATCGGCTTGCCCTTGACTGACGCCGGCTTGAACCGCCAGTCGCAGATCCCGTCGAGCGCCATCACGTCGAGGCCCATGCCCAGCGATTGAGCGATCTTGGGGTGACGGATCCTCCCGTTGGTGTCGATCACCGCTTCGACCACCGCCTTGCCCTGGAGGTTGGCGACCCGGGCAAGCTTGGTCCAGCCCGGGGCAGGGGTCGCCACCGGCTCGGGATCGGACGCCTTGCCGCGGCTCGCCGAGACCTTGCCTGGGTGTTCGCGCGCCGAATCGAGCAGTGCCTTGGCCGCCGTTCCGTAGGCCGACAGGTCGGCGCTCTCGAGGCGCGGGAAGAGGCTCTGCGCCGCCTCCCACCGGCAGAGGGCGGCGGCGCGATCTCCCTGGCCCGCAGCGGCGATGGCCAGAAAGCCGAGCACGGCAGCCGGTGTCGCCGGGTCCGATTGCACGCGCGGCGCCACCACGGCCAGCAGAGCGTGCGCCTCGTCGCCGGCCGCGGCCCAGCTCTGTGCCGCCAGCAGCTCATGCACCTTCTTGAGGTCCTCGTCCATCTTCACCATCTCGGCAAGCGGTTGGCGGCCGCCCGGGGGGGCCGCCGGCGCCGGTGCGGCCGGCGAAGACGGGGCCGCCGGCGGCGGCTCAGCGCTGCGGGCGGCCAGTGGCGCGGCTGCGGCCATTGTTGCGAGTATGGCGAGTCCGGCGAAACCGGCGAGTTGCGCGAGTCCGCATGCCCTGGCGATGCGCGGTCGTGACATCGCGTTCACCTCCGTGGAGTGGTCGTAGAGGAGCGATCGGCCGGCCGCGCCGGCGGGGAAGGGGGAGGCGGCTTGCGGGGCAGCAACTGCGGGCGCATCGCCGCATCGTAGAGCAGCGAGGCGACGATCACCGCCGACTGGATCAGGTCGTCGCTCTCCAGGTGGTCGTAGACGTCGGCGTTGGTGTGATGGGTGTGGGAGGAATAGTCGAGCTCGTCCTGGATGAACTGAAAGGCCGGCAGGCCCACGCGATCGAACGACACGTGGTCGGTCGAGCCGACACTCTTCATGACGACGGTCTCGGCACCCAGGTCGCGGAAGGGCTCCAGCCAGGCGCTGAAGATCGGCACGACCGCGGCATTCTCCTGGGCGTAGATACCGCGGATCTTGCCGCTGCCGTTGTCGATGTTGAAGTAGGCGGAGAGGTGGGGGTACTCGGGACGCAGGGTGAGCGGGGCCGGCGGCTGGGGCTCGCGAAGACGCTCCGGGATGTCGCGCAGGGCGGGCGGCTCCGGCCGCGAGGCGAAGTGCTGGCCGACATAGGCCTCCGAGCCCAGCAGACCTTCTTCTTCGCCGCTCCACAGCGCGATGCGGATGGTGCGGCGCGGGGGGAGGTCGAGGGCGCGCAGGATGCGCAGCGCCTCCATCGCCACCGCGCAGCCGGCGGCGTTGTCGGTGGCGCCGGTGCCGGTGTGCCAGGAGTCGAGGTGGGCGCCGACCATCACCAGCTCGCCCGAGCGGTCGGTGCCGGGGAGATCGGCGATGGTGTTGTAGGCCATCGGATCGTCGTCATGGAAACGCGCTTCGACCTCGATCTCGAGCTCGACCCGCTCACCCCGGCCGAGCAGCCGCACGAGCCTGCCGTAGTGCTCGGCGGCCATCACCAGGCCCGGCACGGCGGGGTCTTCCTCTTTCTTGTACGGTCCTCCCGACTGCACGCGGAGCACTCCCCAGGGGAGCGGGTTCTCGTCGACGGTCGCCAGCGCCCCTTCGTCGGTCAAGAACTTCCGCAGCTTCCGGCGCATCTCCAGGCGCTCCCGTCCGGCCTTGCGCTGTTCGGGTGTGACCTCGGCCGCCGACTTGTACTGGCCCAGCTCGGCCAGCTTCTCGGCCGAGAATCGCCGCGGCCGCTCCCCCTCCTGGGCGGCCGGCGCCGACCCGGGCGGAGGCGCGGTCTTGTCGAAGAGCAGGATCTTGCCGCGCAGCTTGCCGCGGTACTTCTCGAAGTCGGCTTCCGAGTTGATCACCACCCGCATGGCCGCGCCGCGCACCGGGCCCGCGGTGCCCGGCGTCCAGGCCTTGGGCAGGGCAAACAGCGGCTGGCGTTGCGGTTCGACCATGTGCACCGCGGCGCGGCTGAACGACCAGCCACGCCCGAAGGGTCCCCACGCCTCGAGGTGGGCATTGGCGAGCCCCCACTGCGCGAGCTGGTCACGCGTCCATTCGTTGGCCCCTTTCAGCTGCGGAGAACCAGTCAGCCGCGGCCCGATCACGTCAGTCAGGTGGCCGATGGTCGCCATGAGGCGCGAGCGGCGGAGCCCTTCGTCGCGGATGCGGGTGACCACGGCCAGGTCGACGGCATCGGTCGTCCCGGAGAGGGCCGGTGCACGGCCGGCGCCTTGCGCGGCCGCCCGAGTAGAGCTCGCGGGCAGCAGCAGGGTGAGCGCCGCCACGAGCGCCAGCGAGCAGAGAACTTTGGAGGCAAAGCGGGAGGCATAGCGGGAGGCAAAGCGTGGCTCTCTCTGCTGCATCGGGCTCTCCTGGCAGTGTGGAGCGCCAGACCGCCGGCTTCCTCCCGCGCCACCGCCAGGGCTCGGGAGGGTCGGAGACTTAGACGGCTGGTTCGGCCGGCGCCATTATACGGGCGGACAACCCCGGTCCGGGTTAGGCTTGCGGTCGAAATCGGACCAGGGAGGAGGGATCGAGAGCGATGAGAGCGGATGCTCCGGCGGTGCAGCGATTCGAGTCGAGCCTCGCGGATCGGGAGCTGCGGGTCTTCCACGGCTTCGACAGCCCGCTCGCGATCCAGCGCTTCCTCGACGACATTCCCTACAGCGCCGAGCCGATCTACCGCTGCCCCAAGAGCGTGCTGCGCGACCGCCTGGCGCACTGCTTCGATGGGGCGCTGCTGGCGGCGGCCGGGCTGCGGCGGATGGGCTACCGGCCGCTCATCGTCGACCTCCTCGCCGAGCGCGACGACGACCACCTGCTGGCGCTCTGGCAGCGCGACGGCCGCTGGGGAGCGATCGCCAAATCCAACTACGTCGGCCTGCGCTTCCGCGAGCCGGTCTACCGCACGCTGCGCGAGCTCGCAATGTCCTACTTCGAGGGCTTCTACAACGTCGAGAAAGAGAAGACCCTGCGCGGCTACACCGTCCCGCTCGATCTGCGGGCCTTCGACCGGCTGCGCTGGATGGAGAGCGACGAGCAGCTGGAGACCATCGCCCGGCGCCTCGACACCATCCGGCGGATCTCCTTGCTCAGCCCGGCCATGGTTGCCGGCCTCGCGCTGCTCGACGAACGGTCCTACCGGGCCGGCATGCTGGGGGTCAACGCCGCCGGCCTCTATCGTCCGCAGGGAGGGCCGCCGGACCGCCGATGAGTGCTCAGGCCGGGCGCCGTCCTGGGTCAAAAATGACCCGGCGCCGCCGGGCCAGGCGAGATCTGCCGAAGCGCGGCCGGCTAACCGGCATCTCAGCCGGCAGGTCGTGGTAAGATGCGAACTCTTCACTTCCGTTCCAGAGGTCCCGCCGGCAGGCGGCCCCCGTCCGCCGGCGCAACCACAACGTGCCGCCTTAAGGAGGAGCCATGAAGTCGACCCACGAGATGCTGGAGTCGAGCGAGTTCAAGAGCCTGGTCAAGAAGCGCTGGACCGTCTCGATCGTGCTGACGATCTTGCTGTTCGTGGTCTACTACGGCTACATCATCCTGGTCGCCGTGAACAAGCCGTTCCTGGCGCAGAAGATCGGCGAGGTCACCACGCTCGGCATTCCGATCGGCGTCGGCGTCATCATCGCCGCTTGGGTGCTCACCGCGATCTATGTCGTCTGGGCCAACAACACCTACGACAACGAGGTCGCCCGGCTCAAAGCGCTGGTGCAGAAGTAAACCGTCCGACGCACAGGGGGACTTGACCAATGCAGACCACTCTGGGCACACCCACGACCTCGGCCATCCTTTTCTTCTTGGGCATCGCCGCCATCACCCTCTACATCACCTACTGGGCGGCCAGGCGCACGCGCTCGACCAAGGAGTTCTACGCCGCGAACCGGACGGTCAGCGCTTTCCAGAACGGCCTCGCCCTGTCGGGCGATTACATGAGCGCCGCCTCCTTCCTCGGCATCTCCGGGCTGGTCGCGCTCAAGGGCTACGACGGGATGATCTATGCCACCGGCTGGCTGGTCGGCTGGCCGGCGCTGATCTTCCTGATCGCCGAGCCGCTGCGCAACCTCGGCAAGTTCACCTTCGCCGACGTGGTGGCCTTCCGTCTCCGCCAGACGCCGGTGCGCATCGCCGCGGCGATCGGCGGCATCCTGACCGTGCTGACCTACACCATCGCGCAGATGGTCGGGGCGGGGAACCTGATCAAGCTGATGTTCGGCCTGCCCTATCTGTGGGCCGAGGTGCTGGTCGGCGCGGTGATGCTGATCTACGTCCTGTTTGGCGGCATGATCGCCACTACCTGGGTTCAGATCGTCAAGGCCGTGCTGCTGGTGGTCGGAGTCTCGATCCTCATGCTCATCATCCTCAGCCGCTTCGGCTTCAGCCCAAGCACGCTCTACGCCGCGGTCGCCGCCAAGTACACCCAGAAGGCGCTCGAGCCGGGCGGACTGGTCACCAATTCGCTCGACGCCATATCGCTCGGTCTCGCCCTGATGTTCGGGCTGCTCGGCCTGCCGCACATCCTGATGCGGTTTTACACCGTGCCCGACGCCAAGGCGGCGCGCAAGTCGGTGCTCTGGGCCACCGGCATCATCGGCTACTTCTACATCATCATCCCGATCGTCGGCTTCGGCGCCTCGGTGCTGGTCGGCCGCGACATCATCTCCAAGGTCGACAAGGGCGGCAACATGGCGTCGCCGCTGGTCGCCGAGCTGGTCGGCGGCACCCCCTTCCTCGGCTTCATTGCCGCCGTGGCTTTCGCTACCATCCTGGCGGTGGTCGCCGGGCTGACCTTGGCGGGCGCGTCGGCCCTGTCGCACGACGTCTACGTCAGCGTCATCAAGCACGGCCAGTCGACCGAGCAGCAGCAGGTGCGGGTGGCCCGGCGGGCGACGGTGGTGTTCGGCATCCTGGCCGTCGCGCTCGGCATCGTCTTCGAGAAGCAGAACGTCGCCTTCATGGTCGGGCTGACTTTCGCCGTCGCCTGCAGCGCCAACTTCCCGGCCTTGCTGATGTCGATCGTCTGGAGGGGCTTCACCACCGCCGGCGCCGTCTGGTCGATCCTCTCCGGCGCCTTCCTGTCGATCTTCCTGATCATCATCAGCCCGACCGTCTGGGTCGACGTGCTGAAGCACAAGGAGGCCATCTTCCCGATCAGGAACCCGGCAATCGTCTCGATGACCGCGGCCTTCCTGATCGGTATCGTGGTGTCGCTGATGGGCAAGGAGGCGACCGCCGAGGCGGCCTTCGAAGGCGAGAAGCTGCGCACCTATCTCGGCATCGGCGCCGAGTAGAGCGCCAGCCGGTCAGCGGGCGGTCGGCTCACGCCTGCCGGGCGACCGCGGGTCGCCGGCGAGCGCCTCCCGGCGTCCTGCGGCGAACGGACCCCGGATCCCGGTCGCCGGCATGCGGCGACCGTGCCGCCCGCTGCCGCAAGAACTGCGTTCCCCCCTCTGCCGCGGGGCTCGCCCGCTGGGGGAGCATACCCTGCGCGGCCTCGGCCAGGCGCTGAGCTAGCGATGCGCCACCCCGTCTGCCGCGCATCGTGGCCCCCAGCGGGCGCAGCGCGAAACGACTCTCGCCCAGGTTGGAGAGGTTCTTGCAGCTTTGGGCTGCGAGGCTCGGAGCTCGACGTTCATTGGTCGCAGCTGGTCGCAGCGAGGTGACAAAATCTTGATCGCGGACCACCATTTTTTCGTCAGAGGAGTTCCGTCCATGCGACGGGCCTCTCGGTCTTTGGCCGCGGGTCTCTCCCTGTTGGTCTCGGCGTCTGGCCCGCTGGTTGCGGCCGAGGGCGCACTCGAGGTCGGCAGCGCTCAGACGACGAGCAGCGACGCCGGTTTGCTTTCTGCGCCATCGACCCGCGTGACGTCCCTCTGGGGGGGAGCGCGACACTGCATCATCCTGAAAGCCGACGGCACCGTCTGGACCTGGGGAGTGAACTACGCCGGCTTGCTCGGAGACGGGACGGTTTCAACCTTTGATCCCAATGACCCCTACAATCATGGCAGCAATGACAGACATACGCCTATCCAAGTCCACGGGCCGGGCAACGTCGGTTTCTTGAGCTCCATCATAGCCGTCATGGGTGGAGAGCCCTATAACTTTGCCTTGAAGTCCGACGGCACTGTCTGGTCATGGGGAGGGAACCTCTTTGGCAACCTGGGGGATGGAACGAACACGGACCGGTATACGCCCGTGCAGGTCAGTGGATTGAGCTCGGTCGCTTCCCTCGGTGGCAGGGGATACCACAGCCTCGCAATCAAGTCGGACGGCACGGCGTGGACATGGGGTTTCAATGCCGCCGGCCAGCTTGGAGACGGGACGAGGACAAACAGGAACGTGCCCGTCCAGGTCCTGGCCGCGCCCGGCAAGCCGTTGAGCGGGGTATTGGCGATCACCGGGGGATATAACTTCAGCCTGGCCCTGATGTCTGACCACACGCTCATGGCATGGGGGAGCAATGGAGCCGGTCAGCTGGGGGATACGACGTCTACGGAGAGGGACTATCCCGTGCCGGTCAGCACTTCGAGCGGCTTGACCAGCGTCTCACAGGTTTCGGCCGGATGGGAGCACGTCGTGGCTCTCAAGTCGGACGGCACGGTCTGGACCTGGGGACAGAACGCCAGTGGTGAGCTGGGGAACGGAACCACTGTAATGAGCAATGTGCCGGTCCAGGTCGGCGGGTTGAGCGATGTGATCGCGGTGTCCGGTGGAGATTGCTCTACCGCGGCGCTCAAGGCGGACGGTACGGTCTGGACATGGGGTTGTAACGATCGGGCCCAGTTAGGGGATGGCACGAATACGGAGAGGCATCAGCCCGTGCAAGTCAGCGGACTCGGCAATGTCATCGCCGTTGCCGCAAGGGACTACCACAATATCTCTCTGAAGTCGGATGGCTCGCTTTGGACGTGGGGCTGGAACATCAACGGTCAGCTAGGCGACAACACCACCATCACCCGAAGTACCCCCGTGCAGGTCTTTTTCTCGACAAGCTTCTACACTCTGCCACCCTGCCGGGTCATCGACACCCGAGCGGCTCCGGACGGCCCCCTGGCCGGTCCGCCGCTCCAGGCGAACGGAACGCGGCTGTTCGACCTCAGTGTCTCGGGCTGCGGAATCCCGGCGAGCGCCTATGCCGTTTCGGTCAACGTGACCGTCACGAATCCCGCCGCGGCTGGATTTCTGACCTTTTTCCCGGGCAAGACGGGACTCCCGCTGGCCAGCGCCATCAGCTTCTCGGCGGGGCAGACTCGCGGCAACAGCGCAGTGGCGACGCTTGCCTTCGACGGCTCGGGGACGTTAGACGTGACGAACGTGTCAGACGGGCCCGTCGACCTGATCCTCGACGTGAACGGCTACTTCCAGTGAAGACTACCGCGGAAGGCCTTCCAGGGTGTGCAGGACAGCGGCCGCGCCACTGCCGTTGACCTCGCCGGGCGGATCGAGGGCGAGCGTGCGGATCACGCCGTCGTCGATGATCGCGGCGTAGCGCTCGGAGCGTATGCCCATCCCGGAGGGGCGGAAGTCGCGCTCGAGGCCCATGGCGCGGGCGAGGTCGCCGTTGCCGTCGGCGAGGAGGAGGATCTGGTCGCCGACCGCGTGGGCTTCGCTCCACGCCGCGAGGACATGAACGTCGTTGACGGCGGCGCAGGCGAGGAGGTCGACGCCTTTGGCCTCGAGGTCCGCCGCCAGTTCGAGGAAACCTGGGAGGTGGTGGCCTGAGCAGGTCTTGGTGAAGGCCCCGGGGACGCCGAAGAGCACCACCCGCTTGCCACGGCAGAGCTCGGCAGTCGAGATCTCCTGGATGCCGCGGGAGGTCAGGGCTTTGAGCCTGACGTCGGGAATCGTCGCACCGACCGCGATGGCCATGTCACGGATTGGGGCTATTGCTCTCCGGGCGCCTCGGCTCCGCCGCTGGCTTCGCCCTGCTCGTCGGGCGTCGTGATCTTGATCTCGCGCACCGCGCCGCTCCAGTCGATCGTCGGATCTTCGAGCGGATTGTCCACCCGTCCGGTGGCCACTTTTTTCTGCTCCCGCCGCTCTTGACGCTTGGCCAGCTTTTCCTGCGCCTGCTGCACGCGTGCTCGCTCCCGCTGCCGGCGGGCCATCGATGCTTGATTGGATGCCATCCCTCCTCCTATCGGTACCCGCCCAGCCTGTCCGCGTGCCGCGCTACCCGGCGGTCGGGCTTCGTTGCAGCGCCAATCTTACCAGACCTGAGCGGCGAGGTGCGCCGCCTGGGACGGCGCCGGGGCCGGGCCCCAAAGACGAAATTGGTCCGTGCCCAGGGGAGGGAGCGTCCCCTTCCCCCCCGGCGCCGCCGGGCAGGCCGCACGTCCGCTGATGGACGTGCGGCACTTCCCGGAGGTCGGGACCCGGCGGCTTCCGACAACCGGGAAGGGGACTCGCGGGGGTTGCGGGGGGCGATCCGATCGATGCTTCGAGTAGGCCTCCACCGCCACGTCGCAGCGCCGTTTCCGACCTCCGGGAAGTGCCGCAC
>DASZZP010000114.1:0-2823 GCA_035544875.1 Thermoanaerobaculia bacterium | reverse complement strand
GTGCAGTGATGTAGGATTCCTTCTGTGCATCCAACCGAGCAGGAGCTGCGGGCGGTCCTCGCGGCGGCCAGGTGGAAGGTCAAGGCCGCGCTGATCCGGTCAGGCATCCCGCCGGCGGACGCCGAGGACGTGGTGCAGGAGGCGTTGGTCACGCTGGTGCAAGCCTGGGGACGCGCCGAGAACAAGGAGAGCTTTCTCCTCGGAACGGTGCGGATCAAGATCGCCCGCTACTGGCGGGATCGCCGGCGGCGCCGGCTCGAGTACTTCGACCCGGCGACCCTCGAGCTCATGCTGGTCGACGCATCGTCGCGGGCGAGCTGGCGGGAGCTCCGCCGGCGGGACCAGCGGATCGACCTGAGAAGCCTGGCGGTGTCGCTCGCGCCGGAGCAGCGGCGGGCGATCGCCCTGCGCTACGGCCTGGGGCTGGGGGTGGGCGAGCGCGCGCGACTGCTCGGTTACGAGCGCTTGTCGTCGGTGCAGAAGCTGTGTCACCGGGCGATCGAGCGCCTGCGCTACCTCGCCGAGACGATGCCGCAGGCGCGGCGGCGCATCCGGCGCTCGGTCCGGCCCCCGGGGCGAGCCGGCGCCTGGCGCCTGGTGAACCGGGCGGTCGCCCGCGCATAGCCGCGGGCGAGCGGGCCGGTCCGCCCGGCAGTCGCGGGCTCCGGAGTGGCTTGGTGTCCGGTTTAGGCGTCGAAAGGCCACTGTTTGGTTAGAGCGTGATTTTCCGCCGGGGAGCGCATAGTGGGCGAGAAGTCCACGAGGACCGTATACAGCACGCGTAGATCGGGCCGGGAACCCTTGGGCGCGGGACCCGAGGCTCCAAAGGGTCGTTTTCATCTCGTCTTCGGGCGCTCGGGTCGGCAGCGTAACGGTGAGGGACGCGTCGGCCGTGGATGCCCTCATCATGGGGTGAGGAAGCCATCCGGCTTTCACCACCCGGGGAGGAAGTCGTGGGCAAGCTGCTTTGCGCATTGATGAGCGCAACCGTCATCATGAAAAGCTGTACGATCACGCTCGGGGGCGGGGGGGGGTCTGGCGGGAATGGAGGCACTGTCGCGCTGGGAGTACCTTTTATCAGTCAGGAGAATGATCACTTCTGCGGCCCTACTTCGATCGAGATGTGGGCTCTTTTCGACGGGGTTACGGGGCTTACCCAGACGGGAATCGCCAACGCCATCGGTACTACGCAGGCCGGGTCCTCCGCACAACAGATCCGGTATGGCGTTAGCCTGTTCACCCGGTCGGGCAGAGATGCTGGTTTGGACTATGCGGGTGGTACTACCGACCAGATAGGCATTTACTATTCAAAAGAAGTCACGTCGGCCAACAACTTTGTACCGTTCGCCGTATTGATAAACGGGGCCCTGCACGTCGGTGTCGTCACCGGCGGAACATGGCACGTGGACAGCGACACGAACCTAAACATCTGGGACTCCGTCGACTTCCAGGACCCGATCGTTGGGCCTCACCAGCCGTACGTGGCCGGTGAATGGACCAACGCGGACATCGGGCACATCATCTCTTCCTCTGCAAGTTTCGGTGCGGACTCCAACTACAACCAATACGGGGGGAGTGTCCGCGTTCGTGGATCCGCCGGCGGTGGTGGCGGGGGCTGGCAGTATTAGGGAGAAAATGCGATGAACACCAGGGTCCAAATCACCAAGCCGTTGGTCATTGCCGCGCTGCTCTTCCTTGTCTGTGCTCGGCTCGAAGCAAAGCCGTGGAGCCTGGTTTCATGCGACCCAGCTGGTGAAGCGGGATGGCGAGACTTCGAGCATGCCATGCGAACGGCGAAGCCTGGCTCGACGGTCTACGTACCGTTTCCATTTCCGCAAACGGACGATCAGGTCGTGCGGGACTACCTCGACCAGCATCGGAGCCTGGTGAAGGGGATGGCTCCAGGTAATATGCAACCCAACGAGCCGCGAGTCATGGCCGCGCTGTCCGCGGGCAAGGTTACCTTCCAGGTAATGCGGATCGAGAACTGGACTGTCTCGCGCTGTCGCAAGGAGCAGAAGCGCGACTTCTACAATCTGGTGCGGGTCTTCGAACCGGGGGCAGGTGGAATAGAGCTGACACGAGCCGTGGTCAACGAGAGCGGCCTGTTGGTGACATGGAACAACCTGCCCGCAAGCGTGCCGGGGCCGGTGGCAAGCCAGTCGCGCACCCTGCGCCCGGAGGCCGCGGTCATCACCGAGCTCAACTCCGTGCTCGGCCTCAACGCCGTGGATCCTCAGTACGTTGTTACCTATGGCAGTCCACCGCTGGCGTGTGTCTTTACCCATCCCTGTCTGGCGTTTCATCACGCCGAGTTGTCGTACATCCTCTTCGACGATCAGATCTTCGAGCTCTCGGCCAGCGATCCAAGGCTCGCTGTCCACAAGAACCTGGGTATTGGGCGGGCACAAGAAAGGCTGCTGCCGAGCCTGGCCACTGGGGAATCGATGCTCTCGCTCGGCGGCCCGGTCGTCGGCATCGCGCGCCAAGTGGACCCATCCATGGTCCGCAGCAAGAAAACCGCGTTTCGCCCGCCGCCCGTGCGCTGAGGCGGCCAGAGCCGCAGTTCCGCTTGGGCGGTGTAGCGGCGAACAACCCACCCCCTATCCATCCCCCTGCGCCTACAGGGCTCGATAGGACACCGGCGCGCGCCAGCCGGCCAGCGCGGGGCGATTCGCCGCAGGGGGTGTCTGCGGTTCTCGCCACGGCGGCTCCTGGGACCAAGGCGCGGCCTGCCTGCGGACATCGTCATCGACCAGCCGTCGTTGACGATCATCGGCGGCGTTCCCTCGGCCCAAAAGGAAAGGCCGCCGAGCTATGCAG
>DASZZP010000113.1:0-81086 GCA_035544875.1 Thermoanaerobaculia bacterium | reverse complement strand
ACCCTCGGCGCTGCGCAACGCCTTGGACCGTATTGACGCGGTTCTCGACGAAGCCTGGCAGGCCCAGCAAATCGCCGCCTAACCGGAGAACCACAAACTTGACTCATCCTCAAGGATCCTTCCCGACCTAGTGCACCTAGTCCCCTACCGACTGTGCCGATCCCGAGGGATGCCGCAGCTTTCGCCTGTTGCGGCACTTCCGGCAGGTCGGAAACGGCGCTCCGATGTGGCGGTGGAGGCCTACTCGAAGCATCAATCGGATCGCCCCCCGCAACCCCTTGATCCCCTTCCCGGTTGTCGGAAGCCGCCGGGTCCCTGCCCGGCGGCGCCAGGGGGGAAGGGGACGCCCCCCCTCCCCCTCACCGCGGGGGAGCTCGTTCAACAGCCGAGGCTGCTCGCGAATTCCAGAACATTCTGTCCCGCTTTCCGGGGGTAGCTGGACCTCTTTCTACATGGAGGCCAGCGACACGGCCATTTCGACCGGCGTCCACCGGCCTCGAGGAGGGACGTCATGTCCACCCGGAAACTGCGTGGTCTCGGATTCGTCCTGATGCTCACGGCCAGCCTGTCGCTGGCCACCGCCCCGCCGGCGCTTGCCGCCGGGCGCGCCACCGCCCGCTCGGCCAACGGGCACGCCCTGCTGGACCTTGGCCATCGGTTCATCGCATTCCTCGTGGGGCTCTTTGACGACGTCCATACAGGAATCGATCCCAACGGCGCCCACTGAGGAGAAGCCGCGAACCCTGCGCTTCCGAGGAGGTTCGGCCCGCCAGGCAACACGCTGGGAGCCAGCCGGCAAGGGAGGAGGCCACCAAAGGTCCGTGTCTCCGCATCGGTTCTCTGCGACACCGGCGTTTTTTTGGGCGCCGGTGTCACTTTTTTCGCCCTTAAGGCAACTATAAGGTAGAGGCTGATTTTACGGTCGGACGGGAAGAGCATACGCTCATCCAGGGTCCTGGCCGGCGCTGAGATGGCTTGAAGGGAGGGCACCTTGGCCGAGTACCACCCGGACCGGAAGGCGCTGGAGGAGTTTGCCGGAGGTGCGCTGCGCGCCGAGGAGGGGCGCTGGATCGAGGACCATCTGCGCAGCGGATGCGCGGTCTGCCAGCGCGCGGTCGACGACCTCCTGCCCAAGCTCGAGGAGAGTCCGCTCACCGAGAGCGTCGAGGACGCTGGCCGGCCGGAGCGCTCGGAGCACCCATGCGGGGCCGAGGACGAGCAGGCGGCCTGGGACAAGATCTTCGCCAAGCTCGAGCGGCGGCTGGCCTTGATCTCTGGCGAGAAAGACGCGGCTCCTCAGCTGACGGCAGAGCTCATGCGGCGGCCCGCGCCGGAACGCGCAGCCCTGGCACGGAGCGGCCGCCACTTCCAGACGCTGGCCGTCTGCGACCTGTTGATCGAGAAGAGCTTCGAGGCTGGTTTCCAGGACGCCGGCGCCGCGGTCGAGCTGGCCGAGCTCGGCATCGCGGTTGCCGAGTTGCTCGACGCCGGCTACTACGGCCTGGCGGTCGTCCACGACATGCAGGCAAGGGCCTGGGCCTATCTCGGCAACGCGCGCCGGCTCGCCTCCGATCTGATCGGCGCCGAGCAGGCGCTGGCCTGTGCCGAGATGCTCGCCGAAGAGGGCTCCGCCGATCCTCTCGAAGAGGCTCGGCTGATCGACCTCAGGGCCTCGCTGCTCAGCGATCAGGGCTGGTTCGAGGAGGCCGCCGACCTTCTCGACGGCGTCATCGAGATCTACGACGACCTACAGGATTCGCACCGCAAGGGGCGGGCGCTGATCAGCAAGGGGTTGTTCCTGGGCAACGCCGGGTGGCACGAGCGGGCCATCGAGCTGATCGCGGCGGGGCTGCAGCTGCTCGACCAGCGGCTGGAGCCGCGGCTGGTCCTCGCGGCCCGGCACAACCTCATCTGGAACTTGAACGAAAACGGCCAGACCGACAAGGCCCGGGCGCAGCTCGAGCGCTTCCGTTCCTTTTACAAGGAGCTCGGCGACGCGCGCACCGAGCTCCCCCTGGCCTGGCTCGAGGCGCGGATCGCCGCCCGCTCGGGCAATCTGCAGGAGGCCGAACAGCGGTTCGGCGATCTGCGGCGCCGCTTCCTCGAGTGCGGCATGGGTTACGACGCCTCGCTGGTGATGCTCGACCTCGCTCTGCTCTTCCTCGAGCAGGGGCGGCGCGCCGAGGTGCGCCAGATGCCCGAGCAGATGCTGCCGATCCTGCTCTCGGGCGACATCCACCAGCACGCCATCTCGGCTCTCATCGCCTTCCAGCAGGCAGCCGAAGCCGACCAGCTCACCGCCGCGCTGGTGCGGGAAATCGCCGCCTATCTGCGGCGAGCGCGCAAGAACCCGCGCCTCACCTTCCAGCAAGCGGCCTGAGGGTGCCCATCGCTCCGGCCGGGAGATGGATCCTGGGCGAGGCGGGATCGACCCAGAGGTCCCCGATGCGCCGGTACCCGCGCGCGTTCAGCAGCGGGGCCATCTCCTTGTCATCCCCCCAGAGCTGGAGGATCGCATCGGGCCGGCGCTCGTCCAGCAGGTAGGTGTAGTCCCACTTCACGTGCCCCGGAATGAAATCAGCGAAGCTGTCTTCGTCGAGCCGCCGGGCGGGCTTGCCGTGCGCGATCCTGCGGTCGTTGTAGCCCAGCGTGTCGACCAGCCGGAAGTCGCTGAAGTAGGCGGGTGTCCCCGCCCAGACGACGGCGACCGACGCCGAGGGTTCGGCGATCTGCCGCAGCTCGCGCACCAGCTCGAGAATCTCCGCGTACTTGGCGGGGTCCGTCGGCCGGCTCACCACCGTGACGGTCTTCCAGCTCTCCTCCAGCTCCTCGTGCTGCCACAGGCCGTTGGCCGCGAGCAGCGCGGCGGCGGTTGCCGCCAGCAGCGCGTAGCGCAGCGGCAGCGGCTCGCCGCGGGCTGCTTCTCCGGCACCCGCCGGCGCCGCCCCCTGCCGAGGCCGCCTCGCCTGCCAGGTGCGTAGGCGCCGCAGGCTCCGCAGACGCCGCTGGACCGCCGACAGGGCCTGGTTGGCGAGCGCGTTGAACAGCACGAACACCTGCGGCATGGCAAACGCCACGAAGCGGTTGGCGCTCACCTCGTCCTCCCAGACGTCGCCGCCGACGTAGGCGCTGTAGGCGCAGCAGATGATGAAGAGCGCGGCAGGCAGCGCCAGCCGGCTGCCCCACTCCCGGCCGCGGCGCACGGCGGCCAGAGGCAGCGCCTGCGGCGCCACTCCGATCCCGACCGCGAGCAGCAGCGGCCAGTGCGCCCGCAGGGTGTCGAGCAGCGCGCTCCCGCCGCGCAGCAGCCGCACAGCGAGCGGGATGCCGCCCAGCTTGACGTAGTAGGTGTTGGGGAGCAGGTCGTGGAAGTAGACCCAGCGGAAGAGGGTGTAGCCGCCGACCGCCGCCGCCAGCACCGACGCTCCCAGCAGCCATCGCCGCCCGGCCCGCGGTCCGCCCCGGCGCAGCCCGCCATGGACCACCACCCAGGCCTGCACCACGATCACCAGCGGCGCCATGTCCAGGCGCAGCATCACCGCCAGCGTGCTCACCAGCCAGAGCGCCAGGTGGCGGTCCTCCCGCCGGTGCACGATGTCGAGCGCCAGCAGCACCAAGGCGGTGGTGAGCACCGCCTGCAAGCCGGTCTCCATGCCGAGCAGGGCCCAGTGGTCGAGCGGGTAGTAGAAGGCGGTAAGCACGCATGCCGGCGCCCAGTGGCGCGCCCCCGGCCGCGTGAAATGGCGCAGCACCAGCCGCTTGACCAGCGCCAGGTGCAACAGGAGCAGCGCCAGCGAGCCGAGCTGCACCACCAGGCTGCGGCGGTCGAGCGCGAGCGGCACCAGGTTCACCGGCACCATCAGCGCCGTCCACAGCGGGCTCGTGAAGCCCTCGACCGGCGCCCCCTGGCGCGCCCAGTTGAGGCCGTGGCCTTCGACCAGGTTCCGGGCGTAGGTCATCGAGATCATGGCGTCGTCGAACAGGCAGAACACCCTCCGCCCGTCGACCACGAAGGACATCCTGAAGATGAACCAGCCGCCCCACACCGCCAGCGCGCCGAGCAGCGCCAGCCAGGCGGCGCGCGCCCGCGGGCGCGCGGGCAGCCGCGCCCATGCCGGCGTCGAGGTGGCGGGCGCCCCGGCTGCGCCCTCGCTGGCGGTCATGCGCGCATGATAGTCCGGCGGGCGCCCACGATCCTGTATCCTGCCGCTCATGGCACGCCCGGCCGCAGCTCTCCCCAGCGTGTCGGCCGAGACGGCGCGCCTGTTGATGCTCGACGCCCAGGGGCTATTGGCCAGCCCGGAACGAGCCACCGCCGACGCCGTCTATCGCCTGGTCGAGCGCCTCGGCTTCGTCCAGATCGACTCGATCAACTCCGTCGGGCGCGCCCATCACCTGATCCTCGCCGTCCGGCTGCGCGGCTACCGCCCGTCTCTGCTCGAACGACTGCTCGAGCAAAACCAGCGGCGTCTGTTCGAGCACTGGACCCACGACGCGGCCGCCATCCCGACGGTCTGGTTTCCCCATTGGCGCTGGCGCTTCGAGCGCTATCGCCGGCGGGTGCGCGGCCACCGCTGGTGGCAAGAGCGCTTGGGGGACCGTCCCGAGCGCCTGCTGCGGCAGATCCGGCAGCGCCTGGCTAATGAGGGGCCGCTCCTGGCGCGCGATTTTGCTGTCAGGCGCGCGGGTACCGACCTGCGGGAGAGCCCTCCGGCCCGTCCATCACCGGACGAGCGGCGGCCGGCAATGGTAGATCTGCCGGCCGACCCGCGCTTGGCCGCCGGCGAGCGGACGGGGAGCGAGAGCTCGTGGTGGGGCTGGCAGCCGCACAAGGCGGCGCTCGAGTATCTGTGGATGGTCGGAGAGGTCGCGATCGCCGGCCGCCGCAACTTCCACAAGCTCTATGACCTTGCCGAGCGGGTGCTGCCGGAGGCCTGGGCCGCGCCGCGGTCCAGCCGGGCCGAGCACCTGGAGTGGGCTTGCGGCTCGGCGCTCCAGCGGCTGGGAGTGGCGACGCCCGAGGAGATCGCCGGCTACTGGCAGGCGGTGACGGCACGCGAGGCGCGAGACTGGTGCGGGCACGCGGCGGCGCGGGGGGCGATCGCCGCCGTCGCGGTGGAGGGGGCCGACGGCTCCCCGCCGCGCCCGGCGTTCGCGCCGGCCGACTGGCAAGAACGGCTGGCGGCGCTGCCCGCGGCCTCGTCTCGGCTGCGCCTGCTCTGTCCCTTCGATCCGATCTTGCACGACCGCCGGCGGACCCTGCGCCTGTTCCACTACGACTATCGCTTCGAGGCCTTCGTCCCCGCGGCGCGGCGCCGCCATGGCTACTACGTCATGCCGATCCTGGAGGGGAGCCGCCTGGTCGGCCGGCTCGACCCCAAGCTGCACCGCGAACAGCGGCTCCTGGAGGTGCGGGCGGTCTGGTGGGAGCCGGGGGTTCGCACCACCCGGCGGCGCCGGCTCGCGCTGGAAACGGCGGTCGGCCGGCTGGCGCGGTCGCTCGGCGCCGAGCGCTGGTCGCTGCCGCGAACGACGAGATGAAGGGCGCCACGAAAGGCAGTGCGCAAACGAAAGAGCCGGGGGGGTGATCGCTCACCTCCTCCCCGCCCATGGTCCTGCAGCGTCGATTGCGGCTCGGAGCGGCCAGATCAGCGGCTGGCCGAGCTCTGAACCGGATTACTTGCCGGTCTTCGGGGCCTTGGCGGCAGCGGCAGCCTTGGCGACCTTGATCTTGACCGACGAAGCGACGTTGTTGGTGCCATCCACCTTGTAATGGACGGTGACATCCGCACCGGCCTTGACGTCAGACCAGCTGCCCTTCTTCTTGCCCACCCAGTAGGTGGTGTTGTCGTTGGTGCCGAAAGTCCAGTCGGAGCCGGTCTTCGGGTGCACGGTGAAGGTTTTCGCCGCGTCGTCGACCGAGGCCACGTCGCCGGAGGCCGACTTGCCCTTGCCGGACTTGCCAGACTTGCCACTGGTCTTGCCACCAGTAGCCTTGGTCGTCGTGGTGGTGGTGGCACCCGGTGCCGTGGTGGTGGTGGTCGCGGCGCCGCCGGCGGGCGGGGCCGGGGCCGGGGCCGCGGTCTGCGCATACGCAAACGCGGCGACGAGGCTGAGGACCAGGGCGAACATCAACGTCTTGCGCATTTCGAGCGCTCCTTTGTCGTAAGACGATCGGAGGCGATTCTCCGTCCCGAGGTCGGGGGGTGGGTTGCGACGGCGAGGGGCAAGCAAAAGGAGCGGGGGGGTGATCGCTCACCTCCTCCCGCCCATGGTCCTGCGCAGTCGCGTGAGCAGCAGCTCGCGGCAACCCTATCGGCGGCCGGCCGAGCGCTGAAGGTTGGTTACTAGCCGGTGGTCTTGGGCTTCTTGGGGGCCTTGGGCTTCTTGACGGTGATCTTCACCGCCCAGTTCTTGCCGTCCTCGCCAACCTTGTAGGAAGCGGTGGCGTTGGCGCCGTCCACGACATCGGCCCACGACTGGCCCTTGGCGTAGGTGGTCTTGTCGTTGGTGTTGATGGCGACGACGACGGTGCCGGCGGGCGGCGGCCCCGTCAGCGTGAAGCTCTTGTCGGTTTGATTGACAGCGCCCACAGTGCCCGTGGAGCTATGGTTCTTCTTCGAGGGCTTCTTGGCGCCGGTCTTGCCACCGGTAGCCTTGGTGGTCGTAGTGGAGGTGGCACCTGGTGCCGTGGTGGTGGTGGTCGTGGCGCCGCCAGCGGGCGGGGCCGCGGCCGGGGCCGCGGTCTGCGCATAGGCAAACGCGGCGACGAGGCTGAGGACCAGGGCGAACATGAACGTCTTGCGCATTTCGAGCGCTCCTTATCGTAAAACGATCGGAGGTGATTCTCCGTCCCGAGGTGCGTATCCTGCATTGCGGATGCCAGCGCCCTCGCCCGGTGCGGCGGCAGGAACCCGCGGGACGCGACCGGGCGGCAAACCCCGAGGAGACACGCCTGGCGTGCCACTCCGACCGCTCCAGCCAAAACGGCACGAGCCGGCGCAACGTTAGTAACTGTTACACGCTGCCCGCGCTGCCCGCGCTGCCCGCACTGCCAGTTGCAGCGAGCCGGGCGGCGGCGCGCGCCGCTCCGAGCAGCGCCGTGCGGTCGTTCAGAATGACCTGCACCGGAATGCGCTCCAGGTAGGAGGCAAAGCGCCCCTTGTCCCGGAAGGCGCGCACGAAGATCCCGCCCGCCAGCCTGGGCAGGATCTTGGGCGCGATCCCGCCGCCGACGTAGACCCCGCCCGTCGCCGTAGCGACCAGCGCCAGGTTGCCCGCTGCAGCTCCGTAGGCCGCCGCGAACAGATCGAGCGTCCGGCTCGACAGGCGGCAGGTGCCGGCAAGACCCTCCTCGCCGATGACCCGCGACGGGTCGCCGGCCGCCAGCGCCTCGCGCACCCGGGAATCCTCCGGCGCGAAGCCGCTGTCGCGGAGATAGTCGTAGATGGCGCGCAGACCCGGGCCAGAGACCACTCGCTCGACGCTGACGTGCTCGCCGAAGCGCCCATTCAGGTAGCGCAACAGGCCGATTTCGTCTTCGTCGCGCGGCGCGAAGTCGGCGTGCCCACCCTCGGAGGGGATGATCACCCGCGTCGAGCCGGCCACCGGCAGCAGCGCCATGCCGAGCCCCGTTCCCGCCGCGATCAGCACCTGGTTGCCGGCCGGTGCAACACTTGCCGTCCGGGCGGGGCTTCCCTGTTGCAGACTCTGCAACTCGCCGGCCGCGAGCGCGGCGATCCCCTCAGCGGTCGCCACCAGGTCGTTGATCAGCTCGACGGCCGCCACCCCGATCTCGGCGGCGAGCGCGGCGCCGTCGATCTCCCAGGCCAGGTTCGGGGTGCTGGTGCGGTTGTCGATGACTGGACCCGCGATGCCGAAACAGGCCGCGCCGATCTCGCGGCCGCTCTGACCGCTGCCGGCGAGAAAGAGCTTGACCACCTCGCCGAGGCCGGAGAACTCGGAGCTCGGGAAGCTCGCCGAGCCCGCCAGGCGCGGACCCGCCTCCCCGAGCTCGAAGAGCCCCAGGTTGGTCTTGGTCCCGCCGACGTCCCCGGCGAGGATCACGAACCGCCGCTCGCCGGCCCGCCCGGAGCGGCAGGAGAGCCGGGCGCCCCTGGACCGCCCCGCGGCGGCAGCCGGCGGATGCCCGCCGCCAGAGCCGCGAGCCCGCCGGCCACGTCGCCGCCGAGCTGCAGCCGCATCACGCTGCGCCCGCGCTGCGCGAGGGCCTGGCGGTCGCCCTCGGCCTGGGCGCGGATCAGGGAGCCGAAGCTGTAAGCGGTCTCCGGCACCGCCAGGTCCTCTGCCGGGTCGTCGACGATCTGCAGGAAACGACCGCTCGCCGGCCCCCCCTTGTGCAGCTGCCCGGTCGAGTGCAGGAAACGGGGTCCATAGCCCGCGGTGGCGGCGCAGCGGGTCCGGTCGCGCAGCAGCGCCTGCAGGCCGTGCAGCGCCCGGCCGGTCTCGGCGCTGGGCGCGAGGTAGGCCTGCAGCCCCAGATAGGCGCCCGGAGAGGCGCCCGCCAGCCAGCCCTCGAGCGCCCGGGCCAGCGCGCCCGGGTCGGCGGCGGGGGTGCCGGGATCGGCGCCGGTATCGGCGTCGGTATCGGAGTCGGTACGGCCGGAGGCCGCCTGCTTTTTCTTCATCGCCTTCCCCGCCAGCTCCTTGGCCAGCTGGACGTCGGGTTGATTGAACGGATGGACCCCGATGACCGCACTGGCCGCGGCGACCGCCATCTCCCAGCGGAACATCTCGCTCGCCAGATCCAGCGGCTCACGCAGCCGGATCGAAGCCACCGGATGCCCGGCGCCCGCCAGGGCCGAGAGGAGGGCGCCGACTCCGCCCTCTCCGGCCGCGGCCGCGCCGGACCCGTGGCCGCCACCCGCGGCGCCGGCTTCGTCGTCTCCCTCGAGGACCAGCGCCACGAAAAAGCGGTCCTCGCCATAGACTTCGGGCGGTCCCGGTGCCTCTCCCGCCACCGGCACGATCCCGCGCCCGATCTTGCCGGTGCTCTCGGCGATGAGCTGCTCCAGCCAGTCGGGAAACGAGGCCAGGCCGGGCGTGGTGAGGAAGGTCACCTTGTCGCGGCCGGCCAGCGTCAGCTCGCCGAGCGCCGCGCCAAGCCGAAGAGCTGGATTGGCCGCTGCCCGAACCGCGGCGCCGCAAGCCTCGGCCATCGCCCTGCCGCGGACCAGCAGGCGTCCCGCGCCGACTCCGAGCAGAGCGGCCGGCACCAGCCCGAATGGGGTCAGCGCGCTGTAGCGTCCGCCGACGTCGGAGGGGGCCGTGAACAGCGCCCGCATCTGCCTGTCGCGCGCCAGATTCTCGAGCGGCGTTGCGGGATCGGTCACGGCAACGAAATGGCGTCCCGGCACGCTTCCCGGCGGGAGCGCCGCCGCGAGCCGCTGCCAGAAGAAATAGAAGAAGGAGAGCATCTCGGTGGTAGTGCCGGATTTGCTCGACACCACGAACAGGGTCCGCGCCAGGTCGAGCCGCGCCGCCAGCGCGCGCACCGCCGCCGGGTGGGTGCTGTCCAGCACGGTCACCGCCGGACTGCCCGCGGCCGTGCCGAAAGTGCGGGCGAACACCTCGGGCGCCAGGCTCGAGCCGCCCATGCCTAGCACCACCGCGTCGCGGATGCCCTCGGCCCGGGCCTCGGCGCTCAACCGCTCCAGCTCGCCCAGCCCGGCCTGCATCGAGAACGGCAGATCGAGCCACCCCAGGCGGTCCGAGATCTCCGGCACCGGCTCGGCCGACCAGAGGGTCGGGTCCCTGTCCCAGAGGCGGCGGCCGAAGCTCTCCGCCTGCCAGCGCGCCAGTCGCGCCTCGACGGCGGCCGTATAGCGCCCCAGCCGCAGCTCGAGGCGATCGTCGGCCCGCTCTCCCTCCATCCCCCTCCCTGTCTGCCCTGCCCGTGGCTCGGTTTGCCGTTCGCTCATGATTCGTTCCTCCTCCCCCTCCTCCTCATGATTCGCCGGATCTCACCGAGCGCACTCTATGCGAGCTGGCGGGCCGAACCCAACCGCCGCGATGCCTTGAGGGGCTTGCTCCGGGCCGGGGACCGCGGCGCCGCGTGCTACCATCGGACCGCGGCAGGCGGCGGACCATGGCGCGCCGCTTCTGGCCGTTGCTCGCCGTCCGGCCGCGCGAGCCGCGGCACAATCGGCCCAACCATTCAGATCAGAAGGGAGGCAGCATGCCGGTACGCAAGGCAGACGCGGTGTGGGAAGGCGGTCTCAAGGGAGGCCATGGCAGGGTTGCCCTCGGCAGCGGAGCCTTTGAAGGCCGCTACTCGTTCGGCTCGCGCTTCGAGGCGGCGGGCGGCACCAACCCGGAGGAGCTGATCGGCGCGGCGCACGCGGGCTGCTTCTCGATGGCGCTGGCCGCCGGGCTGGAACGCGCCGGCCACCCCGCGCGGCGGGTTGCCACGGCGGCGGCGGTCCATCTCGAAAAGGTGGGAGAGGGATTCAAGATCACCCGTATCGAGCTGCACACCGAGGCCGAGGTTCCCGGCATCGAGGCCGCCGCTTTCCAGGAGCAGGCACGCAAGGCCAAGGAGGGCTGCCCGGTCTCCCAGGCCCTTGCCGGCGTCGAGATCAAGCTCGAGGCGCGCCTGCTCCAGGGCTGATCGGCGCCGCAGCGGTCGCGCGCCGCGAGATTAAGCGCCCGCGCTTATAGAAATAGAGCTATATGGGCTTGACTACAAGCAACGAGCTGCTTAACCTGCCCAAGATCGACCTCTTGAAGGAGAAGTTGCATGGTGTGGAAGAAGACTGACGATACCCAATCGGAACCTGCGCCCATCCCACAGCGGCCCCTCACCGCCGCCACGAGCGAGCCATTGCGCCGAACGGACCGGCCCCCCGCAACCGTCGGCCCCTCGATCTTCATCAAAGGGGACCTCAGCGGTGAGGAAGACCTGGTGATCGAGGGCCGCGTCGAAGGCAAGGTCGACCTCAAGCAGCACAACGTGACGATTGGCAAGAACGGCCGCGTCCGCGCCGACGTCTTCGGGCGGACGGTGATCGTGGAAGGCGAGGTGGACGGCAACCTCTTCGCCCAGGAGCAGGCCATCCTGCGCCAGTCCGGAGCCGTGCGCGGCAACATCACGGCACCGCGGGTGATGCTCGAAGACGGCTCGCGCTTCCGGGGCAGCATCGACATGGAGTCCAAGGAGACGCCCAAGCCGGCCGCCGCCGTGCCGGCGACCGCCAGCCCGTCGCCAACATCGCCACCATCGCCACCATCGCCACCATCGCCGTCATCACCGACATCGCCAGGATCGCCGGCATCGCCGGCAATCGGACCGGCCGCGGCCGGTCCACCTCCGCCTGCGGCCAACACCGAGGTTGGCGCCGCCGTGGCGGCAAGCCGCTCGTCGTAGCGCGGCGTTGCCGCGCCTGAAGAGGCCATGAGCTGGCTGTCCTCACGAGGCTCGCGGAACGCGAGGGCCGGCGGCGGCCGGCGGCAGCAGGAGGCGGCGACCCCTGGCGGCCCCGAGCTCCACCGCTCCCTCGCCCTCGCCTCCTTGCTCGAGGCCATGGGCAAGCAGAGCAAGCTCCAGGTCCTCGACCTCGGCCCGGCGGTCGGCGGCAATGTCGAGTTCTTGGCACGCTTCGGCTGCAAGCTCTACATCGAGGATCTCTATGGCGCCCTCGCCGCGCACGGCCCACGGCCCGCCGGCGAACCAGACCGCGACCTCCGGGGGGAGCCGGCCAGTCGCCGCAGCAGCGGCAACGGGCTGCCGCACAGCCGCGAGTGGGCCGACAGCGCGCTGGCGGATCGGCTCTTTGCCGAGTTGCTCCCCTTCCCACCGGAGACCCGTTTCGACGCCGTCCTGGCCTGGGACCTGTTCAACTACATGGAACGGCGGGAGGTGAGCGCGCTGGCCCGCCACCTCACGCGCTTCTGCCGGCCAGGCGCCCTCCTGTTCGCCCTGATCTCGATCCTCAAGCAGATCCCGGCGCAGCCCATCCGCTTCAGGATCCTCGACTCCGAGCGCCTGGCTTACGAGCCGCGGACCACCGCCAGCCGCCCCTGCCCGCGCTACGCCCCAGCCGAGCTCGACAACTGGCTGCGCGGCTTCCGGCTCGACCGCTCGTTCCTGATGCGGCACGGGATCCAGGAGTACCTCTTCGTCCGCGAGCAGGACTAGCCCGAAACTCCACGGAGCAAGAGGGAGGGGGCGTCCCCTTCCCCCCCGAAGGGGTGGGAAGGGGATCGAGGGGTTGCGGGGGGCGATCCGATCGATGCCTCGAGCAGACCTCCACCGGCACATCGCAGCGTCGTTTCATGCTTCGCGGTCGGCGCAACCCTTCCATCGGCTTGGCCGGCCGTGTGCTCAGCGCCGCAGGAAATGGGCGGCGCGCAGCAGCGCGGCGACCGACTTGCCGTCCTCGATGGCGCCGCTCGCCGCCCGCGCCACCGCCTCGGCGAACGGCAAGCGCTCGACGGTGAGCACCTCATCATGCTCCAGGCCCTGCCGCGCCGGGGTCAGTCCGGTGGCCAGGAAGAGCCAGATCCTCTCGTCGGTGAAGCCCGGCGTCGACCAGATCCAGCCCAGGGGCTCGAGCGCGCCGCTCCGGTAACCGGTCTCCTCCTCGAGCTCGCGGGCGGCGCACGCCGCGGGTCGCTCGCCGGCGTCGAGCGTGCCGGCCGGGACCTCCAGCAACCAGCCGCCGGTCGCGTAGCGGTACTGGCGGACCAGCAGCACCTCCTCGCCGAGCAGCGCGACGATCGCCGCGGCGCCGGGGTGGCGGATCACCTCGACCTCCATCACGTGGCCGTTGGGCAGGCGGACGCGGTCGACCTCGAGCCGCACCTTGCGTCCGGCATACGCCTCGCGGCCGGCCAGGCGCTCGGCCGCCCCCCGCGGCGCCGCACCGCCGCCGCCCTCAGCGTCTGCGCTCATCTCGCTTTGAGCCTACCTCATGGCGGGAGATAGCGAGAGCGCCGGATCTGCTGGCGCAGGCCGCTGAAGATATAGGGCATGGTCTGGGTCATTCCCAGGTTCATCGCCCAGCCGGGCACGCCGCCGCCAGGATCGGTGAAGAGCCGGCAGGTGCCGAGGGTCCAGCCGCCCGCCCACGCGACCAGCGTCCATGACCCGCGGTGCGCCGCCACGTTGCCGCTGCCCGGCACGTACTGCCAGCCGAGGCGCCACGTCCTGCCGCCCGCGCCGCCTTCCTCCACCGCCCAACGCGCCCGGATCTTGTAGTGCCGCGCCCCGACCGGGAAGGGCAGCTCCAGCGCCTGAAAGGCGACCACCGACCCGTCGCCCTGCGCCGCCGCGTCCGAGCGCCGCACGAACGGCATCCACTCCTGGTAGTGGGCGAAGTCGGTCAGCGCCATGAACACCCGCTCCGGCGCCGCCTCGATCACTCCGCGCCCTTCCTGTTCTTCCAGCCCCCGCGGCCCGACTGCCTGCGCCGCCAGCAGCACCTCTCCGGCGCGCATCCTCGCCGCCTCCCCAGCCGGCAGCTCCTGCGCCGGCCCGGTCGCGCCGGCCGGCGGGGCCGCCATTCGGACCACCGCCACCGCGGCGGCATGAACGCCCAAAAGGAGTAGAGCGGCGGCCGGCAAGAAGATCACCCGTGACATGACGGCCGCTGATTATCGCGCACACGCCGGCGCTGGGCCGGCAAAGCCGGTTGCTGGTTGCCCTGCAGAGGTAGGTAGAAGCCTGGTTTGCCCGGAGCGGACCGAGGACTGCGCGCCGCCTGCGGGGCTGCGCGGAGGCCCGAATGCGCGCCAGGCTCGAGCTTCTCCGCCGCAGCGTCCACGCGGGAACTTTTCGCCGGGGCCGCGGGTCGAATAGATCGAGCGGCCGCGACACCGAAAACCGCTACAGCGGCCCCGAGCCCTGGCCGCAAAGAGGAGGTTCCCATGTTCGCCAGCTCGCTGTTCGATCTCCAGAATGCAAAGCGCCCGCGCTGGTGGATCCTTCCGCTCTCGGTCGTCCTCCATCTGCTGGTGCTGGTCTCGCTGGTCGGCGCCCAGTACTGGCAGGTCGGGCCGGTGCCCGAACCGCCGCTCAACATCGTCTTCACCGTGGCAGCGTCGCTGCCGCCGGCGCCGGCCGGCGAGGAGGCGGCGGCCCGGCAGCCGCCTGTCACAAAGCAGATTCCGAAGGCGCCGCAGAGCGCGCCGGCCCAACCCCAGAACGTCCCGGAGGAGCTCAAGCCTCCCGTCCCGCCGCTGGCTGAAACGCCGCGCGAGACGCCGCCTGCCGCCGATACGGCCACGGACATCGGCTCCCCCAACGGCAGCAAGAACGGGGTGATCGGCGCGCCGAACGGCGACGATACCGGCGAAAGCCAGGGGCCCTCTGCCAGCGGTCCGGGCAGCCAGGCGGTGGCCGTCGACGGGCGCATGCGGCGGCCGCAGCTCATCGCAAGCACCTTCGTCGAGCCGCGCTACACCGAGCCGGCGCGCCGGGCCCACCTGCAGGGGATCGTGGTGCTGCAGGCGACCATCGACGAGCGCGGCAACGTGATCGACGTGCGGCCGGTCAAACTGTTGCCGATGGGGCTGACCGAGGAGGCGCTCAACGCCGTGCGGCAGTGGAAGTTCACCCCCGCCACGCTCCAGGGCCGGCCGGTCAAGGTGTTCTTCACCCTGACCGTCAACTTCGAGGTGCACTAGGTGTAGCTTGCCGCTCCTCCTGTAGCCTATATGTAGCCGTTTGTGCTACACTGAGCACATGAAATTGATCACGGTGCGCGAGCTCCGCAATCGCCCCGGACGCGTGTGGAAGGAGCTTGAGCACGAGGACCTCGTGATCACCGCCAACGGCAAGCCCGTGGGGATCCTGCTCGGGGTGGGCGAGCAGGATCTGGAGCAAGCGCTGGCCGCGGTGCGCCGCGCGCGTGTCCTGCTCGTGGTTTCCAGGATGCGGCGCCGCGCCGCGGAGCAGGGTCTCACCAAGCTGACCGCCCGCGAGCTGGACGCCGAGGTTCGTGCGGTCCGGCGGGGCCGGCGGCGTTGAGGATCGTCCTCGATACGAATGTCCTGGTCTCCGGCCTGCTCAGTCCCCACGGCCCGCCGGGCCGCATCGTCGACCTCCTGCTGGGCGGCGAGCTGACGCTGGTTTTCGACGACCGGCTGCTGGCGGAGTATCGCGCCGTACTGAAGCGGCCCCGCTTCGGCTTCGACCCCGAAGAGGTGGATGCAGCGCTCGACTATCTCGAGACGGAGGGCGAGTTGATCGTCACGGCGCCGCTCGGCGCCGAGCTCCCCGATCCCGGAGATCTCCCGTTCCTCGAGGTCGCCGCCCAGGGAGGAGTCGACGCGCTGGTCACCGGCAATCTCAAGCACTTCCCGGCCAGCCAGCGGGGCAGCGTCCGCGTGGATCGGCCAGCGGACTTCCTGCGCCGCTTCCATTGAGCCGGCGCCCTGGCTACGAGAACCAGCTTCACCAGCTCCGTCGTCCAGCCGAGGACGACGTGGAGCCGGCGGATTCGCGGCGCGGCCGGCGGCGGCGTTATGCTGGCGGCGGAAGCTCGCGGCCGGGCGGGGCCGCCCGAGGCGGCGGCTCCGGCCAGAGATCATGTTCGATCCACTTGCGCCCGGCGAGCGAGAGGCCGGCCAGAGGCGCCGGCGCGCCTGGGTCCTGCTGCCGCTTTCCGCGCTCGCCCACCTGGCGCTGCTCGGCGGGTTGATCGGCTACGAGAGCTGGCGCGCCGCTCACGCCCCGCCGCGGCCGATCGAGCTGGTGTTCTTCGGCGCAGCGCTGACGCCGCCTGCCGAGCCGCCGCCGACGCCCGCGCAGTGGGAGGCGCAGCGCGCGCGCCAAGCGATGCTCGACCGGCTGGTGCAGCCCACCGTCATCCCGGACGCGAGCCACAGCCCCGAAGCGGACGACGCGGCCGCCGCCGATGCGCCGGCCGAGGCGGGTGGCGCCGTCACCCGACCCGAGGTCATCGAACAGACCAGGATCCTGCCCGACTATCCGCTGGCGGCGCTGCAGGCGGGTCTCGAGGGCGTCGTCGTGGTCAAGGCGGTGATCGACGAGCGCGGCGAGGTCGGCGGCATCGAGGTGCTGCGCGGGCTCGGGTTCGGCTGCGACGAAGCGGCGGTCGCCGCGGTGCGCCAGTGGAGATTCAAGCCCGCCACCCGCCATGGCAGCCCGGTCAAGGTCTTCTACCTCCTGACCGTCAACTTCCGGCTCTAGTCCCACCGCCTGGAGACAACCCCGAGGGATGAAATGCACCGGCCGGATGAAAACTGGATGAGCCCGCCAGAGACCGAGGACCTGAAGCTCCTCGACTGGGCGCGGGCCGGGGAGCTGAGCGGGCGGGCCCGGTTCGAGATCCCCGCCGGCAGCGCTCTTTTCGCAGGTCACTTTCCGGGCCGGCCGGTGCTTCCCGGCATCGCCCATCTCGCCATGCTGGCGCGGGCGCTCGCCGCGCTGAGGTCACCGGACGCGCCGCCGGGCGCCATCCGCGCGGTGCGCAACCTGAAGCTCCGTCGGCCGCTCGCTCCGGGCGATCTCGTGGAGCTGACCTGCGAGCCGCTGCCCGGCGATGGCCTGCTTGGCATCATTGGCTTCACTCTGCGCCGTGCCGGCGAGGTGGTGAGCACGGGTGCGGTGCACGTCGATCCCTGCCCCACCGCCGGCGCCAGCGAACAACAAAAAGGCGCCGCCCTCAGCGGCGACGCCCAACAAATCGCCGCGCCCGTGCCCCCGGGCGCCCACCCGTGGCCCGCGCCGGCGACCTTAATCCCGCATGCCCCGCCGGCCCTGCTGATCACTGCCATCCTGACAGCCTCGCCAGCCGAGATCGTCTGTAGCGCCGCGGTCCCGGAAGAGCACCCGCTGGCGCGAGAACGGCGCAAATCTGATCGGGGCGCGTGGGTCGAAACCCACACCGCGCCCGCCTATGTCGGGTTGGAGGCCGCCGCTCAGTGCGCGGCGCTGCTCGAGGCGCTGGCCCGCGCCGGGTCCGCGCCGGGTCCGCGTATCGGCTATCTGGTGGGCGTCCGCCGTGCCCACTTCGGCGCCGAGCTGCCGGCCGGCCGCCCGCTGCGGGTCAGCGCCCGCCCCGCGGGGAGCGCGCCGCCGCTGGCCCTCTACGAGATCCGCGTCGACCTCGCCGGCGAAACCCGCGCCCGCGCCACCATCAGCACTTATTTGACCTGACCGGGCCGAGGCGTCGCCCTCGCGCGGCTCAGGTTTAGATCCCGCAAGCGGTGCCGATCCCGAGGGATGCCGCAGCTTTCGCCTGTTGCGGCACTTCCGGCAGGTCGGCCGCACGTCCGGCTATGGAAGTGCGGCACTTCCCGGAGGTCGGAAATGGCGCCGCGATGTGGCGGTGGAGGCCTACTCGAAGCATCGATCGGATCGCCCCCCGCAACCCCTCGATCCCCTTCCCACCCCTCCGAGGGGGAAGGGGACGCCCCCTCCCCCTCACTGCGGGGCAGTTTGGTTCAGCACGGGACCCCGATCCTCGACCTGCGGCCAGAGGCTGCGGAAGCAGAACCACTGGTGCGGCTCGCGGGCGATGGCGCCCTCGAGCTCGGCGGCAAAGCGGCGGCTGGCGGCCTCGACGTCGCCTTGGCGGTCGGCGGTCTGGCCGGGCTCGATCGGCGGGCGGATCTCGCAGCGATAGCGCCGGCGCCCCTCGCGCAAGACGAAGACCGGCACCAGCGGCACGCCGGCCGCCCGGGCGAGCGCGGCGGGGCCGCCCGGCAGCGGGAACGGCCGGCCGAACAGGCTGAGCTCGAGGACCCGCCCGCGGGTGCGCGGCCGGTCGCCCTGCAGGGCCACGATCTCGCCGCGGCGCAGGGCATCGAGCAGCACCACGCCCAGCCGGGGGTCGTCGGCGAAGTGGGTCATATAGCGGCCGCCGGCCCGGCTGCTCACCAGCTCGGCGATGTAGCGCTGCGCTCGGGGATCGGTCTCGGCTTCGCGCACCACGTGCACCGTGCGCGACTCCTCGGCCGGCAGCACTGATCCGATCTCCCAGCTTCCGAGGTGCCCGGTGACCAGGATGCAGCCCCGTCCCGAGCGGCCCAGCCGTTCCCAGTGCTCGGCGCCGTCGGCCCGCACGTCGAAACGGCGCTCGGTGCGCAACCTCTCGTAGCGCTCGGTCAGGCACCAGCCGAAGTAGTACATGGTCTTCAAGATCCGGCCCTGCCGCCGCCACCAGCCGCAGGGGCCGAGCACCGGCACCAGGTTGGCCGCGATGGCGCGGCGGATGTTGCGCAGGGTGACGAAGAAGAAGGCGCTGAAAGAGACGACGCAGGCGCCGAGGAACCAGCTCGGGAAGAACACCACGCCATTGCCGTGGATGCGGTACCAGAAGACCCCGGTCACATAGAACGGACCCAGCAGCCGGCGTAACCGCCCGGTCTGGGGAGCGTGGGGCGGCAAGGGCACCTGCCGCGGGTCCGGTGTCCGGCTCGTGGGGCGGGCTGCGGCAACGTTCATTGACCCCTATCTTGTCGCGAGCGGCCGATCGCTGTCACTCGCTCCGCTCTCAAGTCAGGCTCCCCACCCCACTTGCCGGGCCGCCGCGCAACGCTTCGAGAGCCGGCAGAACCAGCAGGGTCGCCGCCAGACAGGCGGTGATACCGAACGAGACCAGGATGCCGGCGTGCTGCAGGCCGGGCACGCGCGAGTAGCTCAAGCTGCCGAAGCCGACCGCGGTAGTGAAGGTAGCGAGGATCATCGCCAGCCCGACGTCTTCGACCGCCCCCGCCAGCCCGCGCTCCGGATGCAGGCGCCGCCAGTGGACGGCATGGGCGCCAAGGTCGATGCCGGTGCCGAGCAGCAGCGGCACCGTGAAGACCCCGAGCAGATCGATGGGGCGGCCGAGCGCCCCCCAGATGCCGAACGTCCACAGGCAGCCAAGGGTCAGCGGCAGGAAGGCCAGCAGCGCCTGGCTCGCGCGGCCGCGAAACGACACCATGACCACCGCCGCGATCGCCAGCAGCGCGATGCCGCTCGAGCGCACGAGGTCGCGCATCGCCAGCTCCTTGAGCTCGGCGCCGACCCGCGGGATCGAGGCCAGGGCGATGTCGGGCGAGATCGCGCTCAGCTCGCGGGCCAGCGCCTCCGGTGAGGTGCGCGAGCGGTCGAGTGGCAGCCGCACGTGGACCGCCACCGCGGCACCGCCCGGTGGCAGACCGTAGACTCCCGGTCCGCTGCGCACCAGCTCCGACATCCAGCGCGGCCAGGCCCCGGCCGGCGGCCCGCCGGGGTCCTCGCCGCGGCCGACCGCCCGCAGGGCGGCGAGCGCGGCGGCGAACGGCTCGAGCCGGAAACCCACCGCCGCCAGCTCGCGCTCGAGGTCGCGGGCGGCGCGCTCGAACGGCAGCGCCCGCAGCTCGTCGAGCCGCCGCCGCAAGCGGCCGCCCTGCACCAGCCAGTCGGAGGGCGAGGTGATCTCGGCCGCGGCGCCGAGCCGGGCCTCGAGCAGGCGCCGCACCGCCGCGGCGCGGTCCAGCGCCTGGTCGAGATCGCGGCCGCGAATCACCACCGACAGGGTGTCGAGACCCAGCCCGAAGCTCGAGACCAGCAGGCGCTCGGCTCGCGCCGACGGCTGGTTGGCGGGCCGCATGGCGCGCAGGTCGGTGCTGAGCTCTGAATGCGCCAGCCCCCAGGCGGCGCCCGCGGTGAGCAGCAGCGCGGCCCCGAGCACTGCCCGCGGGTACTTGACCGCGATCCCGATCAGGGCGCGCAGGGCCGGCAACCCTCGCCTTCCCCACAGCCGCGGCGGCGCCGGCAGCCGCCTTCCGGCCCCCGGCGACCCCACCGCCAGAAGCGCCGCGCTGAGCGTCGCGGTCGCCACCAGGGTCGCGGCCACCCCGATCCCCAGCACCTCCCCCACCTCGCGCAGCGGCCGGAAATGGGCGGCCGAGAGCGCCGCGAGACCGAGAGCGGTCGCGGCCGCCGCGGTCGCGATGCCCGGACCGGTCTCGCGAAAGGCGCCGGCCAGCGACGCGGCGACCGCTTCGCCGCGCCAGCGCAGCTCGCGGAAGTGGGCGCAGCCGTGGATCCCATAGTCGACGCCCATGCCGAGCAGAGCGGCCGCGAAGCCAACTCCCGCCACGGTGACGGTGCCGAGGCAGAGCCCCACCGCTCCGGCCGTCCAGACGATCCCAGCCAGCACGGCGAGCAGGATGACCAGCGGCAGCAGCACGCCCTCGAAGCCGGCAAGCAGCACCACCGCGACCCCGGCGGCGGTCGACGAGGCGGTGCGCGTCAGGTCGCCGCGCAGCACGCCTTCGTCTTCGGCGGCATAGATCGGTCCACCGACGGCCTGGAACTCGAGCGGCACCGCGGCGCCGGCCCGCACTCGCGCATAGCCCTGGCGCAGGGTGGCGAGCAGCGCCCGCCCCCCTTCAGGGTCGATCTCCGCCCGCACCGGAGTCAGGATGACCAGCGCCGCGTCGCCCTGCCGCGACAGAAAGCCGCCTGACAGAGGGTCCATGGGAATCGCCGACGAGGCGGCGGCCAGCAGACCCTCGGCGAGGCCGAGCGGATCGCTGGCGAAGAGCTGGCCGACCGCCGAGCCGGCCGGGGTCGACATGGTGTGGCGCATGAAAGCCACCCGCTCATGCAGCGCCGCCGGGCTGAGCCGCCGCTCCAGGTCGCGGCGCCAGTCCTTGCCTTCGACCAGCAGCGGCAGGCGCGGCGCGACGTAGCGGAAGAAGAAGCGTTGGTCTTCCTCGGTCAGCCCGCTGCGGGCGTCGGCGATGTCGGGGCGCCCGCGCATGAAGTCGGCGAGCGCGGCGGCCGCTTCCAGGAGCGGGCCAGGATCCGCGAGGTGGCCGCCCGGCGATCGCACCACGACGAAGACCTTCTCGAAGCCGCCGAAGGTGCGCAGGAAGAGACGGTAGTCCTCGGCCCCCCGGGAACCGGTGGGCAGCAGCGCGGTGAGATCGTCGTCGATGCGGATGCGGGCGGCGGGAAGGATCGCAGCGAGCGTCAAGGCGAGCGCCAGCGCGAGCACCAGCCGCGGATGCCGGGTGACCAGCGACGACAGGCGTATCGCGAGGGGGAGGCGGCCCATGCCGGCTCAGGCCGAGGCGCCGGCGTCGACGACCAGCGCCTGACCGGTGATCGCCGAGGCCCGGTCGGAGAGCAGGAAGACCACGGCATCGGCGACGGCGGCGACACTGGTGCCGGCCGGCAGGCACTCTCCGGCCCGCAGCTCCCGCACGGCTTCAATCGGCAGCCGTGCGGTCATCTCGGTCGCGACGAAACCGGGCACCACCGCGTTGACTCGAATGCCGCGCCGCCCCACCTCGCGGGCCAACGAGCGGGTCAGACCGAGGACTCCCGCCTTGGCGGCGGCATAGGCCGCCTGGCCGGGAACGCCGTGCAGAGCCGAGAGCGACGCGACGTTGACGATCGCGCCGCGCCGCCGCACCATCATCCCCCGCAGCACCGCCCGGCAGCAGCGGAAGAGGCCGCCCAGGTTGACGTCGAGAACCATCTCCCAGTCTTCGTCCGAGGTCAGCGCCAGGAGCGCTTCGCTCCGCACGCCGGCGTTGTTGACCAGACCTTCTACCGGCCCCAGCGCCGCTTCCACCTCGGCCACCAGGTCGTCGGGTCGCCCGCGGTCGCGGAGATCGAGATGAAAGGCGCGCGCGCTGCCGCCCGCCGCCTCTTCCACGGCACGTGCCGCCTCCTCCTCGGCGCGCCAGGTGAACGCCACCCGCTGCCCCGAATCTCCCGCCGCGGCGGCCAGGGCCTCGACCACGGCGCGCCCGATGCCGCGGCTGCCGCCGGTTACGAGGACCGTTCCCATCCGAGCATTTCGAGCCGGGCGCGCGTCACCGCGCCGGCGATGCGCAGGCTGTCGAGCAGCGGGCGGTAGTGGCTGGTGGTGCGGCCGTCGGCGAAACCGAGCTCGACCGGGACCGCTTCCACCCGGAAGCCGTGCCGCGCCGCCCGCACCACCACGGCGCTCTCCGCCTCGAAGCGGGCCTCGCGGAATCCGACCCGGGCGATCAGGGCGCGCGAGTAGAGGCGGAAGCCGGTCTGGATGTCACACAGCCGTTGCCCGGCCGCGAACGAGATGGCGAGCGAGGAGAGGCGGTTGCTGGCCCGGCGCACGGCGCTCATCTTGGTGAAGAGGTGATCGCGCACTCCCAGCACCAGGTCGGCGCCGGCCTCGCCGGCCGCGAGCAGCTTGGGGATCTCGGCCGGCAGGTGCTGGCCGTCGGCGTCGAGCGTCACCACGGCGGCAAAGCCCTTGCCGAAGAGGTCGTCGAAGGCGGTGGCGAGGGCCACCCCCTTGCCGCGGTTGCGCGGCAGCGAAACCACCCGCGCCCCCGCCTGGCGGGCCGCCTCGGCGGTGCCGTCGGTCGAGCCGTCGTCGACGACCAGCACCTCGGCCAGCAGCTTGCCGGTTCCCCTGATCACGTCGCCGATCGACGGCGCCGCCTGATATGCAGGGATCGCGGCCGCGACCTTCCCCGCGAGCGGCGAGCGCCCGAGCTTCCCGGCCATCTCATCGGCGGAGTACGAGCTGTTCATAGTCTAAGCGCGGGTTGGGACCCGCGCGCCTAGTCAGATCAAACGCGGCACCCGATGCTATGGCATCGCCACCATCCACGGCCAGTGCCCTCCGTATGCCAGGAATCGCCGAGGGAGCACCCCGGGCGCCGCGCTGCCTTGCCGGCCCCCCGGCCGCTCGGAATCGCTGGGGCGTGTCGGTCCTCATGGCGCCGCGAGGACCAGCCATGCGGCGGCTCCCCCGGCCGCCAGGCTCGATAGCAGGACGGTGGCCGGCGCTCGGAGCGGCCTGCCGTCATGCGGCACCAGGCCCAGCGCAGGGTCGGGCTCCGCGAAGCCGGCGGTCGGCCCGAACCGCGCTCCCGCCGCGGCCAGCACCGCGGCGGCGAGGAATCCGCCGCCGTACTCGCCGGTCACCGACTTCGGCACCAGCACCGGCGGCAGCGGTCGCCCGCTCCAAGCGGCCCGCAGCGTCGCCGCCTCCAGCCGATCGCCGCCGCGCGCACCCGACCCGCCGGAGACGATGCGCTCGACGCCCGAGGCTTCGAGGCCGGCGCGGTCGAGAGTGCGCCGCAGGGCGGCGCCCAGCCGCTCGTGCCCGGCGCCCCATCCGGTCACCGGCGCCGTGGGATCGAAAGCGCTTCCCCCCGCGAGAACTCGGGCGAGCGGCCGCGCACCGCGCCGCACGGCATCGGCCGCGCGCTCGAGCACCAGCATCGCCGCGCCGTCGGCGGCCACCACGCCGTCGCGGCGCCGGTCGAAGGGACGCGCCAGCTCGCTGCCATCCGGCTCGCCGCCCACGGTCGGCACACCGCGCGCCAGCGCGCCAAAACGGTCGAGCAAGGCATGAACCAGCGGCGAGATTTCGTCGACCACCCCGACCAGGGCGCGGCAGGCGCGGCCCGCCGCAACCTCCGCCGCGCCGCGCGCGACGGCCAGCAGCGCTCCTGATTCGCGCTGGCAGACCGTCACGCTGGGTCCACGGGCGCCGCAGGCAATGGCGATCTGGGCCGCCGGCGCGTTGGCGACGCTCTCGGTGAACAGGTAGGGCGAAGCCGACTCCGGTCCGTCGCCCAGAATCTGCCGCAGCAGCGCCTCCGAGAAAGAAGAGGGGCCAAAGCCGGTCGCCACCACCACCGCGGTGTCCCGGCGGCAGTCCCCTCCATCCCCGATCCAGTCGCCCTGGCCGCGAGCACCGCGAGCAGGGACTGCCGCACCGCGGCGGCCGGCTTCGCCGTCGCCGCGGGCGCTGCCGAGCCCGGCATCCTCGAGCGCCATGCGTGCCGCGGCCACCGCCAGCCGGGAAAGGGGGCTCATCCGACGGGCCTCGGCCGGCGCCACCCACGGACCCATCCCCGCCGGGTCCGCGAGGCAGGCGCGGCGCGCACCGCGCCGCCGATGGTAGCCGGCCGGGCGATCGACCTCCGACGTCGGCGGCGGCTCGCCGCCGCAGAGCGCAGGCTCCAGGCAGGAGCGCCCGTAGCCGTGGACGCCGGCGTAACCGAGCCCGCTGATCACCACCTGTGGCAGTCCGGTGGGCGTGGGGGGCATCGAAGGCTCCTGGGCCTTCAGGCGGCCGGGTCGCTCCAGCGCCGGAAGACGAGGACGGCGTTGGAGCCGCCGAACGCCAGGCTGGTCGACAGCGCGACCCGCGCCTCGGGCACCGGCAGCGGTTTCCCGACCACCAGGGAGACCGGAAGCGCGGGCACCGCGTCCCCGTCTGCGGTATCGCCGCCGATGCCCTCTTCGCTCCAGGCGGGGTGCAGCTCGCCGCGGGCCAGCGCCAGCACCGTCGCCACCGCTTCGATGGCGCCGGCAGAGCCGAGCAGGTGCCCAACCAGCGCCTTGGTGGCGACCAGCGGGATCCGCGCCGCACGCTCGCCGAACACCTCTTCCATGGCGTGCCACTCGGCGGCGTCGTTGAGCGGCGTTCCGGTGCCATGGGCATTCAGGAAGTCGACTGCGTCCGCGCCGACGCCGGCGTCGGCCAGCGCCGCCAGCATCGCCGCCGCCGCACCCTCACCCCGGGGATGGGGCGCGGTCATATGGTGGGCGTCGCACGAAGATGCGGAGCCGGCCAGCTCGGCGAGCGGGCGCGCGCCGCGGGCCAGCGCCCGGGCGGCCGGCTCCAGGACCAGCACCGCCGCACCCTCGCCTAGCGACATCCCGGCGCGCCCGGCGCGGAACGGGCGGCAGGGTTGCTCGTCGACCGAGCGCAGCGCGTTGAAGCCGGCATAGGTCAGCTGGCAGAGCGAGTCTGAGCCGCCGGCGATCGCCAGCTCGACCTCTCCCGAGCGCAGCGCCTGCAGCGCCGCGTCGGCGGCCAGCGCGCCGGAAGCACAGGCCGAAGAGATCGTCTGCACCGGACCGCCGGCACCGGCGAACCGCGCCACGGCATCGCCCGGCCCGTTGACCTGCTGCGATGCCAGGCAGTGGATCGAGCGCCGCCGGCCGGCCAGCAACGCCGCCAGGAAGCCCTCGCTCTCCCACATGCCGCCGGTGCTGCTGCCGAAGAAGACCCCCGCTTCGGCGAGAGCCCCATCCGCCGCGAGGCCCGCCCCGGCGAACGCCTCGGCTGCCGCGGCCAGGGCGAAGCGGTCGGCGACGCTCCACTGCCGGCCGGCACCGGCCTGGCTGCTCGACCAGCGCTCGAGGTCGGGCGGCGGCGGCGGGACCTCCGCGGCCAGGTGGGTGCGGTGCCCCGAATGGTCGAAGCGCTGGAATCGCCGGATGGCGGTGCGGCCTTCGCGCAGGCCCTGCCAGAGCGCCTCGATCCCCCAACCCAGGCCGCTGACCGCGCCCACCCCGCTGACCACGATGCGCCGCTCCGAGCCGGCCGCGCTCGCACCCTCCTTCCGCACCAGGCCGCCTGCCTTCCCGGCTCAGGTCCGCCCGGCGATGAAGTGCGACAGGCTGGCAACCGAGGAGAGCACTTCTCGCCCCAGCTCGCTGCTCTTGATCTTGATGCCGAACTCCTTCTCCACCGCGACCACCAGCTCGAGAGCGTCGACCGAGTCGAGCCCCAGCCCGTCGCCGAACAGCGGCGCCTGCTCGTCGATCGTTTCGGGAGCGAGGCCGTCGAGATGCAGGTCTTCGACGATCAGGCGCTTGACCCGCTCCGGGATGGTAGGTGAATCGGGCATCGGCTCGACGGACTAGGCGGCGGGCGCCGCACGACCTGTCACAGGTCTTCCAGCGTCTTCAAAAGTATCGCTGGGCCAGACGTTTACGCGCTCTCTTTCCGGCACCAAGGAAGATGCTACCGTGCCCGGCCGACGCTGGCAAGGTAGAACGAAACTCCCCCGTGCGCCAGGGGAGGGGGCGTCCCCTTCCCCCCCGGAGGGGTGGGAAGGGGATCGAGGGGATGCGGGGGGCGATCCGACTGATGCTTCGAGTAGGCCTCCACCGCCAAATCGCAGCGCCGTTTCCGACCTGCCGGAAGTGCCGCAACAGGCGAAAGCTGCGGCATCCCTCGGGGTCGCCGAAGGCGGTGATGACTAGCCCGGTCCCGAGGCAGCCGGTCAGAGGGGTGTTAGGATCTGCCCTTCGGTCGGAGAGATAGCACGCCGCCGCGATGCAAGCGCCATCCCCGAGCACCAAGGGCGGGCACGAGAGCCCGCGCCAGCGCTTCGGCGCCCGCAGACGAGAGCCTAGCGATCCGCTGCTGCGGGCTTTCGAGCTGCTGGTCCGCGCCCGGCCGCAGGCCCCTCTGGTCGTCGCCGCGCAGCGCCGCGCCACGGTGGCCGACGTCGATGCGCTGGCGCGCGCCGCCAGCAGGGCGCTTGGCGATGACCAAGCGCCGCCGCCCGGGGCCGTCGTCGGCCTGGCCGCCGGCAACGGACCCGGCTTCCTGGCTTCGCTGATCGCGCTGCGCCGCGCCGGCCTGGCCGCTCTGCTGCTCGACGCGCATGCCCCGGAGGCCGAGAGCCTTCGCATCGCCCGCGCCCTGGGCGCGGCGGCGTTGCTGCGCTGCCGCATGGGCTGGCCGGACAGCGCGGCCGACTGGGCGCGCACTTCCATTGCGGCCGGCAAGACCGGCCGGGCAAGCGAAGCGCTCCATCTGCCCGGCATCGCGGTGGTGAAGTTGACCTCGGGCTCGACCGGAACTCCGCGCGGCATCGCGACTCCCGCCGCGGCGTTGCTGGCCGACGACGCGGCGCTCACCGCCAGCATGGGCCTGCGCCCGGACGATCGTCTTCTCACCACCATCCCGCTGTCGCACTCCTACGGCCTTTCCAGCCTGGCGGTGCCGGCGCTGGCGCGCGGCGTTCCCCTGGTCGTCCCCGAGGAGAGCGGCCTCTTCGGGCCGTTCACCGCCGCCGAGGCCATGGCAGCGACGGTCTTCCCCACCGTTCCGGCGTACCTCGACGCGCTGCTGCGCATCTCGCAGGCCCCGGCCTGGCCGCCGTCGCTGCGCCTGGTGATCGCCGCCGGAGCGCCCCTCGGCCCGCAGACGGCAGGCGGTTTCCGCGCCCGCTTCGGGCTGCCGGTCCACGTCTTCTACGGCGCCAGCGAGTGCGGCGGCATCTGCTACGACCGCGAAGGGGGCGCCGGCGAGCGAGGGAGCGTCGGCACCCCGGTCGAGGGCGTCCGGGTCTCGCTGCTGCCCGCTGCCCCCGCTGGCAATACGGCCGAGGGCGGCGATTGGCGCGCCGTCGAGTGCGCCAGCGGCACGGTCTTCGTGGAGGGGCCTGCCGTCGCCGATGGCTACGTTCCCGAAGGCGACCCGCGGCTGGTCCGCGGCCATTTCGTGGCCGGCGACCGGGCGGCCTGGAACCAGGGCGAGCTGGTGCTGCTGGGACGCCAGGATGCGCTGATCAATATCAAGGGAAAGAAGATCGACCCGCGCGAGGTCGAAGCCGTCATCGGCCAGCTCGCGGGGGTGGAGGAGGTCGCGGTGATGGGTGTGCCGGTTCCCGAGCGGCAGTGCGTGGTGCTGCGTGCCGTGATCGCCTGCCGTCCCAGCCGGCTGAGCGCCGGCCAAGTGCTCGCCTGGTGCCGCGGCAACCTGGCGGCGCACAAGGTCCCGCGCAGCCTGATCCTGGTGCCCGAGATGCCGCGCGACGCCCGCGGCAAGCTCGACCGCTCGTCGCTGCTCGCGCTGCGCGCACCCTCCGACGGCCGTGGTTGAAGCGCACCTCGCGACCCGGCCGGGCTGGCGGCCAACCCCTTTTCTGCTCGCCTCGGCGGGCCTCCAGGCCGCCGGCGCGCTCGCCGTCGCGATCAGCCCTCACCACTGGCCGGTGGTGGCCGGCGCGCTGTTCGCCGATCACCTGGTGATCGCCGGCGCGAGCATTGCGCCCGGCAGCCGGCTGCTGGGGCCGAACCTGAGCCGCCTGCCCGAGGCCGCCGCCCGGCGCGGCGAGGTCGCCCTCACCTTCGACGACGGGCCCGACCCCGAAGTCACGCCTCAGGTGCTCGAGCTGCTGGCGCGCCGCGGCGCGCTCGCCACCTTCTTCTGCATCGGGCGGCGGGCCGCGGCCCACCCCGGCCTCGCCGCCGAGATCGTCCGCCGCGGGCACCGGGTGGAGAACCACTCCTACGCGCACTCCAGCGCCTTCGCCTGGTACTTCCCCGCCGCCCTGCGCCGCGACATCCACGCCGCCCAGGAAACCCTCCAGCGCACCGCGGGCCAGCGGCCGCGGCTGTTCCGCGCTCCGGCCGGCATCCGCGGCCCGCTGCTGGAGCGCGAGCTCGTCGCCGCTGGCCTCGCCCTCGCCTCGTGGAGCCGGCGCGGTTTCGACACCGTCTCGCGGCGGCCGGAGCGCGTGCTCCGGCGCCTGCTCCACAACCTGGCGGCCGGCGACGTGCTGCTTCTCCATGACGGCTCGCCGGCCCGCGACCGGCGCGGCACCCCGGTCGTCCTCGAGGTCCTGCCGCGCCTGCTCGACGAGCTCGCGGCGCGCGGCCTGCGGCCGGTGGTCATGGCCGGTGCCAGGGAGGGCCGCTGATGGCGCAGCCCGAGCCGTTGCCGCGCAAGACCAGCTGGAAGATTCGGCTGCGCGAGCTGCTCTACCGCCTGCGCATCGAGGGCGACTCGCCCGCCCGCCAGGCCGGCGCCGTGGCGCTGGGCGTCTTCATCGGCTGTACACCGCTGTACGGGTTTCACCTGCCGCTCTGTCTGGTGTTCGCCCGCCTGCTGGGCGTCAACCGGCTCAAGACCTACATCGCCGCCCACATCAGCACGCCGGTCGTCGCGCCGTTCCTGATCTTCGCCGAGATCCAGGCGGGGCGGCGGCTGCGCGGGGCGCCGCCGCTGTCGATTCGCCCGTCACGGTTCAGGAAGGACTTCCAGGACTATGCCATCTGGCACTGGCACTTCTGGCACTGGCGCTCGTGGAGCGACCTGGTGGTGGGCTCGATCGTCCTCGGCATCCTGCTGGCGGCGCTCTTCGGGCTGCTCACCTTCTGGCTGTTGCGCCGCGGCCGGCGCACGCCCCAGGTCGAATCGTTGATCGAGGAGACCGCCCATCGCTACGTCGACGAAGCCGGCCTCATCCAGAGCGAGCTGGTGCGCGGCAAGCTGCGCCACGATCCGGTCTATTTCTCGCTGCTGCAGAACGGCGACCTGCCGGCGTCCGGACGCCTGCTCGACCTCGGCTGCGGCCGGGGCATCGTGCTGGCGATGCTGGCGGCGGCACGCAAGCGGCAGGCGCTCGGCGACTACCCGGCGGATTGGGCGCCGCCGCCCGTTCTCGAGCTGCGGGGCATCGAGGAATCGGCGCGGGTGGCGGAGGTCGCGCGCCGGGTGCTCGACGGCGAGGCTACGATCGAAACCGCCGACCTGCGCGCGGCCGTTTTGCCGCCAGCGGACGTAGTGGTGATGATCGACGTCCTGCACTATCTCGGCTCGCGCGAACAAGAGGAGCTGCTGGCCCGGGTCGCGACGGCGCTGGCCCCAGGCGGCAGCCTCCTCCTGCGTGAAGCCGACGCCGGCGCCGGCTACCGCTTCCTCGCCATCCGCGTCTCCGAGCGCCTCTCGGAAGCGCTGCGCGGCCGCTGGCGCCGGCGCCTCTCCTACCGCTCGGCAGCCGGCTGGATGCGCCTGCTCACCTCGCTGGGCTTCGCCGCCGAGGTCGCGCCGATGGGCATGGGTACCCCCTACGCCAACGTCCTGATCCGCGCCCGCCGGGCCGCCCGCCCGCCCTTGCTCCCGGCGTAGCCTGCCTCACCACCGGAAAAACACAGGCCGTGCGATAGACTGGGCAGTGAGTCAATGACTGGCAACCCAGTTCCAGCTCCGACCCGCGCCACCCCGCCAGACTGCGACGTGCTGGTGATCGGCGGCGGCCCCGGCGGCGCCACCGCCGCCCTGGTGATGGCGCGCGCCGGGCTCTCGGTCCGGCTGCTCGACCGCTCGACCATGCCGCGGTTCAAGATCGGCGAGTCCTGCATGCCGCGCAATCTCCAGCTGATTCGCGAGCTGGGGCTCGAGGAAGAGCTCTGGCGGCTGCCGCACGTGGACAAGCGGGGCGCCGAGTTCGCCTTCGGCGACGGCGAACAGTGGCAGCTCTACCATTTCGCCAGCGGGCTGCTCGGCGGCGGCCGGCAAGCCTTCAACGTCGAGCGCGCCCTGTTCGACACCATGCTGCTCGACGCCGCCCGCCGCGCCGGCGTCGAAGTGCTGGAGCGGCGGGTGGTGCGGCGCATCCTGCGCCTGGCCGACGGCGACGTGGCCGTGGAAGCGGACGGCGGGGAGACCCATGCCGCGCGCTACCTGATCGACGCCAGCGGCCAGGCGACGCTGGTCGGCAAGCACCTCGGCACGCGCAAGGTGCTGCCCGGCCTGCGCAAGGTTGCCTACTTCGCCCACTTCGAGAACGTCGAGCGGCGGCCCGGCGTCGAGGCGGGCTACCCGACCATGGTGATGTGCGACGAGGGCTGGTTCTGGCTCATCCCGTTTGACGAGACGCGCATGAGCGTCGGCCTGGTGATGGACGCCGAGGCCGCGCGCCAGGTGGGTGTGCCACCGCAGCGCATGCTCGCCTGGGGGATCGAGCGCTGCCCGCTGATGCGCAAGCGCATGGCGGCGGCCAAGGGGCCCGACACCAACCTGGTAACCGCCGACTTCAGCTACCGCTGCTCGCCTTACGCCGGTCCCGGCTATCTCCTGGTGGGGGACGCCGCCACTTTCGTCGACCCGATCTTCGCGACCGGCGTCTGCCTGGCCATGATGGGCGGCGCCGAGGCGGGGCGCGGCGTCGCCGCCATCCTGCAGCGCGGCGCCTCGCCGCCGCGCGCACGGCGGCGCTACATCCGCTACGTCGAGCGCTGCTCGGCGCCCCTCTTCACGATGGTGCGCCACTACTACGATCACTCTTTCCGCGAGCTGTTCATCAACGGCCCGGGACCGTTTCAGGTGCACCGCGCGGCGCTCTCCGTCCTCGCCGGGCTGGTTTTCCCGCGCCCCTCTTTGTCGCTCCGCTGGCGGATCGCGGTGCTCGGCCACTTCGTCCGCCTCAATCGCCGAGTCCCCCTGGCGCCCCGCCGCCGCCGCTTCTCCCTGCTGGCTGGCATGCCGATCCCCGCCGCGGCGCCCGCCGGCCCCGGCGGTCGGCAGCGAGAAGGCTCCGGCTGACGCCGAAGCCGCCTGCACCTGCCGCGGTCAAGGGCACGCCGAGCTGAACCAGCGGTTGAGAGCGACACAGTGAGCGAGACATATGTACACGGCTACCGCCCGCGTGAGAACGAACGCTTGCAGGATCAGGCCGGAGCGCTGGTCCACCTGCTGCACTCCGACACCTCGTACCCGTCTGGAAGCGTGGTCCTCGAAGCGGGGTGTGGCGTTGGAGCCCAGACGGTCACCCTCGCTCAACGGAGCCCGGACGCGCGGTTCACGGCGCTTGATGTCTCCGCGGACTCGGTCGCGGAAGCCAGGAGGACGACGAACGCGGCGGGACTCACGAATGTACAGTTCCAGCAGGCGGACATCTTCGCCTTGCCATTCGCCCCCGAATCCTTCGACCACGTCTTCGTCTGTTTCGTCCTGGAGCACCTGTCGCGGCCCGTTGCGGCGTTGGTGATTCTCAACCGGCTGCTCAGGCCTGGTGGCACCATGACCGTCATCGAGGGCGACCACGGGTCGACGTACTTCCACCCCGATAGCAACGCAGCCCAGATGGCAATCCGGTGTCAAGTCGAGTTGCAGCGGTTGGCGGGAGGCAACGCGTTGATTGGCCGGCAGCTCTATCCACTCATGGTTGAGGTGGGCCTAGAGGCGGTGCACGTTTCTCCACGCATGGTGTATGTGGATTCGAGCAGACCCGACCTCGTCGACGGCTTCACCAGGAAGACGTTCACCGCGATGATCGAGGGCGTTCGCGAATCCGCGATCGAGGCCGGCATCACCGATCCCGAAGCCTTCGATGCAGGTGTTCGAGATCTTCACAGAACGGCTGCGGCGGACGGCGTCTTCTGCTACACGTTCTTCAAGGGAGTCGGAGAGAAGAGGCGACGCGCTTGACAATGTAGCCCTGCTGTCTCCTCGCGGATCTCCTGCTCGCGCGGTCCGGAGAGCGCCAGTGGCGGCAGGCGCTCGCGCACCAGCTGCCGCCAGTCACGCATGGCTGAGCCCCGCCACACGCTCGAGGGCGCGGATGAACTCCAGCCAGTCGCGACGCTGGGCGGCCAGGACCTGGCGTCCCTCCGGCGTCAACCGATAGTAGCGGCGGCGCCTCTGCGCCGCTTTTTCGATCCACCGTCCGGCGATCAAGCCGCGCCGCTCCAGACGGTAGAGCAGCGGATAGAGCGACGCGGCGTGGAAGGCCAGCACGCCTTCGGAACGCTGCTCGATGAGCTTGGCGATCTCGTAGCCGTGGCGGGCACGGTCCTCGAGGAGCGCCAGGACGAGCATCTCCGCGGTCCCCTTCTTGCGTTCGCGGTTGTCTGAGGTCGGCGTCTCCATGGTCGGCGTCTCAATGTATGGCACTACCATATGTCTGAGCGGCAGGCTTGTCAAGTCAACCAGATTGGTCTTAGTCCCCACCGGCGGGCCCGCGGGGCTCTTAGTGGTCAGGCTGGCAGGCCTACGGTGACCCGGAGGGCGGCGGGATCGAGATGGCGGCGAGCCGCGGACTCGACCGCGGCACGGTCGAGGGCGTTGAGCTCGGCGATCCGGCGCGGCAGGTCTTCGAGCGGCAGGGCGAAGTGCTCGGCTTCGAGCAGCAGCTCGGCCCACTGGCGAGCGGTCTCGCGCCGAAACGGCTCGCGTCCGAGCAGGTAGGAGCGCGCCTCCTCCAGCTCGTCCTCGCCGATGCCGTGCTCGAGCAGGCGGACGATCTCCTCGCTCACGCCGCGTTCGGCCCGCGCCACCGTGTCCGGCGAGGTGGCGACATAGGCGACCAGCCGGCCGGCGTCGAGCCCCGCACCGGCCGCCGTCTGGGCGTGGGCGGAGTAGGCCAGACCCTCGCGTTCGCGGATCCGCATCGGGATGCGCCCGGCCAGCCCGGAGCCGGAGCCCAGGATCACCGCCAGCAGCTCGAGAGCCGCGAAGTCGGGGTGGCGGCGGGGCACCGTCAGGTGGCCGACGTAGAGGTGGGCCTGGTTGTCGGCTTCGACCGCGATCTCGCGCCGGCGCGCTGGCAGCCCAACCGGCGGGGCGGGCTCGGGCCGCGCCGGGCCGGCGGGCGGCAGATCGGCCAGCAGCTCGCCCAGCCGCCGCTCCACCGCCTGCTCGTCCACCACCCCGGCAACCGCCGCCACGACGCGGCCGGCCAGGGCGGCGCGATGCTGCTCGAAGCAGTCGGCGGGAGTGACGCGGAGCAGGCTCTCGACGCTGCCGTGCACCGGTCGCTGGCGCGGGTGGGGAGCGTAGAGCTGCTCGAGGAAGCCCCACGAGGTCTTGACGTCGGGCTCGTCGGCCATGCTCTCGAGCTCGGCGGCAGCCTGCCTGGCGACCCACGCACAGCGGTCTTCGGGGAACGCTGGAGTGAGCAGCAGCTCGGCAGCCCAGGCGACCGCCAGCTCCCAGTCGGGCGCCAGGGCGTCGACGTTGACCCCGTGCCCCTCGAAGGAGCCGAAGCTCGACAGCATCATCCCCCGCCCCTCGGCATCCTCCGCGATCCGCTGCCAGTCGCGGCGCTCCGTGCCTTCTTCGAGCATGCGGCCGGTGACCAGGCCCTGGCCGGGCAGACGCTCGCTGCGCGCGCCGCCGTCGACCCACAGCCGCACCGCCACGACCGGCGCGCCCTCGACGCGCCGCACCCGCAACGCCAGCCGCGGCGCGGCGGCCGCTCGCTCGGGTGCCGCGACCTGCCCGGGTCCTGCAATGGGGCGATTTGCCTCGGACATGACTCGCCGGCGCTCGAAAGGCTGCTCGGGAGGGAGGCTAAGACGAAACTGGTCCGTGCGCCAGGGGAGGGGGCGTCCCCTTCCCCCCCGGCGCCGCCGGGCAGGCCGGCACATCTACCATTGCCGGCACTCCCGGCAGGTCGGGACCCGGCGGCTTCGGACAACCGGGAAGGGGGTCGACCGGTTGCGGGGGGCGATCCGATGGATGCCTCGAGTAGGCCCCCACCGCCACATCGCAGCGCCGTTTCATGCTTCGAGGATCGCCCACCGGCGGTGGCAGCTCAGACGCAAGGCCGCGGCCGCGGCAGCGACCAGCCGACCACGCCTCGGTCGGCGCTCAGGTAGCGGGCCGCCGCCTCGAGCAGCTGCCGCGGATCGGCGGCGAGCAGCCGCCGCATCTCGCGGTCCAGATGATCGGGGTCGAACAGGGCGAGAGCGGCGCCGATGGACAGCGCCTGCTGATGCACGCGCTCGTGCTCGAACACCCAGTCGGCAAGCCCGACCTGCCGCGCGCGCTCGGTCTCCTCGGCGGAAGGCGGATTGGCGACCAGCGCGGCCAGCTGGCGCAGGAGCTCGGACTCGACCCGCTCCGGCTCGACCCCGGGCACCACCTCGGCGGCCATGGTGAAGTGTCCGGCATCGAGGCTCTCGGTTACGTCCGCCGTGACCCAGACGCAGAGCTTGCCTTCGTCGACCAACGCCCGGTGCAGCCGGCTGGCGCGCCCGCCGGCGAGCACGGTGGCGAGCAGGCGCAGGCTGGTCATATCGGGGTCGGAGCCCGCCGGCGCCGGCAGCGCCAGCAGCAGCCGCGCCACCTCGCCCTTGCGCCGCTCGAGGCGCTGCAGCGGCGGCGGCCATGCCTGCGGCGGCGAGGCCGGGGCGCGCTGGTCGGCCCCCGGCGGCAGTCCCTCGAGATGGCGCGCCACCTCTTCGACCGCCTGCTCGCCGACGTCGCCCGCCACCACCAGCACGGCGTTGTCGGGCCGGTAGAAGCGGCGGTGGAAGCTGCGCAGCTCCGCCTCGCCGGTCGCCAGCAGCTCGGGGCGCGTGCCGAGCACCGGCCGGCCGTAGGGGTGGGGCGAAAACAGGCCAGCCTCGACCGCCATCTCGAGCGCGTCCCACGGCTCGTCTTCGTACATGGCGATCTCTTCGAGGATCACCTGCCGCTCGCTCGCCACCTGCGTAGGATCCAGGGTCAGGCCCGCCATGCGGTCGGCTTCGATGGCCAGCGCCTCCGGCCAGCGGTCGGCGGCGAAGTTGAAGTAGTAGATGGTGGCATCGTGGCTGGTCACGGCATTGTTGACGCCGCCCAGCGCCTGCGTGCGGCGGTCGATCTCGCCGGGCCCGTAGCGTGCCGATCCCTTGAACATCATGTGCTCGAGGAAATGGGCGACGCCGCCGTGTCCCGGCGGCTCGTCGCGCGTGCCGGCCCGGTAGATCAGCGCCGTGGTGACGATCGGCGCCTGCCGGTTCTCCAGCACGCAGACCTCGAGGCCGTTGGCCAGCCGCCGCTGCCACCTGCGGCCGGGAATGCACGCCGTGGGCGGGATCACCCGCTAGTCTCCGGCCGCTCCGGCCGTCATCGCCGCGTCGATTCTCTGCTTCGCCTTGTCGGCGCCCGTGGTGACCTCGACGGCATACTCCCGCCGGCGGTAACCCGGGGCGATCAACGCCACCCGGTGGATCCCCGGCGATAAGCTCAGCCATTCGTTCGCGCGCCCGAAGCGCCCCGCGTATTGCTTGGCCTGGCCGACCAGCGAGCCGTCGACGTAGATCATGGCGCTGTCCGGCTTGACGCTGAAGGCCACCGCCTCGCGCACCCGGATGGTCTCGAGGTCGGTGGTCATGACCTGCGAGGTCGGCAGCGGCCGCAGCGTCACCACCACCGGGGTCGTGCCGCGGACGGCCGCCGCCTCGACGGTGATCTTGTAGTCCCTCATCCCTCCCTTTCTGACCTTGACCAGGTGCGGCCCCGGGTTCGGCAGCGTGAAGGAGCGGCTCCCCTTCTGCCCGCTCCACTCCTCCGCGCGGCCGATGACCGCGCCGTCGAGCAGCACCAGGGCGTCGGGCGGGTTGACGCGGAAGGCGAGCTCGAGGCCGGTCTTGAGCACCAGGTCGGAGTCGGCCGCGGGGGAGGACGGCGTGCCGCCGCCGGGTGCCTCCTCCCGTTCGGTGCCCGCCGCCGCCTCGGTCGGATGCGGGGCTGGCACCGCGCGCTCGGCGGTGCGGTGGGCCTCGGGCTGGCCCGAGGACGCATCGGTCTCGCCATGGGCTGGGAGCGCGCCGTTCGTCCCCCGCGCCGGGAGGCCGCCCGTCGGCGCCGCCTTCGCCCGCTGGCCGCTGGCGTCGTCGCGTGCCCCCTGGGCGGAGCCGGAGCTCGACCGGGTCGTTGGGACGGGGGGAGGGGCGGCCACGCCGCTGACGCCGCCGGCGCCGGCGCCGGCGGAGTGAGGCGCGCGCCCGCCGCCAGTGGCAGGCGGGGTGGCGAGCTTCGCCGGCGTGCGGCTCTCGGTGGCTGCGCCCGCCGGGCTCGGCGCCGCGCCAGCGGGCGGGCTGGCGCCGGCTGGCGCTCCGTGCTTCGCCACGGTCGTTGCCACGAGAGGCTCGCGGGACGGCGCGCTTTGGGTGCCGGCGCCGCTCGCCGCGCTCGCCGCGCTCGCCGCAGCCGTCGCGCTCCCGCCGCTCTCGCCGGTCACCCCCGGCCTCACGTAGTGCTGCCAGAGCCAGTAGACGCTGAACGCCCCTCCACCGAGCAGCAGGATCAGGACCGCTGCCAGGGCAAGCAAGAGGCGCGTCGAGGACGACCGCCCGGCGACGGCGGGAGGTCGGGCCGCCGCGCTGATGATCGGCGGCGCCGGTGGCGCGGCCGCGGTGAGTGTGGCGGGGGACCGCGGTTGAGCAGCCGCCGGTGCCACATCGCCCGAGCGCGGCGGCAGCACGCGGGTGGCGTCGAGCTGCTGCGTCACCGCCGCCGCCGGCGCCGCCAGCACCTCCTCGGGCAGCTCGCGCTCGATGGCGGCGACCTCCTCAGCCACCCGCCCGGCGGTGCTCAGCCGGTCCTCGCGGTCCTTGGCCATCATGTCGTGCAGCAGCTGTTCGAGCCGCAGCGGCACGACCCGCAGCGCCGAGATCGAGGGGTCCTTGTGCAGGATCTGATAGACGAGCGTGGTGATGGTCTCGCCCGCGAAGGGACGCTGGCCCGAGAGCATCTCGTAGAGCACGACGCCGAGCGAGAAGACATCGCTGCGGCCGTCGAGCTCCTCGCCGCGGATCTGCTCGGGCGAGAGATACTGCGGGCTGCCCATCACCGAGCCCACCACGGTCAGCTCGGTGTTCTGCCCCGCGACCTTGGCGATACCGAAGTCGGCAACCTTGACCCGGCCGCTGGTGTCGATGAGGATGTTGCTCGGCTTGATGTCGCGGTGGACGATCCCCTGCCGGTGGGCGTAGTCGAGGGCCTCGGCTACCTGATGGACGATGTGCAGGACCTCGCGCAAGCTGGGCGCATCGTCGCGCTCGAGCCGGCCCGCCAGATCCGCGCCTTCGACGAACTCGAAGGCCAGGTAGAGCAGCCCCTCCGCTTCCCCGGTGTCAAAGAGGGTAACCACATTGGGGTGGAGCAGGCGCCCTGCCGCCCTCGCCTCGCGCAGCAGCCGCCTCTTGCGGTCCTCGATCTCCTGCGGGCGGCCGCCGGCCAGCCGCACCGTCTTGATCGCCAGCTGCCGCTCGATATGCGGGTCGACGGCGAGATAGACCTCGCCCATCGCCCCTGCGCCTAGGAAACGGACGATCTGGTAGCGGCCTACGCTCTGCCCGCCGTCAAGAGTGCTCACCGCCGGCCTGTTGGGCCGGAGGAAGCGGAGCCGCCTTCCTCCGGCCCTCCGGTGTCGTCGTCCTGCTCCGACGCCGGAGAGCGCTCCGCCGCCGCCTCTACCTCGGGAGCGTCGACGGGCGCGGCGGTCTTCAGCTCCTGCTCTTCCAGCAGGGCAAGGGCCTCAGCGAAGCGCTCTTCCGGCACCCGCACCCGTACCTCGCCCAGGCCGCCGACGTTGACCGGCAGCTCCTCGACGTGCAGCGACTCGATCTTCGCCGGGATGCCGCGGCTCTTGAGGAACCCGGCGACGACGATCGCCTCCTCGGGGTTCTCCACCACCCTGATGACCCGCCACTCGCCTGCATTCTGCTCTTCGACCATTGATACCTCCTGCTCCAGCTAACGCGGGCCGTTGCGCGAAATCATATCGTAGCTGCCACTGCGCGGTGCCGATCCGAAGGGATCAAACAGCGCTGCGATGTGGCGGCGGAGGCCTGCTCGAAGCATCGATCGGATCGCCCCCCGCAACCCCTCGATCCCCTTCCCACCCCTCCGGGGGGGAAGGGGACGCCCCCTCCCTCTTGCTCCGGGGAGTTTCGTCTAAGAAGTCCCCCTTCGCCGGCATGCCGGCCGGAACCAGCCCTTCGAGGGTGTAGGGAACCCGCTGCTGCCGCGGGTACCAGTGGCGGCTCTGCTCGGCGAACCGCCCGAGCTGCGCCTGCCAGCCGTGGTGCGAGATCAGCATCGACTGGCTGTCCACCTGGATCGAGTTGCAGGTGTTGCGGTTGCGCTCACCGCCCCGGCCCCGGCTGGAGGTGGTGGTGCCGGAGTGCAGGATGACGATCGGCGGCCGCCCCTTGGGATAGAACTCCTCGGAGTTGCCGATGTAGGCGTGGTGCAGGTGGCCGGAGAGGATCAGATCGACGCCGGCGGCCGAGAACAGGTCGATCGCCTCGTAGGCGTTGGCGAGCACGCGCTGGCTGCCGAACTCGGGGGGAGGAATCAGCTGATGATGAGCCACCACCACCTTGAAGATGCCGGCGGGTGCGGCGGCGAGCAGCTCGCCCACCGCGAGCAGGCGGCGCAGGGTGATCCGGCCGTCCTTGATCGTCCAGTTGAAAGCCGTGTTGATCCCGACGACCAGCATCTCGTCATCGCGGAAGATCGGCTCGAGCTCGGAGCTGAAGTAGCGGCGATAGGCGGCGAGCGGATCGAGCGCCCGCTCCCAGAAGCGGTACATCGGGACGTCGTGGTTGCCAGGCACCACCAGGGTCGGCGCCGGGATGCGGTCGACCCACTCCCGGGCCTCGCGGAACTGCCGCGGCTTGGCGCGCTGCGTCAGGTCGCCCGAGATCACGGCCAGGTCGGGGCGATGGGCGGCGACGAAGTCGATGACGCCAGCGGCCAGCCGCGGCAGATGCGGCGGCCCGAAGTGCACGTCGGAGCAGTGGAAGAGGGTGCGCACGGGCGCGGGCCGCCCGAACACCCTCAGGCCGGCCTGGGGACCCGGGGGCAGGAGGCTCTCTCGGGCTCGTCCCTTAGTCGGTCTCCGGCTCGATCTCCTGGCCGAGCAGAGTGCTGACGTTCTTGGCCACCTCGGCCGCGGCGAAGCTGCCGACCGCCGAGAGGATCGCGGGGCCATGGCTGCGGCCGATCAGGAAACCGCCGATTCCCGCCAGGGCCAGGGTCGGGATCGGATAGATGCGCACCAGCCGCTCCCAGTCCAGCCCGTCCGGCACCAGCTCGTCGACCAGCTCGTGCAAGTCGCGGGCAACCGAGTCGGCCTTGATTCCATCGGACATCAGATGCCCTCCTCAGAACGCCGGGGCGGATCGAACGGAACCATCCCCGGAGCTGCGCAAGTATACCCGCGCTGCCCCGGGAGCGCCGCCGCGGGCGCGAAACCCACCCAGTTGCCGCTAGCCGCGGCAGGAAACCGGGAAATCCGCCGTGTAGCCAGCCGCCGCGTTCCCGCAGCCCGCTGCCGGAGCCGCGGCTGGGCCGCCGCGTCTCCTAGTCGCTGTCGTCGCGGCGCCGCGCGATCAGTCCCAGCAGGAATCCGATCCCGGCGGCGATCAGGACCGCCTTGCCCGGGTTCTCCCGCACGTACTCGCCGACCTCGTTGCCCAGCCGCGTGGCGTCCTTGCGCGCCTTGTGATAGCCCTTGCGCACGTTGTGGGCGGCATCGCGATAGCTCTCGCGCGCCGCATCGGCCCCGCGCCGAATCTCCTTCTGCGCGCGCTCGGCGCCGCGCTTGACGTCGTTCGACACCTTCTTGTAACGGTCCTGGACGTCTTCGCCCAGCCGCTGGAATTTGTCGCGCGCCGCGGCGACGCCGTCGCCGACCGCTTCGACCGCCTTTTCGGCACTCTCGCTGAATCCGCTCTCAGCCATCTCGTCCTCCATCGATCTTGAACCTCATGGTTGACCTGGAAGCAGTTGCCGACCTTGGCGAATCTCGCTGCGGTCCTGGCACCTGCCGCTTGCAGCAGCTCAAAGAGGAGATTGCATAAATCGTGCCGCGTGGCGCCCCAGGCCCTAGGAGCCGGCGCCCGAGGGATTGGAAATGCCGGAGGAACAGGAAGAAAAGGCGGTGCTAGACTTGCGCGGTCAAACTTCCGCCGGCAAGTGTCGAGTCTCCCAGGATGCTCCACACCCTCCTTCGCTTCCCGCGGCACCCGCCCCCGTTCGAACAGGCCGTCCGATGAGCGCTCCGGCGCCAAGACCGCGCGCCCGAGACGGGCGCACGGGCCGCCCGTCGTTCGCGCGCCAGCTCGCCCGTTTCTTCCAGCTCACCCTGCGCCAGGGGCACGAGGACTCGATCCTGCTCACCGCCTCGGCGCTCGCCTTCGTCACCATCCTGTCGCTGGTGCCGCTGCTCGCCGCCCTTTCCTTCGTCGGTGCGCGGGTCTGGAGCGAATACCCGCAAAGGAGCCTGGAAGTGTTCGTCCAGGTCCTCCCCTATTCGGAAAAGACGGTCACCGACAAGCTGCGCGAGTACCTGGACCAGGCCGAGACCATCCATGGCTTCGGCCTGGCGGCGCTCTTTGCCACCGCCCTGCTCGCCTTCGCCACCGTCGAAGAGACCATCAACAAGATCTGGAACGTCTCGCGCCGCCGCCCGTTCCGCCACCGGCTGCTGTCGTTCATCCTGCTCCTGTTCTGGGGGCCGGTGCTGATCGGCGTGACCTTCTCGAGTCTCATCCTCTTGCGCCAGAGCCCGGCCCTGCGCCAGCTGGTGCGCGGCTCCTTCCTGCTCAATGTAGTGCCGTTCCTGGCCACCGCCGTCGGTCTGACCCTGCTCTACTGGCTGGTGCCATCGACCAAGGTGCGCTTGCGCAACGCCCTGACCGGCGGCCTGTTCGCCGCGATCCTGCTCGAGATCGTGCGCCAGAGCTTCGGCTACTACGTCGAGTTCTTCCGCGGCGTCTCGACGGTCTACGGCAGCTCGGCCTTCGCCCTGCTGTTCATGATCTCGATCGAGCTCACCTGGGCCATCGTCCTGCTGGGCAGCGAGGCGGCCTACACGGCGCAGCATTTCGCCTTGCTGAGCCGCGGCCTGCACAGCCACCCGCCGGTGCAGGCGAGCTGGGTCGGCCTCGCGGCGGTGTCGCTCATCGCCGCCCGCGGCGCCCGCGGCGAGCCCACCCTCGCCAGCGAGTCGCTGGCGGAGCGCTTGAGCCTGCCCGCCCGCGACCTCGAGCGCACCCTGCACCCGCTGATCAGCCACGGCCTGCTGCGCGCCACCAAGGAGCGGGCCTACATGCTGACCTGCGAGCCGCGCGACCTCCCGGTCGAGCGCGTCTTCGAGGCTTACGAGCACCGCGCCCGGCGCGGCGTCGAGCACGTCCCGGGCGAGCTGCGTGACCGCCTCGAGCGCTGGATCGGCGCTCTCGCCGCTGTCCGGGCCCGCCGCCTGGGCGGCCTGACCTTGGGCGACCTGATCGCCGCAGAAGGCGCCCCGGCCGGCGAGCTGCCCGCGGTCACGGCGGCCGTTGCCCTCTCACGCGCCGACTGACGCCTGAAGATCGCGGCGTCCTGCCCACCGCGGTGCCCGCGAGGCGCCGCTTGCCGCGCCCGTGGACCCCGGCTACAATACGCCCTCTCTCGCACCCGTGGGGCAGTAGCTCAGCTGGGAGAGCACCACGTTCGCAACGTGGGGGTCGAGGGTTCGAATCCCTTCTGCTCCACCATTCTGTATCCAATTGTGCCATAGTAGTTTACGAGACTCTTGGCCCGGTGAGCCCGGCCGACAAGTCGTAGCCGTCGAGCGAAGGCCGCTAAGTCGTTGCCAGCTTCCTGGTAGAGGTGCAGCACGGTCCGAAGGAGCTTCGGCACTGGAGCCTCGAGACCGGGCAGCGCCCTTCAGCACGAACCGCTCGGCGTGCGCCGAGCGCGAAAGGCGATAGAGGAAACGTTCGGCCGCGTACCGTGCCAGCACAAGGTTGGGGTCGACGCGGAGCGCATGCGCGTGGCGCACGAGTCGGGTCTGGACCGAGTGCGCGAGCCCCCTGGTCACGCCGCGACTGCCTCGACGTACGGGCGCATGACGCGCTCGACGCGGCAGGCGCGGGCCGCGCGGTCGAGGTCTTCCATGGTGAAGCGCCGTTCCCGCCATGCCTCCCGCAGTGCTTCCACCGCGACGTCGATCCCTACGCGATGACGTGCCTTGAACAGGTCGGCCAGCGTCTTGGCTATGCCGTAGATCTTCACGCGTTGCCTTTCCATCTCGTGAACCTCGATCCCCTCGTGGAACGCAGGACCACTGAAGCGCACGATGCGCAGGCGCGGATACTGGAGCCGTGGCGGCCGGCGGCCCCTCTCGATGGCGAGCCAGACCTCGGCCGGAAGCTGGGTGCCGATCCCATGAAAGCTCAGCGCCGACAGGAGGCAAATGACCGCGCCCGGTGCCGTCGTGGCAGCGAGGACCAGGCCGTGATGCTCGGTGACCTCGGAGCCAGCGAGGCGATATCGCCCGCGGGCGATACGCTCGAGCGTCCCGTCGGCCACGAGGCGCGTGAGCTGGTGGCTGTGAATCCCCGCTCGGGACACCTCCTTCGCCGAGAGGAAGCCCTGCGCTCGGGCGAGGGCGATGAGGCGCTTGCAATCGGTGGTCGCCATTGTGGGCAATCGTATCCAGTCGTCAACATATGTCAACAGATCCACACAAATGATCCCGTCGAGCGAGCAGCCCGACGCTGGCCCGGTGCTGCAGACGCTGCGCGAGAGGGCTGAACGAATCCTGAAGGATCTGGAGAGCCGCACCACCACCGGGCTGGCCGCCATGGACCGGCTGGCCGAGCTGGCGAAGGAGAAGGAGGAAGCGAGCAAGGCGGCCGACGAGAGCGGCCTTTCGGCGCGCGCCTTCGGCGTCTACTGGACGCTGAAGGACGACCAGCCGCTACGCAGTGCGGCCGTTCCGGCCATGGATCTCGCGCGCGAGGCCGAGACGCAGCTCGCTCGTTTTCCGAACGCGCGGGTCAATGCCGACGAGCAGCGCCGGCTGCGGGCGGCCCTCTACCATCCGCTCCTCCGGCTCGACAAGCAGGAGCGAGGGCGCATCGTCGATGCCATCCTCGCGATCTTCCTCGGAGGCGGGGGCGATGCGGACGTTCGATGACCGCGGCAGTCTCCGTCAGCGTGTGGCGCGATGGTCCCGCCGGCTGAGAGCCCAGCCGCGGCTCGTTCGCGTCCAGCGCATGACCCGGAAGTGGGGCTTCTGCTCGACGACCGGCGTCATCACCCTCGCCGCAGACCTCGCTCGCCAGGAGCCCGCCTTCCAGGACTTCGTCATCGCGCACGAGCTCCTCCATCTGCGGGTGCCGAACCACGGAAGGGTCTTCAGGGCGCTGATGAGCGTGCACGTGCCTGGCTGGCGCTCCCTCGACGTTCGCAGATGACCACAGGCGGCGCAGAGCTGTCAGATTCAGCGTAGGCTTCCGAGGTCTCCCGTAACTGGGAGCCATCTTGTCTCATCCCGCCCGCCTCATCGTATTCCGCCGATCCTTGCATAAGTTTGAGGCGATGTTTCAACGGCACGATCTGTCATTTTCGGCTCCATTGCAAGGGTCGTTTCGAGCTACGGCTCGGCGTCGGGCTCAGGCTCGAAGATCTGTTCGATGGCTACGCCGAAGAGGCGTGCGAGACCGAAGGCGAGCGGCAGGCTCGGATCGTACCGGCGTGTTTCGATCGCATTGACGGTCTGACGCGAGACGCCGAGCCGCTCGGCGAGCTCAGCCTGCGACCAGCTGCGCTCCGCGCGCAGCACGCGAAGGCGGTTCGTCAAGCGGCGCCGCTTCCGGAGTAGCGCCGCGTGCCGAGCCAGGAGCCGGCGCTCCAAGAGAGCATCATGACCACGGCGGTCGCGTGCCCGTCGAGCTGCGGCGCGCCGAGCCCTTCGAGCATCGGGTAGAGCAGTGAGAGAACCGCGCCCGAGCCAAAACCCAGCGCCAGCGCCTCCGTCTGGATCCGGCGCAGCAGCTCGTCGGCCTCGCGCAGGAAGACCAAGTAGCTGCGTGTGGCCTGGATGGCAAGAAGCAACGCGAGGCCAACGAGCAGCCACGGGAGCGCCTTGGGGATCGACTCTCGCCAGCGGAGCGCCGCCGTCGCACCCACGTAGGCGAGCGCCGCGGCGAGCATCCAGACGATGAAGCGGCGCTGGTTCCTGGAGTCGCGCTTGGTGTGGAAGCCGGCGCATCCCGGACCGGCGAAGGACGTACCGCTGGCATCGGCTACGGTTTCGAGGGTTTCCGGAAGAGATGGGCGCGGGCTCGTCGGGCGCACGATCAGCCTCCAGATTCCGCGGGAAGCCCGGCGGCGAGCCAGCCTGTGATCCCCGCCGAGAGAACCTGAACTTCGCGGTAGCCCATCTTCCGGGCACGCCGCGCCGCCTGGGGGGCCTTGCGGCAGAACGGGTTCGAGCAGTAGAAGACGAGAGCGTGATCCCGTTCGGCCGGAAGGTCGCTCTCCAGAAACGTCTCCGGGTCGAGGTGGCGAGCTCCCGGAATTCGCGCGTCGAGCCAGCTGCCGCGCGAGTTGACGTCGAAGATCGCGATCCGTTCGCTCTGCATCCGCCGGCGAAGGGTCGCGGGGTCGACGGTTCTCAGTCCCATCAGACGAGCGAGCATGCCGTGTGTCTCCCTCGTGCCGCCGCTATGCTCGCCGGCACGATGTGCGCGCGCCCTCGTGGCGCAGAATGACGGGGACCGCGGCGCAGCTGCCGAGAATCGGGATCAACCCGGCGAGGCGATCGAGATCGCGAGAAGCGACAATGCCGCAGGCAACGAGGATGGCTGCCGCCAAAAGCAGAACGCTCGACGAAGGCAGTGAACGACGGCCCGGACGGCGGCGGCGGACGAGATCGGTGCCGACGAGCCCGAGAACAAGTAGCAGGGGGCCGGCGACAGCGGTCCACGACGCTCGGGTCGCTGCCGCGGCCAGCGCTGTCGCAGCCAGGATCAAGAGAGCCAGAAACAGAGCTGGGCCCAGGTTCGAGAGGGTGCGGTTCATCGGTCCTGCTCCTTCGAGAGAGGTGAGGAGTTGATCTCCCCACTGCTCGAAACTGTAAATGAAGCTTTACATCGTGTCAAGGCCTCTTGACTTTTCGCTCGGTGGAAGAGCGCCTCCGGAGACGCCGTTTGGAACCCGGAGAAAGGCGACGGCGCGCGAAGTGGTCGCCGGTGGTCGACGAGGACTTGAGCCGCTGCTCGAGCGCCTGCTTGAAAGCGAGAGGCGTCGCGTAGCGACGGATCATCGGGCGCCCTCCGACGCACGGTCGAGCGCGGCGTTGAGCTCGGCGCCGTCCTTCTCTGAGATGAGCCCGCGCCGGCGAGCCTGGTGCACTGCCTGGTGCACGAGCTTGGGGGAGACGTTCGCCTCGATGCAATCTCGGAGAGTTCTTCGCGGCGTCGTGATCGGCGCGGCCGAGAACCCCGTGCGGTCGACATCACCGGTGTCGGCGCAGTCAGAACGAGGCCGGCGGGCACCCGCAGGCGCCGACGCCGCCAGTTCGCCGGGGTCGTCATGTGGACCCTGGAGGGCAGCACGTCGGGGAGGTCGTGCAGCGCGAGCGCCGTCTCGTGAGAGAAGACTCCGGCCTGATCGGCCCAGAGCCAAGAAAGGGCTCGGTCCGGATGTGACCTCACGGCTTTCCTGGATCCGTCCAGGCCAACCCCTCGACGCACTGGAAGTGGGGGTCGGAGGAGAGCAGCTCGGCACCCGTCTCCATGGCATGGGCAGCGATCCACATGTCGTTGGTGGGGATGGGCTTGCCTCGGCGGCGGAGGGCGGCGTAGATCCGGCCGTAGCGCTCGGCGGTGGTCCAGGTTACGGGAAGGAGGTGGACCCGGGGCTGCGCGAGAAAGCGCTGCAGGTCAGAGAGACTCTCGTGAAACCGAGTCCCGCGGCGGAAGCCTCCCAGCAGCTCGCCAGCCACAACCGACGACAGAAGCACGGCCTCGGCCTGGCGGATCCGAGCGGAGAGCGCCGAGTGTCCTCGTGCCAGATCGGAGTAGGCATTGGTGTCGAGGAGGATCCTCACCTCCACAGGTCCTCGTCGACCATCTCGAAGTCGGCGATCGCCTGTTCGAGCTCCCTGGCCTGTTCATCGGTCCAGGAGCCGATGAACCAGTCGAGGGAATCCCCGATCTCATCCCTGGCCTGATCCGGCTCCTCGAGGCGTGCCCCCTTGCGCAACAAGCGCACGGCTGCCCGATTCCGCGAGATGCCCTCCCGCCGTGCCAGATCTTCGATTTCCCGAGCCAGCGCATCGTCGTAGCGAATCGTAAGTTGATGCGGCATGGCGTTTCCTCCGTCGCTCCAGCGTAGATGGCTACGACGGATGAGTCAAGAGATGAGGCATACTGACTCAAATGACGACTCGCAACGCCCGATCTCCGACCGACCAGACAGGCCCAGAGGGTGTTTCGAATTCCCGACGTCACGCGGTCTCCTCGTCGGGCATGGGGTTATGCCAGCCGCCGTCGGCCGCGATGAGCGCGTCCGCCCCTTTGGGCCCCCAGCTTCCCGGCTTGTAGGAACGGACGCGACCGTGGGTCTTCAGGACTCGATCGACCACCGCCCATGCGGCCTCGACCGCGTCCTCCCGGGTGAAGAGCGCTCCATCGCCGGCCATGGCGTCGGTCAAGAGCCGCTCGTAGGGCGCCTCCTCTCCCGGCTGATGATCGACGAGGTAGAGCTCCCGCTGGTCGCCGACGAACTCCTTGCCGGCGCGCTTGACGCGAGCGGCGAGGGCGATGGCGGAGTTGGGGAAGAGCCGGAAGCGCAGATAGTTGGCCCCGCCGGCTGCCGGCGCTGAGTCGGCGAACAGCCGCTGCGGCGGCGGTTTCAGTTGGACGAAGACCTCGGCGGCCGTCTCGGCCAGCAACTTGCCGGAGCGCAGGTACCACGGCACCCCCTCCCAGCGCCAGGAGTCGATGAAGAGCCGCACGGCGCAGAACGTCTCGACGTCGGAGCTCCGCGCCACGTCCGGCTCCTTGCGGTAGCCGGCATACTGGCCGCGGACCACGTCGGCGGTCTTCAACGGCCGCATGGCCTGGAAGACCGCCGCCTTCTCGCTGTGCACGGCTCCAAAGCCCTGGTAGGCCGGCGGCTCCATGGCCAGGAGGGCGACGATCTGGAAGAGGTGATTCTGGATCACGTCGCGCAGGCAGCCGGCCGTTTCGTAAAACGCGCCGCGCCCCTTCACGCCGAAATCCTCGGAGAGGGTTATCTGGACGCTGGCCACGTAGTTGCGGTTCCAGATCGGCTCCAGGAACGCATTGGCGAAGCGGAAATAGAGGATATTCATGATCGCTTCCTTACCAAGGAAATGATCGATGCGGAAGATCGCATCCTCCGGAAAAACCGACCGCGCGACGCGATTGAGCTTGCGCGCAGAAGCCAGGTCGCGGCCGAACGGCTTTTCGACGATGACGCGCGCGTGGTCCGCCAGGCCCGCGGCGCCGAGCCCCGTGATGACCGTCGCGAAGAGCGACGGCGGAATGGCGAGGTAGTGCACCGGGCGCCGGGCATCGCCCAGCGCCCGCTCGAGCGCGGTGAAGGTCCCCGGGTCGTTGTAGTCGCCGTCCACATACCGGAGCAGGGAGAGCAAATGGCGCAGGGTCCGCGCATCGTCGACCCGGCCCGCTTTCCGTATCCCGTCCGCGGCGCGCTTGCGCAGCTGCGCCAGACTCCATGGTGAGGAGGCGACGCCGACCACCGGGACGTCGAGGACGCCCCGCTTCGCCATCGCGTAGAGCGCCGGGAAGATCATCTTGTGGGCGAGGTCGCCGGTCACGCCGAACAGCACCAGCGCATCGGACGGCGCCGCGCCGCCGGTTGTGTTCCCCATCTCAGCTCCCTCCAAGACTCCTCATCGCGCGAGGTCGTTCCAGTAGAGCTTGGGATGCGCGCTCAAAACTTCGAATCCGCTGCCACGAGCAACGAGATGAAGAGCAGGTTGCGCGATTCGCGCCGACAGTGAATCGATGGATCAACGCGAGAGCTTTCTCAGCGCCGATCCCTTGTGCATCGCGATGTGATCCGTCTTGTCGCTCTTGATTTCATACTGCGGCTCGACCTCATTGGCATGGACCGTGTACCCTTTGAACTGCATCTCCGACGTCACGACCCGAGTGATCCGGCCGCTCACGCGGCCCGCTTCCGAGTTCCAGCTCACGTAGTCGCCGCGCTTGAATCGCCGCGTCGTCATGGCCGTGTCTTCCTCATTACTCGGTGATATCATACCGCAATTGCGGGGCCAGCCCGCGTCGCCGTAGACGCGCGGTCCGATACGGCGTACGCTGCTCGTCGCGCGGGCATCCCCTCCGACGTCGCGTGCACCGCCGCGTGAGCAGCGAGAATCGATGAACGAGCAGACGCTCGACCAGCTCCAGCGCGCCGCGTTCGGCTACTTCCTGCAGGCGGTGAATCCGGCCAACGGACTGATCGCCGACTCCTCGCGCGAGAACTCGCCGTCCAGCATCGCGGCAGTCGGATTCGCGTTGTCCGCCTATCCGGTGGCGGTGGAGCGCGGCTGGATGGCGCGGGCCGACGCGGTCGAACGCAGCTTCATTGCGCTGCGTTTCTTCCGCGATAGCGACCAGAGCGGCAGTCCGGAGGCAACCGGCTACAAGGGTTTCTACTACCACTTCCTCGACATGCATACCGGTGCCCGCGTCTGGCGCTCGGAGCTGTCGATGATCGATACGGCGCTGCTGATCGCCGGTGCGCTGACCGCGGGCAGGTACTTCAACGCGAACACCGCGGACGAAATCGAGCTACGCGAACTGGTCGACGCGCTGTACCGCCGCATCGACTGGCGCTGGGCACAGAATGACGGCGATACGATCAGACAAGGCTGGAAGCCCGAATGCGGATTCCTGCACTACGGCTGGGAGGGCTACAACGAAGCCATCGTGCTGTATGTGCTCGCGCTGGGATCGCCGACGCGCCCGCTCAAGGGTGACAGCTACGAGGCATGGACCGCGACATACCAGTGGGAGAATTTGTATGGCTACGATTTTCTGTACGCTGGGCCGCTGTTCGTACACCAGTTCTCACACGCCTGGATCGATTTGCGTGGCATCCGGGATCGCTTCATGCGCGAGAAGCGCTGCGACTATTTCGAGAACAGCCGGCGCGCGACCATAGTTCAGCGCGAGTATGCGCGGCGCAACCCGCACGGGTTCGCCGGTTACGACGAACACTGCTGGGGCCTGACTGCCTGTGATGGCCCAAGCAATCAGCTGCCGGAGCTGGCCAACGAGCGGCGCCGCTTGTTCGGCTATGCCGCGCGTGGTGTGCCCTACGGGCCCGATGACGGAACCCTCGGCGGCTGGGCGGCGCTGGCGTCGCTGCCGTTCGCGCCCGAGTTCGCCTTGTGCGCCGCGCGCAGCATGCTTCAACGCTATCCCGAGATGCTGTCTGGGCAGCGATACAGGAGCAGTTTCAATCCGACCCTCGCCAGCGCCGGCCGGAGCGCCTGGGTTTCGGCCGGCCACTTCGGGCTCGACCAGGGCATCGTGGTGATGATGATCGAAAACTATCGCACCCAACTGATCTGGCGCCTGATGCGGGACTGCCCCTATGTCGGTACCGGTTTGCGGCGCGCCGGGTTCCGCGGCGGCTGGCTGTAGCGGTTCCCTTCATCCACGGATCACAACGATGCAGCAGCGCAACGACCCATCCTCGACAGCCCCGCGGGACGCGTACGAGAGCGAGCGGCTGGAAAACGTGCATCCGGCCGGATGGCGCAATCCACAGCCTGCAGACCGGTACAGCCTGGTGGTCGTCGGCGCCGGCACGGCGGGACTGGTGGCGGCGCACGCCGCGGCGGCGCTGGGCGCGAAGGTCGCGCTGATCGAGCGCGGCCTGCTCGGCGGCGACTGTCTGAATGTTGGCTGCGTGCCGTCGAAAGCGATCATCCGCACGTCGCGTCTGTACGCCGAGATGCGCAATGCCGAGCAGTATGGCGCGCAAACCACGGCCGATGTCCGCGTCGAGTTTTCCGCAGTGATGCAGCGCATGCGCGGTATTCGTGCCCGCATCAGCCGTGCCGATTCGGTGCGCCGGCTGATCGCGGCCGGCGTGGATGTGTTCTTCGGCCAGGCGTGCTTCACCGGAACCGATACGCTGACGGTGGATGGCGCGAAACTGCGCTTCAAAAAGGCACTGATCGCTACTGGCGGACGGCCGGACACGCTCTCGATTCCCGGCCTCGTCGAGGCCGGTTATCTGACCAACGAGAACGTCTTCGACCTGACCGAGCTGCCGCCTCGCCTTTTGGTCATCGGCGGCGGCCCGCTCGGCTGCGAACTGGCGCAGGCGTTCTGCCGCTTCGGAGCGCAGACCATCATCGCGCAGGACTGGCCGCTATTCCTGCCCAGGGAAGAACGCGACGCCGCGCAGATCCTCTCGGATTCCTTCGCGCGCGATGGCATCGAGGTACGGCTCAACACGAAGGCCGTCAACGTGCGCGTGGAACACGGGCAGAAGCTCGTCGATTTGGTCAGCGACGACTACAAGAGCACGGTAGCGGTCGACGCCATCCTCACCGGCACAGGCCGGCTGCCGAAGGTCGACGGACTGAATCTGGAGGCCGCGGGCGTCGACTACGACAACACGGTCGGGATCCGGGTCGACGATTTTCTGCGGACCAGCAATCGGCGCATCTATGCTGCGGGCGATGCCTGCCTGGAGCACAAGTTCACCCACACCGCCGACGCGTCGGCGCGCATCGTGGTTCGGAACGCGCTGTTCCTCGGTCGCCAGCGACTGAGTGCGCTCACGATTCCTTGGTGCACCTACACGGATCCGGAGATCGCCCATGTCGGCCTCTATGTGCGGCAGGCTCGCGAGCGGGACATCCCGGTGAGGACCTTCACCATCCCGATGCACGACGTGGATCGCGCGATCGCTGACGGCGAGGAGGCGGGCTTCGTGAAAATCCACGTCAAGGAGCGGACGGACCGAATTCTCGGCGCGACGATCGTCGCCCGTCATGCGGGCGAGATGATCAACGAGATCACTCTTGCGATGGTCGCAGGAATCGGTCTGCGTACCCTTGGCCGCGTCATCCACGCCTATCCGACCCAGGCTGAAGCGATCAAGAAGGCAGCGGACGCCTACAACCGCGCACGTCTGACGCCGACAGCCCAATCGCTGCTGCGGCGCTGGCTGAAGTGGTGACCGCCAACAGGGAGATGCTATGGCACTCGGCATGCCCAGATTCGGGGACCCCGGGCGTGTGGTCACCGGCTCGATCATCCGCGCTCGTCAGGCTTCCGCCCCGCGCGTGCTTGCCCGAAGCGCGTCGTCCACGATCGCTTGCGCCTCCTCCACGATGCGACGCAGGTGATCCTCCCCACGAAAGCTCTCCGCATAGATCTTGTAGATGTCCTCCGTGCCCGAGGGTCGTGCGGCGAACCAGCCACCGTCGGCGATGACCTTCACCCCGCCGATCGGCGCGTCGTTGCCGGGAGCGTGGCTGAGGATACGCTGGACCGTCTCGCCAGCGAGGTGCGTGCAGCGCACCTGCTGCGGCGAGAGCGCCGACAGCCGCTGCTTCTGCGCCGGGGTGGCGGGCGCCTCGATCCGGTCGGAGACCGGCTCACCGAGCTCTCGCGTCAGCTCGCGGTAGAGCTCGCCGGGATCGCGTCCCACGCGCGCGGTGATCTCCGCCGCGAGCAACGCCAGAACGATGCCATCCTTGTCCGTCGTCCAGACCGTGCCGTCGCGGCGGAGGAAGGAGGCACCCGCGCTTTCTTCGCCGCCGAAGCCAAGCGAGCCGTCGAGCAGGCCGTCGACAAACCACTTGAATCCGACCGGCACCTCGTACAGTGTCCGGCCCAGCTTCGCGCTCACACGATCGATCATCCCGCTGCTCACCACGGTCTTGCCCACGCCGGCGTCCGCGCGCCATCGCGGCCGATGTGGGAACAGGTGGTGGATGGCGACCGCGAGATAATGATTGGGCGGCAGCAACCCCGAGCTCCGGGTGACGATCCCGTGCCGGTCGTGGTCGGTGTCGCACGCGAGGGCGATGTCGAAGCGATCCTTCAGACCGATAAGCCGCTGCATCGCATAGGACGACGACGGGTCCATCCGGATGCGCCCGTCCCAATCCACCGTCATGAACCCGAACGTCGGATCGACGGCCTCGCTGACGACCGTGAGGTTCAGGCCGTAGCGCTCGGCGATCGGCGCCCAGTAATGGACCCCGGCCCCGCCGAGCGGGTCGACGCCCAGACGGATGGTCGCGCCGCGAATTGCCTCCATGTCGATCACCCCGCCGAGATCGCTCACGTAGGTGTTGAGATAGTCGTGCCGATGCGTCGTGGCGGAGCGCAGCGCCTGCTCGACGGGCACTCGCTTCACGCCCTGGAGGCCACGCTTCAGAAGCTCGTTGGCCTCCGCTTCGATCCAGCGGGTGACCCCGGTCTCCGCCGGCCCCCCGTGCGGTGGGTTGTACTTGAACCCACCGTCCTCCGGCGGATTGTGCGAAGGCGTGACGACAATGCCGTCGGCCAGGCCGGCGGTCCGCCCGCGATTGTAGGTGAGGATGGCGTGCGACACCGCGGGGGTCGGCGTGTATTCGTCGTGCTCCGCGAGCATGACCTCCACGCCGTTGGCCGCCAGCACTTCGAGTGCACTGGCGCACGCCGGCACGGACAGCGCGTGCGTGTCGATACCGAGGAACAGCGGGCCGTCGACGGCGTGCTGCGCGCGGTGGCGGCAAATGGCCTGCGTGATGGCGAGGACGTGCCATTCGTTGAAGGTCTTCTGGAACGCGGACCCCCGATGCCCCGAGGTGCCGAAGGCGACTTGCTGCCCGGGGATCGTCGGATCGGGCACCTCGGCAGAGTAGGCGCTGACGAGTCTGGGCACGTCCACCAGCATTGCGGGGGGAGCCGGCTTGCCGGCCAGAGGGCTGATCTTCATGGCGTCAGGGCGTTTCAAGCTCGTATGTGAAGGGTGGTCGGCGGTCTGCTGATTCTATGGCTCGGTTCGCGGCGTGCGCTGCCGAATCCAGATCGCCAGCGCTGCGGCCTCGACCTCACCCCGCGCGATGGCGAGGATGAGCTCCGTGAGCTCCGCCGGAGAGAGATCCAGCGTAATGGAGTTCGCTCGCAGGAAGACCAGGGCGGCATGCGCACCGACACGCCTGTTGCCGTCGACGAACGGGTGGTTGAGAACGAGCGAATGCGCCAGCGCGGCGGCCTTTGCCGCCAGATCGGGATAGAGGTCCTCGCCGCCGAAGGTCGCCTGCGGCCTGGCGACCGCCGACTCCAGGACGCCGCGATCGCGGCAGCCGGCAGCGCCGCCATGACGCTCGATCTGGAAAGCGTGCAGCTCGACAATCTGCTCGACCGAGAGATAGACGGTCACTTCGCGAGCTCGCGAAAGCTCTCGTCGTACTGCTCGGCGAGCTCTCCCGCGAGGCGACGGAACCGCTTCGTCACCTTGCCGCCTTCGAAGTAGCGCACCCCGGGGCGGATGGTGACCGCGCCGGTCTGCGGGTGGACCGAGACCTCCACCGCCATTCCCTTCTTCAACTCGAACTCCTGCACCACCTCCGCCGGGAGCGTCACGGCGAGAGAACCGCCGGCCTGTACCAGCTTGCGCCTCATGTCAGTACTATATACATATAGGCTGAGGCGGGTCAACGCACCGCTCATCCATCGAGCCCCAGCCCACGTAATAGAACTTCCGAGGGTCGATCTGGATGCGGCGGTCCGATCCGCCGCAGGCTCGGCCCCGCGAGCAGGACACTCACTTGACAGCCCCCGTCCAACAGCGGACGGGCGGCCAGGAGGAATGCCATGGCTCTTGCTTTTGCCTTCTCGCCCGCGTCGATGAATGCCAAACAGTACGACGAGTGCATCCGGCAGCTCGCGGCTGCCGGCGCCGGCGCGCCCGCCGGACGGCTCTACCACGCCTGCTACGGTGACGGCGACAAGCTGCGGGTCTTCGACATCTGGGAGTCGAAAGAACACTTCGACCGCTTTGGCGAGATCCTGAAACCCATCCTGGAACGGCTCGGCGTCGATCCCGGCCAGCCCGACGTGCAGACCGTCCACAGGGTCATCAAGGGCTAGCGCGTTCGATCCCGAGCTCCCGGCCTCCCTGGCGGCCGCAAGGGCTCGGGGAGCGGGGTTCTCACCCCAGCAGGCCTTGCACCCACGGTGTCTGGTAGAGCACCCACACACCGACCAGCAGGGTGCCTCCGCCGATCACCGCCTCCAGCCCGTTGTACCAGCGGGTGAGGCTGCGCGCCGCGCCCTGCAGCGGCAGCGCGATCGCCGCCGACAGCAGCGCCATGCCGGCGATCGAGCCGGCGCCGAAAACGGCGATGTAGAGCACTCCGAGCCAGGCCGAGGAGAGAGTCGTCAGGGTGACCAGCAGCAACGCCGCCGAACCGGCCATGCCGTGCACCATGCCGACGCACAGGGCGCGCAAGGGGAACCCCCGGAGATGCACGTGCTGGTGGCGGCCCGCGTCATGCGCCTCTTCCGGCGCGTGGCGATGGGCATGGAGGTGGACGGTGCCATCTGGGTGCCGGTGGACGTGGAGATGGACGCGGCGCCGGCGCATGCGCAGGAGGACGTCGGCGCCGAGCAAGAGCAGCATCACGCCGACCGCGCCCTCCAGCGCCGCCGCCAGGCGCGCCGAGATCGCGGCCCGCAGCAGCAGGCAGACGCCGCCGACCACGAGCAGCGTGATGCTGTGCCCGAGCCCCCAGACCACGCCCTGGAGAACGGTGCCGCGCACCCCCTTGCTGCGGGTGGCGAGGCTAGCCACCGCGGCCAGATGATCGGCCTCCAGGGCATGGCGCATCCCCAGCAACAAGCCCAGCAACAGCAGCGACGTCATCTGGTCGTTTCCTCGCGCCCATCATCGCCCGAAACGGCTTGATGCGGAAACCGGCCTGGTAGTGGGTCATTTTGAAATTCGCTTCTTGTACGGCCCCCTCGGCTTGCCGGTCGGCGGCGGAAGCAGCTCGACGATCTCCCGGATCGACCACAGGTGAGGGGTGACGCCTGCGGCCATGGCCGGCGAGCACCGGATCGTGCTGTGGATGCGGGCGAAGTTGTAGTGCATGAAGTAGATCGCCAGGGCCGCCCAGTGGTTCTCCAGCTTCTTCGAGAAGGCGTTGGTCAGGCGGGTGAAGCGGCGAAGGCCCATGCGGATGGTCAGGTTCGACCGGCTGTGGCCTTCGGACTGACCAAGAACACGGTCTCGGCTTCGGCGGGAGGCGCCTGCCGGGTGGCCTGCTGTGCCACCCGGAAGGCAACCTGGGTGAAGTCTGGCTTCTTGCCCCCCATGGCTAGAACGCCAACGTGAAGGCCTGGACCGCACCGTTGTAGGCGAAAAAGCATCGCGCCAGGATGTCTCTGCCAATCAACGCGTGGAAACCCTGAGAGATCAGAAGCTCGGAAGCAACAGCTGGGATTGTTGAGAGAACGAGGGGACCGCCGGTCGAGGGTATGATCAGCCCAATGTCGTACTGATCAACCTCGACAGGTGTTACCCCTGTCGATGGCGTGTTGACCCTGGCCTTGCCAGTTGGCGTCAGATTCAGAGCCGCGAGGACGGAGGGATCGACGCAGGTACAGCTCGCGCCGGTATCAACTAGCGCATGAATGAGGACGGGCTGCGGAACCAATTGACCTGCTGCCGCCAGAGCTAGGATCCGGGGCTGACTTGCCGATACAAGCGCCTGAAGGATTGGTCCCCCTGGTCCAGCCTGAAGCGTAAAATGTGGCACAAGTTCAGGCCTGCCGCCCTACCGCGCAAGGATCCACGAAGCGTGAAATGAATTGGGCCTGTTCTACGGCATGGACCTGCTTCACCAGGAACGGGTTTAGGCCAAACTTGGCGTATCCGGCCTTGACCGCATCGTCGTAACTGCTGAAAACATCAACAACGTCGTCCTGGTGGACCAGCGCGAACTTGCCCTCGTGTTCTGCCTTCAGCTCTAGCAGCTTCCTGTTGAAGGTCTCCAGCTCTTTTTCCAAGGCCATGGTAGGAACCTCCGACTAGCCCGGAGAGTCCGGGCTCCCATTATATGCTCGGAGGTGCGCCCCAGGCACCCCCTGAATTCAAAATGACCCACTACCACCGGCCTGAGCGGCTCGCGGGCGGCGGCGCGGACTCGGCTCGCGCGCCGCGCCGGCGCAGGGGCGGAATCGGGTAGGCTTGGCGCGCCATGGCCGACCAGCGCACGGCCGCACAACGGCCTGCGGGCGAACTGCCCGCCGCAGGCTCCGCGGAGACACGGGTATTGCGCACCACGCTCACCCTGGGCGGCGCCCTGCTCGCCGCCGGTCTCGCCCTCGCCCTGCTCTGGCTGCCCGAGTGGCAGCTCGGCCGCCTCCCCGATCGCGAGCTCTTAGTGCGGCGCTTCCAGGCGCTCGCCAAGCGGGCCGGGATCGAGCTCGCGCTGCAGCCGCCGGCCGTCTTCCTCGAGACCAGCGGCGAGGAGACGCGGCTGGCGGGCGAGGCCAACGGCCGCGCGCCCGACCCCGAGCTGGCGCGCCTCGGGCGCCAGGTGCGAGTGACCGTCGCCCAGCGCGGCACGATGAGCGGCAACCCGACGCCCGGCGAGCTGCAGATCAGCTTCTCCGCCGCCGGACAGCCGCGCGGCCTGCAGTGGATCGAGAACCGCTTCCCGATCAACAAAGTCGCGCTGGCCAGCCCGGCCGAGGTGACGGCCCTGTCGCGCCTGCTGCTGGCGCCGGGAGAGAGCCTGGGCGAGGGCCGGCGCACCGAGGTCAACAGCAACCCGGTGGCGGCCTACGCGGTCCGCGGGCGTCACCGCGAGATCCTCTATGTCTACACGCCGTTCGGCGGCGCCGTCATCGTGCAGCGGCGGGCCGGCGACCCGACGCTCGGACTGGCGGAGGCCGAGCGCTTCAGCTTCGGCACGTTCCTGCTGCACCGGCTGCCGGACTTCGCTCTCTTCTTCACCGTTGCGGTGCTCTTCATCGTGCTGCTCGCCAAGCGCCGCATCGACCTCGCCAACGCGGCGGTGCTCGGCGCGGCCGTCTTTCTCGCCTCGGCGCCGACCTTCTTGAGCGGGGACCCGACGGCCGGGGGAGCTTTCAGAGGAATCTCCGCTGCCGCCGTGAAGGCACTGTGGGTGCTGCTCATCTGGTCTGTCGCCGAGTCTTTCCTGCGCTCGACCGAGCCCGGATTCTCGACCAGCCTCGACGCCCTGCGGGTGGGGAGGCTCGGTCCGCGCGCCGGCCGGGCGCTGCTGTTCGGCCTGGGAGCGGGCGCCGCCGCCGCCGGGATAGGGCTCGCCTGCAAGGCTGCCGCCGCGGCGCTGCCGCGCTTCTGGCCCGAGGCCCCGAGCGTCGAGCTCCCCGCCTTCGACAGCTGGGACAGCCCTTTCAGCCGGGGGATCGCCCTCGCCGCCATCGTCACCTTGCTGCTCGGCTTTGCCCGCCGCCTGGTGCCGGCGCGCTGGGCCGGCAGCGCGGCCGTGGTGGCCGCACTCGCGCTCTACCCGGCCGTGAAGCTCCAGCCGCTGCCGCTTTCGCTGGCCGCCAATGCGATCCTGCTCGGCCTCCTGGTGGCGGCGGGTCGGCGCTCCGGCCTGACCGCCCTGCTCACCGCCGCGGCGGTCTTCTACCTGTTGCCGCTGGCCGTATTCGCCGCCCTCCATCTCTCCTGGCTGCCGGTGACCTTCGGCCTCACCGCCGGCACAACTGCGCTGGTGGCCGTCCTCGGCACGGTCGGCCTTCGCCGTCCGCAACAGGCCGAGATCGAGGGCGTCAAGCCGCCGGCATTCATCCGCCGCCTCGAGGAGGAGCGGCGGCTCAAATATGAGATGGACCTCCTCGCCCGCATGCAGCTCGGCCTCCTGCCGCAGCAGCTGCCGCGGCTGCCCGGCTGGGACATTGCGGCGCGCTCGCTGCTCGCCACCGAGGCGGGAGGCGATCTCTATGACTTCCTGCTCGACGAGGAGGGCAAGCTCTGGGTGGCGGCCGGCGACGTCGCCGGCCACGGCTATTCCTGCGCCATCGTGCAGGCGATGACCACGGCCGCCCTCAGCAGCTTGATCGCGCCGGGGCAGAAGCCTTCGGAGGTGTTGATTCAGGTCGACCGGGTGATCCGCCGCGGCGGCGCGCGCCGCAACTTCACCTCGCTGGCGCTGCTGCGCCTCGACCCGGCAACCGGCGAGGCGCTGCTCGCCAACGCGGGCCACCCGTTCCCGTTCATCATGATGGTCGCCGACGACGACGTCGGCGAGGTGAACCTCCCCGGCCTGCCGCTCGGGCAGGGTCCGGCGCGCGAGTACGCCGACGAGCCCCTCCACCTGCCGCCGGGGGCGATCCTGGTGTTCTGCTCCGACGGCCTGTTCGAGGCTGCCAACTGGAACGAGGTCCAGTACGGCTACGAGCGGCCGCGCGAGGTGCTCTATGCCGCGCGCTCGCGGCCGGCCGCCGCCATCCTCGACGCAATGCTCGCCGACTGGCGGCGCCACCTCGGTCCCACGGCGCCGCCGGACGACACGACGGTGGTGGTGATCAAGCGCGCACCGGCAGGCTGAGCCGCCGCCGGAGAGCGCCTTGCTCGCTTCTCACAGCAGCCGCAGCTCGCTCTTGATCTCGTGGATGCGGGCCTGGACGGTGCCGCGGTCGAGGGTGCGGTAGGCCTCGGGCAGCAGCTCGCGGCTGGTCGATTCGAGGACGCTGCACAGCACCTGCAGCTCGCGCTCGCGGCTGTTGGCGGGGGGGATGAAGTCGGCCAGCGCCCGGCCCAGGTGCTCGGCGGTGACCTCTGTTACGCCGGCGGCTTCGGCTTCCAGCACCGCGCGCACCAGCACGGCCTCGAGATCGGAGCCCGAGAGACCGAGCAGCTGCCCCTCGGAAGCCACGGCCGAGAGGTCGGCGACGGCGGTCGTGATCCCCAGCTTCTTGACCATCACGCGATAGATCTCGTCGTATTCGGCGGCGCTCTCGGGGTAAAAGAGCGGGATGTGCTCTTCGGCCCGCCCCTGCCGCTTGAGGTCGATCGGCAGCAGGTCGGGGCGGGCGGTGATCAGGAACCAGAGGATCTGGCCGCGGTGGCGGGTGTCGCCCATGAAGGCGGCGATCTGCGCGAAGACCCGGTTCTGGGTCCCCGAATCGCCCTGCTGCTCGCGGTTGCCGAGCGCGGCGTCGGCCTCGTCAACCACCACTCCGACCGGGGTGAGCGAGGCGAGGATCTTCAGGATGCGCTCGAGGTTGGCCTCGGTCGAGCCCACCCACATCGAACGGAAGTTCTTGAGCTTGACGCACGGGAAGCCGATCTCCTTGGCGAAGCACTCGACGAGGAAAGTTTTGGCGCTCCCGACCGGGCCGCACACCAGGTAGCCCATGGGCACGGCGGCCGCGTTGCCGCGGGCGATTGCCCGCGCCGCCCGCCGCAGCCGGTCCTTGACCGCCGGCATCCCGGCGACCATCGACAGGTCGTACTTGGGCTCGACGTATTCGAGCAACCCCAGCCCCTCGCTCTCGATGACCTGCTTCTTGATCTGCCGCACCCGTTCACGGGAGAGGGTCTCGCCGTAAGCGTCGACGCCGTCGAGCAGCTGTCCGAGCTGCACCCGGGTCATGCCGGCGGTCGCCTCGGCCAGGCGGGCGGCGGGCACCTCGGAGTGGGCGCCATACCACTCGGCCGGCCGCACCGCGGTGAGGAAGCTCAGCCGCTCCCCGGTGTCCGGGCGCTCGATCTCGATCTCGCGGCTGGCCGGCGCGCGCAGCAGCTGGGAGTCGACGTCGGCCAGGCTCTCGGTGATCAGCACGAGGACGACGTTCTTGGCCAGCAGCACCGGGTCTTGCGACCAGCGGCGCAGGTAGACGAGCACCGCGCGGTCCTCGGGAGTGCGGTAGGCCGCCTCGGCCGCCGGCGCGACGGTCTCGGCGAACGGCAGCACCACCGCCACCGGCCGCGCCGGGGTGCACCCAGCACAGTGCCGGAAGTAGGAGTCGAGCAGCGCGAAGCCGTTGAGCGCGTCGCGCGGCAGCCCCTGCGACCAGGCGGTGCCGTGGACCGCGTCGTAGCTCTTGACGCGCTCCTGGAAGTGGCCGCGGGCCGCGGCGTTGGCGAAGCCGATTCCCTCGGCGCGGTTGTAGGTGAGGATCGACGGCCAGCCGGCAAAGAGCTCCTGCTGCAGGAACTCCTGCAGATCCAGGAAGCGCAGCCCGGCGGAGCCGCGCACCGGCACCAGGTCGGCCGGCACGCCGTGGAGCAGGAAGGTGTTCGCCTGCTTGGCCCAGACGGCGCGCACCAGCTCCGCCGCCCAGGGAGGGAGCGTCGCCAGGAAAGCGGGGGAAGGGGCCGCGGTCTGGAGGGTGGACATGGGTCGGCCGGCGGCGATTCACTGCTCCGGCGGCGGCCGGCGGCCGGCGGCGACCTGCCGCACCGGCGCCGGACCGGGCGCCTCGCTAGCGCTCCGGCGTCCTTTCCGGGACCGCGGGGGCGGCCGCCGCCTCGGCGGTCGCCGCGGCCGACCCGGCCCCGGTGGGAAACGGCGCCGCCTCCTTGGTGGCGTCGGGCTTGCGCAAACCCATCTCGGTCTCGAACTCGGAGAGGATGCTCTGCGCCTGCAGCTGCCTGGCCCGGCGCTCGTTCTTGATGCGCTCGACGTTGAGGCCGCCGGTGGCGACCTCGACCGATGCCTTGGCCTCCGCCGCCTTCTGCTTGATTTGATCGAGGTACTTGTCGGTGGTGGCGGCGGTGCCGTAGGTGTCGAGCTCGGCCAGCGCGGACGCTGCGCCCTTGAGCACGGCCGCCTTCTTCGACTCCTGGATCGCCCGCCGCGCCTGTTCCATCTTGTCGCGCAGCTTGCTCTTGATGTCCTCGACCGACAGCTGGGCATTCTCGAACGCGTGCGTGGCGGCGATCAGCTGCTCGCTGGTCGAGGCCAGGTCCTGCCGCACCTGCTGCAGGGTGGCGGCGTCGTCTTCGGCCAGCCGGCGCGATTCGGGGCTGCCGTCCTTGAGCGCCGCCTGGATCGAGGCGGTGAGCTGCCTTTCCTTGCGCTCCAGCTCCTCTTTCTCCTGCTCCAGCCGGATCGAGGTGGCGCGGGTCGTGACCAGGATCTGGTTGAGCCGCGGCAGGGTGTTGCGCATCTCCTCGATCGATTCCTGGAGCATCACTTCCGGATCCTCGGCGAACGAGATGAAGTAGCCGAGCCACGACTTGAAGACGCGGGCGATGCGTTCGAACATGGGGCCTCCTCGCCGGACGACGGCGGGCGCAAGCCTAACACGTCGGTGTGGCACCCCTCCGTCCTGGCCTGTCCTGGGGGGAGGGTGGAATCCCGGGAGTACGTGCGGGACGCGCCCGTCGCAGGCTCCTCACTCACTGCACCAGCTTCGTCTAGGCGGCGAGGGAGGACGGCTTGGGCTGGATCGCAGTGAGTGAGGAGCCTGCGGCGGGCGCTCTCGGCAGCCGGGGACTTCGGCCTGCGCAGGACAGGCCAAATCCTCCTCCCCACCGTTGAAGAAACCTACGCGGGGGGTGGTGGTCACCACCTGACCCAGTGGCACGCGGGGAGGGACCTCGGCCGGCCCAGTGCGCCGCGGGGTAGAATAGGTGGCGATGAACGCGGCCCGGCGGACCCTTGGCTGCTGGCTTCTTTCGGCCTTCCTCGAGCGCGGCTGCGATCCGACGAGGACGCGCGTCCCGCGCGCGATCTGGGCGGTGCGGGCCCTCTCTGCGCACGAGCTCGCGGCGCTGAACCCGTTCGCCGGAGCCCTGGTGCCCCTGAGCAATCTGCGCTGGCTGCCGCTGCCCGGCCCGGGCGCCGTCCGCACCACGCACTGGCGCTGAGCGAGCTCCAACCAGCCCATCGGCGACGATGCCCGCCTGCTTCTCGGCCGAAGCCGACACGCTCGGCGCCAACTTGCGCCGCTCGCTCTTCCTCGCCGCCCACACCGACGCCCTGACCGGCCTCCCCAACCTGCGCTACTTCACCTCAGCAAGCAAGAGGGGCGGGCGCGCGACAACGTCTCGGCAGCTTAGTGTCCTGGACCACTTAGCCGGCAGCCGCCGCCCGCCGGATGCGAACGCGGGCGGAGAGGAGCGGTCGCGCGCGACGCGGATTCAGTGGCCGCCGCGAGGCTTGGCGGCGTTGTCGAAGCCCGGAACGATGGCGTTCGAGAAGGCGTTGCGCAGCAGTCCGAGGATGATCTCCGAGGTGCTGGTGCGCGGCGACCCCACCGGCCCGCTGAGCTCGAAGCGGGTTGCCACCGCGTCTTTCTTCTTGTTCTCCAGCAGATGGGCGAGGCCGCCGATGATCTTCTCCTTGAGCTTGGTGCCAAGAGGCTTGCCGCGGTCCTTCCGGGGGTCGTAGACCTGGACATCGTCGAACATCGGCTTGACATAGCCCTGGATCTGTCCGTTCCGGACCGCCAGCTGCGAGTAGACCGAGAAGGTGCCGGCGGCGACGTCGATCTTCTTGTATGCCAGGAGCAGGTTGTTGAGCGCCGGCAGGCTGGAGTTCTCGATGGCGAGCTCGCCCTGGAGCTCGGCGTTCGGCTCGCCCGGCCGAAAGCTGGCCTTGACCTTCGCGCGGCCGCTCCCCATGAAGCGACCGCGGAGCTCGGCGGTCGCCGGCTGCTGGCGCAGCCGTGCGGCGCGATTGGAGACATGGAGCATCTCGAGGTCGGCGTGGTCGACGAAGAGCCGATAGGGAGGATCGGTCGCCTGGTTCATGAACCCGACGCTGCCTCCGGTCAGGCGCAGGCGGTCGAGCCGCATGACGACCGACGACTCCTCCGCCGCCTTGGCGGCCGCCGCCATGGCCTGGCCGTGCCGCCGCTCCGCGGCCGCGGTAGTCGCGGCGTGCACGTAGTCGAGCCGCACGCCGTCGAGGAGCACGTCGGTTACCTCGACCCGCTTGACGCGTGGCGCGTACTCGACCCTGCCCGTGGACGACAGCAGGCCTTGATGCAGCTCGTAGGTCGAGCTGAACTGCTCGAGGCGATCGAGCGGCACGTTCTGGATGCGATAGAGAGCCCGGACTCCGGGGAAGGGGTCGGAGAGAAAATTTGCCTGACCGTCGATGACGCCACGGCCCTGGCCGAAGATGTCACCCTGCGTGCGGATCGGCGATGGATAGACGCGGTCAGCGAATTGGACGTTGCGGATGTTGGTGGCGCTCAGCTGCCAGTGAGTGATCTCGAGCGGCCGAGTTGGATCCCGGTCGACATAGACGATCGAACCTTCGTTGACCTTGAAGGTATTGAACTTGACGGGGTAGATTGACTCGAGCGCGGCCTGCCAGCCGCGCTCGCCGAGGCGGATCCGTCGCAGCTCTTCCTCGTGCAGCTGCGCGGCGTCCAGATGGAGGAGCGGCCGGTCGAAGGAGGCGTCGCCCACCAGGTGCCCGGTGAGCAACGCCGGCCATTCGAGACGGAGACGCAGCGTGGGGATCCTGGCCACCGGCGGCTCAGGATGGGCGCGTTGCCGGATCACGACGTCGCGCAAGGTCAAGTGGAGACCAAAGAGGATGGCGTGCGCATGTCCCAGCTGCAGCGAGTAGCCGTGCAGATTCTTGTTCATCCGCGCTTCGAGCTGCGAGCGCAGCGCACCGTCGAAAGGATAGGAACCGAAGGCAAGGAGCACGACGAGCACCACCAGTACCCAGGGCCAGCGCCGGCGCCGCCAGCCGAGAGCCCGTCTTGCCTTCCGCAGAAGGGGCTCGTGCCGCGTCTCGCTTGCCGGCCCGCCCTCGATCGGTCGCCTGGGCTCGCGCCCCCCGCTCTGCGGATGGTTTCGTCGCCGCGCCGGCGGGCGTCTTGGTCGGTCTCCTGCTGGTTGGGATCGATGCTGTGCCACGTTTGAAAGCCTTCGAGCTCGTGCCGTCGAGCCCGCACCCACTCCTTTTAGCATTCTCCATGCCATGCTCGCGTTTCTCCAAGCCCAGGTATTTCTAAGATAGAATAGGACAACGGCTGGAACCAAACACCGGGCTTTGCACTGCCTCGTGGCGTGCGGGCCTCAGGCCCACTCAGGGAAAGGATGAGACATGCCAAGCTCGACGCGGAATCATCGCCTCGATTCAGGGCCCCTCGCCCGCAGCTTGAAGGCAGGGGTTCCCTTCCTCGTACTGGCCGTCTTGCTGCTTGCCGCGCTGCCTCCGGCTCTCGCCGCCCAAGAGGGGCAGGCGTTCGATCCGGGCTGCCCGCTCCCCTACGCCGGCATCGCGGTCAAGCACCCGATTGACTCGAACTGCGGTGTTGAGGGTATATCGACTGCCGATGGCCCCAACCACCTCCAGAACCGGGCGAAGAACAATTTCTGCGCCAGCGGAGAGCCCGTCACGGTGACGCAGTCCGACTTCGTAAACCTGCAGGCCGCGGTGGCGCCGGACAAGGCGAACGTGGCGTGCGGCAGCACCAGGCACCTGCCGGCGAACCGGTCGGTCCTGCACGACATCTACAAGACCAGCGGCGGCGCAACCATTGGCGAGGGGACCCAGGTGCGCTTCGTCGCCTTCATCGACAACGCCCACTACTCCGACGTCGGTCCCGGCGAGGCCGTGAACTGTAAAGAGCATGGCAATGAGCCGAATGATATTCACATCCCCACGGTCCAGAGCCCCGGCGACAACGAGTGCTCGAGCGTCACGGCCGAGATGAGCCCGCACTCGCGGCCCGACGCCTGGACCGACAAGGCCCTCAACTCGCTCGGAGTGCCAGTGCGCATCACTGGCCAGCTTTTCTTCGACGCCAGCCATTGCCCGTGCACCGAAGGTCATCAGCAGCCGCCCAAGCGGATCTCGAGCTGGGAGATTCATCCCGTGTACGGCATCGACGTCTGCACCGCCAAGACCCTTGCGGACTGCCCGGTCGGCGACGATACGAAATGGCACCCGCTCACGCCGCCGCCCGCGCATTGACGGCTCTGGCAAGTGTTCTAACGGCGGGTCGCGGACGCCAGTCTCCACGGCGAGCCAGGTGGCGGCGCTGGCGGGACTAGTCGGAAAAGAAAAACTGGAAAGGGACGTGGGCGCGCATGGCCCAGGATTGCTCGTCGTGCCGGGCGCGGGGGAAGGCGAGGTAAAAGAGGTCCTGGCCCTCGCGGAAGCCGTGCGCGCGCAAGGTGTTGCGCATGGTGCGCGTGACCTCGTAGTTGTCGCGCGGCCATCCGCTGTCGAGGTAGATCTTGATCGGTGGCTTGGGCTCGCTCTCGATCCGCTCGTGGAGGTCGTCGCGCCAGCCGAAGGTGCTCGACAGGCAGCCGGCGTTGCCGAAGACCTCCGGCCACTGCCAGGCAAGATAGAGCGAGACGACACCCCCCAGCGATGAGCCCATTGCCACGGTGTCGGCGGGCCCCGGCAGCGTCCGATAGCTGGCGTCCACCCACGGCTTGACCTCTTCGGCCAGGTAGCGGCCGTACTCCTCGTAGCCCGGGCGCGTGTAGTCGGCCATGCGGTCCTCCGGGTAGACGCCGACCACGATCGCCTTGCGCACCAGATTCATCGCCTCGAGGATATGCAATGTCTCCTCGATCATCCAGTGATGGCCGCCGAAGGCCTCACCGGCAAAGAAGAGATTCTGGCCGTCCTGCATGTAGAGCACCGGGTAGCGCGCCAGGGTGTTCTCGGCGTAGCCCGGCGGCAGGAAGACCCGCAGGGCATGGCTCCGACCCGAGCGCGCCGCGGGCCGCCGCTCCAGCGTACAGACGTTGCACGCCTCGTCGGAGAAAAAGAAAGGGGAAACCGACAGATCGCGCCGGCCGGACGCGAAAGCGAGGAGGTTCTCGCCGCGCGACCAGACGACCTCGCCGCCGCGCCGCAACACCGGCTTGAAGTAAAGAAACGGCGCCACGAGATCGAGCTCGAAGTCGAATCGGGTGCCGTCGGCGGCCACCGCCGCAGGCTCGACGTCTGCATCCCAATCACCTTCCGTGCGGAGCGCGAGCCGGCCCTCGCTCAGCGGGTAATGGACCCTGATCGTCAGCCGATGATTCATCGCTGATCTCTACGGCTCCGTTCGCCGCCCGGATTGGCCTCAACTGCCGGCCGCCGGTGGCCAAAGCCGGGTGGTGTCGAGGACGTAGGTCTGGCCGGAGTGCTTCTCTACCGTCTCGACCATGTGCTGGGTGCCGCCCGGGCCGTCGCCCGCCTTGCGGTCCCACAGGCAGACGAAGCGCACCTTCTCCGGTCCCCAGGCGAGCGCCGTGTAGAGCTGCCACAGGTTGTTGCGGGCGTAGGGGTCGAGCCCCGCGGGCAGCGTACCGAGCTGGTCGGACATGACGAAGAGCCTGGTCTCGGGATGCTCCTTCATCTTGAAATAGCGCCGCACCCACTGCTCGCCCGCAAAGCTCACCGAGCTGCGCAGGAAGGCCGGCTCGTCGAACGGGATATGGATCTCGAGCCGCAGCCCGCGCGCCTGGCAGGCCTCGGCAAAGAGGATGTCGCCGCCGTTGGCGCCGCCGCAGAGGGCGAGATCCTCGGGGCCGGCCCCCAGCTCGTCGAGCTTGGCGCCGATCGCCGCGGCGGCGATCATCTCCTTGTCCGCCGGAAAGCGCGGCGCCGCCCGGTCGGGCTTGTCGATCAAGTGGCCGCTGAAGAGGAAGACCCGGAGCGCCTTCCAGGGCGCCTCGAGGTGCGCGAGCGCCCGCACGAAGATCGGCGCGGCCGCCTCGACCATCTCCGGCTCGAAGCCGAGCTCCTGGAGCAGCCGCAGCTGCTGGAGAGGCGAGTTGAGGGCGAACCAGTCACCGCCCGCGACCGCCACCGCATTTCCATAAGCGCTCTCGGCGGCCGCCGGCTTGCCGGCCAGGAGCTCGAGGTCGCCGAGCGTGACCCGCGCCCAGTAGTCGTCGGCTCGCTTGTCGAGAGCGCATTGCACCGCCCAGCGCACCCCGCCCTCGAGGGCCTTGCGTTCTTGCGCCGGCTCTTTCTTGCCGGTGAGGTGCTGCCACAAGCAGATCAGGGTGAGGGCGTTGATGCCGGAGTAGTAGTTCCGCGGGTCCTTGCGAAAACCGGTGCGATAGGCCCGGATCGCCTCGCGCAGGCGCCCGGCCTCGGCCGCGGCGGCGCGGCGCAGCTGCTCGCGAGCAACCGCCGGCCGCCTCCACGCCGAGGTCCACGCGTCCTTCTCCACTCTTCCGAGCAGCGCCCAGCTCTCGGCGTCTTCGGGGTGGTCCTTGACGACGTTGTCGAGCCACACCCGGGCCTCGGCGAACTTGTCCAGCCGCCCGAGCGCGATCCCCTTCTTCTGGCGGCTCTCGAGGTCGGCCGGATCGATCTCGAGCGCCAGCTCGAATTGCCGGCGAGCGAACTCGAACTGCCCGAGCTTGAGCAGCGCGTTGCCGGCCGCGCGGTGGGCCTCCAGCCGCAGATGGCGAGAGGGAACCTCACCGGCAAACACCAGGATGTCCCCAGGGTGCCACGCTTGCCGGGCGACCTCGATGCGCTGCTCCCAGGCCTCCAGTTGCTGCCACAGCTCGTTGACGTCGCCGAGGCGCAGGCGCTTCCATTCCGGCTGCTGGAGGTAGGGGAGCAGGTGATAGACCGGGCTCACCCGGCGTTCGCGCCAGGCCCGCATCGTCTCTTGGGCGAAGACGGCCAGGGCCCGCCGGTCGGCTTCGAGATGAGCGGGATCGGGCACGCCGTCCTTGAGCTGGTAGCGCAGCGCGCGGTCGACGTAGACGTCGAAGGGCAGATAATCCCGCTTGGCCTGGATCTGGATGACTCCGCGCTTGCGCAGCGCGTGGCGCACGCCCAGCTCATACCAGACATTGGGGTTGTCGATCGAGAGCTCCGCCACCACCAGGTCGGCGAGCAGCAGCTCCTGGAACATGTCCGTCCGGATGTTGCCCGCCCGCAGCTCCTCGTCGGCGCGAAAGACCTCGAAGCCGGCGCTCTCGAGGGCCGGCTTGATGAGGTCGGAATAAACCTTGTTGAAGTCGACACCCTCCTTGCAGCCGAAGGGCATGGCGACGAAAGCGTGCTCGGCCATCGTCTTCTCCTCTCTCTTCCCGGCCCCCGGGCGCCTGGCGGTGCGCCTGGGAAAGGGCCTCGGACAGGAGGATGGTAGTCAAGCAGCTTCTTCGTCGCCAGCGACAGGGCGGCCGGCGGCCGATGGCGCCGCCGGTCCGGCCCAGGGGCAACCTCACGGGCAGGTCGCGAAGGCGCTGACATCGGTCACGGCGGGGGCCGGCGGACCGGGGTAGTTGAAGTAGACCTTGGTCGTCCCGGCCCTCACGTCGTTCACCTCCAGGCGGTAGAAGACGTCGGTGGTGGCGGCCGAGAAGACCCAGAAGCGGCTGTTGAGCGCGCAGCCGTCGATCACCTTGACCATCAGCTCCCAATCGTTGACGGCGAAGAACCAGAAGACGCCGGAGTCCGGGTTGGGGCTCGCGACCGTGGTGCCGATGCCGGTGGTTGCGGAGCTGGGGGGGCCGATCCGCCAGCTGACCGTGGCCGAGAAGCGGCTGTCGAGGCAAAAAGAGTTGGTGCCCGAGGAGCCGCAGCTGAAGATCACCGGCTCGCTGGCGCCGAAAACGGTACCGGCGAAGGTGCCGTTGTGCCCTCCCAGGGCATCGTTGGCGCCGCCCATGCTCCACACCGCCACCAGCCCGGCCTGCGGGCTGGTCAGCTGGACGTTGATGGTGCTGCGGATCTGCTGCACGGTGCGGGCGACGTTCCACAACCGCACCTCGGTCATCCCGCCTTTGGGGCTGTAGACCCACGAGAAGTCGCCGCCGATCTCGAGTGGATTCGTGCTGGCCGTCGGCGGCCCGGTGACCGGGAAGCTCTGGATCAGCTCGCCGTTGATGTAGTGGCTTTGGGTGCTGCCGTCGGAGGTCACCGCGATGTGGGTCCACTGACCGTTGGGCACGGTGCCGGCGTCCTTGAACGAGCTGCCGCCGCGGCTGTAGAACCGCACGGTCGAGCCGCACACCCCCAGCCAGTAGGAGGTGGTGTAGTTCTTGCCGACCAGGCTGCGGCAGTGCTGTCCCGTGGCGAACGGCGTTTCCAGGCTGACCCAGGCTTCGACGGTGATCGCGGTGGTCGGGTTGAGCGCCGGGCTGTTGAGGACGCTCAGAACGCCGTTGTTCGCGTCGGAGGTGCCGTCTCCGTTGAACTTCGTCCAGAAACCGAAATCCTGTGCCGCCGCGGCGCCGGCGAGCAGCCACCACAGAGCCGCCGCCCCGACGAACGGTTTCGCCCAGCGCCTGCGCGACGAGCTCGAGTTTGAAATAGAGTTTCGCATTTTCTTTCTCCTTTGGTTGGCGTCGGCCACCTGAGAGCTTCCTGAACCCATCGAGGTTTGGCGTCGAGCCTGGGCTCGATGTTACGCGCCCGCCAACTGCAATGTAAACCAGCGCCCGGCGCGCCCCCCTTGCGCATCCTCCGCACCGGCCTCCTCCGGCGCCGTCAACGCGCCGCGCCCTCAGGCCCCGCCCGGCCCGAGCGGCCGCGGAAGAACGAGAGGTAGCCCTCGAGCGCCGCGAGCGCCAGCCGGTCGGCTGAGCTCGCCACCACCCGGATGCCGCCGCGCTGCAGATGCTTGGCCAGGCGCCGGTTGGCCAGCATGATCTCGAGGCTGGCGACCTGGGCGAAAGCGGCGGCGGCGGTTTCCGGCTCGGCCGTGGCGAGCCGCCGCAGCTCCGGGTCCTCCAGGTTGACCAGCAGCGGCCGATGCCGGCCGCCCAGGCGCAGCAGCGACTCGCGCAGCAGCTCGGCGGCGGCCAGGTCCACGACCGAGGTGAAGAGGACGGCGGTGGCGCGCCGCGGTTCGAGCTCCGAGACCGCTTCCACGGCGAGATCGTAGGCGGGCTCGGTCAGCCGCGCTTCGAGATCGAACAGCGCTTCGTAGGCGAGCCGGACCGAGCGCCCGCCGCCGCGCACGCGCACGGTGCGGTCGACCCGGTCGGAAAAGGCGAGCACGGTCACCTGGTCGCCGCGCGCCGCCGCCACCTGGGTCAGCGCGAGGGCCGCGGCGAGGGCGTAGTCGAGCTTGCTGCGGCCGGCGTCCATCGATGCCATCGTGCGCGCACAATCGAGCAGGACGACCAGGCGGGCGCCGCGCTCCCAGGTGTCCTCGCGCGCCAGCAGCCGGCCGTGGCGGGCGGTCGCCCGCCACTGGATCTTGCCCAGCGGGTCGCCCGGCAGGTACTCGCGCAGGGCGTAGGGCTCGCTGCCCACCCCCTGGACGCGCAACGCCACCTGGCCAAGACGCTGCCGCTGGGCGAGCATCAGCAGCTGGCCGACCCGTCCTTCCCAGCGCACCTGCGGATAGACGCGCACCCGTTCGCCGGCGAGCAGGTCGCGCTGCGCCCAGGCGAGCGCCCAGGGACCGAGGACGCGGACGGTGAGCGGCCCGAGCTGGTGCTCGCCGCGGCGGCGCGGCTCCAGGGCATAGGACCAGCGAACCTCGCCGCCCCCGCCGGTCAACCCGCTCGGCCCGCTCTGATCGCTCCGCCCACTCCACCCACTCTGCCCACTCCACCCACTCTGATCATCGAGCGCGATCCGGCAACGCGGCGGGCTCGCCCCGAGCGCCGGGTGGAGCCCCTCGCGCAGCAGAAGGATGATCCGGCGATGCCGGCGCCGGGCCGTGCTGCGGATCTCGACCGCGGCCGCGGCGGGCGCGCCCTGCACCAGCAGCGGCGGCCAGCGCCGGGCCGCGCTGAGCGGCGTACGGGCCGCACGGCGGAAGTCGACGACCGCCGCCGCCAGCACCAGCCCGTCGAGCGCCACGCACCACGGCGCCAGGCGTGGCTCGAGGAAGGCGCCTGCCAGCAACACGGTGACCAGACCGAGGGCGAGGAAACAGCGGGCGGCCGGCATGGCGATCGGAAGTCGGCTCTTGGCGGGGGCTCAGTGGGGCACCGGCTCGGCCGCCGCCACCTGCTCGAGGATGCGGCGCGGCGAATGCCCTTCGAGCTCGGCTTCCGGGGTGAGGATCAGCCGATGCGCCCAGCACGGCACCAGCAGCCGCTTGACATCGTCGGGCGCGACGAAGTCCCGGCCTTCGAGCAGCGCCGCTGCCCGCGCCGCCTCGAGCAGCGCCAGGGCGGCGCGCGGGCTCACTCCGAGCTCGACGTGGGGCGAGCCGCGGGCCGCTCCGGCCAGCCGGCAGAGGTAATCCAGGAGCTCCTCGGCGACGTGCACGCGGCGCGAGGCGAGGCGCAGGGCCGCGGCCTCCGCCGGCGCCAGCACCGGCCTCAGCTCCATCTCCGCGATCTCCTGCAGCTCCCCGGCCACCGCTCGGCGCAGCAGGTTGAGCTCCGCCGCGCGCGCCGGCAGGCCGATTTCGACGCGGACCAGGAAGCGATCGAGCTGCGCCTCCGGCAACGGATAGACCCCTTCGAGCTCGATCGGGTTCTGGGTGGCGACGACGAAGAAGGCGGCGTCCAGGGGGTGGCTGACGCCATCGATGGTCACCTGGCGCTCCTGCATCGCCTCGAGCAGCGCCGCCTGGGTCTTGGGCGGCGTGCGGTTGATCTCGTCGGCCATCAGGACCTGGGTGAAGACCGGGCCGCGCACCAGCCGGAACAGTCCGCTGCCCGCTTCGAAGACGTTCGACCCCATCACGTCGGCCGGCATCAGGTCGGGGGTGAACTGGATGCGGCTGAAGCGCACGCCGAGGCAGCCGGCAAGGGCGCGGGCGAGCCGGGTCTTGCCCATCCCCGGCAGCCCTTCGACCAGGACGTGGCCGCCCGCCATGTAAGCGGCAAGCAGGACGTCGATGGCTGCGCGCTGGCCGAGGACCAGCCGGTCGAGCGCCGCGGCGAGCTCGCCGGCGGCCTCGATCAGCCGGCTGGTCGTTATCGTCCCGGCGGCCGGCTGCGCTTCCGAAAGATGGCTCATCGTCGATCTCCTTGATCTCCTTGATCTCCTTGGACGGGGCCAGGCCGATCTGCCGGCGATCCGCTCCCCCGATCTGCGGCCGGCAAGCCAGCCCGGCGCCGCGCCACCTCGCGCGCCAGTGCGAGGAAAGCGGCCGCGCCGCCGCCGGCTCCTGCCGCCTCTCCCGCGAGCGCCGGCGGCAGCTCCAGGCGGGGATCGAGCTCGCGCACCCGCCGCAGCAGCAGGCGGGCCGCCTCGGAATGGTGGCCCAGACCGTGATGCAGCACGCCCAGCCCGTACAGGAAGCTGGCCGCCGAGCCGGTCAGGGGCGGCGGCTCTCTCCAGGGCGGTCCCTGGCGGCGCGCCAGGGCGGCCAGCGCCAGCGCGTAGAGCAGCCCGAGCTGGACGACCAGCAGACCGGTGATCCGTCCCGCGGCAGCCAGCGTGGGATCGCTGCCGCCGGCGGCGACCAGGCCGTGATGGTACTCGTCGAAGGTCCAGCTCTTCTGGAGGCGGCGCATCAGCAGCTCGAGGAGATCGGCATTGCCGGCCTGCTCCAGGCGCGAGTTTGCGAAGGCGTCGGCGGGCAGCACGGCGACGCGTCCCCTCAGGCGGCGGAAGATCGCCGCCGCCGGCCGCCCTCCGGGAGCGGTCGCCAGCACCTCGGCACCCCGGGGCGCCAGCGGCAGCCAGCGCGGCGCCCAGACCAGGACCCGCCGCGGCGCCAGCTCGGGGACGGCGGCCGCCAGCTCCCATTGCCGGCGCACGAAGCGCCGCCAGGACCAGGGAGCGAGCGGCGCCGGCTCGAGAAGCTTCCAGTCGAGGCCGAGCAGCTGCTGCTCGGCGCCCGAGTCTTCGCCGGAATAGGCAACGACCAGGTCTCCGCCGTGCGCCAGGTGCTCCTCCAGCGCCTCGTTGATCTCGTGCGAAGGGACGGTCCGCCAGGGGAAAGTGAGCACCAGCGTGCCGCCGCCGTGCTCGGCGGCGAAGCGCTGCAGCGGCCGGCCGAGGACTGCGGTGCGGACGCCGCGCGCTTCGAGATAGAGACGGGTGGCAAGCCAGCCCGCCGGACCGTGCGACATGGTGCTGGCGCGGCCGCCGGCCGACTCGCGCACCAGCGCCACGGTGACCGCCATCGCCGTCACCAGCACCGCGGCCACGAACCAGGGCAGGCGCTTCATGTCAGGACGGCCTCCAGCCGCGCGACCAGCTCCCGCACCGTCTCCGCCTGCGGCTGCCGCGGGCCATAGACCAGGGCATCCAGCCGCCGCACCAGGTCGCGCAGCTCCGGCACCTCCCCCCGTCCGCGCCGCGCGTCACCCTCCCCCGCCCAGCGCAGCAGGTCCGCTCCGGTCCAGGTCGCCGCCGCCCGCTCCCCCGCCACCGCCCGCGCCAGCCACCACCAGGTCGCTTCGAGGGCCTCGCGTATCCTGCTTTCGGCCAGCCGGCGCTCGAGCTCCTGGCGCCAGGCGGCGGCGTCCCAGGCGCGCGACGCGGCGGCAGGCGTGCCGGCCGCAATGTCCGCGGCGTTCGCGGGCGGGGCGCGCCGCTGGCGGGCGCGCAGCCGCAAGACCACCGCGCGCGCGACCAGGGCCAGCGCCGCGGCACCCAGCAGGACAGCGGCCCAGCCCAGCGTGGCCGCCGGCAGGCTGAGCTTGCTGCCCGCCCGGTCGATCCACCCGCCCAGGGCGCGGGTCAGGGCGAGCAAGAGGTCTCCCAGATAGGAGGCGCCGGGAGGCTCGGGCGTCCGCTCGACCCGGCTCTCCGCCAGCACGCGCGCCAGCACGACGCGGTCGGCGGTGAGCGGCGCCAGCGCCGCGGCCAGGGGCAGCTGCGGCCGGGTCGGGAGCCGGCCGCTCCAATCGAGGCCGGCGCTCACGACGTCGGCTCCGCGGGCGGCTGATCGAGCGTTTGCCCAGGCGCGCCCGCGAGCGCTCGATTAGACGCGCCCGGTCGGTTGGGCGCTCCCGGTTGATTGGGCGCTCCCGGTTGATTGGGCGCGCCCAGTTGATTGGGCGCTCCCGCGGTCGCTTGGGTCATCGCCTCGATGGCGGCGCGCAGGTCGGCCCCCTCTCGCCGCGCCCGGGTATCGAAGAAGAGCAGGGCGACGCCGCAGCTCGTATAGAGGTGTACCGCCATCGAGATCAGGGTGTCGGCGAAGCGGATCAGCACCTGCAGCCACTCGACGCCGGCCATGGCCCGCTGCAGGTCCTCGCCGGCCGCGATCGCGCGCAGCACCCTGGTCACCATCACGGCCATCACCGGCACCACGATCACCAGAGTGCAAAGATAGGTGATCAACAACGCCGCGACGCCCAGCGCCAGCACCTTGACGATCGGGCTGGTCAGCAGCTTTCCCCGCGGGTTGTGGCGGGTCAGCTCGGCGCTGCGGCGCAGGGCATCCGCCCCGAAGCGCCCCTCCTCGGCCATCACCGGCACGGTGAAGCTGAGCAGCGGCCAGACGTAGATCGCCGGCAAGCCGCAGCACAGCGCGGCGGCGAGGACGCAGAGGAAGCTCATCAGCAGGGTGCCCAGGGCGCGTGGACGGAGGATCAGGCGCAGACTGCGACGCAGGTCGGCGGCGCGCCCCGCGACCGCGTCGACTACCGCCGCCTGCATCACGCCGGAGGCCACCGCGAACAGAGCCACCAGCGGTATGGCGGCCAGCACCGACACGCAGCCGCCGGTCAGCGCCGCCTGCGGACTGGCCTCGCGCCCTTCGCCGAGCCTCATCATCGCGGCCTCGAAGGCGGTCAGCGCCGCCGCGAGCAAGGCGAGCGGGATCGCCACCGGCGGATAGATGGCGCGGAAGTTGGCGCGGGCGCGCCGCATCGCCTCGTCGAGCATCAGCCGGAACGGCATCACGCCGGCAGCTGCCGACCAGGGTGCAGGTTGCGCCATCTACTCGTCTCGATCGCCTCGACCAGGCCGCGCCGCCGCCGGAGCTGTCGGAGCCAGGGCCAGCCCCAGGAACAGCAGCTCGAGGCTGCAGCCGACCGCCAGCTTGAACCACGGCGGCAGCTCGGAGGGCGAGATCCGGGACTCGACCAGCGACAGCACCACGAACCAGGGCAGGCAGCCAAGCAGGACGACGGCGGCCTGCTCTCCGGCTTCGCGCAGCGCCGCGCCGCGCGGCTGATCGCCCGCCCTGACCAGCGCCACGCCGAGTCCGAGACCGCTCGCCGCGGCGACCAGCAGCAGGCTGATCTCGAGCATTCCGTGCGCGGCGATGAAGGTCAGCAGCTCGCCGGCCATCGAGTAGCGCAGAGTGACGCCGAGCAGCGCGCCGAGCAGGAAGCCGTTCATCAAGATGACGTAGAGCGGCACCAGGCCGGCGAGAGCGCCGCCGCTCCAGGCGAACAGCGCCACGCCCAGGTTGTTGGTGGCGATCTGCGAGGTCGAGACCGCGGGCGGCAGGCTCGAGACCAGCGGCGCCGTCCACAGCTTGCCCTCGGCCAGACCCTGCACCGCCCGCGGGCCGAGCAGCAGCGTGCCCAGGGCCGGCTGGATCGCCGACAGCGCCAAGCCGGCCAGCACGGCGACCCCGAACAGCCCGGCGGCGACGCCCAGCAACGGCAGCTGGCGGCGGAAGGCGGCCGGGAAGACCTCGGTGGCGAAGTGCAGCAGGCCGCTCCGCCGCACGCGTCTCTTGCGGGTCAGGCGGTGCGTTCCTTCGAGCGCCAGGACGGCGAGCCGGCGGGCGGCGCCGGTCCCGGGGTAGCGGGTGGCGGCCAGCGCATGGTCGTGCAGGACCTGGCGGTAGCGGAAGGCGAGCTCTTCGAGATCGGAATGGGTCAGCCGGCGGGGGTGGCGCCGCGACCGGTCGAGCATCTCCCGGAAGGCCTCCCAGATCGGCCGCCGCTGGCGCACGAAGCGCGCATAGTCCATCAGCCCTCCTCCACCGCCAGCGCCAGCCTGAGAGCGCGCTCCGGGTCGGCGCGGCGGAGCTCGTCGAGCCCGCCGATCCCGTCGAGGAACGCCGGCGCGTCACGGGCGAGCCGTTCGAGCAGCCGCTCCGCCAGGAAGCGGCGCACCGCCCCGTCGGCGAGCTCCGGCGCCCGCGCCAGGAAGTCCTCCGTCACCGCCACTTCGCGGGCTCCCCAGCCGGGGGGCGTCCTGCCGGCCATCAGCACCCCCTCGCGCCGGCGCTCGTGCACGACGACCGTGCCGGCCAGGCGATCGCCGAGCCGGCGTGCCAGCGGGTCGAAGACCATCAGCGGCACGCCGACCAGGAGATCCAGGGTGCGCAGCAGATTGCGGATGAGCAGGGCCATCGCCGAGGCCTCCGCGCCCTCGGCGGTGACCACCCGCAGGCGCAGCGCCATCTTGCCCAGGCTGCGCCCGCCAGTGCCGATCTCGATGCCGGCGAAGTAGCCCCAGTGCAGCGCGAAGGAGCCGCCGATCCCGAGCGCGCTCACCCAGCTCGAGCGCAGCGACATGCTGAGCACGGCGCAGATCAGGGCCCAGAGCAGGAGCAGCAGCCCAAGAGCCAGGTAGTCGAGCAGCGCGGCCAGGCAGCGGCTGCCCGCACCGGCCACCGGCAGATCGAGCCGGATATTGTCCAGCCCCAGGATGCTCCCGCCGCTCACTATCTCCGCCATGGTCCTCTCTCTTCTCGCCGGCGATTATTCCTCATATCAACGCACAAGCGCCCCAGGCTCTCCTGAGAGAGTGGGGGGAGGCCGGGACCGCCAGGCCTGAGGGGACCTACTGCTCGTGCTGCGCTTCGCCGGTCATGGGCACGAAGCGGACCGGGATCACGGACTCCCGGGTGATGCTGCCGTCGGGCTGCTTGGTGAGGACCAGGAGATCCTGCTCGACGCCGCCCAGCGGCAGCACCATGCGGCCGCCGGGGGCGAGCTGCTCGAGCAGGGGAGGGGGGACGGCGGGCGGAGCGGCAGTCAGCACGATGGCGTCGAAGGGCGCTTCCTCGGGCCAGCCGCGGAAGCCGTCGCCGACCCGCACGTGGACATTGCCGAAGCCGAGCTCGGCAAGGGTACGCCGTGCCCGCTCGGCGAGCGGCGGGACGATCTCGATCGAGTAGACGGAGCCGGCGAGCCGCGACAGGACGGCCGCCTGGTAGCCCGATCCGGTGCCGATCTCGAGCACCCGTGAGCGCGGCGTGAGGACGGCGAGCGAGCTCATCAGCGCCACCACGTAGGGTTGCGAGATCGTCTGGCCGAAGCCGATCGGCAGCGGGTGGTCGCCATAGGCGCCGCGCCGCTCCCCCTCGGGGACGAAGCGGTCGCGCGGCACCTGCTCCATGGCGGCCAGCACCCGTCGATCGGTGATGCCGCGCCGCCGGATCTGCTCCTCCACCATGGTGCGGGCGTCGTTGGCGCTCGCGCTCTCGTCGCGCTTCCAGCTTGCGGCCATGGCGCTCGCGATGCCTCCAAGGATCAGGGCGGCGAGCAGCGCCCGGCCGCGCGCCGCGCGCCGGCGGTCACTGTCCATCTTGCGCCTGACCCGTCATGGGCGAAACGCGAACCGGGACCACGGTCCGCGTCTCGATCCCGTTCGTGGTCCTGGTGATCACCTGCAGGTCCTGGATCGCCCCGCCGACCGGCGCCACCATCTTGCCGCCGACGCGCAGCTGCTCGATCAGCGGCCGCGGGATGCGCGGCGGCGCCGCCGACAGCAAGATGGCGTCGAACGGCGCCTTGTCGGGAAGACCCAGATAGCCGTCCCCCGCCCAGACCTTGACGTTGTGGTAGCCCATCGCCGACAAGGCGCGGTCGGCCTGGTTCGCCACCTGCGGGTCGATCTCGATCGAGTAGACCTGATGCGCGATCCGCGACAGCACGGCGGCATGGTATCCAGTGCCGGTGCCGACCTCGAGCACCGTGTCGCCGGCCTTGAGATCGAGCAGCGAGGTCATCAGCGCCACCACGTAAGGCTGATAGATCGTCCGGCTCTGGCCCAGCGACAGCGCCCGGTCCTCGTAAGCCTCGGCGCGTATTCTCTCGGGCAGGAAGAGGTGGCGCGGCACCTGCTCCATGGCGGCCAGGACCTCGGGCTTGGTGATCCCTCGCTTGCGGACCTGTTCGGTGACCATCGCGTGGCGCTGCGCGGCGTAGGGATCCGCGCCGCCGCCGCTGGACAGCGCCGCCGATCCCGCCGAACCCGCCGAGCCAGGCGATCCGGACGTGGCGGCGGGACGCGCCGAAGCGAGGAGCCACCACCACGGCAGCAGGAGCGCCAGCGCCCGGGCCGCCCTCATCGCGCCCGCGCCCCGTCGCGCGGCGGCGCCGTCCGGATCGGCGGTGCGAGCGGTTGCCGCTGGTAGACGGTCTCCCCCTCGATCAGGGTCATGTCCACCTCGACGCGCGGCATCTCGGCCTCGGGCACCGCCATCGGGTCGCGGGCGAAGATCACCAGGTCGGCCCGCTTGCCGGGCTCGAGCGACCCCAGCTCGCGCTCCAGGAAGAGCGACCAGGCGGCGTCGAGGGTGAAGCCGCGCAGCGCCTCCTCGCGGGTCAGCCGCTCCGCCGGCAGCCAGCCGCCCGCCGGGCGGCCGGAGAGGTCCTGGCGGGTGACCGCGGCGTAGAGACCGAGCCGCGGGTCGGGCGACTCCACCGGGAAGTCGCTGCCCAGCGCGAGGCGCCCCCCGGCCGCCAGCACCTTGCGCCAGGCGTAGGCGCCGTCGAGGCGCGCACCGCCCAGCCGGTCAGGCGCCCACGGCATGTCCGAGGTGGGATGGGTCGGCTGCATCGAAGCGACGATCCCCAGCCGCGCCAGCCGCGCGATGTCTTGTAGGCGCAGCACCTGGGCGTGCTCGAGGCGGAAGCGCAGCTCCGGCCGCGGCCCGCCGAGCGCCCGCTCCATGGCGTCGAGGGCGACCAGGTTGCCGCGGTCGCCGATGGCGTGAATGGCGACCTGGAAGCCGTGCGCCGCCGCCTGCCGCGCCACCTCTTCGAGGTGGGCGCCGGTCGAGACCTGCAGACCGAGATTGCCGGGGTCGTCGCTGTAAGGCTCGATCAGCGCCGCGCCCCGGCTCCCCAAGGCGCCGTCGGCATAGAGCTTGACCCCGCGCAGCTGCAGGCGAGCGGCGGGATCGATCTCCGGGCCGCGGGCGTACCAGTGCGCGAGCCAGCGCGCGTCGTCGGCCGCGAACAGCGCCACCCGCAGCGGCAGCCGAGAGGCCTTGCGCAGCGCCGCATACGCCTCGTACGCCGCCTCGCCGATCCCCATGTCGGTCACCGTCGTCAGGCCGACCTCCAGGCAGCGGCGCCCGGCGGCCTGCAGCTGGAGCTGGCGTTGCGCCGGGGAGGGCGCCGGGATCGCGTCGGCAGCCAGCCCCATCGCCCGGTCGATCAGGACGCCGGTCGGCTCGCCGGCAGCGTCGCGCAGCAGCCGGCCGCCCGGCGGATCGCGGGTCGCGGCGCCGAGGCGCAGCGCCGCCAGGGCGCGGGCGTTGACCAGCGCCGCGTGGCCGTCGACCCGGGTCAGCCAGACCGGATGGTCGGGAACCGCCTGCGACAGCGCCTGGTGGGTCGGGAACTGCTTTTCCGGCCAGAGACTCTGGTCCCAGCCGCGGCCGAAGACCCAGCCGCCGGTGGGGAGGCGGCGCGCCGCCTCGCTCACCCGGCGAACCACCTCCGGGTAGCTCGCGGCGCCGCGCAGGTCGACCTCGTCGAGGGCCGCGCCGAGACCCGCCAGATGGGAGTGCGCATCGATGAGCCCGGGAGTCACCGCCCGGCCCTCCAGCTCGAGGACCCGCGTCTCGCCGCCGCGCCAGGCCTCCACTCCGGCGTCGGGGCCGAGATAGACGATGCGCCCCGCACGCACCGCGAGGCTCCCCTCGACCCTCGCCGGAGGCTGCACGGGATAGAAGACGCCATGCCTCAATATGAGGTCGGCCCTGTCCTCCGCAAGGGAGGGCGCAGCCAGCGATACCGCCGCGACGACCGCTGCGCACCAGGGCGAAATGCTTGCAATCATTTCCACTTGTCCCACTCGAGCCCCGCCCATTCTGCCAGCCCGCCCGTGCAAAGGACAAGCCACGACCGAGGCGTTTTTTCGCTGCTGCTTCCGCGGGCGCCTGCACCCGCCGCCGCTTCCGGGTAGACCGCTATCCCATGTAGACGGCGTCCAGCGCCGGCTGGTGACGACGGAACATCCATCCCACGAGGTGCGCGCCGACGAAGAGCGTATAGACGATCGCCCCGGCCTCAAGGAAGCCGCCAAGCAGCGGCAGGGCGTGAAAGAGCAGCGCCAGGAGCTCGCCCGCCACCAGGAAGAGATAGATCAGCGCGACGGTGCGCAACCCGTCCGCGCCGGCCGCCCTGAGGGCGCGGAAGTGCAGGTCGAGCCGCGCCAGCAGCACCCAGCCGCCCTCGTAGACCGCCAGCGCGCCGAACGCCGGCACCGCCAGGGCCAGGCCGGGAATGACTCCGACGGCCAGCGGGAGCCAGCACGCTGCCCGCCAGCCGCCGCCGAGCTCGGGGCGCAGGCAGCCGCCGAGGCGCAGCAGGAGCGCCGCCGGGATGATCGCCACGACGGCGAGGCCGAAAAGGGTCAACAACTCGTGCAGGCGGTCGCCGGTCTCCGAGTAATCGGGCCAGTCCGGAAGCTCGTCGTTGCCGGCGGCGGTGTGGCGCGCGATGGCGTAGAGCATCCCGGGGAAGAGGAAGAAGACGAGGAGCAGAAAGACTCCGGTCAGCAGACCCAGGCCCGGCACCCGCACGCCGCGGACGAGAGCGAAGGCGGGCAGTAGCGCGAGGGCGGCCCAGAAGGCGTAGCCGCCCTGCCCGCGCACCGGGTAGCCCAGGGCATCGCGCCAGCCGTAGGGTCGGGTGCGGGCCGCCGCCCGCCGCGCCGCGGGGACGCTGGCCGGCGCGGCCGCGGCGAGCGGCAGCGCGCGCTCACGACACAGCCGGCAGAAGAACAGCCGATGCCCCTCTTCGACACAATCCGGGCAGAGCAGCTTGCCGCAGCCGTCGCAGCGAAACTCCGCCCGCGCCTCGGGATGGGTCGCGCAATGGAGAAGAGGCATTGACCTGGCCCCCATCGCCGGCGCGCTAGTGAGCTAAGCCCGCCGCCAGCTGTGCAGAAAGCTTAGACCGAACTTCTTTTTGAATCCGACCGCTATTTCAACGTAAATCGCTGGTAATACATCACTTACCGGCAAGACTACATTTAAAAGTGTAGCCATGTAAATAGCTGTAGATGTCTTGGTTACCTCTTGACACTACCGCGATATC
>DASZZP010000112.1:0-173369 GCA_035544875.1 Thermoanaerobaculia bacterium | reverse complement strand
GCGCTCCCCGCAGCGCCGACGAGCCTCCATGCTGCCCCTCACTCCCTGCCGTCTGCTCCATGGGCGCCTCCTCCCGCGTGCCCACGAGCCTACGGGCCGAGCCCCGCCCGAGTCACGCACGCTTGCCGCAAGGACACCGTTTTCTGGAAGCGCAGCGGATGCGATAGGGGGAGATGGGCTGGCACCGGCCGTGCTTGAATGCGCGCAGAGCGGATCGAAATGCGCGACCGACTTTCGAGGCGGGTGATGGAGGGCATGATCGCGATCGCGGACACGACCCTCCCGAGGCGGACTATGCGAGGCGTGAGCGCGGCCGCGCTAGTCCTGATCTGCTGGCTCGGCGGGAGTGCCGCACTGACGGCGGAGCCGCCGGCGGGGCGGGCGCCTGCAAGTCCCGGAGCCGCTGCGCCAGCCGGCGCGGCGCCGGCCAGTGGCGCGCCGGTGGGGCCGCCGCTGGTCGAAGCGATCGAGGTCGAGGTGGTCAACGTCGACGTCGTCGCGCTCGACCGCAGCGGCAAACACGTCGACGGCCTGCGCCGCGAGGACTTCGAGGTCTTCGAGGACGGCAAGCGAGTGCCGCTCGCCAACTTTCTCGCCCCGGCCGGTACGGCTGAGGAAAAAGCCGCACTGGCTGAGGACGACCCAGGGGACGGAGCCGCGGCACCGCAAACCGCCGCGGCGCCCGCCCCGGATCCCCGGCAGCGGCTCTACCTGGTGGTCTACGTCGACAACGACAATTTGCTGCCGTTCGGCCGCAACAACATTCTGCGGCAGATGCGCGCCTGGGTCGGCCAGGCGCTCGCTCCGGGCGACCGGGTGGCGGTCTTCACCCATCAAGGGTCGGTGCGGCCCGAGTATGGATACAACGAACCTCCCGATGGGGTCGACAGAGTGCTCGAGGAGATGACAGGCCAAGAGGCAAGAACGGGCATCTTGCTTGCCGACTCGACGTTCCAGGCAAAGGCCGACATCGCCAACTATCCGAGCTGCATGCCTATATTCATGGATGAAATGCTGGGAATCGCGCGCCGCAATGCCCAAGCGGTGCTGGCCAACGTCAAGCAGAGCCTCGAGGCGCTCGAGACGACGTTGCAGTCGCTGGGTCAGCTCGAAGGCCGCAAGGCCCTGCTCTATGTCAGCAACGGCCTGCCGCTGCGGGTAGGTGAGGAGGTCTTTTGGGCGCTCGACGAAAAGTGCAACACCGACTATGCCAAGGACAGCACGATCGACACCTCCTCCATGTTGCGGCGCATGACCAGGGCCGCCAACCTCAACCGGGTGACCCTCTACTCGCTGGAGGCGAGCGGTCTGCGCAACTACTCTTCCAGCTCGGCCGAGGCGGGCACACTGGCGCGCACCCCGGGGGTGCGGGAGCTGCACGAGACGATGATCTGGGCGAGCGCCCAGGACTCGCTGTCCAACATGGCAAGCGAGACCGGCGGGCGGGCGGCGCTCAACGGCAGCGACTTCACCGCCGACCTCGCGCAGATTGCCGGCGACTTCCGCCATGCCTACTCGCTCGGCTTCACGCCGGCCCGCGCCGGCGACCGCAGCGGTTCGCACGCCATCCGTGTCGAGGTCAAGCGCAAGGGCGTGCGCCTGCACTACCGGACTTCTTATTTTGCCTTCTCCCTGAACGACCGGCTGAAGGCGCGGGTGCAGGGGGCGCTCTTCCATGGCGGCGTCCGCAACCAGCTGGGGGCGGGGCTCGAGCTGGGAACCTCGACCGTGCCTGAGCGGGGCCGCCTGGTCGTCCCGTTCTCGATCCGCATCGATCTCCGCCGCATCGTCCTGGTGCCCCAGGGCGACCTTCACGAGGGGCGGCTCTCCATCCTCATCGCCAGCCGCGACGGCTACGGCAACTCGCCGCCCCTGCGCCGCGAGACCGTGGCGGTCCGCATTCCGGCCGCGGAGCTCCAGGCGGCGCTGGCCAAGGGCTACGTCTACGACTTCAAGCTTTCGCTTCCCGTCGGCCGGCAGAGAGTGGCCGTCGAGGTGTACGACGAGATCGGGCATGGTTGGTCGACCCTGATCGAAGACCTCGGCGTGGCGGCCGACAAGGTGACCGATTTCGGCACCGGCTGAGGGATGAGGTGGTCCATGCGCGGAATGACCGTGGTTGCGGCGCTCCTGCTTTTCCTGCTCGCTGAGACGACCGGAGGCGCGGCGGCGGAGCCGCCGGCCACGTCGGAGGTGGCGCCGGCGGTGGGCCCCCGCGCCGTGGCGCCGGCCGGCATGGCCCCGGTCGGGCCGCCGCTGGTCGAAGCGATCGAGGTCCAGGTGGTCAACGTCGACCTGGTCGCGCTCGACCGGAGCGGCAAGCACGTCGTCGACCTGCGCCGCGAGGAGTTCGAAGTCTTCGAGGACGGCAAGCGGGTGCCGCTCACCAACTTCCTCGGCCCTGCCGTCACGCCCGAGGAGCAAGCGACCGTCGCGGAGGACGACACGAAGGAGCAACCGGCGGCGCCTCTGCCTGCGGATCTCCGGCAGCGCCTCTACCTCGCGGTCTACGTCGACAACGACAACCTGCTGCCATTCGGCCGCAACCGCATCCTGCGGCAGGTGCGCGACTGGGTCGGCCAGGCGCTGCGGCCGGGCGATCGGGTCGCGGTCTTCACTCACGAAGGCGTGGTTCGCCCCGAGTACGGGTACAACGAACCCCCCGACGGGGTCGGCAGGGTGCTCGAGGAGCTGGAAGGCGGGGAGGCCAAAAACGGCGTCCTGGTCCCCGACCGCACGATGGAGGCGCAGCAGGACATCGCCAGCCTTCCAGAGTGCGATCGAATAGGCCCCAGGGATGCCTGGTGGTTGAATGAGGCGTTGGCAATCGCGCGCGCCAACGCTCAAGCGGTTCTGGTCCACGTCAAGCAGAGCTTCGAAGCGCTACAGACGACGGTCGAGTCGATGGGTTCGCTCGAAGGACGCAAGGCGCTTCTCTATGTCAGCAACGGGCTGCCGCTGCGGGTGGGGCTGGACGTTTTCGCGGCGGTCGACGAGAAGTGCAAAAAGGACTACTCCAGGGACAGCACCATCGATACCTCCGCCATGCTGCGGCGTCTGACCAGGGCGGCCAACCTCAACCAGGTGACGCTCTACAGCCTCGAGGCGAAGGGTTCTCGCAACTACCTCCACGCCACGGCGGAGATTCCCCGCCCGGCGATTCCACGCGAGACCGAGGCGATGACATGGGCGAGCGAGCAGGACTCGCTGCTCAACATGGCGCGCGAGACCGGCGGGCGCGCGGCGCTCAACGGCAACGACATCACCGCCGACCTCGCCCAGATTGCCGGCGACTTCCGCAAGGCCTACTCGCTCGGCTTCACGCCGGCCCGCGCCGGCGACAGCCGCTCCCACGCCATCCGCGTCGAGGTCAAGCGCAAAGGTATGCGCCTGCTCTACCGGACCTCCTACTTCGCGTTTGCGCTGAAAGACCGCTTGCAGGCGCGGGTGCAGGGAGCGCTGCTCCATGGCGGCGTCCGCGACCAGCTGGGGGCCGCGCTCGAGCTGGGAACCGCGACCACCCCGGAGCGGGGACGGCTGGTCATCCCGTTCACCGTCCGCATCGACCTCCGCCGGATCGTCCTGGTGCCGCAGGGCGGCATCCACGAGGGGCGGCTCTCCATCCTCATCGCGACGCGCGACATCTACGGCAACTCGCCGCCGCTGCGCCGCGAAGCCGTGGCGGTGCGCATCCCGGCCGCCGAGCTCCAGGAGGCGCTCGCCAAGGGCTACGTGTACGAGTTCAAGCTCTCCCTCCCGATTGGCCGGCAGAAGGTCGCCGTCGAGGTGTACGACGAGGTCGGGCACGGCTGGTCCACACTGATCGAGGACCTCGGCGTGGCCGCTGACCGGGTGACCGATTTTGGCACCGGGTAGGGGGAGCGCCGGGCCGCAGCTTCCGCCAATTGCGGCCGCCGCCCATCCGGCGATGGACGGGCGGCATTCCCCTGAGGGCTCTCCCGGCAGGTCGTAACCTTAACCTCGGGCGCCCCGTCTAAGCCGTAGGGGGGTGGATGGGGAGAGGCTGGGGGAGCCGTGGAGGCAGCATAATGCAGGATGTGGCGACACTCATGAGGCTCGAGCCGACCGCCGGTCGAGAGCTGGAGCAGGATTCTGAAGCGCTCTTGATCCGCGACAGCGTGGCGGGGGACGAGGAGGCTTTTGCCGCCCTCGTCCGGCGCTATCAGGGGCGGGTCTTTCGGCTGCTCGGCCGGTTCTTCCGCCAGCCGCAGGACGTCGAGGAGGTGGCGCAGGAGACGTTTCTGCGCGCCTGGCTCAAGCTCGGGACCTACAGCGCCAGGGCGCCGTTCGAGCACTGGTTGACGCGGCTCTGCCTGCGCTGCGCCTATGATCGCCTGCGCCGGCACGGCGCGCACGCGGCCCATCCCGCGCCGAGTCGCCCAGGCCTGCCGCGGCAGACGGCCGAGATCCAGGCGCCAAGTACTGATCCGGACGCCCGGATCGAGGTCGAGCGCCTGCTGGCGATGTTGCCCGCGGCCGATCGCTTCATGCTCGTCTTGCTCGAGGGCGAAGGCTGGTCGGTCGCCGACGTCGCCAGCCGGCTGGGGTGGAGCACCGTCAACGTCAAGGTCAGGGCCCACCGGGCGCGCAAGCGGCTGCGGCGGGTCCTCGAAGGGGGGCCCAGATGAGCTGCCGGCAGATCCGTGACCAGCTTCTCGAGATCAGCGATGCCTTGGAGAGGCGAAGGGGGCGCACCTGGCTTGCCCGAACGGAGATCGACGCCCATCTCGCGGCCTGCCGCGGCTGCGCCGACTTCGCCCGGCGCCTCAGTCTGGCGCGCCAGGCGCTGACCCAGCCCGCCTCGGCCGAGTCGGAGCGCGCGCTGCTCGCGTCGCTCGCGTCGGACACCGGCTTCGCCCTTCGCGTCCTTGCCAGAATCTCGCGCCCGGCAGAGGTGCTCGGCTGGGCGGCTTACCGCGCCCTGCCGGCGGCGCTGGCCCTGGCGCTTGCGCTTGCCTGGCTCGGCCTGTCGCAACCGGTCCCGCCGTCGTCGCTAGTGCTCGACGAGCCGAGCTCGGATCAGCTCCTCGCCTGGTCCGTGCCGGCGGCCGAGGACCTTCCTTGACGCGGAGCGAGCGATGAGGCGCCCCGCCGCGATCGCCACCGTCCTCGCCTTGTTCGCGGCTGGCGTGGTGGTCGGGGCCTTCGGCACCCACCTGTTCTATGCCCACCACATGCGGCAAGTGAGGGGTTTCCACACCCGGATGACCGCCGCCGACCTGCAGCGCCGTCTCGAGCTCAACCCCGAGCAGCAGAAGCAGGTCGACGCGATCCTCGCCGACAGCCGGATCGAGGCGATGGCGCTGCGGCGCGAGATGGGACCGCGGATTGCCGCCCTGATCGGCCGGGCGCAGGCGCGCATCGAGGCGATCTTGAGCCCGGAGCAGCGGCGGGAGTTCGAGAGCTATCGCAAGGATCACGACGGACGCCTGCGCCACCTGTTGCTCGGCGCCCACTGACCTATACCCCTCGCCCGCTGCTGCCCTCGTTTCACTGCCAGATCCGCTTCCACCAGGGTTCGTCCGGCGGCGTTACCGAGCCGCTGGCGCGCAGGTTCATCTTGCGCCGGATCTTGGCGACGTCCCAGTCGGTGAGCTCGGCGAGCGTCTGCGCCTCCTGCCGCTGGCGGGTCGCCAGATCGCGGCGATAGGCGGCGGCCGCCTCGCAGGCCGCGGTGCCGGTCCACGGATAGCGCAGGACATAGCGCCCCTGGAAGTTCTCGTTGTCTCCCGTTTCCTGGAAGACCAGGTCTTCGGGGAAGTGCGCGGCGTCGTAGCGCACGTGCAGGCGGGTGAGAAAGACCCCTTCGACCGGCGCCGGGCCGAATCCCGGCGGCCGGCCGGGGCGGCCGATCTTGCCGCGCGCGCCGCCGGCCGGGGCCGGGCCCGAGTCGCCCAGCCAGAAGACGCCCAGGCTGTGCAGCTCGGCGGCCGACAGCGGATCGGCGGCGCACGGGTCGCACCAGCCCATGTCCCAGGCGTATTCGAGGAACACCGTGCGCATCTCCTCTTTGCGCACCTGGCGGCTGAACATCGCCTTGTAGAAGGGGCCGAACTCGTTCTTGACGAAGAGCGGCACCTCCTCGCCGGTGGGCAGGCGGACCGTGCGGTAGTTGGTGGTTTCGACCCTCCCCTTGCGGGTGAGGGCATAGACGAACAGCTCCTGCGGTCCGGCGGCGTTGACCATGCCCAGCCGGATCGGCAGCATGAAGCGCGGCGACTCGTAGGCGACCTGGATCGGACGCAGATAGGTGAAACCGAGCTTGCCCTGCTCCTTGAGGTTGACCTTGGCGACGAAGAAGTGCATTCCCTGCTTGATATAGGCGCCGAGCGCCCGCGCCGCTCCTTGGGGGATCTGGTAACCGCTTTCGCGCAGCCAGATCTCGAGCCCGTCGCTCTGCTTGGCCGAGAGGATCACGATGTCGTACTCGCCGACGGTGTAAGTGGCCTCGACGGTCACCCCCAGGCTGCGGGCGCGGGCGGGGGCCGCGGCCATCTCCGTGGCCTTGGCGTAGCCCCCTACATTGATACGATCCTTGGTCCCCCAGCGCTGGCAGGGATCGGGGTCGTAATACTCGACCAGGCGCGGCGCCGAGTAGGCGTCGAGGTGGTCGATCAGGGCGCGCTCGGCGACGTGGATCTGGCCGCGCTCGATGAAGGTGGGGACCGGGATCACCACCGCGAACTCCTTGGCGTCGCCCTTGAAATCGTTGTCCATGGTCATCACGGTGCGGTCCTCGTCCCGCACCAGGACGACTTGCGAGGCCTGGTTGAACAGCTTGGCGTCCGCCTTGGCGACGTAGAAGCCGCAGAAAGCGAGGGCGGGCCGGGCACCGGCCCAGCAGGCCATGATGATCAGCAGGAAAAGCGGCAGCGCCAGCGCCGACGGACGTGCCGGCGCAGCCGGGTGCGCGAGGGGTTTCATACGGATGATCTCCTTTCGAATGCGGCGTCGACGGTCAGCGACGGCGGGAGGCTGGCGCTGGCCGCGACCGGTGAACGGCGCGGCCAGGCATATCGCCGGCCGGGCAGCAGGCGGTCGAGCAGCGGCACCGCCGGGGCGAGGAAGGCAAGCGACAGGAGCAGCCCGTTGGGCCGGAAGAGAACGAAGTGGACGAAGCCCGCTCCGAGTGCGACCAGCAAGGCGAAGCCGATGCGCCCGGCCCGCGAGTCGGGTGTCGTCTTGGGGTCCGAGATCATGAAGAAGGTGAAGATCAGGAAGGCGCCGCTGCCGAGCTGGTGCAACGGGATGGCGAGGGGCTGGCCGAGCCACAGGGCGCGGCCGAAGAGCACCGCGAGATAGAAGGCGAGAAAAGCATAGGTGACGTCGCTGCGCGCCGCACGATTGACCACCAGGCCGCCCAGGCAGAGCAGCAGGAAGGCGAGAAAAGCGGCGTTGCCCCACTGGCCGGGCGAGACCCAGACGCGGTCGGTCGCCAGCATCATCACCACCAGCCCGAAGTTGGTTGGATTGAAGAGGTGCTTGCCGCGCCAGCGGATCAGGAACTTGCCGGCGATGGTAACTGCGGCGGTTGCCACGGCCAGCGCCAGATGGTTGGTGCGCAGCAGCAGGCAGAGCGACAGGCCCGAGATCAGGGCGCTCTTCGGATCGAAGGCCGGCAGCCGCGCGAGGCGGGTCGCCGCGAGCTGAGCCGCCAGCGTGGTGGCGAGGATGGCGAGCGCGTAGAGCGGCCGCACCGCGAGATCGAGCCGCCAGACGCCATAGACCAGCAGCGATGCCAGCGCCAGGATCTGGTAGGCGCGAGGGTCTTGCACCAGGGGGCGGCGGCGCGCTGGCTCGGACATTTCGGACATGCGGTGGTGAGGTAGAGGGGCGCGGCGTTTGGTCTCCGTTCTCTTTAGACACCCGGCCCCAGGCGGAGTAAACCAGCGGCGCGAGCCCAACGGCGGGAGTGCCTGGTCCGTACAAGACGACGGACGGATCGCTGGCCGAAAAGGAGCATCACCATGTTCAGAGGAGCGGCAGTCTGGTTTGGCGCGTTGCCGATCGCACTCATCGCCGGGACGACCGGCATCGACGCGCAGGCGCCCAAGCCGGGCGGCCTGTTCAGCCTGAGCACTTGCTTCGGCTGCCAGCAGCGCATGCCGGCGGTCGCCGGCAACGGCGCGGGAGATTTCATGACGGTCTGGGAAGGGGGGACGGCGCTGGTCGCCCAGGGCGTCTTCGGGCGCCCCTTCGACCCCAGCGCCAGGCCTCGCGGCGGCGATTTTCAGGTGCAGCAGGCGGGGCGGTCGTCACAGCCGCCGCAATTCGACGCTGCGGTGGCGACCGACGCCCAGGGCAACTTCGTGATCGCCTGGTCGAGCTCCGTCGACGACATCAGCAGCATCCTCGCGCAGCGCTTCGATCCCGCAGGCACGCCGCTCGGTTCGGCGATCGAGGTTGCCTCTGATCCCTCCGGCTCGCCGACCACGCCCAGCGACTCCAGGCCGGCGGTCGCCGGCACTCCCGACGGCGGGTTCGCGGTGGCCTGGGTGAGCCTGGCGCCGCCGAGCGCACCGGCAGGCTCTCCGCCGCGCGTCATGCTGCAGCGCTTCGACTCGACCGACGCCACATCGGGACCCCGGCTTCAGCTCTCGACCGGGCTGGCCTTTGGCGACCGCCCGAGCGTCTGCGTGAGCGCCACCGGCCGGGTGGTGGCGGCGTGGACGTTCGCCGACGCCTTCCGGCCCTTCGAGGCCGATCTGCTCGGAGTGGCGGCGCGGCGGGTCTCGCCGGGCGGCGTGCTGATCGACGCCGATGAGCTGGAGGTGGCTCCGGCGCAGGCGCGCGACGCGTGGGTCGGAGTCTCGTGCGGCCGCGGCAACACGTTCGTGGTGGCCTGGCACAGCGACCAGGCGCCGGCCACCTCGGGCCTCGACGTCGTCGCCCAGCGCTTCACCCGCCGCGGCCGCGCGGCCGGCAGCACCTTCCTGGTCAACCAGATCGGCGACGGCGACCAGAGGAACCCGGTCGTCTTCCACGACGCCGCCGGCAACTTCACCATCGTGTGGGAGAGCCAATCCGCCGTCAGGCCGGGCATTCGCGGCCGGCGCTTCGCGATCGACGGCACCCCGCTCTCCAGTGAGTTCCCGATCCTGCGGGTCGCCAAGGGCCTCCAGCTGGCGCTGAGGCCGGCGGCGGCGGCGACCAGCCCGAACAGCTTCGTGGTCGTCTGGGACAATGGCAACGGCGTATACGGGCGGCAGCTCACCTACCCCGCAAACATCCAGAGCGGAGCGCGATCGAATCTGTTCGGGGCGCTGCCGGCAGGGACGGCGATGCCGGGAGCCCGGCGGGTGGCAAAGCGGCTCGCCGGCGGGGCGGAGGAGGGGCCGACGACCGGCAACGGCCAGGGCGAAGGTGGCTTGTGGTAGGCCCTGCTGCCCTGCTGCCCTGCTGCCCTGCTGCCGACGCCGCCGCCGACGATATACTCCGACTTCACACGCCGGCCAGCCAGGACAACTGGCGCCGCATCCGCGCGAAGGAGGAGTGCCTTGACTCGCCCCCCCCGCCTGCCCGCCAGTCCCGCCCCGCCAGTCGTGCTGGTTTGGCTGGCCCGGGCGGCCCAGCTCGCCTCGTTCATCGTCCTGCTGCTGCTGCTGCTGCCCGCCGCCGCCAGTGCCCAGGACGTCTACACCTGGACCGCCGGGTTGCTGGGCGGCATTGGCGGCTCGACGGACGTCAAGCCGGGAAGCAACTTCGGCAACCCGAGCTTCCAGCTCGATCTCATCCGGGTCACCGAACCGCGCACCCAGGTCGGCTTGCGCCTCGGCAACATCTCTCTCAGCGGGCAGCACGACTTCGGCGCGCTGCATCGGGCGAGCCTGGCCTACGCGACGCTGGCGGGCGAGTACCTCTTCGACGAGGGCTACTACACCTCGGGCGTCTACGTGGGGATCGGCGGCTACCGCCTGCGCGGCACCGGCCAGGACGGCAGGAGCCAGGACAAGACGTCGGCGGGCGGCACTTTCGGTCTCACCGGCGAGTTCAAGATCAGGCGCTGGGTCGGGGTGCTCGTCGAGCTCTCCGGGCACTACACCGATCTCAAGGACTCGCACATCTTCGGCATGGCCCACGCCGGTTTCTCGTTGCACTTCCGCTGAGCCAAGGGGTTCGAAGTGCTCAGGGCGTCGCTGGCGGGCGGCGGCGGACCCGGGAAGCCGGACTACGGCCCGGGCGGCGACGTTGACCCTGCTGGGCGCATCGGGCTGCCTGCGGTATCGGCCTCCTCGACGGCGTCGAAGCCCTCGAGATTGGCGAGCTGCACCAGCCGGCGCGCGTCTTCGCTCGTGCCGTGGAAGCAGACCCGTACGGTGGGGCGACCCATGCCGCGTTCTACCGAGACCTCGGAAGCATCGATCCCCGCCGCCTCGAGCAGGTCCATGACCTGGGCAAGCTTCTGCCCCTCCGGGAGCCGGAGTTCGACCGTGCGGACGTGGCTCGAGAGCCGCCGCTCGATCGGGCGCAGAGCGACGAGGATGAACAGGAGAGCCAGGGTGGTCGTTGCCGCGGCGGCGTAGAACTCGCCGCCTACCGCAATGCCGATGGCTGCTGCGACCCAGAGTCCGGCCGCGGTGGTCAGCCCGTGCACCGACCCGCGCGACCGGATGATGGTCCCGGCGCCGATGAAGCCGATTCCCGAGACGATCTGCGCTGCGATGCGCCCGCCGTCCCAGGAGGCCCCCGCCGCCGAGGAGTGCGAGATGTGGGTGAGCAGCGCCGCGCCCACGGCGATCGACATGTGGGTGCGCAGCCCGGCAAACTTGCCTGTCCACTGCCGCTCCGCGCCGACCAGGCCGGCGAGCAGCGCGGCGAACCCGATCTTGAGGGCGATCAACCCGAACTCGTTCATGGGTCCCCCGTCCGGCCGGTCAGCAGCCGCTCAGCTCGCCATCTTGGAATCGCCGGCCGAAAGCTGCGCTTCCACTTTCTGCCGCACCGCCGGATCGTCCCAGTTCACCGGGCCGATGAACCGTTCGACGATCTTTCCGCGCACCACGAGATAGGTCTCGGGCAGCTTCTCGGTGCCGTAGCGGTGCGCCACGTCCCACTGCGGGTCATAGAGCACGCGGCTGGCCGTGGGACCGAGGAAGGGCTCCACCTTGCTCGGCGAGTCGGCGACCGCCACCCGCACTATCGCGAATTCGCGGTGGCCGCCGAGATCGTGCGCCAGGCGCTCGAGCGCCGGGATCTCCTGGATGCAGGGCGGACACCAGGTCGCCCAGAAGTGGACCAGGCTGACCGGGGCGAGGATGGCGCCGAGGGTGGCAGGGCGCCCGCCGGAATCGAGCAAGAAGCCCCCGGGAGCCGCGGCGGGCGCTTCGCCGCGGGGCCAGAGCAGGACCGCGAGCGAGATGGCCGTCACCGCCAGCACCATGACCCTTGCCTGCCGGCCCACCGGCCCCGCGGCGGTTGGCGCCCCGAGTGCCGCTCCTGCGGCGGCAGGCGCCCCGGTGGCTGGCGCTGCAGCCGCAGGCGCACCGGCCGCCGGCTTGCCGGCGGGTGGGGGGAGCGTGGAATTCTGGCCGCGGCGCGGCTGTTGCTCGATTGTGGGGCTCAACTCTCCATTCTCCTGCAGCTTGCCCTAGGATATCCCATGCGGCGAGCAGCGGGCTCGCGCCGGAATCGACCTTGAACCCGATCGACGGCCATCACCTCCAGCAGCCTCTGCGTCGCGCCTTCCTGGTCGGGTTGATCCTGCCTGGACAGCCGGGCGCCGTGGTCGAGGAACACCTCGACGAGCTGGAGCAGCTTGCGCTGTCGGCCGGTGCGCAGGTGGCCGGGAGGGCGGTCCAGGCGCGCAAGGCGCCCGACCCGGCGACCTTCGTCGGCAAGGGCAAGGCGGCGGAGATCGGCACGGCGGCAGGCGAGCTCGGGGCCGATCTGCTGCTGTTCGACGACGACCTGTCGGCCGGCCAGGCCAAGAACCTCGAGGAGGCAACCGGGCTGGCGATCCTCGACCGCAGCGGCCTGATCCTCGAGATCTTCGATCAGCGCGCCCAGAGTCGCGAGGCGCGCACCCAGGTCGAGCTGGCGCGGCTCAACTATCAGCTGCCCCGGCTGACGCGCCGGTGGTCCCACCTCTCTCGCCAGGCCGGCGGCATCGGCATGCGCGGCGGTGAAGGCGAAAAGCAGCTCGAGCAGGACCGCCGGCTGCTGCGTGCCCGCATTCGCCGGCTGGAGGAGGAGCTCGGGAAGATCGAGCGCACTCGCCAGGTGCAACGCCATGGGCGGCGCGGCGTGCCGACGGTCGCCCTGACCGGTTACACCAACGCCGGCAAGTCGACCCTCTTCAACCGTCTCACCGCCGCCAGCGCCCTGGTCGAGGACCGGCTCTTCGCGACCCTCGACGCCAAGCTGCGCCGCGGCAGCGTCGACGGCGGGGTGGCCGTATTCGCCGATACCGTGGGCTTCATCCGCAAGCTGCCGCACCACCTGGTGTCGTCGTTCCGCAGCACCCTGGGGCAGATCACGGAGGCGGATCTCGTGCTGCACGTGGTGGACCGCAGCCACCCGCGCTGGCACGATCAGATGGAGGTCGCCGAAGGCGTCCTGGACGATCTCGGCGTCGAGCGCCATCGTGTCGTCACCATCTTCAACAAGAGCGACCGCGTCGCGGTCTCCGAGCCGCGCGACGGCAACGGCCTCTGGCTCTCGGCCGCCACCGGCGACGGCATCCCCGCCCTCCGTGTCGAGCTCGCCCGCCGCCTCGCCCAGCAGTCCCCGCCGCCGCTCTCCGTGCCGTCGCGGAGCGCCGCGCCGCCGCCGCGCCTAACCACCGACGGAGCCTGACCCGCGCCTCGATAATGGCCGGTGGCGCCTGGCAGGTCGCCATCCGACCGAGGTCCGCTCGCTGCGTTGGGTGGATGAGGCAAGACGCTCTGGGGTTTTGAGGTGGGGCTCGCGGACCTCGGTCGGATGGCGACCTGCCAGGCGCTGGCCCGCCAGGGAGGCCGGGACTCCTCCCACCGGATGAATGCTGTGAGCCAGGGCCTGCCGTTCCGAGACCTCGGTCGCATCGCGACCTGCCCGCTCTCCGCATCCGTGGCTTTCCTACGTTTGACACCTCCTCAGCCGGGCCGCTAGACTCTCCCCCCTCAGTGGGGCCGTAGCTCAGTTGGGAGAGCGCTTGAATGGCATTCAAGAGGTCGTCGGTTCGATCCCGATCGGCTCCACCAAGCTAAACCAAACAAATACAGTAGCTTAAGTCGTCGATCTCAAGTGGCGTCGAGGCTCGATTTGTGTGCGGGGACGACTGGGGGACGAATGGGCAGGATTCAGTATGGTCGAAGGAGAGGACGCGGCCCCACCTCTGGTCTCCTCCTCCTGGGCAGCCTCGATCACCACTCCCTCAACGCCGCCGCCTGGCATCGCCTGGTCGCCGCCGTCCCGCAGGCGCATGAGAACTTCGTCCTCGGCGAGTCGCTCGCCTTCAACCTCCTCCTCGGCCGCGCCTGGCCGCCCGAGCCCGCCGACCTTGCGGAAGCCGAGGCCATCTGCCGCGAGCTGGCGTTAGGTGACCTCCTCGACCGCCTCGCCGCCGGTCTCTCCCAGCGGGTCGGCGAAGGCGGCTGGCAGCTCTCCCACGGCGAGCAAGCGCGGCTCTTCCTCGCCCGCGCCCTCCTCCAGGATGCCGAACTCGTCCTCCTCGACGAGATCCTCGCCGCCCTCGACCCGGTCACATTCCGGCAGGCTCTCGACTGCGTCGGCAAGCGGACGCGCACCCTCTTGGTTATCGCCCACTCCAACTGAGCCCCCCGTATGACCGAAGGCGGGGCCGCAAGCCGCTGCGTGCGCCGTCAGACCAGAGGCGGGTCGAGCGCGGCTTGCGCCGAGATCCCGAAGACCCACCAACGGCCACGAGACTGGCTTGCCGACACCGTCAGTTGGGCGACCATCGATACGGGCCTACCATGGCCGGGGGCTTCCGCAACTGTATCCAGGACCGTTGATGAACCGCTGTGCGGCCCGCTGATTCGCGTCCGCCTGTGCCGCTTGGCGAACCGAATCCGGCACCCAGGCCTGTGGCTGATCGGCAACGTCGCACAGAAACTCGACCTGGACCTGGTTGGGCGAGTGGAAGCGGTTGGCCGTCCCATCGTTCTGCCACATGTCGCCAAACAGATAGGCGGAGATGTTATGGAAGTAGAAGTAGTCGCAACCCTTGGCCGTGCAGTTCCCCTGCGTCGGCCGGTGGCCTCCGACGGAGCCGTTGTCCCAGTTGTACTTGAGGAGCCACGCATGCCAGCCCTCGTGCATGAAATCGCCTGCGCGAGACGCCGGGTTGGCGTTGGGTACAGGGTCGTCATACAGCGGGCAGTCGGTAAAGAGCTCGTCTGGAGGCTGGAACTGTCCGAAGAACTGGTTGTCGTCGCTGACGAGATGGAACAGGCCGTCATGGTAATTGCCGCCGGCCGCCTCCGCCGTGGCGCGGTAATCAACAGTTCCGTGGAACGACTGATCGTTGTTGTCGAGCAAGCCGTACGTCAGAAGGTACGCTGCGTTCCAATGCTTTGGGTACTCCAGGTTGGTGTTGCAGACATCGTTCCAGCCGCGATCGGTCCAATCCGAGGAGCGGAGCCCGTAGACAGGGTCATGCCAGTCGTAGAACGCCTGCCAGCAGCCGTGAGTAGCCCAGAGGTCCAGGTCGGCTTGGCTCGCGCTCGTCTGGGCACAATGCGCGAATGCGGGCACCGTCTGAGTTGCGAGCAACAAGACCGCGCCAAGGGTGATTGCCCTTTTGAAAACTCTTAGGTTCATGTGCGTTCTCCTTCCGCGTGCGGTTCACTGAGGCGGTGGCGGCGGCGGGTTGTTGGTTGCCCGCGGCGTGGTGTAGGGCGAGCGTGGCTTCGGCGCGTATTGCGAGCGCTCAGGGGCAGGAGCGATGACCTCCGGATGCGCCTTGAGGTACGCCTCGAGGCTGCGGTTGAACGGCTCCTTGCCCTGTCCGGGCTCGCGCCGGACCCGGTCCAGAAAGATCTCCTCTCCCTTGCGCACGACCGTGGCCAGCGTGGCGCGAGCCTCGGCCGAGTTCTGATAGTTCCACAGGTAGGCGCTGATCGCCTCGGCGCGCACGATCCGCGAAGGATGTCCGGCGACTGCGCGCAGCACCTCCGCGTCCCCGGTCCCATTGTGGAGGTAGGCGAGGCCGTCGATCGCCTTGGCCTGGAGCGTGCCCAGCGCGGTCTGTTCGATGATCTCGCCGTCGACCTCCCTGCCCTCCTTTGGAAAGGGCAGCCGCATGAAGCGGCTGAGGCACTCTTCGCCGAGCGGGCTCCTCATCTCGCCGAGGATCCCTAGCACGACCAGTGCTCGGCTGTGATCCCTCTTTTGAGCCTTGAAAGCCTCGGCACAGAGTGTGGCCGCGACATCCTTGTTGTCGCGTGCGCTGGCGATCATCCTGCGTCCATCCTCTCGCTCATCGACGGTAGAAAAGGCCGCCCAATCGATGAAGGCCAAGGTGGCGCGCTGGGCATCGGCACCGGAGCCTGTGAGCGCGGGTGGATTGTGCAGCTGCCGCGCAGCGAAGAGCACGCTGGGTTTGGGTCCCGGCGCTTGAGTCGTCCGCGGCGCGGTGGGATGCGCGTAAGCACACCCCCAAGACGCTGCCGCCACGACCAGAAGAGCTGATTGGCACCAGAATCTGGGTCTTGCGATCATGAACCCTCCATGTGCGAACGACGGGCGCCGAGCCTCCGACGTGAGGGCCGTGCCGTCGTTCGCGTTTCAGCTAGTTCTTGTCCTGAGGGAGTCGTTTCCTGACAAGACCTAGCTTTGCCAATACTGGCGCTCGGCGAGTTCAATTGTTACTTCCGGGTCCCAGCTTCCCCGTTACACCTCTTCGCGCGGAGGAGGAAACGCTGCGTCAAGAGCCGCACCGCACCAGAGGGCCGAGGGGTGGGCCCGCGCACCGTCTCGCCGATCCGCGTCGCTTCAAGGAGGCGTGACCTTTCGACGGTCGACGCACTCCCGCGCGATCTGTAGAGAATCGCTCTTACGACCGATCACCTCTGCCTGTTCGATTTCGGGAGGCCGAGGAGGTGCCGTCAGGCACCGAGGAGGGCGGAAGGCCTCAACAGGCAGTTCACCTCGTCGCGCTTCGACGCTTTCCGGCGAGCCGCCCCGGGGCGACCGGGATGACCAGCTCGTCGGCCGCCGTCAGGGCGTTGAGCGACAGCATGCCCACCTGCGGCGGCGCGTCGAACAGCACGTAGTCGTGCTGGCTGGCCGGCGAGCTGCGCAGGTGGATGCTGAGCACGGTCTCGCCGCCGACCTCGGCTGCGAGGTAGCGGTCCTGCACCGCGAGCGCTGGCGACGAGGGCACGATCGACACCCCGACGACGCCGGTCGGGTAGGTGGCGGCGCCCAGCGTCGCCTGCCCGGCCACGACGTCTTCGAGGAAGGGCCGCCCGGGCGACTTGGTGAACCCCAGCCAGCGGCTCGCCGACCCCTGGGGGTCGCAGTCGACGAGCAGCACGCTGCGGCCGAGCCGCCCCAGGCAAGCAGCAAGGTTGACGGCGGTCGTGGTCTTGCCCACCCCGCCCTTGTGGTTGGCAATCGCGATCCGTCTCTGCATCTCGATCCTCCTGTTCGACATGCGTCCGCTGCACGTCCGGCCTGCCGGAGAACCGGCCCGGGGCGGCCGGCCAGGCGCCAGACCCAACCGCGGCGGCGGCACCTTCAACCGCAGCGCCGTTCTGCAGCGCAGCCTCGCGATGCTCCGCGCCGTCCTCGAGCGATCCGACCCGCGCCTCACCCGCCAGTTGCCGGAGGACATCCACGCCCTGGCCGTCGAGCTGCTCGAGGAGCCCTGGGCGCTCACCGCCTTCGAGATCGACAACCTCGCGGCCTTCCTCGACCGCACCGGCGACTTCGCGCGCGCCCTCGCCGCCAACGTCATCCCCCGCCAAGACTTCCTGCAGGCGATCTCCGCCCTCACCTTCGCCGAGAAGGCCGCTCTCGTCGACGCCGCGATCCAGCGCCACGCCCCGAAGGCGGCCATGGTCGCCGAGCCGTCTCCGACCTAGGGAGCCTCCGTCCTCACCGATCACGACTCGGCTTCGCGCCATTCCAGAAGAGGGCCACCGCTCACCGAAGGAGGCCTATACAAACAAATCCTTGGCCCCCTTCGCCAACCCTGGCCTCCATCGCGTCCCCTGCGCCCTTGTCCATCCGAGCCTCCGCGCCCTACACGGTCTGCTTCATTGCAGAATTGACGCCGAGATCGCCTGCTCATGGAAGCTGATCGATGCAGGAGGTGGCGGGACTTGAAAAGCGCATGACACGGCCAGATCGTCAAGGCGGGGAGGCATCAGCGATGACAATTCTTTCGATCAAGCAGGTCGTGGAGAGAACGTCGCTCAGCCGGGCGACGATCTACCGCAAGGTGCGGAACGATCCGAGTTTCCCCGCCCTGATCGCGATTTCGGTGGGGCGGACTGGGGTCGACGAGGAGGCGCTGAACGCCTGGTTGACCGGAGTCAAGGTGGCTGCAGAGGCCGGGCGGAAGAAGCGCCAGGAGCAGATGCGGGAGCTGGCGCAGCGGCGTCCCGGTAGGTGGTGAGGGAGGCGGAAAGCTTTGGACCTCACGGCCCGCAAGTGATCAGGTCGCTTGGGGCGAGCACCACGAGAGGGCAGTCTCCCTCAACTCCGACGCCAGAGTGCCGACGCTCGCAGGCCCGGACAAGCGGGCGATCGTTCCCGCGAGGCAGGTGATCGCCTTCAGACAGGAAGCTCGGTCTTTGGCTCGATGCAGAGCGCTCTCGAGTGCGTCGTAGGCCACCGCCCGGGACTGCCGATGCAGCGCCCTGTCGAGAATCTGGAGAAGATCTTCGCCCCCTAGATCCTCGGCAAAATCGAGCACGCCGGATAGCTAGAGAGCGGTTGTCTGCTCCAGTTGCCACCATGCTTGGCCTTCGACGGCCGGAGAAAGGCCACGCCCGGAGCGGATCGCAGCGCAGATAGGGCGTCCGTCAAGTGATATCCCGGCGTTGACAACGTAGGGCGGTCTGGAATCGGCGTCACACCGAAAGAGCACTGACTGTTACGTAGTACCCGTCCGGATCCCGGAGCGAGAACTCCCTGGTTCTAGTGTTCGGGTTCACGTGCGGCTCCTCTTCGACCCGAGTGACGAGAGTGCGTGCCCTCTTGAGCGCCATGTCGAAATCGTCCACGCGGAAGAAAAGGAGGAGCCCGTTGCCCGGGCGCGCCTCGTCAGGATTCTTCAAGGAGGGATGCTCATGAGCGCCCCACTGGTGGAGGCAGAGCAAGACGGTTCCATCCGTATCCAGCACCTGCCCAAAGTGGTCATGGTGCGGAGGCGTCTCGGGCAAGCCAAGAAGGGCCTGGTACCACTTGAAACTCCTCGGGACGTCGATTACGCCTATGATCGTCCATGTGCGCTTCATCGCATCCCTTCAACCTTCCGCGTTTGCCTTATTCTATGGGCCTTTACGCGGGGTTTTTCAGCAGCCTGCTAGACTAGGGAGGCCGCGTGATGGATCAGCTTGTGCGCTGCCAGAGGTTGACCCCTGCAACGCTCAGGGCCTCGAGACGCTCAAGAGTGTCCGGGTATTTCCGCACCAACCAGATCAACGCTGCCGCCTGCTCGTTGGGCTTGCTGCGACCTTGCTCCCAGCGTTCGAGCGTGCGGGGGTTCACACCTAGTTTCAAGGCAAACACTTGCCGCGACATGTTCAACGCTTCGCGTGTCTCGCGCACGAGCTGCGGGTTCAAGGGAGGAAGGGCTATCGGCACGACCTCGTGGGTCCTTAGCGTGAGACGCCCCTCGCGGTGTTGACGCATGGCTTCCACGCCCGACGTTAGTTCACGAAACAGGCTTCGCTCCTCGCTCTTCGCGGCGGCGCCGGCTCTCTGCACCTTCTTGGTTGTCTTGGGCATCGTCATCTTCCTTTCGACCTGCGGCGCTGCGAACGCTGCCGCACCTCGTCCTCGATCGCCGCCTTGAGCAGCCGCCTCTCTCTCGCGCTCAGATCTACGACCTCGTCCTTGGCGTACAGCGTCAGCAGCCAGATCTGCCCATCTTTGACCAGGTGGTAGTAGATCAACCGGAGGCCGCCGCGCTTTCCCTTGCCCCGCCTCTGATGCGCCCAGCGCATCTTGCGACAGCCGCCCGTCCCGGGCATGACGTCGCCGGCGTCGGGATCGACGGCGAGATAGAGTTGGAGCCGTCGGTACTCATCATCGGCCAGGTAGCGGCTGAGGAGCTGGGTAAAGAGCGGCGCCTCGATGAACTCCACGGAACAAGTCTACGCAAATCGCGTAGGTTAGGCAAGCTGTCGCCGAAGACGCTGACGACGCGATTTGAAAACACCACCACCGCCTGGGTCCGCCTACACGCTGCGCCGAGATGAGCACGAGCGAGTGGCGATCTTCCTCACCAACGCACGCTCTCACCGGCTGGGAGGAGCCCGAGCAGAGAGGGAGCTCCCAGATCTCGGCCGGGGCCATGACAAGCGATGGGCTCGGGCGCGGCGCTGCTGACGGCTGCGCCCGGCCGCCGCCCGCGAGTCTGAAGGCGCCATCACCCGACGAAATCGAGAGAATAAACGCGGCCGCCCGCGTCGCCGGCGACGATGCGGACGGCTAAATGTTCAGCTCCACTGGCCTGCTTCATTCCGGCCGCGGAAGCGCGGAGAGTTTCAGCTCAGAGGGTGTCGCCAGCGCAAGCCCGGGAAACGGCTGAACCCGCGGTCAGTCGTGATCCATTCGCTCCCCGACTCGATGGCCAGAGCGGCCAGGAAGGCGTCAGGAACGAGGTTGCCCTTGGCTCCTGCCTCACGGCAGAGACGGCTGAAGATCGACCAATGCCTTGGTCCGGGGCCGATCGGCACGCAATTGGAACTGGCGCGCAGCGTGTCAGCGAAGCGGAGCGCCTCATCAATCGGCGTCGAATAACTGAAAATCCGCGGGTTGGTCACGACCCGCAAGAAGCCGCTGAGGACGAGGTCCGCCAGACCAAACGCCGTGTCCGAGCCCACCGCGCCTTCGAGCCAGCTCCGATAGCGAGCATGGTCCGGGACGTCTTGGCGATGCGCGTAGACCAGGACGTTGACGTCAGGCAGGATCATCCGCGCGCTCCATCAAGTCGAGCAGCGAGGCTGAGTCATCGAGATCGACCCCAGGCAGGAGCCCTCCGTGACCCCAGGTCGGAAGCTTGACAGGGCGGCGCCGCGTGTGCTCCTGTCGCCGGCTGAAGCTCTCGCGAAGCGCCTGCTCGATGACCGCGGTCAGAGTGACCCCTTGCCGCGCGGCGCGCTCCTTGGCTTCGGTCAGGAGATGGTCGTCCAAGCGGATCGTCGTCCTCATACATCAAAGCATGCCGGTCTTTCATCAATATGTCAAGGCGGAAAGTCAGGCGACGCGGGCGCAATTCCAGCGCGCGCGAGGTGCCGCCGGCATGCCGGTCAGGGCGCGGGTGCCGCCGGTGCCGGGAGGTCCTGGACCACCTGGTAGTCCTGCTTCGGCGGCAGGTTCTTGGGTCTGTAGTCAGGCCGCCTGGCCATGCGCTCCTCGACGCTCTGATGAATCAGCGGGATCGGCGGCCCTTGGATCTGACGCCGCTCCCCCAGCGGGAGCTTCCACTTCTTGACCCACTTCGGCGACCCGTCGGGCTGCTCGACCTCTACGCTGTAGCGCTTGGGCACGAACTCGAGCAGCCGCCACCAGCCTTTCAGCTGGTCGTGCGCGTCCGCCGCGGGGTCGGGCGGCACGAAGTGCGAGCAGCCCGGGCTCGCGGGGCTCCGGCCCAGCACGCATTCCACCTTGTGGGAGTCGACGCGCAAGCCGGCAGCGCACGCCTCGCGGAGCATCCATTGAAGGGTGACCTTCGATAGCTGGCCCGTGGCCTCCGGGTACGATCCGCCGACGTCGGAATGGACGCCGGCGAACCAGACCTGCTTGAGGTCCTGGCCGGCGGCCGGTGTCAGGGGACGCCAGAGGTTCGGGCGATAGAAGCCGCGCCTCTCGTCGATCGACATCGCATGCCTGGCGATGCGGATGTCCGGGTTCTTCGCGGTGTACGGCAGCCGCACCGGATCGTAGATCCAGCCCACGGAGCTGACCGTGTCCCAGACGCCCACGAAGTGCGGGCGGCACGGCCTCGAGAAGGTCTGCTTGAATTGCACCGCGAGCTTGAACTTGTCGTCGCCGCCGTGCCTGAGCATCCGCGACACGTAGCGCACGAGCGCATCGTCTCCCTTGCGCACCAGCCCGTACATGCGTAGCATCGAGCACAGCGCGCGGGCAGTGTACGAGCCGCGGCTGAATCCGAAGACGAAAAGGGTGTCACCCGCCTCGTACACGTCCATGAGATACATGTACGCGTTCTCGACCGCGGCGGTCAGGCCGTACCCGAAGAGAATCCCGAGCATCTTCGTCCACCACTTGCTGATCTTGAGGAGCGCGTTCGGCGCCCCCATGGTGCCCACCCCCGGGTGGTAGTAGGCAATCTGCTGGCCGTCGTCGAGCCTCAGCACGCTGTAGAGCCTTACGACATTGGAGTTCGCGTCCCCGAACTCGTTGCCGGTGCCATCGCAGCAGACCACGATGTTCTTTGCCATTTGCCACCCCTGCGCAAGCTTGCTTCAACTATGCGGCAAAACGCCTGATTTGTCCAATGCCCAGCTGCGAAGGGTGCACGACACCTGTGTGAGGCGATTGACCGGGCATGTGCATGCTCACGCACGTGCTGCAGCCAAGGGGCTCCGGCCACGCGCCGGACCTCCAGGCGCTGCTGAGCAACAGCGGCGACGGCCCCAGCATCATCCTTTCGGCCAGCATCTGGTGCACCGCGGATCGCACCGCGACGTTCGATGCCCTCGCGAAGCAGCTCGAGCACGTTGCCGGCAGCGTCCCGGAGCTCATCTCCTCGGCGATTCACGCGGGGAAGAAGACCAAGGCCACCGCGGATGGGCTGATCTTCGAGGTCGCACCCGTGAACGTCGACCCCGGGGCCTGCGAGAGCGTACCTGCGGGACAGCTCGGGCCGGTGCTCATGAAGCGGAGGTCCGGCCCCGTGTCGCGTCGCGCGTGCCATAGGGCCCTGACGACAATCGCAAACTCGGCATAGCTGTAATAAAGGTGCGACATCAGGCGGTCGACAATACAAGCGCCTCACCCCGGTGGCGTGCGCCTCCACCAATCTAAGGTCGGTTCACGGTGTTCTCCGTGTCCTGATACAAGCTACTACCACTATAGTACTACAGGTAGTCTACCTCAATCAGCGCCTCCTACCGAGGGCGGGCTCGCCCGGCCCCGCCGGTGGCTGGGACTTGCGCAGCGCGGCTCGGCTTGAAGATAATCGCGATCGAACCCGGAGACAGCCGGTTGGTGCGCCCGCCACGGGCGCGAGGTCAGCATGCACGAGTCGGAGCTGCCGGTGCCGGTCAAGGACGCGCAGAGCGTCACTCCCGAGGGCGTTCCCGTCGCGCCGCGGATCGCAGGAGTGGCGGTGCGCATGGCGACGACCCACGTCGACGAGCGGGGCGAGATCTGCGAGATCTACAGTCCGGCGTGGGGACTGGGACCTGTCCCCCTGGTCTATGTCTATCAGTCGCTGGTACGGCCGGGCAAGGTGAAAGGCTGGGTCGTCCATCGGCTTCAAGACGATCGATTGTTCGTGAGTCTCGGTTTCATCAAGATCGTGCTCTACGATGCCCGTTCCGAATCGCCGACCCTGGGGATGGTCAACGAGATCCTGTTGAGCGAGCGCAATCGCGGCCTGGTGATCGTCCCGCAGGGCGTCTACCATGCGGTGCAGAACATCGGCGAGTCAGACGCCTTGTTCCTCAACATGCCGTCACTTCCCTACGACCACGCGAACCCTGACAAATACCGGTTGCCGCTCGACACCGACGCGATTCCGTATCGATTCGAAAGCCGGCTGGGGTATTAGTCGGCCCTGCGAGCCATGTCGCAGGTCCGCCGACGCGCACCGCTGGTCTCGGTGGTGCTGGCTACCTACAACTGGAGCTCGGTCCTGCGCTACTCGATCGCCAGCGCCCTGGAGCAGGAGCTCGATGAGATCGAGCTGCTGGTGATCGGAGATGGATGCACCGACGACAGCGCCGAGGTCGCGGCCTCCTTTCACGACGTTCGAGTCCGCTGGCACAACCTGGAGCGCAACACCGGCAGCCAGGCCATCCCGAACAATACCGGGATCGCACTGGCGCGGGGCCGCTATGTCGCTTACCTCGGGCACGACGACCTCTGGCACCCGAGCCATCTCCGCCGGCTGGTGCCGGCCATCGAGGAGGTCGGCGCCGATCTCGCGTTCTCCGTCGCCGAGGTAATTCTTCCGAGCGGCGAGCGCCAGCTCTCCGGCCTCTTCGCCTCCGGCGCGCCCAGCCCGCACGACTTCATCGTCCCTTCGAGCCTCCTCCACCGGCGCACGCTGATCGAGGAGGTGGGTCCGTGGCCGGACTATCGCACCGTGGACCTGCCGCCTGACGCCGAGTGGCAGCAGCGCGTCTGGCGGGCCGGTAAGCGGTGGCTGGGCATCGAGGCGCTGACGGTGTTCAAGTTTCCATCGGCCGCACGACGCAACTCCTACCTGGAACGTGCTTGCGCCGAGCAGGCCGAATATGCCCGCCGGATGCGCGAAGAGCCCGATTTCGTGCCGCGCGAGCTGCTTGCCGTCTGCCGCTCGAATCTCATCAGGCCGCCGCGGGCGATGCTCGTGCCGAGCGTCCTCGCCGGTGCGCCGAAGGGTTGGTCGGTGCGCGGTTTTCGCCAGATCCGCGGACTGGAGCCGGAGTTGCCGGAGATGCTTCCTCTGCCGCCCGAGGTGGGCAGCCGGCTGGCCGTTACAGTTCTCGCCGCTCCCCCGCGCGTCGAACATGCAACCACCTTCGAGATCGAAGTCGAGGTCGAGAATGGATCGCGCCACCTGCTTGCCAGCACACAGCCGCATCCTGTGCACCTCAGCTATCGCTGGTTGAACGCCGCCGGTGAGGTGGTGGTGGCGGATGGCGAGCGTACCGTGTTGCTGCCGCCGCTCACGGCAGGGGAGGGCCGGCGTTACTCGATGCGGGTCACCGCGCCGGTAATCGACGGCACGTTGACGCTGCAGGTCGCTCTCGTGCAGGAGATGGTCCGCTGGTTCGACGATCCACCGCACGAGCTGCCAACTTGCCGGATCGAGATCCATTGATCCGCGCGTCGAGCGCGCCAGGAGCATTGCCGCAGCCGGCGGCACCAGCAGCGACGGCGTGAGCAGGCCGCTCTGGACGTTGATATCGTCGCCGGCGTGAGCTCCTTGCGCCTGGCGGGTGGCGTTGCTTTCGCGCTCCTCCTTGCCCAGGCGCTTGCCTGGAGTCTGGCGCGGTGCATGGCGCTGCGGCTCCCCTGGAAGGTCCAGGCGGCCGCAATGGGCCTGCCGCTGGTGGTCCTGCTGCCGCTGCTGCATGGCAACCGTCTGCTCGCGCCGACCGACGGGCCGATCCTCGCCAATTTGCCCGATGCTCCGCGGGTGGCCGACCCCGATATTGCGCACGGGGTCTTCAACGACGCGATCCTTCAGCTCCTGCCCTGGGAGGCCGAGGTGCGGCGGGGATTCTCCGCCGGGCACCTGCCATTGTGGTCAGACCTCCTGGACGGCGGCAGCTCGCCCTGGGTGAATCCGCAGGCGGCCGTGCTGTCGCCCATCGCCATGCTGGGCCGGCTCCTCCCGCTCGAGCACTTTCTGCTCGGCACGCTCGCGGTCAAGATCCTCCTGGCGTTCGAGGGCTGCTGGCTGCTGGCGCGCGTCCTGGGAGCGCGGCGATTCACCGCGGCGCTCGGCGCCGGCGCCTTCGCCCTCGGCGGGCCGATCATGGCCTGGGCGGTTTTTCCCTTGAGCAGCGTCGTCGCCTGGAGCCCGTGGCTCGCCCTCGGCACCGTTCGCGTCATCCGCAAGCCCCTGCCGCGCGAGGTGGCCGCCGCGGCGCTGGTCTTCGCGGCGCTCCTGCTTTCAGGACATCCGGAGATCGCCCTGGCCGAGTGTCTCGTCGCCGCTGGCTTCGGGATGATCGCCTGGCGCCGCCGGGGGAGAGCGCTGCGGCGCCTGGCCGGCGCCGCCCTCGCGGCAATCCTCGGCGCCAGCCTTGCCGCCTGCTCGCTGCTGCCTTTTCTCCTCGTCGCGCCGCACTCGCTTCGTGCCTCTCACGCCGCCGAGGTCATCGCTGCGCCGCGGTCGCCGCGGTCGCCGCGGGCGACCACCGCGCCCGCGCCAGCTTTCAACTGGTTTCCGGCGGGACAGGAGCGGCTCCTGCTCACGGCGCTCAACCCGTGGAGCTTCGGCCGGCCCTTTCACGAGACCTTCTCGGGACCAGGCAACTGGCCCATCGCGGCAGGGGGGTATCTGGGCCTGGCGGCGCTTGCCGGCGCGGCCTCCGCCCTGGTCTGCCGCCGGTGGAAAATCGCATGGCCGCTCGCGGCCCTCGCTCTCGGGATGCTCCTGCTCACCGCCGGCTTCTATCCCCTGCGCCGGCTGGTGAGCACTCTGCCGTTCGGCCGGGCGCTCGCTCTCGACCGCTTCCTGCCGGCGGCGGCGCTGCCGCTCGCCGTCCTCGCCGCCCTCGGGCTGGACGAGCTCCTGCGATCGGCGCGACCAGCACGGCCGGCGCGTCCGAAGTGGCCGGCATGGCCGGCATGGCCCTCCTGGCTCTCCTGGCTCTCACCATCGCTGGCGCTGCTCGCGGCGGGTGCGAGCCTGCTCGTCCGCCACGACCCGCCGCTCGGCGCGCTGTGGCTGCTCATCGCACTCTCTGTTCTCCTCGCGCGCCGGCGGCGCTCCTGGGGGATCAGCCTCCTCGCCCTCGCCGCGCTTCTCGATCTCGCCAGCTGGGATCGCGACGTCTTGCCCCGCGGCCACCGCGAGCTCTTTTACCCGCAGACTCCTCTGGTGGCGGCGGTTGCCGGCGGAGCGGCCGCGGGCGGCGGCCCGTGGCGCGCGGCGGCCGGGGGCTTCGCCGTCTATCCGTCGCTCCTGCCGATGTACGGGATCGCCGAGGTGAGGGTCGACAATCCGCTCGCGCTCGGCGAGCAGCTCCGCCCGCTCGGCGAGATCTTCGACTTCCGGCCTGAAGGCCGCCGCTACAAGAGCGCCTTCCGCCACCTCGAGCACCCGTTCCTGGACTTTCTCAACGTGCGGGTGATCGTCCTGGCGGAGTCGGACGCCGCGCCCCCGAGGTTCGAGCTCATCGGCGGCGACCCGCCGTTGCGGGTCTTCCGCAATCCGGCGGCCCTGCCACGCTGGTTTCTGCCGGTCGGCGCGGAGGTGCGCGACCGCCGCGACGTCCTCGCGGGCATCCGCGCGATCCGCGATCCGCGGCGCGTCGTGCTCGCCCGCGAGGAGGTGGGCCGTTGGCGTGCGCCGGAACGCCCGTGGAGCCTCGAGGCGGTGCGGCTGCTGCGCGAGCGCCCCGGGGCGGTGAGCTTGGCGCTGCCGCCGGCAGGGGAGAAACTGCTTGCGACCTCGCTGCCCTTCCCGGCGGGCTGGACGGCCTCGGCCGCGGGCCGCGCCCTTCGCCGGATCACGGTCAACAGCGCCTACCTGGGGCTCGTGGTGCCGCCGGGGGTGTCGGAGGTGGATCTCTCCTTCGCTCCCCCGGGATTCGGTTTGGGGATGGTTCTTTCGGCGCTCGCTGCCGCGGCCGTCGCGATGCTCGCGGCACTTTCCCGGGCCAAGCGGCCGGGCGTGTAGGCGACCGCCACCGGGATCGCCATCGGCAGGCCGCGCCCCGCGCGAACGAAGAGCATGGAAAGATCCCGCTGGCTTCCGCGATCCCTGTCCGCAGCGCTGCTCGTCCTGTTCCTCGTGCGCGGCCTCCTCGCGATGCGCGCCGACGGCACGACCGTTGACGAGCCCTACCACCTCTTGTACGCACAGCGCGCGCTGACGGCGGGGACGTTCCTGCGCGAGAAGGACCTGTTCAATTCCAAGATGCCCGTCTCCGTGCTCAACGCCGCTGCGCCGGCGATCGCCGGCCGCGGCCGCACGCTGAGCTGGCCGGACCAGCTCTTCGCCGCCCGCCTACCGACGCTGCTGCTAGCGGTTCTCCTTGGCTGCCTGGTCTGGCGCTGGGCGCACCTCCTCTTCGGCGCCTGGAGCGCGACGCTCGCGCTCTTCCTCTATACCTTTTGCCCCAACATCCTCGCGCACGCTCATCTGGTGACGACCGACCTCGCGACGGCGCTCGCGGTCTGCGCGGCCACCTACTTCTTCTGGCGCTATCTCGAGAGGCCCGGGCGCGGACGGCTGGCGCTCGCCGCGGCTGCCTTCGGACTCGCGCAGCTCACCAAGACGACCGCCCTCTTCCTCTTTCCGATCTTCGCGTTGATCGTGTTGCCGCGCATGCTGCGGGGGACGATCAGGCCGATCAGGCCGATCAGAGCATTGCGCGCCGCCGCCCTGCTCCTCGTCTTCGCTCTCGCGGCGATCTTGGCGCTCAATCTCGGATTCCTGGGCGAAGGCAGCTTTACGCCCCTCGCGCGCTACAAGCTGGTCAGTCAGGAGCTTCAGTCCGTGGCGTCCACGCCGCTTCTCCGCGACATCCCGCTGCCTCTCCCCCATGCCTATGTCGAGGGACTCGACATGGTCGTGCGGGATGCCAGCGCCGAGGCCTGGAGCTATCTCCACGGCCGCTACAGCCAGCAAGGATTCCGCTCTTACTTCCTCCTCGCTTTCCTCGTCAAGGTGCCGCTCGCAACCCAGCTCCTCCTGGCCGCGGCGCTGTGGCTCTGGGGCTCGGGCCGGATTCGGGCGCCGGGTGCGGAGGATTGCCTGCTGGTTCCCGTGGCTGTGCTGCTGGTCTACTTCAGCCTGCTCTTCAAGCTCCAGATCGGGCTGCGCTTCATCCTGCCGGTGTTTCCTTTTCTCTTCGTGTTCGCGGCGCGGGTTGCGGCTCCGGAGGTCCGCGGCCGCCTGGCGGGTTCGCGCTGGAAGACCGTCCTTGCCGTCCTGCCGCTGCTCTGGCTCGCGGCGAGCTCGCTCTCGATTCACCCGCACTATCTCGCCTACTTCAACGAGCTCGCGGGCGGTCCCGCCAACGGCTGGCGCTGGCTCATCGATTCCAATCTCGATTGGGGCCAGGATGGGGAGTATGTACGGCAGGTCTATGTCCGGCGCAGCCCGATCCGGGTGTTCATCGACCCGAGCGGGCCGCTCGCCGGCCGCATCGCGGTCAACGTCTCCAACCTCGTCGGCTGGGACCCTGCCGCCGCCCAGCGCCACGCCTGGCTCCGCGATCACTTCAAGCCCATCGCCGCCATCGGCTACTCGTGGCAGGTTTTCGACGTCACCGAGCACGACCTCGCGGCCTGCTGCGCCGGCCTGCCGCGCGAATGGGTCGTCGACGACTTGGCCGGCGACCTCGCGCTGCGCGGCGAGCCGTTCGCCCAGGGCGACGGAGTCAACGCCCGCTTTCCCGACCGCCTGAACGACGGGTTGCTCGGCGCCAACGAGCCCGTCGACGCCGCGCGCACCACCCCTCCGCAGCCGCAACCGGTGCGCGCCTCCTTCGGCGTCACCTGGCCGACGGCGCAGACGCTCGGCCGCGTCGTCGCTTTCCCCGGTTTCAACAGCCGCGGGCCGCTGCGCAACAAGTTCCTGGCGCTCGACTACCGCTTCCAGTCCTGGGATGGCGCGAAGTGGCGCGACATTCCCGGTACCCGCGTCACCGGCAACCGTGCTTGGCGGGTGGAGCATCGCTTTCCACCCATCCACACCCGCGGCATCCGGCTGGTCGTCGAGCGCGAGCGCAACGAGCGTGGCACCATGGAGCCGGGCGGCTTTCGCGCCGCTTGCCTCGAGCTCGCGGCCTACGCAAGATGATCGATTCGGCCGGTCTAGAACGCAGTTGGTCCGTGCGCCAGGGGAGGGGGCGTCCCCTTCCCCCCCGGAGGGGTGGGAAGGGGATCGAGGGGATGCGGGGGGCGATCCGATCGATGCTTCGAGTAGGCCTCCACCGCCACATCGCAGCGCCGTTTCATCCCTCGGGATATGCCGCATCCGCTCATGGACCGTGGATGCGGTCGCGGCCGGCCTGCTTGGCGGCGTAGAGGCGGTGGTCGGCGCGGGCGAGGAGCTCGTCCGGGGATTCGCCGTCGGTGGGGAAGACGGCGAGGCCGACGCTCAGCGTGAGCGGCAGGGCGGAGCCGGAGAGGCGGTGGGGCTCGGCGGCGAAGCTGACCCGGAAGAGCTCGAGCCGCTCGGTGGCGGAGACGGCGTCGGCGTCGGGAAAGAGAAGCAGGAACTCTTCGCCGCCGTAACGCGCGATGAGGTCGGTGCGGCGGAAGAACTGGCGCAGAGCCGACGCGGCATGGACGAGGGCCGCGTCGCCGGCGGCGTGTCCGTGGCGATCATTGACCTGCTTGAAGTGGTCGAGGTCGGCAAGGGCGAGGACGAGGGGGCGGCGGGTGCGGCGGGCGACTTCCACGGCCTGGTTGAGCCGCTCCTCGGCGTAACGTCGATTGGGGAGGCCGGTGAGCCGGTCGTGGATCGAGTCGCGCCAGTAGCGGCCGGCCCGCGAGACGATGACGGCGCTGATCGCGGCGGCCAGGGCGAGGAGCAGGAGGCGGCCGACCTGGCTGTCCCAGTTGAAGGCGCCGTAGGGATCGCGGGCGAAGGCCGGTCCCGCGAGGTCCCAATGGGTGACGCTCCACAGCACGACGGCGCCATATTCGAGCAGCGCCGCCGCGCCCGCCGCCAGGCAGAGACGGGTGTCGTGGCGAAGGCAGGTGCCGGCGAGAGCGAGGAAGTAGATGCTGTACTGGACCTGGCTGTTGGTCGCGGTGAGCGGATGGCCGGCGAGGAGGAAGCCGACGTTGCCGGCGCTCACCAGGGTGACGTCGAGGATGCTCGAAAACAGCCCCAGCCAGCGCGGCGGGACCGGCCGGCGCGCCAGCGAGAGCACGGCGGCACCGAGCAGCAGCGCGGCGCCGGCCACGCCGAGGCCGATCCAGTTGTCCGTATCGTGGGGGTCGACGAGGATGCTCTTGAACGGGATCAGCACGAGAACGCAGAGCGCCGCGATCCGCACCCGCGCGGTCAGCAGCTCCCCCTCGCGCCCGTACTCGCGGGTCTCGGAATCGGGCGGCGCCCAGGATTCCGCCCACAGCTCCCGCAGGCGGAAGTTCTCCCTCATTCTCCCCTTGGGCGCGAGCGCCTGAGGCGCCGCCAGGGTGCCCTGACGCTACGCTCGAGCCAATCGTGGACGCGCCAGGCACGGCTCGATTCCATCTCGCGGATGAGCTCGTTCAAGCGGACGATCTCGGCGTAGGTGTCGCGCAGCTCGGCACCGCGCTCGGCGAGCAGGCCGCGCAGCGCGAGCTCCGCCTCGTAGGATGGCAGCGGCAGCGCGGCATGCGGCGCATGTTGGGCGGCGCCGGCGGCGCTGGCGGCGCCGGCGATGGATCGCGGCCGCGCGACGAAGAGGGCGAAGAGAGGGCGGAGGCCGCCCGCTTCGATCAGCGCCTCTTCGCGGGCGATCGCGTCGCACACCAGGATCTCGACGTCGGGGTGATTGAAGGAGTCGCCCCTGATGGCGGAAAGCAGGGGATAGATCACGTTTCCGTAATAGGGGCGATACTTCAAGACCTCGAATTGGCTGCGCAGCACCGGCTCGATCTCGGCGGAGCGGATCATCTCGCTGGGATCATCCGGCGCCATCGGCTGCAGGAGCTCGGGCGTCCGCCGATGCTCGGGGGCGACCCTGGCGAAGAGCTCTCTCGCCGGCGCGAGGTCGGTTTCGCACCAGAGGTCGCGCGACGGGCCGACGTATTCGTCGACGTAGAGCAGACCAGACTCCGAGCGGCCCGAACCGCGCAGAATCGCGGCGCAACTACCGAGCACCGTCTCGAGGTCGGCGATGTGATGCAAGCTGCCGTGAAAGAGGATCAGCTGGTAGCGGCCCGCCGCCACCGCTGGCAGCCAGGAAGCGGCATCGGCGCGCTCATAGGTGATGCGCTGGGCGAGGGCGCGATCGCGGCTCGCCAGATCTGCCGCCCGCGCCAGGGCCGCCGCGCTGATGTCGATGCCGTCGACATGAGCGGCGATCCCGGCGCGCACCACGGCGCGCTCGAGATCGCCGGTGCCGCAGCCGACGGAGAGCGCCCGCCGGACGGGAAGATGCTCGCGGAACTGGTCACGGAAGGCGGAGATGGGATAGCGATCCGGATCGCCCGTCGTGCGGGCGTTGACCAGGCGCGCCACCTGCGGGCTGGCGAGCCAGTGCCGGCTCTCGGCATCGCCGCTCGCGGCCTGGTCATCCCAGAAGCGCGCCGCCTTCTCCAGGCGGGATGCGGCAGCCCCGGCGTCGGCAGCCGAAGGTTCGCGCGCAGGCATAGCGAGTCGCCCTGAGAACCAGGTCAAGCGGCGCCCGGGCGCTCGCGAGCCGGCTCGGAGCGGGTCCGCCGGAGGCGCCGGGGGCGCCGGGTCCGCCGCGGCCTAGGGGGCGCCGGGGCCGCCACGGGGATTCTCGGCCGGCAGCGGAAGCTGCCGCTCCTGGTAGCCGGCCGGAAGCTCGAATCGCGAGTCCGGGACGGCGGCGGCACTGAGCTCGGTGACCTCCTGCGAGGTGCGCGAGACCGACTGCTTGCCGCTTTTCTGCTGCGTGCTGGTGGTCACGGTGGCCGATTTCAGCGGGAAGCCCTGGTATTTCTCGCGGTTGGCCGCGATCATCTGATCGAAGTCGGGGTTACCGGTGCGCGGCGGGTCCGAGCGCAGCCAGACCGCGAGGCCGGGATCGGTCAGCTTGCTGGCGATCCAGAGATCCTGCTCCTGGACCGTGTCCGAGCTGTTGCCGAAACCGAAGACCCTCACCTTGGTGGTGTAGGTGGTGCGATAGCGGTAGTGCCGGGTGGGCTGGCCGGCAACCAGGCCGCCGTCTTCTTCGAGCAGCTTCTCGACCCTGGGGGCGCCGAACTCGATCTTGAGGAGCGGTCCGAGCCCTTTCAAGATTCCTCCCACCAGACCGAGCATCCCGTCGACGCTCCATTGGGAGTAAGTCTTGTCCTGTGGATCGACCAGGTAGAGGGTCTTGCCGCCATCCTGGGTCAGGACGTAGCTGCCCGTCCTGGCGATCGGGTTGTCGCTCGACCGGAACTCGATCCTCGCCTTGGGGCCGGAGACCCAGGCCTCGACCTGCATCTCGCTGCTCGTGCCGGCGGCGGCCGCCACCTTGTTGACCGCCTGGTAGTGAACGCCGGCAAAGGCCGGCCCGAGAGTGGCGAAGCCGAGCCACGCCGCAAGCGCCGTTCGCTGAAGCCTGCTCATCGCTGACCTCCTGGGGAGAAGACCCGAGCGCGGGTCGGCGGGCACCCGCCAGGCACCAATTCCCTGGTCGATGATGACCCAGGCTCGCCGCCCGTGCAAGGCAGGCGCGGGCGGGTGGCGGGTCGGGAACCCTTCGCCTTGAATCAGGCGTCCGCCTTGGCTACACTGCGCAGCGGCGCACTGATCGCGCACCTCTTATCAATCGCTGGCGTCGCTGGCGGCCCTGGCGGCCGCCGAGATCGCCCTTCACCGGCTCCGCTGGAGCGCCGCCCGGGAGACAGCCGTGCAGCCGAGGAAAGTGCTGGTTGTCGACGACTCCAAGCTGATGCACAAGATTTATGAGGTGATGCTGCGCCAGTACGCCCTGGTCTATGCGCTCGACGGGTGCCAGGCCCTGGAGCGGCTACGCGAACACGCCGACGTCGACCTCGTCCTGCTCGACGTCAACATGCCCAACATGAACGGCCTGGAGTTCCTCGCCGAAGTGCGCGCCAGCCCGGGCAATGGCCGGCTCGCGGAGCTGCCGGTTATCATCATCTCGACCGAAGGGCGCGACGAGGACGCCGTCCGCGGCCTCGAGGCGGGGGCCGCCGCCTACATCAAGAAGCCCTTCCGCAGCGAGGAGATCCGGGGCATCATCGCGCGCCTGCCGGAGGGTGTCACGACTTGAAAGAGCGGATCGCAGCGCTGGACCCCGGTCACGGCGGCCGCCGCTCCGCGTCGCCAACCGCCACCGGCCTCGAGCTCGCCGCCGAGCTGCGCTCGGCCCTCGCTCGGGCCGGCGAGCTGGCGCGCTGCGTCGAGCTCAACCTGCGGGAGGCGGCAGCGGCCGCGTCCGCAGCGGGTGGCGAGGCGCCGGCGGGCGAGCTCGCGGCGCTCGAGCGCCGCCTGGCGACCGCCGAGTCCGATGTCAAGGAGCTGGCCTCGCGCCTGGTCGAGTCGGAGCACCAGGGCGGGAGGCTGATGAACCTCTACGTCGCCACCTATCAGCTGCACGCCACGCTCGATCCGGCCGAGGTCCAGGCGACCATCGCCGAGATTGCCATCAACCTGCTGGGCGCCGCGCAGTTCGTCTTGCTGTTGCGCAGAGACGATGGCGATGGCTGCGAGATCGCCTTCGTGGGCGGGATCGACCGCGTGCTGGGCGATGCCGCGTCGCGCTACGCCGGCGAGGTCTACCGTGGCGGCGACGCGATGGTCGACGCGACGCTGGCCGACGGGCTGATGCGATTTGGACCGGAAGACGGCTCGCCGGCCTTGGCGGCAGTGCCATTGCGGGTGCAGCACGACGTCGTCGGCGCCCTGGTGCTGCTCAAGCTGCTCGACCACAAACCGACCCTGCGCGCCGAGGACCGGGACCTCCTCGACCTGCTGTCGGCTCATGCCGCTTCCGCGCTGTTCGCGGCGCGCCTGTTCGCCAGCAAAGACCGCAAGCTGCGCACTCTGGAGAGCCTGGTCAAGCTGGCCCGGGGAGAGTAGCCGGTGGCAGCTCGCCCTTCGCACGGAGACCTTTGATGGCTATCTCGGGCAGCCTGAAGGACGTCTCGGTCGCCGACGTGATGCAGTTCATCCATCTCGGGCGGCGCACCGGCACGCTGCTGCTCCAGCGCGGCGCGCAGCGCGCGCTGATCGGCTTCCATGGCGGCCGCCTGGTCTCGGCGCAGGCGCCGCGCACGCCGAAGCTGGGCGACCTGCTGATGTCCTCGGGCCGGATCAACCGCGCCACGCTGGAGCGGGCGGTGCAGTCGCAGGCGGCGGAGCGCGAGCGCCGTTCGCTGGGCCAGCTGCTGGTGGCCTCGGGGGCGATCGACGCCGAGAGCTTGCGCCAGGTGATCGGCCAGCAGATCGAGCAGGCGGTCTCCGAGGTGATGGTCTGGGATTCCGGGAGCTTCGAATTCGCCATCGACGACCTGCGCCCGATCGATGACATCGCGCTCTATCCGAGCGACGTGTTGCCGGACAACGCCGACATCAACACCCAGATGGTGCTGCTCGAAGCGGCGCGGATCTTCGACGAGCGCAACCGCGCGCGGGTGGAATCGGAGCCCGCGCCGCCGGCGGGCGCGAGCCGCGGGTCCGCCCCCGGGACCGGGTTCGCGGCCGGCGATTCTACGCACCCGGCCCTCGAGCAGCTGGCAGGCGGCGCCGGCATCATGCTGCTGCGGGAACGGACGCCGCAGCGATCCTGGCCGGCGCGGCCGGCGCGGCCGCGGTCGGCGCGCGCCTGGCCTGCCGGCGATGCCCCCAAGCACGCGGCCGAGCGGCTCCACCTGCAGATCGTCTCCCCCGACCGGCCTTTCGCCGACCGGATGCGGAAGGCGCTGGGGAGAGCAGTGGCGGGGGTCGAGCAGGTGACCCTCCTGCAGGCCGGCGGCGCCGCTCCCGGCGAGCCGCCGCCGATCGTGATCGTCGACCTGCGGCAGGGAGGGGTGAGCCTGGAGGAGGCGGCGGCGCTGCGGCGCGCCCGGCCGAAGGCCTCGCTGATCGCGCTGGTCGATCCCGCGCCCTCCTACGCCAAGATCTACGAAGCCGGGGTGCTCACCGCGCTGCCGGCCGAGGTCGCGGCGGTGGCGGCATGCCTCGAGAACCTGATCGCGAGCCGGACCGACCTGCTGCATCTGCTGCAGACGTCGCAAGGAGGCCCGGGGCTGGCCGGAGCGCGCGCCCCGCAGGGGGTGGCGCGCCTGCGGCGGGTCTTCGGCGACCTGCGCTCCGGTCTGATCTCGGCCACCGTGGCGCTCAACCTAATGCACATCATCTCGGAATCGGTGGAGCGCGCGGTGCTCTTCCTGGTCAAACGCCACCAGCTGGTCGCGCTCGGGGCGTTCGGGGCCGACGCGCGCGGCCGCCCGCTCGCCGAGCTGACGCGCGGCATCAAGCTCGACGCGCATGGCGGCAACGTCTTCAGCCGCGGCCTGGAAGCGGGCGAAGTGCAGTCGGTGAGCTTCGAGGAGGCCGGACTGCCGGTGCCCTTCCGCGACCACGTCGGCCGCTCGCGCACCGGCCAGGTGGTGGTCTTTCCGGTGCTCGGCGCCCAGCGGGTCATTGCGGTCATCTACGCCGACAACGGCGACCGCGACGAGCCGATCGAGGACATCGACATCCTCGAGCTCGCCACCGCCCAGGTGGGCATGGCCTTCGAGAACGAGCTGCTCCGCCGCCAGATGTCGCAGAGCAAGGACGAGTAGAAGGGGAGCGGCCGCCCGTCCGGTGATGGACGTGCGGCCGCCGCCCGTCCGGTGATGGACGTGCGGCATTCCCCGGAGGGCTCTCCCCGAAGGGTTTTCCTCGGAGGGCTCCGCGGAATCAAGGCCGCGGTTCGTAGGGCTTGGACGTGTAGTCGGCTGGCACCTCGTAGGTGCCGGGCGGGGCCTGCCGGATCTCGGCCGAGACCAGCTCCTCGCGCGACTTGAAGCGGGTGCCCATGAGCTCGACGGTGGTCTCCTGCAGGACCGGGCAGCCGTCGAGCTTTTCGATCTTCTGCGCCCAGGCGTCCGATCCCGGCTGGAGGGCGGCGATGATGGCCGCCATCCGGTTGTAGGTCTCGTACAGGGCGCCCAAGCCGCCGTCTTTGCTGACCCACATCGCGGTCTTGAGCTTCATCGAGGCGTTGGCGATCTCGACCTCGACGCGCGAGGCCTTCCAGCCCCGGATCTTGCGCGTCTCGGCGGTCGGTTTGAGCTGCACCGAGACCGCGTTGGCCTTGATGTATTGGTCGAGCTCGTGCTCGCTGCCCTTGGGCGCCAGCTTGGCCCAGGCGATCGGCAGGTCGAGCTCGCTGTAGCTCTTGTCGGCATGGTAGACGAGATAGAGCTTGTCGAGGTCGAAGCGGAAGATCTCGGAGGTGCCGTTCTCGTCGCGCCGCACCCGGCCGCTGCCGACCCAGATCCGGGTCTCGGCGTCGCGCGCCGGCTGGCTCGTGCCCGCCGCGGTGAAGGCGTCGGTGTGGCTGGTAACCGTAAGCAGGGTATCGGCGGCGGTCTCGGCCCCGGCCGGCGCGGCCAGGCTCAGAAACATCGCCAGGGAGCCAATCCAGGCCATCAGTCCCCCCTCGGGTCACCGTGAGGAAGGCAAGTCTAGTGGCCGCCAGGCGCGCTGACAAGCGAGTCCGAGAATCGCAGGTGGCCCGGAGGCCGGCAGATCTATCATTGCCGGCCCAGCCGCCGCCTCGCCGGCGGCGGTTCCCCCCTATTCGAGCGCGCGGAGGGCGCGCGCCACCACGTGGCCGGGTTTGGTAGGGTCCGGGTCCGCCTCGAACCAGACGGCGACGGCCTCGCCGTGCGGCCCCACGGCGAGCGCGGTCCCCAACTGATCGCCGGCGAATTCCCGGCTCAGCCGCAGCGGGCGGGTTGCCGGCGTCTCGTCGGCATTGAACGAGCGCACGAAGAGCGGGCCGACGCCGGTGACATCCCCAGAGGATCGCTGGTGCGGCCTGCCGAGATCGCTCTGGCTATAGATGGCGAGAAAGCCGCCATCGGGCAGGGCCGCCAGCAACGGGTTGCTCGCCCAGCCCGGCCGGCCGCTCACCTTCACCGGGGTTGCGTCGAGCGCCGCCTGGCCGGCGCTATCGAAGGTCTGGGCGTAAATCGACGAGACCTGTCCTCCGAAGCTCGGCCAAGCGATGCGGAATCCGCCGTCCGGCAGAAAGCTGAAGCCGGAGAAGAAGGGAGCGAATCCGACCTGGTCGTCGGGACGAGATTCCTCGAAGGTGTTCTCTCCCAGAATCGAGCCCGCCTGGTCTCTTCTTTCCCAAACGAGGAAAGAAGAGTCTTCCCCCCCGTCGAACAAAGCGGTGAGCACACCATCCTGGCCGACCGCCATCCCAAAGAGCCCGGCCACGCCGTCGAACGGCGTCGCGGACGGCCCCAGCGGAACGCCGGTCGGGTCGAAGAATCGCGAGAGAAAACCCACCTTGGGGTCGTTGGCGGCATTGCAAGCGACGGCGAAGCCGCCATCCGGCGTCGCGGCGACGAACCCCTCGTTGCGGTGGTACTGGCTGTTCTCGTGCACCTTGAACGGCCGGCTGACGGGAGCTCCAGACCGGTCGAAGACCCTGGCGAAGACGCTGACCAGCCCCCCCGCGTTCGCCTGGTCCCAGACCACCACGAAGCCGCGCGGCAACGTGGCCACCGAGGTCAGGACCTGTCCGGCAGGCCGCACCAGGGCGATCTCGCCGGAGGTCGCCACGGCGTCGCGGTCGAAGAGACGGGCGCGCAGGGTGTTGGGGGCGTTCCAGACCACCACGAACCCGCCATCGGAGAACACGGCGGCGCGGCCGCCCTCGCCGGTCCCGACATGGGTCACTTGCCCCATCGGCACCAGCGGGGCGGCGAGCGCGCCGCACGGCACCAGCAGCACCATCATGACCAGCGACGAGAAGTCGAACAGCGGTCTTGTCAGCTTACCCATGGACGCCTCCATCTGGATCGCTGGCCCGCGTGCCGGCAACCCTCCTAGTCGAGGGCGCGGAGCGGACGCGCCATCACGCGGCCGGGTTTGGTGCGGTCCGAGTCCGGCTCGAACCATACGGCGACGCCCTCGCCGTCCGCTCCCACGGCGAGCGCGGTCCCCGGCTGGTCGCCGTCGTTTGCCCGGCTCAGCCGCAGCGGACGGGTCGCCGGCGTCCCGTCGGCGTTGAACGAGCGCACGAACAGGGGACCGGCGCCGGTGAGCCGCTGGTTGGTCTGCGGGCCGCCGAGATCGTTATAGATGGCGACGAAGCTGCCGTCGGGCTGGAGGGCCAGAAGCGGGCGGCTCGCCCAGCCGGGCCGGCCGCTCAGCTTCACCGGGGCCGCGCCGGCCGGGGCGCCGCCGGCGTCGAAGCGCTGGACGAAGATCGACGAGACCGTGCCTCCGGGAAGATCGGGAGGCCGACGAACACCTTGGACAGCACACCATCTCGACCTACCGTCATGCCGATCAGGTCCTGCCTGTCCGGGTCCAGGAGCCTCTGGGTCGGCGGCGTCGGATCGACGGGCGGCGGCCCCAGCGGATTGCCGGTCACGTCGAAGAAACGCGCCAGGATCCTGGATCGCTCTCCGATGGTGCCGCTGAAAGCGTTCCAGGTGACGGCGAAACCGCCATCCGGCGTCGGAGCGGCCTGTCCGTAGAGACGGTTGGAAGGGCTGTTCGCATGCACCTTGAACGGCCGGCCGCGGGGAGATCCGGTTCGATCGAAGATCCTCGCGAAGACGCTGTAGAGCCGCTGCGGGTTCGCCTGGTCCCAGACCACCGCGAAGCCGCCCGGGAGCGCGACGACCGAGGATAGGTGCTGTCCGACCGGCCGCAGCAGGACGATCTCGCCGGAGGTCGGCGCGCCGTCGCGGTCGAAGAGACGTGCGCGCAAGGTGTCGGGGCCGTCCACGCCACCACGAACCCGCCATCGGGAAACACGGCAGCGAAGCCGCCCCCGCCGCTCCCGACCTGGATCACTGGACCCGCCGGCGCCACCGGGGCACCGAGCGCGCTGGCTGGCGCCAGCATGGCCAGCAGCACCACCGCCGAGGCAAGCCCGTGTAGTCCCCTCGTCCGGTTGCGCATGGAAGCCTCCTCGAGATATGCAGCTACAGCATAGCAGTTAAACGCGCTAGAGCGCTAGTGGGGGCGCCCTGTGCCTTGTACATCCCCAGGAACGCGCATCGGTTCCCCTTGGCTGCGCGGCGACTACGGGGCGGCTTTGTACGGGGTTTCCTCCGGCCGGCGCCGGACGTAGAGGAGCTTCTCGACCTCGGCCACCACCTGGCCTTCCCGATCGAACACCTGGACGGTGAACCTGGGCTCGACGCGCTCGCCGCGGTCGGCGCGGGCGCGGATCTCCTCGATCTCGGCATCGGGGATGGCGAAGCGCGCCAGGACGGTGCCGCGGCCCGGGCGGCGGAAGCGGATGCTGGCCCACTTGTCCCAGACGACGTAGCCGCGGCCGAGCTTTTCGATCAAAATCAGCATGAAGAACGGATCGCACATGCTGTAGAGCGAGCCGCCGAAATGGGTGCCGACGTAGTTGCGGTTCCAGAACCTGAGCCGCATCCTGACCTCGATCGCGCGGCCGCCATCCGCGGGCGGTGCGAAGCGGACGCGGATGCCTGCCCCGAGGTAGGGAGGAAAGAGGTTGAGCAACCAGATGAGGAGGCGCTGGCCGGGGCTGGGGTAGGGGGGCGGCATCAGCCTTCACTCCCGGCCCACGTCCGCGCCTCGGCGGAGCGTTGCAGGTCTCTCGCAGTCCGCGAGCTCCGACCTGCAGGGAGTGCCGGCAATGATAGATCTGCCGGCCTCCGGGCAAAAAAGCTCTTGACCTGCAGGGAAGGCCAGCTTGCCGGCTGCCGGCCTTGGAAAGTGTCCCGGCCGATGCTCGTTGTGGGCTGGCGCCGGCGCGCAGGTTTCCTCGTGCCGGAGGGTTTCAGATTTGGTCGAACGCGCGTGCCGGGTCCCCCGGCGGTCTGCGTGCCGGGTCCCCCGGCAGTCTGCGTGCCGGGTCCCCCGGCGGTCTGATCGGCGCGCCGGACTCCCCACCGGGCGACCGACTGCGGGCGCGGCCGGGGGGGAGTCGAGCTTCTGGAGGATTGAATGAGAGCAGCGCTCTGCACCACCTTCGCCTCGCTGGCCCTCGCCCTCTGTCTGGCGCGCGGGCACCAGGCCGCCGCCGCGGCGGAGCAGCAGCATCACTCCAGCCTGCGGCTCCCCTGGAAGGAGGCCGGGCTGACGGAGCGGCAGGCCGCCGCTCATCTGCTCAATCGCTTCGCCTTCGGCCCGCGGCCGGGAGAGGTCGACGAGGTCATCGCGATGGGGCTCGGCCGGTGGTTCGAGCGCCAGCTCGACGGCAACCTTCCCGATCCCAACCTCGACGCTCGCCTGCACGACCTGCCGGCGCTGGCGCTCTCGCAGTCCGACCTCGTCCGAGTCTACCCCAACCCCAACGCGATCCTGGGGCAGGCGCAGAAGGAGGGGGTGTTCACCAAGGAGGAGGTGGTGGCGATCAGGGCGGACAAGGTGCTGGCCGACTTCGCCAAGGCTCCCGGCAAGCCGGGGGGGGCGCGCGCCGGGGCCGGCCCGGGGCCGGCGGGGGCCGCAGGGGCCGGTGGCGCCGGTGGCGCCCCCGGCAGTGCAGATGCTGCCGCCGAGGCGCCGGCCAACCTCGATCCGGCCAAGGAGCGCGAGCGCCAGCAGCTCAGCGCCAGGCTGCTCGGGTTCGCGCGCGAGCGGGGCTACCGCCCGCTGCGCGAGCTGACCTCCCAGCTGCTGGCGCAGAAGATCTACCGCGCCGCCGAGTCGCAGAACCAGCTCGAAGAGGTGATGACCGATTTCTGGTTCAACCACTTCAACGTCTCGCTGACCAATGACCGGGCGCGCCAGTACCTGCTCTCCTACGAGCGCGACGCCATCCGGCCCAACGCCCTCGGCAACGTGCGCGCGCTGCTCGAGGGGACGGCCCGCCACCCTGCGATGCTGCTCTACCTGGACAATGCGCAGTCGACGGCGGCTCCCAACGCCCCCACCCTGCTCGGCGAAGAGATGGCGCGCATGGGGGGCGGACCGCGGCCGCTGTTCGCGCCCAACCGCCGGCCCATCGGCCCGCGTCCTCCGCCGCCGGCCAAGAAGGGCGAGCAGCCGCACGGGCTCAACGAGAACTACGCTCGCGAGCTGCTCGAGCTGCACACCCTGGGCGTCGACGGCGGCTACACCCAGCAGGACGTGATCGAGGTGGCGCGGGCCTTCACCGGCTGGACGGTGATTCCCGCCGGACCGGCCCGCGAGCAGGTCGAGAAGCGAATCGAGCGCGTCAGGCAGTGGGGCGGCCTCGGCTTCCAGACCGACCGCGACTTCCTGTTCCGCGCCGACATGCACGACGCGGCGCCCAAGGTGATCCTCGGCCAACGCTTCCCGGCCGGGCGCGGCATCCAGGACGGCGAGGCGGTGCTCGACCTGGTCGCGGTGCACCCGTCGACCGCCCGTCACCTGGCAACCCAGCTCGCCGTGCGCTTCGTCTCCGACAAGCCGCCGCAGCCGCTCATCGACCGGCTGACCTTCACCTACACGCGGAGCCGCGGCGACGTGCGCGAGCTGCTGCGGACCATCGTGCAGACGCCGGAGTTCTGGAACCGCGACGCGGTCGGGTCGAAGCTCAAGTCGCCGTTCGAGCTCGCGGTTTCGGCGGTGCGGGCCTCGGGGGCGCACATCGAGGACCCGCGGCCGTTGCTCGGCTGGGTGGCGCGGATGGGGCAGCCGCTGTATGCCTACCAGGCGCCGACCGGCTATCCCGACCGCGCCGAGGCGTGGGTGAACACCGGCTCGCTGCTCAACCGGATGAACTTCGGGCTGCAGTTCGCCGCCGAGCGGGTGCGCGGCGTGGACATCGACCTGGCGGCGCTGCACGAGGGCAAGGAGCCTGAATCGCGCGAAGAGGCGCTGCGCACCTATGCGGCGCTGCTGTTGCCGGGCCGCGACCTGACGCCGACCTTCAAGCTGCTGATGCCGCTGCTCGCCGATCCCGGGCTCGCCAGCCGGGTCGACCAGGCGGCGCCGCGGGAGAGCCCGGCCCAGCTGGCCCAAAAGGTCCAGGGCGCCAATGGCGGAGGCGGGGAGATGCACGGCGCCGAGGGCGCCATGCCTTCGATGCCGGCGATGATGGACGGCGGCCAGGCGGACGCGCCGGGAGGCCAGGGGCGGCGGCGCGGCGAGGTGGTGCGCGCCTTCCAGCCGCAGCATGCGCCGTCGCCGCTCGAACAGGTGGCCGGTCTGATCCTGGGATCGCCGGAGTTCCAGCGGCGCTGAGAGAAAAACAAAAAAAATACGAAAAAATAAATAATAAATACAGGAGTAACTCACAATGCTTTCACGCAGAGTCTTCCTCAAAGCCGGGGGCGTGGCCCTGGTCACTCTGGGCGCGGGCCCGAAATTCCTCAACCGCGCCGCCCTGGCTGCGCCGGGACCGGGACCGAACGCCCGGCGCAAGGTGCTGGTGACGATCTTCCAGCGCGGCGCGATGGACGGAATCATGGCGGTGACGCCGCTCGACGAGGGCACGCTCAAGCAGCTGCGGCCGCGGCTGGCGATGAGCGCCGCCCGCGCCGCCGGCGATACGGCGCTGGCCGACCTGGGAGTCGGCTTCGGCCTCCACCCGGGGTTTGCGGCGCTGTTGCCGCTCTGGCAGGAGAAGCGGCTGGCGATCGTGCATGCCGTGGGCTCTCCCGACCCGACGCGCTCTCACTTCGACGCCCAGGACTACATGGAGACCGGCACGCCCGGGCGCAAGGGCACCCCGTCGGGGTGGCTCAACCGCGCCGTGGGGCTGCTCGGGCACGACCGCACCCCCTTCCGGGCGGTGGCCATGACGGCGGCGATGCCGCGCTCGCTCTATGGCGACGAGCCCGCGGTGGCGTTGACCAACCTGGCTGACTTCCGGGTGCGCCTGCCAGGCGCCGACCAGGTGGCCGCCGCCGCCGGCCAGGGGTTCGAGGCGCTCTACGAGAAAGCCTCGCAGGGCCTGCTGCGCAGCACCGGCACCGAGACCTTCGAGGCCATCGACATGCTGTCGGCGACCGACGTCGCGCACTACCAGCCGGCCAATGGTGCGGTCTACCCCAAGAGCCCGCTCGGCGACTCGCTGCGGCAGGTCGCGCTACTGATCAAGTCCGACGTCGGGCTGGAGGTGGCTTTCGCCGAGTCCGGCGGCTGGGACACGCACGTGGCGCAGGGCACCAACAACGGCGTCTTCGTGCGCCGCGCCAACGACCTGGCGGAGTCGATGCGCGCTTTCTGGACCGATCTCGGCCCGCGCCAGGACGAGGTGCTGCTGACCACCATGACGGAGTTCGGCCGCACGGCGCGCGAGAACGGCTCCGGCGGCACCGATCACGGCCACGGCTCGTGTCTGTTCGTGGTCGGCAATCACGTCGACGGGGGCAAGGTGCACGGCAGCTTCCCCGGCATCCACCCGGATGCGCTCTACGAAGGGCGCGATCTGCCGGTGACGACCGACTTCCGCTCGGTCTTCTGCGAGCTGGCCGGCAAGCACCTGGGGATCCGCGACGACGCCACGCTCTTCCCGGGCTGGACCGGCAGGAGGCTGCCGCTCCTCAGCCGGGCATAGGGCGCTGCCCTGCCGTGCGGGGCGACGATTCGCGGCGCTTGGGAGGGCAGGGGACCGCCTCCTGACTGTGCCCGAGCGACGGGACGAGGGGCGGAGGTAGCTGAGGGCGGAGCACAGTCAGGGAGGCGATCCCCTGCCCTCTTCTCGCCGTCGGCGGCTTCGCAGCGGATTGGTTGCGCCCTACGCCCGGCTGCATCGCTTGTTGTGTCATTTTGATGAGAGGTTTTTCCTAGAAGTACCTTCCCGGGTGACTGAAGGTCTGGCCTGGCTGCCTGCTACGGGGTTGGCGGTACGAAGCTGGGTCTTTCTCGGCGCTCTGACCCTTCAAGCGTTCTGATTCCCCAAGCGCTCTCGCTCCCCGAGCGCTCTGTCTCCCCGAGCGTTCTGACTCCCCAAACCGTGGCGGGGAGGTGTGCCTGTAACCTCGACTGGAGGGCGATCGTATTCATGAGCGTGGACACAGAGCGAGCGGTGCGGGCTGGAAAAGCCTGTTGACATGAAACTACCGCGGTAGTACTATCGTAGTAGTCGGCAGGACGTAAGGGGCGAGTGGGGCGACAAGGAGGTCGGGCGTCATGAAAACCCACGACGAAGTGGAGCTGGAGACGGAACGGGCGAGCTCTCCCCGGCTCGGTAAGCTGCAGCTCGCCATCATGCGCGAGCTGTGGGACCGCGGCGAGGCCTCGGTGGCCGAGGTGCACGAGGCTCTGGAAGTGGAGCGGGGACTCGCCCCCACGACCATCGCCACGATGCTGGTCAAGCTCGAGAAGAAAGGGGTCGTCGGCCATCGCCAGGAAGGGCGCCGGTTCATCTACCGGCCGCGGGTGAGCGAGCGCCAGGTGCGCCGCTCGATGGTGGCGGAGCTGACTTCGGAGCTCTTTGCCGGCGACGTCACGGCGCTCGTGAACCACCTGTTGGCGGAGCACGCCGTCGAGCCGGCCGAGCTCGCCGAGCTGCGTGCCCGGATCTCGGCGCGCGAGCAGCGCGAACGCCAGGAGGGACGCTGATGCTCGACCACTCGATCGCCGCCGCGGCCGTGACGCTGATCAGCGCCTGGCTGCTGACCTACCTCCTGCACAGCACCCTCCTGCTCGGTCTCGCCTGGGGCGTTTCGCGCCGGCTCGCCAGACGCTCGCCACCCTCCTTACGTCGCGAAGAGATGGTCTGGCGCGGTGCGCTGCTCGGCGCCCTGGTCACCGCCTCGGTGCAGCTGGCGGCCGGCAACCTGGGCTGGCGGCCGATGGCCGGCGGCTGGTCGCTGGCCTTCGCTGCCGCGCCCGCGGCCGGTGCCCAGAGCGCGTCTCGAGACACCGCCATGACCGCGGTTCCGGCCGATGCTTGGTCGGGGCCGCCGGCGATCGAGCCGGTGACGAGCGGGGGCGGCGCGCGCGGAGGGCTCCTGGTCGGAGACCTCGGTAAGGGGCGGGAGGGTCGCGATGTTCTCGAGGCGCGCGAGGCCGGCAAGGCACGCGCTGAAGACGGTGGGTTCGCAGCGCTCTCGCTGGGGGCTGCGCGTGTTGCCCACGGCGGGCTGGTGCGCGGCGCTGCGGGCCTGGCCGCCGGGGCGGCGGATTCGCGAGGCACGGTTGGGCCGCGGACGGTCCGCGCCGCCGGGGTCTTGCTCGCGCTCTGGTTTGCCGGGGCGCTGCTTTTCGGCCTCGCCGGCCTGCGCTCCTTCGTGCGCTTGCGACGCCGCCTGCGCTGCCGTCCCCGCGTCGTCGCCGGAGGAGTCCTGGGCGTGCTCAAGAGTCTCCTGGGCCGGGCCGGGGTGCGCTGGCCGGTGCGGCTGAGCTGCACCTGGAGGCTGCCGGTGCCGGTGGCGCTCGGTTTCCGCGAGGCCGAGATCTGCCTGCCGCCGCGCGCCCTCTTCCAGCTCACCGAACCGCAGCAGGAGGCGCTGCTGGCACACGAGCTGGCGCACCTGGTGCGCCGCGACACGCCGTGGCTCTGGTCGGTCAACCTGCTGACCAGCGCCCTCTTCTTCCAGCCCCTCAACTGGGTGGCCCGGCGCCGGCTGCGCGAGCTCTCCGAGCTGCTGTCGGATGAGTGGGCGGTCGCCCGCACCGGCCGGCCGATCTGCCTGGCCCGCTGCCTCGCCGAGGTCGCCGGCTGGAGCTGCGGCACCCTGGGAAGGATCCCGGTTCCCGGGATGGCGGACCGGCCGTCGCACTTCTCCTACCGCATCCACCGCCTGCTCGAGGGGCTGCAGCCGGCCGAGCGCGCCCTCCCCGCCGGCTGGTTGGCAGCCGTTCTCGCGGTCGTCCTGGTGGCGACGGTAGCGGCCGCTCCGGGAGTCTCCGCGCGGCCGGCGAGCGGCGTGGAGGCGGAAGTCGGCGCCAGCGGTTCGCAGGCGTCGGACCAGATCGCAGATCGGGCGCCGGGGCGTGGGCCCCTGGCACCAGCTGTCGCGGGATCGTCCGAGGATATCCATACCGGCCCTGCGGTCGCCGAAGGCCCCGCCGGGGTCGGAGACGGGGGAGACGTGTCCGACGAAGCCGGGCCTGCCGAGCTCGCCGACGACCCGGGCGTAGACGCTCCGGCAACTGCGGAGCCGCCGGCCGGCGAGCTGCCGGGGCGAGGAGCGAGGCCCGCTCTAGCCGCCGGTGACTGTCCCTGGCGCAGCAGGGGGACGACTCCGGCAACTTCTGCGGCGCCGGCGAGGCCCGCCAGGCCCGCGACGCCGGCAGTGGCCGCGGCGCCGGCTGTGGCCGCAGCGGCCGTAGTCCGGCCGTCATGCGCGACAGCAGCGCGACCGGCGCTGCCGCAGGTGCCCGCAAGACCAGCTATCGCGCCGGCGATGCCGGCGGAATCGGCAGTTCCCGCGGCTTCGGCCATGCCGGCGCCCGCGGCGAGGTCCGCCAGGCCCTGGATGTCGGCGCCTCCGGCCATGCCTGCACTCTCACCGGCGCCGCCGGCGGCGGTCGCTCCGCCGGCCATGCCGGTCAGGTTTGCACCGCTTGGGGTCCCGGCCCTGGCCGCGCCGCCGGTGCCGCCGACAACCCGACTGCGGTCAGCGCCTTCGGTGCCCGCGCTGGCGATGCCGGGCGGATGGTCGATCGCGGGACTGAGTGTGCGGCTCGGCGCTCGAGATCCGCTCGGCGAGCTGGCCGGCCACCTGCAGGATCTCGACAAGCTCGACGCCCTGTCGAAAGCGGACCTCGAGGCGATCGCCAGTCAGACCGACAAGATCTCGGGCGAGCTCGACCGCACCGTCGAACGCCGCATGCATGAGCTCGAGCGGCAGCTGGCCGGCACCGTCGAGTCGCAGAGTCGTTCTAGCAAGGAGCTCGCGGAGCTGCAAGCCCGGCTGCTCGGCATGACGCAGAAGATGATCCCGACCGATCAGGAGATGGCACGGGTGCGCGAAGCGCTGCAGCATGCGCTCGAGCAGACTTCGCGCGCGCTCCTCTCGAAGGAGGAGATGGAGCGCATCCAGCGGGAGGTCAGCCGCGGCCTCGAGCGGATCCGCCCTTCGGCGGATGTCGAGCGGGAGCTCAAACGGGCCCGCGAAGAGACCCAGCGAGCCTTCTCCAGCCTCTCCGCCTCCGCCCGCCACTCGGCCGAAGACTTGCGGAAGATGCAGGAAGAGGCCCGCCATCTCGCCCGTCAGCGCTTCACCGAAGAGCAGCTCAAGGCGCTGCGCGAGCTCAAGAACCGGCGCCATGACCTCCTGCGCCTGATGGATTCCGAGCGCTTCGAGCTGGAAGCGGCGCGCAAGGCGATCACGGAGCAGGCCGCCGCCTTCCGCGATCTGGCCCGCCGGCAAGCCGAGCTCTACCGCGCCTACGGCGACGGCCTCTCCGAGCGCCAGCGTCGCCGCCTCGAAGAGGCCAGGCGCCACAAGGGTGTCTTTCGCCACCTTCCCGGCGACGAGCAGCCGGCCCCGGACGCGAAGAGCGCCCCCGCGCCGCCGTCCAAGCCCAACCCCGCACCCAGTCCGGGCGCCGTGCGCCACCCTCGCCCGCGGCAGCACGGTTCGCGGGAGCCGCATCCTGCGCCATCGTCGCAGCCAGACCCAGCGCCGCCGCCTGCACCGGGCGCCACCCCCGGGCCGGCGCCGGCGCTCGCGATCACGCCCGCACCGCCGCCCTCGCCGGGTGCCACCCCGGCACCGGCGCCCGAGGCTCCGCCTCCTCCGTCCCTGCTCCCCTGACCCTCTAGCGCAGCCGGCCGGTCAATACCTCCCACGGCCGGCTGCGTCTCTTTTTCCCCACCATTCCGCCCCGCCGCACTTCGCGCCGCTGGCGGTCCTCGCGGAGTCGGTCAGCGCGCGGCGCTCCCTCAAACCGCCCACAGCCCGCCCTCCGTCCGCTACAATGCGCGCCGGAAGCGCTCGGGGGCTGGTGCCTCTTGCGGTCTTCAAAACCGTTGTCCCGTGCCGGTTACGGCCCGGGGGGTGGGTTCGATTCCCATGCGCTTCCGCCAATAAAATCAATAAGTTCCGCCAATGCCCTCTGGGAATTCGGCGCGTCTGTAGTGCCGCGCAGAGGCAGCGACGCCAAGCAGTTCAATTGGGCGATTCTCGACCTCGGCGCGACGATCTGCACGCCGCGCACGCCACGCTGCGGCGCTTGTCCCGTCGCGTTGACGTGCGCCGCGCATCGTAGTGGCACGTGTGGCTGCTGTGCAGGAATATCGACGTTACAACTGACAGCCTCGACGTCAGGGCAGGAAGTCTCCACCAAATGACACTATGATGCAAGCGACCGCACCTCAAACCCTTGTAGACCGCATTCAAGCGGGAGAGTGTGTTCTATTCCAGAATCTCGCGAAAGGGCCGCGACAGGGTAGAAAACAAAGGATCGGCAGTCCGCTCTTATGCTGTCATTCGACAGCTGACTCACGATATGCGCCTCGACCTATGGCTCCGACCTGCCGACGCCGTGCGACCAGGGTCGCATGACCGCCTCGCGCTGGCGCGCAGAGGCGACTTCGAAGGCGCTCGAGGCCTGGCTCGAGGTGCGGGGGGAGAGAGCCGGGGGCGTCGGTTGTGAGCGTCGACCAGGCGGCGAAGGGAGCGGGCAAATGCTAGATTCTGTGCGTACGTAAAGTGTCACTCGCTCTGTGGCGTAGCCCGCAATTACGTCGTCTCGCAGACAAAGAAAGTGCTTGATTCCGACAGGGCCGTTACAGCCTCTCAAACCTGTAGACGTGTTGTCCCTGATCCAGGACGAGGGCCTGGTCGTCGTCCGCCACATGCAGGCGGAGGGTGTGGATCAACCCGGGACCGACCAGCGCCACCAGCGGGCGTCCACTGGGTTGCTGGCCCTCGGAGGGTATGCAGCGGCTCGAAGCTTTCGGCAAGAAAACCGCCGCTCGGCTTCGAGATCGACCGGCGACCCGCCGGCTTGGGTCGGCAGGGCGCTGGCCCGCGGGGAGACGCGGCCCTCGACCGCCGCCTCGCTGCACCGTCTCGTCCTCGAACAGCAGCACGCCGGGCGCGCCGTGGACCGGCTGGAGGACCGAGGGTGCCGGCGGAGAGCCCGAGCAGGAGGGTGGCGCGGAAGGTGTCCCCGAGAGTCAGGCCGTCCTGGGCGTCGCCCCGGAGGGTCCCGAGGTTCTTGGCACAAGTGGATACTGCCCCGCCTGCGCCCGCCCCGCCGGCCGGCTAGGCCCTTAGCGCGGCACGCCTCGCCGGCCGAAACTGCGACGCCAGCGCGATGAGCTCGCCCGTCGAAAAGCGGCGCCGGAGCCGCCTGCTAACGTCGTCAGATTCGAGGCGCCGGGCCTCGGACCTTCCTTCGGAGGAAGAGGAGAGCGCGCCGGCCTCTCTGGGCCTGACTCTCTTAACCACGACGATAGGACACGCCTCATCTTCGCTAGAGGCTCTGAGCTGCGCGTCGACTGGGACAGAATCGGGCTATACTTAAGTCAAGCGCCGAACCAGGCCGAGGCGCTCCAGGCCACGTGAGGGTTCCACTGAACACATCGGACAGGCGGAGTGGGTCGGACGTGCGCAGGATGCCGGCGTACACAGTCGCCGAGGCGGCGCGCTACCTTTCTATGCCGTCGCCAACCCTCCGGTCGTGGTTTGCTGGCATCGAAGGGCATTTCAAGGCCGTGATCCGCTGGGAGGCTTCGGGCGACCATCGGCTGTCGTTCTCGAACCTGGTCGAGGCGCACGTGCTCCGGGCGCTGAGGACGAAGCACGGGATTTCGATGCCCAACGTGCGCAAAGCGATCTGCTATGTCGAGGAAAGGGAAAGAATCGACCGCCTCCTCTTGCACCCAGACCTTCGTGCCGGGCTTGGGCGTCTATTCCTCAAGAAGTACGCTGAACTGATCGAACTTGCTCCGAGCACCCAGCACGTCATCGAAAAGGCCTTTGAGCAGTACCTGGAAGCCGTAGTGCAGGATCCGGTCGGCGTTCCCGTCAAGTTGTACCCGTGGATACCGGACCCGAGGGTAGGACCGAAGAGGAGTATCGTCATCGACCCGGAGGTGTCCTTCGGCCGGCCGGTGACGGGCCTCAGAGGGATCACGACCATCGTACTTGCCGACCAGTTTGATGCGGGCGCCTCGATCGAAGAGCTCGCAGATGACTATGGGCTCTCGCCGGAATCGATCGAGGACGCCCTGGCCTTCGAACGAGCCGCCGCCTGAGCCGGTCTTCTTCGTGGATCGGGACCTCGGCCGCCGGTTTCCCGAGATGCTCAAAGCCGGGGGTCTCCGAGTCGAGATCCACGACGACCACTATCCGGGTGAGGAGAAGCCTCCCGACCACGTCTGGCTCCTGATGGTTGCCGAACGCGGCTGGGTTGCGGTTTCCCACGACGCCAGCATCCGCCACACCTCGCGGTCGCGAGAAACCATTGCTGAGTCTGGGGCGCGCCTCATCGTGGTGAAGGGAAGGCTCGCACCGAGCAGCTGGCCGAGAACTTCCTCCGCACCTATCCCGCGATCCACCGCTTTATCGCGCACCGCCCGGGTCCCTGGATCGCCAAGCTTTACAGGGATCCGCGGGATCCCGCGCGACCTGGGCGTATCGAGGTCTGGTACGAGCTCCCGGAGGAGACCTCGGCGTAGTAGCGATCGACCAGAGAGCCGCCTCCGAAACCCGCGATCGCCTCTCCATTGTGCCGCTCCATGAAATGGATAGGCACGCTTAAACCTCCTGGTCGTGAAGGTTGCAGTTGCCGAAGCATAACGCGCGGCGGGGTTTGGCGAGTCGAATGCCCGCTCCGTGAGGAGCTGCTGAGCGCTGCCCAATGCGCGCTTGTTGGAGGCAGAAAGATGCCCAATACCATTAGCTCATGCTTGAACGAAGTGGACAGCCGCCTGCCCCCCCCTACTCCATCGATCGCGTCGACGGTCGGAGAAAGCTCTGCTCGCCGTCGTCGCCGAGGCCTATGTGCGCCCACCCGTGGTGTACACTGACGGCGCTGGGGCGTGCGGGACAAAAGCGGCCCGTAGGAGGGTCTCGAGTGGGGTGGACTCGGAGGGCGCGGGTGCTTCTCGGATTGGCGATGCTGGTCGCTGCGCCGCAGCGAAGCCTGGTAGCCGGACCGGCGCGAACGGCGGTCGCGACTACGCCGCACTTCGCGTTCTACAGCGACTTCGAGACCAATCTCAACGACGCGCTGATCAATGCCGGCGTGGCGCGGAAGTTTCACCACCCCGAGCTCTTCCACGACGGTGACGAGGTCGCCTGTTTCGGCAAGCTGCCGCCCGCGCTCCGCGCGGCGTGGAACCGGGCGCTCGACTACTACGCGGAGATCATCTCGCCGGCGGGTTCGAACGACCGCAAGCGGTACCTGATCCGGGCGCGGCTCGCCGGGTTTGACGATGAGCGCGAAGACGCCAGAGACGGGCAGTTCGTCGACATCGCGCAGAGCTTCAGGGCTGCCGCCGCACCGGCCTACCGGGAGTGTCGCTGGGCCGCCCAGGACGAGACGAACCGCCACTGGATCGCGGCGCTCCAGCCGCGACTCGCCGACCACGAGCAGGCGATCGCGACCCGCCTCCCGCAGCTCTACCGGAAACCCTGGGGCGATCTGCCGATTCCGGTCGACGTCGTCCAGACGGTCGACTGGAGCGGAGCCAACACGATCCTCCGCGACCCTGCCGGCGGGCACATCCTGATCTCGATCGAGAACGAAGGGCAGGACGCGCTCGAGATAGTTTTCCACGAGTCGTCCCACCTGTTCATGCGTCGCAATGACCCGTTGCAGCAGGCGCTCGAGGGCGCCGCGAGCGTGGCCCACTGGCAGCTGCCGGGAGACCTCCCGCACGTCGTCCTGTTCTACATCACGGGCGAGGCCGTGCGTCGCATTCTGGAGGAGGGCGGAGAGCGCGGGTACCGGCCCGCCGTGTACCGGATCTACGACCGCGGCACCTGGGTCGAGTACCGCGAGCCCATCGAGACCGCCTGGCGCCCGTACGTCGATGGCGAGCGAAGCCTCGCCGACGCGGCCGCCAGCCTGGTCGAGACGCTCCGCAAGCAGGCGCCACCGCAGTCTCACGACGCGCAACCGAAGGCCTCTCCTGCCCACCGCCTTCACCACCGCGATTGAGACCTCGGCGAGACGAGGGCTGAGCTCGGCGGCCAGCGCTCGCCCGTCGTTTCGTGTCCTGACCCCTGGCCGGTGACGAAGCGACGTCGCTGGGCCACGATGCCATCGATGCGGTCCTTGCTCTTGTTTTCGCGGGCTTCACGTTCCCCGCTGGGTCCTGAAGCGGCGCCAGGTTCGAGCCCATCGAGCGCAGGAATGGGGTTCCCGTGCGCGAGTCCGCGGCTGGCGACGAGCTTCAGGAGTTCCTTCGTCGGCTCCTTCATGGACTGTCATTCTGCAGTTGGTGCTAAAATGAAGTCCTATTGCGCCAGAGCGAGATGGCGGGCACCGTGATGACGGGCCCCGTGACAGGTGCCTCCTCTGGGAGACCGGAAAGGAGAAGCTGATGCTCGGAAACCCCGTAGCGGGAGAAAAGTCATGGCTCGTGGCCGCGGCCTTGGGGCTCTTGCTCGGAAGCGCCGGCGCGGCGCTCACCGAGCGCGGCGGCACGCCGTCGGAGCTCCCCTTCGCCTGGGAAGAGGGCTCCGCCAGCCCGGGCGCGGCGCTCGCTCTCGAAGAGACGGAGCGCGTCCCGGCACGCGATGGTGGCGTCTTGCTGGTGAAGTACAAGCTTAAGGCCACCGGCTTCGCGCCCGACGCGAGCCTGGCGTTCTGGGTGAAGAGGGACAGGGGATACCTACAGTTCCCCGCCAAGCTCGGAGCCGACGGCGTCGTCGAGATCAAGCGCGAAGGTGATTCGGTCTCCCTCCTCACCATCGCAGTCCACAGGCGGGACGAAGGCCCCGTCCTGGTCAGAAATAGAGAAGGCCGCCCCATCAGCCTCGGCCTGGCCGGCTTTGCCGAAGGGATTCCCCTCAGCGTGGCCGTGGCCACCGAGGACGGCAAGGTGCATGCGCAGACCAAGGCTCTCCCGCTGCCCAACCAGGCCGCCGGCGAAGGCGGGTGCTCCGCCGCCGCCGAGATTCAGACCCCGACCGGCCTGGTCTTCCTGATCAGCCTGAAAGGCTTCCAGCCCGGCGAGGACGTCCAGGTGGAGAGCCGCTACCGGAAAGAGGTGATGTCCAAGGTTCACAAGGCTTCCGACACCGGTGCCGTCAGCTTCCCCGTCCTCTTCGGCGACAGGGACTCCGGGAAGGCCACCATCAGCGCCAAGGGTGGCTCCTGCTCGGTGAAGCTCGAGTACAAGATCGGGCGCGACGCCTTTCCGCGCTGAACGGAGCCGAGCGGCTTGGACTCGGCGCTGGCCCCGCGGTAGGTAAAGCGCATTTCGGCCGCTTGCGGCGTCGCCGTCAGCGCCACGGCGCGCACCTCCGGCGCCTCGATGGCCAGGCGCCCACCTGGGTGATCGGGCACCGGCACGGTGATCGTGCTCTGCTGAGTCCGAAGCTGCATGACCACGTGGCTGCCGCGCTGGCGTACCTCTTTGAACCCGTGCTGTTGCAGAATCCGGCAGATCTGGTGGCCAGATAGTACGCTGAGTCTAGCCATGCACGGCTTCGAACCGAGTCACGAAGACTTCGCCGTGCTGGCGCTCGGCGATCTCCTGGGGATCGGCGCACTCCAGAAAAAGCTCGACCGCCTCCCTGAGGTTTGCCGTGGCCTCCTCGACGGTAGCTCCCTGACTCGCCACATCAAGCTCGGGACAGAGGGCGACGTAGAGATCTCCTTCCTTTTCCAGGATGGCGGTGTAGCTGCTGGTGGGCATTCTGGACCTCCCGTGGATATTGTCGCAGGTTCTCCCTCAGTGGCCAACACGGCGCCCGCCGTAAGCCGCGTCGCCCCGACTTGCCTACCGACAAGTGCATCGGGCGGCCGTCTCCTCACTTGGCGCTCGCGCGCCCTTGGATCCAACGACGCTTCGAGCGGGGTTGAGGCTTGCGCGGCGCCGCTGCCGGCGCTGGCGGCGCCTGCTCCCGGATCGAACAGTAGACGATGGCCGTCTTCTAGGCGAAGCTCAGCGCGGCGATCCTGGCCACCAGCTCTTTCGGCTCGACCTCCGCCGCTCGGGCCGCCGTCCTCAGCCCCGGCGACCGGCGGACGATCTCGCCCAGCTGACTCACCTCGAGCGGCTTAAGCTCGACGAGGAGAAGCTCGAGGCGGTGGCGGTGGCGAGCTCGGGGGTGGCGGTGGTGGAGGCGCGGGAGGACGTGCGGCGGCTGCTGGCGCTGCTGCCGGCGCGGGCGGGGCGGATCGTCGAGCTGCGGTATGGTCACGAGCTGACGGTCAAAGAGATGGCGTCGGTACTGCATGTCGCCGAGAGCGGAGTGAGAAAGATCGCGGGCCGGCAGCTGCGGCGGGCCGCGAAGGACGCGGGCCTCATCGAGTGAGGTCCGAGCGATGCCGGAGAGCAAAACGACGACGTTGGCGATCAGCCGGGCGGCGGTTGCGTTCGTCGAGCAGCTCTTGCCCCTGGTCGCTGCCTTCGCGCCGGATCCGTCTCCTCGCAACCCGCCGGGCCTCCCAGGCCATCCGCCAGCTCGCGGGTGACTCTACGCTAACTGCTCAAGTTCTCTTCATTGACTATACCAGCCGCCCCGCCGCGGCGTCCAGCGGTCAGCCCGAGACTGGGTGCTTCGCTACCAGCGTCTAGTAAGCTACGAACCCTCTACGTCTCTGCCGCGGTGTACTTCGGCCTTGGCATATCAGCTGCCCTGGCCGGTCGTCGCAGCAACTGACCACTTTGCGCTTCGATCCCTGTCAACTCTACCCGTTCGTCATCAGGTTGGCGTCTTCGGTGGCGCGGCCCTTGACCTGCTTCGCCCAGGCCGAGTCGAGCATCTGTTGCGCCGCCCCCGCCCAGTCGCCGCTCTCGATGGCCGCGATCGTGTTGTGGAACTTGGCAAACCCCGCGGAGCCGAGGTTGAAGACCATGTCGACGACGACAGCTTGACGGGCCGCGGAGAGGTCGTCGAAGTTCGAAACCAGCGCCTGCGCGTCCGCGACCGCTTTTTGAACGTCGCCGTCGAACAGAGCGTCGACCTGCGCGTCGCTCAGCGACGTGGTGCCGGCCCGTACGTCGTCGAAGTTGAGACCCAAGGCCTCGATCTTTTGCCGCGCATCGGACCGGTCGAGATTGAAGCCGATGCCGATCGTCGGGTGACCGGCCGTGTCCACGTAGGCAGTGTTTTTCCGGCCTTCGTGCTTTTCGATCAGCGTCTTGGTCTGGCTCAGCGCTTCCGCGTCCATCTGCGACCTCCTCTTCCAGAATACCTCTGCCACCGTCCGAGCGGCCTGTCCTACCTTGCACCGAAAGAACGCGATCCGTCAAACAGACAGTTTGCTCTATCGCTATATGGCCCACTCACCTTTCTTTCAGCTGGGCGGCCAGCCAGCGGGGAAACTCCTGCCAGGGCAGCGCAAGGTTGTTCGAGGGGAGGGCGGTCTGCTCGGCGATGCGGCAGACGAGCACCCCCTTGGGCGCCGCGGCGCTGCCGGCCAGGGTTCTCCAGCGGTCGAGGACCGCGGCGTGGTGCAGCGTGGGCGTGGCAGTCAGCTTGATCTCGATCGCCTCCGCCATGGAGGCGCGCGCCAGGCTGGGGCTCGTAGCCCCACTCAGGAAACGCCGTGCTCGAGCTCGTAGCGCCAGGTGGAGAAACGCTCGCGGTGGCGGAGGAGCCGGAAGGATCTCGCCAGCAGGGGGGAATGCAGGCGGCCCTGGGCGTCCGGCGCGACAGCCCGATAGCTCCGGTCGTGCAATGAATGGATGGAAAACCGCACCTCCCGGCCGCGAGTGTCGACCAGCCATAGCTCGCGGACGCCGGCAAGGGCGTAGAGCCGGGGGAGACGCACGGTGTCCTTGCGCACCGATGAGTCGCTCACGATCTCGACCACCAGGTCCGGTCCGCCCTCGATCTCCGCGCAGCGCTCCGGCCCCCCGCGAGCGCGCGGGTCGTAGCGCGCGCGCCCTGTTTCCAACGACTCCCAGAGCACGGCCACCACGTCCGGCTCGGCGGACAGGTCCGCCTTCTCCGAGCTGACGCGGGCTTTGTCGATGAACAGCTGGCCCCGGCGCTGTCCCACGATCAGCGCATGCAGCTCGGCCGCGATCGCGGCCTTGACCGCACCATGGGTCTGCAGGTCCTCGGGACTCAGCTCCGCCTCCACGCTGCCGGCCAGGAAATCGATCCGCCCGCGCTCGGGAAACTCCTCGGACAAGGCCCAGCGGCGGAACGCCTTCAGGTCGTCGATTCCGGCCGGGATGACCAGGCCCTGCTCTCTAGAGACGGAAGATCCTCTGTCCATGACCGGAGCTTACACCCTCGGCCGATGACGCCGATCGGACAGATCGGCACGATCTCGATCAACGTGCCGAAGAGCCAGGTGGGCAATCCCCAGCTGCACGACATCCTGGGCGGCATCTACGCCCGCACCTTCGAGGGCAGCGGCACCCAGAGCCTTCGCTCGAGTTTCGCGGTCGACAACACCACCCAGCCCACCGGCAGCCTCTCCGTCACCACCACCTACGGCAGCTACGGCATCGTCGGCAGCTGCGCCGCCAACTCGCCGCCGATCGCGGTCGACGACGTGGCCACGGTGCGCGAGAACGGCTCGCTCGAGGTCAACGTCCTCGCCAACGACTCCGATCCCGACGGCGATGCGCTGAAAGTGACGATCTTCCAGGCGCCGGCCCACGGCACCGCCGCGAGGACCGGCGATCAGCAGGTCAGTCAACCTGATAGGTCAGCGTGTCGGCGCCGGTATAGCCGTCACGACCATCGTCGCGGACGTGCTGGCCAACGACTTCGACCCCGACTACAGCGATCGCGGGCAGGCCGCACTCAGTAATGGACGTGCGGCATGCCCCGGAGGGCAGGACCCGCGCGCCCAGCAAGGCCGTTCACTCCCTGCGCAGGGCCGCCAGCGGCGCGATGCGGGAGGCCCGCCGCGCCGGCAGATAGCTCGCGAGCAGCGCGGTGGCGGCGAGGGCCAGCGCGGCGGCGGCGATGACTGCCGGATCGTTCGCGGTCATCCCGAATAGCAGGCTGGAGAGGAGGCGGCCCGCGGGGAGGGCGGCGAGCAGCCCGATGCCGATGCCGGCCGCCGCCGGGGCCATGGTCTCGCGCAGCAGCAGCCGCCGCACCGCCCGGTCTTGGGCTCCGAGCGCCTTGCGGATGCCGATCTCGTGCGTGCGCCGGCCGGCGGTGAAGGCCAGCACGCCGTAGATTCCGACCATCGCCAGCAGCAGCGCCAGGGCCGCGAAGGCGCCGAGCAGCAGGGTTCGCAGACGCGGCGCGGCGACCGCCGCGCCGACCAGGTCGTCGAGCGTGCGGACCCCGAAGAGCGGCACCCGTGGATCGAGCGCGGCGAGCTCGCGGCGCACTTCGCGCAGCAGGGTCGCGCGGCTCGTCGCCCCGGTGCGAATGACCAGCGCCATCGCATGGTAGGAGGGCTGCTGCGGCTGCGGCGTATAGAACTCCGGATCCGGCTCGCGATCGAGGCCGAAGTGGCGGTCGTCGCCGACGATGCCGACGATGCGGCGCGAGTCTCCCTGCCGCCGCCCCTCGTAGGTCAGGGTCTTGCCGAGCGGGTTCTCGCCCGGCCAGAAGCGCCGAGCCATCGCCTGGTTGATGATCACCACCCTGGGCGCCTTCTCGCCGTCGCCTGGGCCGAAGGCGCGCCCGGCGAGGAGCGGGATGCCCATGGTGCGGAAATAGTCCTGGTTGACCGAGCGCGCCTCGGCGCAGGGCTGCTGCCCCTGGGGCAGCGGCCGCTCATCGATCTGGATGCCGTCGCACGAGTAGTCGCCGTCGAGCGGCAGGATGTTGGCGCCGCTCACCGCCGTGACCCCGGGCAGCGCCGCGACGCGCTCGTACAGGCGGTCGTAGAAGCGGCTCTCGCTCCCTTCGGGATAGCGGCTGAGCGGCAGCGCCAGGCGCAGCGTCACCACCCGCTCGGGAACGAAGCCGGGATCGACCCGCTCGAGGCGCCAGAGACTCTCGATCAGCAGGCCGGCTCCATACAGCAGCAGCAGCGACAGCGCCACCTCGCTCACCACCAGCAGCCGGCGCAGCCTCCCCGCGCCGCGGTCGGCCGACTGCGCCGGCCCGGCGCTCTTCAAGCTCGCTTGCAGATCCGGCCGTGAGCCGTGCAGGGCCGGCGCCAGCCCGCAGGCCAGACCGGTCGCGCACGCCAGGACGAGAGTGAAGGCGACGACCGCGCCGTCGATGCCGGCAGCCTCGCCCCGCGGCAGGCTGGCAATGCCCCGGTCCCGCAGTGTCCAGACCGTGCCGGCGGCCAGCAGGAGCCCCAGCAGGCCGCCGGCCAGGCTGAGCGCCAGGCTCTCGGTCAACAGCTGGCGCACCACCCGGCCGCGAGCGGCACCCAGGGCGGCGCGGATCGCGATCTCGCGCTGCCGTGCCGCGCCGCGGGCGAGCAGCAGGTTGGCGAGGTTCGCGCAGGCGATCAGCAGCACCAGCCCGACGGCGCCGGCGAGCAGCAGCAGCGCCGGCCGCGTGCCGCCGACCAGCTCGCCGGCCAGCGGCGTTGCCCGCGCGCTCTTGTGGAAGTCGTCGCCGGGGTAGAGCCGCTCCAGCCGGGCGGCGATCGCCCCCAGCTCGGCGCTGGCCGCGGCGGCCGCGGCTCCCGGGCGCAGGCGGCCGACCGCCTCGAGCCAGCGCCCGGAGCGGCTGTTGACGTTGGGGTCGAAGTCGATCGGCACCAGCAGCTCCGGGGTATTGCTGCCGCCGATCGACTCCGGAGTCGGGAAGCGAAACGCGGGCGGCAGAACGCCCACCACCATGCGCGGCAGCTCGTTGACCAGGATCGGCCGGCCGACGATTCCGCGGTCGCCGGCAAAGCGGCGGTGCCACAGGCCGTCGCTGAGGATGACCAGATCCGGCGCGCCGGCACGGTCCTCGTCGGGGCGGAAGAAGCGGCCGAGCGCCGGCGTGACGCCCAGGGCGCGCAGGAAGCCGCTGCTGACCCGGGCGAGCCCGACCTGCTCGGCCTCGCCGCCGGCGGTCAAGGTGCCGCCGAGCACGCTGCTGTGGGCGCCGAGGCTCGAAAGCAGCCGGCTCTGGCGCTCGAAGTCGCGGAAGTCCTGGGCCGAGATGTTGGCGGCGGTGTTGGGCTCCTCGGCGCTGACGCCCGAGATCCGCACCAGCCGCTCGGGCCCGGGATAGGGAAGCGGCCGCAGCAGGACCGCGTTCACCAGGCTGAAGATCGCGCTGTTGGCGCCGATGCCGAGCGCGAGGGTGAGCAGGGCGACGGCGGAGAAGCCTGGCTGGGCCGCCAGCGTCCGCAGGGCATAACGCAGGTCTTGCCGCAGGCTGTCCATGGTCTTTGCTCCCCCCGATCCTCATTGCTACCTACCAGGATGCGAAGAGAAGGTTTCGGCGCCTTGGTCCGTTTTTTTCGGCGGTAGCGCGGTGGTTGCGCCGCCGGCCGTGGTTCGCGGAACCCGTCGGCCGGCAGGGCGTTGCGCGAGGCTTCCCCCCACCGCTCTCGCCACCACGCCTCCTGCTGCGTTTACTGTGCCTTTTGGTTTTAGCCCGCATTTATCACACGCCTCTTGCTGCGGCGGCGGAAATGGGCCTGTCTCCTGCGTTCTCGATTTCTCGACGTACTTCCAGTACGCCTCGGTCGTGGCCGACCCTCGCACAGTCGATTGGGTCGAGCCCGCTGTCGCGGGCTCTCGGCATTCGGGCCCATTTGCGACCTGCCGGGCGTGCCCTCCGGGGAATGCTGCCCGTCCACCGAGGACGGGCCGCGGCCGGCAATGATAGATCTGCCGGGCCAGCCGCCGCTGTGCGGCAGCAAGCTCCCGCAGCTGCCGCGCCTCGCGACGAACGCGTGAGAGAAATGCGGGCTAGCTGCGGCCCTCGACCAGGCGCTGGGTCCGCGGGGCGCGCACGCGTCCGGGGGCGCGCAGGATCCCGGGCACCTTGAGCGCCTGCGGGGCGGCGATCTGTCCCAGGACGTGCTCGGCGGACATCATGGCGCCTTCCTGCCAGCCCGGGAGGGTCGAGACCTGATCGCCCAGGACGTGGAAGCGGCCGTCGGGCTCCAGCAGGCGCGCATACGCCTCGTCGTCGCCCTCCTTGTCGCCCCAGCTGGCCCAGCCGCCGCGCTGGAAGGGGACGTTCTGCCAGGCCACCGAGAGTCCCAGCCGCTGCGGCACGATGGCGTCATCGCCGAACTCGGGATGGAGCTTGACCGCCCCCTTGCGGGCCGTGACCAGGCGCTGCTCGAGGCTCATCCGGCCGAGCGCGATGGCGTTCTCGCTGTAGTTGTAGGCGCCGGTCAGAGTGCCGTTGGCGGTGAAGTAATCGTAGGACGGGTACCACATCTGGGTGATCGGATCGTTGATCCAGCTGATCCCGCCGTAGATCTCGTCGTCGGTCTCCCAGAAGCGCTTGTTCGCCTGCCACCCGACCTTGCACGTCGGGGCGAACCTGCCCTGGTCGACGGCCTGCTTGAACTCCTTGGAGAAGTTGGCGGGAATCTGCTTGAGCAGCGGCAGCGGGATGTTGCTCACGCAGTAGTCGGCGCGCGTGACGGTGGTCTCGCCCGTCTGGCCGTCGCGCACGGTGACCTCGACGCCGTCCTCGAGCAGGCGAATCGCCAGGACCACGGAGTGGTAATGGATGAGGTGACCGATCCGGCGCGTGAAGCCGTGGACGATCTGGTCCATGCCGCCGACCGGCTGGAACAGCGTCGGCTGCCACTCGAAATCGACCGGCTGATAGAAGCGGTACTTCCAGAACTCCGAGCGCAGCAGCTCGTGCAGCGCCAGCTTGGGCTCGGGCTCGCAGGAAGTGAAGACGGTCAGGGGGTCCGCGCAGCCGGAGCGGGTGGAGCCGCAATAGGAGTCAGGCGGACATTTCTCGCCGCCCTCCCTCTCCACCCCGAGATCGCCGAAGACCTTGAGCAGATCGAGCAGCTTCTCCTTGTCGTCCTTGGTCAGCTCCTGATTCAGGCTTCCCTTGTCGACCGCCTTGGCCAGCAGCTCGGCGATGTAGCCGCGGGCGTCGTTGGCGATGCGGCGGTTGACCATCGCCTTGCCGCCGAAGCCGCGGTCGGTCTGGAAGAGGTTTGCCGTCGTCTCCATGACGTAGATCTCGAGCGGCACGCCGAGCTCATGGCAGTAGTGGAGCACCCGCCGGTGGTGATAGGGGAGCCGTCCCGGCCCCATGTTGAGATAGAGGCCGGGATCGAACCGGCACTCCTGGCGGGTGACGCCGCCATCGGAGCTCTCCTCGGCGATGACCGTCCCCTGGCGGGCCGTCAGGCTGCGCCCCCCGGCTCGCTCCTGCGCTTCCAGGATCTCGCAGCGGAAGCCGGCGCGGCTGAGCTCGTAGGCGAGGGTCAAGCCGCCGACGCCGGCGCCCAGGATCAGAACCGACTTGCCGCTCCCGGTCGCTCCGGGCAGCTGGGGCGGCCCCGCCCAGGCCTCCGGCACGTTGATCAGCCCGAGGACCGTCATCGTCTCGTAGACCGCCGAGGCGCCTCCCGCCAGACCGACCGTCTCGAGGAAGCGCCGCCGCGTCCAGCCACCGCTCGATTCGCTCATGACTGCTCCTCCTTAGCGCGGGCATGGCCGCACGAAGCACACCCTTGGCCGCCGATGGATCGAAATGCGCCGGACCGAAGACCACGAAAACGGCTTGAATCTGACAGGAGATCCTAGCACAAGGAATTGCGCACTTGATGCAGAGTCGGCCTGCCGCCTGCCGGCGCGCTCGGCGTGCCCCCGACGTGGCACGAGAACTGCTCTAGTTTCGAGAGGACCAGGTTCGACTTCCCGTCGAACCCATTCACGAGGTCAAGGAGGAGAGAGCATGCTCTGGACCATTTTCGTCATCCTGCTGATCCTTTGGGCGCTCGGGATGGTCAGCTCGTATACGCTCGGCGGTTTCATCCACATCCTGTTGGTCATCGCGCTCGTCGTGGTCTTGATCAGGGTGATCCAGGGACGACGGCCCATCTAGCCCGTCTAGCCTCATCTAGGAAGATCGCGACCCGAGCGCCCAGGCAACTGGGCGGGAATGAGCGCCCGGCAGGGGCGGTTGGACGGGGCATGACCGAACCTGCCGAACGCCGTGGCCTGCATGTCCTGGGCATTGCCGGCAGCCTGCGCCGGGCGTCGTACAACCGGGCGTTGCTGCGTGCCGCCGTGGAGCTCGCCCCGCCGGGGATGGAGATCGAGATCTTCGACCAGGTCGGCGCGCTGCCGCTGTTCAACCAGGACCTCGAGGCGGGGGGCGATGCGGCGCCGGTGGCGGCGTTGAAAGCCGCCGTGCAGCGCGCCGATGCCCTCCTGGTGGCGACGCCGGAGTACAACTACGGCTTGACCGCGCCGCTCAAGAACGCCGTCGACTGGGCCTCGCGTCCGCCGGGAAAGTCGGCGCTGCGCGGCAAGCCGGCCGCCATCATGGGAGCGAGCATGGGGCCGGGCGGCACCATCCGCGCCCAGCTGGCGTTGCGCCAAGCCTTCCTGTACACGGAAGTCTACGCCCTGCTCAAGCCCGAAGTCCTGGTCGGTAGCGCGCATGAGAAGTTCGACGACCAGGGCAACTTGACCGACGCGCGCACCCGCCAGAGCGTCGCCGCGCTCCTCGGGGCGCTCGCCGAGTGGGTCGGGCGGCTGCGCGCCTAGGTTCGATCGGGCGCGCGGGTCCTGCCCTCAGGGGCATGCCGCACGGCCATCACCGGACGTGCGGCCGACCTCCGGGAAGAGCCCTCCGGGGAATGCCGCCCATCCATAGCCGGATGGGCGGCGGCCGCCCGTCCATCACCGGACGGGCGGCCGACCCGCGCTTCAAGCTCAGCCGCGCCCCTTGCGCAGGTAGATGTCGCCGTTGAAGGTCTGGAAGCGCAGCTCCGGGCCGCCGCCGCCAATCGTGCCCTGCATCTCCTGATCCATCTCGATGCGGCGCTTGCGGCCATGCGTCGACTCCTTGGCGGTGGGGGTCGACCGCGCCGAGGTCGCCAGCTCGAAATCCGAGTAGATCTCGCCGCGGTCGGAACGCAGCCGGATATTGGCCTTGAGATCGGCGGGGAAGGTGACGTCGACGTCGCCGTTCAGAGTGCTGAACGCCATCGTCTTGGTCTTATCGAGCCGCGTGAAGGCGATCTTGAGATCGCCGTTGGTGGTATGGGCGACGACCGATCCTGACACGTCCTTGGCGACGATGCCGCCGTTGACGTTGGCGAGCTCGAGCTCGCCCGCGACGCCGGTCACCTTGATGTCGCCGCTGTTGACGGTGGAGAGATGGAGCGAGGTGTTGACGGGGACCAAGATCTTGAGATCGACCGGCCGCGCGTACGACTTGGTCTCGACCCGCACCACGTTGTTCTCCTCTTCGGCAGTGAGGCCGAGGTCGGTGTTGGGGATCCGCCGCATGCCCTGGGTCGATTTCCCGTGCTTGCCGCGCGAGTGGCCTTCACGTTCGGCCGGCCCGGCCGCTTCGATCACCACCTCCTTGCCGCCGTAGCCCTCGACCGTGACGCCGCCCTGCACCAGCGACACCTTCACCACCGCAGGGCGCCCCGGATCGGAGAGCGGGATCGAGATCTTCTGCGCCGCTGGCGGCGCGGCCTGCCCTTCGGCGGCTTCCTGCGCCGCCGATGGGGAGTGAGGGGACAACCAGAGAAGCACGAGCGCGAGGCTCGATGTCAGCCCTTTCATGAGAGTTCTCCTAGAGGTCCTGATTGCGGATCAGGATGTCGCCGTTGATCGTGCTGAAGGCCATCTCGGGGCCGCCGTCCGCGACGCGAACGGCGAAGCCGCCATGGCTCCGGTAGACGAACTTTCCCTGCCGGCGCTCCGCCTTGCCTGCCGGCAGCGGCCGATAGCTGTACGGGAAGTCGGAGTAGACCTCGCCGTTGAGGGTCTTGAAATTCAGATCGGCGGCGAGACCGGACTTGAACCCGACGTCGAGCTTGCCGTTGACCGAGTGGAACTGGCAGCTGCCCGACGGGTTGCGGGCGAAGCTGACGTGGACCGGGCCGTTGACGGTATGGGCGTTGACCGCCCCGGCCACGCCGCTGGTCTCGATGCCGCCGTTGACGTTGGCGAGCTCGAGGTTGCCATGGACGTCGCGGACCTTGACGTCGCCGCCGTTGACCGTGCGCACCACGAGATCGAGGTCCTCGGGCACCTGCAGCTCGAAGTCGAAGCGGGCTTCGTAGCCGACCCGGTCCCAACCATGAAAATCGGTGCCGCCGTCCTTGCACTTGCAGCGGAACGGGCCATCCATCAGGAGCTCGATGTGATTGCCGCTCTGGGAGACCTCGAGCTTGACCTCGCGCTCGGCGACGGCGAGCTTCTCCTGGCTGTCGGCGCGGTAGCTCTGATGGACAACCACATGGACCTCCGCGCCGTCCCGAGCATGCCGGCCGGTGACGGTCACCGCTCCTTCGAAGTTGTCGACGGTGAGCGACCGGGCGCCGGTCCCGCCGGCAAACGACAGCGTCTTCTCGACGTTGCCCTCCTTGGTCGCGCTCCACTCCCGGTCCCGATGCGCTGTATGGGCGCTCGCCGGCATGCCCGGCAGCAGCAGGACAGGCAGGAGCAGCAGGAGCAGCATGAAATCGCGCTTGAGGCCTCGCATCTGGTGTCTCCTCTCTCTCTCTTCAGCTGTGCGCCAGCAGGCGCGCCTTCACGTAATCCTTGACCATCGGGTCGAGCCGGGAATCGGCGGCGATCTCCTGCAGGCGCCGGCGTGCCCCCCCGCCGTCGCTCGCCAGCAGGAGGTCGACCATGGCGATCTGCACCAGCGGCGAGGTCTGCTTCGGCAGCGACGCCATGAAGCGCTGCTGGACTGCCGGCCGCCGCCCCACCGCCGCCAGCGCGTCGATCGCCGCCAGCCGCACGTTGACGTCCGGGTCGAAGCTCACGGTGTCGAGCAGGGCGTCGAGCACCCGCTCGTCGGAGGAGTCCGCCCGCCCGAAGCTCACCCCCTTGAGGCGCTCGCTGGCCGACTCCTGCTTGAGCAGCGACAGGGTCACCAGCTGCGACAGCGAGCGCACCTCCGAGCGCAGCTCACCCATCTCGGCGCCGCTGCCGCCGCCGCCGGCGGCCGGGTGGCGCGTGCCCACCAGGATGCCGATCAGCAGCGCGGCGAGCGTGGTGGCCAGCTGCGCCAGCGGCCGCCGCGGCAGCCAGCGCTCGAGCCAGGCCGCGGCCCGCGCGCCAAACGCTTCGCCCGGCCGCGCGCCGGCGGCCGGTCCGCGGCGCCGCAGCAGGTCACGGCGCGCCGCCGCCTCGATGCGCTCGTCGAGCAGCGCGTAGAAACGGCTCTCCAGGGCCGCGCTGGGCCGCTCCTGCGGCAGGCGCCCGAGGGTCTGCCAGAGCTCGCGCAGCCCTTCGGCCTCCTCCCGGCAGGCGGCGCAGGCCGCGAGGTGTGCGGAGAGCTCGTCCGCGGCGCCGGACGGGTCGCGGGCCAGGTCGCCGGTCATGTAGTCGGTCAGCAGCTCGTGCGTCTGTTCACAGGTCATGGGGTCGGTGCTCCCGGCGCGGAGTCGGCCTGGGGCCGGCCCAGCGCCATCTCGGAATAGATCTCCCGCAGCTGCTTGACCGCCCGGTGGACCCGCAGCTTGACCGCGCCGACGCTGCAGCCGAGGAGGCCGGCGATCTGGTCGTAGCGCATCTCGCCGAAGCGGCTGAGCAGCAGCACCTCGCGCTTCTCGTGCGGCATGCGCAGCAGCGAGGAGCGCAGCAGCCGGGCGGCCTCGGCGTCCTCGAGCCGCTCCAGGGCGAGCGGCCTGTCGCACAGCCGCTGCTCTGGCTCGGAGTCGGGCGCGGCATCGCGCCGGTGCTTCTTGAAATGGGCGGCCGCGGCATTGCGCGCCATGGCATAGAGCCAGGGCCTGAACTCCAACGCCGGGCGGAAGCTCTTGCGGTACTTGAGGATGCGGACGAAGACCTCCTGCACCAGGTCTTCGCTCCACGAGCGGTTGCCGGTCAGCCGCAGGAAGAAGTTGAACAGCCCCAGGTGGTGGCGCTCGAAGAGCACGCCCAGCTGGCTCAAGTCGTCCTCCTGGACGGCGGTCATCAGCTCCGCATCGCTTGGGGCTGCCATGGGTTGTCGCGCGGTGGCCAGCATTCTGTAAGTTGATTACCGCCGGCCGCCGGCAAAGTTACCGGATCGGCGCCCCGAGTGATCCCGAGGGCTGCCGCAGCTTTCGCCTGTTGCGGCACTTCCGGCAGGTCGGCCGCACGTCCGGCTATGGACGTGCGGCACTTCCCGGAGGTCGGAAACGGCGCTGCGAGGCGGACGGGCGGCCCGCCCGCGCTACTCGTAGCGCAGGGCTTCGATCGGGTCGAGCTGCGAGGCCTTGAGCGCCGGGTAGAAACCGAAGGCGATGCCGACGATGGCCGAGAAGACGAAGGCAAGGGCGATCGCCTGGACCTGGACGGAGACCGGCCAGCCGGCGAAGCGGGCGACCATCTTCTGGATGCCAATGCCGAAACCGATCCCCATGGTGCCGCCGGTGATCGCCAGCGCCACGGCCTCGACCAGGAACTGCGACCGGATGTCGCGCCCCTTGGCGCCGATCGCCATCCGCACGCCGATCTCGCGGGTGCGCTCGGTCACCGAGACCAGCATGATGTTCATGATGCCGATGCCGCCGACCAGCAGCGAGACGCCGGCGATCGACCACAGCAGGTAGCTCATGGTGCGCGACTGGTCCTCGGCCTGCTGCAGCATCTCGGTCTGCGAGCGGATCATGAAGTCGTCGTCGGATGCCTTCATGATCTTGTGGCGCTGGCGCAGCAGGGCGGTGATCTCCTCCTGGGCGCGGTCGACCATGGCGTTGGAGCTGGCCGAGGCGAGGATGCTGCCGACCGAGGTGGTGCCGAGCAGCTTCTTGCGCACCGTCTCGTAGGGCGCCACCACGGTGTCGTCCTGGTCCTGCCCCATGGTCGAGCCCCCCTTGCTCTCCAGCACGCCGACCACCTTGAAGGGGAGGTTCTTGATGCGGATCATCTTGCCGATCGGGTCCTCGTCGCCGAACAGGTTGGTCACCACCGTCTTGCCGAGCACGCACACCTTGTTGGCGACCTTGATGTCCTGATCGGTGAAGAACTGGCCCGCGGAAAGGTTCCAGGAGCGGATGAGCGGCCAGTCGGTCTCGGCGCCGGTGATGTTCGTCGACCAGTTCTGATTGCCGTAGATCACCTGGGCGACGGTGCGGTTGGAGGCCGAGACGTAGGCCACGTCGGGGACCTCGCGCCGGATGGCATCCACGTCGTCGGTCGACAGCTTGGAGCTGGCGCCCCAGCCGGTGCGCGCGCCGGAGGAGGTCAGCGAGCCGGGGAAGATCATCAGGAAGTTGGTGCCCAGCGAGCGCAGCTGGTCTTCGGCCTGGATGCGCGCCCCGTCGCCGATGCCGATGGTCGCCACCACGCAGGCGACGCCGATGATGATGCCGAGCGTGGTCAGCAGCGAGCGCATCTTGTTGCGTCCGAGGGCGCTGAAGGCGACCTTGAGGATGTTGGAGGTCCTGCTCATGGCCGGGCTCCCATGCTCCGGTCGGCGAGAGCCGCGCGGCCGGCGCTCCCGGCGCTGCTGGAAACGGCCGCCTCCGCCGCAATGTCCTCCGGCAGCGCAGGGACCGGGGGAGGCGGAGTCAGCGCGGCGCGCCGGCGGCCGGCGACCGGGTGGTCGGAGGTGAGCTTGCCGTCGCGGAAGCTCATGATGCGCTGCGCGTACTGGGCGAGATCGGGGTCGTGGGTGATGAGCACCACTGTCTTGCCCTCGTCGTTGAGCGCCTGGAAGATCGCCATCACCTCGTCCGAGGTCTTGGAGTCCAGGTTGCCGGTCGGCTCGTCGGCGAGCAGGATGGCCGGGTCGTTGACCAGGCTGCGGGCGATGGCGACGCGCTGCTGCTGGCCGCCGGAGAGCTGGGCGGAGGTATGGTCCCAGCGATCGGAGAGGCCGACGCGCGCCAGGCAGCGCAGCGCCTTCTCCCGGCACTGGGCGTCGGTCAGGTCGTTCTTGCGCGAGTAGAGCAGCGGCAGCTCCACGTTTTCCGCCGCCTTGGTGCGCGCCAGCAGGTTGAAGTTCTGGAAGACGAAGCCGATCTTGTCGTTGCGGATCTCGGCCCGCTGGTCGCGGTTCATGCGCGACACGTCGAGGCCTTCGAGGACGTAGGTGCCCGCGGTCGGCCGGTCGAGGCAGCCGATGATGTTCATCAGCGTCGACTTGCCGGAGCCGGAAGGACCCATCACGGCGACGAACTCGCCGGGCTCGACGTCGAACGAGACGCCGTCGAGGGCGCGCACCTCGCTGCCGCCGACCTTGTAGATGCGGTACAGGTCGCGGATCTGGATGACCGGTTGCTCTGATGCCATCGCCGTCGGTCCTACATGCGCGGACCGCGGGCCGGCGATCCACCCGGCGAGGCGGCCGTCCCGCCGGCCTTGGCGGTGACCAGGCCCACCACCACCTGGTCGCCCGGCTTGAGCTCGGCGGATTGGACCGCCGTGAAGGTGCCGTCGGTGATCGAGGTCCGCACGGTGATGGGACGCAGCTTGCCGTTCAGGTCGGTGACGTAGACGACGCCGTTGCGAAAGCCGCCCGCGCCGCCCGGGCGCTGCCGCTGGGCGCCGCCCTGCCCCCCGAAAGCGCCCTGCCCGCCGGACCGGCCGCCGTAGCCGCCGGCGCCGCCCTGGCTGCCAGCGCCGCCCCGGCCACCAGCGCCGCTCTGGCCGCCCTGCCCGCCCTGGCCGCTCTGCCCGCTCTGATCACCACCGCCGGCGCCGCCAGCCGCGCCGGACGAGGCCGCACCGGCCGTGGCGGCCTGCACCGCGGGAGGCTTGATCACGTCGGCCTCGTCAGGCCGGAAGCGCAGCGCCGCGTTGGGTATCCGCAGCACGCCGGCGCGCTCGTCGACCGGGATCACCACGTTGGCGGTCATGCCCGGCTTGAGCTTGCCCTCGAGGTTCGCGACGTCGATCACCACGGGATAGGTGACGACGTTCTGGACGGTCGTGGTCGACAGGCGGATCTGCGCCACCGTGCCCTGGAAGCTGCGGTCGGGGTAGGCGTCGACGGTGAAAGTGGCCGGCTGCCCCACCTTGATGCCGCCGATGTCGGACTCGTCCATGTTGGTGAGCACCTGCATCTTGGTCAGGTCCTGGGCGATGGTGAAGATGACCGGCGCCTGGAAAGAGGCCGCCACGGTCTGGCCGATGTCGTACTGGCGGTTGACCACGATGCCGTCGATCGGGGAAATGATCCTGGTGTAGTTGAGGCTGATCTGTGCCGATCGGAGCGCCGCCTTGGTCTGGTCGAGCGCGGCCGTGGCGTCCTCCCTGCCTACTGCGGCGGTATCGTAGTCGGACTGCGCGATCAGCTTGAGGTCGAAGAGTTTCTTCTGCCGGCCGAAGTTGACCTCGGCCTGTCGCAGGTCGGCCTTGGCCTTGGCCTCATCGGCCCGCTTCAGATCGAGCGCGGCCTGGAAGGGGGTCGGATCGAGCTCGCAGAGGAGGTCACCCTTCTTGACCTGTTTGTTGAAGTCGGCGTAGAGCTTGGAAATAATCCCCGACACCTGGCTGCCGACCTGGACCGTGGTGACCGCGGACAGGGCGCCCGAAGCGGTGACGGTCGCCACCACTTTGCCGCTGTCGATCTTCTGAGTGCGGAACTTCGGCACCTGGCCCTTCGCCCGGGCGAGGTACGCCCCACTCCCGAGCCCGATGACCAAAACGGCCCCACCAACCATCCAACCCTTTCTCGACATTCAGCTCCTCGCCAGGGAAAACGGCCCATCTGAAGCTAGACGGGGGAACGGCCGCGGCGGTTACAGGCGCCGTGCCCGGCGATCGGGCGGCCGGCGACGGCCGCTGGACCTGATCGCTCGCTCTTTTTTAAACCCGTTCCCGGTGGGAAAAAGTTCAGGCGGCGTCATGGGCCAATGAAACGGCGCTGCGACGCGGCGGCGGAGGCCTACTCGAAGCATCGATCGGATCGCCCCCCGCAACCCCTCGATCCCCTTCCCACCCCTCCGGGGGGGAAGGGGACGCCCCCTCCCTCTTGCTCCGGGGACTAGGGCTCTCCCACGGTGGCGTCACTCGGCGGCGAGCGCTCGCAGCTCCGGGCTGTGCGGGAAACGGTGCTGAGCGTAGCGTAGCACGGCGGTGGCGCCGGCCGGGTCGGCGAGGGCGCGCAGCGCCTTGACCGCCGCGGCGTAGGCGGCGGGCGAGGGGTGGGCCGCGACCATCTGCTCGAGGGCCGCCCGCGCCGCGGCCGGCCGATTGGTCAGGGCATAGAGGATGGCCAGGTTCGGATAGGCGCGGATGTCCTCCGGATAGCGCGCGATCTCTTCTTTGAAGGACGCTTCGGCCGCCACGGCGTCGCCGAGGTCGGCCTGGACCCTGCCCCGGACCAGCGCCAACCCCTGGATCAGGGCGGGGTCCTGGCTGGCGCGCCCGGCGTAGGCCTGCTCGGCGCGCCGGGTCTCGGCGAGCGCTTCCTCGTAGCGGCCGCGGGCGTGCAGGACCTCGGCCAGGATGATCATCGGCCCGATCCGCAGGCCGCTGCCCTCCATCGCCAGCCGGGCTTCCCGTTCGGCGCCGGGGAGATCCTTGCGCGCCAGGGCGATCTGGGCGAGCAGGCCGTGGGCGAAAGAGGGGCTGGTGGCGAGTGCCATGCGGGCGTGGGTCTCGGCGGGTGCCAGTCGCCCGAGGTCGAAGTAGAGCGCGGCGGCGGCCATGGCGACGGTGGGCGAGCCGCCGGCCGCCCGCAGCGCATGGGCGTAGGCGTCGAGCGCCGCCTCGCTGTCGCCGAGCTTCTGCCGGGCGTGCCCCAGGAACTCCCATGCGTCCGCCATCCGCGGGTTCTTCGCCAGCACCTGGGTGAAGGTCGCGGCGGCCAGCCGGTAGTCGTGCTGGGCCATGGCGGCGAAGCCGCGCTTGACGTCGGTCAGGGAGCCGAGCTGGCTCTTGGGGTCGGGCAGCGGACCCGCGGCGGTGTGGACGGCGGCGCCGGCCAGGTAACCCAGCGCGGCCATCGCCTGGCGGGTCTGCTCGTCGACGGGAGAGGGGGGCGCTAGGTTGCGGTCGTAGCGTCCGAGCTCGCGCCGCATGTCGGCATAGACCCGCCGCTCGCGAGCCAGCAAGTTCGTCTTCTCGCCCGGGTCGCGGGCCAGGTCGTAGAGCTCGGGGCCGGGGCCGTCGATGTAGTGGTAGCGCCGGTCGACGAGGCTGGCGAGGTCGCTCCAGCCGAAGTGCAGGCGCGGGTAGAAGGTCTCGGAGTAGACCCTCCGCCCGCCGCCCCCAATCATCGGCGCCGGATCGAGCAACCCGAGCAGCCGTGCCCCGCGCAGGCGCGGCGGCACCGGCAGGCCGAGCAGGCCGAGCACGGTCGGGGTGACGTCGGTCAGCTGCGCCGGCGCGGCAGCGCTGCGGCCGGCGAGCTGCGCGCCGGGCAGCTTGAGGAGCAACGGCACGTGGATCGCCTCGTTGTAGAGCAGCACTCCATGCTCGTCCTCGCCATGGTCGCCGAGCCCCTCGCCATGATCCGAGAGCAGCACCACGAGCGCGCGGTCGTAAGCGCCCAGGCGCTTGAGCTCGGCGAGAAGCTGGCCGACGATCCAGTCGGCGGTGGCGATCTCGCCGTCGTACTTGAGCCGGTAGCGGGAGGCGAACGGCTCGGGCGGCTGGTAGGGGGCGTGCGGCTCGTAGATGTGGAAGAAGAAGAAGAACGGCCGCGCGGCGGCGCCGCGCAACCAGTCGAGCGAGAGGCGGAGCGTCTCGCTCCCCGGCCGCCGCAACCCGCCCAGGCCGGTGCCGCTCCGGAACTCGATCGAATCCTCGTAGAAATCGAAGCCGGTGCCAAGGCCGGTCTTGCCGAGCAGCACGAAGGCCGAGACCGCGCCGCCTGTCGCGTAGCCGTGCTCATGGAGGATCGAGGGAAGGAAGGGGACCTCATGGCGCTTCACCCGTTCGGGGTCGAGGACGTAGCCTACGTTGTCGCGCACCCCGGTCTCGACAGGGAGCAGGCCGGTCAGCAGCGCGGTGTGCGAGGGCAGGGTGAGCGGCGTATGGGTGTAAGCCCGCTCGTAGAGGATGGCGTCGCGGCGCAGAGCGTCGATGGCCGGCGTGGCGACGCCGCTGTAGCCGTAGGCCGGCAGGTGGTCGGCGCGCAGGGTGTCGATCGAGATCAGCACGACGGGGGTGCCGGGCGGCACGCTCGGCTCGCCGCCGCCGCGCCGGCCGCAGGCGCTCCATGCGACGGCGCCGGCCGCCAGCAGGATGCCAAGGCCGATCGCGGCTGGCCTTTGCCCGTAGGCGGCGCGCCGGGCGCGGCTCAACGTTTCCCTCCATCGATGCCCTTGCCCCGGACGGTGCCGGTGGCGCCCTGGCCCCGGGCGGGGCCGCCGCCGCTTGGGCCGCCGCCCTCCCGTCCCTCTTGGCCCAGCCCGCGCAGGAGCGCCCGCGCCTTGGCCAGGTCGCCGGCATACTCGGCGGCGGGCGCGAGCGCGATGAAGCGGCCGAGAGCGCGGCGGGCCTGCTCGGCCCGTCCCTGCTCGGCCGCCTTGGTGCCGAGGTTCCACAGCGCGTCGAGGAGATGGCCGTCGAGGTCGACGGCATGCTGCCAGGCGTCGAGCGCGGCGGCGGGCTGGTGGAGCTGGTAGAGCGCCACGCCGAGGTCGTTCCAGGCGCGGGGCAGGCGGTCGTTGAGCTCGAGCGCGCGCCGGGAGCGCGCCGCCGCCGCCTCCCAGCGGCCGCGGCGCAGCTCGACGAGCCCTTGCTGCTCGATGGCGGTGGCATCGTCGGGAAAGCGCGCCAGTACCCGTTCGAGCACCGCCGCGGCCTCGTCCTGGCGTCCGGCCTCGGACAGCGCCAGCGCCAGGGCGTCCATGGTGCGCGGCACTCCGTCCTCGGCGAGCGGCTGCAGCACCCCGAGCGCCTCGCCGGTGCGCCCGGTCTCGGCGAGCGTCAGGCCCAGCTGGCAGAGCAGCGCCTCGGAAGCGGCGCCGCGGCCGCGCGCCTGCCGCATCGCCGCCAGCGCCTCCTCCTTCTTGCCGCTCTGCAGCAGCGCCTGGGCGAGGATCGACTGGCCGAGGGCCATCCCGGGCCGCGCCGCCACCACGCGGCGGGCCAGCGCCACCGCCTCGTCGAGCTTGCCCCGCGAGTAGAGATCGATGACCTGGTGCAGCTCCCGGTCGAGGACCAGCAGCCGCTTCGGGTCGTCTTCGGGGCCGTAGCTGCGGCGCGCCGGCGAGCTGCCTGCCAGATAGCCGAGGCTGGCCATCCGGGCGGCCTCGGCGGCGCTGACGGCTCGCGCCGCAGCCCCCGCAGGCAGCGACCCGGCCGATTCCGCCGGCAGCCGCGCGCGCAGCCCTTGCGCGAGCTGCCGTTCACGGTGGATCAGGTTCGCCGCCTCGCCCGGGTCGCGCGGCAGGTTGTAGAGCTCGGGCAGCGGCAGCGAGATCAGCTTCTTGCCCCCGGCGAGCACGCCGCGCAGCGGCGCCCAGCCGCGATTGAAGGTGGCCGACAGCGCTTCGAAGTAGGAGCTCTCGGCGGCAGCGTTGGAGGCGCGGCGGCCGAGGAGCGACCTGCCGGAAGTGCCGCGACCGGCGAAAGCCGCGGCCGAGAGGCCAATGCGGGTCTGTCCCTCTCGCACCGTTCGGAGCGGCGGCGCCGCCACTCCCGCCGCCTGCAGCACGGTGGGAAAGATGTCGACGTGCCGCACCGGCGCCGGATCGCGCCCCGGCTCTACCCCGGCGCCCCAGAGCAGCAGCGGGACGTGCAGGGTCGGCTCGTAGGCAAAGAGCCCGTGGGTCTCTTCGCCGTGCTCGCCCAGCGCCTCGCCGTGATCGCCGGTGACCACGATCAGGGTGGGGGGCTCGGCGCCGGCGAGAAAGGGAGCCAGCAGCGGCTCGAGGTAGGCATCGGCGGCCGCCACCTCGCCGAGGTAGGGGTTGCCGGCAAAGCGGGTGGCAAAGGGCTCGGCAGGGGTGTAGGGGGCATGGGGGTCGAACAGATGGACCCACATGAAACGGTGTTTGCCGGGAGCGGCGCCGCGCTGGCGCCGCCACCAGGCGAGCGCCGGCGCCACCACCAGGTCGCCCCGGCGCTCGGGGAAGACGAACTCGTCGGCGTTGCCGCCCTTCGGGTAGTGGTCGTCGTAGACGTCGAAACCGCGGGCGAGGCCGAACTCGGAGTCGAGCGGGTAGGCGCCGACGAAGGCGCCGGTGGCATAGCCCGCCTCGTGCAGCACGGTCGCCAGGGTCGGCACCTCCGGCGGCAGCCGGAAGCCGATGTTGTCGCGCACCCCGTGCTGGTAGGGATAGAGGCCGGTCAGGATGTTGGTGTGCGACGGCAAGGTCACCACGTTGTGGGCATGGGCGGTGGTGAAGACGCGCCCGCCCGCCGCCAGCCGGTCGAGCACCGGGGTCGTTCCGTGGCGGTTGCCGCCGAAACCCGGCGCATCGGCGCGCAGAGTGTCGATGGTGACCAGCAACACATCGGCGCCGCCGCCGGCCGCCGCCGATGCCCTCGGCGCCGCTTCGCGGCTGCCTGCAGCCGGGGCCGTCCTGGTGGCACCTGCCGCCGGCGACGCGCCCGCGCGGCCCGAACCGGCGGAGCCCGAGGCCGCCGGCCGCGCCCACACGGCGGCCAGCGCGAGCGCCAGGGCGGCCAGGATCCGCCGCGCCGCGAAGCAATGCAGGGATCTCGAGCCCGACATCGACTGGAGTCTAGCTCGCGCTGACGGTAGCAGCGGCGCTCGCGGTGGCCGCGCTCCCTCGCGCACGCGCACCAAAAACGAAGAGCCGGGGGGTTGCCCCCCCGGCTGGCATTGTCAGAGAGAGCGCGCTCGCCTTTCTCGCGGTGGGCGCGCCGCGGCGGGTTGCGAGCTACCGGAAGTGAAAGATCGCTCCCACCCGGAAGACTCTGGGCGACAGGGTCTCGGCGACCGAGTTGGCCCTTGCGCCGTCGTTGAGGTTGCGGTCGATCTGCAGCACCGAATGGCGGTCGAAGAGGTTGAAGCCGTCGATGCCGATGGTCATCCCGAAATCGGCGAACTTGAAGTCCTTGGCGATCCGGGCGTCGACGGTGTAGATGCTCGGGTTGCGGAACGTGTCGACGTGCGGGGTGAGGAGGACTTCACGCCGGCCGGTGGTCAGCCCCTTGTTGACATAGGGCGGGGTTGCGAACCCTTCCCGCCCGGTGACGCTGCCGGTCAGGTCGACGCCCCACGGCTGGCTCGGGGCGAGCTGGTAGATGGCGTTGAAGTTGAAGTTCCAGCGCCCGCCGGTGAAGACGTTGCCCTTGTTGCCGCTGCCCGTCGACTGCTCGGCGTAGACGTCATTGTTGACCACCGGGTAGAAGATCTCGTCGAAGACCACGCGGGTCGGGTCCTGGTTGGCGTAGAAGCTGGACGGGATCTTCCACTTCCAGTCGGCGTAGGTGAAGTGGCCGCGGGCCGACCACTGATGGGACATGCGCTTGGTGAAGCTCACGGTCCCGCCTTTGTACTCCTGTTTGCGGCTGCCGTTGAGGTAGAGCGTGCCGCCGGTATAGGTGAGGCCGTCCCGCAGCTTGAAGAAGGGGACCGAGGGCGCCGGTTGGCCGTTCGGCAGCTTCAGACCTGACGGAGTCGAGCCGGCGACCACGTAGTCAGCGGCGGTCGACGTCCGCACCTGGCCGGTCGAATCGATGATGATCGCGCGGGTCTCGGGGATCTTGGTGATGTCGCGGTAGGTGAGCGTCAACCCGAAGGCGAAATCAGCGCCGACCCCCTGGTCGAATCCGGCCGTGAACTCGGTGGTCAGCTTCGGCTTGAGGTTCTTGGCGTTGACATTGGCCGAGACCAGAGATCCCGGGTTCGCGGTGTTGATGTTGTTGACGCCGTAGAAGGCGAGCGTCGGGACCTCGTTGGGGTCGAGCCTGTGGTTGCCGTTGAGGTCGTTGAAATAGAAGTAGGCGTAGCTGTAGCCGATCGGGTTGACCCGGGTGGCGAGCGGGTTCAGGCCGAGCTGCTCGGCGTACTGCGAGAAGGTGCCGCGCAGCAGGGTCTTGCGCTCCGCGCCGCCGGCGTAGGTGACGCCGACTCTCGGCACCACCGTCTTCCAGCTGAAGCCGCCGGCGTTGTTGCCCGGGAAGTTGAGCGCCGGCAGGATGCCTTGCGGCGCCTCCGGGTTGGCCGCGCCGAATGCGGCCCGGTTGGCGACCTTCTGGTTGTCGAAGCGCGCCCCGGCGTTGATCGTCCAGCGCCCCGAGGTCACGGTGTCCTGGAGCCAGGCCGAGGCGTAGGTCGCATCGAGGACATCCTTGCGGTTGCGCGGGAAGCTTACGAAGGTCAGAGTGGGATCGCAGCCTAAGGTGGCGCAGTCGGTGACCACCTTGTTGTGCGGCCAGACGGTAAGCGAGTTGTTGTCCTGGCGGCGGAAGCCGCCGCCGAACTTGAGCTCGTTGTTGGCGGCCCCGGTCGAGAAGAAGTAGCTGCCCTCGAGGCGCTCCTGGCTGATGGTGGCTTTCTGGGCGAAGTCGAGGGCGCTGCCATGCTGCGTCCCCTGCGCGTCGACGAAGACGTCGGCATTGTCTCCACCCTTCGGCTTGAGGGTGAACTTGCCGTTGTCGTGCGAGTAGAGCCCGGTGAAGAAGAGGTTCTGGCTGGGGAGGAAAGTGTCCTCGATCTTGTAGATGCTCGACGGCGTGGTCTGGTCCCAGGTCGACTCGGGGGCGAATCCCGGACCGGCGTTGCGGCCGTTCTTGAGCTTGTCGTTGTTCCAGTAATGGATGACGCCGGAGTCGGCGGCGGTGGCCTGGAAGTTGAGCTTGGAGTTGAAGTCCTTGAGCAGGGTCTTGTCGGGCTGGCCGCCGATGACGATGTTACGGATGTCGCTGCGGCCGTAGGAGACCCAGCCCCAGAGGTGGTCCTGCCACAGCGGGCCGCCCACGTCGGCGCCGTACTCCGACACCGAATCGATCTTGTTGCCGTCGACCTGTAGCGTCGAGCCCGGTTGGAAGAAATCTGGGATGACCACCTTGGCGGGATTGGACTGCAGGCCGCCGTCGGTGCGCAGGTAGCGGGCGTTGCCCTTCCACTCGTTGGTGCCGCGCTTGGTCACCTGGTTGATGGTCACCCCGGAGGTGGCGACGGTGACGTCGGTGCTCGACACCGTGAACTGCACCTCCTCGAAGGCGCCGAAATCGTAGTAGGTCGACGAGCCGCCGACCGCGGCCATGTCGGTCATGATGACGCCGTCGACCGCGAAGGTGTTGTCGCGCGATCCCGAGCCGAGGCCGTTGAACGCCGACTGCTGGCCGCTCTCGTTGCCGCCGACGTTGACGCGGTCGACCATCACACCCGGCGCCTGCGAGAGCAGCGACCAGGGGTCGCGGGCGGTCGGGATGTTGTTGAGCTCGGTGGTCGAGACCGTGGTGCCGCGGTTGATCTTGCGCTCGTCGAGCAGCGGCGCATCGGCGGTGACGGTGATGGTCTCCTTGATCGAGGAGGAAAGGGTGAGTTGGATCTGGCCCCGGCCGGCGATCTGGACGTTGACGTCGGGGTATTCGACCGACGAGAACCCTTCCAGGTCGGCCTTGACCGCGTACTTGCCCGGGTAGAGGCCGACGAAACGGGCGAGGCCATCCTGGTTGGAGGTCTCGACCTTGGGGGCCCCGATGCCCGACAGGGTGACGGTCGCTCCGGGCAGCGGCTGGCCCTTCTCGTCGACGACTTTGGCGTAGAGGTCGCCGGTCTGCAGCTGGGCGAAAACCGGACCGGCCATCGCCAGCAACAGGGCCGCCGCCGCCACGGCCATGCGCACCGTGCAGCTACGTTGACTCATACTCCTGCTCCCTTCCGCGGGACCGGACCCCCCTGCCTCTCCGCAAGATGCCCCGCATGCGTGGATAAGACGTGAATAAGAGAAGCCAGGCGGGCTTCAAGGTGAAATCCTCTTACCGTTGCCTGAAGCATACCCGAAAACGGGCCAGAAGGCAGCAAATTTGGGATGAAACGGTGCTGTGATGGGGCGGAGGAGGCCTACTCGAAGCATCGATCGGATCGCCCCCCGCAACCCCTCGATCCCCTTCCCGGTTGTCGGCCGCAGCTGTCGCCTGTTGCGGCACTCCCGGCAGGTCGGAAGCCGCCGGGTCCCGACCTCCGGGAAGAGCCCTCCGGGGAATGCCGCACGTCCATAGCCGGACGTGCGGCGGCCGCACGTCCATCACCGGACGTGCGGCCTGCCCGGCGGCGCCGGGGGGGAAGGGGATGCCCCCTCCCCTCGTGCTCCGACCAATCTCGTTCTGGTCCCCGCGAGGGGGTGAGACTCCTTTTCAGGCGCGCCAGCCGGCGAGCGGCAGGATCTCGCACGGTGCGCCGGCCGGGGCGGGGGGCGAGCCGGCCGGAACGCGCACCAGGGCGGCGCCGCGGGCGTAGGCGGCGAGGTCGTGAGAGCCGACGCTGGCGAGCGGCACGACGCGGGGCAGGCCGCCCGCGAGCTCGATATCGGAAGGCCGGGCGGGCAGGAAGCGGTCGCGCGCCCCGGCGCCGGGCAGCGGCGCGGCGAGGATCGCGGCGCAGGCGCCTTGCCACCAGCCGTCGCGGTGGCCGAGGAGGCGGCGCAGGGCGGGGCGGACGAAGAGCCAGAAGCCGACCATGACCGAAGCCGGGTTGCCGGGCAGGCCGAAGATCAGGCCGCCGGGGTGGGTGGCGAAGACCAGCGGCTTGCCGGGCTGGATCGCCACAGCGTCGAAGTGGAGCTCGCAACCGGCTTCGGCGAGGACCCCTTCGACCAGGTCGAACTCGCCCATCGAGACGCCGCCGCAGAGCAGCAGGACGTCGGCCAAGAGCCCGGCGCGAACTCGTTCGGCGAGCGCGCCGGGGTGGTCGGGAGCGATGCCGAGCGAAGCGAAAGCGAGGCCGAGCCCGGCGCCTTCGGCGAGCAGGAAATCGGTATGGGAGTCGCGCAGCTGGCCCGGCGCCGGATCGGTCTCCGGCGGCACCACCTCGTCGCCGGTGGCGAGGACGGCGACCGACGGCGCGCGGTGGACCGGCAGCTCGGCGTAGCCGTGGCCGGCCAGGAGCGAGAGGACTCCGGGAGTCAGGGGGGTGCCGGCGGCGAGCAGCGGCTGGCCGGCGCGCAGCACCTCGCCGCGGCGGCGAATGTGCTCGCCCGCCGCGGCGGCGGCGCGGAAGGCCACCTCCCTCCGCCCGCCGTCGGTCGCCTCGACCGGCACCACCCTGTCGGCCCCCGCCGGGAGCGGGGCGCCGGTCATGATCCGCGCCGCCGCCCCCGCGGGAAGCACGATCCCAGGAGGATCGCCGGCCGCGATGGTGGCGGCGACCGGCCGCCGCTCCCCGGGTTCGACCGCGCCGCCGACGGCATAGCCGTCCATGGCCGAAACGTCGGCCGCCGGCACGTCCGAGGCGGCCGCGAGCGGCCGGGCCAGCACCCGCCCCAGGGCGGCGCGGCGCGCCAGCCGCTCCTCGGGCAGCGGCGCCAGCCGAGCGTCGATGCGCCGCCACGCTTCGTCGGGTGAGATCACGAGCACTTGAACCTCCTGGCTGCATAGGATAGCTGTCCCAAGCGGAATCGGATGGCTGAGCCGAAACTCTCCGGAGCAAGAGGGAGGGGGCGTCCCCTTCCCCACCGCCACATCGCAGTGCGGTTTCCGACCTGCCGGAAGTGCCGCAACAGGCGAAAGCTGCGGCATCCCTCGGGGTCGCCGCAGGCGGCAGGGGCTGAGCCGCTGCCCGTTGGTAACGGACCGGCAGGTGGCTGCCGCGATCTGCCGCGATGGATGCGCGATGGATGGTATGATCTCGGGTCCCAGACCGGCCAAAACAGCAGTCGAGCATGGAGGTCCCAGGCCTTGGCGGCGGTCGACAACAGCTTCCAGTACCGGGGCGACCTTGCGCAGACCGCGCTGCCCGAGATCTTGCACGCCATCGATCGCTTCCAGGTCCCAGGCGTGATCGAGGCGCAGCGCGGCGGCATCACCAAGCGGGTATTCATCCGCGAAGGCAACGTGGTGCATGCCTCGTCCACCGACCGCGAGGACAGCCTGGGCCGATATCTCGAGCTCTCCGGCACCCTGTCGCGCGAGCTGTTCGCCGCCACCATGCGCGAGCGCGAGCGGAGCAACAAGCGCTACGGCGTCCTGCTGATGGAGCAGCGGCTGCTCTCGCCAGGCGAGGTCTACCGCGCCATCCGCAAGCAGACCGAGGCAATCGTCTGGAGCCTCTTCTACTGGCAGGACGGCAGCGTGACCTTCAGCATCGGCGACTTCCGCGAGCCCGACTCGGTGCACATCCAGCTGCCGATGCGCCAGGTGATCCTGCACGGCATCAAGCGCGCCCCGAACGCCAAGGCGCTGGTCGCGCGCCTGGGACGGAAAGAGACAGTCTTCGAGTCTTGTTATCAGGTCGAGGAGCTGATCGAGATCGCCATGGACGCGGACGAGTACAGTCTCCTCCAGTTGGTCGACGGGCGCCGCAACCTCGTCGAGATCTGCACCCAGGGACCGCACCCGGCGGCCGAGAACGGCAAGCTGCTCTATGCTTTCCAGGTCCTGCAGCTGATCCGGCAGGCGCCGGTCGCCGGCCCCGTGAGCGTGAGGTCCAAGGGGCGGGAGTCGAGCGGGGCGATCAAGATCAAGTTCAAGACCGAGGGCGACAAGTACCGCAGCTAGCCCCGGCGCGCGCGCCGAGGAGTCATCACCGATGCCGCTCTACGAGTACCAGTGCTTGCAGTGTGGCAAGAAGACCGAGCACCTGCAGCGCTTCAGCGACTCGCCGCTCGCGGTCTGCCCCGCCTGCGGCGGCCCGCTCAAGAAGCTCGTCTCCTCGCCCGCCTTCCAGTTCAAGGGGAGCGGCTGGTACGCCACCGACTATGCCGCGAAGAAGGGCAGCGGTACGGACGTCGCCCCGGCCGCTGACTCGCAGCCGGCCGCCGGCGACAAGTCTGACGCCAAGCCGACGGGCAAACCGGAGAGCAAACCCGAGAGCGCCGGCGGTCAGCCGGCCGCCGCTTCGGCCGCGAGCAAGCCGGCCGGCGAGACCGGAACCGCTCGCTCCAAGGGCGCGGATGGCGGCGGCGGCGAATCTTGATTCACGGCGCTTGGAAGCGTGCTCAGGCCGGCGGTGCTTTGCGCGGCACCGAGAGTCCGTCCAGGACGATCGCGGCCCCGGTGAGGATCGCCGGCAGCAGGTGTAGCGCCAGCCGCGGAAAGCTGGTCAGCACCAGGGCCACCGGATCGACCCGCGCCGAGAAGTAGACGTAGAGATAGAACACGACCTGGCACAGAAGGGCGGCGGCGGCGGGGCGCAGCCGGCGGTCCAGGGCGAGCAGCGGCAGCAGGAACAGTCCGTAGGTGAAGCCGTGCCAGGAGCGCGCGGCCAGCATGGCGAGCAGTGCGCCGCCGACCGCGGGCGCCCGCGCCGGATCGAACGGTCCCGAGTTGAAATCCTGGAAGAGATGGTGGCGATGCACTGCGGCCAGCCACGGCAGCGCCACCGCGGCGACCGGCACGAGCAGAGCGGCCGCCGCCGCGGCGCGCTCAGCAACCGCAGCCGTGCTCCGCGGAGGGGTGCCGGCGCCCGAGCCGCTGCCCGAGTCGCCGCGCGCGCCGGTGCGGCCCGGGCGGAGCCACTGCAGCGCGAGCAGGATCACGGCCAGCGGCAGCCCCTCGACCTTCGAGGCGGCGGCGAAGGCCGCGATGACGCCGATCTGCAGATCGCCGGAGCGGTCAGGAGGGCGCATGAGCGGCGGCAGTGCCGCCGCCAGCGCCAGGGCGATCATCCAGTCGGCGCCGCCCGCCATCATTCCGCCGATGCCGGCCGCGGCGGCGACCAGCGCCACCAGGGCGGTGGCGGCCTGCAGGACGAAGCGGCTGCTTCCCGCCTGGCGCAGCGCCTCGCGGACGGCGCCGAGCAGCAGGGCGAAGAAAGCGACCGACCAGAGCATCGCCGCCGGCTCGTCGAAGGTGCCGGCGCAGAGCGCCGTGACGGCGAAGAGCTCGGGCAGCAGGTTGGGATAGTCGGGATGGATCACCCAGTTCCAGCCGCGGGTCAGATAGGGGTAGTCAATGCCGCGGGCGAGGAAGAAGCGGTGCCCCTTGAGCCCCCAGTGATAGACGAAATCCGGGATGGTGATCCAGAGGGTGAGGGCGAACAGAGCGAAGACGAGCAGCGCAACCAGCGCCAGGCCGTCGCCCCAGCCCAGATCCGAGGGCAGCCGGGTGCGCTCGTCGGCTGCGCGCCTCGCGCGTTCCGGCCGGACCAGGCTGGCCGCGGCGATCACCGCGGCCCAGAGCGCCGCCAGCAGCCACGGGTCCCAGGCCAGGCCGGCGAGGTCGAGGCCGGTCAACAGCAGGTGCAGGGCGACTACACCGGCTAGGCCATAGAGCACGAGGCGGAAGAGCGCCCCGTCGCCGGGAGCGGCGAGGCGCAACCGGCCTCCGGAGAGAGCGGCTGCCGCCCGCGCCAGGCGGCTGCCGCAAAGCGCCATGGCGGCCGCGACCGCTGCCTGCGCGGCCAGCGGCTGGAGAGTCAGCGGCGCACCCGGTAGAGGCGGCCGCCGGTTAGCTGCCGGACCAGCTCGAAGCGCCTCCCGGGGGCCTCGCGCCGATAGGTGAGCAGATAGCTCGGCGCCTGCGGCGGCGAGGCGTCCTGGAGACGCACCAGGTCGAGCTCGGGGAGCAGGTAGGCGGCCCAGCGCCAGCGGAAGAAATCGTCGTTGCCGCCCCCGCCGCCCCTTCCGGCGGCCCCCTCGCCGGGCGAGACGAAGGCGACCAGGGTGCCGGGCGGCAGGAGGGCGCGCGCCTCGGCCATGCAGCGGCTGAAGCGAACGACCGGGGCCATGCCGAAACGCCAGTTGAAAGGGTTCGCGTTGGCGGAACGCGCATCGAAGCCGCGCAGCTCGCCGGTCGCTTCGGCGACGAACGCCACCATCGCCCAACCCAGGGCGAGCCCGAGAACCAGCCGGGCGAAAGCTGCCGTCGCGGAGCGCAAGCGCCGGCACTATAGCAAACCTTCCCCCCCACAGCTTGATGGACTTGATGTCATGGGTGAACCGGTAAACTCTCCGGTGTGTCAGGAGCCGCCGTGCCGCCAGTAGCGCCGCTTGCCGAGCGGAGCCCCCTGGTGCGTGCGCTGCTCGCCGACGAGGGGATGGGTGGCGGGCGAGTCGATGTGACCATCGACCCTCGCGACGAGATGCTGGGCTTCCTCGTCCAGTCGCACCTGGGCGACCGCGATCGCGCCCTCTTCACCTATCTGCAGTCGGGCATGAGCATCGCCGACTCGCTCTGCCAGATCCTGCGCTGGCGCTTCGGCGACGTTACCCGGGTCGGCAAGCTGCTCGATTTCGCCAGCGGCTACGGCCGCGTCACGCGCTTCCTGGTGCGCGAGGTGCCGCCCGAGAAAGTGTGGGTGTCCGACGTCTACGCTGCCGGAGTCGAGTTCCAGCAGCGGCGCTTCGGGGTCCATGGCATCGTCTCGACGGTGCGGCCCGAGGACTTCCACTGCGCCGCGGCGTTCGACGCCGTCTTCGTCACCTCGCTCTTCACCCACCTTCCCGAAGAGCGCTTCGTCGCCTGGCTGCGCGTGCTGATGAGCGTGCTGACGCCGGGAGGGGTGCTGGTCTTCAGCGTCCACGACCAGGGCCTGCTCGCGCCGGGACTCGCCATGCCTGCCGAGGGCATCCTCTTCCAGGAGATCAGCGAGAGCGGCTCGCTGGCGGTCCACGACTACGGCTCGACCTGGGTGAGCGAGTCGTTCGTCCGCGACGCGCTCGGCCGGGCGGTCGGCGGCGGCGCGTCGCTGCAGCGGCTGGCGCGCGGCCTCTGCAACTTCCAGGACCTGTACGTGGCGGTGCCCGAGGCGGAGGCCGACTTCTCGGGCCTCTCGTATCGCGGCGAGCCCTATCTCTACGTCGAGCGCTGCCAGCTCTCGGCGCCCGACCTGCTGGAGCTGCGCGGCTGGGCCGGAGTGCTCGGCTCTGGCGGCCTGGTCGAGGTGCAGGCGCTCCTCGACGAGCAGCTGCTCGGCGTCTTCCCGATCGAGGTCGAGCGCCCAGACGTGGCGGCGCTGCTCGGCGACCAGCGCTACCTGCGCTCGGGCTGGGGCGGCAGCTGCCGGCTGCCGGCGGGCGCCTCGCGCTCGGGGTCGATCTTTCGCCTGCGGGTGCTAGATGAGCGGCGGATCGGTTTTCCGGCGGCGGCCAGCTCGCTCGAGGCGGCGCTGCTCGACGCCTCCCGCCGCGAGGTCGGCTTCTACGCGGCGGAGCTCGGGCGGGCCGAGGGGCGCATCGCCGCGGCCGCCGCCGAGAGCGCGGCGCTGCGGGCACAGATCGCGGCCATGGAGGCGAGCCGCTTCTGGAAGATGCGCAACCTGTGGTTCCGCTGCAAGCGCATGCTCGGGTTCGGAGAGCGGCCTTGACGATGGGCGGGGTGGGCTGGGTCGCCGCCGACCTTCTCCCCGGCCTCTACGTCTTCGTGCTCGCCGCGGGGCTCGCGGCGCTGCTGCGGCGCTGGTTCGACCCGCTGCCGAGATGGGCGCTGCTGCTCTTCCTGTTGCTGGTGACGGTCCTCTTCGGGCGCGTCCTGTTCGCCGGCGCTATCCTGCTGCCGCTCGACGTGCTGCGCCTGCACGTGCCGTTCCGCGAGCTGCGCGATCCCAGACCCTACTTCTCGATCTTCCTGCAGCGCGACCTGGTGCATCAGATCGCGCCCTGGGCGCTCGAGGTCAAGAAGGCCCTCCTCGCGGGGCGCTGGCCGCTGTGGAACGCGCACGTCGGGGCCGGCATGCCGCTGATGGCCGACCCCCAGACCCAGCCCTTTCAGCCGCTGGTCGCCGCGGCATATCCGTTCTCGGTCTGGGTCGGCTTCGGGGTCACCGCGGCGCTGCGCGTCTTCTGCGCTCTCACCTTCACCTTCCTGCTGCTGCGCCGCCAGGGGCTGCGCGAGCCGGCGGCGGCGGCCGGCAGCCTGGCATTCGGCCTCGGCAGCTTCATTCTGCTCTGGTTGAACTGGCCGATTGCCGGCTGCGCCTCGCTGCTGCCGGCGGTGCTCTACGCGCTGGTGCGCTGCGCCCAGGGCGGCGGCCGGCGCGACTTCTGCCTGCTGACCCTGTCGGCGGCGGCCCTGCTGCTCGGCGGCCATCCGGAGACCATGACCTATGGCTTCGTCCTGACGGGCCTCTTCCTGCTCGATCTGGTGCGCGGCCGGCGCCGCGGCGAGCGCTGGCGGCTCGCCTGGCGCTGCTGCCTGGCGCTCGCCCTGGCCGGCGCCTTCGCCGCGCCGCCGCTGCTCCTCGCCCGCGCCTATCTGCCGACCTCCAGCCGCGCCGCGGTGGTGCGCTACGTGCTGGCGCCGCGCCCGCTCGGCGAGCTGTGGCGGGATCTCGAGCGGCCCTCGACGCTCGCCTTCTGGGGGCGCCGCGCGGTCGGCCGGCTGCTGCCGGTTGCGGCGCCGCGGGCCTTCGGCGACGCCTACACCGCCTACTGGGGCCAGAACAACTACATCGAGGACACCGGCTCCTTTGCCGGCACCCTGCCGCTGCTCGCGGCGGTGGTCGGCGCGATGCCATGCCGGCGAGCGGGGCGCCGCCGCTTTCCGCAGGAACGGCTGATGCTCGGGGTCCTGCTCGGCGGCCTGCTGCTGCTTGCCCAGCCGCCGGGCTTCGAGAACCTCGCGGCGCGGCTGCCGCTGATCGGGCTGACCGCCATCCACCGCCACGCGCGGGTGCAGCTGCTGGTCGCCTTCGCCGTCGCCTACCTCGCCGCCTGCGAGATCGAGCGCTGGTCGAGCGGCGAGCTCCGCCGCCGGGTCGTTCCCGGGGTGGCAGCGGCACTCGCCGGCCTTGTCGCCTGGGCCTATCTCGGCCACATCAACGCCGGGCTGACCTGGCGGCAAGACTCGATCCACCTCTGGTGGATGTGGCTGCAGGGGACGCTGCTCGCCGTGGGCTGCGCGCTGCTGCTGCTGCCGCCCGGCGCGGGCGGAGGAGCGAGCGGAGGCGACGGCGAACCACCCGCGGCGGCGGCGGCGCGCCGCGGCGGCCGCGCGGCACGCGCGCTGCGTGCCGGGCTGCGGCGGGCACCGTGGGTCGCTTGCGCCCTGGTGGCCGGCGAGCTGCTCTACGACCATCTGCCGGCCAACCCGTCAAGCCCCAAGGATCTGGCCTTTCCGGTGACGCCGCCGATCGCCTTCCTGATGCGGCAGCTCGGCGGGGGCCCGATGGCGGGGCGCATCTTCGGGGTGGCGCGCGCCTTCCCGGCCAACTTCCCCGAGGTCTACGGCCTGTGCGACGTGCGCATCGACAATCCGGCGCTGCCCGAGCTCTATGACATCGCGACGCAGAGCGTCAGCCGGGGCTTCACCCTGGAGCCGGCCTTCCGGCGGCCGTCGCACCCGCTCTACGACCTGCTCGGCGCCCGCTACGTGGTGGCTCGGGCCGGTGCCGAGCTCCCCTTCAGCCTGGCCTTCAAGGACCCGGCGGGCTGGATCTACGAGCGGCCGCATCCGCTGCCCAGGATGTTCCTGCCCGAGCGCACCTTCCCCCTGCGCACCTCGTGGAGCGACTGGCTGGAGAGCAACCCCGACTTCGGCTTCCGCGCCATGGTCGAGACCGGGCCCGAGGTGTGGAAGCGGTGGCGGGCCGAGCGTCCCGGCGCGTCGGCGCTGGCCGCTGGCGAGCCGGGCGATCGGCGGCTCGACAGCGAGCACCTGCGCGCCCATGCGCTCCTCGCCGAGACCCGGCTGCTCGCCACCAGCGTCTTCCAGGACGGCGGCTGGCGGTTGCTGGCAGGCGGTGTGCGGCGGCCCACGTCGCTGGTTAACGGCCCCTTCGCCGGCGCCTGGCTGCCGCCGGGGGAGTGGCAGGTCGACCTGATCTACCGGCCGCCGCCGCTGCTGCCGGGCTGCCTGCTGGTGGGTCTCGCGGCCGCGGCCGCCATCTTCTGGTGGGTGCCGGCGCCGCGGCGCCGCGCGGTGTTATCCTGAAACGCGATGGCGGCCGAGGGTACGCACGCCGAGGTGCTGGGCGAGGCGGAGCGCGCTCTGCGGTCCTATGGGCGCGTCGTGCTCTGCCAGATCGTGCGCGCCGAGGGCTCGACGCCGGGCAAGGTCGGTTGGAAGCTGCTGGCGCGGCCCAACGGCACGTTCGCCGGCAACCTCGGCGGCGGCGCCTTCGAGGCGCTGGTCAAGGCCGATGCCGGAGCGATGCTCGGCAACCCCGCGGCGGCGGCCGAGGTCAAGCGCTATTACCTGACCGAGGAGGCGGTCAAGGGAGAGGCGACCGGCATGGTCTGCGGCGGCATGGCCGAGGTCTTCTTGGAGATCCTGGTGGCTGCCCCGGTGCTGGCGATCTGCGGCGGCGGGCCGGTGGGACAGGCGCTGGCGCGGGCCGGCGACCTGGCGGGCTTCGAGCTGCTGGTGGCCGACGACCGCGAGGAGTACAGGCGCCCCGAGCTGTTTCCGGCGGCGACCCGCTTCGCCGCGGTCGAGCGCGGCTATGAGCAGGAGTTCCTCGCCCCGCTGCGCCACCGCGAGCTCTACGTCGCGGTGGTTTCGCGCTGCTGGGAGACCGACGCGGCGGCGCTGGCATCGGTGTTGCGACAATTGCGACAACAGCCGTGCCGGCTGCAGTACCTGGGGTTGATGGGGAGCCGGCGCAAGGTGGCGCGGGTGCGCCAGGAGCTGGAGCGGCAAGGGTTCGACCTCGATCGGGCGCGCCTGCGCGCGCCGATCGGTCTGCCGATCGGCGGCGACAGCCCCGGCGAGATCGCCATCTCGGTGCTGGCGGAGGTGATCGCAAGTCGCTATGCAACGAATGATTGAGGCCAGAGGCGGTGCCGGTGCCGCCGTGCGCCCGCTGCCGCCGACGGCGCCGCGAGCGCTGCCGCGGACCGCACTGGCGCGGGCGGTGGTCTTGCCGGAGATGTTGCGGGTGACGGCCCTGGCGGCGCTGTTGCTCGCCGCCGGCGCGGCGGCGCTCGACGCTTCCGGGCCGGGTGCGCGCCTCCCGGGCAGCGCGCCGCCGGTCGCCGCGGCCGCGCTCGTGCCACCCGCCGAGGGCGGCGGCGAATGGCGGCCGCTGCCGATCTGGGGCGGCGACATCCGCAGCCTGGCGGTCGCGCCCGACAGCCCGGACGTCGTGCTGGCGGGGACCAGCGCCGGCCAGCTCTACGTCTCGACGGACGGCGGCGGGAGCTGGAGCAACGCCGGCGCCCTGTTGCCGTTTCCGGGCTGGGTGGTTGCCGGCCTCGGCTTCGATCCCAACCGGCCGCGGCGAGTGTGGGCGGCACTGTGGGGAGTGTGGGGGAACGGCCAGGTGGCCTACTCGGACGACCTGGGCAAGAGCTGGTCGGCCCGTTCGCAGGGTCTGCCCAACGGCGCGGTCTACACCGTGGCAATGGTGCCGGGCCACGAGGGGCGCATGTTCGCCGCCACCGCGGCCGGCGTCTACGGCACCGAGGACGGCGGCGGCAGCTGGCGGCCGCTGACCGGCGGCCTGCCCGACGTCGAGAAGGTCACCAGCCTGATGGTCGATCCGACCCGGCCGGACACCGTGATCGCCGGCACCTGGCGCCGGGCTTATCGCAGCGACGACGCCGGCCACACCTGGACCGGCATCTTCGAGGGCATGGTGCTCGACACCGAGGTCTTCAGCCTGACGCCGATCCCGGAGCGGCCGGGAGAGATCTGGGCCTCGTCGTGCGGCTGGGTCTACCAGACCCTCGACCGCGGCGATCACTGGGTCCGTTTCAAGGACGGGCTCGACGAGCGCCGCACGCCGAGTCTGCTGGCGCTGCCCGACCGCATGCTCGCCGGCACAGTGTCCGGGGTCTTCGCCTCGTTTGACGGCGGCCGCAGCTGGAAGCGGCAGAGCGATCCGGCGCTCGCGGTCAGCGTGATGGCGTTTGACCCGGCGCGGCCGGGAAGGGTCATCGCCGGCACCGAGGGATCGGGAATCTGGCTCTCCAAGGATGGGGGAGCGAGCTTCTATCGCGCCAGCCGAGGTATGACCAGCACCCGGGTCGGCGCCCTGGCGCTGGCCGCCGACGAGCTGCTGGTCGCGGTCAACCAGGCGGGGCCGATCTCGGGCATCTACCTCTCGCGCGATCGCGGCAGGAGCTTCAACTCGGATTTCTGGCCGCTGCCGACCGTGCTCGACCTGGCGTCGTCCGGCGGACGCACCTATGCGGCGACCGAGCGCGGGCTCTACGAACGGCGCGGCGTCGACTGGCACCGCCTGCCGGAGCTGGGCAGCGAGCGGGTCGAGCAGCTGGTGGCGCTGGGCGGCGATCGGCTGCTGGTGCGCACCGCCGGCGCGCTCTTCGAGCTCGCCAAGGACCGGGTCGCCGCGGTGCCCTACAAGCACGGCCTGCCCAGATCGGCCGCGTTCTTCGGCGAAGCCCTCTGGATCAGCGATGCGGAGGGCCTGTACCGGCTGAGCAAGGAGGCCAATCACACCGTCCCGGCGCCCTTCGCCGGCGGCCGCCTGCAACGCCTCGACGATCAGCTCCTGCTGTGGGGCGCGGGCGGCGCCTGGGTGCGCTCGGCTGACGCGGACGCTTCCTGGGTCGAGCTGGTCGGCGAGCCGTCGCGCCTGGTCCCGACCGGCGACGAGCGCTTCGCCGCGCTCCTGGTGACCGGCGAGACGCTGCGCCTCTACGACCGCGACGCCCACCGCTTCCGAGTCCTGACCGTTCCGGTTCCGGCGCGCGACGTCACCGCCGCGCTGGTGGTCGACGGCAAGCTCCTGCTCGCCACCTCCGGCTACGGCGTTCTGGTGCGCGAGCTCGCCGGCGCCGGCCCGCAGAGCGCGACCAAGCCGCCGCCCGCGGAGTGAAACAAGGCACAGATTCGAGCACTCTTATCCATAGCGAAGACTTTCGCTGAGCTGATGCGGCCTTTGGACGTTGGCTTCGTCCGCAGCGTAGACTACTAGGCAACGCTGAGCGGAGGTCGCCATGCGAAGAAGGCCGCACTTTACCGGCCAGAGTCCATCGAGGCAGCGGAATCTGCTGCTCCTGCTGTTGGCGTTGTGCCTGCCCGGGTCGGCCTGGGCGCAATCGGTGACCTTCACGGGCTCCACCCGCCCGGTCGCGGGCACCCGGGGTGCTCAGAACCTGGTCACCGACGGCGGCGATAGCTTGTTCTTCAGCCTCGCGGACGGTCTCTACATCCAGGTCGGGGCGCACCCTGCCGTCCGTGTCATGCCGGCGGGCAAGGTTCCTGGCGACATCGCGCTCTTCGGACCCTGTGTCCTGCTGCTCTACGACGATCCGAACACCGGCTCCTTCTTTCGTGCAGTGACGCCCGCCGGCGCCCTCGTCGCTCGGGAAGCGATTCTCGAGCCCGAGTCCGCCGGGAAACTGATTCATGACACCACCGGGAGCCCCGTCCTGGCGACGATCTCCGGCGACCGGTTTCATCTGATTGGCCGGCGGGTTGACCCGGACTGCACCTTGGGTGCGCCTTTCGACATCCTCGACTCGCCGGCCGGCGCGATCTTCGCCGGGCATGCCGAAGCGGTCAGCCCGCTCACCGGCGAGATCGGCGTCGTGAGCGCCTTCCGCCGGAGCGAATCCGCGGCCGAAATCGATCTCAGCCGCTTCTCGGCCGGCTGGCAGCCGCTCGCCGGCCCGGTCTCGTTGAATCCTCCGGGAATCAACGTTGCCGAGAATCCTTCGATCTCCTACGATCCCGAGGGCAACGGCTACATCACCTTCTCCACCGCCGGCCCGGGCGGGACCGGCGAGTACAGCACCTTTCTGCCGCTCAGCGGTCCGGCCTCGACCGCCGTGCTCTCCGCTGACAGCTCCGGTCAAGTAAGGACTGCCGACCGACACACTCTGGCCGTTGCTCCCGGGCTCTTGGTCGTGACCGAAGATGTGATTCAGCCGAGCGCCTTCCACCTCGTTACCAACGCCGTGCTCGGCGCGCAGCGCATCGGCTCAGCGTTCCAGGGGTTCATTCAACCGATCGACGACTTGGGCGGAGGGTTCACCGCCTTTCCGGTGCTGCGCCGGCTGGGCCAAGAGCTCGACGTGGTGTCGCTCTTCGAAGGGGATGTGCTGGCCCCGAGCGGCGCCTACCAACGCCCTTTCATCGTGGCGTCGCCGTGCGTCGCCGATGACACCACGCTCTGTCTCCACGGCGGGCGCTTCCGTGTCAACGTGAGCGACCTCGCCCCAGGGGGGCAGGCGGGTTACGGGCACGCGGTAAGGGTCACCGACGACTCGGGGTATTTCTGGTTCTTCGGCGCCGCGAACGTCGAGGCCTTCGTCAAGGTGGTCGACGGCTGTAGCCTCAACAACAACTTCTGGGTGTTCGATGCCGGCTTCACCAACGTCAAGACGATCGTATCGGTCACCGACAGCGAGACAGGTTTGTCGCGCTCCTATGTCAACCCGCCAGACACCGCCTTCCGGCCCACCCAAGACACGAGCGCCTTCAGCTGCTCGACGCCCGCCGCGGCCGCGGTTCTCGCCGTGGCCCGGCGGGCCGCCGCCCCTGCCGCGCCGGCGGCCACGAGCGAAACCGCGCCGGCGGCCACGAGCGCGGCTGCGCTCGTCCCTCCGCAAGGCAACGGGAAGCTCGCCGTGCCGGCTGGCACATGTGCGCCCGACGCCGCCACGCTGTGCCTGAACAGCTCGCGCTTCGCCGTCACCACCGACTTCCGCACTCCGGCCGGCCAGACCGGTTCTGGCGTGGCGATACCCCTGACGGCCGACACCGGTTTTTTCTGGTTCTTCAGTCCAGACAACGTCGAGGTCGTGGTCAAGGTTCTGAATGCCTGCGACGTCAACGGCGGCTACTGGGTCTTCGCAGGTGGCCTCACCAACATCGCGGTGACCACGACGGTAACCGATACCGCCACCGGGCGGACGAGGCGCTATCGCAATCCGCCGGACACGCTGTTTCAGCCGGTCCAGGACACCAGCGGCCTGCCCGTCTGCCCCTAGCGGCGCCGGTAGGGCACCACCGCTGCGGCCAGCATGGGGAAATGGCGGCGATTGAATGTCACAAGAGCTGGCGGCTCCTACCGCGCCTCGCGGTTGAGCTCAGCGCGCAAGGTTGAGAAAGCGGGCAGATCGGCCCGATCCTTCCAGAGGCCGCGAGCCTGACGGAAGAGGGGAAGCCGATCAACTCCCGTGGATTTGACGAGATAGTGATCGACCGCCTCGCGGATCAACTCGCTCTGGCTCCTGCCCGTTCGGGCCGCCAGGGTCCTCAGCTGGTTCTGCTCGTGCTCGGTCAGATAGATCTGAGTCCTTACCATTCCCGAACCCCCTTGATGTATGTTGGAAATGTATATCCTTGGAAATGTATATCCTTGGAGGGAGTAAGGTCAAACCACTGCCAGCCGAGCGGCGCTCAAGAGCAGGGAAGGGCGGACGTATCTTGGACCGGGGCCGCCACCGTGTTCTGCGGGTTCATGTATGTCTTTTTGAGTCCCGTGACCGTGTCGGTCAGGGTCACGGTGAAACCGACGTTGGTGGCGGCGGAGAAGAAGAACCAGAAGTGCTGGCTGAAGGAGCAGGCGTCGAGGACCTTGACCAGCATCTCGGGGTTGTCCACTCCGAAAAACCAGAAGAGGCCGCCGTGGCCGACGCCGAGACTCTGCAGGGGGATGGCGGTTCCGCTCCCTGACTGGCTGCCGGTATTGAAGCCGACCGACACGGCGAATCTGCCGTCCCCCGGAGAGCGGTCGATGCAGAGGGTGCTGGCGCTGGGGACGCATGCTGCCTCGGCTGCGGGCGAGGTCCCGGCAAGGTTCCGGCCGGCGCCGCCGCCGCCCACGGCGTCGCTGAAGCCCGGCTTGGCCGGCGCAAAGACGAAGTCCATGAGCCGCTCTTGTCCAGCCGCGGGGCGGGACTCGACCAGAGTGCCGGGCGGTGCCGGCGAGGTCGGCTCAGCGGCCGAGTCGCCGGCAGCGCAGTTGAACGCTGCGGTGTCCTGCAGCGGCGCCGCAGCGGTGTTGCGAGGATTGGCGTAGAGCTTTGATTGCCCGGTCTTCGTGTCGGTAACCCGGATGGTCATTCCGACGTTCGTGCTTGCGGCATAGAAGACCCAGAACTTCTGGTTCACGGAGCACCCGTTGAGCACCTTGATCAGCATCTCGAGGTTGTCCGCCCCGAAGAACCAGAAGAGGCCGCCGTGGGCGATGCCCAGAGTCTGCAGCGAGATGGCGGTGCCGTTCCCCGCCTGGCTGCCGGTGTCAAATACCAGCGTGACGGAGAATCTGCCATCGCCCGGATGATTGTCGATGCAGAGAGTCGAGGCGCCTGGTACGCAGGCTCGGCTGCTCGGAGATCCCCAGTTGTCGACCAGGGCCGTGGCGTTGACCGAGCCAAGGCCGGTGACCAGGTCGTATCCGGCGCCGGCGGCGAACCCCGTCACTCCGGGAACGCTGTTGTTGCCGCTGACGACGTCATGGAAGACCGCCGGTCCGCTGCCGCCGTACTGGGAAGCCGCCATCGGATAGAGGACCGTATTGGCGTTGCCCCATCGCTGTCCCGTCTTCTGGACGACGAGCGCCATCAGCCCGGCGAACGACGGCGCCGAGGCAGAGGTGCCGAGGAACGCATAGAGTCCGGCGCCGGCCGGTCCGTCGCCCAGGTAGACCAGGTAGCCATCGTGGCCGGCCGCCGCCAGCGACACGTCGGGGACGTCGCGCGCGCCGTCGCTGGGAACACCCGGCGCGGACTGCCACGAGGGCTTGGTGTAGACCGCGCTCGCGCCGCCTCCGGAGGAGAGCAGGCCCGTTCCGCCCGTCACATTGCCGCTCTCGTTCCATGCGATCTCCGGAATATAGGACAGGGCCGAGGCCAGCGTCGTCGGGTCGCTCTTCGGCAGCCAGTACGTGCTCGGGCTCGAAGTGTCGTCGAACTGCGTGCCGCCAACGCACACGTTGAAGGGTGTGGAACAAAGGCCAGAGACCGCCCTCCCGATGCCACTCGCGTTGTTGCTGCTGTCGCACCCAGAGGCGCCGGAATCCCCCGAAGAAACGAACGACGTGATGCCCTGCGAGGCGGCCTGCGACCAGAGGCTGTTATAGAAATTGAGCTTGGTCGTGCCCATGAAAGGTTCGCACAGGCCGAAGCTCGTGCTCATCACCGGTGCAAGGTTGTTGTTCACGATGTACTGCGCTGAGAGGTCCACTCCATCGGTGAGGGCGGTGTTGGCGGAGATGACGAACTTGATCGTCGCGTGCCGGGCGACGGCGCCGGCCCACTCCACGTCCAGGTTGCCCTCGTCCTCCTCGCCAGGGACGATCCCCGGAGCGGGTCCGTTGTGGATGAACTGTGGATCGTTCGGCGGCAAGCCGAACATGCTGCGAAAAGACCTCACGTCCGCGAGCCTGATGTCCGTGCGGCCGACGATGGCGATGGATTGGCCGGTCCCATCCTGCCCGCTGGCATAGAGGGGATTCACGTTATAGATGATGCCGAAATCAGCCGGCCCAAGGAAGTGAAGACCGTGCGTATTGGTTGCTTCTCGCCCTACGTAGCGCTTCTCGTACAGCGCCCGGGCCCTGAAGCTATTGAGCGAGACGATGCCGTCGACGAGGTCCGAAAGACCGCGCGGAATGGAAGGCTCGACGGCGTTGGCGTGGTGCGTCCTGCCCTCGACTCTGTAGTCGTGCATCTCCGTCACGAAGGCGTCTTCCACCTGCTGAACCGTGCCGGTGAAGTTGATCCAGCCCCGGCCTTGGGCCACCTCATCGATCTTGAATCCCTGCGCCTCGAGCCACTCGGTAACGATGGCGACGTCTTCGTCGCGCGGGCCGAATCGCGCTCCGAACTGTTCTGGGGTGAGCCAACGATGGTAGTCGCGTGACGCCGGGTCCTGCTGCTCGGCCAGCAGTCCCTCCAGCTCTTGCTGCGCGCCCGATCGCGGGCGCAGCGACAAGATGATCCGCTCCAGCAGGATGCCCGGATCGGTGCGGCCGATCTCGAGCTCGGGCCGGGCCAGGGGATGAACGCTGCCCGGCAGGATCACGCGGTCCGAGTTGTCGATCTCGCGCCGGGCTCCTCCGGCCGCGCCGGAGCCACGCTGAGCGGATGACGTGGCTGTCGTCCAGATGCGGCCTCGGAAGGGTTGTGCGGAGAGAGCCGCATGGCTCGAGAGGGGCCAGAGCCCGATGATGACCATAATTGCGCGGCCGCGGTTGAGCATGATCTGCCTGCTTTCCTCAAGAATGGAGCTTCTCGCGTGTCCGGGGGCCGCAAGCGGCCGCTGGCTAGAGTCTACATCACGGTGCCAGCGGCAAGGCGCTCTGCCGGTTCGACAGGGTGACGACGGCGAGCAATGGCGGGGCGCTCGCGAGGGGGGCGCCCACTTCGCCGACGAACCGTTGGCGGCGCGCGTGGGGAGAGGGCGTGACCATCATCGCGCGAATAGCGCCGCTGCATAATGCAGAGCGGCTTGCATTTCGTCGGCAAGCACATCGGGTTCGTAAATCTCCAGATAGTTGACACGCTTGCCGGCTCTGTTCGGCTCCATCGCGAGATCGATTGATTTTCTCAAAGCCAGAGGGGGATCACCATCGGCGCCCATCACCGCGCTGTCGCGCTCGGCTGACGTGCGCATCTGAAAACCGGTGATCATGCGACCGTTATAATCGATCACGAATTGATCTTCAGCTTCTTAATTGGGGCTGTGAGGACCCGGGCCGGCGTGGACATCGCTCAACTGAAGCGCGAATCGGCGTCCGAGGAGACTCCTTGCCTGGTCGACGATTGCATGCCGGGTACGCAAATGCTCGCGCGCGTCGATTCTGCCCTGGTCGTTGATATTCAGGCCGGTCCCCACTGACAGAGAAACGTGTTGATGAGGAAAGCCGTCGGCATAAGCTTGGAAGACCGATTTCCAAGCCGCTATGTATCTCGTCGGAGTGTAAGCGTGGTGTTGCCACTTCTTCAGATCGCCTGGCAAGTTTGGCAACGTAAACTCCGCGGAAACCGACGTCGGTCCGTCGGCGGCGATCATTCTAAAAGCGGGCGACTTTCCATATCTGCCACTCAGTCGTTTCAGGAATGCGAACCAGCAATTGAGATAGACTCTGTCCCATGGCATCGGAAGGGTCAGGACCCCGCCTCGGCCGGGGCCATATTGGATCGCGAACGATTCGGTGTTTACGCCGTCCAGGGCCCATGCGGGGGAGAAAAAGCCGGGGAAAATGAGAAGTTGTACCCATTTCTTTGCGGCGCGCATTCGCCGGTCAGCTGTCGCCAACGCCCTCTGCGCACCGCATTGCGTCGAAATCGCCAGGTTGCTCTGTCCTGAGGGTGCCCCCAACCTTAGAGTCCTCGACTTCGAGCTGCGACGTCCGACGGCGCCGTGGGCGAGCACGACCTGAAGACGAGTCGCCGCGTGGCCGGCACGCGCTCGCTAGGGCGCCGCGACGGGGCAGACGCTTCCAAGGCAGGCGAGCTGCGCTGCGAGCGTGCCCTCGGAGGTCGGCAGGCCGCGATCTCGATCGGCCACGTACGCCCCGCGCCAGAGGGCGGCCGTGGCATCAGAGAGAGAAGGCACGACGCGTCAGGAGCGGGCAATGCTTGGCGTCCCCTCCATGCCTAGCATGCTTTGCACCCCACGCCACGAATGGCGCCCGCGCCATGAAGAGCGCCGGAGGCCGGGGCAAGGAAGTCACCCCCTCGGGGGCCGAGTTGCCAGCGCGGACAGCCCACCGACATCCCAGGCAGTAATTGGACCTCCTGGTCGGCGCACCGCCTCAGGATACAACCGTATTATTTTGTTGGTTTTACCGTGGTGCCCAGGACCGTAATTGAACCGGTGACCCCGTGATTTTCAGCGATGCCGTCCCTATTCAGGATGGTCGCAGTAGTGATACCCGCCGTATGCTGAAGAAACGAGTCGGTAATTTCCACGGAGGAGACGACTTGCAGGCGTGGCGCCACGGTGTGAGCGCAGATCACGTCGGCGAACACCGCGTAGGATGGCATGAGGGTCACGATCGTGGCAGCTAGCAATGCGCGCATCCGGGCCTCCTGTTTCTCTGTGTCTCGAGGTATACGTGGCGCAGGGTTCACTCGTCCCATGCGAACGTCACATTCACGAAAGGCGACTCTCTGCAAGCGGGCTCTACGCATGGCTGCAGACCCTCGGATGGAAGGCGAAGGTCGAAAAGCTGCATCCGCACGCATGCTCGACGCCTCACAGGGACACTCCTGTCCGACTCAAGATCGGCTGCCGCACGGGAAGCCCGCCCTCGTTTTGAGACTCAACGGGAAACTTGGGGGGCGGTCCGTCTAAATCCTGCAGACGGGCTCCTGCCGGCCAGGCGTAATCAGGCGCCGGAGACGAAGCAGGTGCCGGATCGCCAGGGGCCGTCCATGGAGGAGGTTGCCATGAAGAGGCTCCCGTACGTCCTCGTCCTTTTCCTTGCCGCGTGCAGCGCCAGGTCGGGACCGGCTCCGGTGCTGGCCGCGAAGAGCGCGAGCTCTTCCCCGCGGATCGCATGGCCGTCTGGCCTTCCGGTGTACGATCACGTGGTCATCGTGGTGGAGGAGAACAAGGACTACGAGCAGATCGCCGGCAACCCGTCGGCGCCGTACATCAACAGGACGCTGCGGATCGAGGGAGCCGATCTCCTCCAGATGTACGGCGAAGAGCACCACAGCGAAGGCAATTACTTCTGGCTCTTTTCGGGGAGCAATCAGAACGTTGGATTCTCCGACAAGGTCCCACCTCCCTCTTCGATCACGGCGAGCAATCTTTGCGCAGGTTTGATTGCCGCCGGCCGCTTCTTCAAAGGATATTCCGAAGATCTGCCCGACATCGGCTCCACGGTGGAGAAGTCGGGACACTACGCCCGCAAGCACGTGCCCTGGATCAGCTTCTCGAATCCCGGAAGCGGAACGACGGGCGGGCAGGCGGCGGGCTCCTCGGTCAACCTCAGGTTCGAGGACTTCCTCCATACGCCTTACGGCGACCTGCCCGCCGTCTCCTTCGTCATCCCGAACCTGGTCAACGACATGCACGATGGGAAACCCGAGGCCAGCATCCCAGCCGGGGACAAGTGGCTGATGGAACATCTGGACGGCTACTATCAATGGGCCAAGCAGAACAACAGCCTTTTGATCTTGACTTTCGACGAAAACGATCACGCGTCTTTGTTCGGGGGCCTGACCGATCCCGCGGCGGCGCAGTCTGCGGCGCGCAACCGGATCTTGACGGTCTTCGCCGGAGCCCATATCCGGCAGGGGGCGTACGCGGAGGGAAAGGGTGTCACCCACGTCAACGTGCTGCGTACGCTGGAGTCGATGTACGGGCTCGAGCGGTCGGGCGGCCAGCAGTCGTTCGCTCTCCGGGCCGGGATCGCCGACGACTTCATCATCACCGATGTCTTTGACGCGTCGCGCTGAGACGGCTGCGACGCCGAAAAAGAGCCTCAGTGCATTGGTTGGGGCGCATCGCTCGGCGGAACCCGACGCTATTCGTGCTGTGGACCCTCGGGGCGCAACCGGAGGCTGGATCGGTAAGAGCCGGATGAGGCGAGAGCCTCACGTTCGGTTCCGTGAGAGCGCGGGGGTGAAACTCCCCCGCGCTTCTCGACCCGTGTTTTTCAGTCGCGACAGCCTACCTTACCTTTGGAAGCACCACCCGCTTCCCATGCCGCGGCGCCGACGCCCCGCTCCTCTTGCTCGGCCGGCGCGACGCGGTCAAGTTTCTCTGTCTGTACGTACCAATCGGAGCGGCCGCTGAGTTGGCGCCAAACTTACGCAGAGCTTACGCGGCCCAGATCGGCTCCGAAAGTACCTACAGGAGTAGGCAGTACAAGTATCTAGAAATAAGTCACTTCTCTTGGAGCCGACGGTCAGGGTTGAACTGACGACCTGCTGAGTACGAATCACGCTGTGCCCTCATTCATTGCGGAACGATTTACGGGAGCGGCGAGCCGGGAGTGGAGCGACTTGAGCAGGGCGATCTGGCCGGAGTGGCTTGCGAAGTGCTCGAGCAGGTGATATCCGATCCAGCCGAGGGTGGCCCGGCCACGCGGCTCGACGGGCACCGAGATCTCGAGGTGGCGGTCGTCCCAGTCGACGAGCGTCGCGTGGGTCGCGCGGCGCGCGCGGCGCAGCAGGTCGAAGTACGGCTCGGCGGTCCAGCCGCGCAGCGTCTCCGGATGTCCGCCCCCGGGGAGCAGTGGCATGCCGTCGTCCGCCATGCCGAGGCCGAGGGCGGCGCGCACCCCGCGCTCGGCCTCGGCGGGGGTGCCCGCCTTCTCTCGCGCCACCTGCAGCCAGTGGACCTCGACGATCGCCATGTGAGCGAGCAACATGCCGATCGTGTTCGACCCGGCGGCAGGCTGCCATTCGAGGAGCGCGACGCTCGCGCCGTCGAGCCTCGCCGCGAGCCGGCTCAGCTGATCGTCGAGCTGCGCGGCCAGCCAGGCGACGCAGCCTCCGCCCCACGCGCGATACCCCCCTGGAACCGGCAGCTCGAGCTTGCTCATCGCTCCTCCCTTCGACCTGGGCGCACGGGTCGCGACCTCCGGGAAGTGCCGCCCGGCCATCACCGGACGGGCGGCCTGCCGCGCTTCTCATAGGGCACGCGGCTCCCGACCCGCGCTTCTGACGCTTGCTGGCCGTTGCTCCTGCCGACCGGAGCTTATCTCTTACCAGAAACTCCGTGGCCTCAGGCGCCGCCGCCCGCAGCGATCTCGGCGCGGGCGGCGGCGAGGATGGCGGCGGCGGACGCTTCGACGTCGCTCTCGGAGGTGGCCCAGCCGGAGATCGAGATGCGCATGGCGGCCATGCCGTGCCAGGTGGTGCCGCCGAGCCAGCAGACGCCGTTGCGCTGCACCCGCCGCACGGTGGCGCGGGTCAGCTCGTCGGCGGGGCCGCCGCCCAGGCGCCGCTCGCGCGGCAGTGAGCTGTCGCTCTGCGGCCGGCGGCCGGGGTGGAAGCGCACCAGGACCTGGTTGAGGACGACCTTGTTCAGGATCTCGACCGCCGGCTCGGCGCGCAGCAGAGAGGCCATGTAGCGCGCGTTGCGGCAGCAGTTGTCGACCAGCTCGGCCACCCCGCGGCGACCGAGGGCGCGCAGCGCGGCGTAGACCGTGAAGCCGCGCGCCCGCCGCGAGAACTCCGGTACCCAGTCGAGCGCGTCCCGTCCCTCCTGCTGCTGCAGGTAGGCGGCGCTGGCGGTCATCGCCGCGCGGTGCGCCGCCGGGTCGGCGACGATCGCGATGCCGCTGTCGTAGGGGACGTTGAGCCACTTGTGTCCGTCGACGGCCCAGGATTGCGCCAGCTCCGCGCCTGCCACCAGGTGGCGGTGGGCGGGACTCGCCGCCGCCCACAGCCCGAAGGCGCCATCGATGTGCAGCCAGGCCTCGTGGCAGCGTGCCACCTCGGCGATGTCGGCGAGCGGATCGAAGGCGCCGCTGTTGACGTTGCCGGCCTGGGCGCAGATCAGGGTCGGGCCGCTCCTGCCGGCCAGCACGGCGCGCAGCGCGCGCGCGTCCATCCGTCCCTGGCTGTCGGTCGGAACGACACTCGGAGAGCGGCTGCCGAAGCCGAGCAGGCGCAGCGCCCGCAGCACGGTGACGTGGGCCTCGGCCCCGATCACGATGTGGATCGGCGGTGCTCCCGCGAGCCCCCACTCCTCGACGTCCCAGGCGGCCCGGCGCAGCAAGCCGTTGCGGGCGGCAGCCAGCGCGGTCGTATGTGCCATCTGGCAGCCGGTTACGAAGCCCACGCTCGCCCCCGGGGGCAGCCGGAGCAGCTCGAGCAGCCAGCCGGCGGCCACTTCCTCGACCACCGAAGCGGCGGGCGAGGTTGCATAGATGCCGGCATTCTGGTCCCAGGCGCTGGTGAGCCAGTCGGCCGCCAGGCTGGCCGGCACGCTGCCGCCGATGACGAAGCCGAAGTAGCGCGGACCGGCGCTGGCGATCAACCCGGGGTCGGCCCCGGCCGCCAAAGCCCGCACCACCTCTGCCGCCTCCTCGCCGCTCTCCGGCAACGGCCCGCCCAGGGCGGCCGCGAGCTGCTCGCGGGAGCCGCGTGCCCCGACGCGCCGCGCCGGGAGACCGCGCAGGTAGTCAATCGCCAGCTCCGAGGTCTCGCGCAGCAGCCGCGCGAGTCGATCGCCTGCCGCGGGAGCGGCGGCTCCAGGCTCGTCAATCGGGTGCTGGAGAGGGGGAGGTTCCATCCCGTCGATTCTATGGGGCGCGGCGGTTCTCGACCTGCCGATCCGGTTGGATGCGCAGGGTCCTGAGCCGGTGCCTTGATCTAGCGGCGCTGGAGCATCCGGCGGAGCGGCGGCGGGTTGTAGGGGGGTGGCGAGGAGGTCACTCATAGAGTCCTTTCCTCCAGGGGCTCTAGAGTCCGCCCTGGAAGTCCAATCCTCATTGGATCTGATATTGGCCCGGTCCATGAATCGATTTCAATAGCCACTTATGCTAAGATTGGACTGGTCAGAGTCGACTCTTCGCGGGAGATGCGATGGAGGCACCAGAGCTCGTCAACCTGCTCGCCAACTGGGCCGCCGGTCCGGGGCCGATCTATCGCCGCCTCGCCGCCGCCCTGCGCCGCGGCATCGCCGACGGCGGCCTGTCACCCGGGACCCGCCTGCCGGCAGAGCGGCAGCTCGCCCGCGCCCTCGCCGTCAGCCGCACGACGGTCGTCGCGACCTACGAGGAGCTGCGCCAGGAAGGCCTCCTCGCGAGCCGCCGCGGCAGCGGGACGCGAGTCGGCGAGCCCCCGCAGGCGGCAAATCAGCGATCGGCGCCCGGGCTCGCGGTGCCTCCCGCCCTGGGCGGCGGCCGGCGCGCCGAACCCTCGAGCCCGCCTGCGGGCGTGCCCGCCCGGCGGCCGATTGGCCTGCGCACCCTGGTCGAGGCGAGCGGTGCGGCCGTCGAGTTCCTCGGCATGCACCTGCCCGCGGCGGAGCCGTTCTTCAGCGCCGCCGCCGGGCAGCTGCCGGCAGACCTGGCGCCGCTGCTTCGCCACCACGGCTACTTGGGGCTCGGCCTGCCGGCGCTCCGCCAGGCGGTCGCGGCGCACCTCGCCGCCGCCGGCCTGCCGACCAGCGAGGAGCAGATCCTCATCACCCACGGCGCGCAGCAGGCGATCGGCCTCGCCGCCAGCCTCTTCCTCCAACCCGGCGACACGGTGCTGCTCGAGGACCCGACCTATCTCGGCGCGATCGACGCCTTCAACGCCGCGGGCGCCCGCATCGTGCCGGTGCCGATCGGTCCCGAGGGCACCGATCCGGACCGGCTGGGCGCCGCCATGGGGCGCGAGGCGCCCCGCCTGATCTACCTGATGCCGACCTGCCAGAACCCCGCCGGTACGGTCATTCCGTCCGCCGCCCGCCGCGCGATCGTCCGCTTGGCCGAGGAGAGCGGCGTGCCGGTGGTCGAGGACAACACGCTCTCCGAGCTCCATTTCGGTCCCGAGCCGCCGCCGCCCCCGCTCGCCGCCTTCGACTCGCGCGCCACCATCCTCACTGTCGGCTCGCTCAGCAAGCTCGTGTGGGGCGGCTTGCGAGTCGGCTGGATCCGCGCCAGCGCGCCGCTCATCGCCCGCCTGGCGCGCTGCAAGGCGGTGGCCGACCTCGGCTGCTCGGTCGTGGCGCAGGCGATGGCCGCCCGCCTGCTCGGCAAGGCGAAGGCCATCCGCGAGCTGCGCCTGCGGCAGATCGCAGAGCGGCTGCCGGTCCTCGAAGAAGAGCTGGCCCACTGGCTGCCGCAATGGCGCTGGCGCCATCCCGCGGGCGGCCTCGCGCTCTGGGTCCGCCTGCCGTCCGGCAGCGCCGGCGAGCTGGCGCAGGTCGCCCTCCGCCATGGCGTGGCCGTCCTCCCCGGCCCGGCCTGCTCGCCCTCCGGCGGCTGCGCCGACTACCTCCGCCTCCCCTTCGTGCTCGAGCCCGGCGAGATCCGCCGCGGCGTCGAGCTGCTGGCGCGCGCCTGGAGCGCCTACGCCGCCGTCGCCGAGCGCCCCGGGCGGGCGCCGGCCAGCCTCGACGTGATGGTGTGAAGAGCCCGGCGTGCTTGCGCGCCGCCGCCGAGCTACAACGAAAAACGCCCGGCGCGAGGCCGGGCGTTGCCGTCACGAATGGGAGAACGCCGCGCTCAGAACAGGATCCGCACCCCCACCTGCGCCTGCCGCGGATCGCCGTTGCCGCTCTGCACGGTGCCGTCGAAGTTGAAGATCAGGTTGGTGACCTCGGGCCGCTTGAAGTTGGAGCTGTTGAAGACGTTGAAGACGTCGAGGCTGGGCTCGATCGTCAGCTTGCCGACCTTCCAGGCGCGCGACAGCCGGAAGTCGAACGAGTTGAACTGATTGTTCTTGCGCCCCAGGTTGCGCTGCGTCACCGAGCCGTCGGGGTTGATGCGGTCCTGCGGCGTGTTGGCCACGGCGCCGGTTCTGGTGATCGACTGCGGCTGCGCCGAACGGTAGGCATAGCGCACGCTGAGGTCGATGGCGTAGGGCGCCTCGTAGAGCAGCCAGCCGTTCACCCGGTGGCGCTGGTCGCGGTCCGAATAGCCGTACTCCGGGCCGAGATCGGTGATCTTGGCGTAGCGGAAGGAGAACGGGTCGCGCTCGTTGTCGTCGTCCGATTTGTCCTTGGAGTAGGTGTAGTAGAACTGGTACTGGAACTTGCCCGTCCAGCGCTGGTTGGCGCCGACCGTGATCCCCCAGTAGCGGCTCTTCGCCCGCGACTCGACGGTCGTCAAGGTGGCGATGCCGTTCGCCCCTCCGGGCGGCAGGCCGGTGCTCCAGGGCGAGCCGAGCAGCGGATCGTTGCGGTCGACGAAGCGGGTGAGGTGATCGGTCTTGGCAAAGTTGCCCTTGATCAGCAGCGCCAGGCCCTTCATCACCTCCTTCTCATAGGAGAGGCTCACCGCCGTGGTGCGCGGGTTCTGGAAGTTCTTGTCGAACACGAACACGCTGGGCAGGAACGGCGCGCCGATCTGCGACGGCGGGATCAGGTTGGGATAGGCGGGCACCGGCCCGAGGATCCCGGTCAGAGCGCTGTTGCGGAAGATCGACTGACCGAGTGTGCCGTTGGTCGAGCGGGCGGAGGCGAGCGCCAGGCCGGGGACGCGGGCGTAAAAGATGCCGCCGTTGGCGCGCACGATCCCCTTGCCGTCCCCCTTCGGGTCCCAGGAGATCCCCAGCCGCGGCTGCCACATGCTGTAGTCGGACGGGATCTTGCCGTTCGAGGGGAAGGTCTGCGGCCCGGCCGCGGTGACCACCGTCTTGCCGATGAACGGCGCGAAGAAGACCTTGTCGGGCGGGGTGATCGGGTCGGGCTCGATCTGCGCCTCCCAGCGCAGGCCGTACTGGACGGTCAGGTTGGGCAGCGCCTGCCAGCTGTCCTGGAGGTAGACCGCCGGCTCCTTCTGCGGGATCTTCTGCGTGCCCGCCTGCTCGACGGTATTGCCGTTGGCGCCCGCCTGCTGCAGGTAGAGCAGCACCGGCCCGGTGACCGAGGCGCCCGAGGGGCAGACGCCGGCCTGCGAGGAGCTGCCGTCCGAGCATTCGACGTAGTGCGGATTGTGGGCGTAGTTGAGGAAGCCCTGGGTCGAGCTGAAGATGTAGCGCCCGTTGGCGAAGCCGATGAACGTCTGGTTCGAGCTCACATAGTTGTACTCGGCGCCGCCCTTCCACGCGTGGTTGCCGCGCAGCAGGGAGAGGTTCTCGTTCACCTGGTAGCGCTCGTCGTAGTACTTGACGGGGATGAAGAAGGGCTCGCCGAAGCGGAAGCTGCGGGCGAAGTCGAAGGCGGTGTCCGGCAGCGGCCGGCCGCCCACGATGGGTCCGCTGTAGGGCCGCGGCCGGTCCTCGCGGGCGTACTGGAAGCGGACCTCGTTGAGCAGCGATTCGGAGAGCGTGGAGATGATCGTCCCGGTGCCGGCGTTCGAATCGTCCTTCTCGATGGCGTTGGCGCTGCGCCCCCAGGAGTCGACGTCGAAAGTACCGTTCGCCTGCTGCGCCCAGGTGTAGGTGTAGCGCAGGGTGACCAGGTTCTTCTCCGAGGGCTGCCAGTCCCCCTTGGCCAGCAGCACCCGCGCGTCGTTGGTGCGGGCGATCGGCAGGTTCTCTCCCGGATCGCCGATGCTGGCGAAATAGCTCACCACGGCCGGATCGATCCGCGTCGGATCGGTCTGCTTGTTCGAGCGCCCCCGCTGGTAGTCGGCGGAGAGGAAGAAGAAGGTCTTGTCGCGCACCAGCGGCCCGCCCAGGGTGAAGCCCGCCTGGGCCTGGTTCTGGTCGAAGTTGGGCGCCAGCCCGCCCTCCGGCTTCTTGGCGCGCGAGGAGAGGTCCTGGTTCTTGTAGAAGCCGTGGGCGCTGCCCTGCAGCTGGTTGGTGCCCGACTTGGTGACGACGTTGACGAAGCCGGAAGAGGAGCGGCCGAACTCGGCGTTGGCGCCGTCGCCCACCACCACGACCTCCTTGACGGCGTCGAGGTTGAAGGTGAAGGCCGGGCGCTGGCCGCCGCGCTGCTCGCCGAAGAACGGGTTGTTGAAGTCGGCGCCGTCGACCGAGATGTTGTTCTGGATCCCCTTCTGGCCGTTGATCGACAGCTCGTCGCCGTCCGGCCCCTGGACGGTCGTGACGCCTGGGGTCATCTTGGTGTAGTCGAGGAAGTTGCGGCCGTTGTTGGGCAGCTCCTCGACCGCCCTGTCGTCGATGCGCACCGCCCCCTCGACCCGGTTGGTCTCGACCACCGGCGCCTCGGCGGTGACCGTGATCTCGCCCGCGGCCGACACCTGCAGTGGCAGCTTCAGGTTGATGGTCTGTCCGACCCCGAGGTCGATCCCCTCGCGCACCAGCTTGGCGAACGCCTGGAGCTCGACCGTGATGCGGTAGGGCCCGAGCGGCAGCAGGAGGGCGCGGAAGCTGCCGTCGCTGCCGGTGACCACCACCCTGTCAAAGTTGGTGGCCGTGTTGCGCAGCGTCACGGTCGCACCCGGCAGGCGGCCCCCGCCCTCGTCGGTGACGGTTCCTTCGATGACCCCGGTCGTCGCCTCGGACTGGGCGAAGAGTGCCGGCACCCAGGCGAGGACCATGGCAGCAGCAAGAAGACGCGCGCCCCGACGTCTCGACATCGTGACCCTCCTTCCGTGTAACTTCCATGTAGACGACACGATTGCGACATCGAAGACGATAGCGTTGGGGTCCGGCGGGAGTCAAGCGCGTCCCTACTCGCCCTCGTTGCCCTTGAGGCCCGCTTTCTTGGCGTAGTAGCGGAAGCTGCGGAAGCTCATGCGCAGCAGCTCGGCGGCCTGGGTCTGGACGCCGCCGGCGCGCTCCAGCGCCTCGGCCATCAGCTGGCCCCGGATGTCGTCGAGATACGCCTCGAGATCAAGCCCTTCCTCGGGCAGGTGGATCTGGTCGGAGTAGGCGTGCCGGTTGCTCAACAGGTGGACCGGCAGGTCACGGGTGCCGATGGTCTCGGAGTGCGAAAGGGCTATCGCGCGCTCGATCACGTTCTCGAGCTCGCGCACGTTGCCGGGCCATTCGTAGCCCTCGAGCAGCTTCACCGCCTCGATCGAGATCTGCCGCGCCGGCAGCTCCATCTGGCGGCTGTACTTCTGCAGGAAGAAATCGACTAGCAGCGGGATGTCTTCGCGCCGCTGGCGCAGCGGCGGCAGGTGGATGGGCAGCACGTTGATGCGGTAGAAGAGGTCCTCGCGGAACTCGCCGGTCTGGAGCCGGCCCTGGAGGTCCTGGTTGGTGGCGGCGATGATCCGCACGTCGACCGGCTCCTCCTGGTTGCCGCCCACCTTGCGCACCACCCGCTGCTGCAAGGCGCGCAGCAGCTTGACCTGCATCGAAGGAGTCATCTCGCCGATCTCGTCCAGGAACAGCGTGCCGCGATCGGCTTCCTGGAAGAGCCCTTTCTTTTCGCGCACGGCGCCGGTGAAGGCGCCGCGCTCGTGGCCGAACAGCTCGCTCTCGAGCAGGTTCTCGGGCATCGCGCCGCAATTGATCGACAGGAAGCGGCGCGTTGCGCGCGGCGAGGCGAAATGGATGGCCCGCGCGATCAGCTCCTTGCCGGTGCCGCTCTCGCCGTGGACCAGGACGGTCGAGGTGGTGCGCGCGATGCGTTCGATCAGCGAGAAGATCGCCTGCATGCGCGGGCTCTTGCCGATGATGTTGTTGAAGGTGTATTTCTGCTCGAGCTCGCGCCGCAGGTAGACGTTCTCGTCGGCCAGCTCGGCCCTCTCCAGCGCCTTCTGGGTGAGGATCTTGAGCTCTTCGACGTCGAACGGCTTGGAGACGTAGTCGTAGGCGCCGAGCTTCATCGCCTCGATCGCGTCCTTGGTCGAGGTGTAGGCGGTCATCATGACCACCGCCGTATTCGGGCTCGCGGACTTGATCTCCTTGAGCAGCTCGAGGCCGTTGCCGTCCGGCATCATGATGTCGCACAGCACGAGGTCGTAGCTGCGGCCGGCGAGCGACTGGTGGGCTTCGGCCGCCGAGCGCGCCGTCTCGACGGTGAAGCCGTCGTTCTCGAACAGCAGGGAGAGAAAGTCGAGGATGCTCGGCTCGTCGTCGACGATCAACAGGCTCGACGGGGAGGAGGCGCTCATCGCGCCGCCTCGACGCCGACCGGCGGGCTCGCCCTGCCGGCGCCGTCTTCAGACCTCGCGCCGCCGGCGGTGTCCGCAGTCAGCGCACCGCCCGCGCTGATCGCTCCGTCCTCGGCCCGCGGCAGCTCCACGGTGATGGTGGTGCCCCCGCCGGTGGTCGGGTCGGCGCGCAGCCGGCCGCCGTGCTCTTCGACGATGCGGTAGACGATCGCCATGCCGATGCCGGTGCCGCCGTCGAAGAACGACTGGAAGGGATGGAAGAGGTTGGCGCGTTGCGCCGCCGACATGCCCCGCCCGGTATCGATCACCTGCAACCGGTAGCAGCCGGCGTCGAGCTTGCCCACCAGCCGCAGGGTGCCGCCGTCGGGCATGGCGCGCAGGGCGTTGCGCGCCAGGTTCCAGAAGATCTGGCTGATCTGGTCGGGGTCGGCGACCAGCCGCACCGACGGCGGGTCGAGCCGGACCTCGAGGCGGTGGCGCTCGGAGACCTCCTCGCTGTTCTTGAGCAGCTCGACGTTCTCGGCCAGCAGGCGGGCGACGTCGAAGGGCACGCTCGCGCGCTCGCGCGGCCGGGCGAAGCGCAGGAAACCCTTGATCGTGCGGTCGAGCCGGTGGCTCTCCTTGAGCAGGATCTCGATCAGCTTGCGCTGCGACGGATCGCCGAGCAGCGTAGTCGACAGCATCTGGACCGAGCCGGAGATCGCCGCCAGCGGATTGCCGATCTCGTGCGCCAGGCCGGCCGCCAGCTCGCCCACCGCCGCCATCCGGTCCTTGAGAAGCAGCTCGTCCTGCATCCGCCGCCATGCGGTCAGGTCCTGAAAGATGAGGATGTAGCCGCGGTGGGCGCCGAAGGAGTCGGCGAGCCGCGAGATCGAGAAGCCGACGTGAGTGGTCTGCTCGCCATGCGCGAGCTGCACCTCGATTCGCACCCTCGCCTGCTCGGCGCTGGCGGCGCTGGCGGCGCTGGCGGCGCTGGAGGCCCGGAGCTCCGTCCACTGCTCGGCCGGCAGCAGGCCGGACTGATCGATGGGGGCGCCCACCAGCTCGCTCTCGCTGTGCTGCAGGATCGCGACGCCCGCCTGGTTGACGCTGGTGATCAGGCCGTCGAGATCGATGGTGATGAGCCCGCTGTTGATCGATTCGATGACGTCGCGGTGCGCCACCTGGAGGTCCGCCAGGTGCTCGCTCTTCTTCTCCAGCTCGCGCTCCGCCCGGGTGACGTTGCGGGCCAGGTACGAGGTGAGAAAAGCCATGGCATAGAAGCCGAGGAAGTGGATCGCCAGGTTGTAGGTCACCGGCCAGCCGGAGGTCTGCTCCTGGGAAGCGTCGGCCGGCTGCAGCCAGCCGTGGGAGAGCGACAGGGCCAGCAGGGCGTAGAGCCCGAAGGCGACCGAGGCCACTGTCACTCCGGCGCGGCGGCGCAGCAGCGTCGAGGCGACCGCGATGACGATCAGGTAGAGCAGCGAGAACGGGCTGGACACTCCGCCGAGGTAGTACACCATGACGGTGATCAGCAGCAGATCGCCGGCGAACTGGATGTGCGCCTGCACCGCGGGATAGCGGCGCAGGAGCTGCAGCAGGGCGATGTAGAGCAGGGTCGCGCCGAACGTAGCGGCCGCGAGCTGCGCGACGTAACGGGAGACGCCGGATTGGAACCCCCCGGGAGTGGCGAGCTGCAGCAGGAAGTAGGGCAGCAGGACGCTGGTGACGGCCACCACCCGGATGGCGATGTACCAGCGCAGATAGCGCTCGAGAGCCGGCATCGAGACCGCGCGCGGCGGGGCGAGGGGAGGCGGCGCCTGCGTCGCCGTCAAATGCCTCCGTTCGCCCAAGCGCGCGCCGCGGCCCTACCCGATCTTGCTCAGGATCGAGTACAGAGGCAGGTACATGGCGGTCACGATGGTGCCGATGATCGCGCCCAAGATGGTGATCATCAGCGGCTCGATGAGCTTCATCAAGCCGGCGACCGCGGTGTCCACCTCTTCCTCGTAGAAGTCGGCGATCTTGGACAGCATCTGGTCGAGGGCGCCGGTCTGCTCGCCGACGTTGATCATCTGTACCACCATGGCCGGGAAGACCTTGGTCTCGGCCAGCGGGTCGCTGATCGTCTTGCCTTCCTCGACGCTCTTGCGCACCGCCATGATGGCGTCCTCGATGATCGCGTTGCCGGCGGTCTTGGCGGTGATCTCGAGCCCGTCGAGGATGGGCACGCCGGAGGAGGTCAGGGTGGCCAGGGTGCGGCAGAACCGCGCCACCGCGATCTTGCGCAGCAGGATGCCGATCACCGGGATCTTGAGCAGGGCGCCGTCGATGATTCGCCGGCCGCGGTGGGTCTTGTGATAGCGGTTCACCGCGACGATGCCGAAGACGATCACCACGGCGATGAAGGGGAAGAAGCGGCCGACGAAGTTGCTGGCGTTGATCACCACGCGGGTGATGAGCGGCATCTCGCCGCCCAGGCCGGCGAAGAGCTGGGAGAACACCGGAATCACTTTCCACAGGATGATGAACACCACGAAGGAGGCGATCACGATGACCGAGCAGGGATAGATCAGGGCCGCCTTGACCTGGCCCTTCAACTTGACCGCCTTTTCGATGTAGGTCGACAGGCGCTGCAGGATGACGTCCAGGATACCGCCGGCCTCGCCCGCCGCCACCATGTTGACGTAAAGGTTGTCGAACGCCTTGGGATGCTTGCGCATCGCCTCGGCCAGCGACGAACCCGACTCGACGTCGCTGCGCACCTGCTGGATCACCGCCTGGAAGACCCGGTTCTCTTCCTGCTCGCCGAGGATCTCCAGGCACTGCACGAGCGGCAGGCCGGCGTCGAGCATGACCGAGAACTGGCGGGTGAAGATGGCGATGCGCTTGGAGCTGATGCCGCGCGGGATGCGCGGCAGGATCTTGAGCTCGCGCCCCTTCTCGCGGATCGTGGTGACCTGGATCTGCTGGCGCCGCAAGACGGCGATGGCGGCGGCCTGCGAGTCGGCCAGCAGCTGCCCCTCCTGGAGCTGACCGGCCCGGGTGCGGCCTTTCCAAACGAAACTGGGCATCTCTTCAGCTCCTCTAACCCTTCATCGCCGGGTTCAAGGAAGCGGGACCGCGGGCGATGATCTCCTGCAGCTCGTCCGGGAACGACGAGCGGGAGAGCGCGGTCTCGAGCGTGATCATGCGCCGGAAGTAGAGGGCGGCGAGCGACTGGTTGAAGGTCTGCATGCTGTGCTTGGCCTGTCCCGCCTGCATCATGCCGTAGATCTGGTGCACCTTGTCCTCACGGATCAGGTTGCGGATGGCCGGGCTCGGCACCAGCACCTCGAGCGCCAGCGCCCGGCCCTTGCCCCCCGCCCTGGGCAGCAGCGCCTGGCAGATGATCCCCTCGAGCACCAGCGACAGCTGGGCCCGGATCTGCGACTGCTGGTGGGCGGGGAAGACGTCGATGATGCGGTTGATCGACTGCGCGGCCGAGTTGGTGTGCAGGGTGGCGAAGGTCAGGTGCCCGGTCTCGGCGATGCGCAGCGCCGACTCGACGGTCTCCAGGTCGCGCATCTCGCCGATCAGCACCACGTCCGGGTCCTGGCGCAGCGCCGAGCGCAGCGCGGCGGCGAAGCTGTGCGTGTCGGCGTGGATCTCGCGCTGGTTGACGATGCAGCTCTTGTGGCTGTGCAGGTACTCGACCGGGTCCTCGACCGTTACGATGTGCTCGTGGCGCTCGCGATTGACCTTGTCGAGCATCGCGGCGAGGGTGGTCGACTTTCCCGAGCCGGTCGGCCCGGTGACCAAAATGAGGCCGCGCGGCTTCTCGCACATGCGCTCGATCACCGCCGGCAGCCCCAGCTCGCGGAAGCCGCGGATCTCGAAGGGTATCTGGCGGAACGCCGCGCCGATCGCGCCGCGCTGGTGGAAGATGTTGGCGCGGAAGCGGGCAAGCCCCTTGAGCCCGAACGAGAGGTCGATCTCCAGGTCCTCTTCCAGGCGGTGCTTCTGGTTGTCGGTCAGGATCGAGTAGGCGAGCTGCTTGGTTTCGGAAGGGGTCATCGGCGGCAGGTTCATCGGCCGCAAGACGCCGTCGACCCGCACCTGGGGCGCCGAGTTGGTCGTGATGTGGAGGTCGGAGCCGCCCTGCCCCACCATGTCCTTGAGCAATTGGTTGAGAGTCGGCAGCATGCGGCGTTGCTCCTGCGGTCCAAGCGCCCCCGAATCAGAATCTTGGACGAGTGTACAACAAGCTCCCGGGGGGCTGCCACCGGCCCCCGCGCTTTGATTGGGCGCGCGGGTCCTGACCTCCGGGGAGAGCCCTCCGGGGAATGACGCCCATCCATCACCGGATGGGCGGCCCTACCCGCGCTTTGGGTTATCGTCTGGGCGATGGCGACGCAGGATCCCCACGAAGAGGAGGTGCTGGGCAAGGCCTACGACGCCCGCCTGATGCGGCGCCTGCTGCGCTACCTGCGCCCCTATCGCTGGATGACGCTGGGGGCGCTCGGTCTCATCCTGCTCTCCTCGTTGCTGCAGCTGGTCGGGCCGCTGGCGACCGCGGTGGCGATCGACCTCTTCATGCGTCCGGCCGGCGGCCAGACCCGACTCTCCACGGCGAGCGCCGCGGTGGATGAGGCGCTGCGGGCGCGAGGCATCGATCCCGCCGCCGTCCCCCACCAGGGTGTGGCGGCGGTGGCGGCGGTCTACCTCGCCGCTCTGGCGCTGACTTTCCTGACCCTCTACGCCGAAGGCTACGTGATGCAGCTGATGGGGCAGTACATCATGTACGACCTGCGCGGCCAGATCTTCGGCCACCTGCAGCGGCTGCCGGTATCGTATTTCGACCGCAACCCGATCGGCCGGCTGGTCACCCGTGTGACCACCGACGTCGACGCCCTGAACGAGCTCTTCACCTCGGGGCTGGTCGAGCTGGTCGGCGACGTGCTGCTGCTGCTGGGCATCGTGATGGTGCTGTTCTGGCTCGACTGGCGGCTGGCGCTGCTGTCGTTTTCGATCGTGCCGCTGCTGGTTGCGCTCACTTTCTGGTTTCGGGTGCGGGTGCGCGACAGCTTCCGCGAGGTGCGGGTCAAGATCGCGCGCATCAACGCCTTTCTCCAGGAGCACATCAGCGGCATGCCCGTGGTGCAGCTGTTCGGCCGCGAGGCGGAGGCCGCGCGCCAGTTTGCGGTCATCAACGAGGCGCACCGCGATGCCAACGTGCGCTCGATCCTCTACTACGCGGTCTTTTTCCCCGGCGTCGACCTGATCACCGCGGCCGGCCTCGGGCTGCTGATCTGGTTCGGCGGCGGCAAGGTCGTCGCTGGCGCGGTGTCGCTGGGCGCGCTGATCGCCTTCCTGCAGTATGCGCAGCGCTTCTATCAGCCGCTCTCCGACCTGTCGGAGAAGTACAACATCCTGCAGGGCGCCATGGCGAGCTCGGAGCGCATCTTCCGTCTGCTCGACACGCCACTGACGATCGCCTCGCCGGCCGGCGGATATTCGCCGGGGTCGCCGGCCGGCGGACATTCTCCGGGGTCGCTGGGGCCGCTGGGGGCGCCGGGGATGCCGGGGATGCCGGAGCCGGTGGCACCCCGGGCGATGCGCGGCGCGATCGAGTTCGATCATGTGCGCTTCAGCTACATTGAGGACGAGCCCGTCTTGAAGGGGATCTCGTTCGACGTCCAGCCGGGCGAGACCCTGGCGGTCGTGGGCCATACCGGCGCCGGCAAGAGCACCCTGGCGAATCTCCTGCTGCGCTTCTACGACGTCGCTTCCGGGGCGGTGCGCGTCGACGGCGTGGACGTGCGCGAGTGGGACCTGGCGGCGCTGCGCCGTGGCATCGCCATGGTGCTGCAGGACGTCTTCCTCTTTGCGGGCACGATCGGCGCCAACATCCGGCTCGGCGAGCCGGCGATCGACGAGGCGCGCCTGCGCTGGGCGGCGCGCGAGGTGCATGCCCTGCCGTTCATCGACAAGCTGCCCGGCGGCATGGAGGCGCCGGTCAAGGAGCGCGGCGCCGGGCTGTCGGTCGGCCAGAAGCAGCTGATCGCCTTCGCGCGGGCGCTGGCTTTCGACCCCCGGATCCTGATCCTGGACGAAGCCACCTCGTCGATCGATACCGAGACCGAGCAGCTCATCCAGAAAGCGCTCGCCCGCTTGCTCATCGGGCGCACCAGCATCGTCATCGCCCATCGCCTCTCGACCATCCAGAAGGCCGACCGCATCCTGGTGCTGCACAAGGGGGAGATCCGCGAGCGCGGCACCCACCAGGAGCTCCTGGCCCAGCGCGGCATCTACTACCGCCTCTACCTGCTGCAGTACAAGGACCAGGAAGGCGCCGCGCCGGTGCTGGAGCCGGGCCGCGGCGAGAGCTGGCGAAGTTGATCAAGCCGGTTGCCGGGAGCGACCTGCCGGGAGTGCCGCAATGGTAGATTTGCCGGCCGGCTCGAGGACCGCAAAGGGCCTGCGGGGCTGACGCGGACGGGCGGTGGCACGACGTGACCCGGCAGCCGCCGTGCCGCGCATACCGCGAGCTGAGCCAGGGGTCAGGGCCTTGAGCGATGAGCGCCGGCCGGCTCGACCTCGGCTCCCGGTCCTCCTGACGATCCAGAAGCCTTCGCGACCCTTCTGTCGGTGTGGATGCTCCGTAGGAGCTCTGGCGCCGCCAAAGCGACGCGCAGCAGTGTGCGTGCGGGCGCATCGGGTGCGCGCCGCCCCTGTTCATACCCCTGAATCGTGGCCACTGGGACATTGAGGAGCGCCGCAAACTCCACTTGGGTGAGGCCAAGCGACCGACGGATCGCGCGAGCGTCCGGCTCGGTCAGGGTGTAAGCTCGTGCGGGCTTCCGATTGCCGCCGGCGATCTCAACGGCCTCGTCCAGCGAGCCGAGCATCTCAGCGAAGTGCTTCTTGTTCATGACAACTCCTTGATCAACGTGCGAGCGCGTCTGCCAAGTTCGCGCTCCTGATTCTTGGTTGGTGGGGCCACGTTTTTTGCGTGCAGGTACAGCAACCAGACCGTGCGTCCCCGCACGTGCCAATAGTAGTAAGCGCGGGCGCCGCCTCGCTTGCCGTCGGCCGCGCGTGCGACGCGAATCTTGCGCAGGCCTGCCGCACCGGGGATCACGTCGCCGACGTCCGGCTTGTCGTAGAGCGCGACCTGCAAGGCACGAAACTCTTCGAGCGAGAGCAGGTCATCGCAGACTCGACGGAAGGTCGGAGTCTCGATGAAGTGCACGCCGCTCACGTAACGATTATACGTCAACGACGTATCCACACAGGCGCGAATCGCGCCGGCCGGAGGCCTTCGCGGTGGTCGACGCCGGCCCACACCCGCTTCCCTGCCAAGAAAAACAGAGCCAAGAAAAACAGAGCAGTCCGAAAGGAGGGTAGTGGGGTCATTCCTGCGGGTATCCTTAGAGCATGGAAGGGTGCCAGCTCGATCTGTTTGGTGCGGGCGAAGAGCTCCGGCCTGCGGCCCGCCTGCTGCTGGCCTGCGGCGCTCGTGACGCCGAGCAGCTGCTGTGGGTGGAGGTCGAGCGGCTGGTCGAGGAGGGCTGCCGCAATCCGGCGCTTCTGGCCTTGCCGGTGCGGATCGTGGTGCCCGGGCGCAGCCTGCGCCGCCATCTCGCGGCGGAGCTGGTGCGGCGGCGGGGGCGCGCCCTTGCCGGCGTCGCGGTGCAGACCCTTTTCGGCCTGGCCTGCGAGGTGCTGGAGCGCGCCGGCCAGCCGCTGCCCCGGGGCAGGCTGCTGGCGGAGGCGCTGGCCGAGCGCCAGGCGCGCGGCGAGGCGCCGCTGCGCGGTGGGCTCGGCGACCTCGTCGACGGCTACCAGGCGGCTGCCGCGACCATCGGCGAGCTGCTCGATGCCGGTCTGGAGCCCGAGCACGCCGAGGCCGCCGACGAGGCGCTGGCCACCGACGGCCCGCACGCCGGCAGCCGCGCCGAAGTGGCGCGGGCGCGGGCGCTGGTGCGGGCCGCGGTACGCACCGAGCTGGAGCTGCGCCGACTGCGGCTCGGCCGCCGCTCGACGCTGCTGCGCCAGGCGGCCGGTTGCCTGCGCGCGGCGCCCGAGCAGGTGCTGCCGGCGCGCGCCATCCTGGTGCATGGATTCGTCGCCACCACCGGCGTCGCCGCCGACCTGCTCGAGCTGCTGCTGCGTCCGGCGGCCGCCGGCCGCGCCGCCCTGCTGGTGCTCGATCGCCCGCCGGTGCCGGGCGAGCCCGGCGCGGCAGAGCGCGCGGCCACCGAGCGTCTGGCCGAGCGTCTGAGCGCCATCCTTCCGCCGCCCGATCGAGCGCGGGCCGGAGCCTCGGGAAGAGATGCCGCCGCCTTGCCTTTGATCCAGAGCTTCACGGCGGTGGGAGCAGATGCCGAAGTGCGCGAGATCGCCGTTCGCCTGCGCGCGCTGCTCGACTCGGGCGCGCTGCCCGAGCGGATCGCGGTGGTGGCGCGGGAGCTCGAGCCCTACCGGCTGGCCCTGCGCCGCCACCTGCGGCGGCTGGGGGTGCCCTTCTCGGGCGTCGGCGAGCGCGGCGCCACCTTGCCGGCGGGGCGGCGCGCCAGGGCGGTGCTGGAGCTGCTGCGGCGGGGCGTCGAGGCGCCGTCCGACTGCTGGCTCGACGCCGCCGGCAGGTTTTCGGGGGGGGCGCGCGTCGACCTCCGGCTCGCCTTTCACGCCCTCGGCCTGGGCCGCCTGCGCGACCTTGCCGTCCTCCGCTCCGCGCCCTTCGAGCAGGGCTTGCGGCTGCCCATCCGCGACGGCCTGCTGCCGGCTCGCCCGGCGGCGGCGGGCGCTGCTCGGCTGGCCGGCGAGGGTCCCGGCAAGGGTGAGGGCGATGCTGAGAGCGGCGAGAGCGGCGAGAGCGGCGAGAGCGAGTTCTCCGGCGATGAAGCCATGGCGCACGACCCTGGCGAAGGGCAGACCGTGGCGCTGCCGCGCCGCATCTCGGGCGGCCGTCTACGGCGCGGCATCGCCGCGGCGGCGCGGGTCTACGACCGGCTGGCCGGGTGGCCGGCCGAGGCGCCGGCGGGCCAGCAGCTCGGCCGGCTGCGCTCCCTGCTGGGGGCCGATCTGCGCCTCGACGCCGCGGCGGGCGCGCCCTTGTGGGCCGCGGTGGCGGAGCTCGAGCGCGAGCTTCCCGAGTCGCTGCCGCTCGCCGCCGACGAGCTGCGCCGGCTGCTGGCGCGCGCCCTGGGGGACCAGGGCAGCGACGAGCTGGGCGGCGCGGGCGGCGGCATCCAGCTGCTGGCCGCGGGCGAGGCGCGCGGCCGCACCTTTGACCACCTTTTCACCTGCGGCCTCAACCGCGACCTCTTCCCGCGCCCGTTGCGCGAGGACCCGCTGCTGCCCGACGGCCTGCGCGGCGTATTGCAGCGGGTCCTCCCCGACCTGCCGCGGCGCGCCTCGGGCTTCGACGAAGAGCGCCACCTCTTCGCCCAGCTGCTGTCGGCGGCGCCCGCCGTCACCCTGTCGTGGCGGACCGCCGATGAGGATGGCAATCCGCTGTCCGCCTCGCCCCTGCTCGCCCCTCTCGCCGCTCAGCTCGCGCCCGCCAAGGCGCCGCCGCTCTACGGCGCCCCCGCCGCTCCTGCTCCCGGCATCGCCGCCGCGCCGCGGCCGCCCGACGAGCACGCGGTGCTGGCCGCGCTCCATGGGCCACGCCGCGGCCTGGCGCAGATCCTGCCCATGGCATGGCAGGAGGTGCGAAGCGAGTGGGGACGGGAGGTGCTGGCCCTCGATCCCGGGGCGGTCGCCGGTGCGCGGCTGCGCATCCTCGACGAGGTCGACCCCGATCTGCGCACCCCCGAGGGCAGGGCGACGGCGGCCCGGCTCGGGCCCTATCTCGGCTTCATCGGCGCCGGCCAGGCAGGTCTCGCGGCGGCGGCCGCCGGCGGTCGCCGGCCGGTGTCCGACCGGGGCGCCCTCTACGTGACCTACCTCGAGAACCTGGCCGCCTGCCCCTGGCAACTCTTTCTCGGGCGCCTGTTGCGGATCGAGCGCCCGCCGCCGGCCCTCGGCACGCTGCCCGGCGCCGACCCGCTGCGGCTCGGCAACCTGGTCCATTCGGTGCTCGAGCGCCTGGTGCGCGAGGCGCTGCCCGAGGAGGCGCTGGCCGGCCCGCAGGCGCTAGTCCCGGTGCCCTGGCCTCCCGCGGCGCGGCTCGAGGAGTTGCTGATCGAGGAGGCCGAGCGGCTGTTGGCGGACGACGGCCTGGTGCTGCCCGGGCTGGCGCGGGCGCTTGCCCACTGCGCCCGGCCGCTGGTCGAAACGGCCCGGCAGATGGACTGGCCGGAGGGGGCCGGCGGCGCCCTGCCGGTCGCAGGCTGCGAGGTCGTGGGCGAGCTGGCAGTGGCCGATGCGGCCGGGCCGCGCCGCCTCCGTTTCCGCGCCGACCGCCTCGACTACTCTCAGGGGTCTCAGGGGTCTCAGGGGTCTCAGGGGTCGCCGGGGCCGCAGGGGTCGCAGGGGTCGCAGGTGCCACAGGCGCCGGAGGGGCGCTGGCGATACACCGACTACAAGACCGGACAGCCGATCTCGATTGCTCTCCAGGCCGCGACCAGGAGGCGCCACTTCCTCGCCAAGGTGCGGGATGGAACCCATCTCCAGGCGGTCGCCTATCTGCTCGCCGCCCGGGCGGCCCAGCCGCCGCAGCCGCGGCAGGAGCCTGCCGCCCAGCCAGCCGCCGCGGCGCAGGGGCGTTACCTCTTCCTGCGGCCTGATCTCGAGAGCCGGGAGGCGCGGGAGTTCGCGGTCGAGGCCGCCGACCGCGACTTCGAGCATGCATTCGCCGGCGCCGTGCGCGCGCTGCTCGCGGCCTGGGACGCCGGCAGCTTCTTTCCCCGGCTGGTCGATCCCGCCGGGCGCAAGGAGCCGCGGCGCTGCGCGTCGTGCGCGGTCGCCGAGGCCTGCCTGCGCGGCGACTCGGGCGCCCGGCGGCGGCTCTTTCGCTGGGCAGCAGAGGCGCGGCAGCGCACGCCGCGTGGCGCCGGCGACAGCGCACCGGCGGCAGATCGGGCGATGCACCCAGCGGAGGAGGCCCTGCTGGAGCTGTGGCGGTTACCGGCGGAGGAGGGCTGCTGATGGCCGCGCCGCCGCGCTTTCCGCCGCCGGCTGGGGTGGACGAGCTGAGAGCGCGCGACCGGGCCGCTCGGCGCGCTGCCCAGCGCGAGTTCGACCGCCCGCTGGTGATCGAGGCGGGAGCGGGGACCGGCAAGACGACGACCCTGGTTGCCCGGCTGCTTGCCTGGTCCCTGGGGCCGGGGTGGGAGAAGGGCGAAGCGCGGCGACGGGAGGATCTCGGCCGGCTCCACCAGCTTGGCAGCACTGGCCGCAGCGGGGGGCGGCCGGCGCCCACCCCGGAACAGGTCGCGGCCGGGGTGCTCGGCGGCGTGGTCGCCATCACCTTCACCGAGGCCGCGGCGGCCGAGATGGCTGGGCGCACGGCGCGCGAGCTGGCGGCGCTGGCGCGCGGCGGCGCGGCGCCGGACTGGCTCGCCGCCGCCGCGCTCCCGCCGGCGGCCGAGTTGGCGCGCCGCGCGCGGGCCTTGACCGCCACCCTCGACCACCTGGCGGTGCGCACCATCCACGCTTTCTGCCTGGGTCTGCTGGCGACCTATCCGCTCGAGGCGGGCGTCCACCCGCAGCTGACTGTCGACGCCGACGGGCGGCTGCTCGAGCGGATCATCGACGAGACGGTCGAGGCAGCCTTGCGCCGCGGCTACGGGTCGCCGGGGGACCCTCACCTGCTGGCTCTTGCCGGGTGGGGAATCGGTCCGCGCGAGGTCGCCGCGGCGCTCGCCGACCTGGCGGCCGCCGGGCTGCCGGCGTCGGCGCTGGCAGCCGATCCGCTGGCCCCTCCCCGGGTCGAGTCTTTCCGCCGCCGGCTCGCCGAGAGCTGTGCCGGGCTGCAGGCGCTCCTCGCATCGCGGCTCGGCGCCGATCCCTCCGGCTGGCCCGCCGCCGGCGGCCGCGGCCCGGGGGCCGGCCGGCTGCCGGCCAAGACCGCCGCGGTGGCCCGCGGCCTCGCCCAGCTCGGCGCCTATCTCGCGGCGGCCGGAGCGCGCGGCCTCCCTGGCACCGGCGCTCCGGCGGCCCCGTCTCGATCGCCGGCGTCGCCGGCGCCTGAGCCCGCGCCTGACAGCGGTTTCAGCGCTTTCGAGGCGGTGGCTGGCGAGCTCGCGGCGCTGGCGGCGGCGGCCGCGGCGGCGTTGCCGCCGGTGCTCGTCAAGCTGCTCGAGGAGTGGAGCCGCGGCAGCCAGGCGGGCCTGGCGAACGCGGGGAGCAGGGAGGACCGGAGCCCCGGCGAGAGCGCGGAGGGCGGGGGCGGAGATGACGAGCTGGCCCGCCGGGCCGGCGCTCTTTGCCGGCTGCTCGCCCATCTGGCGCGGCTCGATCCAGAAAGGTTGCGCCACGCCCGGCTGGCGCTCGCGCCGCTGCTGGCGGCGGTCGAGGGCGAGACCAGGCGCCGCGGCGTGGCGACCTTCGACTCGCTGCTGCGCGGCGCGGAGACCCTGCTCGCCTCCCACCCCGAGGTGCGGCGGCGAGTGCACCGCGGCATCGATCAGCTGCTGGTCGACGAGTTCCAGGACACCGATCGCACGCAGTGCGAGATCCTGCGCTGGATCGCCCTCGCGGCGCCGCCCGAGGAGCGGCCCGGCCTGTTCCTGGTCGGCGACCCCAAGCAGTCGATCTACGGCTGGCGCAATGCCGACCTCCTGGCCTACGACAACTTCATCGCCGGGGTTCGCGCGGCAGGCGGCGAGGTGATGGCGCTGGCCGAGAACTTCCGCTCGGTGCCGCCGATCCTCGACGAAGTGGCTGCCACGATCGCGCCGGTGATGCGCGAGAGCCCCGGCCTGCAACCCCGCTTCGAGCCGCTCCTCGCCTGCGCGCCGCGCGCCGCCGATCCCCTATTCAGCGCCGGCGGCCGGGCGCCGATCGAGTTCTGGGTCTCCTGGCTGCCCGCCGAGCAGCCGGAACCCGAATCGTCTTCACCGCCGGCGGGCTCGCGGGCGCCGTCGCCGGCGCCTGCGGTGGGTGGCGCCGCCGCCGAGCTGGAAGCGGCGGCGATCGCCGCCGACCTGCGGCAGCTCCACGACCGCGAAGGGGTCCCCTGGCGCGAGACCGCGATCCTGCTGCGCGGGATGGGCGACCTCGATCTCTATCTCGAAGCGCTGCGTGACGCCGGCATCCCCTTCGCGGTGGGGCGCGACCGCCAGTACTACCGGCGGCGCGAGGTCATCGATGCCGCCGCCCTGGTGCGCGCCGTGCTCGACCCGGGCGACCACCTGGCGCTGGTGACCGCCCTGCGCTCGCCGCTGGTGGGGGTGCCGGACGCCGCCTGGCTGCCGCTCTGGAGCCACGGCCTGCCGCGCCGCATGACCGAGCTCCTGGGCACTGCCCCGGCGCCGCTCGCCGCCCTGCGCCAGGCGATCGAGGAAGCGGCCGCCGCGCTGCCGGCGGAGGTGCCGGGCCTCGAGCGGCTGCGGGGCTGGGAAGCGAGCCTGCTGGCCGCGGTCGAGCAGCTGGCGGTGCTGCGCGAGTCGTTCGAGTCCGAGCCCGCGGACCTCTTCGTCGAGCGGCTGCGGCGTCTCTTCCTGCTCGACCTCGGCGCCGCGGCGCGCTATCTCGGCGCCTACCGCCTGGCCAACCTCGATCGCTTCTTCCGCCAGCTGCTGGCCGAGCTCGAGCAGGGGAGCGGCGACGTCACGGCGCTGCTAGAGGAGCTGCGCGAAAACGTCGCCGAGGGTCGCGACGCCGAGGAGGGTCAGCCGGCCGAGGGCACCGAGGAGGCGGTCCGGGTGCTCACCATCCACGGCGCCAAGGGGCTCGACTTCGGGCACGTCTACCTGCCGCAGCTGCACAAGGGGGCGGGATTCGAGCGCGGCCCGGCGACCGCCGCGGCGCGCGCTGCCGCTCTTGACGGCCGCTTCGAGCTCCAGCTCTTCGCAGCGCCGACGCTCGATTTCGACCTCGTCGAGGCGGCGCGTTCCGAGGTCGAGGCCGCCGAGCGGGTGCGCACTCTCTACGTCGCCATGACCAGGGCCAAGGAGCGGCTGGTGCTGGCCGGAGCGTGGCCGCGCGGCGGGCGCGCTCCCGCACCTGAACGGGCCCGCAATCACCTTCAGCTCCTCGCCCACCGGCCTGGTCTGCCCGATCTCGACGCCCTCTGGCAGCAGGCCTGCGATCAGGCCGCGGTCCCAGCCGCCATCGCGGACGAGAGGCTGGTAATGGCGGAAGCGCCGCCCACCGGCCCCCCGCGCATCCAGCCACTCTGGAAGTTCCCCGGTGTTGGTGGCTCGCCGGTCGTGCCCGCCCCGGCGGGCGCGAGCGCGGAGAACCCCAACCTGCCGGCGCCTGCGGCAGTCGCCGCCCAGGCCGCCGCGCTTGCCGCGCACCGCGCCGCCGCCGCGGAACGCATGCGCCGGCCCTATGCGGCGGCCGCCTCCGAGGAGGCGCACGCCCGGCTGCGCGAGCACCTCGCCGAGAGCTGGGCCGCCGGCGGAGGGGGCGTGGCCGCGGCCCGTGCCGCAAGCACCGCCAAGGCCGAAGAGACGCCTGAGCCGGCAGACGGCGCATCCGGGGCTACCGGCGGGTCGGCCGGCGCAACGCCCCGATCGATCCCGGGCGCCGCCGCCGCCGACCGGTGGCTGGCGATGGCCGCCGGCGCCGCCATACACCGGGCGCTCGAGAGCTGGGACCTGGAGGCCGATCTCGAGCGCGAGAGGGCGCGCCAGCAAGCGCTGCTGCCCGCCTACCTGGCCGCGCTGTCGGCCGCCGACCTGGCCGGCGATCCCGAGCGTGCCCTGCCCAGGGCCGCCGCCCTGCTCGACCGCTTCTGCTCGAGCGGCCTCGCCCTCCGGCTCCACGACCTGCGCTCCCGGCTCCTGGCGCGCGAGCTGCCGGTCCTGCTCCCACCGCTCCCGGAAGCCGCATCGGGGCCGGTCGGCGTCATCTCCGGCGCCATCGACCTGCTGTACAGCGACCCCGCAACCGGCGCCCTGGTGGTCGCCGACTACAAGACCGACGAAGTCGAAGGCCCCGCCCTCGCCCAGCGCGCCGCCCTCTACGCCTCTCAGGGCGCCGCCTACCTGCGCGCCATCCGCGAGGCCCTCGCTCCCGCCCAGCCTCCCCGCTTCGAGCTCTGGTTCCTCCACGCCGGAGAGATCGTGGAGCCGCCCCTCCCCCCGGAATCTCGGGAGTCCCACATTTCAGCGGTCGTCTAACTCGAAGGACTACTCGATGCGCACGAAATCAGGGTAGTCTTTGTCACGAAATTGAACCCTCGGGGAACTAGAGATATAGGAGCCCAGCCGGAAGAGCCCAGGACTCATATAAATTACCTTGTTCGGTACTATTGCCGGCCGCGCGGCGAACAATGATGACTGGTCGGAACCAGCCGTGCGAGGATCGCAAAAAGGATGCGGTAACCAAGTGAGGTCATCGACCATGGGAGATGAGGCCATGAATACGCTTCGATCCGTCTTCTTCCTCCTGAGCTTGGCGTTTTCTACCGGCCGCGCGCTCGCCGCCCCGGAGCCGCCATCCCTTGACGCTATGCTCAGTGCCGAGCCGGCCGTCGCCGCCGCGCATCAGCTGATCCTGGACGGTGCCTACGACCGCGCCGAAGCTGCGGCTCGCGATCTCCTGATGGCCGGCACACTGCCTGCCCGGGCGTTCGCCCTCCTTGCCCTCGCCGAGGCCAAGGCCGGAAGAGACGACAGCGCGGCTTGCCGCTGGCAACTGGCCCAGCTCCTCGAGCCCGGCCTGGCGACCGCCGACCTTTCCTCATATGGCGCGGTCGGCGCCTTCCTCTCTCGGCACGGCCTCGAATCGGTCGGTCTTCCTGAAAGCTACGCCCCGGCACCGGGGCTGGTCCCCCCAAGGCCGGAGACCACCTCCCCGCCCCGCTACACCGAGCCGGCGAAGAAGGCCCGCCTCCAAGGGCTGGTCATTGCCCAGGCAGTCATTTCCGAAACCGGCGCCGTCCTCCGTCCCAGGGTGCTCAAGGGCCTCCCGCTGGGGCTCGACCGTGCTGCGCTCGACGCCATTTGCGACTGGCACTTCGTACCAGCGGCCAAGGATGGCGTCCCCATCGCCGTCGTCTTGAACCTCACGGTCAACTTCAACGTGGACTCCCCAGACGCTGTCCCAGACGCTGCTCATCTCATCTCGTTCCCCACGAGGCTGTGGGCCTACGCCGCCAGCGATTCCCCGGCCGAGCGCGATCACCCGCCGCTCACCAACCACCGCGACATCGCCGGACTTCTCGCTGCCATGGTCGACGGCGACACGGCCGTAATGTTTGCCGAGCCGCCGCGGTTCGGCACGCTCTCGGTCGACCAGCTCAAGGCGCTCCGGGTGACCTTCGCCGCTCGCGACGCGGAGCTGGCGGGGGTTTCACGCCTGGTGAATCGCTTGCTGGGTAGTCGGGTCGAGTTCGTGCCGGCGACACCGGGCGAGCACCTGACGCTGACACTCCAGAACGCACCTCTCGGCGAGCTCTTCGGCATCCTCGCGGGCCACGGCGAGCTGCAGGTCGTCGACCCGCCCGCCCCACCCACCTCCGCCACGCCCGCGGAGCAAGGCCGGACCCCGCCAGGCCGCTAGCGAAGCTTCCGCTTCGTCCTCGCCGGTGCGGTCGGCCGCGAACGATGAGAACCGGCGATCGGCGAAACACGCAGCCGCCCGCGGTCGTAAGGAGTCGTTGAGGCCAAACTCGGCTGAGCGATCGTAGGGCGTTGCGTCGCCGCGCCCATGGGGAGGATGGCTATGGCAGGTCTTGTTCAGGACCTATTGCACGCCGCGCATGGTTTGCGCAGGCGCCCGGCGTTCGCGCTGACCGTGGTCGTCACTCTTGCCCTCGCGCTGGGGGCCAACGCGGTGATCTTCAGCTTTGTGAGCGTACTGGTGCTCCGGCCGCTGCCGTGGCGCGAGCCCCAGCGCCTGGGCTGGCTATACGGCGTCGATCCCCATACCAGAAACGATCGGTCGTCCGTTTCGCTGCCGGACTATGCCGCCTGGCGGGACGGCGTCCCGGCGTTCGAGACGCTGGCCGGCCGCATGCCGCGCTCGCTGACCTTGAGCGGCCTTGCAGGCGGGGCACTGCACGTCAAGGCGGGCCTGGTCGTCGGCGACCTGCACCGCGTGTGGGGCCTGCGGACGATCCTTGGGCGCCCGCTCGCCGCAACCGACGAGCACCGCGCCGCGCCGCGCGTCGCCGTCCTCAGTCATCGCTTCTGGCAGCGCGAGCTCGGCCGGCGCCCGGACGTCATCGGAAGATCGCTGAAGCTCGATGGCGCGCTGTACAACGTGGTCGGGGTGCTCGGTCCGGAGATCGAGCTCGGCAGTCTTGCGAACGTCGATCTCTGGCTGCCGCTCCAGGTAGACCCTGCACTCGCCTCGCCCGAAGTGCGCGATGTCCGCTTGACCGGCCGTCTGGCCGCCGGTGCGACGATTGCGCAAGCGAACGCGCAGGCCGCTGCCGTGGCGGCGCGGTTGGAGGCGGAGCATCCAGAAACGCACCGCGGCTGGCGCGCGCAGGTGGTATCGACCAAGGGGGCTCTGGGCGGTCCGAACGTCTGGCTCACCTTGGCGCTGCTCGTGACTGTCGTCGGGCTCCTGATGCTTCTGGCCTGCGCCAACGTCACCAACCTGCTGCTCGCGCGCCTCATCGACCGGCGCCGCGATTTCGCGGTGCGCGCCGCGCTGGGAGCGAGCCGGCGTCGGATTGTGCGCGAGCTGCTGACGGAGGGGCTGGTGCTCGGCGCGCTCGGGGGGGCCCTGGGCACGGTGCTCGCCTCCGCGACCCTGCATTTCATCCGCGCCGTTGCGTTCGATCCCTTCTTCGAGCTGCTCACCGTCGACCAAAACGTGGTCGCTTTGGCGGCGGCGCTCTCCTTCGCCGCGCCCCTGCTTTTCGTCCTGCCGGCGGCACTGCGCGTGGTCGGTCGCGATCCGGCCCGCGCGCTGCAAGCGGGCGGCCGGGGTACCGGCAGCGTCGGTCTGCGGCGCGGCCGAAATCTTCTGGTCGGCCTGCAGGTGGCGATTGCGCTCGCCCTGCTCAGTGTGGGCTTGCTGGTGGTGCGCAGCGTGATCGCGGAGTTCCGCGTTCCGCTGGGCTTCGACGCCGATTCGGTGCTGACTCTGCGGGCCGAGCTCGGTGCGTGGAAATATCCCGGTCCCCAGCGGGTCGCCGATGCCCAGCGCCGGCTGTTGGCCCGCCTGGCCGCTCTTCCAGGGGTCTCGCAGGTCGCGCTCGCGAGTGCGCTGCCCGTCATCGACGACATCCCGGCCGCTCGCGTGCGCCTTGCGGATCGACCGGCGGAACGACGCGAAGACGCGACCTGGGCGGCCCTGTCGCAGGCGAGCGAGGGCTTCTTTTCCGCGCTGCGAGTACCGATCGTCGCCGGGCGCACCTTCGCCGCTTCCGATCGCGCCGCTGCTCCTCCGGTAGCGGTCGTCAACCTAGCCGCGGCGCTTCGCTACTGGGGCAGTGCCGCAAAGGCGCTAGGGCGGCGCGTCGAGATCGAGTCGAGCGCGGACGGAGCGCCGCTGTCCCTGCGGGCGGCGGTCGTGGGCGTGGTCGGCAACACCGCGAGCCCGGACGCCGCGCGGCCACCGGAGCCGCAGATCTATCTCGCCGCGGCCCAGCAGCCGCCCCGAGGCTTCGCGCTGGTGCTGCGCGGCAGCCGGCCCGAGACGCTCGCCGCGGCCGCGCGGCTGGCGGTCACGGAGGTCGATCCGGAGCTGGCGATTTACCAGCTGCGTTCGCTTCGGCAAGCGCTCGCCGAAGAACAGCAGAGCAACCGCATCATCATCGCCTTGCTTGGGGCCTTCGCCGTGCTCGCGCTGTTGCTCGCCTCGATCGGACTCTATGGAGTCATGGCTTACTCCGTGGCACAGCGCCGGCGGGAACTTGCGATCCGTATGGTCTGCGGCGCGGCTCCGCGCGCGCTGCGCGCGCTCGTACTTGCCCAGGGAATGCGCCTGGCTCTCGTCGGGGGGGCGCTCGGTTTGGCGCTGGGCCTGGCACTCTCGCGCCTCATCAGCTCGCGGCTTTTCGGCGTCACGCCGACCGACGTCCCGACCTTTGCGACGGCCAGTGGCGTGATCCTCTTGACGGCGGCCGCTGCCTCGATCTTGCCCGCCCTGCGTGCGGAGCGCGTCAGCCCGGCGGAGGCGCTGCAGAGCGACTGATCAAATCCACTAGCCCCGACCGGTGGTGCCGATCCCGAGGGTGCCGCAGCTTTCGCCTGTTGCGGCACTTCCGGCAGGTCGGAAACAGCGCTGCGATGTGGCGGTGGAGGCCTACTCGAAGCATCGATCGGATCGCCCCCGCAACCCCCGCGAGTCCCCTTCACGGTTGTCGGAAGCCGCCGGGTCGCTGCCCGGTGGTGCCGGGGAGGAAGGGGACGCCCCCTCCCCTGGCGCACGGACCAGTTTCGTCTTACCCCAGGCACGGGCCGCCTGAGAGGCGGCAGGCGGCCCCTCTCTCAGGGAACTGATCCGACCTCCCCCCTCTCCGGTAAGCTTGCGCCATGGGCCCTGAGCTGTCGGTGGTCATCCCCACCCACAACCGGCTGGAGGTGCTCACCGAGGTCATCTCGGCGCTGGTGCGCCAGGAAGGGGCGCCGTCGTTCGAAGTCGTGGTGGTGGACGACGGCTCGACCGACGGCACCTCCGACTGGCTGCGTGGGCGCAGCTTCGAGATCCCGCTGCGGGTGGTCAGCCAGGAGAACCGCGGTCCGGCGGCGGCCCGCAATACCGGAGTGGCGGTCGCGGCCGGGCGCTGGGTGGCCTTTCTGGGTGACGACACCGTCCCCGCGATTGGATGGCTGGCGGCCCACCGTGCCGCCCACCGCCGTCACGGCGACGACCCTCACCTGGCGGTGATCGGCTACACCGGCTGGCACCGGCGGATGCGCCTGACCCCTTTTCTGCGCTACATCAATGAGCAGGGACTGCAATTCGGCTATGCGCTGATCCGCGACGCCGAGGACGTGCCGTTCAATTTCTTCTATACTTCGAACCTTTCACTGGGCCGCGATCTGCTGCTCGCCGAGCCGTTCGACCTGCGTTTTCCCCATGCGGCGTGGGAGGATATCGAGGTCGCCTATCGTTTGAAAAAGCGTGGGTTACGCCTGGTCTACGAGCCAGCGGCCACGGTCGCGCACGACCATCCGACCGATCTCGCCCGCTTCGCGGCGCGCCAGGAAAGAGCGGGGTACTGCGCGGTGGTGTTCTACCGTCTTCATCCGGAGCTGGGCGGCTTCCTCGGGCTCGGACCCGACGGGCCCCCGCCGCTGCCCGACCGGGCCGCCCACCGCCGCCGGGAGAGGCTGGTCCAGGCCTTGCAAAATTATCCGATAGCCTTCCCCCAGCTATGGGAGAATGTGCTCAGGTATCATTACATCAGAGGTCTTCACCGCGCCTGGTCGACCGGCGCGGAGGCGTAAAGGAGATGTTCCCAATGTCAACCCTGCGGCGAGCTGATCGAATCCATGGCGCCTTGATTCCAGCGGCAGCCCTGGGGGCGGCGCTGGTGCTGCTGGCTGGTGGTCCTCTGGCGGCCATGTCGCACGGGGGCGGTGGCGGCGGCGGCCATTCCAGCGGCGGCGGTGGCGGCGGCGGCCATTCCTCTGGCGGCGGTGGCGGCGGCGGCCATTCCTCTGGCGGCGGCCACTCCTCGGGCGGCACCGCTCACAGCTCGTCGTCCGGCGGCGGTTCGCGCATGTCGTCGTCTGGCGGCGGTCCGCGCATGTCGTCCTCCGGCGGCGGTCCGCGCATGTCGTCGTCGTCGCCGCACGCGTCGGCCCCGCCGAGCAGCGGCGGCCGCACGGCTCACCCGATCAACCCGAACGGCGCCGGTCCGGTGTCGCCCAACCGACAGCCGGGCTCGCACGGGTTCTTCCGCGACGGCCGCGACGGCCGCTTCTTCGATCGTGACGACCGCTTCTTCTTCCGGGGCGGCGCCTTCTTCGACCCGTTCTTCTTCGGCGGCTTCGGCAATTCGTTCTTCGGCGGTTACTTCGGCTGGGACTACCCCTGGGGCTGGGGCCCGGGTTACTACGGAAGTTACTACGGTCCCTACTACAACGGATGGGGAGCGGGCTACTATGGCCCGCCGGGCTATAACGACGGGTATTCCGGCTACGGCCGCGGCGGTTACAACCACGAGGGCATGGGGGCGCTCGACCTCGACATCTCGCCGAGCGATACGCAGGTCTACCTCAACGGCGAGTACATCGGCAAGGTGCGGCAGTTCGGAGGCTGGTGGCGGGGTTACCTGTGGCTGGAGAAGGGAACCTACGACATCGTCTTCTACCACGAGGGCTTCAAGACCCTGGCCCGCCAGGTAACCATCTACCCGGGCGTGGTCATTACCTGGGACGACAAGCTCGAGCGGGGTGAGGCGGTCCGTCCCGAGGACCTGCCGTCGAAGAGCCACGAGCGGCGCGACGTGCGCGAGAACTTCGAGCGCCAGCGCGCAGAGCAGTTGGACCGCGAGAGCCGCGACAACGACAACTCGGGGTGGCATGACTGGCGCGACCGTGTACGGCGCGAGCGTGGCGGCAGCTCCGCCCGCCCCAGCGACTCCTACAGCGGCGAAGGTGGCCGGGTCGCGGCCGAGGGGCCGGCGAGCCACGACACCCAGCTCGGACATCTGCGCCTGACCATCGAGCCCGACGACGCCTCGGTCTATCTCGACGGGCACTTCATCGGCACCGGCGCCGACCTCGCCGGGCGCGGCGCCGGCTTGGTGCTATCCCCCGGCCAGCACAAGCTGGCGGTGGTGCGGCCCGGCCGCCACGCCGAGGAGCGCGACATCGAGGCGACGGTCGGCAAGGACGTCGAGATGACCGTGCGGCTCGAGCCGCTGCACTGAGCCAAGCGCGCGGACCCCCGCGCGCGCCTGATCAGACCGCCGGCGTCAGCCGGCAACCGCGCCTGCCAGGAGCGCCCCGTCCTCGAGATGGGGCGCTTTTGCTTTTTGTGTGCCTCGTGGAAGGATTTTCAGATCGAAGAAAAAGAGACGGATCGGCAGCGACCAATGCGAGTTCCCGTTGCGGTCATCCCGCCGCCGCCCGCCTCGGTAATGAGTACCGCAAGAGCCGTGCCATTGGCAGGGCCAGTCAAGGTTGAGCCGGGGGCGGAGAGGTTGGTGAGCCACTCTCTCTCCGCCAGGCTCGCCGGCTCACCGGGCCGCAAGTCCACGGCCCGGGCGAACAGGCGCGACGGCTGGCGCATCGGTGCTTCGGGAAAGCTCGCCGCCAGCCGCCAGAGGTGGATGCAGGCGGCAATCAGGCCCACGGCGGCGAGGACGGCTGCGGCCGCCAGGCCGCCCAGCAGCCACTTCAAGCGGGCGAAAGCGGAGATCGCAGCGGCCGCAGGGATGGGCCGGACGGCTCGGGGCGAGAATCAGAGCGAGAATCACTAGGGAGAGATGGGCTCGTGGTGCTGATCACGCTAGTATCCAGATCGGGAGCCAGGATCGTGGGCCAGATCGCCCGGCGCTCGGCGGGGGGGTTCCTGTCGTCGCCCCTCCGCTCCTCCTGGCCAATGGTGCGCAAGGCACGTGCCAGAAAAGGCGGCGCCCGCGGCGCAAACGAGGCGTTCATCGAGCGCGGGACCCTGCCCGCGCTTGCGAAACGGTGCGTGGCCGGCGGTACCGCCGCCCCGCGCCAGGGAGGCAACGAGTATGAGCGAGCTGGCGGCGCGCAAGTGCGTGCCTTGCGAAGCAGGAACGCCTGCCCTGAGGGGTGAGGCGCTGCAACGGCTCTACGGCGAGCTCCATGGTTGGACGCTCGCCGGCGAGCAGCGGCTAGAGAAGGAGTACCGCTTTCGCGATTTCCGCGAGGCGCTCGCCTTCGTCAACCGCCTGGGGGAGGTGGCCGAAGCAGAGGGGCATCACCCGGACATCGCCCTGGGCTGGGGCCGGGTCAAGGTCACTTTATGGACCCACTCGATCGGCGGCCTCTCCGAGAACGACTTCATCCTCGCCGCCAAGGCGGACCAGATCCTCGAAGACAAGGCCCTCCAATTGGAGGAGCTGCCCTAGAGCCCCCATTCTTACACGCGTTCGTCGCGAGGCGGCGGTGAAGCCTCGAGGCCTCGAGCGGTCTCGCCAAAGACCCGCTCGTAGACGTCGGCCAGGAGAAGCTCACAGCCGATCGAGGGCAAGGCGAGGCGCTCTTCGATCCTGTTGGCCTCGAGGAGGAGCCAGCCCCCGTCGGGCTGCCGCGAGAAGCGTTCCACCTCCACCCGCTCCTGGGAGACCAGGACGACCTCGGCCAGCGACTCGATCGTCCGGTAGTGAGCGAACTTCTTGCCGCGGTCGTGGGCCTCGGTGGACGGCGAGAGGACTTCGACGATCAGGGTCGGGTTCAAGAGCGTATCGAGCTCGCGGTCGGCGAATCGGGGCTCGCCACAGACGACCACGAGATCCGGGTAGGTGTAGAGCCCGGTCGCCGTGACCTGGATCCGCATGTCGCCGATGCAAGCCTGGCAAGCGCGGCCTCGGAGCTGGGAGTAGAGGATGCCCGCGAGATTCCAGACGATACGGTTGTGCTGGAGGCTGGCGCCGGTCATCGCGAAGACCTCGCCGTCCAGATACTCGTGTTTTCCTTCGGACCGGCGCTCCCGGGTCAGGTACTCCTCGCGGCTCAGGCGGAGGTGGGGCTCTGCCACCAGGCTAACGTATCACGCTGGTTCCGTCCGCCCGGCGGCGCGACGATCGGCGGTAGTGGTACACAAGTAATAGACCACTACCCCGATCGGCGCGGTTCGAGCCTGGCGGAACGTAGTGTCTCGAGCCCGGCGTGCATGCGCGCCTCCGCGTTAGCGCCGCAGGTCGGCCGCCGGTCTCGGTCTCCTCCGGGCCAATCAGCTTTGGACGTCCTAGGCCGGGGGCATGCGGCAGGTGTCGCCGCCGGCGGCTGGCAGGTAGCACTCCCGGACGTAGTCCATCACCATGCGGTCGGCGTTGTAGCGCCAGGCGAGAGTGCGGATCGCCCGCTTGACGCGCCGGATCCAGCCGCGCGGCAAGCCCTCTTCGTCGCGCTCGTAGTAGAGCGGCACCACCTCGCGCTCGAGGGTCTCGAAGAGCGCCTGCGCGTCGCGCTCGTCCTCGAGCTCGGGGTCGGCGTGCGATTGGAAGCCGCCGATCGCGAAGCCGTTGGCGCCGTCATACGCCTCGGCCCACCAGCCGTCGAGGATCGAGATGTTGAGCACGCCGTTCAGGATGCACTTCTGACCGCTCGTGCCGCACGCCTCCTGCGGGCGGCGCGGGGTGTTGAGCCAGGCGTCGACGCCCTGCACCAGCTGGCGGCCGACGTGCATCGAGTAGTTCTCGACGAAGACCACCCGGCCGGCGAAGGCCGGATCCTCGCCCAGGGTCACGATGCGCTGGGCGAAGGCCTTGCCGGCCTCGTCGTGGGGATGGGCCTTGCCGGCGAAGATGATCTGCACCGGCCGCCCCTGGTCGCCGAGCAGGCGCGCCAGGCGGTCGCGGTCGCGCAGCAGCAGGTTGGCCCGCTTGTAGGTGGCGAAGCGGCGGGCGAAGCCCAGGGTGAGGGCCTCGGGGTCGAGCGGCGGCGACAGCGGCGGGGCGAGCCCGAGCCGCTCGCGGCGCTCGGCCAGGCGGCCGCGCGCGAAGCCGAGCACCCGCGCCTTGAGCACCTGGTGGACCTCCCACAGCTCGGCGTCGGGAATGTTCTCGACGTCCTTCCAGGTCTCGGGGAGTGTGATCACCTCGAGCCACCGGTTGCCCAGATAGTGGGCGATCAGCGAGTGCATGTCGGTGGCCATCCAGGTGCGGGTGTGGACGCCGTTGGTGATGTGGCCGATCGAAACATCGTCTTCCGAGCGGCCGGGATAGAGGCCCTGCCACATCCTGCGCGACACCCGGCCGTGGAGCGCCGAGACCGCGTTGGCGCGGTGGCAGAGGCGCAGGGCCAGCACGGTCGGCAGGAAGGGCGCGCCGGACTCCTCGGGCCGTTCGGCGCCCAGCTCGAGGACATCCTCGACCGGCATGCCGAGGCCCCCGGCCAGCGTCTCGAGGTGGCGGCGGGCGAGCTCGGGGCGGAAGCTTTCGTTGCCCGCCTCGACTGGTGTGTGGGTGGTGAAGACGCTCGCCGCGCCCACCTCGCGCAGGGCGTCGTCGGCGGCGAGCCCTTCCCGTTCCACGCGCTGCCGCGCCCATTCGAGCAGGGCGAAGGCCGAGTGCCCTTCGTTGAGGTGCACCACCGAGGGAAAGATGCCGGTCTTGCCGAGGGCGCGAAAGCCGCCGACGCCGAGCAGGATCTCCTGCTGGATACGGGTCTCCTGATCGCCGCCGTAGAGGCGCGCCGTGAGCTCGCGGTCGGCGGCCGAGTTCTCCGAGTCGCGGGCGTCGAGCAGCAGCAGCCGGCTCCGCCCCACCAGGACGTGCCAGACGCGCAGGTAGACCTCCCGCCCGGGCAGCTCGACGGCGAAGCGCAGCTGCTCGCCGTCCGCGTCAGGCCACGGGTCGGCCGGCAGCTCGCCGGCCGCGATCGGCTCGTAGAGGTCCTGCTGCCACCCGGCGGCGTCGATCCGCTGGTGCACGTAGCCCTCGTGATAGAGCAGGCCGACGCCGACCACCGGCACTCCGAGGTCGCTCATGCTCTTGAGGTGGTCGCCGGCCAGCACGCCGAGGCCGCCGGAGTAGATGGGCAGCGATTGGTGGAGACCGAACTCGGCCGAGAAATAGGTCACCGGGCGCGCCAGCAGCGAACCGGCGCGGTTAATCCCCCAGGTCTCGCCTCCCTGCAGGTACTCGCGCAGCCGGCGATGGGCATGGTTGATGCGGGTCTGCATCTCGAGGTCGTGCACCCGGCGCGGGATCTCCTCGCTCGGCAGGCGTTGCAGCAGCGCCACCGGGTTGTGGTACACGCCGCTCCAGATCTCCGGGGCGAGCTCGCGAAAGATGGCGCGGATCTCGGGCTGCCACGACCACCACAGGTTGCGGGAGAGCTCGTGCAGCTTGCGCACCACGCCGTCGGCGGGGAATTCTTCCATCTTGTCTCCACAAGGCCGGTCGAGACGGCGGCGCTGGTTGGAGCCCGCCACGTCCAGGAAAACGAGCGGCCGCTTTGGGGGCGCGACCGTCGGCGCCTCGGGACCAGCGGCCAGCCCGGGAAGCGGAGAATATATCCCAGCGGCGCGTCATGGCCGCCGCCACGGGCACGGCGTGTGCCAAAGAATGGCCGACGCCCGCAGGCTGTCTTCCCAGGTTGGCGGGCCGGCACTAAGGTGATATGAGTAGTCACAAATTCCTGCGTCCGCCGCGCAGGGCAGGTTTGAAGCACTGAAAGGCGGCAAGTCCGAGGCGAAAGGAGAACCGACCGTGAGTGAAATCGAGAGCCGTGGTTACGTCCATCCTGAGGTGCTGGTCTCCACCGATTGGGTGGCCAAGCATCTGCAGGACCCCGGCGTGCGCATCATCGAGTCCAACGAGGACCCCTTGCTGTACAGCACCGGCCATATTCCCGGTGCGGTCGAGGTCGACTGGACGCGCGACCTCAACGATCAGCTCCGCCGCGACTACCTGGGGCGCGAGGGCTTCGAGGCGCTGATGCGGCGCATCGGCGCCCGGCGCGACACCACCGTGATCTTCTATGGCGACCGCAACAACTGGTGGGCGACCTATGCCCTCTGGGTCTTCCAGCTCTTCGGCCATGACAAGGCGAAGATCATGGACGGCGGGCGCATCAAGTGGACGCAGGAAGGGCGGACGCTGACCCGCGACGTGCCGAGCTATCCGCCGAGCGACTACAAGGCCCCCGAGCGCGACGACACGCGGGTGCGGGCATTCCGCGGCCAGGTGCTCGAGCACCAGCAGTCCAAGGGTAAGCTGATCGACGTGCGCAGCCCGGCCGAGTATACCGGCGAGCGGCTGCATATGCCGGAATACCCGAACGAAGGGGCGCTGCGCGGCGGCCACATCCCCGGCGCGGCCAACGTCCCGTGGGCGCGGGCGGTCAATCCCGACGACGGCACCTTCAAATCGGCCGCCGACCTGCGCGCCATCTACGAGGGGGAGGCAAAGCTGGCGTCCAAGGACGACGTCATCGTCTACTGCCGGATCGGCGAGCGCAGCAGCCACACCTGGTTCGTGCTCACCAACCTGCTGGGCTTCGACAAGGTGCGGAACTATGATGGCAGCTGGACGGAGTGGGGCAACCTGGTCGGAGTGCCGATCGAACGCTGAGGAAGAAAGGTCATGCCGGAAGTGCCGCAAAAGCTGACCGAGCTGCTGGAGCTAATCGACATGGTTCCCGACCGCGCCGAGCGCATCCAGACGTTGATCGACATTGCCGACCGCTTCGAGGAGGTGCCGCCGCGCATCGCGCGGCGGCCCTTCCCGGCCGACCACCTGGTCCCGGCCTGTGAATCGCAGGCTTACGTCTGGTCCGAGGAGCGCCCCGACGGCACGCTCGACTTCCACTTCGCGGTCGAGAACCCCCAGGGGATCTCCGCCAAGTCGCTGGCGGTGATCCTCGACGAGAGTCTCTCCGGAGCCCCCCTCGAGCAGGTGGCGGCGGTGCCGCAGGACGTCGTCTACCGGGTCTTTGGCAACGAGCTCTCGATGGGCAAATCGATGGGCCTGATGGGCATGGTCTCGATGATCGCCGCCACCGCCCGGCAGCGCCTCGCCGGCCGCCAGCCCCAGCCGTCAGGCTGACTCCCTCTGGGCCCGAAGCCGCCGCGGGGCGGCGGTGTGGCGGAATGCCCGCGGTCTATCACTTCACTCTTGCACTTTGTAGCGCAAAGTACTTGACGGAGACGGGTGTAGGCCGGTAGAGTCGGCTCGTGAGCTCGCCCGAACCGGTCCGCAGCCATCCTTCTGTCCCCGCCGAGCCGCCCGCGCTGCACGTGCGGGCGATGGACAACTTGCGCTTCATCCGCGAGACCATGGAGGAAGCGGCTTACTTTACCGCGGTCTCGGGGGTGGGCGAAATCGCGGTCGGGGTCACCGCCTTCGCGGCGGCCTTCATCGCCGCACGCCAGGCGACTCCGACCGCCTGGCTGGTTACCTGGCTGTGCGAGGCGCTGTTCGCCTGCCTGGTGACGGGCGGGGCGGTGGTCTGGAAGGTGCGCCAGGCGCGGATCAGCTTGCTTTCGAGGCCGGGGCGGCGCTTCGCCCTCGGTCTGCTGCCGCCGCTGCTCGCCGGCGCCCTGCTCACCTACGTCCTGTTCACCGCCGGGATGCAGCGGGTGCTGCCCGGTCTCTGGCTCCTGCTCTACGGCACCGCGGTGGTCACCGGCGGCGCTTTCTCGGTTCGCATCGTGCCGGTGATGGGGCTGGGATTCATGGCCTTTGGCGGGGTTGCGCTGTTCGCTCCCGCCAGCTGGGGTGACGGCTTCCTGGCGGCGGGCTTCGGCGGCCTCAACCTGCTCTTCGGCCTGTTCATCGCGAGGCGCCACGGTGGCTAGTCTGCAGCGCACGCCGCGCGCGGCGCGGGAGGGCGGCCGCGACGGCCGCGACGTGAATCGCGCGGGCCGGCCGGCCGCGGCACCCCCAGCCGCACCGGCTGAGCACGACGAGAAGGGTGCGAACGCGGCGACTGGTGCCAGCCACCCCAGCGGCGCGAGCGGCGGCGGCGCCAGCGCGGGGGCGGGCCGCCATCACCACCACCAGGCTCGGGGATCTGCCGCGGCTCTTGGAGCCAGCGGCGCCAGCGGCGCCAGCGGCTCGGAAAGCCACGGCGGGCGCGGAGAGCCGCCCGGCGGGCTGCCCGAGACGCCGGCGCTCGACCTCGACCGGGTCATCCACGAGCGGCTGCGACTGGGGATCGTCTCCGCTCTCGCGGTCAATCATCAGCTGAGCTTCAACGACCTCAAGCAGCTGCTGCGCACGACCGACGGCAACCTGAGCGTCCACGCCCGCAAGCTGGAGGAGGCGGGCTACGTCCGCTGCGACAAGTTCTTCGTCGGCCGGTTGCCGAAGACGGAGTACCGGCTGACCGCCGCCGGCAGGCGGGCGCTCGAGCGGTACCTGGATCATATGGAGGCGATCATCCACGCCACGCGCTTCCCCCTGGAGGGGGAGGCCTAGAAGCCGCGCGGCAGAGCGCCCCCGGCGATGGCGTGAGCCGAGCTGCGCTCGGTTCTCATTTCGTGGAGGAGATGGTTGATGGCAAGGAGGGTTGCCATGTACATGAGCTCCGCCGCACGAGGCGGCGCTGCCGCCCGAGCGCCCCTCGCTCGCATGGCGCCGGCGAGTGCAAGGCGGCAGGGGCGCGCCGCGGCCGAGGCCACCGGAGAGCCGCGATGAGCGCCCGCCCTTATCCCGCGCCGGCCCCGCCGCTCGGGCGCCCGCCGGCGCCGCCGCTGCACGCCGCGATCATCATGGACGGCAATGGGCGCTGGGCCCTCGCCCGCGGCCGCTCGCGGACCGCGGGCCACGTGGCCGGCGCCGACGCCGTGCGGCGCACGGTCGAGGCGGCGCCGCGGCAGGGCATCGAGACCCTCACTCTGTACGCCTTTTCTTCGGACAACTGGCAGCGGCCGCCCGAGGAGGTGCAGGCCCTGATGCGGTTGTTGCGCCGCTACCTGGTGCGCGAGGCGGCAAAGTGCGCCGAGAACGGCGTGCGCGTGCAGATCATCGGCCGCCGCGACCGCCTGGCGCCGCGGCTGCTGCAGGTGATCGAGTCGGCCGAGGCCGCGACCGCCGGCGGCGACAAGCTGTGCCTGCGGATCGCCGTCGACTACTCGGCCCGCGACGCCATAGTCTTCGCGGCCCGGCGGCTGGCGGCAGCGCCGCCGGCCGGCGAGCTGACCCGCGAGGAGTTCTCGCACCTGCTCGCCGGCTCTCCAGACCGCCGCGTGCAGGAGGTCGATCTGCTGATCCGCACCGGCGGCGAGAAGCGCCTCTCAGACTTCCTGCTCTGGGAGTGCGCCTACGCCGAGCTCATCTTCACCGATCGCATGTGGCCCGACTTCGACGCCAACGACCTCGAGGCCGCGGTGCGCGACTTCCGGCGCCGCGAGCGCCGCTTCGGCACCGTCTCGCCCGCCACCGCCGCGCCGACCCCGGCGCCGGCGCTCGAGCCCCAGCTCCCCGCCGTCGCCGCCGTCAAGTGAGCGGTTCCGGCCCGCCCCTTTCTTTGGAGCAGCCTTCGTCTTCCGTGCCGGACGTGTGGACTTATGATGTGTACAGATTACTCGCCATGCGCAACGGCTATCCGCTCGTCGAGCTCCACCGGCACCTGGAAGGCAGCGTCCGCCTGGCCACGGTGCTCGATCTGGCTGGGCGGCATGGTGTTGCCCTGCCGGCATGGACCGAGGAGGAGCTGAGACCTCATGTGCAGGTGGTCGGACGCGCTTCCAGCCTGGTGGCCTTCATCGCCAAGTTCGAGCTGCTCCGCCGGGTGATGGTCGACCTCGAGGCAGTGCGGCGAATCGCGCGCGAGAACCTCGAGGACGCGGCGCGCGAAGGAATCGACTATATCGAGCTGCGCTTCAGTCCCTACTTCATGGCGGAGACCCACGGGCTCGCACCGCTGGCCGTCGTCGAGGCGGTCTGCGCGGAGCTTGCCGAGGCCTCCGGACGGCTGCCCATCCAGGCCGCCATCCTGGTCATCGTCTCGCGTCAGTACGGGCCCGAGATCGGCTGGATCGAGGTCGAGGCGGCGATCCGATGCCGCGAAATCGGGGTGGTCGGGCTCGATCTGGCGGGGAATGAGCTGAACTTCCCCGGCGACCTCTTCGTGGAGCACTTCCGCCGCGCGCGCGAGGCCGGTCTGCACGCGGTGGCTCATGCCGGCGAGGCGGCGGGAGCGGCGAGCGTCCGGCAGGCTGTCGTTGGACTGGGGGCCGAGCGGATCGGGCACGGAATCCGCGCCGTCGAGGACCCGGCGGTCCTCGACCTGCTCGCCGAGCGCCGGATCGCGCTCGAGGTCTGCCCGACGAGCAACCTCCACACCAACACGGTGGCGAGCTACCGCGACCACCCCCTCCCCGAGCTCTTGCGGCGCGGCCTCCTGGTCACTTTGAACACCGATGACCCCAGCATCAGCGGCATCGACCTCGCGCACGAGTTCCGGGTCGCACGCGACGAGATGGGGCTTGCCGAGGACGACCTGCGCCGCCTGCAAGAAAACGCCCTCGCGGCGGCCTTCCTCTCGACCGAGGAGCGCGGCCGGCTGCTGGCAGGCCGCTGAGGTTTGCCTGCGGAGGCTGACGCCGAGTCGGCCGACGCGCCCATCGGCCCGATCCCAGAGATTGGGAGCAAGATTCTAAAACGAGGAGGAAAAGGCGGGTTGATGCGTTCCTCGAGCGGGCCGATCGGAGCGCGGAACTGGAGATCATCCGCTATGCGGCGTGAGCCACCTGGTCGGTACGGCGAACGGTAACGCCAGGGCGGGGAATCGCTCTCGACGTCCCCGGCGATCACTCCGAGCCTGCCCGCAGCCGCCCAGGTCTGTCGCAGCTCTCGGTCTCCTCCGGGCAAGCAGCTCTTGACGCTTTCGGCTACAGCCCGCGGGTCATCAGGTCGGCGACGGCGCGGTTGAAGCGGACCGCATCGGGGAGCTCGGAGCCCTCGGCGATCAGGCCGTAGCCCAGGAGGAGGGCGGCGTAGTCGTCGAGCAGCGGATCGTCATGGTCCTTGGCGAAGCGCTCGCTGAGCCCGGCCAGGATCTGGTGGCTGGGATTGAGCTCCATGATGCGCCGCTGCTTGGGGCCGCCGCCGCGGCCTTTCTGCAAAAGCTTCTCGAGCTGCGGGCTGTAGTCGTGGTCGGCGCCGACCAGGCAGACCGGCGAGCTGGTCAGGCGGCTGGTCAACCGCACCTGCTTGACGTGCTCGTCGAGCTTCTTTTGCAGCAGCTCGAGGAGCGGCTTCATCTCTTCCTCTTTGGCCTTGAGCGCTTCTTCGGCCTGCTTCTTCTCGTCGTCGCTGCCCAGCGCGAGCGTCCCCTTGCCGGCCGACTTCAGGCGCTTGCCGCCATACTCGTGCAGCGACTGGGTGAGCAGCTCGTCGACGGTGTCGACCAGGTAGAGGACCTCGTAGCCCTTCTCCTTGAAAGCCTCGAGATGGGGCGAGCTCGCGACCTGCGAGCGCGACTCGCCGGTCAGATAGAAGATCTCCTGCTGGCCCTCCTTCATCCGCGCCACGTAGTCCTTGAGCGTGGTGAGCTTCTCCGGGTCGTGGGACGACTCGAAGATCAGCAGCTCGAGCAGCCGGTCCTTGTTGTCGTAGTCGGAGCTCACCCCTTCCTTGATGGCGCGGCCGAACTCCTTCCAGAACTTGAGATAGGTTTCGGGCTCCTCTCCGCGCAGCTCCTCGAGGGTGTCGAGGACCTTCTTGGTCAGCCCCTTGCGGATCAGCGTGATGTGGCGGTCCTGCTGCAGCATCTCGCGCGAGATGTTGAGCGCCAGGTCGGGGGAGTCGACGACGCCGCGCACGAAGCGCAGATAGTGCGGCAAAAGGTCTTCGCACTTTTCGAGGATCTGGATGCGCCGTACGTAGAGCTGCAGGCCGGCTTTCGAGGCGACGTAGTAGAGGTCGTAGGGCGCCTCGGCGGGCACGAACAGCAGCGTCTGGTACTCGATCCTTCCTTCGGCCCGAAACGAGATCACCTTGAGCGGCTCGGTCCAGTCGTGCGCGATGTGGCGATAGAAGTCGTTGTACTCCTGGGCGGTGACCTCCTGCTGCGGCCGCGTCCAGATCGGCTTCATCGAGTTGAGGGTGGTCTCCTCGAGCGGCATCTCGGGCTTGACCCCGGTCTCCTTCTCCTTGGCCAGGTCCTCGATCTCCGGGTCCTTTTCGGCCTTGAGGATGATCGGGTAGGAGACGAAGTCCGAGTAGCGGCGCACGATGCGGCTGATCACCCAGCGGTCGCTCCAGTCCTCGACGCCGTTGTCGCGGTCCTCGGGCTTGAGATGGAGAGTGATCGAGGTGCCTCGTTCCGCCTTTTCGGTCTCGCCGACCTGGAAGGTGCCGTCGCCGGTCGATTCCCAGCGCGTGGCCGCCGACTCGCCGGCGCGCCGGGACGTCAGCACGACGCGCTGGGCGGCCATGAAGGAGGAGTAGAAGCCGACGCCGAACTGGCCTATGAGCTCGGCGATGGCCTGCTTGGACTCGCCTTTCTCGAGCCGCTCGACCAGCTCGCGGGAGCCGGACTTGGCGATGGTGCCGATGTTGGCGATCACCTCCTCGCGGCTCATGCCGATGCCGTTGTCGTGGATGGTCAGCGTGCGCTGCTTGCGGTCGGCTTCGAGGCGGATGGCGAGCGGCTCCTCGCCCGAGAGCAGCTCGGGGCGGGTCAAGGCCTCGAAGCGCAGCCGGTCCAGGGCATCCGACGCGTTGGAGATCAGCTCGCGCAGGAAGATCTCCTTGTTCGAGTAGAGCGAGTGGATCATCAGATCGAGCAGCTGCTTGGCCTCGGCCTGAAACGGCAGCGTTTCGGTGGCGGGTGCGGTGGTGGTGGTCATGATGCGGTTCTCCTGTGCTCCGGGTGTGTGTGGCCGCCTGCCGGCGCGGCCGTTCCAGGCGCCGACAAAGGCGGCAATATTTTAGTGGAGGCGCGCGAGTTTGCAACCTCGGGGCGTCATGTCCGTCACACCACCTCGATGCGCACCGTCTGCACCCCGGCCTCCACCTTGACCTCCAGCACTCGCGGCTCCCTGACCACGCTGATCGCGCCGCTGCGCTCGACTCTCGCCTCCGCAATGCCGCTCAGTCCGGCGAAGTGCTGGAGGCGTAGCTCCTCGGCGAGGTCGGCTTGGCTCAGCAGGTGCCGGCGCAAGTTCTCGCCGAGCGGCTCGCCCTGCCGCACCACGACGTTGGACCGCCCGCCGATGAGCGCCCGCAGCCGGGGCGAACGGTAGGAGAGCCAGGCCAGCGAGTGGTGACTGGCCACCAGCGCGGCGGCCGCGGCAAGGCTCAAGGAGAGAGGCGAGGTGCCGTTGATGCCGCGCGACAGCACCGACCCGAGGACGAATCCGAGGACAACGTCGAAGACGCTCGCCTGGGTCAGCAGGCGGTTTCTCGCCAGCCGCATGATCAGCAGCCCGACGCCGTAGGTCAGGACCGAGCGCAGGCAGACCTGGAGGACGGTGAAGCTCTTGGGCTCGGCGTCGAGCCCCAGCGCCCATTGCCATGCGTGCCACAGGTTCACCATCGCAGACCTCCTCGAGCCGTGGGGTGGGCCGGCGTTGCGGCTCGCTCCGAATGCGGTTTGCTATCTTCCCATTTGCACCCTTCAGGCCGGGAACCGCGCGGGGCCAGAGGGGCCAGCGCCTCCTGGCGGCCGGGCACTCAAGGGAGGGAGCCGGCCTACCGCAGCCAGTCCTCGAGCTGGGCGCGCTCGTCGGTCGCGGCGTCGCGGTACTTGACGATGACCGGGGTGTAGAGGGCGAGACCCCACGCGGGACCCTTGCCGCGGGCGACGGCGCGCGATCCGGGCACCACGACGGCGCCCTCCGGGATGACCAGCGGCCGCCCTTCCTCGGCCCGGTGCACGCACTCGCGGACCAGGTCGTAGACCGGCGTCGAGCGGGTGAGGATCGTGCCGGCGCCAAGGACGGCGCGGCGCTTGACCACCGTCCCCTCGTAGACGCCGCAGTTGCCGCCGATCAGGGCGTCGTCTTCCACGATCACCGGCATGGCGCCGACCGGCTCGAGCACTCCGCCGAGCTGCGCCGCCGCCGACAGATGGACCCGCCGGCCGACCTGGGCGCAGCTGCCGACCAGCGCGTGCGAGTCGATGAGCGTGCCGTCGCCGACGTGAGCGCCGACGTTGATGTACATGGGCGGCATGCAGGTGACGCCGCGGCCCAGGTAGACCCCGTCGCGGATCGCCGAGCCGCCGGGCACCAGGCGCACGCCGGCCGCGGCGTCGAGCCGGCGCAGCGGAAAGGTGGCCTTGTCGAAGAAGGGGAGCCGGTGTGCGCCCGGCGCGGGCGAGCCGACGCTCAGGTCGACGATCTTCCCCATGCGGAAGCCGAGCAGGATGCCGCGCTTGACCCAGGCGTTGACCCGCCATCCGGAGGGCGCCCCGCCGTCGGGCTCGGCGGCCCGCACGGCGCCGCGGTTGAGCGCCTGCTTGAAGCGCTCGAAGAGCTCGAGATCGCCGCTCGCGAACTCCTCGCGGCCTTCGGCATAGAGCCGCTCGATCGCCTCCGCCAGCGCCCCGGTCGCGCCTGCCTCATTCGCACCTCCCGGCCCCTGTGCCGGCGCTCCCGCTGCTCCCGCCGCTCCCGCCGCGGCGTCCTGCCCGCCCTCGCGCTCAGCCGCCAAGCGGGCTCTCCGCGGCGGCGACCGGTCCGGCGGCGGCGGCGCTGCGCTCGAGCATCCCCAGCCCGGCCAGCACCGCCTCGATCTTGCGCAGGCTTTCGGGCCGCGGCGGCACCGCCGGCAGCCGGTAGACCGGCTCGATAAGACCGAGCAGGGCGAGCGCCGCTTTGACCGGACCGGGGTTCGATTCGACGAAGAGGACGTCCATCAGCGGCTGCAGCCGGCGGTGCAGGGCGCGGGCGGCCGCGAAGTCGCCGGCGAGAGCCGAGGAGGTCAGGCGGGCCATCTCGCCGGGGACGACGTTCGAGGCCACCGAGACCACCCCTGTTCCTCCCAGAGCGGCGATGGGCACGGTGAGGCCGTCGTCGCCGGAGAGCACCTGGAAGCTCTCGGGCACCAGCGGGAAGATCGCCGAGATCTGAGAGATGTTGCCGGACGCCTCCTTGACCGCGACCACCCGCTCGATCGCGGCCAGCCGGGCGAGGGTGGCGGGGTCGACGTTGGTGCCGGAGCGGCCGGGGACGTTGTAGACCATGATCGGAAGGCGGGTGGCGGCGGAGATCGCCCGGTAGTGGGCGACGAGCCCGTCCGGCGTCGGCTTGTTGTAAGGCGGGGTGACGGTGAGCAGGCCGTCGGCCCCCAGCGCCTCGAGGTCGCGCGCGAGCTCGACCACGCGGCGCGTGTCGCTGCCTCCCGCTCCCGCCAGCACCGGCACCTTGCCGCGCGCCTCTTCGAGGGTGATCTCGACCACCCGCAGGTGCTCTTCGCGGGCGAGGGTCGGGTTCTCGCCGGTGCTGCCGCAAGGGACCAGGAAGTGGATGCCGGCCTCGAGCTGCCGGCGGACCAGCCGGCGCAAGCCCTCTTCGTCGAGCGAGAGGTCGCGCCGGAAGGGGGTGACCAGGGCGGTGCCGCATCCTCGGAACATTTGCTCATGCCTCCCAGTGTCGAGCGGTCGGACCGCTCACGGCCGGACCGGAAGCCGGGCGACCTCCTCCCAGACCTCGCGCCATTCGAAGACCCCGCTGCGTCCGAGCACCCAGCGGGCGGCACGCAGCGCGCCGTGCGCAAACCCCGAGCGGTTGCGGGCCTGGTGCTCGAGCCGGATGGTATCAGCCTCGGAGTCGAAGCCGACGACGTGGGTGCCAGGTATCGCCCCGGCGCGATTGCTCGCCACGTCGACGTCGCGCGGGAAACCGGCAGCCGCGATCACGCGGCGCAGCTCGCGCAAGGTGCCGGAGGGCGCGTCGCGCTTGCGGCGATGGTGGATCTCGTAGAGCCAGCAGTCGTAGCCGTCGTCGGTGGCCAGCAGGCGCGCCGCGGTCTCGACGGTGCGGTAGAAGACCTGCACGCCGAGCGAGAAGTTGGCGCCGTGAATCAGGGCCGCGCCGTGGGCGAGCACCGCCCGGCGCACCCGCTCCAGATCGTCCGTCCAGCCGGTCGTGCCGACCACCATGGCGACGCCGAGCGGCGCCAGCCGCTCGACGCTCGCGGCCACCGCGGCGGCGGCCGAGAAATCGATCGCCACCTCGATGCCGCGAAAGCGAGCCGCATCGATGCCGGCGCCGCCGGCATTGTCGGCGCCGGTCAGGCGCAGCGCGACCTCGAAGCCGTGGCGGGGGGCGAGCTGTTCGACCAGCCGGCCCATGGCGCCGTAGCCGAGCAGCGCCAGGCGGGTCACTCGCCCGCCTCCCGCGGGGACGCGGCGGGCGCGTCGATAGGAGCAAGGGGAGCAAGGGGAGCAAAGAGACGCCGGTGAATCGCGGCCACCGCGACCGGCAGCTCCTCGACCTCGACCAGGCAGCGAACGGCCGGCGCCGCGGCGCCGGCCACGACCAGGCGGGGCTGGTAGTCGCCCGCCGCCGCGAGCGCGCGCTCGACCAGCTGCGGGCTGGCGGCGAGGTCGTCGGAGACCAGCGACACCACCGCCCGGCCGCGGACCACCCCCACATCCGCGAGGGGCGCGAGCGCCGCGCGCACCGCGCCCAGCCGCTCCTCGCGGTCGAGCGCCAGCAGCGCCCGCTCGGCGCCCGCCTCCACCACCAGCAGCGCCGGCCGCAGGCGCTCGGCTGCCGCCAGCACCCCGGCGAGGAAGCCATCGCTGCCGCCGCGGGTGGCCGGCAGGGCATAGAGCAGGCGGTCGTTGGCGCGGAAGGCGAGCGACCTGACGGCCGGCGCGGCCGCGCTGCGGCGGCCGATCAGCGTGCCCTCGCCGGTCTCGGACGGAGGGCGCCGCGAGTTGAGGATGCGGATCGGGATGCCGGCCCGCCCGGCCGGCCCCAGCGTTCCGGGGTGCGGCTTCTTGGCCCCGGCGCAGGCAAGCTCGAGCGACTCGGCGAAGGAGAGGGTGGGCACCAGGAGCGCGCCGGGCACCAGCCGCGGATCGGCGGTGAGGATGCCGTCCACGTCGGTCCAGATCTGCACCTCGCGGACCCCGAGCGCCGCGCCCACGATGGCGGCCGAGAAGTCGGAGCCCTCGGTGCCGAGCGTCGTCGTGATCCCGGCGGCGGTCGCCCCCACATAGCCGCCCAGCACCGGCACCTTCCCTTGCGCCAGGAGCGGCAGCAGCCGGGCGCGCAGCCGGGCGTCAGTCTCCTCGTAGAGCGGCTGGGCGCAGGTGAAGCCATCGTCGGTCACCATCACCTGCCGGCAATCGACCCAGGCGGCGTCGACGCCGTGCCGCGGCAGGGCGAGGGCGAGGATCTCGCTCGCCAGGAGCTCGCCGAAGGCCACCGCATGGTCGGCGTCGCGCGGGGTGAGCTGCCGAGCCGCCGCCAGCCGCGCGAGCAGGGCGCGCAGCTCGCCGAACGAGCGCTCGAGCGCCGCCGCCAGCGCCGGCCGCGCCGCCGCCGGCACCGCCGCTTCGGCCTCGCGGCGGTGGAAATCGTGCAGGCTCGCGCACGAGGCCAGGCTCGAGGACAGGATGCCGGCCGCCGCCTCCTCGGCGCAGTCGCGCAGCAGACGGGTGGCCTTGGCCATCGCCGAAACCACCACGACCACCGGCTCCTTCGCCAGCCGCTCGCGCACGATCGCCGCGGCCCGCGCAATCCCCGCCGCGCCGTCGACCGAGCTGCCGCCGAACTTGAGCACGATCATCGCCGCGCAGTCTAACCCAGCGCCCGCGCGGGCGAGGTGCTGCTCCGTCAGTCGAAGATCTCGTGGACTGGAATCGCGAGCCCGGGGAGGAGGGGAGTGGAGAGGATCTGTGCCGCCGTACCTTCTCCAGAGCGGAGCTCGAGCTCGAGCTCGAGCCGTCCGCCTTCCAGGCGGTAGACCTTGACGATCTCCAGCTCGGGATCGATGACCCAGTACTCGGGCACGCCGAAGCGCTCGTACAACCGATGCTTGGCGCCTTCGTCCACTCGCCGCGTCGAGGGCGACAGCACCTCGACCACGAGGTCGGGGGCGCCGCCCAGGTTGCGCTCGGTGGCCTGCCGCTCCTCGCGCTCGCGCGATACGTAAAGCACGTCGGGCTCGACGACGTTGGATTGGGTGAACACGACGTCGAGAGGCGCCGAGTACACACGCCCCAGGCGGTGCTCCCGCAGGTAGATGAACAGGAGGCCATGCACGTTGGTGGCCACGCGCTGGTGCTTGCGACTGGGCGCTGGACTCACATGGTGCTCGCCACCGATCAGCTCGTGACGCATGCGGTCGTCGGGGAGACGGAGCAAGTCGTCGTAGGTGAGCCCTACCGACTTAGACGCGGTTTCCATGGCGTTCCTCGAATTCTGAGATCACGGCGGTCGCGAGGGGCTTGATGGATGCAGGTGCCGAACGTGCCCTCGAATGGGATCGTAGCACCGTGCCGCAGGGGCCGGAAGCTGAGGAGGTATGGCGTCGCGGTGGGCGAGGTCCCCGACCCGCTGCCCCGGCTGGCGCGGCCGCTGCACTGGGACGAGAAGCTAAGCGTCCGGGTCCGTTAGCGAAACTTTCTCTGCCTTCCCGCGGTATTTAGGACGTGCCACGTTCCAGGGAAGGCATCGCGAGGGAGCGCCTGTCCGCCGGCCTCCGGCTGGACGGCGGCGCAGGCCGCCGCCGGGAGCGCGCCGGCCGCCGGACGCGGCGGCGGGCCGTGGGGCCGGGGGTGGCGATCGCGCTGCTCGCGACCTGGGCGGGCCTAGCCGGCGCGCCTGCGCTCGAGGCGGCCGGCGAGGCCCCGCCGCCGCTGCACCTCACCCGGGCAGCCGGGCCGATCACGCTCGACGGCGACCTCTCCGATCCGGGCTGGAATGGCGCGGCAAAGATCGACACCTTCTACGAGACCTCCCCCGGAGACAACATTCCGGCGCGGGTGAAGACCACGGTCTGGCTCACCTACGACGAGCGCTACTTCTACATCGGGGTCAAGTGCGACGATCCGGAGCCATCCAAGATCCGCGCCCCTTTCGTCGACCGCGACGACGTGCTCGGCACCGACGACAACATCGCCGTCTTCCTCGATACCCGCAACGACCACCGCTCGGCGATGGAGCTGCGGGTCAATCCGCGCGGCATCCAGGGCGACGCGATGTACAACGACGCCAACGGCAACGAGGACTTCTCGCCCGACTTCTACTACGACACCGCCGCCCGCATCACCGCCGAGGGCTGGAATGCCGAGTACCGCATCCCCTTCAGCTCGCTCCGTTTTCCCCATTCTCCCGTCCAGACCTGGGGGATCTTGGTCTGGCGCAATTACCCGCGCGAGTTCCGCTACGCCTTCCACAGCTCGCGGCTGCCGCGCGATTCGAACTGCTGGATCTGCCACACCATGGAGCTGACCGGCCTGGCCGACCTCCCCTCCTCCCACCACCTGGTGGCGGCCCCCTACGGCACCGCCCAGGAGCGCTCGGAGCCGCGCGACCCCAACGACCTCGGCTCGCGGTTCAAGAGCCAGCCGGTCAAGGCCCGGGCAGGCCTCGACGTGAAGTGGAACCCCACCGCCGACAGCGCTCTCGACGCGACGATCAAGCCCGACTTCTCGCAGGTCGAGGCCGACGTGCCGCAGATCTCGACCAATCAGCGCTTCGCCCTCTTCTTCCCCGAGAAGCGGCCGTTCTTCCTCGAAGGCATCGACCTCTTCGACACCCCGGTGCAGGCGGTCTACACGCGCACCATCACCTCGCCGCAGTGGGGAGCGCGCGGCACCGGCAAGATCGGCTCCTCGGCCTACACCCTGCTGGTGACCGAAGACCGCGGCGGCGGCCTGGTGACCCTCCCCGGCCCGACCTCTTCGAGCTTCGCGCCGCAGGACTTTCGTTCACGGCTGGCGATCGGGCGGCTCCGCCAGGATTTCGGCAGCTCCTTTGGCGGCTTCCTGCTGACCGACCGCGAGATCGTGGGCGGCGGGCACAACCGGGTCATCGGTCCCGATTTCCAGTGGCGCCCCGGAGCCGGCGACACCGTCACCGGGCAATACCTGTACAGCGACACCCAGACTCCCAACCGCCCCGACCTGACGAGCGCCTGGGACGGCCGAAGCCTCGCCTCGCACGCCTCGGTCCTTGCCTGGAATCACCAGAGCAAGACCTTCGACTGTTTCCTGCAGGGCAGGGACTACGGCGACGGCTTCCGCGCCGATGCCGGCTTCGTGCCCCAGGTCGGCTTCCGCGACGTCCAGGCCAATTTCGGCTATCGCACCTTCCCCGAGGGCTGGCTGCGCTTCGTCCGTCCCTACGCCACCGTCGACGAGCAGTTCGACTCGTCGGGCAGGCCGCTCCTGCGCACCTATTTCCCCGGGGTCTTCTGGCAGGGGAGCCGGAATCTGCTGGGGTTCCTGGAGCTCCACCTCGACGAGCAGATCAGGACTCACGACCGGCTCCTGACCCAGCGCTTCGTCTTCTTCAACGTCCAGATCGACCCGTCGCGCTACCTGTCGCGGATCGGCCTCACTGGCCAGGTCGGCAAAGCGATCGATTTCGCCAACGGCCGCGTGGGCGACGGGGTGTCGTTGACCCTCAACACCACGTTGCGCCCGAGCGACCATCTGCAGCTGCTGCTCGACGCCAGCCGCCAGTGGCTCGACGTGCGCACCGCGGCCGGCGCGGGGCGCCTCTTCACCGCCCAGGTCGAGCATCTCAAGGCCACCTACATCTTCTCCTCGCGCTCGCTGCTGCGCTTGATCGCCCAGTACTCGGCCGTGGACAGCAATCCCGCGCTCTACACCTTCACGGTTCCGCGGCGCAGCGGCAACTTCCTCGGCTCGCTGCTCTACAGCTACAAGCTCAACTGGCAGACCGTCCTGTTCGTCGGTTACGGCGACGACCGGCAGCTGACCGCGAGCAGCGACCTGCTCAGCACCGACCGCAGCTTCTTCCTCAAGATCTCTTACGCCATCCAGCGCTGAAACGCGGCCGGGCGGGCGGTGGCGCGCGGCCGGGGGCCGTGGCCGTGGCGCGTGCCTCAGTGCGCCCAGATCTTGCCGGGGTCGGTTTCGAAGGGGTAGACGTGCACCATCCAGCCGAAGATCACCGGATGGAACTGGCCGCCGGCGGCGGCGCAGTCGGCGGCGGTGGCGATCGAGCCCGCGAAGCCGAACTTGGTCCAGTCGGCGGAGGCGTAGCGCTCCTTGGGCGGCAGGCAGATATTGACGTGCTGATGCCAGCTGGCCACCGACAGCGGCACCCGCTCGTCGAGCCTGTCCTCGGCCATCTCCTTGGGCGCGGTGTACATGGCCCCGAGGAGCTGGAAGCCGTCGCCGGTCTTCTTGTAGAGCAACGAGGTCGGCTGGGCCGGATCGAAAGTGAAGGCCTCCTGGTAGCCGCGGCCCCAGTTGGTGAAGTGGTAGATCGACTGCTTGAGATTGGGCAGGTATTGCAGGTAGCCCTCGGCGACCGCCACCCGGTAGTCGCGGTATTTGTCGATCGCGGCCCGCAGCGACTTGACGATCGCGGCGGCCTTTTCCTGGTCTTTCGGCGCCGGCTGCCGCGGGCTGGTCATCTTCATGTGGGCGCCCATGTCCATTTGCTCGTGCGACATCGAGTCGTTCGCCCCGCGCTGCACCGATGGGTTCTGCTCCGCATCGGCGGTCTGGGCGTGGTCGGCGTGCGCTCCGTGCCCCATCGCCCCCATCGCCCCGGTACCACCAGCCATGCCTGCGGGCTCGCCCGGCGGCGCACTCTGCGCGCCGGCCACCGCCGCGCCCGCTGGCGCGAGAGGCGCTGCCAGCATGAGGAGGAGGAACAGCGCGGGCAACCTCGATGCCGCGACGACCGCGGACTGGATCTTGGGTGATCTGGGGCTCATGGACCGGACCTCCTGGCCGCGAACGACGGGCCTCACCTGTTGAACACCGCGGCTCTATCGATCCCTGCGGCGCCGGGAGGAGCCGCGCCTCACAGCAGCCCCTCGCTGGCCATCAGCTCGGCGTTGAGCAGGGCGCCGCCGGCGGCGCCGCGCAGCACGTTGTGCGACAGGGCGACCAGCTTGTAGTGCAGCACCGGGCATTCACGGACGCGGCCGACGGCGGTTGCCATGCCGCCCTCGAGCTCGGCGTCCTTGCGGGTCTGCGGGCGATCGGGCGCCGCCAGCAGATGGATCGGCTGGCGCGGCGCCGACGGCAGCTGGCGCTCCTGCGGCAGGCCGCGAAAGCCGGCGAGCGCCGCCAGCAGCTCGTCGCGTTCGGGACGAGCTGCGAATTCGATGCTCGCTGCGACCATGTGGCCGTCGATCGCCGCCACGCGGTTGCAGGCGGCGCTGATGGTCAGCGGCAGCGGCGCGATCGTCTCCCCGTCCAGATCGCCGAGGATCTTCTGCGGCTCGCTCTCCACCTTGGCCTCCTCGCCGCCGCCAATATAGGGGATGACATTGCCCAGGATGTCGAGCGACGGCACGCCGGGATAGCCGGCGCCCGAGACCGCCTGAAAGGTGGTCGCGATGACCCGCCGCAGGCCGAAGCGGCGCAGCGGCGCGAGCGCCATGACGAGCACCACCGCGGCGCAGTTGGGATTGGTGACCAGGGCTCCCTGCCAGCCGCGCCGGCGGCGCTGGGCCGGCAGCAGCCCCAGGTGGCCGGGGTTGATCTCCGGCACCAGCAGCGGCACGTCCTCCTCCATCCGGAAGTGGCTGGAGTTGGAGACCACCAGGTGGCCGGCGGCGGCAAAGGAACTTTCGATCTCCGCGGCCTCGGCGGCGCTCATGGAGGAGAAGACGACGCGCGGACCGAGCCCGGGCATGCTCTTGTCGAGCGGCAGCTCGGCGATGCGCGGCGGCGGCGCGCCCGGCAGCTGCCAGGTGGCGGCCTCGGCATAGCGCTTGCCGGCGCTGCGCTCGCTCGCCGCGACCCAGACGAGGTCGAACCAGGGGTGGCCCGCAAGCAGTTGGACGAAGCGCTGACCCACCGTGCCGGTGGCGCCCAGGATGCCGACCTCGATCTTCTTGTGCATCGCTCCTCGCCTTCCTCCAGAGTGGGCTCGCGCGGCCGGGGCCGTTCAGGCCCCGGCGCCCGGCGAGGCCTTGAGCCGCCGCACCAGATCGCGATAGAGGCCGGCCGCCTCGAGCAGGTCGCGCTTGGCGACGTGCTCGTTCGGTGTATGTGCGACGTGGATGCTGCCCGGGCCGAGCAGGTAGGGCTCGCCCCAGGCGGTCAGGCGCGGGATGTCGGTGGTGTACTTGACCACCGTGGTGGCGAAGCCCGGCAAGGCCCGCAGACGCAGGGCCGGGACCTCCCTCACTTCGCTGGCGCGCACCTCGCTCCCCAGCGCCGCGAACAGGGCCTGGAGCAGCTCGGCCGTGTCGCCCACGGTGCGGATCATGACCTCGGCCCGGGCGGCGTCGGCCACCACGTTGGCGGCCCGCCCGCCGGCCAGGGTGCCGACGTTGAGCGTGGTCTCGCCGAGGTCGGAAGCGGCGGGCAGCGGCAGCCGGCGCAGCCGGCCGAGAGCGTCGAGCAGCTTGTCGATGGCGGAGTCGCCGAGCTCGGGATAGGCCGAGTGCGCCATCTTCCCGGTGGCCTCGAGGGCGAGGTAGAGGGCGCCCTTGCTGCCCACGGCGAGCCGGTTCTCCGTCGGCTCGCCGTTGATCAGGCAGCGCGCGCCGCGCGGCGTCCGGTTGGCGGCGTCGGCGCCGGCGCCGTCGGTCTCTTCGCCGACCACCAGCAGCAGGCCGAAGCCGCTCTCGCCGGCGGCCAGCAGCTCGCCGGCGGCGCAGACCATGGCGGCGATGGCGCCCTTGGCGTCGCAGGCGCCGCGGCCTCGGATGGTGTCCTCGTCCTCGGAGGAGCCGAAGAACGGGGGAACGGTGTCGAGGTGGGTCGAGAGCACCACCTCGGGCGGCCCCCAGGCGGCGAACAGGTTCCACCGCCCCTCGGCGACCGGCATGCGCTCGACCCGCCCTCCGCTGCCCCCGGCCAGCGCCGCCAGGCGCTCCTCGAGGTACTCCGCGATCGCCCGCTCGCCCCCGGTGACCGACTCGATGTCGACCAGCGCGCGGGTGAGCCCGAAGAGGTCCAGCTCCATGGCGCGGCGATTCTATGTGAGAGAAAGGCGCCAGGGCTCCACCTTGGCGCGCCCTTCTCCAGGCACCCAGGCACCGGCGGCCGGGCCGCGCGGGGCACGGGATCGGTTAACATGACTCATCTGCTGAAGCGAGAAAGTTCTCCTTGCACCTGATCGTCGAAACCCGGCAACTCCTGGAGGTGGTCGAGGTGGAGGTCGCGGGGCGCCCCCTCTGGGTGCGCCGCGAGCCGCGGGCCCGGCGCTGGGACCTGGAGGTGACGAGGGCGATCCTCGACTGCGACGAGTACCTGCTCGAACCGTTGCGGACCGCCGGGCACGTCCTGCGCACAGTGCTCGACGTCGGAGCTCACATCGGCGCCTTTACCCTGAAGGTGAAGAGCTGGTGGCCGGAGGCCCGGGTGATCGCGGCGGAGCCTGATCCCGACAACGCGGCGCTCTTTCGCCGCAACACGGCCGGTCTCGAGGGCGTCTCCCTGTACGGCGGCGCCGTCCTGGGGAGGTCCGGGGTCACCGAGGTGTGGCTGCGCCAGGCGGGCAGAGCCAACGCTGACGGCAACGCCGCCGCGAGCAGCGTGACCGAGGTGCTGGCTGAGCTCTGTCCCGGCGCCGCGCCGCCGACGGCGGTCGTGGCGGCCATCGACGTGATCGACCTGTTGGCGCGCCACGGCGACCCCGAGATCGACCTGCTCAAGCTCGACTGCGAAGGGGCGGAAGGCGAGATCCTGGAGCGTCTGCGGGCGACCGGGCGCATGCGCGGGATCGGCTGGATCCGCGGCGAGTGGCACTTTCTCCCCAATCTCGGCCGCATCGCGGCGGCGCTCGACGGCACTCACGCCTTCATGATCCAGCGCGGTGAAGCCCCATGGGGCCCGTTCATCGCGCATCGCAAACCCTGACCCGCCCGAAGGAGAGCCCATGCAACTCGAGCCGCGCCACGCGATCGCGATTCTGACCCTCGCCTCCATCTCCTTGGCCGCCGCCGCGTTCGCGATCGATCGCCAAGGCGCCGGGATGGACACCGCCGGCAAGTTCTTCCGCTACCCCTGCCCAGAATCGTCCAAGCCTACGTGCTTCCCCCTCCTCGTGCCGACCGGCTCGTACATGCTGAGCTGCTCGCGGTGCCAGTTCCTCTCCAGAAGCCAGTATCAATGCCAGTGCAAGAAGATCGACGGCGCCTATCGGTCGGCGCAGATCGATCTCGGGTCTTGCGCGGCGAGCGAGGGGTTCAACGTCCTCGCCAATCTGGACGGCTACCTGGTTTGCAAATGAGCCGAATCCGGCCCTGCCGCTGCTGGCCCGCCGCCGGGTGCAGCCGTTGCGGGAGGTCTTGGGCCGCCCAACTACTGGATCTCTTGACAGAGAAAAGAAGCCAGCAGTAGCATGCGCAACGGGCTATCTTAGGGTTACAGCTCTGGTTGGTGCGCTCACCTTTCAACGGTGAGCCGCGACGGAGGAGCTCGATCCGCTCCTCGGAGGAGGCTGCCATGAAGCTGGGCCGGCGTGACTTTCTGCGGTTGGGTGCGATGGCGGGCGCGGGGGTCTGTTTCTTCCCCAGGAGGTTTGCTTTCGCTCAGGCTTCGCCCGCCCTGACGCCTTTCGTCGATCCCCTGCCGATTCCCCCGGTGCTGCCGCGCGCTTCGCGCTACGACATCCACATGCGCCAGTTCCGCCAGAAGCTGCACCGCGACCTGCCGCCGACCAAGCTCTGGGGCTACAACGGCAGGTATATCGGCCCGACCTTCGAGGTGCGCAGCGGATCGCCGGTCGACGTGCAGTGGCTCAACGACCTGCCGAGCAAGCATTTCCTGCCCCTCGACACCACCCTGCACGGCGACGAGCCCCGCCAGCCCGAGGTGCGCAACGTCGTCCACCTGCACGGCGCCAAGGTGCTGGGCGACAGCGACGGGCATCCCGAGGCGTGGTTCACCAACGGTTTCGCCCAGACCGGTCCCAAGTTCACCCGCCGCGTCTACCACTATCCGAATGACCAGGCCGCCATGAATCTCTGGTATCACGATCACGCCCTGGGCAATACGCGCCTCAACTTCATCGCCGGCCTGCAGGGCTACTACTTCATCCGCGACGAGGTCGACGACGAGCTTCCGCTCCCCAAGGGGAAATACGAGATCCCGCTGATGCTCCAGGACCGCCTGTTCAACGCCGACGGCTCGCTCGACTACCCGGTGCAGGGCCCGGTGAGCCCGCCGATCCCGCCGGTCTGGATCCCGGAGTTCTTTGGCGACACCGGCCTGGTCAACGGCAAGGTCTTGCCGTTCCTCGAGGTCGAGCCGCGCCGCTACCGCTTCCGCACCCTCAACGCCTGCAACGCCCGTTTCTTGCACCTGACCCTGGTCAACGCCCGCGATGCGGCGCAATCGCTGACCTTCCACCAGATCGGCACCGATCAGGGCTTCCTGCCCCGGCCGGTCGAGCTGCCCGACCTGCTCATCGCCCCGGCGGAGCGCTTCGACCTGGTCATCGACTTCACCGGCCAGGACGGCAAGTGGTTCAACCTGCTCAACGACGCGCCCGCTCCGTTCCCGGGCGGCGGCGCGCCGGCGGTGCCGCAGTTCATGCAGTTCCGAGTGACCCTGCCCCTCACCCAATCCGATCATCCGCTCCCCACGAGCCTGGCGCCGGTGCCGCTGCTCGAGGTGGAGGATGACACCCGCACGCGGCGGCTGCTGCTGAGCGAGGTCGACGACGCCACGACCGGCGATCCGATCATCGGCCAGCTCGGCACCCTGGAAGACGGCCCGCTGCGCTGGTCCTCGCCGGTCACCGAGGACCCCAGCGCCGACTCGACCGAGATCTGGGAGCTCTACAACACGACGACCGACGGCCATCCGAAGCACGTGCACCTGGTTCGCTTCCAGGTCCTCAACCGGCAGCCGTTCGACCTCCATCTCTTCCAGTCGACCGGCAAGATCAAGTTCATCGGACCTCCCGAACCGCCGCCCGCCAACGAGCGGCCGGCCTGGAAGGACGTGGTCAAGGCCTTTCCCGGCGACCCGGCGAACGGCATCGGCAGGGTCACGCGCATCATCCAGAACTTCGAGCTGCCGCGCGGCGTCGAGCTGCGCACCGGCTCGGTGCAGGAGTACGTCTGGCACTGCCACATCCTCGAGCACGAAGACAACGAGATGATGCGGCCGTACAACGTCGTGATCCGGGCCTAGGACGAAGCTCTCCGGAGCAAGAGGGAGGGGGCGTCCCCTTCCCCCCCGGAGGGGTGGGAAGGGGATCGAGGGGTTGCGGGGGGCGTTCCGATCGATGCTTCGAGTAGGCCTCCAACGCCTCATCGCAGCGCCGTTTCATCCCTCGAGGTCGCCGCAGGCGGTGGGGCCAGTACCAAGGAAGGACCCTTCGCCTGTCGCCGGGAAGCGCCGCCCGCCGCCCGCGCTAGTGCTAGTTCGCCGCGGTGCGCGCGACGGGGCCGCCCCTTGCGGCCTGGTACGCCGTGGTACGCTGCTCCGCGAGCCGGCGCGGGCCGTGCGTCCGACGGAGAGGAGCAGACGAACCATGCTGCGAACGGCGCGAGCGGCGCGAACCTCGCGAGCGGCGCGCCCGGAGCTCCTGCCGGCGTTGAGACCCACGATCGGACCGAGCAAGCGGCCGCCGAGCCGGCCCGCCGTCTTGACGATCGTGCTGGCCTCGCTCGTCGCCGCGGCGCCGGCCGCGCTGGCTGCGCTGGCTGCGCTGGCTCCGGGCGCCGCGCCGCAGTCCAACCCGCCCCGCGGTCAGCCTTCCGGCAGCGCCACGCATGTTTCACCTGCCGCGGCGCCGGGCGGCCAGATGACCGGCCAGCCGACCGCCGCCCCCGCCGACGTCGCTTCGCCCGATGCCGTGCTGGCGGCGTTCTACGAATCCATCTCGGGTCCCCCCGGCAAGAAGCGCGACTGGAACCGCTTCCTCTCGCTCTTCTTCGCCGGGGCGCGGCTGCTCCCGGCCGAAGGGCGCGGGCATGCCGGCACCATGCCGGAGGTCTTCTCTCCCGAGTCGTACCTCTACAACACCGAACCCTACATGCTGAAGGCGGGTTACATCGAAAAAGAGATCGCCCGCCGCAGCGTGCGCTTCGGCAAGATCGTCCAGGTGTGGAGCAGCTACCGGGTCCGCCACGCCGACTCCGATCCCAAGCCCTTCGTGCGCGGCATCAACAGCTTCCAGCTCTTCTTCGACGGCAGCCGCTGGTGGATTTTCAGCCTCGTCTGGCAGCCCGAGACACCGCAAGCGACCCTGCCTGACGAATTCTTGCGCTGACCAAGTAGAGTCGCAGGTCCAGGCGATGGAACAACCGCCCCCCAACCATGCCGCAGCCGCGGGCCGCGTCGGCTCGCGCTGGCGTGGCTGGCCGGGCTGGCTGCTGGCCGCCGGGGCACTGCTCGTGCTCGTCGTGCTCCTCGTGGCGCTGCGTGCTTCCTCCTCCGAGACGCTCGAGCTCGTGGGCGTGGTCGAACGCAAGAACATCGACCTGCTGGCGCCGGTGCCGGAAGAGATCGTGGAGCGGCCGGTCGCGATCGGCCAGGCGGTCGCTCGCGGGCAGGTCGTCGTCAGGCTCAACACCGAGGTCGCGGAGCTCGAGCTCAAGGCCGCCGAGGCGAGCCGGTCGGCCGCCGAGGCAGGTCTGGCGGCGGCGCAGCAGGACTTCGCGCGGGTGACCGGGCTGGCGCGGGCGCGCATCGCGACCGGGCAGAATCTGGATCTCGCCCGGCGATTGCGGGACGAAGCCGAGGCGGCGCTGGCGGAGCGCAGCGCCCGCGTCGCCCAGGCGCGCAAGCGGCTCAAGGACCTCACGGTCGTGAGCACGGTCGACGGCGTGGTGGATCAGCTCCCCTACGAAGTTGGCGAGCGCGTGCCGGCGGGCAGCGTGCTGGCGGTCGTCCTGGCGCGGGACAAGCCGTGGATTCGGGTCTGGCTGCCGGCGCGGGTGGTGGCACGCTTGCGCGCCGGCGCCGCCGCACGGGTCGCGGTCGAGGGGCTCGATGGTACCTTCCAGGGGCGCCTCGAAGACATCGGGCGCGCACCGGAGTTCACCCCTCACTTTGCCCTGACCGAGCGCGAGCGGGGACACCTGGTCTATGAGTCGCGCGTCGTCGTCCTGGGCGCGCCCGCGGACCTGCGTCCCGGCGTGCCGGCGACGGTGACGCTCCAGCTTTCCCAGCCGCCGCCGCCGGCGGGTGGGAGTCGCTGATTGGCGCCGCATCGGGCTCCGGAACCGCCGGTCATCCGGGCATGGGGGCTGACCCGCGCCTTCGGCCCCCGGGTCGCCGTGGATCGGCTCGACCTCGAGGTGCTGCGCGGCCAGGTGTTCGGCTTCCTGGGGCCCAATGGGGCGGGCAAGTCGACGTTGATGCGCATGATCGTCGGCGCGATGTCGCCGTCGGCCGGCCGCGCCGAGGTGCTCGGGCTCGAGCTGCCGCGGCAGGCGGAGCAGCTGCGTGAGCACGTCGGCTACATGCCGCAGGCGTTTTCGCTCTACGCCGACCTCTCCGTCGAGGAGAACTTGAGCTTCGCCGCCGAGATCTTCAGCCTCGGCGGGCGCGACCGCCAGGAGCGCCGGCGGCGGGTCGAGGAGGCGCTTTCGACCCACGGCCTCGAAGAGCGCCGCGGCGAGCGCGCGGGGGACCTCTCCGGCGGCTGGAAGCAGCGTCTTGCGTTGGCCGTGGCGACCATCCACCGGCCGCGGCTGCTGGTCCTGGATGAGCCGACCGCCGGGATTGATCCGGAGCAGCGCCGGCTGCTCTGGGACCGCCTGTTTGGCCTGGCGGCACGGGGAGTGACGCTCCTGGTCTCGACCCATTCCATGGACGAGGCCAGGCGCTGCCACCGGCTGTGCATGATGCGGCGGGGGAGGGTCGTGGCCGTCGGCTCGCCGCCTGCCCTCTGCGCGCGGCTCGGCGGGCGGGCGTTCGACATCCGCGGCAGCCTGACCGGCGAGACCGTGCAGGCGCTGCGCGGGCGGCCCGAGGTGGCGTCGGCCACCCAGCTCGGCGAGGCCGTCCACGTCCTGCTCGCCGCCGGCCAACCCGCCGCGCCGCGGGCCGCTGCCCTGCTCGCCTCCTGCCTCGCGGCGGCGGGTCTCGCCGGCACCATGACCATCGTGCCGGCGCCCCCGACGCTCGAGGACGTGTTCGTCGCCGCCTCCCTGGGCGAGCGGCTGGACGAGCCTGGAGCCGCGGCCTCGGCTTCCGCCCGCGCGGCTCCGGAGTGGCGGCCTTGAGCCAGGACCCCGGCCCGGCGCGCCGCGACCTCCGGCGGTCGCTGCGCCGCGCGCTGCGGCGCGTGCGCGCAATCGCCCGCAACGAAGTGCGCCAGCTGCGCCACGACCGGCTGGCGCTGGGCTTCATCGTCGGCGTGCCGCTGGCCCAGCTGGCCCTGTTCGGCTATGCCATCAACCAGGACGTGCGCGGCGTGGCGACGGCGGTGCTCGACCGCTCGCAGAGCACGGCCTCGCGCCGGCTGGTGGGTCAGCTGGTCGCGACCCAGACGTTCCGGGTGCGCCGGGAGGTGGCGACGGAAGACGAGGGGCGCCGGCTGCTCGCGGGCGGCGACGTGCAAGCGGTCGTCGTGGTGCCCCCGGATTTCGCCCGCCGCTCCCTGCGCGGCCGCGGCGCCCAGCTCTCGATCCTGGTCGACGCCAGCGACCCGCTGGTGGCGCGGGCGGTGCGCCTCGCCGCCGACGGCCTGGCGCGCGAGCTCACGGTGCGGGCCGCCACCTCCGGGGTGAGCCCGGACCTGGTCGCGGCGGCACCTTTCATCTTCACCGTCCTGCCATTCTACAACCCCGAGCTGCGCACCCCGGTCTACGTGGTGCCCGGCCTGGTGGGAGTGATCCTCACCACGACCATGATCCTGCTCACCGCGGTGGCGCTGGTGCGCGAGCGCGAGCGCGGCACGTTCGAGTTCCTGATCGGCACGCCGGTGCGCCGCTCCGAGCTGATGGTGGGGAAGATCCTCCCTTACGTCGGCATCGGTCTGCTGCAGGTCTTTCTCATCCTCGCCGCGGGCCGGCTCCTCTTCCGCGTCCCGGCCGAGGGCTCGCTCTGGAGCCTCGCCGTGGCGTCGCTGCTCTTCATCGCCGCCAATCTCACCCTCGGCCTGCTGATCTCGTCGGGCGTCCGCACCCAGCTGCAGGCGACGCAGATCGCTTTCTTCTTCTTCCTCCCTTCGGTGCTGCTTTCCGGCTTCATGTTTCCCTTCGAGTCCATGCCCGCGCCGGCGCGCTGGTTGGGCGAGCTGCTGCCGCTCACCCACTACATCCGTCTCTGCCGCGCCGTGCTGCTGCGCGGCAGCTCGGCCTGGGACCTGCCGCGCGAGCTCCTTGCCCTGGCGGCCTTTTTCGCCGCCGGCCTGCTGATCGCCAGCCGCACCTTCCGCAAGGAGCTCGATTGAGCGGCGAAGGCGATCGGCCAGGGCCGGGTTCACCGCCGCAGAAGCGCCACCCCCAAGGCCGACAAGAGGAAAGCCAGGAGCGCGAGGGCGACTGGCGAGAGGGTGGGTATCGGGCAATTTGAGCAACCGGTCGGCACTGGCGGCGGCACGGAGATGCACGCGGCGGCGGAGTTGTTGTCCAAGCGGGGATCGACGCCCGGTGAGGGTGACACCGTGGCCGTGTTGCACAGCCGGCTCCCGGGGGGGGCCAGGGAGATCGTCGCGCTCGCCAGGAAGGTCTCGCTCTGCTGGGGCTGCAGGCCGAGGACAGCCGCAAGGTCTCCCGAGTTCAACGGCGAGCAGCCTGGGACTTGGCACCAGAGCACCCCAAACAGCTCCGCGGGGAACGCGTCCCTCACGGGAATCCCGGGAGGGCAGCTCGGCCCGCCGTTGGTCACCACGATGGTGTAGGTGATGCTCGACCCCACTTGCGCCACTTGCCGGTCGGCCGTCTTCTTGATCGAGTAGTCGGCCTGCACGTCGATCCGCGTCGTACCGTCCTGCGTACGGTCCGGCGAGTTCATGTTCTGCGCGGGATCGGGGGTCGGGCTCGTGACGGTGGCCGAGCTGGGCGCGGGGCCGGGAGGGTAGTCGCAGGGCACGCCCACGTCGATGTCGATCGAGGCGCACGCTTTCACAACCAGGCGGCCGACAAAACAGGTGAGCACAGTGCCCTTTGGTTTGGCGTCTGAAACACTCGCGGTGCACCTGGGAACCAGGCAGTTCGGCGCAGGGCTTACCCCGCCGCGGGGGCTCGCGGCGTGCGCCGGCATAACCACGCTGCCGGGAAGCGTCGCGGAGAGGGCCACCTGGCGGGCGACGCAAGGACCATTGTTGACCACCTCGAGCTGGAAACGAGCCGGCGTGCCCCCGGCGGTGGCTGCCGCGGGTGCGCCGAGCTGGATCTCGAGATCCGCGGTGTCCGGCGCCACCGGCACGCTGCTCGATGCGCAAAGCGGAATGCGGTCCGGGCCCGTGGCACAGGCCGTGTTCGTGATCTGGGTCGCGCTGCAGGGGACGGTCCCGACCACCCTGAAGGTCGCCGAGCCCCCCGCCGGCACGCTGGTCACGGTATCGATCCGGTCGGCGGGCACGAACGACGGGCAGCCCGCGTCCTGGCACCATGAAGTCCCGGTCAGCCCTCCCGCCGTCAGGTCGTCGGTGAGCGCGATGGGGATCTCGGTCAAGGCGCGATTGGTGACCTCGATCGTGAAGCCGAGGTCGAAGGTCGGCGTGGCGGTCGGGCGGTCGGCTGTCTTGGTGATCGCGATGATTCCGCAGGAGGCGATGGCGCGCGAGACCGTCTTGCTGTTGTTATCCGGCACGGGATCGGTGACGCCGTCAGGCGGCGCGACCGTGGCGGTGTCGATGACGACTCCCGTGGCGGCCGGATCGAGCTTGGCGCTCACGTCGTAGGTCACGCTCCCGCCGGCGGGGAGATCCACCCGGTCCGCGACCCGGTCGGTGAACCCGCCGCTCGACAGCGTGCAGTGGGCTCCGGCGGAGTGGCGGCTGCAGGTCCAGGTGATCTCCCTCAGCTCGGACGGGAAGAGATCCTTGACCAGCGCGCCGCTCGCCGCATCCGGGCCGTTGTTGGTCACGGCGATGTGGTAGGTGACCGGCTGGCAGGCGTTGACCGGATCGGGGGGGGTCAATTTGATTTCGAGGTCCGCGAGATGGGCTCCGGGCAGGGTGTACCCGCCGATGCCCCCAAGCGCCCGGCAGTGGCAGTCGACCGAGCCGCCGAGGACGAAGACGGTCTGGTCCACCAATACGGCCGGGGCCTGGTCCCGCGGCGTGGGCATGGCCGCCCTCTCGACCCAGGTGCCGAGAAGAGGCGTGTACTCGAAGGTCGAGCCCTGCGCGCCGGAGCCGGGGATGAATCCGCCGAAGGTGTAGATCCGGCCGTTGGCGCCGGCCGCGGCCGAGAGCTGCAGCGCGACCGGCAAGTGGGCCGCGGTCGCCCACCTGTCGGTCGCCGGGTCGTACACCTCGACGGCGTCGGTCCGCGAGTTGCCGCAGCAATCGGGCGACCCTCCCAGGGCGTAGATCTTGCCGCCTGCCTCGGCGGCCGCTAGAAAGACCCGGGCGGTCGGCATGGGGGCCCGCCGGCTCCAGCTGTCGGTCGCAGGATCGTAGACCTCCACGGCGCTGCTCGGGCCGTTGCCGCCGATGGCGTAGATCTTGCCGTCCAGGGCGACCGCCGCGAGGCCGTAGCGCGGCGTCGGCATCGGGCGGCGCAAGGTCCAGGAGTCGGCCATGGGATCGTATTCCTGGACGACGTTGCCGCTCAGGAAGCCGCCCAGGGTATAGATCTTGCCCTTTCCCGACGCGGCCGCGGCAGCGCCGAAGAGGATGGTGGGCATTGGGTTCTTCGCTCCCCAGCTGTCCGTGGCCGGGTCGTAGACCTCCACCCTCGTCTCCTCGAACGTCGAGGTATGCAGAGGGGGCTCGAAGCAGGCCGAGCCGCAGCCTCCAAAGGCATAAACCCTGCCCCCCTCGGCAGCCGCGGCGAGGAGACGGCGGGGCGTCGGCATATCCCGCCGCGGCGGAAGCCAGCTGTCCCCCCGTGCCTCGGCGCGGCCGGGGACGGCCACGGCCAGGAGGAGGAGGGCGAGGAGCGGCGAGTGCGCTATCTGACTGGGCAAATATTTATTATACTATAGACTGAACATAGGCTAAGTAGCTGGCCATCGAAGACGACCTTCAATGAAGATCGCCGGGTTGATACTCACCTTCGCGTCGAGCCTCCTGCTGCCGGGAGGTTCCCTTCTGGCCCAAGGAGTGGAGCGCGGTGAGCCGCCACCTTGGGCCGTCGAGAGCCCGGCAGCCGCAGGGGCGCCCTTCGCCCTCGGCCTCGACTATGTGTATGACCGGGAAGATGGACTGCGGATCTCGTCCGCGACGAGCGTCGTGACGCTGCGCGACCTCGCGAGCGGCAGGACCGATACCTCGACGATCAGCAGCGATCCCTCGCTGCTCAACCGCAAATTCGACATCCGCTGGACAGCGACAGGCGAGGGCGCCCAGATCCCGATCGCCCTGCCGCAGCTTCGCCTGGCGGGCGTGGGAATCGATCCCACCCTGGTCCTGCAGGCGGCCTCGACCGCGCTCACTCTCCGTTTCTTCGACAAGCCGGAGCCGGCGGACAGCACGGCGCTCAGTGGGCGCGCTTCGATCTTCGGCATGGGACTTACCCTGACCGCGCCCCTCTGCCGGCGGAGATGCCCCTGGTTCGCCACCGCCGGCTATCGCTTCAGCGAGCTCCGTCCCTTCGCGGCCGGCCGCTCTCCCGCCTTCGCAGCGGCCGGATTCACGGTGCTGGAGGACCAGACGCGGCTCCGCCTGAGACGCGACGAAGGGCTGCTCAGAATCGGGCGCAGCCTGGCGGCCGGGCGTGTCGCGCTGTACCTCGGCTGGCTGCGCCGCCGGGACCTCCTGAGGGACGACGATACTCTTCTGCTGAGGAGCGAGCAGGTGGCCGAGGAGACGCTGCTCACCTCGAGTACCAGGCTCGGAGCGACCACGACGGCGGGGCTTGCCGGCCTCGAGGCCCGCCTCGCGCCTCCGCTGCTGGTGCGGATCGAAACGATCTTCGGCGGCCGCCACCTTGCCGTCGCGCTCAAGGTCGCCTACCTGCGCCTGCCAGCGCGTCGGCCGGGCGTGACGATCGTGCACCCGAGCAAGGAGGAGGAGAGAAGGCGCACGGCGGCCAAGCTCGCGCAGAGCCTCGTGGAGGCCCTGCCGGGGATTCTGGAACGGTTCCAGGCCCAGCGCCGGAAGCTGCTCGCCGAAGGAGGGGGCGATGCCTACCCGAAAGACGGGATTGCGGCGCTGCTCGACTCCACCGAGTCCGAGCTTGTGAGAGAGCTGAAGGAGGAGGATCTCGCTCCGGTTCGCGACTATGTCGGCGAAGTCTTCCAGCAGGCGCGAAGCGACCTCGGGCTCTCCCCCCGGACGGCGCGGCGCCGCTCATCCACGCCCCGGGTGGCGCTCGCCTCCCTCCGGGCGGTGGCGGACGAGCCGCCACCTTCCCGTCCGCGGGGTCTGGCCGATCCCGTGCTCGACGGGCTCGAAGCCTTCATGAAGGGGCTGTACGAGCGGGCGACGAAAAACGACCTCATCGTCGACCTCTGCGTCGTCAGCGAGCCCGAGGGCGCCAGGGTGACGATCTACTCGAAAGACGGCACGAAGATCGACCCAGTGGAAACCACCGGCCCGATGGAGAGCGTCTTTCGCGGCAGGTACTTCTACACGGTAGAAAAAAAGGACTTCACGACGATCAAGTGCGATGCTACCTCCGAGGCCACCTCCCAGTGCACGCGGATCAACCTCTGGGTCAAGAGACAGCCGAAGTTCACCTGTGATCTGAAGCAGGCCACTTGCGTGGTCCCCGAAGGGCGCTGGCCTGACGCCTGCCTCCGCCGATAGGGATGCTGTCCGCCGCGGCCGGGGCCGGGCGGGCATCCTGCTGCTCGGTTTCGCGCTCGGGCTGGCGCCTTTCCTCCTTCCCTTCCTGGATCCCTTGGTCGACTTCATCCCGCAGAGCCTGTTCGGCGCACTGCGGGCTACGACCGCCGTGCTCGGGGGGCTCCTCGCGCTCCTGGTCCGCGAGCGCGAGTCGCTCGGCGCTGTCGGCCGCAAGGCCCTTCGCGGGTGGATGTTCGCAGCTCCCTTAGGCCTGGTCTTGCTGGGTTTCTTCCAGTTGCAGTTCATCGTCCGCTACCCGCTCCCCGGGGGCCGGCGAGGGTCGGAGATCATCGCTCCGCCGAGGATCAGAACCTGCCTGGGCACGGAGACGTCTCATGAGCAGTGCTGCCCGTGCACGGAGGCGTCGGACGAGCAGTGCCTGACGCAGACGCTCAACCTCAACCCTGCAACGATCGCCCGCTGCTGGGACGGCTCGCGGGTGGGGAGCAACCAGCTCGTCTGGTCTCTCGCCTATGTGCTGATGATCGGCGGCAGCCAGATCTCCCTGGGACTGCTCGTGACCCGCTCCCGGGAAGCGCCGTCGCCGTCGCCGCTGGCCGCCGCGGCTCCGCGCGCCAGTGCCGGGCGCGCGCTGTTCCTCAGCTACTCGAACCGCGATCGGGAGTTCGCCGAGCGCCTGGCCGGCGATCTCGAAGCGCGCGGCATCGCGGTCTGGTGGGACCAGTGGAAGATGGAGGTGGGAGACTCCCTGCCACGGAAGATCGCGGAGGCGATCTCCCAGAGCGGATGGTTCGCGATCGTCCTCTCACCCGACTCGGTGGCCTCCCCCTGGGTGCGAGCGGAGTTGGAGCAGGCGCTCAACCTGGGCATCGAAGAAAACCTTGCCATCCTGCCGATCCTCCACCGGCCGTGCGAGATCCCGCCCGCGTTGCGTCCCAAGGTCAGGGCCGACTTCACCGGCTCCTATCAGGAGGGCCTGGAGTTCCTGCTCCGTTGCCTCGCCCCTCCCCCTCAGGTACCCGGGGAGGTGCCTCGGCCATCTTGAAGCAGCCCCGTCGCGCCTGTGTGCTTGCATCGACTGTCGCGGGTTTTCGGTGCATCGAGCGCATCGGCGCTACCACAGCGTCTCGGCGTGCGGATAGGCATGGATGCGGGCGTCCTTGGTGATCAGGGTCGCGCCCAGGGTCAGCGCCGTGGCGACGATGAGCCGGTCGGCCGGGTCGTCGTGGAAGTCGCCGGGCAATGAGTTGCTGCGGAGCGCGATCCGGTTGTCGATCGGAACGAAGTGAACGAAGGGGAGCGCCTCCATCTTGGCGATCCAGTCCGCAACGTCGAGAGTCAAGGCCAGCCGCCCCTTCCGCACCAGAAGAGATATCTCCCAGCAGCTGATCGCCGAGACATGGATGCCGGCTGCCTCGACTTCGAGGCTGATCCTCGCCCGGGCTGCCTGCGAGATCTGCTCGGGGCTGGCGACCCACCAGATCCAGGCGTGGGTGTCGAGCACGATCAACCGAGCGACTCCCAGTCCTCCAGCCCCACCGGCTCGGTCGGATCGTCGTAGCGAATCACCGAACCGCGCAGCGCGGAGAGCGCCGCGGTCGGGTCCGGAGCATAGGGAGCGATTTTCAAGACCGGCTTCCCATGGTCGGTGATGACGAGCTCCTTGCCGGTGCGCTCTACCTGGCGGAAGTACTCCAGGGCGCGTGCCTTGAAGCGTGACTTCGAGACTCTGCTATCCACGATGGCCTCTCCGGGTCGCAGCCGCGAGCTATTGACCAGGGTCATCATACCATGGTCATATTTGTCGCGGCTGACGGTGCGTATCCCATGGGATACACTGCGAACCCAGGCAAGAGACATCCGGGCAGCGATCGAGATTGCCCGAACGGTGTAGCTGGAGGACACGATGCTCAAGACTCGTACGACGCGCTGGGACGCGGCGGCTCACCTCGATAGCGAGGAGGCCATGGCCGCCTATCTCGCAGCGGCGCTCGAGGACGGTGACCCTGCCGTCGTCACCGCGGCGCTCGGCGACATTGCGCGCGCCAAGGGAATGAGTCGGGTTGCACGCAAAGCCGGGCTCGGTCGCGAGAGCCTGTATAAAGCGCTCTCCCCAAACGGCAACCCCGAGTTGGCGACGGTTCTGCGCGTCGTCCAGGCGCTCGGCCTCAAGCTCCACGCGGTGCCGGCGGAATAACGGTCCAGGTCGCGTGCTCGCCGTGTGTGACGGCTATTGACCAGAGGTCAAACCAGGGTCCCATTGTCGCTCTCGGGCCGCGACAGACGCAGGCCGCGGCTGCGCCAGATGGCGAAGAGGGCGGGGTAGACGAGGAGCTCGAGCAGGAAAGAGGTGGCGAGGCCGCCGACCATGGGGGCGGCGATGCGGCGCATCAGGTCGGCGCCGGTGCCGCTGCTCCACAGGATGGGCAGCAAGCCGGCGGTCATGGTGAGGACGGTCATCAGCTTGGGCCGGATGCGCTGCGCGGCGCCCTCGACGATCGCCTCGCGCAGGTCGGCGAAGCTGGCCAGCCTGCCCTCGGCGAGGCGGCGGCGGTAGGCGAGCTTGAGGTAGAGCAGCATCACCACGCCGGTCTCGGCGTCGAGCCCGGCGAGCGCGATCAGGCCGACCCAGACAGCGACGCTCACGTTGTATCCCAGCAGGTAGAGCAGCCAGACCGCGCCGACCAGCGAGAAGGGGACGGCGAGCAGCACGATCCCGGTTTCGACCGCCGAGCCGGTGCCGAAATAGAGCAGGACGACGATCAGCAGCAGGGTGAGCGGGACGACGCGCGCCAGGCGCTGGCGCGCCCGCTCATAGGACTCGTATTGGCCGGTCCATTCGACGCGTATTCCCGGCGGCAGCGTGAGCCGCGCCGCGACCGCGCGGCGGGCGTCGGCCACGTAGTCGGCGAGCGGCCGGCCGGCGACGTCGAGGAAGACATAGCCGACCAGCTTGCCCTCCTCGCTGCGCAGCATCGGCGGTCCGGCCGTGAAATGGACCCGCGCCACCGCCGACAGCGGGATCCCTCCGCCCGGCGCCCCTGCCGGCGCGGGCAGCAGGACCGCCGACAGCAGCGCTTGCGGATCGTCGCGGAACTCGCGCGCGTAGCGCACCACGATCGGGTAGCGCTGGCGCCCTTCCAGCGTCTGCGAGACGGTCTCGCCGCCGACCGCGGCGGCGACCACGTCGTAGACGTCGGCGACCCGCAGGCCGTAGCGCGATGCCGCCTCGCGGTCGACCTCGAGGTCGAGGTAGATCCCGCCCTCGGCCCGCTCGGCAAAGGCGCTGCGGGTGCCGGGCACCGCGGCCACGGCGTGCTCGATCGCGATCGCCGTGCGCTCGATCGCCGCCAGGTCGTCGCCCAGGACCTTGACCCCGAGCGGGCTGCGGAGCCCGGTCGCGAGCATCTCGGTGCGGGTCTGGATCGGCATCCACCAGACGTTGGGCATGCCGGGGTAGCGCAGCTGGGCGTCGAGCTCCCGGATCAGCCCATCCCAGGTGAGCCCCGGACGCCACTGGCGGCGCGGCTTGAGCGTCACCACCGTCTCGACCATGCCGATCGGCGCCGGGTCGGTCGGCGTCTCGGCGCGGCCCATCTTGCCGAAGACCGTGGCGACCTCGGGAAAGGCGGCGAGCCGGCGGTCCATCACCTGCAGGATGCGGCTCGCGGTCGCCATCGACATGCCCGGCGGCGCGGTCGGCATGTAGAGGATCACCCCCTCGTTCAGCGGCGGCATGAACTCCTGCCCCAGGCGCAGGTAGGCCGGCAGCGAGACGGCGAGCAGCACGACGGCAGCGGCGGCGACTCCGCCACGGTGGTCGACCACGAAGCGCACGACCGGCGCATAGGCGCGGATCAGCCAGCGGTTGAGCGGGTTGGCCGCCTCGCGTCTGAGCGTGCCGCGCACCAGCAGCGCGGCGAGCGCCGGGGTGAGGGTCACCGCCAGCAGCGCCGAGAAAGCCATGGCGTAGGTCTTGGTGAAAGCGAGCGGCGCGAAGAGCCGGCCCTCGGTGCCCTGAAGGGTGAAGACCGGCAGGAAAGCGGCGGTGATCACCAGCAGCGAGAAGAAGAGGCTCGGCCCGACCTCCTGCATCGCCGCGACCAGCCGCGCCGCGCGGCCGGCCGGGCCGCCGGGGCGCCCGGCGGCCTCCCAGGCCTCGAGCCGCTTGTGGACGTTCTCGATCAGGACGATCGTGGCGTCGGCCATCGCCCCCAGCGCCACCGCGATCCCGCCGAGCGACATCAGGTTGATGGTCAAGCCCTGGTAAAACATCGGAATGAAGGAGAGCAGGACGCCGATCGGCAGCGAGACGATCGGCACCAGCGCGCTGCGCGCGTGGAGCAGGAAGAGGAAGATCACCAGGCTCACCACCGCCAGCTCCTCGAAGAGCGTGCGCCGCAGGGTCGAGATCGCCTCCTCGATCAGCTGCGAGCGGTCGTAGGTGATGACCAGCCTGACCCCGGAGGGGAGGGTCGCCGCGATCTCGGCCAGGCGCCGCTTGATGGCGTGCAGGGTGGCGAGCGCGTTCTCGCCGTAGCGCATGACGACGATGCCGCCGACCGCCTCGCCGCGTCCCCCGAGCTCGGCCAGCCCGCGCCGCTCGGCCGGACCCAGGGTGACCGCGGCCACGTCGCGCAGGGTGATCGGCGCCCGTCCCGGCACCAGGCCCTGGGGCGCCAGCGGCAGCGAGGCGAGGTCGTCCGGGGCACGCACATAGCCGCGCCCGCGGATCACCACCTCGTGGCCGGCGAGCTCGATGGCGCTCCCCCCGACCTCGGCGTTGGCCTGGCGCACCGCCTGCAGCACCTCGGCCAGCGGGATACCGTAGGCGCGGAGCTTCCGCGGATCGACCTCGACCTGGTACTGCTTTACGAAGCCGCCGACCGCGGCCACCTCGGCGACGCCATGGACGCTCTCCAGGGCGTAGCGCAGCTGCCAGTCCTGCAGGGCGCGCAGCTGCTGCAGGTCGTGGCCGCCGCCGGTGTCGATCAGGGCGTACTCGAGCACCCAGCCCACCGCGGTGGCGTCGGGGCCGAGGCGCGGCCGCACTCCGGCCGGCAGGGTGCCCTGGACCTGGTTCAGGTATTCGAGCAGCCGTGAGCGCGCCCAGTAGAGGTCGGTGCCGTCGTCGAAGATGGCGTAGACGAAGGACATGCCGAACATCGACTGGCCGCGCACGACGCGCACCCGGGGCGCGCCGAGCAGGGCCGCCGAGACCGGATAGGTGATCTGGTTTTCGACCTGGTCGGCGCTGTGTCCGGGCCAGTCGGTGAAGACGATGACCTGGGTGTCGGAGAGGTCGGGGATGGCGTCGAGCGGCGCCTGGCGCAGCGCGTACCACCCCCAGGCCGAGAGGCCGGCCACGCAGCAGAGCACCGCCGCCCGGTGGCGCGCGGAGGCGGCGATCAGGCCGCGAATGAGGGGTGCGCCGCCGACCGCGGCGGCCTCGCCGGGCGCGCCGGGAGTCTCCCCGTCCGCGCTCACGAGCCGGGTCCCGCGACGGGCTGCTCGAGCCGGACCTCGGCGTCGAGCAAGAACTGGCCGGAGGTGACCACCCGGTCGCCCTCGATCAGCCCGGAGAGCACGGTATAGGCGTTTCCCGACTTCGCCCCGAGCCGCACCTCGCGCGCCCGGAAGCGCCCGCCTCCCTCGTCGACGAACACCAGCGTGCGCGGTCCGGTGAAGAGGACGGCGCTCTCCGGCACCAGCAGGAGCACGCCGCCGGGCGCCGCCAGCTCGACCTCGGCGACCATGTCTGGCAGCAGCGCGGGGCCGGCGCCGCGGTCCCCCAGACCGCCGCCCCCCGCACCGCGCGCGGGATTGACGACCTCGATCCGCACCTGGACAGTGCGGCTCGCCGGGTCGACCAGCGGCGAGATCAAGGTGACCCGCCCGGCGAGCTCGCGGCCGGGGAGCGCGGGGAGACGGACCGTCGCGCGCTCTCCGGTGCGCACCCGCGGCAGGTCCGCCTGGTCGACCTGAGCTTCGACCCGCACGCGGTCGAGACCGGCGATGCGGTAGAGCTTCATGCCGGGCTGGATGGAGGCGCCCTGGACGATCTCCTTTTCGATCACTACGCCGCTGGCGGGAGAGCGGACCGGGATCTCCTTGGCCGGCTCGCCGCGCTCGTTGAGGCGGGTGATCTCGCTCTCATCGAGATCCCAGAGGCGCAGCTTCCGCGCCGCGGCGGCGACCAGGTCGTCAGCGCGGTCGGGAACGGCGCCGCGCCGCGCCGCGCGCTGGCTGGCGAGCGCCGCCAGATACTCTTGCTGGGCGAGGAAGAGCTCGGGGCTGTAGAGCGTGAACAGAAGCTGGCCGCGCTCGACCCGCTGTCCGGTCTGGGAGACCGCGAGAGAGGTGACGTAACCCTGGACCTTGAGGGTCACGTCCACCAGGCGGCTCTCGTCGAAGGCGACCCTGCCGACGGCGTGGACGCGCTCGGCGGCCGGTCGCCGCTCGACGACGCCCGTGCGGATGCCGATCTCCTGCCGGCGTCCGTCGTCGAGCACCACCACCCCGCTGGCGGCCTCGGCCCGGCGGACCGGGATCAGGTTCATGGCGCAGATCGGGCACTTGCCGGGCCGCTGCTGGCGCACCGAGGGGTGCATCGAGCAGGTGTAGTAGGCGATCTCGCCTGGCGCCGCGGCCGCGCCCCCGGCTGCAGCATGGGCATCGCCGCCGCCCGAGACGCCGGCGGCACCGCGCGGGCCGCCGCCGGTGAACCACTCGACGAGGACGCCGCGGAAGAGAAACAGCAGGACGGTCAGGGCGGCCGCCGCCGCGATCCGCGGCACCAGGCGGACGCGGCGCGAGCGCGGCGCCGGGGGCGGCGGCGGGAGACTCATCGGGGGGCCGCTCCGGGGGGGGCCGCTCCGGCCGGCGGCGGCGGGGCAGGCGGCCGCCGGGTGGCGCCGGCTGGCGGGCGCTTGCGAGGATTCGGGGCCGCCGCTCCCGCGGCAGGCTCGAGGTCGAAGTCGAGACCGGGCGGCAGCCTTCCGACGGCGCGGTCGAGCTCGGCCTGACGCCGGTACAGGTCGACCAGCGCCTGCTCGTCGCCGAGCTCCGCCTCGCGCAGGTTCTTTTCGGCCTCGATCAGCGCCTGGAAGCTCCCCTGGCCGACCTCGTAGCTGGCGCGGGCGGCCCGCAGCTGATCGCGGGAGGCGGGGAGAAGCCGGTCCTGGTAGATCGCGCGCACGTGTTCGGCCAGCTCGAGCTCGGCCGACGCCGCGCGCGCCGCTTCGCGGACCCGGTCTTCGGCCGCCGCCCGCTCGCTCTCGGCCTGCGCCAGCCGGGCCTCGGCCTCGGCGCGGCCGGCGCTCCGGCGCTCGCCGTGGAGCGGCAGCTGGACCGCCACCCCGGCGAGGAAACGCTGGCCGGCGGCTGCCCAACGCGAGTCGTAGCCGGCCATGAGCTCGAGATCGGGGCGGCCGGCGAGGCGCGCCAGCTCGAGATCGGCGCCCCGCGCCTCCTCCGCCGCGCGCCGCGCGGCGAGCTCGGGATGGGCGCCGACCGCGGCTTGCTCGGCCTCGACGCCCCGGGGACCCGCGTAGACCGGCACCGGCAGCTGCGGCGGCGGCGGCGGCAGCGGCAGGCTGGCGGAGCGGTGGACCAGCGCCTGGATGTGCAGCGCCAGCCGCTCGCGCGCCACCTGCAGCTCGGTCCGGCGATGCAGGAGACGGGCCGCTTCGAGCTCGGCCTGCAGCGGGTCCTGCTGCGGCGCCCGCCCGGCGGCATAGCGGTCGATGGCGGTGCGCCGCAGCTCCTCGGCCAGCCGCAGATGTTCGTCGTTGAGCGCGAGCTCACGGTAGATCATGAAGTAGTCGTCGTAGGCGAGCGAGGCGGCCGCCACCAGCTCGACGAGCGCCGCGCGGTAGTCGGCTGCCGCGCCCGCCGACTCGGCCGCGGCGGCGCTGGCGCCGAGGCGGCGCCGCGAGGCCGGCGGCAGCGCCTGGCGCAGCTCGACGGTCTCGGCAAAGCCGGCTCCGCCGCCGCCGCCCCTGGGTCCGCTCGTACCGAGCGCGAACGGCGAGATCTCGATGCCCACGGTCGGATCGGGCAGCAGCCCCTGTCCGCGCCGCCGCGCGGCCGCCGCCCGCCACGCCTGGCGCGCCGCTTCGAGCGTCGGATTGCGCTCGACGACCGCCCGCAGCAGCGGCTCGCGCCCGAGGCGGGGCTGGCCGGCAAAGGGATCCGCGACGGCCGCATCCGCGGCGGTGCGGGCAGTGGTCAGCAGCAGGACGAGGTTGAGAGCGGCGGCGAGCATGACTCCTCCGGCGACCGCTCGGAAGCCGGCCCGGGCGGGGGCGGCTGGCGGTCGCGCCACCGGGACATCATGTCAGCGTTGGTGCCGCGTCGCCGCGTCGCCGAGCTAGTCGACGCCCCTATTGTCCCGCCTCCAGTTTGGCTAGAGTAGGCTACCGGGCCGTATGGCGCTGCTACAATGCCGGCAACCGACACAAGGTTCGGGCGTCGTGCTCTCCAAGAAGGGTCGATCCAAGCGCACTCGTGGGCCACGAGGCCCGCTATTCGTTTGCGGTTCGCCATCCGGGCGTAGGGCGCCCAAGGAGGAGCTATGGCCAGGAGAAGCAAAGGCATCTCTCGCCGCGAGTTCATGCAGGCAGCCGGCACCGCCGCCGCCGGCTCGCTGATCTTCCCCGTAGCGGGTCGCGCTCAGCAGAAGACCCTCAAGATTTGCCAGTGGAGCCATTTCGTGCCGGGCTACGACAAATGGTTCGACGGAGTGTTCTGCAAGGAGTGGGGAGAGAAGCACAATACGCAGGTGACCGTCGACCACATCGCGATCGGCGAGATCAACGCCCGCGCCGCCGCCGAGGTGGCGGCCAAGAAGGGGCATGACCTGTTCATGTTCCTGGCGCCCCCGGCCGCTTACGAGAAGCAGGTGATCGACCACGCCGAGATCTACCAGGAAGTCGAGAAGAAGTGGGGCAAGACCAACGACCTGGGCCACAAGTCGACCTACAACCCCAAGACCAAGAAGCGCTTCGCCTTCTCCGACTCTTTCGTGCCCGACCCCCCCAACTACCGGATTGACCTCTGGTCCCAGGTTGGCTACCCCAATGGGCCTGACACCTGGGAGGACGTGCACAAGGGCGCCAAGGCGATCAAGGACAAGCTCGGCAACCCGTGCGGCATCGGCCTGTCGCAGGAGCTCGACACCAACATGGCGATGCGCGCCCTGCTGTGGAGCTTCGGCGGCGCGGAGCAGAACGAGGCCGGCGCGGTGGTGATCAACTCCAAGAATACCGTCGACGCGGTCAAGTTCATGCGCTCCTTGTACAAGGACACCGAGACCGCCGAGGTGTTCACCTGGGACCCCTCCTCCAACAACCGCGCCATCCTGTCGGGCAAGGCCTCTTTCGTGCTCAACGCCATCTCGGTGACGCGCGCCGCGGAGAAGGACAACCCCGAGATGT
>DASZZP010000111.1:0-82992 GCA_035544875.1 Thermoanaerobaculia bacterium | reverse complement strand
TTTGGCGGAGATGACGGGCTTCCGTCTCGGTCAAGGTAATAGCAAATGGGCTTTGCCTGGGCACACGGGTACCTCCGGGTGCCAATGATACCCTCTAAGCCTGCCCATGAATACGTTAGCGTATTTATGCCAACCACCACTAAGTGGTCCTGACCTGGGCCACTAAGGAAGGTCCAGCGCAGGCTTCACTTGGCCGCGATGGCAGGTCGTACAATTGATCGTCGGTTCGGCGCTCTTGAGCCCAGAAATCTTTGTCAGTAGGCCGGCGTTGATGGTGCGGGTCATGTCCCACATCTGTCGCGCCACTTGTTTTTCCGTCTTATCGCTGCTTTCCCATCGGCCGATCACATGGCAGTGAGTACAAGTCACTCCCAGGGAACGCGAAAACCCGATATCCATGATCTTGAGCAGGCGGCCGGCAGGAATTCGGCGGAGGACCTGGATGTCCTTGAAAACCTCCTCGGCTGGCTCGTTCGATCGCCCAGCGATTAACGATTCCAGCTCTGCCAGAGCTGCAGCCTGGTTGAACTGCCCCGGCGTCGTGGCCACAGGTTGGCCGTTCCTTGGAAGGGCGAATGCAACGAGAGGGTCGCTGAGCTTCGTTCCGAAACGACCGTGTCCGCCCACAGCCAGACCGCGCCCGCCGTCCAGACGCCCCCTCGCCGTCGGCGGCCACCACCCGCAGCCGGTCGGCCGGGCCCCCAGCACAGGCGCCTGCCGATCGTCGCCCTGCTCGGCGCCATACGCGGCGATTCGGTCGGCGGCCGCCACCCGGAGCAGATCGCGCCCACCCTCGAGCGCCAGACCCCATGCTGGGGAGGGCCCCGCCGTAAGAATGATCGCCAGCCCCCAGAGACGACCGCCCAACCGCTCTACCAACTCTGCGACCGAGGTGAGAGGAGCGAGCTCGTCTGCGCTCCGAGCTGCTTGCGCTCCGCCGCCCAACCGGCGAAGTTTTCGACGACGTCGGCGCCGAGTGACCCGGGTTCTGTCCGCTTCTTCTGCACCCACTTTTCGATCGCGGCGAAGAGCTCGTCGGCGCGAACCCGGTCCATCCGAAAGAGCATCATGTACGCCGACTTGACGTCGTCCAGCCGATTCAACGCGAGGAACGCCTCGGCACGGTATTCGATCGCCGGAGTGTAGCCTTGCTCGATCGCCAGCGCCTTGTCGTAAGCCGCAAGCGCCTCGGGATACTTCCCCGTTCTCCGATACGCGTAGCCGAGGCTCCCCCAAGCCTGGAAGAGCTTCGGGTTCTTTTGCGTCGATTCTACGAACTTCTGGATCGAGGATTCGTGTTTGTCTACTGCCTTCTGTTCGAGTTTCTCCTTCTTTTTCGCCTCCGGTTCCGCGGCGGCCTCATGCTCGAGTTTCTCCGCCTTGTCGCGGAACGAGATTCCAGCATTGAAGAGCTCGACCGCCTCGCTCTCAGGCGTCCGGGGCGTTCGGGTCCTGTGGGAGTCGGCGATCGAGGGTATGCCGCTGCCGAAGGCGGTTGCCGGCAAGAGGAGCAGTGCGGCGGCGAGCAACGAGTAAAGCGAGCGTGTCGTCTTCATGGGAAACCTCCTGCGCCGACTCTAACGGAGAACTGCGAATCGGAACGTCAGCTTCGTGTCAGGAAAATGCGAACGTTGGTGAAGCTGAAAGAGTGAGCGGTTGTGCGGCCGTCGCCGATTGCCGAGGCGCGAGGCGGCGGCGACCGCCTATGCTAGGCTCCTTCTCCCAAACCATCCTGAGGGCGGGCGCCCGGCATGGAGCCGGCGCCGCGGGGAGAAAGGTGGCTCCTCGGTCTTGTCGCGGACTCTCTCGATCGTCGCGCTCTCTCTCGCGCTGGCCGGCGAAGGACACCGTGCCGCCCCGGCCCCCGCCCCTGCCTCCCTGATCGTCGTCCACGCCCGCGTCTGGACCGGCGACCTGCGCCGCCCCTGGGCGGAAGCGGTCGCGGTGCGCGGGGAGCGCATCGCGGCAGTCGGCTCGACGGAAGAGGTCGAGCGGCTGGCCGGTCCCGCGACCCGCCGGATCGACGCCGGCGGCGGCATGGTCACCCCCGGCTTCATCGATTCGCACGTCCATTTCCTGGACGGCGGCTTCGGGCTCGCATCGGTCCAGCTGCGCGACGCCCGCACGCCTCAGGAGTTCGTGCGGCGGATCGCCGAGTTCGCCAGGACTGCTGCGCCTGGCAGCTGGATCCTGGGCGGCGACTGGGACCATGAGCTCTGGGGAGGCGAGCTGCCGCGCCGCGACTGGATCGACGCGGTGACGCCCAAGAACCCGGTCTGGGTCAACCGGCTGGATGGCCACATGAGCCTCGCCAACGGCGCCGCCCTCGCGGCTGCCGGGGTCTCGGCACGCAGCCCGGAGGTCGCCGGGGGCGAGATCGTGCGCGGCCCCGGCGGCGAGCCGACCGGCATCTTGAAAGACAACGCCATGAGCCTGGTGGAGGCGGTGGTCCCCGCGCCGACCGCGGCAGCGAGCGACCGGGCGCTCGAGGCCGCGATGAGCTATGCCGCGGCGCACGGGGTGACCTGGGTCCACCACATGGGGACCTGGGACGACCTGGCGGTCTTTCGCCGCGCCCGCGCCGCGGGCCGGCTGCGCACCAGGATCTCGGCCGCGGTGCCGCTCGACAGCTGGAGCCGGCTGCGTGACGAGATCGCGGCACACGGGCGGGGCGACGATTGGCTGCGCATCGGCGGCCTCAAGGGGTTCGTCGACGGTTCGCTCGGCTCGCGCACCGCCGCCTTCTACCAGCCGTTCGCCGACGCACCCGGCAGCGCGGGGCTGCTGGTCAACAAGCCCGAAGACCTCTATGCCTGGACCTCTGCGGCCGACAAAGCCGGTCTGCAGGTCATCGTCCACGCGATCGGCGACCGCGCCATCGGATTGCAGCTTGGCATCTTCGAGCGCGCCGCCAATGAGAACGGCCCCCGCGACCGCCGCTTCCGCATCGAGCACGCCCAGCACCTGGCCGCTGCCGATCTGCCGCGCTTTGCCGCCCTGGGCGTCGTGGCCAGCATGCAGCCCTACCATGCCATCGACGACGGGCGCTGGGCGGAGAAGGCGATCGGCGCGGAGCGGATCAAGACCACTTACGCCTTCCGGTCGCTGCTCCACGCGCACGCCAGGCTGGCCTTCGGCAGCGACTGGCCGGTCGCCCCGGCCGACCCGCTCGCCGGGATCTATGCCGCGGTCACCCGCCGCACCATCGACGGCAAGAATCCCGAGGGCTGGGTGCCGCGGCAAAAGATCACCGTCGAGGAGGCGCTCGCCGCCTACACGCGCGACGCCGCCTTTGCCGGCTTCGCCGAGCGCGATCTGGGGACGCTCGCGCCGGGCAAGCTGGCCGACCTGGTCATCCTGGACCGCGACATCTTTCGCATCCCGCCGCCGGAGATCCGCGACGCCCAGGTCGTCGCCACCCTGGCCGGCGGCCGGGTCCTCTTCGAGCGCCCGCCCGGCCGCTGACCGCGCCGCCCTCCTCTGGTCGGCCTCTACGACGATGGCCACGAAGTGGAGAGCCCGCCCGATCGCTGAGCGGTCGGCAGCGGCTCGATCTTTGGGCGTGGATGCTATTCTCGCGATTCGAGGTTGCGCGGGGCAGCGTGCGAGGGATTGGCGATGGGCAGGTACGACTTTCTGGTCGACACCTACGAGACCGAGCGCCTAAAGACGCTCTCCGTCTGGTCGCTGTTCGCCGACGGCGATCTCGCGCTGCGCCCGGAGCCGCGGCTGCGGACGCCGCGCGAGCACATGGTCCACCAGTGCGTGGGCGAGGACCTGTGGATGCGCACCATGCTGGGCATCGACCTCGGCGAGCCGCCCCTCCCTGCCGAGGAGAACCGACTCGGGTTTCTGCGCCGCTATGCGGAAGCCTCGGGCAAGCGCCTGCACGAGCTGCGGCGCAAGCCCGACCCCTGGTTCGAAGAGCCGACGCGCTTCTTCGACGTCGAGCGCACGCGGGCGTGGGTGCTGACGCGGAGGGTCGCCCACACCGCCCACCACCGCGGCCAGCTCACCATCTACCTCCGCCTGCTCGGCGCAGGCCTCTACTCGACCTACGGCCCGACCGCCGACACCGGCGGCCTGTTCCAGAACCAGGCGCAAGTGATCTATCGCTACGGCTCGGTCGAGGAGCTCCTCGCTGCGGAGGCCGCCGGCGGCAATCGGCCGCCGCTCCCCGGCCCGGGCATCCGCCCTCCCACCGAACGCCCCGATCCCCCCTGACGGTCCTGGCCCGCCACCTGACACCCGCGCCGCCTCGCCAGCGTGAGAGCTAGATTCCAGCAAGATCTCGCCACCGAGAGGGTTTCCTCGTGACCTCGGTTGCAGTGGTGGCCCACAGCGGCAAGACGCTGGGAGGTGGTCTGGAGGAGCTGCGAGGGGCACTCGCGGAACGCGGGTATCCGCAGCCCATCTGGTACGAGGTACCGAAGAGCAGGAAGGCGCCCAAGGCGGTGCGCAGGGCAGTCAAGAAAGGTGCAACGCTGGTTTTCATCTGGGGTGGTGACGGAATGGTCCAGCGCTGCATCGATACCCTGGCCGGATCGGAGACCGCGGTGGCCATCCTGCCTGCCGGCACCGGCAACCTCCTGGCCACCAGCCTCGGGATCCCCAGGGACGTCGCGAAGGCAGTCGAGATCGGCCTCTACGGTACCCGCCGGCACCTCGACGTAGGCGTCATGAACGGAGAGCGCTTCGCGGCGATGGCCGGGACAGGATTCGACGCGATCATGATCGGTGACACGAACGGCAACGCCAAGGAGCGACTGGGCCGCCTGGCCTACGTGCGCAGCAGTGTGAAGGCGATGCGTGCAAGGCGGGTGTGGATGAGAGTCCGTCTGGACGATACGGTCTGGTTCAGAGGCAAGGCGAGCTGTCTGCTCATCGGCAACATCGGTACGGTTACGGGTGGCCTGCCCGTGTTTGCAGACGCCTCGCCTTCCGACGGACTGCTCGAGGTTGGAGTAGTCACCGCGCACACCGCGTGGCAGTGGTTGAGGGTCTTCTCGCGAGTCGCAGAGGGTCGTCCCGACCTCTCCACACTCGTCGACACCAAGCGGGCGAAGAGGATCCTCGTCGAGCTCCATCACAAGCGCGCCTACGAGCTCGATGGAGGCACCCGGGCCCCGGCGAAGCGCCTCAAAGTCCATGTCGAGGCTGGTGCCATCACCGTGTGTGTTCCCGCCCGGGCGAACGTGTAGGATGAACGCACGCCGTGCCTTTGATCGCCGCGACTGCGGGTATTTGACACGCGGTCTCCATCTTCTCGAGAAGCGCTCCGGCAGGGTATCCTCGCATCTCGCATGCTCGGTCAATGCGCATGAAGGCCTTTGGCCAGATACCTCTGCGTTGCGAAACCGCCACGCCCGACGCTGCGCTGGCCATTGCCGCTCTGCGCACGGCGGTCGCTTTGAATCTCACGACGCGGTACGGAAGGGGACACTGGTCTCTGAAAACCTCCGCGAAGGGCGCTCTGTTCGGCCTGCGCACGTCGTTGGTTCGCGTCGTCTGGCGCGAGAGCCGACTGGTCGCCACTTTCGCTCTGGCGACGAAGAAGCCGTGGGCGATCGATAGGAAGTACTTCAGCGCCTGCGCCAAGCCGCTGTATCTCACCAACATGGCAGTCGACCCGGAGCTGCAACGCCAGGGCATCGGAAGACTCTGCATCGAGGATGCGAAACGGATCGCCAGGGCCTGGCCGAGTGATGCGATCCGGCTCGATGCCTACGACGCCGAGGCCGGCGACGGGGACTTCTATGCCAAGAGCGGCTTTCGCGAGGTGGGCCGCGTGGCGTACAAAGGTACGCCCCTGGTGTATTTCGAAATGCTGTTATGCAAAGACACCTACGCCGAGAGTGAAGGCCGGTGAACCGCGGAGGGTCGCCCACACCGCCCACCACCGCGGCCAGCTCCGGAGATCAGCCATGCCCGAGCCACACCCTCCCTTCCCCTGCTCGGACACGGCCTTAACTGGATAAGACGGGAAACCCAGCGCGCGGAGGCCTTTTTTTCAGAACCGGCCGGAGCGCGGCCGCGACCGGCAGGTGCGTCAGGCGGTCGGGCCCGGTTGAGCCCGCGGGGCCGGCCCTTCCACCTCGAGAGCGGTCACGCTGCGGAAGCCGCGGGGGAGGAGCGCGCCGCGGCGGGCGCGCTCGGCGACGAACGGGGCGTACTCGGCGGGGCGGAAGTGCTTGTATTGTTTGCCGGCCTGGACGCGGAGATGGGCCCCTTCGGGCAGGACCGCCAGCGCGATCAGGGTCTCCGCAACGATGCGCTGCTGGCGGCCGGCCGGGAGGGAGATGATCTTGACCCCTTTGCCGCGCGCGAGCAGGGGCAGCTCGCGCACCGGGAAGATGAGCAGGCGCCCGGCGTCGGTGGCGGCGGCGAGCAGGTCGCGCTGGCGATCGGCCACCGCGAGCGGCGGCAGCACGCGGGCGCCCGCGGTGACCGAGAGGACCGCCTTGCCGGCGCGGATCTTGGTGGTGAGATCGGCGAAGCGGGCGACGAAGCCATAGCCGGCTCCGGTGGCGAGCACGAACAGGTCTTCCTCGCTGCCCAGGATCACGCCTGCGAAGCCGGCCCCGGCCGGCGGCTGAAGCTGGGAGGAGAGCGGCTCGCCGTGGCCGCGGGCCGAGGGCAGCGCGTGGGCGGGCAGCGCGTAGGCGCGGCCGGTCGAGTCGAGGAAGACCGCGAGCTGGCTGCTTTTGCCGCGCACCGCTTGGAGAAAGCCGTCGCCGGCCTTGTAGAGCAGCTCGCGGACGGCGACCTCGTGCCCCTTGGCGGCGCGCACCCAGCCCTTCTCCGACAGCACCACGGTTACCGGCTCGACCGGGACGAGCGCCGCCTCGTCGAGCGCCCGCGCCGCCTCCCGCGCCACGATCGGCGAGCGGCGCGGATCGCCGAAGATCTTGGCATCCTCGGCCAGCTCCTCGCGCACCCGCCGGCGCAGCCGCGCCTCCGAAGAGAGCACCTTCTCCAGGGCGTCGCGCTCCCGCCGCAGCTCCTCTTGCTCGCCGCGGATCTTCATCTCCTCGAGCCGGGCGAGGTGGCGCAAGCGCAACTCCAGGATCGCCTCGGCCTGGGCGTCGGTGAGCCGGAAGCGCTCCATCAGCGGCGCCTTCGGCTCGTCGGTGGTGCGGATGATGCGGATCACCTCGTCGAGGTTGAGGTAGGCGACGAGGTAACCGTCGAGGACGTGCAGCCGCGCCAGCACCTTGTCGTAGCGGAACTTGAGGCGCTGGCGGACTGTCTCGACACGGAAGCGCAGCCACTCGGCGAGCAGCTCGCGCAGCGTGTAGAGCCGCGGGCGGCCGTCTAAGCCGATCATGGTCAGGTTGACCCGGTAGGTGCGCTCGAGCTCGGTGGTGGCGAAGAGATGGGCCATCAGCCCGTCGAGGTCGATCCTGTTCGAGCGCGGGGTGATCACCAGCCGCGTCGGGTTCTCGTGGTCCGACTCGTCGCGCAGGTCCTCGACCATGGGGAGCTTCTTGGCCTGCATCTGGGCGGCGATCTGGGCCAGCACCTTGCTGCCCGAGACCTGGTAGGGGAGGGCGGTGATCAGGATGTCGCCGCCCTCCGATTCCCAGACCGCCCGCATGCGGATCGAGCCCGCCCCGGTCTCGTAGAGGCGGCGGATCTCGGCCGGCGGGGTGATGATCTCCGCCTCGGTCGGGAAGTCGGGACCCGGGATCGCCTGGAAGAGGTTCTCGTCCGCGGTCTTGGGATCTTCGAGCAGCCGCATACACGCCGCGGCCACCTCGCCGACATTGTGCGGCGGGATGTCGGTGGCCATCCCGACCGCGATGCCGGAAGCGCCGTTGAGCAGCACGTGGGGGAGGCGCGCCGGCAGCAGCCTGGGCTCTTCGAGCGTGCCGTCGAAGTTGGGTCCCCAGGCCACCGTCCCCTGTTCGAGCTCGGATAGCAGCACCTGGGCGAACGGGGTCAGCCGCGCCTCCGTGTAGCGCATGGCGGCGAACGACTTGGGATCGTCCTGGGAGCCCCAGTTGCCCTGGCCGTCGATCAGCGGGTAGCGCACGGAGAACGGCTGCGCCAGGAGCACCATGGCCTCGTAGCAGGCGGAGTCGCCATGGGGGTGGAACTTGCCGAGCACGTCGCCGACCGTGCGCGCCGATTTCTTGAACTTGGCGCTGGCCTGGAGGCCGAGCTCCGACATGGCATAGATGATCCGCCGCTGCACCGGCTTGAGGCCGTCGCCGAGGTGAGGCAGGGCGCGGTCGAGGATGACGTACATCGAGTAGTCGAGGTACGCCTTCTCGGTGAAGCGGGCGAGCGACTGGCGCTCGATGTCGGCGAACGGCAGCCGCGGCGCTTGCGGCTTACGGCTGGAGGTAGAACGCCGGGCCACTAGACTTTAGACCTCCGCCTCCGCGCGGTTGCCCTTTTCCATGAGCCATTCCTTGCGGTCGGCGGCGCGTCCTTTGGCGAGCAGCAGGTCGAGCATGGCGTCGGCATCCTCGTCCGGGGCGGCCGGCGAGGCAAGGTCCGCCGGATCTGGCGCCGTTGCCCGCGGCGCCCCGGCCGGGGGCTCGGCGCTTGGCTGGGGGAGGGCGCCACCCGCGTGTGACGCGGCCGAGTCCGGCAGGGCGCGCTCCCTCCGCGGGGCGCGATCCGCCGGCTCGCCGCCGGCGAGCACCAGCTGGACCAGGCGGCGGGTCTCGGGCGCCATGGTGGTTTCGCGCAGCTGCATCGGGTTCATCTCGCCCAGCCCCTTGAAGCGCTGGACGTTGACCTTGCCGCGCAGCTTCTCGGCCTCGATGCGGTCGAGGATGCCGCGCTTCTCGCGCTCGTCCAGGGCGTAGAAGACCTCCTTGCCGACGTCGATGCGGTAGAGCGGCGGCATGGCGGCGTAGACCCGGCCGTCGAGCACCAGCTGGCGGAAGTGGCGCAAGAAGAGCGCGCACAGCAGGCTCGCGATGTGCGCGCCGTCGGAGTCGGCGTCGGCGAGGATGCAGATCTTGCCGTAGCGCAGGCCAGAGGTGTCGCGCGCCCCCGGGTCGACGCCGAGGGCGACGGCGATGTCGTGGACCTCCTGCGAGGCGAGCACCTGGGAGGGGTCCACTTCCCAGGTGTTGAGGATCTTGCCGCGCAGCGGCAGGATGGCCTGGAACTCGCGGCTGCGCGCCTGCTTGGCCGAGCCGCCGGCCGAGTCGCCCTCGACCAGGAAGAGCTCGGTCGAGGCGAGGTCCTGGCTGGTGCAGTCGGCGAGCTTGCCGGGCAGCGCCGGGCCGCTGGTGACCGTCTTGCGCTTGACCTGCTTGCCGGCGCGAAGGCGGGCCTGCGCGCTGTCGATCGCCAGGCGGGCGATGCGTTCGGCGTCGGCGGTGTGCTGGTTGAGCCACAGCCCGCAGGCGTCCTTGGTGACCCCGGCGACAAAGGCGGCGGCCTCGCGCGACGACAGCCGCTCCTTGGTCTGGCCGGTGAACTGCGGCTCCTTCATCTTGACCGACAGCACGTGCGCGCAGCGCGCCCAGACGTCTTCGGGCGAGAGCTTGACGCCGCGGGGCAGCAGATCGCGGAACTCGCAGAACTCGCGCAGCGCCTCGGTGAGGCCGGCGCGAAAGCCGTTGACGTGGGTGCCGCCCTGCGGGGTCGGAATCAGGTTGACGTAGCTCTCGGCGAGCAGCGGCGGCAGGTCGCGCGGGTCGCCTTCTTCGGCGAGCCAGGTCACCGCCCAGTCGACCTCTTCGTCCTGTCCCTGGAAGTGGCCGACGAACGGGACGGCGGGGACCCGCTCGCAGTCGCCGAGCTCGCCCGAAAGATAGTCGGTCAGCCCCTCCTGGTAGAGCCACTCCTCGTCGTCGCCGGGCGACCCCTCGTGGACGAAGGCCAGCCGCACGCCTGGGCAGAGCACCGCCTTGGCGCGCAGCGAGTGCTTGACCTTGGGGATGCTGAACCGGGAAGAGTCGAAGAACCTGGGGTCCGGCCAGAAGCGCACCGTGGTGCCGGTGTTGCGCTGGCCGACGGCTCCGATGACCGCGAGCTCGGAGGTCTTCTGGCCGTCGGCGAAGGCCATCTGGTACTCCTTGCCGTCGCGCTTGACGCGGACCTCGAGGCGCGCCGAGAGGGCGTTGACCACCGACACCCCCACGCCGTGCAGCCCGCCCGAGAAGCGGTAGGTGCCATCGCCGAACTTGGCTCCCGAGTGCAGGCGGGTGAGGATGACCTCGACTCCCGAGACTTTCTCGCCGGGGTGGCGGTCGACCGGCATGCCGCGCCCGTCGTCGCTGACCGACATCGAGCCATCCTGGTGGAGAGTGGCCACGATCTCCTTGCAGTGGCCGGCGATGGCCTCGTCGGCGGCGTTGTCGATCACCTCCTGGGCCATATGGTCGGGCCGGTCGGTGAAGGTGTACATGCCGGGGCGCTTGCGCACCGGCTCGAGTCCGGTCAGGACCTCGATGGCGGAAGAGTCGTAGCTGTTGCTGGCCATGGTCGGCGGATCGGGCGCGCAAGCTCTCGGGCCGGGAAAGGAACGGACCCCGGGCCGCGGACGCGCGGGCGGCTCATGATACTAGGCGCCCAGAGCCTCGTCAGCGCTTGACGCGCCTGCTGACGCCTGATAGGTTACGCGGTAACGAGGCGTAAGGCAAGCCTTTGGCGTTCGACGGGAGCGCTGGGGAGCACTGGATCTCGCGCCCGCTCCGGCTTGATCCAAGGCGCACAGGGCCAGCCCGTGCGAATCGAGTCGCGCCAGCTCTTCCGGCGCACTCGTCCCAACCATGTTTGAAAAGGAGAGGAACCATGACCAGACGAATTGCCGCCGCTGCCACACTGTCGCTTGCGCTCATCCTGGCGCTGTTGGTGGGTACCGCGCCGCTCGGCGCGGCCGAGCCGCCCAAGCCGGCCGACCAGAGCAAGACGGCCAGCCAGCCGGCATCGACGCCTCAGGCCCCTTCAGCGGCCGACATGGAGATGATGATGAAGCTGGCGGCGCCGGGCGAGCATCACAAGGACCTCGACCGGCTGGCCGGAAAATGGGCGACCTCGGGCAAGAGCTGGATGGCGCCCGGCCAGCCGCCGGTCGAGATGAACGGCAGCATGGAGGCCAGCTGGACGCTGGGCGGACGCTTCCTGCAATCGGTGCACAAGGGGAACTTCATGGGCCAGCCGTTCGAGGGCCACGGGCTGGATGGTTACGACAACGTCACCCACAAGTATGTCGGGTCGTGGGTCGACAATATGGGAACCGGCCTGATGGCGTTCGAAGGCAGCTGCGACAACCCTTGCAAGGTCCTCACCACGACCGGCGATTTCGTCGACCCGATGTCGCGCCAGAAGCTGACCATGCGCAACGTGATCACCTTCGTCGACGCCAACACCTACCATCAGGACATGTACGTGGCCGGCCCCGACGGCAAGGAGTTCAAGATGATGGAGTTCGTCGGCAAGCGGCAGTAACCGGGGAGGCGCGGGGCTCGGGCCTTACAGAGTATTTGAGGTGGCCTTGGGGGCCCCCGACGGGTGGGGGGCCCCCAGGAAAAGCGTCAGAACTTCCGCCAATACCCGAACAGGAGGATGTAGTCGGCGAATGCCGCGTCGCCGTGCTGGCCCGGGACCAGACGGTCGGCGACGCTCCTCAGGCGGTTGCGGTAGACGGCGACGGGGACCGAGAACGAGACGGTATGAGGTCCTCGCGAGAAGCTCAGGCTCGGCTCCACCGAGATGGCATAGCCCGGACGCCGGAACCCGTCGCTCCTGCCGATGAGATCCTCCACCGGCACCCCCTCGATGCGGCCGCCCACGCCCACGCCGAACCCCTTCCAGCTCGGCGAGGAGTAGGTGCCTCCGGTTCGCGCCAGATACTGGTCGGCGATCGACATCACCCCCTCGCCGGGAGCGCCACGGAAGGTGACCACGCCGTTCGTGTTCTGCGGATTGAGCAGGTAGGTGCCCGAGAAGTAGAGCGCCAAGCCGCTGTGGGCGATGCGCTCGAAGGCCTGGAGGTCGAGGATGAGGCCGAACCCGCCGTCCCCCGGCTGGATCGACTGGTCGACGGTCTCGATGGTCGTGACGTGCTTCCCGTTGACGATCCGCGTCCGTGTGTCGAGGACGTTGTCCTTGCCGGTCGGGAGCTTGATCCCCAGCCCGAACGAGACGTTGCCGTCCGGATGCTCTGCCGGCTTCCACAGCAGGCGCCGCGCGGTCAACGTGATGTCGCCGATGTCGCGGGCCTGCGAGATGCTACGCTCGACCACGTTTCCTGTCGCGTCGCGGATCGGGCTCGACCGTTCGGCGATCAGGTAGGGGATGCCGAGCGAATAGCTCCACAGGTCGTTCTGGTTGTAGCGGATCCCGATCTCCGCCTGATGGATCTTGTTGACGACCTCGCTTCCCTCCTGCGCGCGCTGCACCTGCTCGACGTCTCCCACGAAATGGCGATGGGACCTCTGGTACCTCCAGCTCGTGGAGACCTGCCACTTGTTCGGTCCTTCATACGTGTCTTGCACGCCGAGCACGGGCGCGTCTAGGCGTGCGGCCACTCAGCCCTGGGCCCAGGCATGGCGAGGCGCGCCGAGCAGGAGACCGAGCAACGACAGGCCGACGGCGAGGACGATCCGATGGCGCAGGACCTGACGAAAAGGCATGGCTTGCTCCCCTTCCCTTCTGTACTTGAGACAACGTTGAATCGTAAGCGTAGAGACAGCCCATCAGGGGGTACATAGGTCGTTCGTCCCAAAATCGATCCAGGGCGAGCCCGCTAAACGCTCCCGACGCGGTACTACCCCCTCCAGTACCACCCACTCCGCCGCCGCCTGGGCGCGCGCGATATGAAACCGAGTCGCGATGTCCGGGGACATACGGATAAGGACGGGAAGCATCTGCCCGGCGTCCCACGGCTCGAAGCAGCCTTCCAGACGCCAGCTCTTCACCCGAAAGTACGATCCAGTATGCGCCGGCACAGGCTCGGCGATACCGCTGGCGAGCAATCCCGGCTCCGGGCTCTGCTACTTCTTCAGCTCGAACAACATCGAGATGCTGATCAAGGCGCTCAACGCCTGTGCCCCGCCCTTCAACGTCTACTGGGTCTTCTTCGCCGCCACCACCACCTTATTCGGCACTAGCTGCCACCGTCTTGCTCGAAGTCCTCGGGCTCCAGCTCGAAGGCGCCCGCCAGCGCGTCGGCGACGGCGAGGCCGGCAGGCGTGGGGACGAGCCGGCCCGGCCGCGCCTCCAGCAGCCCGGCGGCGGTCAGGCGCTCGACGAGCTGGCGGTTGCGGCCGAGCAGGTCGCAGCCGAAGCGGGCGCGGAAGCGGCCGAGATCGATCCCGTCGGTGGTGCGCAGCCCGAGCATCAGCGCCTCCAGGGCGAGCGCGGCCGGTGCCAGCTCCTCGCCGCCCGCGACCGGCCGCTCGCCGGCGGCGATCCGGGCCTGGTAGGCGGGCAGCCGGCGCTCGTTCCACCACCGCCGCCGCCGGCCGTCGAAAGAGTGGGCCGAGGGACCGAGCCCGAGATAAGGCGTATGGTCCCAGTACTTCTGGTTGTGGCGCGAGCGGTGCTCCGGGTGGCGGGCGAAGTTCGAGACCTCGTAGGCCGCGTAGCCGTGGTCGCCCAGGAAGCTGTGGGTGAAGTCGAAGAGCTCGGCCTGGCGCGGCTCGGGCAGCTTCAGGCGCTCGCCGCGCGCGGCGCGCCGGCCGAAGGGGGTGCCGGGGGCGATGGTCAGCTGATAACAGCTGAGGTGATCCGGCCGCAGCCGTACCGCCTCCTCGATGGTCGCCCGCCAGGCGGCGAGCGGCTGCTCGGGCAGGCCGTAGATCAGGTCGATCGAGACGGTCGCGAAGCCAGCCGCGCCCGCCAGCCGCACGCTCGCGGCAGCCTGCTCGGCGGTGTGGCGGCGGCCGAGGAAACGCAGCGCCTCCGGGTGGAAGGACTGGATGCCGAGCGACAGGGTCGCGACCCCGAGCTGCCGCCAGGCAGCCAGCGTCGCGGCGTTGACGTCCTCCGGGTTGGCTTCAAGGAAGAGCGCGGCCCCCGCAACGACCGGCAAGGCGGCGCGCAGGTCGTCGACGAGCAGCGCGATCTCGGCCGGCTCGAGGAGAGACGGCGTGCCGCCGCCGAAGTAAATGGTGTCGCAGGGCGCCTGCCAGCCGTCAGCCCCGGCGCGCCGCCAGAGATCGATCTCGCGCCGCAGGCTGGCGACGAAGGACGCCCGCCGCTGCCGCCCGCCGCGCAGCACCGCGAAGTCGCAGTAAGGACAGATCGCCGAGCAGAACGGGACGTGCACGTAGAGGCCGGCGGCCGGGGTTGCGGCCTGGCTGATGGCTGGGGTCGCGGCTGAGCTCATGGTGGCGGCATGCCCCGGTCGGCAACGCTAGTGAACGGTCGGCGGGCGGAAGCGGCCGTCCGGGGCCGCCGGCTCGATCCCCTCGATCCCCATCCCCATACTGAGGAGCGCCAGCAGCAGCTCTTCGCGCGCCGGCGGCCCCGCGGCCTCGAGCAGCGCCTGCTTCTCCGCCGGGCCGAAGGGCAGCGCCGCCGCCAGGCCGTTGAGCAGCGCCACGCCGGGCAGCGCCCCGAGCAGGTCGAAATCGAAGCCCAGGGAGTGGGCCTCGGCGAAGGCGCGCAGGGCGAGCAGCAGGCGTGCCGGATCGAGCACGCTGCGCGGCTCGTCGAGGTCGGCGGCGAACTCCTCGTAGCCGGCCTGCACCTGCCGGTAGCCGCGCCGCAGCGGCAGCTCCGCCATCACCCGGAAGCGGCTCACGCCCTTGAGCAGGATGTGGAACCGCCCGTCCGGCTGCGGCTCGCGGCTCTCGATCCGGCCGGCGCAGCCAACCTCGTAGAGCCGCGGATTGGCCGGCGGCTCTTCGAGGGCCGGCCAGTTGTCAGGGGCCGGCACCAGCGGCTGGATGATGCCAATGTGGCGCTCGGCCTCCAGGGCGTCTTCGACCAGGTTGCGGTAGCGGCGCTCGAAGACGTTGAGCGGCAGCAGACTGCCGGGCAGGAGCAGCGAGCCGGTCAGAGGGAAGAGCGGCAGCAGCCGGGGCAGGGCGGCGGCCGGGTCGGTGCTGGTCGTGCGGGTCATGCTGGTCACGCTCTGCGGCTGGTCGTCTAGGGCCTGCGGGTCCCGCTGTCCGAGCCGCGGGCCGGTCAGGAGCCGGTATCGGACTTGAGCACCGCCATGAAGGCCGCCTGCGGCACCTCGACCGAGCCCACCATCTTCATCCGCTTCTTCCCCTCCTTCTGCTTTTCGAGCAGCTTCCGCTTGCGCGTGATGTCGCCGCCGTAGCACTTGGCGGTGACGTCCTTGCGGTAGGGGTTGATGGTCGAGCGGGCGATGACCGTGCCGCCGATCGTGCCCTGGATGGCGATCTTGAAATTCTGCCGCGGAATGGTCTCGGCGAGGCGCTCGCAGTAGTGCAGCGCGCGCGCCCGCGCCTTGTCGCGGTGGACCAGCTGGGAAAGGGCGTCGAGCTTCTCGCCGTTGACCAGGATGTCGACCTTCACCAGGTCGCTTTCGCGGTAGTCGATCATCTCGTAGTCGAAGGAGCCGTAGCCCTGGGTGATCGTCTTCAGGCGGTCGTAGAAGTCGAACAGCACCTCGGCGAGCGGCAGCTCGGAGCTCACCTGCAGGCGCCCGACCGTCAGGTACTCGAAGGTGGTGGCGGCGCCGCGCCGCTCGCGGCAGAGCTCCAGGACCGCTCCGAGGTAGCGCTCCGGCACCATGATCGAAGCCTTGATGTAGGGCTCGCGAACGCTGGCGATGGCGCCCGGATCGGGGTAGAAGCTGGGATTGTCGATGCGCACCATCTCGCCGCTGGCGAGCGTCACCTCGTACTGCACCGAGGGGGCCGAGAGCAGCAACGAGAGCCCGTGCTCGCGCTCCAGCCGCTCCTGCACCACCTCGAGGTGCAGCAGCCCGAGAAAGCCGCAGCGGAAGCCGAAGCCGAGCGCCGTCGAGGCGTCTTTCTGGAAGGTCAAGGCGGCGTCGTTGAGCTTGAGCTTGTCGAGCGCCTTGGCCAGGTCCTCGTAGTCGTCGGTGGCGATCGGATAGATCGACGAGAAGACGACCGGCTTGGCCTCCTTGTAGCCCGGCAGCGGGGCGGTCGCCGGACGCTCGGCGCCGGTGATGGTGTCGCCGATCGTGATCTCGGAGACCGCCTTGATGCCGGCGATCACGTAGCCCACCTCGCCGGCCGCAAGCTCCTCGGTCTTGACCCGCTTGAGCTGCAGCAGCCCGACCTCCTCGACCTCGTACTCTTTTCCCGAGTGCATGAGGAGCACGTGCTGCCGCGGGCGCAGGACGCCCTGCTTGACCCGGCAGAGCAGCACGGCGCCGCGGTAGACGTCGTACTGGGCGTCGAAGATCAGCGCCTGCAGCGGCGCCGCCGGATCGCCCTCGGGAGGCGGCAGCTTGTGCACCACCGCCTCGAGCACGTCGTCGATGCCGATGCCCTGCTTGGCGGAGCAGAGCACCGCTTCGTAGGGGTCGAGCCCGAGATCGGCGTCGATCTCCTCGCGCACCCGCTCGACGTCGGCCGAGGGCAGGTCGATCTTGTTGATGACCGGCACGATCTCGAGGTCGTACTCCATTGCCAGGTAGAGATTGGCGACGGTCTGCGCCTCGACGCCCTGGGAGGCGTCGACCAGCAGCAGCGCCCCCTCGCACGACATCAGGGAGCGCCGCACCTCGTGCGAGAAGTCGACGTGGCCCGGGGTGTCGATGAGGTTGAGGTGGTAATCGTTGCCATCGGCCGCGGTGTAGAGCAGCGTCACGGTGTTGCTCTTGATCGTGATGCCGCGCTCGCGCTCGATGTCCATCGAGTCGAGGATCTGGTCGCGGAAATCGCGATCCGCCACCGCCCCGCAGCGCTGGATGAGCCGGTCGGCCAGGGTTGACTTGCCGTGGTCGATGTGGGCGATGATGCAGAAGTTCCGGATGCTCTTCAAACTCTTCCCCGCGTCGCCCATTGGAAGCCGATCCTACAACGGCCGCGATTTTGCATGACCGGAGACGGCCACCAGAGTGCGTCTTCCCCCCGGCCATTTTGGCCGGCAGGGGAAGCCTCGGAGGTCGGAACCAGAGATGAAGCCTTCCCGATTCCCCGCCGCCACCGGCGCCGCTGCTGCGGCGGCCACAATTCCGGTCGTCGTGATGGTCGCGGTCAGCGCCGTCAGCGCGCTGGCGCTCGCCGGCTGCTCGACGCTCAAGAGAGCGGCGGTCAACCAGGTGGGCAACGCCCTGGCGCAGGGCGGCTCCGTCTATGCCAGCGACAACGACCCGGAGCTGGTCTGGCAGGCGGTGCCGTTCGCCTTGAAGACGATCGAGGGGCTGCTGGCGGACTCGCCCAGGAACAAGAACTTGCTGCTCGCGGCGGCGAGCGGCTTCACCCAGTACGCCTACGGCGCCCTGGCGCAGGAGGCCGACTTCGCCGAGGGCAGGGACCTCGCGCGCGCGACCGAGCTCCGCAACCGCGCGCGCAACCTCTACCTGCGCGCTCTCGACTACGGGCTGCGCGGCCTGGAGGTCGATCTGCCGGAGCTGCGCAGCCGGCTGCGCGCCGATCCCGCGCACGCCCTCGAGCAGGCCAAGAAAGCCCATGTCCCGCTCCTCTACTGGACGGGAGCCGCCTGGGGCGGCGCGATCTCGATCTCCAAGGACAACCCCGAGCTCACTGCCGATCAGACCAGGGCCGAGGCGCTGATGCGGCGCGCCCTGGCGCTCGACGAGTCGTTCGGCGCTGGAGCGATCCACGAGTTCTTCATCGCCTACGAGGGCGGCCGGGCGACGGTTGGCGGCTCGCTCGACGAGGCGCACCGGCACTTCGCGCGGGCGCTCGAGCTCGGGGGCGGCAATCGCGCCTCGCCGCTGGTCGGCTTTGCCGAGACGGTCTCGGTGGCGCGGCAGGACAAGGCCGAGTTCAAGAAGCTGCTCGACCAGGCGCTGGCCATCGATCCTGACAAGATTCTCGACGCCCGCCTGGCCAACCTGTTGGCCCAGCGCCGCGCGCGCTGGCTGCTCGGCCGGATGGACGAGCTGTTCGTCGAGTGAGAGAGAGGGCTGAGCGAGATGAAACGGACCGTGCTGGTGTTGGCGATGTTACTGGCGATGTGGGCGATGTTGGCGATGTTGGCGCTCGGCGGCTGGATGGCCGCGCCGCCGGCGTCGGCCGCGGCGGAGCAGGTCGTCGTCAAGATGGCGACGCTGGTGCCCGAGGGCTCGTCCTGGCACCTGATCCTTCAGCAGACCGCCGAGAAGTGGAAGACGATCTCCGGCGGCCGCGTGATCGTCCGCCTCTATCCCGGCGGCGTCGCCGGTGACGACGCCGACGTGGTGCGCAAGATGCGCCTCGGCACGCTCAACGCCGCCCTGCTGACCGCGATCGGCGTCGGCGACATCGACAGCGCGGTCTTCGCGCTCGGTGTGCCGATGATGTATTCCTCCTACGACGAGGTCGATCACGTCCTCGACAAGATGCGGCCCACGCTGGAGGCGAAGCTCGAAGCCAAGGGCTTCATCGCGCTCAACTGGGTGGACGGCGGCTGGACGCATTTCTTCGCCCAGAAGCCGGTGGCCGTGCCGGACGATCTCAAGGCCCTCAAGCTCTACATCTCGGCTGGCGACTCGCGCACCGAGGAGGTCTACAAAGGGGCCGGCTTCCATCCGGTGCCGCTGCCGGCGACCGAGATCTCGACCGCGCTGCAGACCGGGCTGGTGAGCGCCCTGCAGGTGCCGCCGCAGGTCGCGGTCATCACCCAGTACTACAACCACGCCAAGTACATGACCGACGTCAACTGGCTGCTCTTGCTCGGCGCCACGGTCATCGACAAGAAGACCTGGGAGAAAATCCCGGCCGACATCCGGCCGGCGCTGCTCGAGGCGGCGCGCGACGCCGGGCGCCGGCTGCGGGCCGAGGTCCGCCAGGGCGGCGACAGCGCGGTCGAGGCGATGAAGAAGCGCGGCCTCACCGTGGTGCCGGTCGATGCGCACGGCAAGGAGCTCTGGCGCCGGACGGCCGAGAGCATCTACCCGCGCATCCGCGGCCCGATCGTGCCGGCTGACGCCTTCGACGAGGCGCTGCGCTACCGCGACGAATTCCGCAAGCGAGGCGTAAGTCCGAGCCGGCCATGATGGAAACGCCGGAGGCGCCCGGGGCGCCCGCTGCGGCGCCCGAGGAAGCCGCTGACCGGCGCCCGCCCGCCGCCCCTGGCCGTGCGGCGGGCGCGGCCGGCGCGCGGCAAGAAGCAAGCGCTCGACCTGGAGCCGGCGCGCTCGGGCGCGCACTCGACAGCTGGCTGGAGCGGGGCGAGGAAGGGGCCATGGTGGCGGCGCTCGCGCTTGCGACCCTGGTGCCGCTGGTCGAGATGCTCGGGCGCCCGCTAGGCGGCTTCCACATTCCCGGCTCGGCCCTTTTCGTCCAGCAGCTCACGCTGTGGCTCGCTTTCCTGGGCGGCGTCGCCGCGGCGCGCCAGGGCAAGCACCTGACGCTGTCGACCGCCGAGCTCTTCGCCGAGGGTCTGGCGCGCCGGCTGGCGCGGTTGCTCGCCTTTTCTGTCGCGGCCGCGGTGGTGGCGGTCCTGGCATACGCCAGCGCCATGCTGGTGGCGACCAACCGGCTGGAGGGAAAGGTCCTGCCGGGCGGCATCCCCGAGTGGGTGAGCGAGCTGGTGATGCCGCTGGCGCTCGCCGCGATCGCGCTGCGCTTCGCCTGGGGCGCGGGGAGAGGGTGGCGCGGCCGCGCGGCGGCGCTCGGCGCGATCGGGGCGGCGTTCGGCCTCGGCCTCCTTGCCACCCACGCCGGCGCGCTGGTCTGGCCGTGTGCCCTGCTCATCGTGGCGGCGGCGCTGCTCGGCGCGCCGCTGTTCGTCGCCATGGGCGGTCTGGCGCTGCTGCTGTTTTTCGCCGACGGCACGCCGGTCGCCGCGGTGTCGGCCGAGATCTACCGGCTGATCGCCTCGCCGACGCTGCCGGCCATTCCGCTGCTCACCGCCGCCGGCTACGTGCTCGCCGAGAGCGGCGCCTCGTCGCGCCTGGTGCGCTTCTTCAACGCTCTGTTTGGCTGGATGCCGGGCGGCATCGCGGTGATGGTGGCGGCGGTCTGCGCGCTGTTCACGACCTTCACCGGCGGTTCCGGCGTCACCATCATCGCCCTCGGGGGCCTGGTCTACCCGATGCTCAGGAAGGACGGCTACCCGGAGGGGTTCTCGCTCGGCCTGGTGACCGCCGCCGGCAGCCTCGGGCTGCTCTTTCCGCCGAGCCTGCCGGTGGTGCTCTACAGCGTGGTGGCGAGCAGCAGCCAGAAGCTCAGCGTGCCGGCCGAGTCGCTGTATCTTGCCGGCCTCCTGCCCGGTCTGCTGCTCGTCGTCCTGGTCGCCCTCTACGGCATCCGCATCGGCAAGAAGATCCACGCCCAGGGGCGCCAGCGGTTTTCATGGCGCGAGGTCGGACGGGCCGGCTGGGCCGCGAAATGGGAGCTGCTGCTGCCGGTCTTCGTGATCGTGCTCTTCGCCAGCGGCGTCGCCTCGATGGTCGAGACCGCGGCGGCCGCCTGCGCCTACGCCGTGGTCGTCGAATGCTTGATCACCCGCGACATCTCGATCCGCCGCCAGCTGCCGGGAGTCGTGCTGCGGGCGGCGGCGCTGATGGGGGCGGTGCTGATCATGCTGAGCGTCGCCATGGGGCTCACCGGCTATCTCGTCGAGGCGCAGATCCCGGAGCGGCTGCTCGCTTGGGTGACGCTCCACATCCACTCGCCGATCGTCTTCCTGCTGGCTCTCAACGGGCTGCTGCTGGTGCTCGGCAGCGTGCTCGAGATCTACTCGGCGATCATCATCCTGGCGCCGCTCATCGCCCCGATCGGGCTCGCCTTCGGCATCGACCCGGTCCATCTCGGCGTGATCTTCCTCGCCAACCTCGAGCTCGGGTTCCTCTTCCCGCCGGTGGGCCTGAACCTCTTTCTCTCCTCGTCGCGCTTCGGCATCCCCCTGCCGCGCCTCTACCGCCACGTCGTCCCCTTCCTCCTGATCCTCGCCCTGGGCGTCCTCCTCATCACCTACATCCCGGCCATGTCGCTCGGCGTCCTGCGCCTGCTCGGCAAGTGAGAGGGGTATTATGCGTTGACCACCTATGCGCCGGGCGAGCTGGCGGGTCGCGCGGGCTGCGCTCGCTTGGGGGTAGACGGCTATGTCGAAGACTGCCTGCATCATCCCCTGGAGCACCCTCGCCATCGGGCCCGACGGTCGGGCGAGCTTCTGCTGCGACGTCCCGGCGCCCCTGACCGTCGACGGCCGGATGGGCAGCGTTTACCGGGACTCGCTCGACGATCTCTGGAACTCCCGCGACATCGTACAGGTGCGCGCGGCGATGGCGCGCGGCGAGAAGCCCGAGACCTGCCGCCTCTGCTGGGAGCGCGAGGCGGCGGGCGGCGTCAGCCGCCGGCTGCTCACCAACGCTGCCTACAGGCAACTCGGCGGCCGGCTCGCCGTCGAGGCGCTGCCCCGAGAAGGCGCCGAGAGCGGCTACCGCCTCGAGCGCCGGCCGGACTGGTTCATCCTGGAGCTCGGCAACGTCTGCAACCTGAAGTGCCGCAGTTGCAGCCCGCTCTTCAGCTCGCGCATCGCAGCCGATCCGGTCCACCATGCGTGGACCGCGAACGAGCCGGTGCCGGCCTCCGAGACCACGCCCGAGCGGCCTCCACGGCGCCGGTTGCGACTCGTGCCCGAGAACGCCACCGCCTGGTTCGAGGACGTCGAGAGCATGGCGGACATGATCGCCAGCGGTGCCGGCGGCAACGCGATGCTGTCGCTCATCGGAGGCGAGCCCTTCCTCATCGACCGCACCTGGCGACTGCTGAGCGCGCTCGTCGCCCGCGGAGTGGCACCGCACCTCTTCGTGGGCCTGCTCACGAACGGGCAGCAGCGCAGCGCCAAGCTCGAGGAGCTCGTGCCTCGCTTCCGGGGCTTCAACGTCTCGGTGAGCATCGACGGTCACGGCAAGCTCTACGAGTACCTGCGGCACGGCGCCAGCTGGCGCAGCCTGGTCGACAATCTGCGCTGGTTCCGCCGGGTGCCCAACGTCATTGTCACTGCCGTGCCGACCCTGCAGAACGGCAACGCGCTGGACATGGTGACCCTGCTCCGCTTTCTGGACGAGCAGGAGCTGCGGCTGGCCTACAACGTGGTGAGCTGGCCCGCGCGCCTGCGCCCCACGAACCTCCCCCCGAGCGTCCGCCGCATCGCCGCCCAGCGGCTGCGCGCCTACCTCGAAGCGGCATGCAAGCCGGCGAACGTCGCCGTCGTTCGCGCCTACTGCGAGATCCTCGAGGAGGCGGGCGACGACTTCGACGCCGCTCTGTTCGGCGAGTTCATGACCTTCACCAACGACCTCGACGCGGACCGTGGTCAGAGCTTGTGCGAGGCAGCCCCGGAGCTGGTGGCGCTCGTGCGGGCCGCCGGCGTGGAGTGGACCGACGAGCGGCGTCACGTGCCCGCCGGCGCCGCCCGGGCGACGCTCCGCCAGGCCGACGTGCTGCAGCGCGTCAACCGCACGGTCTCTGCGCGCGACGTCATCTTCGCCGGCTTCGAGGGCGCCCGGCCCGGCGCCTATTTCAGCTCTGGATCGAGTCAGCTCGCCGAGATCGACGCCCTGTTGCGCGAGCATGGCCACCCTGGGCTGGCAGGCAGCACGGCGGTCGCCGACTTCGCCTGCCACTACGGCCGCCTGACCCGCGCGTTGCGCGCCGCGCTGCCGCACGCCGCCGTCTACGCCTGCGACATCGACCGCAGCGCCGTGCAGTTCTGCGCCGACGAGCTTGGTGCGCTGCCCGTCGTCAGCGGCTGGCGGCCCGACGAGGAGTGCCTTCCAGGCGACCTCGACGCCGTCCTCTGCGTCTCGCTGCTGACCCACACTCCCCTCGTGTACTGGCGCCGCGCGCTGCGCGCCTGGGCACGGATGCTGCGACCGGGCGGTGTCGCGGCGTTCACGTTCCTCTCCGAAAGCCATGTCGAGGCCTGGCTGGCCGGCGAAATGGAGCACTACGGCTCCTACACTGGCGAGCAGCGCGCCGCTACGGCACGCTCCGTTCGCGAAGAGGGACACGGATTCGCCGCCCTCACCTCCGGTTACGGCGGCGAGCCGTTCTACGGCATCGCTTTCGGCAGCTCCGACATACTGCGGCGGGAGATCTCCGCGGCCGGCCTCGAGCTGCTGGCGCTGCCCGCCGAGGCGAAATCTGTCTTCGGGCAAGACCTGGCGCTGGTGCGCAAGCCGGACGAGCAGAGCGCTCCGGGAGCCGTGGCCGCCGCGGTTCTGCGCGGCGTTTCCCTGGTGGCGCTCTACGACCCGCGCTGCTATGCCCCCGCGGACGGCGCGGAAGGCAGCCACGCCAGTTCTGCCTGGGCGCGCCTTGCCGCTGCGCACCCGCCGCGGCCCCTGCCCACCGAGCTCGGCTTCGGCGACCCGCGCGTGCCCGAGCTGCGGGAGGCGCAGGCCTCGCTGGCCCGCGAGCACGCCGTCGACGCCTTCTGCTACCTCTATCCATGGGGGGCGGCCGGGCCGCGCTGGGACGCGCCCTGGCGCGACCTCCTCTCCACCGGCCGGCCTGAATTCCCTTTCTGCCTGATGGTGGAGGTGGAGGACGCCGAGCCGATCTCGGCGATGGCGGCCCGGCGCCTGCTCGACGACGTAGCCCCCGGCCTCCGTGATCGCCGCTACCTGCGCGTAGACGGCAGGCTCCTCCTGGTCGTGCGCGACGTCGCGCGGCTCGTCGAGCCGCGCGCGATCGCCGCGGCATGGCGCGCCGCTGCGGCCGCCGACGGCCTCGGCGAGCTCCACCTCTGCGCCGCCGAGCCGGTTGCCGCCGACCTCCCCGAGGACCTCGGCTTCGACTCCTTCCTCGAGGCTCCGGCGCCGGCCGCCGATCACGCCGGTGTGGTTGCCGCGGCGCTCGCGCGCCCCTGGCCGGGTTACCGCTTCTTCCGCACCGTCGAGTGCCGCCGCGACGCCGCCGACCCACTGTCTGGCGAGCTGTACGAGCACTGGCTGCGCTCGGCCTTTGACGCGACGCGGCGCCGCGGTGAAAGCCTGCTATTCGTCGACGCATGGAACGATTGGCTGCGAGGGGTCTACCTCGAGCCCGACGATCGGGACGGCCGAGCGGCGCTCCTCGCCACGCGGCGGGCGGTGCGAGGACCCGCCAGCGGTCTGGTGCTCTGGCGCCAGCTGCGCGACGCGCTGGGAGAGGTTGGGGATCCCGCCGCTGCCGTCCTCGGCGAGCTCCGACAGGTGCTGGCGCTGCACGAGCACACGCGCGACCGCTTGCTGGCGAGCGTGGAGGCGGCGCTCGGTCGAAACCAGGAGACCGGCTCGCAGACCCTGCGCTGGGTGCCGGTGGCGAGCCGTCACCTCCCACCCTCGGGCGCCGGCTTCTGCCTCGACCGCGTCGGGAGCGTCGGCGGGGAGGAGCTCCGCGGCGCCCAGGAGCCCATCCCGCTGAGTGGCGACGAGGTCCAACTGGCGGGCTGGGCGCACACGGGGAGCTACGGGCCGGGCGAGGTAGATCTCTTCCTGGCCCTGGAATCGTCCCAGGGGACCGGCGACCGCGTCATCCGCGTCGCGGAGCGCGCCGCCAGGCTCGACGTCGTCGCGGCATTCCCCGACCACCCCGAGAACTGCGGCTTCAATACGATCGTCAACCTCAGCGGCCTGCCGCCGGGGACCTATCGCGTCGCCATCGTGCAGCGCACGCCCGACGCCACCTTCCGCGACGCAACCGGAGTGGCCGTCAAGCGCGATGGAGCGCCATGTTCGAGCGCTTGACCTGGCTGCCGGACCGCGCGCTGCTCGGCGACCTCGTCTTCCGCCTCGAGCAGGCGCGGAGCGAAGGCTGGGAGCTCGGCGGAGACTGCCTCGCCTTTTACAAGAACCGGCAGCTGGTCGAGCAGTTCGACCGCTTCTGGTCGGCGACCGACTTCCGGCCGCGCCGCATGCTGGAGATCGGCATCTGGGACGGAGGCAGCACAGCCTTCTGGTACGAACATTTGCGACCTGAGCGGTTGGTGGCCATCGATCTGCTGGACCGCGAGGACAGCGCGTACTTCGGCCGCTACATGACGGCCAACGGGTTGGAGGGGCGGGTGCTGACGCGCTGGCGCACTGACCAGGCAGACCGGTTGGCGCTGCACGAGATCGTGGAGCGCGATCTCGGCGGCGAGCTCGACCTGGTGATCGATGACGGCTCCCACCTGGACCTGCCGACGCGGGCCAGCTTCGAGGCTCTCTTTCCGCTGTTGCCGCCCGGCGGCCTGTACATCATCGAGGATTGGGCCTGGGAGCACTGGCCGGAGTTCCAGGACCCGGGCCACGTCTGGGCTGGCGAGGAGAGCCTGGCGGCGCTGGTGTGCGACCTGGTGGCTTGCACCGGCAGCTCGCGGACGCTCTTCCGCAGCCTGGCGGTGTACGAGGGGTTCGTCGTCGTGGAGCGTGGCGACAGCAGCGAGGACCGGCACAACTTCCGCCTCGCCGACCACGTCCGCCGGCGGCCGTGGCGCGCGGCGGCTAGCGCCGGGGCGGCCCAGCCGGAAGAAGACGTCAAGATCCTCGCCTTCTACCTTCCGCAGTTCCACCCCATCCCGGAGAACGACCACTGGTGGGGGAAGGGGTTCACGGAGTGGTCCCGAGTGACGCGCGCGCGGCCGCAGTTCGCCGGCCACTACCAACCGCACCTGCCCGAGCGGCTCGGATTCTACGACCTGCGCCTGCCGGAAGCGCGGGCACGGCAGGCGGCGCTGGCCCGCGGCCACGGCATCCACGGCTTCTGCTACTACTACTACTGGTTCGGCACCAAGACGCTGCTCGAGCGGCCCCTGGCCGAGATGCTCGCCAGCGGCGAGCCGGAGCTTCCCTTCTGCCTCTGCTGGGCCAATGAGAACTGGACGCGCCGCTGGGACGGCGCCGAGCGGGAGCTGCTTATCGAGCAGCGCTACGGCCCCGAGCTGGACCTCGCACTGATCGAGGACTTGATGCCCTTCTTTCGCGACCGCCGCTACCTCCGCGTGCGCGGCGCGCCCGTCTTCTTGATCTACCGGCCAAGCGCGATCCCGGAACCGCAGGCGACGACCGCGCGGTGGCGCCGCGCGGCGCGCGAACGAGGGCTACCCGACCTCCATCTCGTCGCCGCCCTGACCTTCGGCCTGCAGGACCCCCGGCCGCTCGGTTTCGACGCCGCGGTGGAGTTTCCGCCGCACGGCGAGAATCTGCCCGAGAGCTCGTGCGCGGTCGACGGGATCGAGCCCGGGTTCGGCGGCGAGATCGTCGACTACCGAGCGGTGGTCAGCCGGCGGCTCGCGCTGCCGCCGCCACCCTTCCGCCTCTACCGCACAGCCATGGCCGGTTGGGACAACACGCCACGGCTCCGGCGGCGCGCCACCATCTTCCACGATGCCTCGCCCGGAACGTACGAGGAGTGGCTGCGCGCGCTGGTGACCGCAGCGCGGCTCGGACATCCCGAGCACCGCCTGGTCTTCGTCAATGCCTGGAATGAATGGGCCGAGGGGGCCCACCTCGAGCCTGACGCTCGCTTCGGGACCGGCTACCTCGAGGCGACCCGCCGCGCCCTCGCGCCCTGAGCGTGGAGCGGAACATAAGACGAAATTGGAATACGTTAGTGTTTTTCTGGCAAATCAGAGTTTTAGGACCATCTTGACCATGTCGTGCTGGTTGCCGTCCGGGTCGGTGCCGTAGCCGGGGATGGTGTAGCTCTGGAAGCCGAGGCCGGTCAGGGTCTTGACGGCGTCGGCTTCGAGGTCGGAGATCAGCATGCAGGTGAGGTGGCGCAGGCCTCTGGCGCGGGCGATGCGGATGAAGTCGTTGACCAGGACGGTGCCGAGGCCGAGGCCGCGGTACTTGGGGTCCATGAGCCACTTGATGCGGCCGACCAGGCGGAGGGGGCTGCCCTGGCGGCGATGGAGAGTGGCGTCGGCGACGATGTGGTGGCCGTCGGTGGCGAGCAGCGGCAGCACCTTGTCGTAGTCGAGCTCGCGGCCCCAGCTCTCGATCAGGGCGCGGTTGTCGATCCGGTCCCAGGCGAAGCGGCGCACATCTGCCGGCAGCTGGCGGAAGAACTCGTACAGCGCCGCGGTGTCCTGCGCCGTGAACAGGCGGATGAGCAGGCGGCTGCCGTCGCGCAGCACCGCCTCCTGGGGAAACCGGTCGGCCATCGGGCACCTCCGTGCCGGGTGAGCGGATGAGGTCGAAAACAGCGTAGCACAGCGCCATACTGCCGCTGCGGACGCAACCCGGGCAGCAGTCCGCGGCTCAGGGCTTCCCGGGCGGCGGAGGGCTCGGCGGCGGGGTGCTCTCGATCGGTTTGGGGTTGGGCAGGATGCTCGGCTTGTGGGACGGGCCCTCGCCGGCGGCGGGCTTGGCGTCGGCGGCCGGGTTCGCCTTGGCGTCGGCTGCGGCGCCGGCCGGACCGGCGGCACCGGTGCCGGCCAGGCCCAGGGGCTCCTCGCTGGTGTCGCCGAGCTTGCGGCGGAAGCCGGCGGCCTCCTGGGGCGGGTCGGCGACCACCAGCGACTTGCGCTCCAGCTCGGCCATGTACTTGGTGCTCTCCTCGCGATAGACCCGCTCGGACTCCTGGGTCTGGATCTGGGCCGAAACCTCGGCGAAAGGCTTGGTGCGCGCCTCGCGGCGGTCGATGACCTGCAGCAAGTGAAGGCCTCCACGCGCCCGGACCGGCTCGCTCAGCGTTCCCTTCTCCAGCTTCCAGGCGGCGGTCTCGAGGTTGGGATCGAGGTCTTTCGGCGACATCCAGCCCAGCTCCACCACGTTGCTGGTGATGCCCTTGGCGGCGTAGCCGGCGGCGGCGTCGGCGAGCGACTTGCCGGCCCCGACCGCCTGCCGGATCTCGGCCGCGATGCGGGCGCGCTCCTCGTCGGAGCGCCCTCCCGCGTCGAGCACCACCACCTCGCGCAGCTGCACCTGCTCGGGCTGGCGGAACTCGTCGAGGTGCTTGCCGTAGTAGCGCCGCAGGTCCTCTTCCTTGACCTTGACCTTGCTCTGGATCTCCTTGCCCAGGACGGTGTGAAGGCGCTGGTTGCGGCGCGTCTGCGCCTTGAGCTGCGCCAGGGTCAGGCTCGATTCAGCGAGGGCCTGGGCGAACGCTTCGTCGCTCTTGAGGCCGGCGTTGTCCCGCATCTGGGCGATCGCGGTGTCGACCTCCTGCTCGCTGACCTCGATGCCCAGCTGGTCGGCGCGCGAGTTGAGCAGCAGTTCCTGGAACATATCGCGGAAGATGATCTCACCCACCTGCGCCAGCATCTTCTGCCGTTCGCTTGGGTCCTGCTCGCGGCGGATGATCTCGCGCACCGCTTCGGACCGGCGCACCTGGTAGTCGTAGAGAGTCGCGATCTGATCGTTGACCCGCAGCACGATCCGGTTGAGAGCGTCGGCCCGTGCCGCGGGGCCGGCCGCGAGCAGGGCGAGCGCGAGGGCGAGAGCCGGCAATGATGGAACTGCCGGCCGCCGGCTGGCCCAGCCGCCCAGCCGCCGCTGTGCGGCACTTTCGTGCCGCAGCTGCGGCGACTGGTGCGGCAGCAAGCTGCCGCAGCTGCGGCGACTGGTGCGCCGGCGGTCATCGTCGAGGTGAAGGTTGAGAGTCCGCCGTTGCCGGCTTCGCAGCGTGAGAATCACCGAAGGCACCCCCGTAGTTGAATGGCAGATTGCGCTCATAGGCAACGATATTGTAGCGAGCCCTGCCCTCCTCGACCAGCTTGCCCAGCAGGGAGTCGGCGCGCTCGCGCCGCAGGCGGCCGGCGACTTCGGTTTGCGCCGCTGCCAGCGGCACGACCTGGTCGGGCAGGCGCTCGATCACCTGGAAGAGATGGAAACCATACTCCGCCGCCACCACCCGGCTCACCTCTCCAGGCCGCAGGCCGAAGATGACGTCGACGAAGGCCGGCGGCAGCTCGCGCCGCGACAGCTCCCCCTGGTAGCCGCCGGCGTTGGCGCTCGGGTCGCGCGACAGGCGCCGCGCGACCAGCGCGAAGTCGGCGCCGCCCTGGATCTCGCGCAGCGCCTGCTCGGCGGTCTTGCGGTCCTCGGTGAGGATCTGCCGCAGCCGCACCCGCTCGGGGCGGGAGAACTCCTGCCGGTGCTGCCGATAGTAGCGCTCGATCTCCGCCGTCCCCGGCGGCTCGCGCAGACCGCCGGCCAGCAGCGCGTCGATCGCCTGGCGCGGCGCCACGGCACGCGCTCCCGCGCCCGCCAGGCCCCGCTCCACAGCCAGGCGCACGAGCAGCTTCTCGCGCAGGAACTGATCGAAGAGCTGGCTGAGGACGTCGCTGGCGAGCACCGTCTCCGCATCGCCCACGGTGCGCGACAGGTAGCGCTGGAACTCGGAGTAGCGGACCTCGGTCTGGCCGATTCGCGCCACCACGTCCGGGGCCGGCGGCGCCGGCCGCCGGCAGGCATCCGCAAGCAGCAGCGCCGCCGCCACGAGAGGAGCGAGCGGCGCCAGCGACGCCCTCAACGCGACCTGCCGGAAGATCCCTCCGGGGAATGCCGCTCGTCCACCATGGACGAGTGGCGGCCGCGACAGGCGAAAGCCGCGGCCGACCTGCCGGCTGGGCTGCCGGCCGCCGGCCCCGTTCACTGGGCAAGAGCCTCAAGGGTCGCACGCGCCATGGCGAGCATCGGCCGGCCGCCGCCACCGCCGGTCAAGACGAGGACGCCGGTCGGGCTGAAGCTGGCCCCCTCGCGGCTCGACACCAGCTCGATCAGCCGCTCGACGTCGATGCGGGCGTCGCGGCGCAGCCGGATCACCAGCTCCGCGCCCCGGGCCGAGATCGACTGCACGCGCAGCGCCTCGGCGAGCCGCTTCAGCGCCGCCACCTCGACCAGGCTGGCGACCGCCTCGGGGGGCGGCCCGAAACGGTCGGCGAGCTCGTCGAGGAGCTCGCGGCCGGAACTCTCGGCGGCGGCGATCTTCTGGTAGAGCTCCATGCGCAGGTTGGCGTCGGCGACGTACTCCTCGGGGATGGACATGGGCACCGGCAGGTCGATGGCGACCGAAGGCGCTTCGGCCACGCTCTCGCCCCGCAGCTCCCGCACCGTCTCTTCGAGCAGCTTGAGGTAAGTCTCGATGCCGACCGCCGCGATGTGGCCGCTCTGCTCGCCGCCCAGCAGGTTGCCGGCGCCGCGGATCTCCAGGTCGCGCGCCGCGATGCGGAAACCCGCACCCAGGTCGGTGAACTCGCGGATGGCGTCGAGGCGCTTGCGCGCCTGCGGCGAGAGGATCCGATCGGCGGGCACCAGCAGGTAGCAGTAGGCGAGCTGGCTGCTCCGCCCGACGCGGCCGCGCAGCTGATAGAGCTGCGCCAGGCCGAAGCGGTCCGCGCGGTGCACGATCATGGTGTTGACGTTGGGGATGTCGATGCCGTTCTCGATGATCGTGGTGGCGAGCAGCAGGTCGAACTCGCCGCGCGTGAAGGCATGCATGCGGCGGGCGAGCTCGATCTCGTCGAGCTGGCCGTGGCCGACCGTGATGCGCAGTCCGGGCACGATCTCGCGCAGCCGCGCGAGCATTTTCTCGATCGATTCCACCCGATTGTAAACGTAGTAGACCTGTCCCCCGCGCTCGACCTCGAACTCGATCGCCTCGCGCACCAGGTCGGCCTTCCACGGCAGGATCGCGGTCTCGACCGCCATGCGGTCCTTGGGCGGGGTCTCGATCACCGACAGGTCGCGCACCCCGGCCAGCGACAGCTGCAGCGTGCGCGGCACCGGGGTCGCCGACATGGCGAGGACGTGGACGTTATTCTTCCACTGCTTCAAGCGCTCTTTCTGCGCCACCCCGAAGCGTTGCTCCTCGTCGACGATCAGCAGCCCCAGCTGCGGGATCTCGATGTCGCGCGACAGCAGGCGGTGAGTGCCGATCAGGACGTCGATCTTGCCCGCCGCGAGCCGCTGCCGCAGCTCGCGCATCTCTTGCGGGGTGCGAATGCGCGACACCATCTCGATCGTGACCGGAAAGCCGGCGAAGCGCCGCCGGAAGGTCTCCAGGTGCTGGTCGGCCAGAATGGTGGTCGGGGCCAGGACGGCGACCTGGCCGCCGCCGTCGACCACCTTGAAAGCGGCGCGCATCGCCACCTCGGTCTTGCCGTATCCGACGTCGCCGCACAGCAGCCGGTCCATCGGCCGGTCGCGCTGCAAGTCCTCCTTGATGACCGCGATCGCCTCCTCCTGGTCGGGGCTCTCCTCGTAGGCGAACGCGGACTCGAACTGGCTCTGCAGGTCGCTGTCGGGTGGCATGGCGGGCGCCCGCGCCAGCTGGCGCTCGGCATAGAGCTTGAGCAGCTCGGCCGCCATGTCGCGCAGGCTGTTCTTGACCTTGCTCTTGGTGCGGTTCCACGAAGTGCCGCCGAGCTGGTCGAGGCGAGGCGCGACGCCCTCGATGCCGCTGAACTTCTGCAGCTGGTCGAGGCGGGCGAGCGGCAGCAGCAGCAGCTTGCCGGCTGCGTAGGCGATCTCCATCACCTCCGTCGGCTGGGCCGGGGGGCCGGCGGCGGCCATCTTGAAAGCGTCGCGCACCAGCGGCGGCAGCCCGCCGCCCGCGCCGTCGCCGTCGCGGCCGACCGAGCGCAGGGCCACGAACTGGCCGATGCCGTGGTCGACGTGGACCACGTAGTCGCCCACCTTGAGGTCGCGCAGGCCGGAGAGGAAAGGGCCGTAGCGGGCTTTGGCCGGCCGCCGCTGCAGCTTGGCCTGGGGCAGCAGCTGCTGCTCGCCGAAGACCACGACGCCGGCCGCGGGCAGCCGGAACCCGCGCCCGAGCTCGCCGGTGATCAGCTCGGCTCCGCCGCGGCCGAGGCGGACCTCGCGCCCGGCAAGCAGCTCCTCGGTGCGGCGCCGGTGATGCTCCGGCACCACCACCAGGCAGCGTTCGCCGCGCGCCCGCGCGGTGTCGACTTCCAGCGGGAAGCGCGGCAGCTGGCCGTGAAAGAGATCGGTGAGCGTGCCGTGGAAGTCGACCCTGGGCATGCCGGCGCCGCCGCCCCCGGCCGCCGTGCCCATGCCGCCGCCGGCGGCCGTGCCGACACCGCTCGCGCCGCCGCCCCTGCCGCTGATATCGCCGCTATCGCCCGCCAGCTCGCCCAGCCGGATCGCGGCGCGGGCCAGCCCGGCGCGCACCGCCGCGGCGGGCAGCTCCAGGGCTTCCGGGGGGATGGCGAGCCGGCGCTGCTCCCGGCGGGCCGCGAACTCGGCTGCCATGCGTGCGGCGTGATGGTCCACCTCGGCCGCCAGCGCCGGCGCATCGACGGCAAAGAGCAGCGGTTCGGGGACCAGCTCGAGCAGCGCCGTGTCGCGCCCGAGCAGCGGCAGATAGTTCTCCCACCCCGGAAAGGCGCCGCGCGTGCGCAGCGCCTCGATCAGCTCCGCCCCCTCCGGGCCCAGGTCCGGATCGTGCGCCAGCAGCAGGTCGGCGAGCCGCCGCGCCTCGCCGGCGCCGCCCGGGAAGAGATAGAGCGGCAAGACCCGGACCGACTCGAGGGTGTCCTCGGAGCGCTGGCTCTGCGGGTCGAACCAGCGGATCGACTCGATGGTGTCGCCGAACAGATCGAGCCGCACCGGCGCCTCTTCTCCGGGGGGGAAGAGGTCGAAGACCCCGCCGCGCACCGCGAAGTCGCCCACCTCGTAGACCAGGTCGCTGCGGCGGAAGCCATGCCGCGCCAGCTGCTCGACGAGGCGCTCGATCGGGTGGTCTTCGCCGGGGCGCAGGGTGAGCACCGAGGCGGCGAACTCGTCGCCGCGCGGCAGGCGACGGAAGAGCGCCCGCGGCGTCGTCACGACCATCCCGGCCGTCCGCTCGAGCACGCGGTCGAGCGCCACCGATTCCTGGGCCCGCACCAGCAGCGAGGTCTCGGCCTCGTGGTAGGGAGTCAGCGATGGCGCCGGGAAGTAGACCGCCGCCCGCTCGCCGCCGAACAGCCGCGCCGCCTCCATCCAGGTCAGTGCGTCGGCCTCGCGCGGCACCACCGCGACCAGCGGCCGGCCCAGGTCCTCGACCAGCAGCGCCGCCACCCAGGCCGCCGCCGGCACCGGCAGCCGCGTCGCTTCGCCGAGACGCTCGCGCAGCGCCCGATAGGGCGCACTGCCACGCAGCGTCCGGGAGGGCTCCTCCCACGCCTGTTCGATCATCGCGGGGAGAGTCTAGCCCAGGCGGTTTTCGTCCTCGCCCCGACCGGCGGTGCCGATCCCGAGGGATGAGAGAGCGCTGCGATGTGGCGGTGGAGGCCTTCTCGAAGCAGCCATCGGATCGCCCCCAGCATCCCCCGCGAGTCCCTTCCCGGTTGTCGGCCGCAGCTGTCGCCTGTTGCGGCACTCCCGGCAGGTCGGAAGCCGCCGGGTCGTGCCCTCCGGGGCATGCCGTACGTCCATAGCCGGACGTGCGGCCTGCCCGGCGGCGCCGGGGGGGAAGGGGACCGCCCCCTCCCCTGGCGCACGGATCAATGGTGTGGTGGAAAAAAATGGACAAAAGTGGAGTCAACTGCTAGGATTCCGCTTCAACAGCTGCTGTCTGGAAGAGGGCGATGTTTCGCGGAAGTGCTCCGGCCAAGATCGACGATAAGGGCAGGCTCAAGATCCCGACCGATTTCCGCCGGGTGATCGAGGAGCGCTACGGCCCCGAGCTGTTCGTCACTTCGGTGGCGGGCGACGCGGCGCTGGTCTATCCGCTGCCGGTCTGGGAGGAGATCGAGGCCCGTCTCGGCGCCATGCCCTCGACCGACCGGGTCAAGGCGCGCTACCTCGAGCGGGTCAGCTTCTACGGCCAGCAGACGCGGATCGACGGGCAGGGGAGGGTCGTGCTGCCGCCGATCCTGCGCGACAGCGCCGGCATGACCGGCGAGGTGGTGGTCTCCGCCCACCTCGACCACCTGGTGGTGTGGAACCGCGAGCGCTTCGCGCGCCGCCTCGACGAGCAGCCATTCACGGAAGACGACTTCCGTGCCTTGAGCGAACGGGGGATCTGAGGTGGGCGCGCATCCGGAGGCCGCGGGGTCCCCGGCCGTGGCCCTGCCGGCGGCGCAAGTCGGAGGTCGGAGCGGTTGGTCATCGAACATCGCCCGGTGCTGGTCCGCGAAACTCTGGAGCTGCTCGCGCCCGAGCGCGGCGGGCTGTTCATCGACGCCACGGTCGGACTCGGCGGCCACGCCGAGGCGTTGCTGCGCCGCGCACCGGGCGCCCGCCTGCTCGGCATCGATCGCGACGCGCAGGCGCTCGAGCGCGCCGCCGCCCGCCTGGCGCCTTTCGGCGACCGGGTCGTTCTCAAAAACGCCAACTTCCATCAGCTCGAGAGCACGCTCGCTCAGCTCGGGCGCGGCGCGCCGGCCTGGGCCGGCGGCGCTGGCGCCGCCGGTGCCGCGAGCGGCATCCTGGCCGATCTCGGGGTCTCCTCGCTGCAGCTCGAAACCCGGGAGCGCGGCTTCAGCTTTCGCCTCGACGGGCCGCTCGACATGCGCATGGGGCTCTCCGGCACCACCGCCGCAGAGCTGATCCAGCGCAGCTCGGAGGGAGAGTTGGAAAAGATCTTCAGAGACCTTGGCGAGGAAAAGCAGGCGCGCCGGATCGCGCGGGCGATCGTCGCGGCGCGCTCCGAGCAGCCGCTCGCCACGACCGGCGAGCTCAAACGCCTGATCGACACCGTCAAGGGGGAGCGGCGGGATCAGCCGTGGCGCTCCGGCAGACAGGCGCGGATCGACCCGGCGACCCGCGTCTTCCAGGCGCTGCGCATCGCGGTCAACGACGAGCTGGCCGGGCTGGAGAGCTTCATCGAGCAAGCGGTGCGCCTGCTCGCCAGCGACGGCCGGCTGGTGGTCATCTCCTATCACAGCCTCGAAGACCGCATCGTCAAGAACACGATCCGCGACCTGGCGCGCGGCGACATCGACCAGGTGACCGGACGGCCGCGGGCGGAGAGCCAGCTCCTCGAGGCTCTGACCAAGAAGCCGCTCCGCCCGCAGCCGGCGGAAGTCGAGTGGAACCCGCGCTCCCGCTCCGCCCGGCTGCGCGCCGCCAGGAGGCTGTGAGCGTTGCGCAACGCCTACTCCTCCAGGCGGCCGGTGGTCAACACCTACCTGGTCCGCGAGCGCGACCGCCGCCTGGTGCGTGAGCTGGCGGCGGTCCTGCTCGCGGTCGTGGTGCTGGGCGGCGGCCTGCTCGCCTATACCTGGCTCCATCTCGAAGCGCTGCGCACCGGCTACCGCATCGACACGCTCGAGCGCCAGCTGCGCGACCTGTCGCAGATCGAGCGCCAGCTGCGGCTGGAAGCGTCGTACCTGGCCAGCCCGCAGCAGATCGAGCAGCGGGCGGTGCGCGAGCTCGGCATGCGGCCGCCGGCGCTCGAGCAGGTGATCTTCTGGGAGGAGCTGCAGCCGTGAGGTCGCGGCTCTCCGTGGTCTTCCTGGCCGGCGCCCTCTGGGTGGGGCTGATCGCGCTGCGTCTCTACGAGCTGCAGGTGGTCCGTCACGTCGGCTACATGCACAAGGCGCGGCAGCAGCAGCAGCGGGTGATCACTCTGGACCCGCCGCGCGGCACGATCTACGACGCGGCCGGGCGCGAGCTCGCGGTGTCGGTTCAGGTCGAATCGGTCTATGCCGTGCCGTCCGAGATCGCCGACCGCGCCGCCACCGCCCGGGCGATCGCCAACGCGGTCGGCGGGCTCGATCCCGGCCGGCTCGAACGGCTGCTGGCCGAAGACCGCGAGTACCTCTGCGTGGCGCACAAGCTCGACCCGCCGGCCACCGCGGCGCTGCGCCGGCTGCGCCTGGCGGGCATCCACTTCGTCCCCGAGAGCAAGCGCTACTATCCGATGCGAGGCCTGGGCGCGCAGGTGCTGGGTTTCGTCGGCTTCGACAACCACGGCCTGGCCGGACTGGAGCAGATCTTCGACGACGTGATCACCGGCAAACCCGGCGTCCGCACGGTGCTGCGGGATGCGCGCCGCGGCACCGCGGTTTCACCCGATCTGCTGTTCGCCGAGCCGGAGCCCGGCCAGGACTTGGTGCTCACCCTGGACGCGGCGGTCCAGCACATCGTCGAGCGCGAGCTGGCGCGGGTCGTCGAGGAGCGCGGCGCGCGCACCGGCAGTGCCGTCTTCCTCGACCCGGAGAGCGGCGCCATCCTCGCCATGGCGTCCTATCCCTCATTCGATCCCAACGAGTTCGGCAGGTATCCGCCGAGCGCCTGGCGCAACCGCACGATCACGGATGCTTACGAGCCCGGCTCGACCTTCAAGGTGATCACCGCCGCGGCCGCCCTCGAATCGGGCCTGGTGCGCTCCGACGACCTGTTCGACTGCGGCATGGGCGGGATCACCCTCTCCGGCATCCTGATCCGCGACCACAAGCGCTACGGCCTCATGACCTTTGCCGACGTGATCGCAAAGTCGAGCAACGTCGGGGTGATCCGCGCCGCCCTGCAGATCGGCAGCGCGCGGCTCTATGGCACGATCGTCGGCTTCGGCTTCGGCCGGCCGAGCGGCATCGACCTGCCCGGCGAGAGCCCGGGTATCCTCCACCCGCTCGAACGCTGGGGTCCGCTGACCAAGGCCTACGTCTCCTTTGGCCAGGGGGTCTCGGTGACCCCGCTGCAGCTCGCGGTCGCTGTCGCCGCGGTGGCCAACGGCGGCAAGCTGCTGCGGCCCTACGTGCTCGCCGGAGTGCGCAAGGGCGACACCCTCGTCCCGCGGCACCTGAGCCCGGTGGTGGTGGAGCGGCCAATCTCGGCGGCGACGGCGGCGGAGGTCCGCCGCCTGCTCGAGCGGGTAGTGACGAGCGGCACCGGCAAGGGCGCGGCGGTGGCCGGCTACCGGGTGGCCGGCAAGACCGGGACGGCGCAGATTCCGGTGGCGGGCGGCTATGCCCGGCATGCCTACTTGCCGAGCTTCGTCGGCTTCGCGCCCGCCGACCGGCCGGTGCTGGTCGGCGTGGTGGCGGTCGACGAGCCGCAGGGCGCCGCCTACTACGGCGCCCAGGTGGCGGCGCCGGTCTTCGGCAGGTTGGTGCGCGAGGTGCTGCTCTACCGCGGCGTGCGGCCCGAGCGCCAGCCGCTGGTCGAGTGGCCGGGCGAGGTGGTGACCGCCAGCCTGCCGCATGCGCCCGCGGCCTCCTCTGGCAGCGCCGCCGGCGGCGTGCGTGCGGCGGCAGTGGCCGCGCGCGGCGAGGCGGCCATGGCCCTGAACCGCGCCAGCATCTCCAACAGCGCCGACAGCGCGAACGGCGCGAACGGCGCCGACGACGAGAGCGCCGGCGAGGACCTGCCCGAGCTCTGGCGCGGCCAGGGTGTCGCTTCCGCCGCGATTCCAGCGCCGCCGGCCGCCGCCACCGGGCCGAGCAGGCCCGTGCGGCGGGCGATCGTCCTGGGACCGTCGCGAGCGCCGGCGGTGCCTGTTCCGTCCGCCGCGCCGGCCGGCTCTCGCTCCGCGCTCCCCGCGGCCGTTCAGCCTGGCACCGCCACGCCTGCGCCGCCGGCGGCCCCCGCCGGCACTCCGCCGGCCCAGCCATCGGCCCAGCCATCCGGTAACCGCGGCGGCTTCGTCCGGGGATGTGATGCGGCTTAGCGAGCTGCTGCACGGTCTTCCCGAACTCACGGGCGGACCCGCCGCGCCACCGGATCAAGATGCAAATCAGATGGACCCGGAGGTGACCGGGGTCTGCCACGACTCTCGCCGCGCGGCGCCGGGCGACGTCTTCGTGGCGCTTCCGGGCCAGCGCTTCGACGGCCGCGACTACGCCGCCGCCGCGGTCGAGCACGGCGCGGTGGCGGTGGTGGCGGCCCCGGCGGCTGCTCCCGCGGCCGGCTCCGCCGCGGCCCCTGCCGCGAAAGACGGGCTGCAGCGCCGCGCCCTGCACGTGCCGGTGGTGCTGGCGAGCGACCCGCGGGGCGCCCTGGCGGCGCTCGCGGCGCGCCTCTACGGCCACCCCGACCGCGAGCTCGTCATGGCCGGGGTCACCGGGACCAACGGCAAGACCACGGTGGCGCTGCTGGTCGCCGCCATTCTCGACGCGGCAGGCTTGCCTGCGGGGTTCGTCGGCACCGTCGGCTATCGCTTCGGCAACCGCCAGTTCCCGGGCGCGCACACCACGCCGGAGGCCTCGGACCTGTTCCGCACCCTCCGCGCGATGCGGCAGGCCGGCGCCCGGGCGGTTGCCATGGAGGTTTCCTCCCACGCCCTGGCGATGCGCCGCGCCGCCGGGGTCGCCTTCGACACGGCGGTGTTCACCAACCTGACCCGCGATCACCTCGACTACCACCGCGACATGGACGACTACTTCTCAGCCAAGCGCCAGCTCTTCGCGCAGCTCAAGCGCGGCGCCCGCGCCGCGGTCAGCGTCGACGACCCGTACGGCCGCCGCCTGGCCGGCGAGCTGCCCGATGCGGTCACTTTTGGCGCCGGGGGCGATGTCGAGGCGCGCCGCGTGCGGCTGCATGCGCGCGGCATCGAGGCCGAGCTCGAGACGCCGCGCGGCCCGCTCGCCTTCTCGTCGCCGCTGGTCGGCCGCTATAACCTCGACAACCTGCTGGCCGCCGCCGCCGCCGCCGAGGCGCTCGCGCTGCCGCACTCGGCGGTTGCCGCCGCCTTCGCCGCCCGGCAGCCGATCGCCGGCCGCATGGAGCCGATCGACCGCGGCCAGCCGTTCGCGGTCTTCGTCGACTACGCCCACACCGATGCCGCCCTCGCCGCCGCCTTGAGGGCGGTGCGCGAGGTCGCCGCCGGCGGCAAGGTGGCGGTGGTCTTCGGCTGCGGCGGCGACCGCGATCCGGGCAAGCGTCCGCTGATGGGGAGGATCGCCGGCGAGCTTGCCGATCTGCCCATCCTCACCTCCGACAACCCGCGCAGCGAGGACCCGCTGGCCATCCTCGCGGCGGTCGAGGAGGGAGTGCGGGCGAGCGGCAACCGGCAGTACCGGGTGGTGCCCGACCGCCGCGAGGCGATCCGGCTGGCGCTCGCCGCCGCCGAGCCGGGCTGGGCGGTGCTGGTGGCCGGCAAGGGGCACGAGCGCGAACAGCTGGTCGGCAATCAGCGGCTGCCGTTCTCCGACCACGATGAGATCGGCCACGCTCTGGAGAGGCGCTTTGGTTAGCCTGCAGGTGGCCGAGGCGGCCGCCGCGGCCGGCGGCCGGGTGATCGCCGGCGATCCCTCCGGGCGGTTGGCCGGGGCGGCGATCGATTCGCGCGCGGTGCGCGGCGGCGAGCTCTTCTTCGCCTTCTCAGGGAGCCGCACCGACGGCCATCGCTTCGTGGCCGACGCCCTGGCGCGCGGCGCCGGCGGGGCGGTCATCGAGAGCACGGAACGGCTCGGCGAGGCGCGGCCGGAGGAAGCGGGAGGGGCGCATGGCCGGCGGCGATCGCCGGCGCTGATCCAGGTCGGCAGCACCCTGGCGGCGCTGCAGGAGGTGGCGCGCAGCGTGCGCCAGCGGGTCCCCGAGCGCCTGGTGGCGGTCACCGGCTCGGTGGGCAAGACCACCACCAAGGAGCTGCTGGCGGCGATGCTCGGGGCGCGCTTCCGGGTGGCGCGCTCGCCGGGCAACCTCAACAACTCGATCGGCTTCCCCCTGGCGCTGCTCAACGTCCCCGACGATACCCAGTGGATGGTGGCCGAGATGGGGATGTCGACGCCTGGGGAGCTGCGGCAGCTGTCGCTCCTCGGCCGGCCGGACGTCGCCCTGTTCACTGCCGTGCGCGCCGTCCACCTGGAGTTCTTCGGCAGCCTGAAGGCGATCGCCGAGGCCAAGGCCGAGCTGCTCGCCGGGCTGCCCGCGGGCGGCCTGGTGGTGGCCAACGCCGGCGACCCGGAGGTGGTGCGCATCGCCCGCCGCCATCTGGCAGCCGCGCGCGGGCGGGTCGTCTGGTACGGCCTCGACCACGTGCGCCACGTTCGCCACTTTCGGGATGTTCGCCACGCTCGCGATGTTCGCGATGCTCGAAGCAGTGCCGACAGGGGGGGCATCGAGCTCGACCTCTGGGCCCACGACCTCGCCCCGCTCTTCCCGGAGGGCAGCCGCTTCCGGCTCACCGCGGCGAGCGGCGAAAGCGAGGAACTGCTGCTGCCGCTCTACGGTCTCTACAACGTGGAGAACTGCCTGGCGGCGGCGGCCTGCGCCCATGCGCTCGGAGTGCCGCTCGTCGAGATCGCCGCGGCGGTGCGCGGCAGCTCGGCCGCCGCCCGGCGGGGCGTGGTGCACAGGGTCGAGCTGCCGGGCGAGCGCGGCGGCGGTTTCACCCTGGTCGACGACAGCTACAACTCCAACCCCGACGCCCTGGCGAAGGCGCTCGCCGCCGCCGCCCTCCCTCCGGCCGCGCGGCGCCTGGCGGTGCTCGGCGACATGCTCGAGCTCGGACCGGAGGCGCCGCGCTTCCACCGCGCGGGCGGCGAGCTGGCGGCTCGGCTCGGCTTCGCCGTCGTCGCCGGCGTCGGCGAGCTGGCGCGCGAGCTGGTGGCCGGCGCCAACGCTCCCGACACCGCCGCCGCGCCCGCGACGATCTGGTTCGCCGACGCCGCGGCGGCCGCCGAGTGGGCGGCCGGGGCGGTACGCGGCGGCGACCTGGTGCTGGTCAAGGGCTCGCGCGGCGTCGGCCTGGAGGCCGTGGTGCGCCGCCTGCTCGAGGTCGCGGGCTGATGCTCTATCACCTGCTCTATCCGCTGCGCGGCCAGTTCGCGCTCTTCAACGTCTTCCGCTACATCACCTTCCGCGCGGCGGGGGCGATCGTGACCGCGCTGCTGCTGTCCTGGTGGCTGGGACCGTGGTTCATCCGCACCCTGCGCCGGCTCTCGGTCGGCCAGAACATCCGCGACGTCGGCCCGCAGGCGCATCAGGTCAAGGCCGGCACGCCGACCATGGGCGGCCTGCTGATCCTGGTCGCGGTGCTGGTGCCGACGCTGCTGTGGGCGAACCTGACCAACGTCTACATCTGGATCGCGGTGCTGGTCACCGCCGCCTTCGGCGCCATCGGCTTCGCCGACGACTACCTCAAGGTCAAGCGCCACCAGAACCTGGGGTTGACCGCCGCCGCCAAGTTCTGGCTGCAGGTCCTGGCCGCCGCGGCGATGGGGCTGGCGCTGCTCTTCCTGCCTCCCGGCTACGGCTTCAACTCGACCCTCGCCTTCCCGTTCTTCAAGCAGCTGCGCCCCGACCTCTGGTATTTCTACATCCCCTTCGTGGTGGTGGTGCTGGTCGGCTCGTCGAACGCCGTCAATCTGACCGATGGCCTCGACGGCCTGGCCATCGGCGCGACCTCGATCGCCGCCGCCACCTACGCCATCTTCACCTACGTCGCCGGCAACCACGTGATCGCCAACTACCTGCAGATCTCCTATGTCCAGGGGGTCGGCGAGGTGGCGGTCTTCTGCGGTGCGCTGGTCGGCGCCGGCCTCGGCTTCCTCTGGTTCAACTCGCATCCGGCCGAGGTATTCATGGGCGACGTCGGCTCGCTGTCGCTCGGCGCCGCCATCGGCACCGTCGCGGTGCTCGCCAAGCAGGAGCTGCTGCTGGTCCTGGTCGGCGGCCTGTTCGTGCTCGAGGCGCTGTCGGTGATCGTCCAGGTGGCGTCGTTCAAGCTGCGGGGGCGGCGCGTGCTGCGCATGGCCCCCCTTCATCACCATTTCGAGCTCTCCGGCTGGCCGGAGCCGAAGGTGATCGTGCGCTTCTGGATCCTTTCGATCGTCTTCGCCCTGCTGTCGCTCTCGACCCTGAAGCTGCGATGAGAGTCCCCTGGGGCAGCGGTCGCTTCGAGCGCGTCCTGGTCTACGGGCTGGGCCTCTCCGGCCGCGCGGCGGCGCGTCTGCTGCTCGACCGCGGCGTCGCCGTGCTCGCCGCCGACGACCGAGCGGAGATCGAGCCGGGCGACCTCGCCGGCGAGCCCAAGTTCGAGCTCATGGCGGCCGCCGAGCTCGATTCTCGCTGGGAGCGCCTTGGGCCGATCGACGCCGTCGTGGTGTCGCCGGGCGTGCCGCCCGGGCGCCCGCTGCTCGCCGAGGCGCGGCGCCGGGGGCTGCCGGTGCTGGCCGAGGTCGAGCTTGCCTTCCCGCTGCTCAACGGTCCGGTGGCGGCGATCACCGGCACCAACGGCAAGAGCACCACCACGGCGCTGACCGGTAGCTTGCTGGCGGCGGCCGGTTTTGCGGTCGAGGTCTGCGGCAACATCGGCGAGCCGCTCAGCGCCCGGGTCGAGGGGCCGCCGGGCAGGATCTTCGTCGTCGAGCTGTCGAGCTTCCAGATCGAGGGTCTGCACACCTTCCGGCCGCGCGCGGCGGCCTTCCTCAACCTCGCCGAGGACCACCTCGACCGCTACGGCGACCTCGCTTCCTACGCGGCGGCCAAGGGCCGTCTGTTCCGCGACCAGGAGGGCGGCGAGGGCGGCGCCGGCGACACCGCAGTGCTCAACGCCGACGACCCCATCACCGCCGCCGTCGCGGCGCGCTCCCGGCGGCGGCTATTCTCGCGCCGCGTCAGGGTCGCCGACGGCTGTTTCGCCGCCGCGGGGACGGTCGTCGAGGTCGCGCCCGGCGAGCCCGATCGCGAGCTCTTCGCCGTCTCGCAAGTGCCGCTTGCCGGGGTGCAGAACCTGGAGAACGCCATGGCGGCGGCGCTGCTGGCGCTGGCCATGGGGGCTGAGCGCGCGGCGCTCGCCGGCGGCCTGGCGAGATTTTCCGGGCTGCCGCACCGCATGCAGCAGGTCGCCCTGCACGGCGGCGTCGCCTTCTACGACGACTCCAAGGGGACCAACCCTGCCGCCACCGCCAAATCGCTCGAAGGCTTCCGCGACGCCTCGGTCCACCTGATCCTGGGCGGGCGCAACAAGGGCGCCGATCTCGGCAGCCTGGCGCCGCTGGTGGGGCGCAAGGCGCGCCGCGTCTACCTGATCGGCGAGGCGGCGGCGGAGCTCGAGCGGGCGCTCGCCGGCGCCGCGCCGCTCGAGCTGGCGGAGACGCTCGAGCGGGCGGTGCGCTCGGCGGCGGTCCACGCGGCGCCCGGCGAGGCGGTGGTGCTGTCGCCGGCCTGCGCCAGCTTCGACCAGTTCCGCAACTTCGCCCACCGCGGCGAGAGCTTCCAGCAGCAGGTGCGGGCGGTGCTGGCGGCGGCCGGAGCCGGGGGTGCGGGAGAGGCGGCGCATGGCTAAGAAGCTGGCCTTCGACAAGGTGCTCTTCACGACCGTGGTGCTGCTGATCTTCTTCGGTCTGGTGATGGTCTACTCGGCCAGCGCCGCCCTCGCCCGCGACCGCTCGCTGAGCGTCAATCCGTTCCTGGTCAAGCAGGCGATGGCGACCGGGCTCGGGCTGGCGCTGATGGTCTGGCTGATGCATTTCGACTACCGCCGGCTGCGCTCGCCGGTGGTCGCCTACGGCCTGCTCTGCGCGGCGCTGCTGCTGCTGGTCGCAGTGCTGTTCGAGCCGCAGCTCAACGGCACCCGCCGCTGGTTCTTCGTGGGCGGGTTGTCGCTGCAGCCCTCGGAGCTCGCCAAGCTCGCCCTCATCCCCTTCCTGGCGTACCAGATCGACAAGCGGCAGGGCCAGGTCCAGGACCTCCGGCTGCTGCTGCCGCTCGTCCTGGCGACCGGGCTGGTCGCCGGGCTCATCCTGCTCGAGCCGGACATGGGCACCGCGGTGCTGCTCGCCGCGACCGCCCTGTTGATGGTCTTCCTGGCCGGCCTGCCCTGGCACTACGTGGCCGGCGCCCTGGCCGTGCTGCCGCCCCTCCTGTGGGTTCTGGTGATGGCCGAGCCCTACCGCCGGTCGCGCTTCTTCACTTTTCTCGACCCCGAGAAAGACCCGCTTGGCGGCGGCTTCCAGGCCCTGCAGTCGCTGATCGCGGTCGGCTCGGGAGGTCTGCTCGGGCTCGGTCCGGGCAAGAGCGTGCAGAAGCTCTTCTTCTTGCCCCATCCCGAGTCGGACTTCATCTACTCGATCGTCGCCGAGGAGCTGGGGATGGCGGGGGCGATCGGGCTGCTGCTCGCCTTCGCGGTCTTCGCCTGGCGCGGCCTGCGCGCTGGCGCCAAGGCCCCCGATCTGTTCGGGCGCTACCTCGGCTGGGGCTTTACCGGCGTCGTGGCGCTGCAGGCCCTGATCAACATCAGCGTCACCGTGGCGCTGCTGCCGACCAAGGGGATCCCGTTGCCGTTCATCTCCTACGGCGGCTCTTCGCTGGTGGTCACCCTTTGCGCCTGCGGCGTCCTGCTCAACGTCTCGCAGCACGGATGAAGGGCGAAGAACATGGCGTTCCCGACCGCGCACCTCCGCAACCGCACGCCCTGCTGGCTGGCGGCGGCACCGGCGGTCATGTCTTCCCCGCCCTGGCGGTGGCCGACGAGCTGCTCGCCCGGGGGTGGCGGGTGAGCATGACCGGCGCGAGCGGGGGGCTCGAGGAGCGGCTGGCGGCGGCGCGGAACCTCTCTTTCCACGGGCTCGCGGCCAAGCCGCTGCTGGGGCGCGGACCGCTCGCCAAGCTGGCCGCCCTCGCCACCCTGGCGCGCTCGGCAGGCGGCGCGGCGCGCCTGGTGCGGCGGCTCGGCGCCGACGTGGTGCTGGGAACCGGCGGCTATGTCTCGGCCCCGGCGGTGCTCGGAGCGCGGCTCGCCAGGCGGCCGGCGCTGCTGCTCGAGCCCAACGCGCGCGCCGGGGTGGCGAACCGCTGGCTGTCGCGCTGGGCGGCCGCCGCGGCGGTCGGCTACGAGCGGACCGCGGGCGACCTCCGGTGCCCGGCGGTGGTGACCGGAGTGCCGGTGCGCCAGGCCTTCTTCGCCGTGCCTCCCCTCGCGGTGCCCGCGGGGGAGGCGGGGAAGGCGGAGGTGCCGGGAGCGCTGCAGCTGCTGGTGCTCGGCGGCAGCCAGGGGGCGCAGCAGATCAACCAGGCGCTGCCGGCGGCGGTGGCGTTGCTGCTGGCGCGCCTGCCGGGGCTGCGCATCGTGCACCAGGCGGGCGCGCGCCACGAAGAAGAGACCCGCCGCGCCTATGGCGCCTATGGCGCCGATCGCGCCGATCGCAACAATCGCGCCGATCAGAGCGCGGGCCTCGAGGTCGAGGTGGTGGCGTTCCTCGACGACGTGGCAAGCGCCATGGCGGCGAGCCACCTGCTGCTCTGCCGCGCCGGCGCCATCACGGTGGCCGAGATCTGCGCCGCCGGCCGGCCGGCGGTGCTGGCGCCGCTGGCCATCGCCAAGGGCCACCAGCGCGACAACGCCCGCCTGCTCGAGGAGGTCGGGGCCGCCGAGGTGCTGGCCGCGGACGAGCTGGAGTCGGGACCGGGGGCGGCGGCGGCCCTGGCGGCGCGCCTCGCGGCGCTGCTCGGCGACGGCGCGCGGCTCGCGCGCATGGGATGGGCGGCGCGGCAGCTGGCGCGGCCGCGGGCGGCGGCCGAGATCGCCGATCTGCTCGGGCGGGTGGGAGGCGCGCGGTGATGTTCACCGAGTTCACCGACCTGTCGCGCGTTCACTTCGTGGGCATCGGCGGCGCCGGTATGAGCGGCATCGCCGAGATCTTGCTCGAGTACCAGCTCGAGGTCAGCGGCTGCGACCTCGCGGCGAGCGAGGCCACCGAGCGGCTGCGCCGGCTGGGCGCGGTGGTCCACGAAGGGCATGCGCCTCACCACCTCGAGGGCGTCGAGCTGGTGGTCATCTCCTCGGCCGTCCACGACAGCAACCCCGAGGTGCAGGAGGCGCGCCGCCAGGGCATTCCGGTGGTGCGGCGGGCCGAGATGCTGGGCGAGCTGATGCGCCTCAAGTACGGGATCGCGGTGGCCGGCACCCACGGCAAGACGACGACCACGTCGCTGGTCGGCACCGTGCTCACCGAGGCCGCGCTCGACCCGACGGTGATCGTCGGCGGGCGGCTGCGCCTGTCAGGGACCGGGGCGCGGCTGGGGCGCAGCCAGTACCTGGTCGCCGAGGCCGACGAGTTCGACCGCAGCTTCTTGCGCCTGACCCCGGTGATCGCGGTGGTGACCACGATCGACAGCGATCACCTCGACACCTACCGCGACATCGAGGAGATCGAAGACGCCTTCGTCACCTTCGCCAACCGCGTGCCGTTCTTCGGCCGGGTGATCGTCTGCCTCGACGACCCGCGGGTCCGCCGCATCCTGCCGCGGCTCGCCGAGCGGCGGATCGTCACCTATGGCCTGTCGCCGCAGGCCGACCTGTCGGCGGTGGACGTCGAGCCGACGTCGTGGGGGAGCCGCTTCTCGGTGCGCAGCCTGCGCACCCTTGGCAGAATTGGCAGCGGCGGCCCGCCGGGAATCCCCGGCGCCGTCTGGGGCGGCGCCGGCGGGGCGAGCGGCACCCCCGGCACCCTCGGAACCCTCGGCAGCATCGAGCTGCCGATGCCCGGCCGCCACAACGTCCTCAATGCCCTGGCGGCGATCGGCGTCGCGCTGACCCTGCGCATCGGCTGGGACGACGTGGCCCGCGCCCTCGCCGGTTTCAAGGGTGTCCACCGGCGCTTCGAGCACCTCGGCAGCTGGCGCGGCGCGGCAGTGGTGGATGACTATGCGCACCATCCGACCGAGCTGGCGGCAACCCTGGAGGCGGCGCGCCTGACCTTTCCCAGGGCGCGGCTGCACGCCGTCTTCCAGCCGCATCTGTTCTCGCGCACCCGCGACCAGGCCGAGGCGTTCGGCAACGTGCTGCTGGGCGCCGATCAGGCGCTGGTGACCGACGTCTACCCGTCGCGCGAGGCGCCGATCCCCGGCGTCACCGGCGAGATGGTGGTCGATGCGGCGCGCCGCAGCGGACACCGCAACGTCGCCTACTGCCCCCACTGGCGCGGCGCCCCGGAGCTGCTCGCCGGCGCGGTGGCGGCCGGCGACGTGGTGTTGACGCTCGGGGCCGGCGACGTCAATCGCCTGGCGCGGGCGCTGGTCGAGGAGGAGCCTCGATGATCGCCGACCGCCCGAAGGATGCCGCCGCGACGGGCGGCCGGGTGCTCGATTTCCGCCGCCGGGCGGTGCCGCCGCGGCGCCGCCGGCGCCCGCTGCTGCTCGCCCTGGCCAGGCCGCTGGCGGTTGCCGTGGTGACGGTGGCGCTGCCGCTCTGCCTGGGGACCTGGGTGCTGACCTCGCGCCGCTTCCAGCTGCGGGCGGTCGCCGTCACCGGCACGCAGCGGGTCTCGGCGGCCTGGGTGCGCTGGGCGCTCGCGCCGCTCGAGGGCAGGAACCTGCTGCGGCTGCCGCTCGCCGAGGTGCTCGCCCGGCTCGCCGCCAACCCGTGGATCGCCTCCGCCGAGGTGGCCAAGGAGCTGCCCGACCGGCTGCGCGTCCACGTCGCCGAGAAGCGGCCGATGGTGCTGCTGCACGCCGCCGGTCAGCTCAGCTATGCCGACGCCCAGGGGCAACCGATCGCCCCGGTCGGCTCGCCGGCGGAGGAGGAAGCGGCGCGGCGCTTGGGTCTGCTGGTCGTCGCCCTGGCGCGCCCGTTGCGCGAGCTGCCCGGCGGGATCGCCGGCGCGCTCGAGGTGGCGGCGGAGCTGCGCGCGGTGCGTCCCGACTGGGCCGCCGCACTGTCGCAGGTGGAGGCGCTGGGGGAGGAGGACTACCGCCTGCGGATCGACAACCTCCCCTGCCCCCTGCTGGTGCGCGGCGGCCGCGTCGGCGCCCAGCTGGCCCGCTTCGAGCGGCTGCTGCCCGAGCTGACGCGGCGTTATCCGGCGCTTTCGGGCGTCGACCTCCGCTTCGCGCGCCGCATCGTCGTCGAACCGGCGCCCGCGCCAGCCGCGCCCGCCGGGGCATCGCAACGCGGGACCGGGACTTGAGACGAAATCTCTTTTCGAGAGGATCAGACATGGCCAAACCAGAACCTTACTTCGTGGGTATCGACATCGGATCCTCCAAGGTGGGAGTCCTCATCGGGCAGCGCGACGACAAGGGCGGGATCGAGGTGGTGGGCAAGGGACAGAGCCCCAACCGCGGCACGCGCAAGGGCAATATCGTCAACGTCGAGGCCACGGTCGAGGCGCTCAAGCAGGCGAGCGAGGAGGCCGAGGTGATGGCGGGGGTCGAGATCTCCCGCGCCTACGTCGGGGTGGCCGGCGCCGACATCCGCAGCGTCAATTCGCGCGGCATGGTGTCGGTGTCGCGCAAGGACCGCGAGATCAGCCGCCAGGACATCCAGCGCGTGCTCGAAGCGGCGCAGTCGGCGGCGCTGCCCTCGGACCGCGAGATCCTGCACGCCGTGCCGCAGGAGTTCATCGTCGACGAGCAGGGCGGGATCGACGACCCTCTCGGCATGCTCGGCACCCGTCTCGAGGTGATGGTCCACCTGGTGACCAGCAACGTGACGCGGTCGCGCACCCTCCTCACCTGCGTCAACCGCGCCGGCATCGAGGTGGTCGAGATGGTCTTCGAGCCGCTGGCCACCGCCGAGGCGGTGCTGTCGCCGGACGAGCGCGAGCTCGGCGTGCTGCTGGTCGACATCGGCGCCGGCACCACCGAGTACGCGCTGTTCGCCGAGGGCGAGATCCAGTACAGCGCCGTGGCGCCGATCGGCGCGGGCCACTTCACCAACGATCTCGCCATGGTGTTGCGCACGCCGTTTGCCGAGGCCGAGCGGATCAAGATCAAACAGGGCTGTTGCTTGCCGAGCATGGTGACCGAGGAGGAGGGGATCGCGGTGCCGACGGTGGCCGGCGGCACCTCGCGCGTGGTGCCCAAGCGCGAGCTCTGCGAGATCCTGCAGCCGCGCGCCGAGGAGCTGTTCAACATGCTGCGCGACGATTTCAGGAAGCACGCCACCGACGAGGGGCTGCGCGGCGGCGTCGTGCTGACCGGCGGCGGCGCCCAGCTCGACGGCCTGCTCGAGCTGGCCGAGCAGATCTTCGACGCCGGCGTGCGCTACGGCCTGCCGCGCGGCCTCGGGGGGCTGGTCGACGTCATCAGCAGCCCGACCTGGTCGACCGCCTCGGGGCTGCTGCTGTACGCCCAGGCCGCCGAGGAGAGCCAGGGCAAGGTCCAGAAGAAAGCGGGGTTCAGCATGCGCGGCATGGTCGGCAGCCTGCGCGGGATGTTCTCGGACCTCTTATGACCCGCCAGTCGCTCTGGCTGTGGACGGCGCGGACGGGTTGACAACGCCACCAAGGGGGTGCCTCATGATTCTGTTCGACGATCAGGACACGGTGAAGATGAAAGCCAAGGAGACGCCGATGACGCTCGACGAGGCGGACGTGGTGGGCGCGCGCATCAAGGTGATCGGCGTCGGCGGCGGCGGCGGCAACGCCGTCAACCGGATGATCGACGCGCAGCTGCGCGGCGTCGAGTTCATCGCCACCAACACCGACCTGCAGGCGCTCGCCAAGTGCCGCGCGCCGCACAAGCTCCAGATCGGCGGCCTGCTCACCAAGGGGCTTGGCGCCGGCGCCGATCCCGAGGTCGGCCGCAAGGCGGCGCTCGAAGACACCGAGCGCATCCTGGAGATGCTCGAGGGGGCCGACATGGTCTTCCTGACCGCCGGCCTGGGCGGCGGCACCGGCACCGGCGCGGCGCCGATCATTGCCTCGCTGGCCGCCGAGATCGGCGCCTTGACCGTGGCGGTGGTCACCAAGCCGTTCGGTTTCGAGGGCCGCCGGCGCATGCATCTGGCCGAGCGCGGGGTCGAGGAGCTGCGCGGCTCGGTCGACACGCTGATCACCATTCCCAACGAGCGGCTGCTCAACTTCGTCGAGCGCGGCACGCCGCTGTTCGAGGCCTTTCGCATCGCCGACGACGTGCTGCGCCAGGCGGTGCAGGGGATCAGCGACCTGATCACCATCCCGGGCGAGGTCAACGTCGACTTTGCCGACGTCCGCACCATCATGACCGGAATGGGAATGGCGCTGATGGGGACCGGCATCGCCAAGGGCGAGCACCGGGCGCTCGAGGCGGCGCAGCGCGCCATCTCCTCGCCGTTGCTCGAGGAGACCTCGATCCAGGGAGCGCGCGGAGTGCTGATCAACATCTCGGGCGGCGCCGACCTCACCCTGCACGAGGTAGCCGAGGCGGCGCGCATCATCTCCGATGCCGTCGACCCGGACGCCAACATCATCTCCGGTATGGTGATCGACCCCGGTCTCGAGGACGCGATGAAGGTGACCGTCATCGCCACCGGCTTCGACCGCGCCAGCGCGGAGCGCCCGCGCGCCCAGGCTCCGGCCCTGATGCCGGCGCGTTCCGCCGCCGTTGCGCCCCCCGCCGCCGGCGGCGGTCTCGCCGCGCCGTCCAAGAGCTCCGGCGCCGCTCCGGCGTCGGCGGCGGCAGAGGAGCCCCCGGTCTCGGCGGCCGACGTCCCCTTCTACCGCAAGGCGATCGCCCACACCCGCCCCGACGACCCCAACGGCTTCGGGCCCAACTGGTCGAACGTCGACGACTACGACATCCCGACCGTGCTGCGCAAGCAGATGGACTGATCTCGGGCGGCCGGGCGGCCCGTGGGAGACGGAGGAACTTTGGAGCTGGAGCGGCTGTTGGCGATCCTGGCCGTGGTGTTGCTGCTGGCGCTGGCGCTGGCAGTCGTGGTGCTGGTTGCGGCCTGGCGGCGGTTGCGGCGCGTGCGGGTCTCGCCGCATGCCGACTTCTTCACCACCGTGCGGGCGGTGCCGCTGTCGCTGGTCATCGGCCTCGATCTGCTCGACATCGCCCTCGACGTCTTCTCGACGCCGATCACCTTTCTGCTCCTCGATCGGCTGGGGCTCAGGTCGCTGCGCAACATCGCCACGATCAAGGCCATAATCCCGATCGTCGACGCCATCCCGCTGCTCACCCTTGCCTGGTTCGCCGCCCGCCTGTTCAAGCTGGGCAACCCCTACGATCCCAACCTGATCGAGACCGAGCGCGTCGGCCCGGACCGCTACGTGCCGCGGCCGTAGTCCGGGGAACGTCGCGCCATGCGAACTCCCCCAAGCCGGCGCAAAATTGAAAAACTGGCTTCGATCAAGCGCGATCAAGGCAGCCGCGTGTCGGCCGGCGCGGCCTCCCGTCGCTTCCGGGCAGCGCGGTAGATCGCCAGGCCGAGGATGTTGGTCAGGGCGATCAGCCCCGAGATCTTGGCGGCGAACTGCGCGCGGCTCTTCACCTCGATGATCGGGACGATCGAGAGCGACACGTAGAGCAGGGTCATCAAGAAGCCGGAGAGGGCGCACGCCTTCAACCAGATCCCGGGGCGCGGGAGGAGACCTCTCAACCCGAAGAGCGGGATGGCGAACATCACGAGGTAGGTCAGCGCGTAGAAGACTCCCGAGGCGTTCCACAGCAGCTGAAAGGCTTCCCGAGAGCACCGGCATCTCCGTCCGCAGCGGATGGTATTCCGCCAGCGAGCCGCGCGCCAGGTTGAGCCAGGGAAGGATCACGATCGCGCCAAAGGTGAGGAGCATCAGCATGCCACCCGCCTTGTGGACCGACTTGCCGACGCCCAGCCCGACGGTCGTCACCAGCACCAGGGTGCCGATCATGGCGAAGGTGACCACGCCGATGAGCCACTTGCTGCTGGTCAACCACTCGCCGCTTGGGCCGAGGATGTAGCGCAGATACTGGGTCACCTGCAGCCCGATCTCCGAGGTGTTGAGGATCGCGAAAAGCCAGAGGTTCCAGGCCACCAGGAAGCCGAGCAGCTCGTTGCAGCCGAGCTTCGCCCACTGGTAGAGGCCACCCTCGAGCGGCATGATCCGGCTGAGGTAGGTCACCACGACTGCCGATGGGACATAGAAGAAGATCATCGCCAGGAGCCAGAGGACGACGTGCGACGGCCCCTGCTTGGCCGCGACGCCGATCCAGGGCAGGCCGACGATGAACAGCACCTGGGTGAGCGCGAGGTCGGTGAGCCCGAGCTCCTTCTTGAAGACGCCGCTCCGCGCCTCGACCCGCTCCTCCTCCTCAATTACTTTGCGTGTGTGAACCATATGCTAGGATGGGCCTTGCGAACCGGCAGTGTTGCGGAGGGTGAGCGACGCGATTTGACGACGCAGCTAACTCCCTGAGAAGTTGACGCCCCGAAAGGAGTCACGATGCCTCCCACGCTGGCGAACGGCAAGATCTGCTACGTAGAGATTCCCGCGATCGAAGTCCGGCGCTCGGTCGACTTCTACGAAGCAGTCTTCGGTTGGCAAACCAGGCGGCGCGGCGACGGTCATATTGCGTTCGACGACACCGTCGGCGAGGTGAGTGGCACGTGGGTGACAGGACGGCCGCCGTCGTCGCAACCGGGTCTGCTGTTGTACATCATGGTTGACAACGTTGCCGAGACTGTCGAGGCGGTCGTCGCGCACGGAGGCGAGATCGTGCAGCCGATCGGCGCGGACGCACCCGAGGTGACCGCGAGGTTCCGCGATCCCGCCGGGAACGTGATCGGCCTGTATCAGCAACGCGGCGTCGCCTAGCAACTTAATTGTAGGTTGTCTTTTCGGAGTACCAGTACCAGTGGCAGGAGCAGCCACTGCGAACCAACGTCGCGAGCTTGACCCACGCTTTCGGCATCATCGCTCATGCCCCCGATCCTGATCACCTCGGCACCATGCCGAAGTCAACCATCCCGGTGGTCGCCCTAGCAACTCTGATGCCGTTCCCGCGAAGCCATGTAGCACAGCGCTTTCTCAGCGCTGCCGTCAACTCAGCGGTCCGCCGGTGACCTCCTCGAATAACACCGGTCGTCCTTTGGAGGGGTCGAGGAGAGTTGTCGCCGGGGCGGGCGACTCGCCGCCACGGTAGACTCCGCCCAAGCGCGCGGGCTGGAGCGCGGACCCCACGGCATGATCTCGACCGTTCAGGCAACCCGCTACGTCACCCCGCTGCGCGAGGGAGGCTCGCTTCCCGCCCTCGTGGAAGCGAGCGACTGCGGGATCTATGTGCTCAAGTTTCGCGGTGCCGGGCAGGGCCCGCTGGCGCTGGTGGCGGAGATCATCGCCGGCCAGATCGGGCGTGCCCTCGGGCTTGCCGTGCCCGAGCTGGTGCTGGTGGAGGTCGATGCGGCGCTCGGGCTGAACGAGGCCGACCCGGAGATCCGCGACCTGCTGCGCGCGAGCGTGGGGCTGAACCTGGGGGTCGACTACCTGCCGGGTTCGCTGATGTTCGATCCCGCCGCCGGCGAGCAGGTCGATCCGGACCTCGCCTCCTTGGCTGTCTGGTTCGACGCCTTCGTGACCAACGTCGACCGCACCGCGCGCAACCCGAACGTCCTCTGCTGGCACAAGAACCTCTACTTCATCGACCACGGTGCGGCGCTCTACTTCCACCACGCCTGGCGGGACCTCGAGCAGGCCGCACGCAGCCCGTTCGCGGCGATCCGCGATCACGTCCTGCTGCCCTGGGCGAGCCGCATCGAGGAGGCCGACCGCCGCTTGCGGCCGCGGTTGAGCGCGGCGGTCTTCGCGCAGACGATCGAGCAAGTGCCGGCTGAATGGCTCGCGCCGGCGCCCGACCTGGCGCCCGCGCCCGGCGCCGAGACGGCGGCCGCTCGGCGGGCAGGCTACCTGGAGTTCCTGACGCGGAGGCTCGCCGCCGCATCGCTCTTCGTCGAGGAGGCGGTCCATGCCCGCGCCGAGCTCGTTTGAGTACGCGGTCTTTCGGGTGGTGCCGCGGGTCGAGCGCGAGGAGTTCGTCAACGCCGGCGTGATCCTCTTCTGCCGCGAGCGAGACTTTCTAGCGGCGCGGATCGAGGTGGACGAGCGCCGGCTGCGCGCGCTCTGGCCTTCGATCGACGTAGAGCTCCTCCGCCGGCACCTCGGGGCGATTCCCAAGGTCTGCGCCGGCAGCTCCGACGGAGGCCCCATCGCCCGGCTGTCGCTGCGCGAGCGCTTCAACTGGCTCACCTCCACGCGCAGCACGATGATCCAGGTCTCTCCCGTCCACGCCGGCCTCTGCGCCGAGCCCGAGCCCGCGCTGGACGAGCTGTTTCGCCTGCGCGTGCTGCCCTGAATCGCCTCGTCAGGCGCGGGGCGAAGTGCCGCTGCGCGACTTCTGATGGTCGGACGCACCGCGGTTTTCCGTCCTATACTTTAGGTATGGAAGTCGAAGCTGCCCCGGCGGAGACGCCGCTCAGTCCCTCGTCCGAGCTCGGCCCATACCGCACCGCCGACTATTTCGCGCTGCCCGACGAGCCGCGCTGCGAGCTGCTCTACGGCAGGATCTACGTGAGCCCATCTCCCGGCGTTCCGCATCAGGTCGTGGCCGCGGTACTTTTTCGGCTGCTCGACGACATCGCCGGGCAGAGCGGCGGCTGGGCGGGGATCGCTCCGCTCGACATCGTGCTGGCGGATCACTCGGTGGTGCAGCCGGACGTGGTCTATCTCACCCGCGAGCACCGAAGCGCGGTCAAGAAGCGCATCGCCGGGATTCCGGACCTCCTGGTCGAGGTCCTGTCGCCGGGCAGCATCCGGCGCGACCGGACCGAGAAGCTCAGGCTCTACGCCGAGTCGGGTATCCGCGAATACTGGCTGGTCGATCCGCCCGCGCAACAGATCGAGTTCCTGGTCAATCGCTCTGGCCGCTTCGAGGTCGCCCTCCCGCTGGACGGCATATACCGCTCGCCGGTCCTGTCGGAGATCACGCTCGATCTTGCCGAGCTCTGGCGCCAGGTCGGGCGCCGCCTCTGAATCCAGCGCGCGGCACCCAACCCGCGATTTGATCGAGCGCGCGGATCCCTACCCGCGCTTTGATTGGGCGCGCGGGTCCCAGCCCGCGCTAGGCTAGTGGACCTTCACCACGTTGCCGGCCGAGTAGGCGGTGAACTCGGGCGCGTACATGGACTGAACCGTCGCCGGGCCGACGCGGAAGGTGCCGCCGAGCGCGGCGCGGACGCGATACTTGAGCGTGTACTGGCCGGCCGGGAGCCACTCGAAGAAGAAGTTCGTGCCGCTGTCGCGTACCTCCTCGTAGCGCGCGAGTCCGAGGTCCCACCTCCAGCCCGACACGACCACGCCGGGCTCGAGGCCCGCGGCGCGCGGGTCGCGCAGGTGGACGTACTCGGCGGCGGCCTTGCTTCGGAGAGAGAGCTGCACCTCGATCTCGTCGCCCAGCGCTAGGGGAGCGCCCTCGGCGAGCGGCTGGAGCACCTTCTCCTTGCCCTGCTGCACGCGGCGGAAGTAGCGGCGTTCGACCGCGAAGAGATCGCCATGCGCCTCCTTCGGCAGCCCCTCGGTCGAGAAGTGCCACGTCGCCGAGGCAAACAGCATTCCCGGCGTCTCCTTCGAGACGGTGACCGCAGCGTCCCGCGGCCCGAGCTTGACGCCCGGGACGACGACCTGCACTTTCTTCCCGGTGTAGCGGTCGGGCTCGAAAACCAGCTCGCTCGCCTGGCCCGCGGCCTCGACTCTCGCCGCCTCGCGCACCGCCAGCTCGTGCTGGCTGCCGAGGTACTTGGCCAGCGAGTAGACGACCTCCGCCGTGGCGCGCGTGGACTTCCAGTGGTTGAGCTTCTTGTTGAGGAAGAGCCACTGCACGAGGCCGTCGAGGTGCGCGTCCTTGGGCCGCAGCTCCATCAGGGCGCGGAGCGCGAAGGCGTGCGTTTCGATGGTGTCGTTGTACCAGAGCCAGGAGCGGTCCTCGGGCTGCCAGAACGTGCCCTCGTCGGGGGTGGTCTTCGCGGAGTCCATGACCGAATCGAAGACCAGCTGCGCGTCGCGCGGCCGGCCCATGCGCTTCAAGGTGAGGGCAAGCAGGCCTTTGAGGTACGGTGAGTGCTCCTTCCAGTGCCGGAACGACGCGTCGAGGATGCGCCGGCGCTCGGCGAGCGGCAGCGCGTCGCCGATCCACGACGGGTCCGGGTAGGCCGTGGCGACGTAGCTCAGGAAGGTCAGGAACTCCCAGGCGCAGTTGCAGTCGGGCTTGTCAATCGCCTGCCGGATCTCGCGCTGGTATTTCTCGCCCAGGTAGCGCCAGCCTTTGGTCACCACGTCGCGCGGCACCGCAACGCCGAATTCACCCGCCTTGGCGAAGCCGTAGAGGAGATAGAGCGTCATGTAGTCGGACGGCGGCCCGCCCGACCACCAGGGGAAGGCGCCGCTCGGCAGCTGGTCGCGCACCAGCTTGGCGAGCGCCGACTCCCGCTGCGTCTTGGCGATGTGCGGATCGAGCACCTTGATGAGCGGTCGGTCGGCGGCCCCCTCCTTGCCCTGTGACTCGAGCAGCCACGGCGTCTCCTCGAGCGCCATCTGGCGGTTAGGGTCGGGTCCGCCGAAGGCCTCGAGCTGCGACTCGCGCGCGGCGAGCTCGCGCGCCATCCTCCCGACCGCCGGGTAGCGGTCGAAGAGCGAGGTGAGGATCGCCGTCGAGAGAAAGCGGTTGAGCGTCTGCTCGGTGCACTCGTACGGGTACTCGACGAGGTAGGGCACCGCGGCCAGCACGGAATAGAAGAGCTGCGCGTCGAGCGTGACCACGAGCTGCTCGTTGATGCGCGTCGGATCGCCGCCGCGCTCGAGGTCGGCAAACTTCATCGTCCGCGTCTCGCGGCCGTGGAGCGCCACGAACCGCGACTGCGCGAGGTGAATGCGCGACGGCAGCAGCGGCAGCGGGCGCAGCTCGCCGTCGCTGGTGTCGCCGGCGGTTGCCACGACCTTGAAGGCCACCTGTCCGACACGCCTGGGCACGGCGAGCGCGAAGGTCAAGTCGGCGCTCTTTCCGGCCTCGAGATGGAAGCGCTGGCGCGCCGCCGCGGGCGCGACCCCGAATTCGCCCAGCAGCGAGGCCTCGTTGTCCGGGTCGAGGATGTCGAGCGTGAGGTCGCCGTCGAGCGGGCGCTCGGCGGCGTCGCTGAGCACGACCTTGAGCTCGGCGCGGTCGCCTTCGCGCAGGAAGCGCGGCAGGTAGGGGCGGGCCATCAGCTCCTTGACCGACCGCGTCTCGCGATGGTTGGAGCCTGAGCGGAAGTCCTTGGTCAGCGCTTGGACCCAGACGTTCCAGGAGGTGACCGAGTCCGGCACCGTGAAATCAATCGCCGCCGTGCCGTCCCCGCCCGTAATCAGGCGCGGCTGCCAGAAGGCGGTCTCCGAGAAGTTGCTGCGCACCGCTGGCGGGGCCGGCGGCGGCGGCGCATACGCGGCGAGCTTCTCGTTGACGTTGCCGCCGACGTTCACCCTCAGCGCGTCATAGGCCACATCCGGGGATTCCGCCGCGGCTGGCACGCCGCCGGCAACGCCGCCTTCGACCCGCGGTGACGCCGGAGCCGCCACGGCCATCTCCATGTTCATCATGCGCCCGTGCACCCCTGGGCCGCCGATGCCGTACGCTCCGACTTGGCGCAACGAGTCGCCGTACAAGCCGGCGCCGCCCGGCAGCTCGGCGAAGTGCTGGCCGAAGCACCAGGCCGCCCAGCCGCCGCCGAGGCTAGCGGCCTCCCAGCCGGCCGCGACCCCCTGCGGGAAGAGGTCGAGCGGACGCGGAGGATTGTGCGGCGCGTAGGCGTCGAGGCTGCGGTCGTACATGTAGGCCAGCAGCTCGGCGACCGCGGGCTCGGGTCCGTGCGCGCCGTTCCGCGTGACCTTGACCCGCCAGGTCTCCGTCGCCCCGGGCCGCAGCCGATCGCGGAAGGTCTGGAATTCGACCGCGAGCTCGCGGTTGTCCCAGGGCACGACCACCCGCGCGTCCTGCCGCAACAGCTGATGGTCGCGCACCGCGACGAGGTGGAGGGCGATCCCGCCGCGGTCCTCCTCGCGCACCGGGATCGCGACGCGCTGCGGCGCCGCCCCGCCAACGATATGCCGCCGCTCGATGCTCCCGCCGCGCTCGATCTCGAGCTCAAGCGCCTCGCCCGGGAAGCCCGAGTGAACGAGGATCTCGGCGGTCTCTCCGGCGCCCACGCGCGTGCGCTGGACCGCGAGCAGGACGGCGACCGCGAGCGGCGCCTCGCCCGCCACGACGATCTCGCGCTGCGCCGCGGCCGTGCCGCCGAACTCGTCGCGCGTCTCGTAGCGCAGGCGGTATGGCCCGGGCGCGAGCGGCGGCAGCTTCACCGTGGCGCGGCCTTGCCCGTCGTGGCTCAGCTCGCCGCGGACGACTTCGGCGCCATCCTCGAATCGCCGCAGCGCCGCCGCGTACGATCCGGCGCGCTGCCAGCGCGGGGCGAGCGCGTCGCCCGGCGTGTGGAAAGCCGCGCCATGATCGGAGGAGTCGGGCGCCGCGGCCACCGGCTCGTCCGCCGGCAGGCGGGGCTCCGCCGGCTGGCGGAGCCGGAGCAGGCGCCAGGCGCCGGCGCCTGGCCGCGGCACACCGTCGAGGTCGCGCCGCAGTACCGTCACCTCGGCGACGGAATGCGGGTCGAGAAACTCGCGCTCGCTGTCGATCGCCGCCTCGATCGCCACGAAGCCGAGCCGGAATGAACGTTCGGCCGTGCGCGTCTCGCCGCCCTCGTCGGTCACTTCGGCGCTCAGGCGGTAGGAGTAGGTCACTTCCTTGCTGAGACGTTCGTCCGCCGCCGGTACGAAGCGCGCCTCGAAGCCGCCATCGTCGCCAATCGCTGCCGTCCCCGAGGCGACGACCTGCGCGCCGCGCCGCCCAATGCTCGACGTCTGGGCGCCCCATTCCCACCACCAGTCCGGAAAGACCGGATTGCGCAGCACCTGCCAGCGGACGCTGCCGCCGGTGACCGGCAGGCCGAAGTAGTAGCGCGCCTCGCCGCGAAAAGCCGCGGGGCGATTGAGCCGCAGCGCCTCTGCCGGTTCCTTGAACGTGACCTCGAAGGTCGGGCGCTTGTACTCCTCGACCTGGATCGAGGCTTGCCCCGGCAGGCTGCCGGTGAGCCGCCAGCTGCCGAGCGGCCGGCCGGCGGGCACCACGAACTCCCCGGCCGCCGTGCCGTAGTCGTTCGTGGCGACCGTGGCGGTCGCCACCTCCTGTGCGTTGGGATCGACGAGCTTCACGGTGAGGCTGTGATGGGCCGCGAGAGAGAGACGCCCCGCGCGGCGTTCGCCTTCGTAGGCGAGGGCCTTCCAGCGCACCGTCTGTCCCGGCCGATAGATGCTCCGGTCGGTGAAGAACAGCGCCGCTGGTTCACCGCTCTCCTGCGGCTCGGAGCGCGGGCCGATCCGGAGAAAGGCGACCTCGCCGCCGCGGTGCGCGACCGCAAGGAAGCCCTGCCACTCATCGCGTCGGTCCGGCGGCGGCGGCCCGAAACTCGCGGCGCCCAGGCGGTCCGTGCTGAGCGTCGCCACGGCGCGCGGACCGCGCTGCCAGTCACGCCGAAAGACGCGGACCTCGACGTTAGCCAGGGCCTCGCCGGATGACCCCGCAAGGACGCGCAGGCGGGTCGCGCCGCCGGCGTCCGCGCTGCCGAGGAGGACCAGGTCTCCCAGCACCAGCGGCGCGGCGAGCACATGGTTGTGCTCCTCGCCGAAGGATTCCTGGGCCGAGACCAGCACCGTGTACGCGCCAGCCGCGGCGATCTTCGGCACGAGGTAGGAGCGATGTGTCCGAAAATCGGGTGTCGCGGGGAGCTCGGCTGCCCAGCTCGCCGCGGGCGGCCCCGAGGCCAGGATCTCGCGCGCTCTCCAGGGCTCTGGCAGGGGCTCGTTGACGCCGCGGGCGAGGCGCTGCAGGACGTCCACGGGGTAGGCGCGCACGAAGAGCCGGGGCAGGTTCTTGTGATCGACGGCGATCGAGCGCCGCTCGAGTCCGTCGCTCTCCATCGCCTGGACCTGGAAGGCCGGGGCCTCGATCTCGGCGGCGATGCGCCGGCAGTCCCGCGCGCCCAGGCTCTGCGGATACGCCCGCTCGCCGGCGAGCGCCGCCGCGCGCGCCACGACCAGCGCTTGCGGATCGTCCTCTTCTCTGCGCAGTCCGGCGAGCACCGCCTGGCCTTCCGCCCACCAGGCGAGATCGCGGTTTGCCGCGAGCCGTGTCTCGAGGTCCTCGCGGATGCGCCGCCGGTCCGGCTGCTGCTCGAAGGCTCGATGCAGGCGCCGGGCGCGTTCCAGGCGCGACTCGAGCGCCGCCTCGCGGCGCCCGACCGCGGCGTGCCAGGCCTCGAGATCGGCGAGCGCCGCGACCAGCTTGGCGACCGGATGCGTCGCCGGATCGTCCAGCCGGACAGCGCCGGCCGCCGCACCGTCCATGCCGAGCAGGCGCTCGAGGTCGAGGCGGTAGAGGTCGTTCGTCTGCTCGGGCGTCCACAGCGAGGTGTCCGCGAGCAGATCGACGTAGAGATAGGCGACCGCGTCGCGCAGCGTGCCGCGCACCTCGCGCGGATAGTTGTTGGGCTGGAGCACCTCGGCCAGCCGGCCAACCGGCTCGCGGCCCAGCGCATCGCGATGCTTCCAGGCCTCGAGGAACGCGCCTTCGGCTGCTGCGACGATCTGCCCGCGCGTCCACAACTTGAGCTCGAGCTTGGCGCCGGTGTCGACGCGCTCACGGCGGTTGATCTCCCAGGAGTAGGCCGCGGCGTAGCTCCGCAGCGCGTGCCCGAAGTAGAGGTCGAGCTCGGTGCGCGCCAGCACGCCGGACGGCCAGCGCGCCTCGCGCAGCTGCTGCACCGCGGTCTCGAAGCCGCCGAGGCCGATGCGCACTGCCGCCCGCCGGACCAGCGCGCGCGCCCATGCCGCCTCGTCGCCGCGCTTCTCGGCGCCGGCGAGCAGCGCCTCGATCAGGGTCGACGCCTGCTCCAGCTTCTGCTGATCGATCAGCCGATCGACCTCGGTCCAGGGGTCCTTCGCCGCGGCCTGCTCCTGGTGCGCCGCCTTTTTCGGCGGAGCCGGAGGCGAGGGGGCCGGCGCGGCGACGGCTCCGAGCAGGCAGAGAAGGCCGAGCAGCAGGAGGCAACCGAGAAATCCGAGGGCGGAAAAGAGGCTGGCTCGTTGGGCAGGCATGGCAATAGCTATTAGACACCGGAGGCGCCCGATTCGTTCCTGTGCTGCGGAGGCGGTTCACTTCGCCCACGCGCGGGCGGGTCCTGCCGCGGCGCCTCGGAATGCGCCGGGTCCGGGCGCAGATCAGAAATGGGAGCGAGAAAAACCCCGGAGGGCCGCGGCGCCCCGGGGTTCGAGCAACCCGGAAAGATGCCGGCCCGCCGGCTAGAAGCGCAGGCGGGCGCCTAGCTGCAGCTGGCGCTGCTCGCCGTGGCCGGGGTCGCCGGCAAAGGCGGTCGGCTGGCCGAAGTTGGGAGCGCCGATCCTGCCGATGAAGGCGGTGGGGTTCTTGGCGTTGAACAGGTTGAACGCCTCGGCCACCACTTCGACGTGCACGGTACTGATGACCGGGAACTCCCAGCCGACCCGGAAGTCGAGCTGCGAGAAGCTCGCGGCGCGGCCCGAGTTGAGGGAAACCCCCGGCGGCAGGCCGAGCTGGAAGCCGAGGCCGGTCAGATCGCCGGCATGGATCAGGTAGGGCGTCGCCGAGCGGTAGCGGTAGATGGTCGACAGGTTGATGCCCCAGGGGCCGCGGTAGACCGCGCCCAGCGTCACGCGGTGGCGCGCATCGGTGTTGAGCGGGCCGGTGCAGAAGCTGCACAGCGGGTTGAGCGGGTTGACCGAGACGTCGCGGGCCCCGCGCAGGTCGGGCTGGTACTGGACGTCGGTCAGACGGAACTCGTCGGCGCCGGCCAGCACGATCCCCCTGGCCTCCGAGTAGGTGTAGAACCCCTGCAGCGAGAAGTTGCTGCCCGGGGCGCGGACGTGCCAGCCGAAGTTGAAACCCGAGTAGTTCGCATGGCCCTTACCGTACCAGAGCCGGAAATTGCCGAACTGCGGGAAGCGGCGCTTGCCGGTCGTCGGATCGGTCGGGTTGGCGCGGAAGCGGAACGGGAGGTCGCGGTAATTGATCGTCACGCCTTCGAAGTTGAGGCCGAGCCAGCTGTTGGCCTGCCACGAGTAGCCGAGCGACCCCTGCAGCGAGTTGGGGGTCTTCAGGGTCGGCGAGGCGATCTCGTTGGGCGGCGGCACGCCGGGATTGGTTATGCCGTTGGGCGGCAGCGGCTGGCCGGGCTGGAAGAAAGTGCCGTTCGGGTTCTTGATCCCGTGACTGTCGTGGGCGTTATAGACCACGCCGAAGTTGGACTGCACCGCCGTCGCCGGGAAGAGGATGGTGGCATTGGTGTAGGGGAAGTCGTAGTAGATCCCCCAGCCGCCGCGCAGCAGCTTCTTGCCGTCACCCCCCACGTCCCAGGCGAAACCCAGCCGGGGAGCCCAGTCCTTGCGGTCGTTCTTGAGCTTGCCGCCCTGGCCGCCTTGGAAGTCGCGCAGGTAGGACTCGTTGAACTTGGTCTGCGTCGAAAGCACCCGCCAGATCGGATTACTTCGCTGGTCGAGGTCGAACCCCGTCCACAGGTCGTAGCGCAGCCCGAGGTTGAGCACGAACCGCTCGCTCACGTTCCAGTCGTCCTGGAAAAAGGCGCTGTACTCGTTGACCGGTGTCGACTGGCCGGCGAAGCCGCCGTTGATCGTGATATCGGTGATCGGCGATCCAGGGTGGGAGTTCAGAGTCAAGTACTGACCGGTGGTGCCGGTGGTGAAATCACCGCCCAGGACCGGCTCGTGGATGTAGTTGATGCCGGTCTTGAAGTCGTGCCGGTGGCCGCCCAGGGTGGCCGCGAAGCTGAAGTCGTCCTTGTACTGGTACTTGGTCTGGTTGGTGTGCTGCGGCGTGTTGATGTTCTGACCGGTCGTTACGCCGTTGGGATAGTAGATCGCAGGGGCGTTGGAGTCGGCAGTGATCCCGTTGTTGAACTTGCTGTACTGAAAGAGCACCTCGTTCAGCATGTCGGCGCCGAGCTGCGCCGTGTACTCGCCGAGCAGCGACTTGTAATTGTTGGTGATGGTGCCCAGCGAATCGGGAGTGGCGAGCGGGCTGGCCCCGTACTTGTCGCTGTTCTTCTGATAGCCGTAGCGGACCTGCAGGTAGTTTTTCGGCGTGACGTCGTAGGTCAGCTTGGCGGTGGCGAGCTGGTCCTGGAAAGGCAAAGTCGTGACCTTGCCGTCGAACGCCGGCACGGTGCCGCCGGTATCGACGATGTAATTCGTGGTGCGGTCGGTCTTCTCGTAGGTGGCGAAGAAGTGGATCTTGCCGGGAACGATCGGACCGCCCAGCGAGCCGCCGTACTGCTTGCGGTCGAGCGGCTGCTTGCCGCTGCCCGAGTTCTTCTCGGTGGTGGTGATCGAATCCCACTTGTCCTTGCGGAAGAAACCGAAGCCGCTGCCCGAAAACTGGTTGGTGCCGCCCTTGGTGATGACCGACAGGACGCCGCCGGTCGAGCGGCCGTACTCGGCCTTGTACTCCATGGTCTGGATCTTGAACTCCTGGACCCCCTCGACGCTGTAGTTCTGCAGCGCGCCGCCGATCGTGTCGTCGGTGTTGTCGCCGCCGTCGACGGTGAAATTGACGTTGCGCCCGATGCCGCCGTTGAGCTCGACCACCAGCTGGCCGGGCTTGGTGGGGTCGCTGTTGATGCCCAGCGTGGTGCCCGGCGCCAGCACTCCCAGATTGGCGAACTGGCGGCCGTTGAGCGGCAGGTTCTCGAGCTCGCTCTGGCTCACCACGGTGCCGACGCTCGGCGTATTGGCGATCAGCGGCGCCTCGTCGACGACGGTGATCGATTCGGTGACCGTCGCCTGGCTCAGGCTCACCTCGAGGGTGCGGGTCGAGGCCACGTCGACCTTGACCTCCTCGATGGTGACGGTGGCGAAGCCCTGGAGCTCCGCCTTGACCGCGTAGCTGCCGACGGCGAGCGACGGCAGGCTGAACGAGCCCTCGGAACCGGTGACGGTCGTGCGCTCATAGCCGGTCCCTTTCTGCGTCGCGGTGATCGTCACTCCGGGCAGCGCGCCGCCGTTCTTGTCCTGCACATGGCCGTTGACGGTGCCGCCCGTGGTCTGGGCCAGGACCGGCGAAGGCAGTCCGAGGACGACCGCCAGGGCGGTCAGTCCGACCAGCGCCAGCAGCGTGTACCTCTGTTTGCAGCTCATGGCTCACTCTCCTTATGGGAAATGCATCCAAATCGAACTGGCGATTTGATTTGCGGGCGATTCAGTCTCCGCCGTCGTGATCAGCTCCCTCCTTCCGGTTTGTGCGCGCCAGCCTGGCTGCGGGCGAGCTGGGCCAGGAACTGCCGCGCGGCCTGCCGCTGCCCGGCGAACTGGGGCTGGCGCTCGGTCATGGTGAGGAAGTCGCGATAGGCGGCCTCGGCGGCGGCGGTGTCGCCGGCCAGCTGGCAGGCGATGGCGCGGTTGAGGCGCACCTCCAGGTAGCCGGGCGCGAGCGCCAGGGCGCGATCGAAGTAAGGGAGCGCGGCAGCCGGCCGGTCGCGCTCGACCTCCAGGGTGCCGAGCCCGTTCCAGGGCTCGGCGTAGGACGGCGCGGTCTCCACCGCGCGGCGGTAGGCGCGCGCCGACTCCTCCGGGCGGCCGAGCGCGCGCAGCACGTTGCCGAGGTTGTTCCAGGCGTGCGCGTTGCGCGGGTCGGCCGCGGCGGCGCGCTCGAACTCCTGGCGGGCCCGCTCCGGCTGCTTCTCGGCCAGGTAGACGATGCCCAGGGTGTTATGCGCTTCGGGGCGTCCCGGGTCGAGGCGCAGCGCCCGCTCGATCGCCGTCCGCGCCTCGCGCATCCGGCCGGCTTCCTGCAGCGCCGAGGCCAGGTTGTACCAGGCCTCGGGGTCGGCGGCCGCGTCGGCGGCGGCCTGGCGATAGAGCGGGATGGCGCGCTCGAGCTGCCCGCGCTCGCGCAGGGTCTGGGCGAGCTTGGCGCGGAAGACCGGGTTGTGCGGATCGGCGGCGACCAGCGCGGCGAGATCGGCAATCGCCCGCTCGCCATGGCCGCCTACGAGCTCGTCGTGGGAGCGCTCGAAGCGCTGGAAGAGCTCGACCTGCCGCCGTGAATCGAGCCTCTCGCGAGACGGCGCGCCGGCGCGGGCAGCGCCGTTGGGGCCGGCGCCGGCCGCGCTGCCCGGGATGATGCCGGAACGGGCGCCGCCCGGCGCCACCGCGGCCACATATCCCAGGCTTGCCAGGCGCGCCCGGGTCTCGGCGTCTGGCGCCGGGGCGGGTGTTGCGACGCCGGGCGCGCCGGCGGAGGCGGCTTCGATGCTCTCGATCGTGGCCAGAAGCTGAGCGAAGTCATGGAGCCGGCGGTCGTCGCCGCCGGCCGCGGCGGCCGCGGCGGTTGCACGGATCGGACCGGCCGCAACAACTGGAGCAGGCGGAGCAGGCGGAGCAGGCGAACCGGCCGCACCCGGGGCGCCGGCCGCGCCGATCGCAGCCAGGTTCGCTGTCTCGTGCGGATCGCGCGCCAGATCGTAGAGCTCCAGCGCCGGCGCTGCGGCGATGTACTTGAGGTCGCGCCGGCGCACCGCGGTGAGGGGCGTCCAGCCGAAGATCTCGGGGTAGCGGGTCTCGGCATAGAGATCGGCCGCGGGCGGCTCCGCTCCGGCGCGCAGCGCCCCGGAGAGGTCGCGCCCGTCCGCCGTCCCGGGCCGCGCCGCCGGCAGCGGCTGGCCCAGCAGGCCCGCCAGGGTCGGCGCCAGGTCGACCAGCCCGGCCGGCGTCGCGATCACCCGGGAAGGCAGGCCGGGGGCGCGCAGCAGCATCGGCACCGCCAAGGCGGGCTCGTAGAGCAGCAGGCCGTGGGTCAGCTCGCCGTGCTCGCCCAGCGACTCGCCGTGGTCGGCGGCCGCCGCGACCACCGTCCGCTCGCGCCCGGAATGGCGGTCGATCTCCGCCAGCAGGCGGCCGAGCTGCTGGTCGGCGAAAGCGATGGCGCCGTCGTAGGGACTGCCGCGGTGGCGTTCCCGCTGCGGCGAGGGCGGGTCGTAGGGCGCGTGCGCGTCGTAGAGGTGGACCCAGAGGAAGAAGGGGCGCCGGCCGTCGTCCTTGGCCAGCCAGGCGAGCGCGCGGTCGACCACCTGGTCAGCCGGCCGCCGCGCTTCCAGCACCCAGCTCGCCCGCGGGTCGCGCGCCACCTCGTCGTCGTAGGTCTCGAATCCCGCCTGCAGGCCGAAACGGTGGTCGAGCACGAAAGCCGCGACGAAGGCGCCCGTGCGATAGCCCGCCGCCGCGAGGCGGGTGGCGAGGGTGGGAGTGGCGGCCGGAAGCGCCCCGGCGCCGTTCTGGCGCACGCCGTGATGCGGCGGCAGCAGCCCGGAGAGGATGCTGGCATGGGCGGGCAGGGTCAGCGGCACCGGCGAGGAGGCATGAGCGAAGCGGATGCCGGCAGCTGCGAGAGCGTCGAGCGCCGGGGTCTCGGCTGCCGCGGCGCCATAGCATCCGACGTGATCGGCGCGCAGCGTGTCGATGGTCACCAGCACCAGGTTTAGCCGGCCTGCGGCGATGTTTCCAGGGGTGCCGGGGGTGCCGGGGGTGCCGCTGTGCTCGCCTCCTTTGCCATTACAACCGCCGAAGGAGAGAAGGGGGAGGAGCAAGAAGACGCAGAGCAGGCGCGAAATCGGCGTGGCGGCCCGGTCGGGCAGCGGGGCGCAGAACCATGCGGAGAACCGCTCGATCATCGGTCGAACCCGGCCAATCTACAGAGAATAGCGAAATCGGCACGTGGCGGGAAGCCAGCCCCCGGGGCCTGGCAGCAGCCGCTCGGCCCGCCCTGCCGCCCTCCCGCCTCGGGAAACCGCGGGGTCGGAAGCGCGGGCTCGGCTGGGGCTGCGCCGCGCCTCTGCTACCATTCCGCCTGCACGAATCGGAGGAGGCATTCATGACCAACGGCTACGAAGAGGCCAAGGGGCAGCGCAGTTTCCTCGAGCGGCTGGGTGCCAAGATTCCCGGCTACCGCGGTTTCCAGGACCGGGAGCTGCGGCGCGACGTGGACAAGCTGCAGCGCGACCACCTGGCTGCCGAGCTGGGCCGCCTCAAGGCCGCGCTGTCGAATCGCGCCCGGGATTACACCGATGCCGGCAAGATCAGTGCGCTCACTACTTTCGGCCGCCTCGACCGGCAGCTCGACGGGTTCCAGCAGACGGTCCGCTTCAGCGACTACGGCGCTTCCGGGCTGTTCGACCCGGTCAAGATCCGCGAGCCGCAGCTCGAGCGTCTGTATGCTTTCGACCTGTCGGTGCTCGACGACCTGGCGGCGGTCGAGCAGGGCATCGCCGCCGTTCCGGCGCCCGGCGCCGCCGAGCCCGGAGAGGCGCTGGCCAAGGTGCAGGAGTTGGTCCGCGCTCTCGACGACAAGTGGGGGCGGCGCCGCCAGGTGATCAGCGAGACGGTGCAGGCTGGCCAGCCCGCCTGATCCACTCTTTTCAGGTGGTCCGCGAGAGCAGGGCCGCCGCGCCCACAGGAGAACGACGATGGACGTGATCCAATACCACGATCCGCAGGGCCAGACGATGGTGGCGCGCGTGCCCAGCGACGGCACCTCGGACATCCGGCTGGGCAGCCAGCTGATCGTCGAGGAGAGCCAGCAAGCGGTCTTCTTCCGAGACGGCAAGGCGCTCGACACCTTCGGCCCGGGCCGCCACACCCTGGCCACCCAGAACGTGCCGATCGTGGCCAGCCTCTTCGGCATTCCGTTCGGCGGCCGGTCGCCCTTCCAGGCGGCAGTGGTTTTCGTCTCGACCAAAACGTTCCTCGACCTCAAGTGGGGCACCAAGGAGCCGGTGATCTTCCGCGACAAGGAGCTGGCGATGGTGCGCCTGCGCGCCTTTGGCAAGTTCGCGGTGCGGGTGATCAACGCCCAGCTGTTCGTCAACAGCGTGGTCGGCACCCGGGGCGCCTATTCGACCGACGGCGTCGAGAGCTATTTCCGGGACGCGATCGTGGCGCGCCTGACCGACGTTCTGGGCGAGAACCTGACCTCGATCTTCGATCTGCCCAAGCTCTACGACGAGCTGGCGATGGGACTCAAGTCCCGGGTTGCCGACGACTTCCACAAATACGGCATCGAGCTGGTCGACCTCTTCCTGGGAGCGATCACGCCGCCCGAAGAGGTGCAGAAGCTGATCGATGAGCGCAGCGGCATGGGCGCGCTGGGCGACATGAACGCCTATCTCAAGTTCAAGACCGCGCGCGCCATCGGCGATGCCGCGCAGCAGCCGGGCGGCGGCGCCGGCGGCACGGTGGGCGCCGGCCTCGGCATCGGCATGGGCGTCGGGCTGGGGGCGATGCTGCCGGGCATGATGCGCGAGGCCATGCAGGGCGGTGGTTCGCCGCCGGCTGCTGCTGCGAACCCACAGCCTTCTTCGCCGGCGGCGGGTGGACCGGCCGGCGGGGCGGCAGGAGGTTCAGGCGGGAGCGGGGAGAGCGGCGCGGCGGCGGCTGGCGGCGCCGCATCGGCGGCGGTATCTGGCGGCGCCGCGGGCGCGTCGCCTTTGGGCGGTGCCGCGGGTGCCGCTGGGAACCCGGCTTTCTGCTTCAACTGCGGGCAGAAGCTGCCTGCCGGCTCGAAGTTCTGCTCGTCGTGCGGCACCCGGATCGGCGCCTGACCCTGCGTGGCGGCGGCCCCGCGCTCCCCGGCCGGACGGCATCGTGACGCCCTCGTCACGCGCCGGCGGGTAAGGGGCGATAGAATAGGCCCCTTGATCTGGGGGATGACTGCTTGAGCTCGCGCGAGCCTGGAACCGTCCTCGACGGCAAGTACGAGATCGTCCAGCGCCTGGCGAGCGGGGGGATGGGCGAGGTCTGCCTGGTGCGTCACATCCACCTGCAGGAGCTGCGGGTGGTCAAGATCCTGCGCCAGGACCTGGCCGCCGATCCGGTGGCCCAGAAGCGCTTCGTTCGCGAAGCCCGCCTGGCGACCCAGATCAAGCATCCAAACGTCGCCATTCTCTACGACTTCTCCCGTCTGCCCGACGGCAGCTTCTACATGGTCTGGGAGCACATCCAGGGGCGCGACGTCGGCGACTTCATCCGCCAGGATGGTCCGTTCCCGGTCGTAGCGGCGATCCGGCTGGGCATCCAGGCGCTGCGCGGGCTGGCAGCGATCCACGCCTCCGGGATCATCCATCGCGACCTCTCCCCCGACAACCTGATGATCATGGAGGACGGCCGGCAGCAGCGCTGGCTCAAGATCATCGACCTCGGGCTGGCCAAGAACCTGAAGGCGGACTCCAGCGCCGAGATCACGCAGGTCGGCATGTTCATGGGCAAGCTCCAGTACTGCTCGCCGGAGCAGGCCGGCGCGGCCGACGGCGAGACGCTGGATCGGCGCAGCGACCTCTACTCGTTCGCCCTGGTCTTCTACGAGATGATCACCGGGCTGCCTCCCTTCGAGTCGGAGAACCAGCACGGATTCATCTTCAAGCGCCTCTCCGAGGACCCGCTGCCCATGGTCGGCCGCAATCCGAAGGTGCAGGTTCCGGCCGAGCTGGACCGCGTGATCCGCCAGGCCCTGGAGCGCGACCGCGAGAAGCGGCTGCCCGATGCCATCAGCTTCATCGTGGCGCTGGAAAAGGTCGAAAAGGGCCTCGCCAAGGTCGAGACGCGCGAGGTCGTCCCGCCGCCCGAGGTCCGCGCCGGCGAGCGCGCCGCCCCCCGGCCTCCCGAGCCCGCCCGCCAGCGGAGCTCGAGCGAGCTGTCGCGCGAGGAGCGGCTGGATCTGCTGGCCCAGATCGAGCGCGCCGCGAAGCGCGTCAGCGAGAGCTCGCTCGACCTGGCGCGCGTCGAGGGAGCGCTCGCCGCCGGACGCGTGGACGAGGCGCGCAGGCTCGTCGCGCAGATCGATGCCGCCAACCCGCGGGCGCCCGGCCTCGATCGGATCCGCGAGCGGCTGGCCCAGGCGGTGCCCCGCGACCCCGCCGCGTTGCACAAGGTCCCCGCGCCGCACCCGCCTGCCGAGCCCCCGGTCAAGGCCCGCAAGACCCAGGCCTCGCCCGCGACCCCCGCGCCCCAGGCGCCGCAGGCAGGCATGAAGGAGGCGGCCAGCGCTCTGGCGAAGGCGGAGAACGCCGTCGGGGCGGGGCGCTTCGACGAGGCGCAGCAGCTCCTCGCCCGCCTGGAAGCCGTGCACCCGCAGGCGGCGGGGCTCGGGCGGGTCAAGGAGGCGCTGGCGCGGGCGCGCGAGGCGTCGGCGGACCTGCGGCGCCGGGTTGCCGAAGCCGAAGAGGTGCTCGACAAGTACATCAAGCGCAAGCAGCTGCCGCTCGCGCGGCTGGCCCTGGAGACCCTGCTCGAGCTGGCGCCGCGCCACCCCAACCGCGCCGACTACGAGAGCTGGGTCAAGCTGCTTGCCGAGGAAGTCGAGCGGGACAAGCGCTCCGAGGTCGCGCTCGCCGCCGGCCGCGCGGCCCTCGGGCGGCGCGACTTCAAGGCCGCGCGCCGCGAGCTCGAGCAGGTCAAGCGCAGCGACATGACCGGCAAGCGCGCCGAGCAGCTGGCCGCCGAGCTCGAAGGCGCCGAAAGGGATCTGCGGCAGGGCGCCGAGTTCGAGGATCACCGGCGGCGTCTCGGGGAGCTCCTCGCCGGAGGCAGGCTGGCCGAGGCGGAGACCGAGATCGAGCAGCTCGCCGCGCTCGGCGTGAGCAAGATCACCCTCGACTCTTTCCGCGAGCGCCTGGACGAAGCGCGGGCCGCCGCCGAGCAGCAGGGGATCATCGCCCCGCTCGAGAAGCGCTACCGCGAGAGCCTGCAGGCGCGCGACTGGTTCGGCGCGCGGGAGGTTGCGATCGAGCTGGAAGGAACGGCGCCGGCGAGCTCGCGCGCCGCGGCGATGTTTGGCGAAGTCGAACGACTCGAGTCGATCCACCATCGCCAGCAGTCGGTCGAGCAGGCGGTGCGCCAGATCGACGACTTCATCGGCAAGGGCCAGCTCGAGCCGGCCGAGCTCGCCTTTCGCATCCTGCTGCAGATGGACCCCGAAAACCGCCACCGCAAGCGCCTCGAGCGCCAGCTCAAGGGCATCGAGAAGAGCGGCCGGGTGTAGGACCGCCAGGCTGGCGTGGCGCCCTCCAGCGCCAGCGTGCTGATCACCGGTAAGCCGGGGTAATGCTGTCCTCCTACGCAGTTGGCATGCGCCCTGCACTGTTCCAGAGCGGGTAGGCGTGCGCGCCCTGGGATTGCCCTGAATTCCGTCGAGTGGCCGGAAGGGACTTGGGCGCGCACATAGGGTAGTTCGCTTCTGATCGGAGAACTGAAAATGAGACGACACATTGCCGTGGGTTTTGCAGGGTTGGTTTTCTCGCTGCTCGTCGCGGCACCGGCGACCGCCGCCGAAAAGACGACGGCTTGCACGATGGACTTCACCCTCAAGGGATGGTCGGCCGGCTACAAGACCTCGAAGGGAACGGGAACGATCTCTTGCGACAATGGCCAGACGGCAGAGGTGAGGCTCCATGCAAGAGGGGGAGGCCTCACGGCCGGAAAGTCGGCGGTCCGGGACGGTCATGGCAAGTTCACCGCGGTCGCGGACATCAGCGAGCTGTTCGGCGACTACGCCAGTGCGGGCGCCGCCGCGGGCGCCGGCAAGTCGTCAGAGGCGCAGGCCCTGACCAAGGGTGAGGTCTCGCTGACGCTGACCGGCAAGGGGACGGGTGTGGAGCTCGGGGTCAGCCTCACCAAGTTCACGATCAGCAAGCGCTAGTCGAAGAGCGATCCAGAAGTGAATTGAGCCAAGAACCGAGGTAAAGAGCATGATTACCAAGCACGTCGCGCTCGTGGCCTTGCTAGCCGCGATCGGCAGTGGCGGCATCGCCTCTGCGCAACCTTCCTATTCCCAACCTCCACCGCCGGATCAGTACGCTACGCCGCCAGATCAGAATCTCCAGCAGCCGGACCAGGATGTCCAGCAACCCGACCAGTACGCCCAGCCATCTGACCAGTATGGCCAGCCAATTGACCAGTATGGCCAGCCAACCGATCAGTACGCTCAGGCTCCGGTCAATGGCACGGTCGACATCAGTTTCTTCTACTCCAACCTGTCGCCTCACGGCCACTGGGTCCAGCGCCACAGCTACGGCTGGGTCTGGATGCCGTATGGGATTCGCGCCGGTTGGCGGCCCTACACGCTCGGCCGCTGGGTGATGACCGACCAGGGCTGGACCTGGGTGTCCGATGAGCCGTTCGGCTGGGCCACCTATCACTATGGCCGCTGGATCAACGACTCCCAGTACGGCTGGGGCTGGGTGCCAGGCTACCAGTGGGCCCCGGCGTGGGTCGCGTGGCGGTCGGGAAACGGCTATATCGGCTGGGCGCCGTTGCCCCCCGAGGTGCGCTTCCGCGCCGGCATCGGGCTCGACTTCGGCGGTGTCAACCTGGAGGTGTCGCTGGGCGCGAGCCACTTCAGCTTCGTCGAGGAGCGGTCGTTTCTCAGGTCGAACGTCGCCAGCTACGTGGCGCCTCCGGCGCGCAACGTGACGATCATCAATAACACCACCAATATCACCAACTACACGGTGGTCAACAACCGCGTCATCAACCAGGGCGTCCCGGTGCAGCGCCTCGAGCAGGTCACGGGCCAGAGGGTGCAGCAATACCAGGTGGCCGCGGTCACTTCGGGCTCGGCGCGCAGCCCCCAGCTCCACGGCAATCAGCTGACGGTTTTCCGCCCGAGCGTGGTCAGGCAGTCGGCCACGCCAACGCCGCCGCCGAGCGCCCGCGCGACGGCGTCGCCGGCAAATCTCGCGCGCCAGCACCAGCAGGAGGCGCAAACCCTGCAGAAGACGCAGGTGCAAGAGCGCAGCAAGCTGCAGCAGATCCACCAGGCCGAGGTGCAGAGCTCGCAATCATACTTCGCCAGTCAGCGGGCGGCGCAGCAGCGCCAGCAGGCGCAGCAGAATCAGCAGGCCCAGGCGGTGCAGGTGCAGCGCCAGCAGGCACAGCAGGCGCAGCAGAATCAGCAGGCCCAGGCGGTTCCGGTGCAGCGCCAGCAGGCGCAGCAGCGCGCTGCCAACAGCCAGGAGCTGGCGCAGCAGCACCAGGCCGAGCTAAGGGCCCAGCAGGACCAACACCAGCGTGAGGCGCAGCAGCTGCAGGCCCGTCATCAGGCTGAGCAGGCGCAGGTGCGGCAGGTGCAGCCGCGGCAGCCGCCGCCGCAGCGCAACAACAACGGCCAGGGCGGGCAGGCGCAGAAGCAGCAGCAACAGCGTCCCGTCTCGCCACCGCCACCCCGGCGCTGAACGCCCGGCGCTTCTCGATGATCGTGAGGTCGGCTGCCGCCGCCAGCGCGGCGGCGGCCGGCCGGACTGCGGCAGGCGGTAGGCCTGCCTATTGCATAAACAGACGCGCAGCGCAATGATGAAGGTGGCGGAACCGACTGTCCTTGACAAGAAAGGGAGCAACCAATGCTGTGGACGATCCTCGTGATCCTGGTCATCCTCTGGCTGCTCGGGTTCTCGTTTCACGTTGGAGGAGGCCTCATCCACCTGCTGCTGGTCATCGCCGTGATCGTGCTCATCGTGAACCTGGTCTCGGGTCGACGATCGTAGCCACCGGGCGAGGAGAGTAAGCGCCATCGACGTCGATGTCGTGGCGCTGCTCGGCTGCGTCGGCCTCGGGCTGGCTGTACATCGCGCCGAAGCCGGGCGGCAGCGAGGGGCGCGTGCGCCCGCGCGTCTTCGACCAGCGGTGGCTGGTGCTCGGGCAGACCCAGCGCAAGGATCTGCACTGAGAAATGCAAGTCGTGCCATTCGCGTCTCCTTGCTGGACGCCGTGGTGGTGCGTAGACTTCCGTCCCGATGACCGCGATGACCGCGCCGAGGGCGCGCCAGCGCCTGCTGCGCTACGCCTTCATGAAGCTCACCCGCGACTTCGACGCGCGCTTCGAGGCGCTGCTGCTGACCGGCCGGGTCTCGAAGTGGTACAGCGAGGTCGGCAACGAGGCGACGACCATTCCCGCCGGGCTGGCGCTCGAGGCGGGCGATGCGCTGTCGACGTTGCACCGCGATCTCGGCGCCATCCTGGCGGTCTACCTCGACCCGGCTCGCACCTTCCCGGGCTGCGGCTTTGGCGAGCCCGATGGCCGGCGCCCGGATCCCGAGGCGCTGCTCCTGCGGCTGGCTTGCCAGCTGCTGGGCAAGGCGGACGGCTTCTCGCAGGGGGTCGAGCGCTCGTTCCACTACGGGTATCTGGCGCCGGAGCAGGGGATCCTGCACGTCGGGATGATCTCTCACCTGGGCTCGATGATCCCGGTCGCGGCCGGCTGCGCCTTCGCCTTCCGCCAGTCGGGGAGCGACCGGCTGGCGATCAGCTTCATCGGCGAGGGGGGCACCTCGACCGGCGATTTCCACGAAGGGCTCAACATGGCGGCGGTCTGGAAGCTGCCGCTGATCCTGGTGGTGGAGAACAACCGCTACGCCTTCTCGACCCCTGCCGACCAGCAGTACGCCGCCCGGCGCCTCTCCGACCGGGGAGTCGGCTATGGCATCGCCGCCGAGACTGTCGACGGCAACGACCCGGACGCCATGGCCGCGGCGCTCGGGCGCGCCGCCGCGCGTGCCCGGGCCGGGCAGGGTCCGACCCTGCTCGAAGCGCTCCTCGGGCGGATGCGCGGGCACAGCGAGGGGGACGATTCGCTCAAGGTCGTGCCGGCCGCCGAGCTCGCCGCCTACCGCGCCGCCGATCCGGTCCCTGCCTACGCTCGCCGGCTCGAGGAAGAAGGGGTGCTCGACGCCGCGACCCGCGAGCGCCTGGAGGCCCGCGTCGCAGAGCTGGTCGAGACGGCGGTCACGCGGGCCATCGCGGCCCCGCCCCCGGATGCGGCGACCGCGCTGCGGCCGGTCTTCGCACCCGACCCGCGCGACCTTTCTGATCCGCCGCCGGCAGAGGCACCCGCGGCGGCCCGCGGCCGCGGCAAGGAGACCAGCTACGTCGACGCGATCAACCGCGCCCTGCTCGAGGAGATGGAGCGCGACGAATCGGTGCTGGTATTGGGCCAGGACATCGGCGCCTTCGAAGGGGCGTTCCGCACCACCAGGGGGCTCCACGCCCGCTGGCCGCGGCGGGTGCTCGATACGCCGATTGCCGAGAGCGGCACGATCGGCATCGCTATCGGCGCCGCCCTGCTCGGTTACCGGCCGGTGGTCGAGATGCAATTCGCCGATTTCATCTCGTGCGGCTTCAACCAGCTGGTCAACGTGGCAGCCAAGCTCTACTACCGCTGGCAGGTGCCGTGCCCGATCGTGGTGCGGCTGCCCTCGGGGGGCGGGGTCGGAGCGGGCCCCTTCCACTCGCAGAACGACGAGGGGTGGTTCGCCCAGACCGCCGGCATCAAGGTCGTCTGCCCGGCGACCGCGGCCGACGCGCGCGGGCTGCTCAAGGCGGCGATCCGCGACCCCAACCCGGTCATGCTGTTCGAGCACAAGTTCCTCTACCGGCGGATCAAGGAGGTTCTGGCGGAGGGCGACGGCGCGGCCCGGATCGGCGAGGCGCGGGTCATTCGGCCGGGCAAGCATCTGACCCTGATCGGCTACAGCGCCGCCACCTGGATCTGCCTGGAGGCGGCCGAAGAGCTGGCCGCCGATGGGGTCGAGGCCGAGGTCGTGGACTTGCGAACGCTGGTGCCCTACGACGAGGCGACCGTCGCCGCGTCGGTGCGCAAGACGGCGCGCGCCCTGATCGTGCACGAGGCGCCGCTGACCCTCGGTTTCGGCGCCGAGGTTGCCGCCCGCCTCGCCGACGCCGTCTTCCCCTGGCTCGACGCCCCGGTCCGCCGTGTTGCCTATCCGGACCGCCCGGTGCCCTATGCGCGGGTGCTCGAGAACGAGCTGCTCCCGAGCCGCGCCAAGGTCGTGGCGGCGGCCCGCGGGCTGCTCGCGTTTTGAGCGGCGGCCGGGCTGCTCCGGCCGGCCGGCGCACCTGTATGATTGAGGCTGAGAGAGGAGGAAGCATGAACCGTCATCTCGCGCTCAGAATCTCGACCCTGGCACTGCTCTCGGTGGTGGTGGCGTGTACGGGAAAGAAGGAAGCGGAGGTTTCGACCAGCTCGGCCCCGGCGGCTCCGGCGGTCCCTGCTGCCGCGGCGCCTGCTGGCGGCGCCCCGGCCGTGGCGGCGGGCGGGGCCGCGGGCACGGCGCCCGCAACGCAGCCGGCGGCGGCCTCCGGCGGCGCCGCGGGTGCGGCGCCTTCGGCCGCGGGAGATGGCGCTGCCGCCGAGACGACGGCCAAGCTGGCCGCCGCCCAGTGGGCGCTGCGCCAGGATGAGATCAAGAACGACCCTGACGGCCAGTGGGCGGTCGAAGCCTCGGCTTCCTCCTCCTACAACAACGCCAAGGGCAATGACAACTGGTCGGCGATGCAGGCCACCGGCGCGCCGAACGTGGAGAGGTACGCGGACGACGGCAGGGCCTGGGCGCCTTCGACGCCCGACGGCGGCATCGAGTGGCTCGACCTCAAGTACGTCAAGCCGGTGCACGCATCCGAGGTCCGGGTCCGCGAGTCGGCGGGATCGGGAGCGGTGATCAAGCTCGAGCTTTTCGACCAGGCCGGCACTCCGCACCTGATCTGGTCCGGCAACGACCCGACGACCGAGCTCAATTACCTGATCATCAAGTTCAAGCCGACCGACTATCTGGCCGACCGCGTCAAGGTCACGCTCGCCACCAACGTCATTCCCGGCTGGAACGAGATCGACGCGGTGCAGCTGGTCGGTAAGCCATAGGCGCCTCGTCGAGGGGGGCGCGTGCGGACCGGAATGATGGCGGGCTGGATGCTCGCCGCCTCGCCGCGGAGGCTCGAGCCATGGTCAGGCTTTGTCTACGTGAACCACGCGAGACTGCGCCTTTCCGTCGCCCTTGTTGGTCTCGTGCTCGCGGCCGTCGCGCAAACCGCCGCCGCGGCCGGCGCCCCCGGCGAGCGGGTGTCGGCCGAACAGGCGGCTTGGCTCGAGTTCGACCATGGCTTGCAGAGCTTCGCGGCCGGCGACGACCGCGAAGCGCGGGCGCAGTGGCGACACCTGCAGCACTTCTACGCTGGGCTGGCCCAGACCTTCGGCACCCCTGTCCGGGAGCTGCTGACCGACCTCGATCGCCGCCTGGCGCGGCCTCGGTCCACGACCCTGCCGGCCGACTTCGACCGCTGGCCCGGCGATCGCCGCGTCGCCTGGCTGATCGACCAGCTCGACGAAGTCGCTGCCGCGCAGCAAGGCTCGCCCGGCGGCGTCCCGCTTGGTGAAGACTGGCGCGTGCGGCGGCTGATCGCCGAAGGAGAGCCAGCGGTGCCGGCACTCATCGACGCCGTCGAGCACGACGGTCGCTTCACCCGCTCCTATCACTACTGGCGCGATTTCATCCACTCCCGCACCGTCCTCACCGTGCGCGAGGCGGCGTTGGTCGCGGTGTCGTCCATCCTGCACCACAGCGTCTTCGAGCCTGTCTCCACCGGCGACGACTTCACCTCCGGCGGCGCGGCGGCCGGCGCGGCGGCTGCGAGTCGACTCCGCGCCTACTTCGCCAAATGGGGCGGAGTGGAGTTCACGGACCGCATGATGCGGCAACTCACCGAGCCTGCCACGACGCCGGAGGCGGCCCGCAACGCGGCGAGCAACCTGGCCAGGCTGGGAGCTGCCGACGTGCGCGGCACCACGGTCTGGACCGGGGGCCGCGGCGCCGCCGACGACGACGCCAAGCGGGCTGCCATCGCAAAGTACCAGCACCCGACGATCGCCGAAGCTATGGTGGCTGCGATGGACCGCGAGGAGGCGTCGCTCGCCGCGGGCGGCGCGCAGCTGCGCAAGTACCTCCGCCAGCAGGCGATCGAGCAGTGGACGCGATCGCTCGCCGATCTCGGCGACGCGCGCATCGCGCCGGAGCTCGCCGCTCGCGCCACGTGCGAGGCCGACAGATCGGCACAGCTTTGTTTCGTCAGAGCTTGCCTCCGCCTTGGCGACGCCGGGCCGCGCGACGCCTTCGCGGCGGATGTGGCCGAGGGCAAGGTGCCGCTTCTCTCCCACGACAACTGGGGCCGCGGCGATCTCGACCTGGCCTTGTGGCTGCTGTCGGAGCACCCGACAGCGCCGGCGGTGCGGGCTCGTGCGCGCATCGCCGACCCCGACCACCCTTGGTCGGGGCCGCTGCGAGAGGCCCTGGCGAAGTTGCCCATAGGCACGTCCACGGGCATGCATCGGGACCCATGGCTCACCATGAAGCTGCTGCGTCCCCTGCTCGACGACACCACGCCGGCCCATGTGGCCTACGATATCCACGATCGCCTCGTGCAGGGGACCGCTTGGAGCATGAGTGGCGGCATCCCGGCGCTGCTGGGCGATCCGTCGCAGCGGCGGGAGCACGCAGATGCGCGTGTCTGCGACGAGGCGGCCATTCGCCTGTCGCTCTGGGTGGCCGGGCTACCGGCCTTCCATCCCCTGCTCGCCGATGCCGGCAGTCGCCTCGCCGCGTTGCGCAACGAGGTCGATCGGCGCCTTCGCCAGGCGCCGGTGGCGCCGGATGCAGCGCCCGCGACGGCGACGACCAGGTCGTAGAGCTGGCGGCGGGCCCACGACAGGTGCAGGATCTCGCCGAGCCGGCACAAGGCCTTCCGACAAAACGCTGTGGCGTAGGGCTTTGGAGTGCCACGTCACCCACTGGCGAGGTCAAGAGTGGAGAGGGCCTGTCTGCACACAGAAGACCGAGGCTCTGCCCATAACTCCCTATGATAGAGCGGGTTGCGAGATGCACGCCAAAGAGACTATGGACCTGGGGAAGCGCCGGGGAAGCACGCGGAAGATAATGAAGGCGCATTCTGGAGCATCCGAGCGTAGCTGAACTGCGCGCCCACAGGGGCAGACTGACTGCGGCGGCCCATCCCCGATTGGCAGCCGTCGTCTGGCAGACGGCTCTAAGAATCACGGTGCCGAAGGCTCTATTCCGTTAATTCGCACCAATAAACAAATGGTTTGCGCGACGACTCGGCAAAGGCCATCGCGTCGTTGAAGGCGCTGGGCAGCGCCTGGGCAGCAACAGGAAGAGGAGAGGAGAGTGGCTCTGTCTGGGCCTGGCGAAGTCCCTTCAGTGCTGCCCTCGCAGCCTTCGGCAAGGCCTCACCTCTCCGGCGCGATTGGACCCGGAACTGGGTGCCGGCGGCGCGATGCTCCGCAAATTCGCGGCGCCGAGCACCTCGCGGGCGGTGGCGCGGCTCTGCCGCTGCGGCCCAGCCGCTGCAGAGCGCGGCCGGCTTGCTCCAACGTTCCCTTGTGAGAGCCTTGGCACGATCCTCGCCGACGAGGATTAGGCGCCGAGACCCAGCCACGCGGCTAGGGCATCCAACTCCTGATCCTCAAGTCGGTGGCAGTGCACCGTCTCGTCCCTCAGCTCTATTAACTCCCCGGCAAATCGGGGGAGCCTCACCCACGCCGGGGCCTTAGGAGTAGGTCCATAGCCTGGCGCGGCTTTCGTCTGGTAGATGCTCCGCCCATCCATGAATAAAGCGGTGCCAAGGCCTTTGGCTCTTGCGTATTCCAAAGCGCCCTTCTGGAAGCCGGCAGTCGAAAACATGATTCCTTTGTGAGCACCGACAGCGTCGACCTTCCCATAGAGAGTGAGGATCTCGTCGCGCTCGACGGGTCTTTTGCAGCGCTTGCATTCAACGAGCACAATAAAAAGAGCTCCTCCCAAGGCGCTAAACGTCACGAGGACGTCGATTTTGTAATCGCCTCCTCGTCCGGACACCATTCCTTGATGCTTTGCCTCAAAGTTGTTGGGCTTCCCTAGCGATTTCCTTATCCAACGCAGAACCTGTTTTTCGTAGGCCTGAGGCGTAATCTCAACTGGAGTTCCAGGATTCCAAGAGTCGGGGTTGCAGGTTCTCATAGTACTACCGCCTCCTGTCTAGAGCTACGTGATTGAAGCTCCCGATCAGAAGTCTGCGATATCGAGTGAGACTTGCGCAACTTTAGCAATCCGCGAATGCTCCGAAGAGCCTTGGCGAGGCGAGAATGAGCGCGGGACCCTTCTGGAATGGAACAAGTGAGCACATGAATGAAGGGCGGGCTTAGCAGTCCTCGTCGTCATACTTCTTTACTAGCTCGCTTACGTCGAGGGGTTCAAGAATGCTTCGACCGCCTACTGTACCCTTGAAGTACACTTTGATTCGTGTTCTATCTTCTAGCTGTAGATAAAGATAGTCAAGGTTGGGATCGGGGACTAGGGGTGGGGAGACAGAGACCGCCGACACCTCGAACTTAGCCGCATGCTCGTGATCCCCTTGCATTGGCGTAATCATCCAGCGTTGGATTTCGAGCTCATAGTTCACCGGGGTGCCTTCTTTCTCCTGCCCTTCCGTGAATATCAACCCCGGTCCCGAGAGGCGAGCTACAGGCTTCAAACGCTGGGTGGTCATACGGTCTCCATTAAGGAGCCGGCCTCAACCTCGGCCAGGCCCCTGCATTTCTTGATCAGCCCTCTGTTGAGCCGATTCGCGGCGCGTCTTTAGCTCGTGAATCACGCTGCGAATAGTGTCGGGAAAGGCTGTCGTGTTCGCCGCTGGGAGGGCAGCAATCGCGCTGACTAGTGTGCTTGTCTCAATCACCTCCGCGAGGCGTTCAGCGGCAGCTGCCATTTTCGTCGCGGAGCGTACGTGGTGAGCGGTCACACCCACGAGTACCCAGGTGGCGCCGAAAAGCCCGAGGGAAGCGAAGCCCGTGACGTAGATGACGATGTGTTCCATTTGAGCCCGTCCTCCCGTTGAAGTTCCCTGGCTTTGCCGATTGCGTGATCGGCTAGGCGGTGCTTTTTGACTCCCCTGGCGCCGCGCTCAGTTCTTTGGCAACTGCGTAATGTGCAATTGCCATGACTGCGGGGTACTCCTGGCTTGCCCGTTTGTAGGCGTCGGCCATTGGTCCCTTGGGGTTATTGCTAGATTCCTCTTTGAACTTTGCGTGGACGAGGTGGAAAGCTTGTGAGTAGGTCATGGTCTGGTCGCCTCCCGTAGGTGTTGTGGAAGCGCTTATTTTACCACCCGCAGTGCCGGCCCGCGCAGTCTCTTTCCAGTGACCGAGTCCCCGAGCCCGCGGCCGAACTCTCTTCCCAGAGCGTAGCGGAGAGCGGGAATTGATCGGCCTCCGGCCGAGGCTAACAGGCCGCGACGCAAAGGAGCCGAGCACGCGGAGGATGGCGTTCGCCTATCGAGCGGAAGAACGAGCGCGGTGGCGACGGAGCGAGCGGCCAAGCCGCGGCCGACCGAAGGGAGGCCGGTTGTCGTGCGAGCGAGCGAAGCGAGCGTAGCGCGACAACCCGGCTTGCTCCTCACCTTCGGCGTCGGCCCCTGGCAGGCGATCTCGGTTCAGCAACCCATCACCTGATCGCAAGGCGGACCAGAGGGGGAGGCCGCTCATCCCCTCCCCAGCATGCAACAGCACGCTGGAGTCTGCAGACCATGGCGCCGGCGTGACCGGCTCTCGTTGGTGCGCGAATCGAAATCAGCTCATTCAACGGGCGGCCGAGGCAGGCCTGGCGCAGGTGAGCCGGCAAGAGCGGAGCTGCGAGCCGGCAGGCTGCGGCTCGGTGCGGCAGGCGTGCGCGCGGGCTGCGGCTGCGGCGGCAGCTGAGCCGGCAGGCCCACTGGCTGCGGCGGCAGCTGAGCCGGCTGGAGCTACGCGTATGGTCGCAGTCTGCTGGCCCGCAGGCTGGAGCTGGCTGCGGCTCGGCTGTGGCGCTGCCGCACAAAGAGCTGGCAGGGGAGCGGACTGGGAGCGTCGAGGGCCTCGCCAGCGCGCATCCTGGTGCGATGCTTTGAGGGATAGGAGCTGCGATCGGCAAAGCATCGCACCGTACGCGCCGGTTTCGGACCGTGAAGGGCTGAGGTTCCGTCTTCCGGCTCTTTCGGGTAACGCTCGATCAAGCAGGCCGTTGACGTTCCGCGAAGCGGGAGCGGTGAGCGGGTCCTGCCGGCACTGCGCCGGCCGAGGGGGTGAGAAGCTCCTCACCTCGTAGGATCTTGCCTCACGACCCGGGCGCGCTGGGTCGCCGCTAGGCCGGCATCGGTGACGCCGCCCGCCGCGGCCGGGAAGTTGCAAGGATAGTCGGATGCTGGCGCCGGCGCCAACTCCAAAGACCCTCCTGCGCAAAATCTGACCCCTCGGCCGGCGCGGGTGGGCGGAAGCGGAGCCTCACAGAGGAGCATGGCAGCGATTCGTGAAGTACGCATCGGGCAGTCGGCGCCCTTTCATGCCCTGACTCGTCTGCTGGTATATACTTAGCTTCTTGCAATCCACCAACAGAACTCTCGCGGAGGTGCCGCGATGAAGCCTCACCGTGCTGGCTTAGTCCTCTTGGCAACGACCTATCTCATGGTCTCCGGCTGTGCCGGTGACAAGCTAACCAGAGAAAAGGCCCTGTCATTGCTAAAAGAGAAGAGCGAGAAGGATCTTCCGACTCAGATGGTCTCCATACGCACCGACATTCACATCCCGAACGCGGCGGGTGAGATGAGAGACCAGAGCATAGCGGTCCGGCGCTTTTATCAGGCCCTCCGATCCGAAGGACTTCTCAGCGGTCAAGTCTTTGTGACGGAGGGGGAAACCTTGTCGGATGAGTCGACAGCGACCGGTTACTTTTATTTCCCTGTGCCAGGCCCCGATGTTGAGGGGCCAGTCCTCGATGTCGAGGGGTGGAAGAGCTCTTTCGCCAATAAGCTCGAGTTCCCCTACACGTCCCTGTCTCTTGTAGTAGCCCGTGCCACTTTCGCCGAAGTGACGGGTTTGACAGGTGAAGGCGAGACGGTGGAGGCTGTTGTACGGATTGAGTACCAGCCAACAGAGCGTGTGCGTAGAATCACTCAACAGCAGAAGGCCACACTTGCGGATCCGTTCACTCAGATGAGGCTGTCCTTGGTGCCGAACAGCCCCGGCAGCCACAAATGGGGCTGGCCGGCAGAAGAGACCCTTCACACCAGCGAAACCCGCCGGTACCTATTTCGGAAATACGACGACGGTTGGCGCGTGGAGGGACCCAGGTGACGGGGGGCCCGCACGGCGGCGCCGGGACCGGGCGCTGTCGCGGGCGCCGCCCACGGGATCTCGCCACGTAGGCATGGTGTGTCGGGGTTCGAGATCATGGACAAAGGTCGAGGGGTGGGAGGGGGTGGCGAGAGCGGTGGCGACGACGACGACTGCGGATTCCGACGGAAGCCGGCCAGGGATTCCGAGGTGAAGGCGGCCACCCATTCCGAGGTGAAGGCGGCCACTGTTCCGAGGTGAAGGCGGCCACTTGTTAGCCGTCGTCGGAAGGGTGGCCGGCTTGCCGTCGGAAT
>DASZZP010000110.1:0-21433 GCA_035544875.1 Thermoanaerobaculia bacterium | reverse complement strand
CCCTGCTCCGCGCCGTCGAGCAGCACAACGCCGATCCCAAGCCCTTCATCTGGACCGCCAAAGCGACCGATATCCTCGAGAAAGTGAAGAGAGCTCGTGCTCAACTCGATAAGATATCGTCCGTTTGACGCACTCCACTAGTGGCCCGCGCGGTTTGGCCCGGGGGGAAGGGGACGCCCCTTCCCTGGCGCACGGACCAGTTTCGTCTCAGGATGCGATCCTCTCGCTATTCGGCGCGCAGCACCACCGCCGGGTCGACCCGCGCCGCGCGCCGCGCCGGCAGGTAGCAGGCCGCGGCGGCGACGCCGGCGAGCAGCAGGGCGACACCGCCGTAGGTCGCGGGGTCGCTCGCCCCGACCTGGAAGAGCAGGCCCGCCAGCAGGCGCGTGGCGGCGAGGGCGCCCGCCAGGCCAAGCGCCAGACCGGCCACCACCGGCTGCATCCCCTGACGCAGGACCAGGGCGACGACGCCGCCCGGCCGGTCGCCCAGCGCCATGCGGACGCCGATCTCGAAGCGGCGCTGCGCCACCGTCGCCGCGATCACGCCGAAGATACCGACCGCGGCCAGCGCCAGCGCCAGTCCGGCGAAGGCCGCGAGCAGCAGCAGCGACACCCGGCGCCGCAGCAGCGATCGGGCGCGGACCTCCGCGAAGCTCTGCAGCCGGGTGATCGCCAGCCCGCGGTCGAGGGTCTGCACCTCGCGGCGCAGCGCGCCGCCGACGCCGAGCGCGAACGGGTCGCCCGCCGAGCGCACCACCAGGTTGAGGTGCGGATAGGGATCCTGCAGGGCGGAGTAGTAGATGGTCGGCTGCGGCTGGCCCGCGAGGTCGCGGTGCCTGATGCCGCCGACGACGCCGACCAGGGCGTACTCGCCCCTGCCGTGGAAGCCGGTGATCCGGCGCCCGAGAGGCTCTTCGCCGGGGAAGAAGCGGCGCGCGAACTGCTCGTCGACGAGTGCTACCCGCGGCGCCTCCGCGGTGTCGCTGAAGGCGAGCTCGCGGCCGCGCCGCAGCGGGATCCCGAGCGCCGCGAAGTAGCCCGGGGTCACATACCGCTTGTCGATGTCCGGCACCGGCTGGCCGGGCGGCCACGGGCGCCCGATGATGCCGAACGAGCCGCCCGAGTTGCCGCCGGTGAGCGGCAGCTGGTGGACCGCGCCGGCGGCGACCACCCCGGGCAGAATCCGCAGCCGCTCTAGGAGGCGGCGATAGAAGCCGATGACCTGCTCCGGCTGCCGGTATTCGGCCGCCGGCAGGCTGATCCTGCAGGTCAGGACGTGGTCGGCCCGGAAGCCGGGGTCGACGTCCTGCAGGCGCTGCAGGCTCCGGATGAGCAGCCCGGCGGCGATCAGCAGGACCAGCGCGAGCCCCACCTCGCAGGCCACCAGCAGCGAGCGCAGGCGGACGCCGCGCCAGCCGGCGCTGGCCCCGCGCGCGCTCTGCTGCAGACCGCTGCGCAGGTCGGCCCGCGCCGCGCTCCACGCCGGGGCCAGCCCGAAGAGCAGGCTCGTCGCCAGCGCCAGGCCGACGGCGAAAAGCGCCACCCGGGCGTCGATCGCCGGATGCTGGCCGCGCAGCAACCCCGCCGCCGCGCTCCGTCCCCAGGCGGCCAGCGCCAGCGCCGCCAGCAGCAAACCCGCCGCGCCGCCGACCGCCGCGAGCGCCAGGCTCTCGGTGAGCAGCTGGCGCACCACCCGCAGGCGGCCCGCGCCCAGCGCCGCCCGCAGGGTCATCTCGCGCTGCCGCGCCGCGGCGCGCACCAGCAGCAGGTTGGCCACGTTGACGCAGGCGATCAGCAACAGCGCGGCGACCGCGGCGGCGAGCACCAGCAGCAGCGGCCGCAGGCTGCCGGCGACCACGCTCTCGAGCGGCGCCAGGCGGATCGTCCAGCCGGCCGGGTACCAGTCCGGCAGAGCGCCGGTCATCCGCGCCGCCACGGCGCGCATCTCGGCGCGGGCGCGCGACAGCGAGACGCCCGGCCGCAGGCGGGCGACCACCTCCACGAACTGATGACCGCGCGCGTCGGGAGCGACCTCTTTGGGAGCGAAGGCGAGCGGCACCCAGAGATCCGCGACATCGAGGAACTGCAGGAAGGGCGGCACCACGCCCACCACCGTATAGCTCTCGCCGTCGAGGCGCACCTGCTTGCCGACGATCGCCGGATTGGCGCCGAAGCGGCGCCGCCACAGCTCCTCGCCGAGCACCACGACGAAGTGCCGGCCCCACTGTTCCTCCTCGGGAAGCAGAGCGCGGCCGAGCAGCGGGCGCACCCCGAGCATGGGAAAGATGCTTGCCGACACCCGCTTCCCCGAGACGCGCTCGGCCTGCGGATCGCCGGCGAGGTTAAAGGCCGTGTTGGCGAGGCCGGCGACCGCCGAAAAGGCGTGGCTGTGCGCGCGGTAGTCGAGGAAGTCGAGCGGCGAAGCGCTCGAGTCGACCAGCTCGAAGCTGGGCATGTCCTTGGTCACCAGCATCAGCCGCTCCGGCTGGCTGAAGGGCAGCGGGTGCAGCAGCACCGCGTCGGCGGCCGAGAAGATCGCGGTCGCGGCGCCGACCCCCACCGCCAGGGTGAGGATGGCGAGCACCGCGAAGCCCGGGCAGCGCCCCAGCTGGCGGAGGCCAAAGCGCATATCCTGCAGGAAGCTCGTCATCGCACCCTCCTCGCGGCCCGGCTCGATCGCCTCGCCGCGACGTTCTCGCCAATGAATCGCCGGTTTCCCAGTCGACCGGCACCTTGACCTCGCCCCCCACGACCGGCGCCGCGAAGCGGAACTCGGCCGCGACGTCGTAGAGCGCGCCGCCGCTGCCGCGCTCGCTCCTGGCGACCCTGACCAGATGTATCAAGCCGACGCTGACAGGTAACGCGATGCGCGCCTCGGCGCGCGCGGGCGGGCGAGGCAGGGGGCCACGAGCAGCCAGTCCTAGACCGCGGCCAGCTCTTCCTCGAGCAGCTGGCGGTGGTAGAGGTCGGCGTAGAGGCCTCCCCGGGCGAGCAGCTGGGCGTGCGTGCCGCGCTCCTCCACCCGGCCGCCCTCGAGCACCAGGATGAGATCGGCGTCCTTGACTGTCGAGACCCGGTGCGAGACCAGGAAGACGGTCCTGCCGCCGGCAACCGAGCGCAGGTTGCGCAGGATCGTCTCTTCGGTCTGGGTGTCGACCGCCGACAGGCAATCGTCGAGGAGCAGGATCTGCGGCTGGCGCAGCAGCGCGCGCGCCAGGGCGACGCGCTGCTTCTGGCCGCCCGACAGGGTCAGGCCGCGCTCCCCGACCAGGGTGTCGAGCCCGTGCGGGAAGGCCGCCAGGTCGGGCTCGAGGCCGGCCAGGCGCGCCGCCGCGGCGATCGCCTCATCGGTCGGCCGGGCGGCCGGTCCAAGCGCCGGAGGCGCGCCCAGTGAAATCGCCGCGGGCGCTCCCAAGGCGATGTTCTCGCGGATCGTGGCCGAGAACAGGAAAGTCTCTTGCGGCACCATGGCGATCGCCGAACGCAGGCGGGCGAGCGGCAGCCGCCGGACGTCGATGCCGTCGACCTCGAGGCTGCCGGGGGGAGGGTCGAGCAGACGCGGGATCAGCGCCAGTAGAGTGCTCTTGCCGGCGCCGGTGCGGCCGACCACGGCGACCGTCTGGCCGGCCGCCACCCGCAGGTCGATCTGCTCGAGCACCGGCGGCTGGCCCGCGCGGTAGGAGAAGTCGAGACGGCTGGCGCGCACCTCGCCGCGGATCGTCCCGGGGTCGAACAGCGGCTCCTCGTCGCGGATCGCCGGCTCGGCCTCGAGCACTTCGCGGATGCGGCCGAGCGAAGCGGCGCCGCGCTGCGCGAGGTTGATCACCCAGCCCAGGGCGATCATCGGCCACGCCAGGCGGCCGAGGAAGAAGTTGAAGGTGACGAACTGGCCGACCGTGATGGCGCCGCCGATGACCAGCGAGCCGCCGTACCAGAGCACCGCCGCCGACGCGAGGCCGATCAAGGTCTGCAACAGCGGATGGAAGGAGACCGACCAGCCGATGAGGCGCCGGTTGCCGTCCACGTACTGCTGGTTGATGCGCCGGAACCGGGCCTCCTCGACCTCCTCCTGGGCATAGGCGCGCACCACCCTGACGCCGGCCAGGTTCTCCTGCACGCGCGCGGTGACGTCGGCAAAGCTCTCCTGCACCCGCTCGAAGAGGACGTGGATGCGCTCGCCGAAGAACTTGGTCGCCAGGGCCACCAGCGGCATCGTGACCAGGGCCAGGAGAGCGAGGCCCGCATGGATGCGGAGCATGAAGAAGAGCGCGCCGGCGCCGGCCACCAGGGTGTTGAAGCTGTACATGATCGCCGGCCCGCACAGCATGCGCACCGCCTGCAGGTCGTTGGTGGCGCGGGCCATCAGGTCGCCGGTCGGGTGATCGTGGAAGTAGAGAGGCGCCTGGCGCTCGAGGCGCGAAAAATAGTCGTTGCGCAGGTCGTACTCGATGTCCCGGCTCATGCCGACCAGCACCATGCGCTGGGCATAGCTGAAGATCCCCTGCACCAGGGAGACGCCGACGATCAGCCCGGCATAGCCGGCCAGGGCGCCGGAGGTGAGCTGGTGGCGCAGCTGGTCGACCGCCCTGCCGAGCAGCAAAGGGTTCAACAAGCCGACCGCCACCGAGCAGACGATGGCCGCCATTCCGAGCAGCAGCTTGCGGCGGTGACGGGCGAGATAGGGCCAGAGGTAGGAGAGGCGCTTGAGCAAATCGGGGCTCCCGGCCGCTTTACGATATCACCCGGCGGACGGCAGCCCGGACTCCGCACCGGCGGGGGCCGACCGCCGGCTGGAGGCGGCGCAGAGGATGCCCGGCGCACCGCACGGATGGAGCGCCGCGGCGCCGCGCTGCGCCGCCTCGAGGCGGAGGATCGGACGGCCCTCGGCCATGTACTTGGATTCGTAGTTGGTGCGCGGACCGTCGTCCCAGGGGCGGTCGCGGCGGGCGACGGCAAGGCCCGGGTAGCTGGCCAGCAGCTCCGCGACCAGCTCGCCGTAGGCGAGCGCATCGGTGGCGAAGTAGAGGCAGCCGCCGGGCGCCAGCAAACCGACCACCAGGTCGACGCTCTCGGGGTCGAACAACCGCCGCTTGTGGTGGCGGCTCTTCGGCCAGGGGTCGGGGAAGTAGACGTGGACCGCGGCGGCGAAGCCCTGGGGCAGCAGCACGGAGAGCAGATAGAGCGCCTCGCCGCGCAGCGCGATCCAGTTGCCGGCGCCGCGCCGCCGGGCGCGGCCGACGAACAAGCGGTGGTACTCGGCGACCAGCTCGATGGCGAGGAACCGGCGCTCCGGGCTGTCACCGCAGCGGCGCAGCAGGTAGCGCCCCTTGCCGGACCCGATCTCGACTTCCCAGGCGCCTTCGCCGGGCAGCAGCCGCGCGAGCGACAGCGGCGCGCCCAGCTCGGCGATGCCGTGGTCGCCGGCCGCGGTCGAGACCAGCGCCGGCTGGATCACAGGAGCTCCCGGCGTCCCCGCTCCATGAGCTCGGCGACCAGCTTGCGCACCTCCTGGGCGCGCAGCTTCGGCATCACCAGCACGGCATCGCCGGTGCGCACCACGACCAGATCGCGGACGCCCAGCACGGCGATGGTCCCGGCATCCGCGAACAGGAGGTTGCCGTCCGCCTCGACCGCGACCGTGTCGCCGCGCCCGGTGTTGCCGCGGGAGTCGGCGGGCAGCACCTCGGCCAGCGCCGACCACGAGCCGAGGTCGCTCCAGCCGCAGTCGAGCGGCAGGGCGGCCAGGTTCTCGAGCTTCTCCATCAGGGCGTAGTCGATCGATTCGGCGGGCAGCCGGCCATAGATCTCGGCCAGCCGCTCGGGCGCCGCGGCGATCTCCTCCAGGCCGCGGCTGAGCACCGGCTGGTGGCGGGCTAGCAGCGAGAGCAGCGTCGCGCCGCGGAAGACGAAGATGCCGGCGTTCCAGAGATGGCGGCCGGAGGCGATGAAGCGGGCAGCCTGCTCGGGGTCCGGCTTCTCGACGAAGCGCACCACCTCGCGCACGCCGGCGGCCGCCGCGCTGGGCGGCGCCTCGGCCGCGGTCTCGAGATAGCCGTAGCCGGTCTCCGGCCAGCGCGGCACCACCCCCAGCGTCATCACCCGGTCGGCGCGCTCGACCTCCGCGGCGGCGCAGGCCAGGGTGGCTCGGAAGACCGCCGCGTCGCCGATGAGGTGATCGGCCGGCAGCACCGCCAGGGCCTCGCGGCGCGCGCCCTCCGGCATCGAGCGCACCGACCAGCCGATCGCCGGCGCGGTGTTGCGCCCCTGCGGCTCGAGCAGGATCTGCCCGCCCGGCACCTCCGGCAGCTCGCGGCGCACCGCCGCGCCGAGCTCCGCCGTGGTGCAGACCCAGATGGCGTCCCACGGCAGCAGCGGCTGCAGCCGCAAGGCGGTCTCGCGCAGCAGGCTGCGCTCGCCCAGCAGGGCCAGCAGCTGCTTGGGGCGGCTGCGCCGCGACAGCGGCCAGAAGCGGGTGCCGCTCCCGCCGGCGAGGATCAGGGCCTGCATGCCGGCCGCTCCTACTCGCCGAGCTCCATCCCCATGACGTGGTAGCCGGCGTCGACGTAGACGGTCTCGCCGGTGATGCCGGAGGCGAGCGGCGAGAGCAGGAAGAGACCCAGGTTGCCCACCTCTTCGTGCGTGATGTTGCGCCCCAGCGGCGCCGCGCTGCCGACCTTGCCGTACATCTTGATGAAGCCGGGGATGCTGCGCGCCGCGACCGTGCGGACGGCCCCCGCCGAGACCGCGTTGACCCGCACCTCCTTCTTGCCCAGCTCGTAGGCGAGGTAGCGGACGCTGGCTTCGAGGGCGCTCTTGGCGATCGCCATCACGTTGTAGCGCGGCACCACTTTCTCGGCGGCGTAGAATGTCAGGGTGACGATGGCGCCGCCTCTTGTCAGCAGCGGCTCGGCCTGGCGCGCGACCGCGACCAGGGAATAGGCCGAGATCTCGAGCGCGGTCATCCAGTCGTCACGCGTGGTCTCGATGTAGCGCCCTTCCATCGCCGCCCGCGGGGCGAAGGCGATCGAGTGCACGACGTGGTCGAGGCTCCCCCACTGCGCCCCGAGGTCGGCAAACATCGCCTCGAGCTCGGCCGCGCGGGTGACGTCGCAAGAGTAGAGCCGCACCCCCTCCATGCCGCGGGTCAGCTTCTCGAGATCTTCCCGCAGGCGCTCCCCCTGGTAGCTGAAAGCCAGCTGCGCCCCCGCGCCGTGCAGCTTATCGGCGATCGCCCATCCCAGGCTGCGCCCGTTGGAGACCCCCATCACCAGTGCCCGCTTCCCTGTCAGATCGATCTGGATCATGGCCGGCTATCTTAGCCGATCCCTCCGCGGCCACCGGCAGACTGCGATCGGCGAGACTGGCGGGGATCGGCGCGATCGGCCCTCCCGGGCGGTCGAGACCGCCCGGCTCCGTCGCGAGAACCGCTCCCTGGCGGAGCCGCCATCCCGGAGGCGCGCCGAGGCGGAAATTCGAGCGCTGCGCGCTCAGCTCGCCGAGCCGCCGGGCCTGCGCGAGAGCGCGGCGGCGCTTGCGTCGATCGAGCGTCTGCGCTGGTGGCGCCTTGTACGGTCGCCTGCTGCCATTGCTGCGCTGGGTGCGGCGGCGGCATGGCGCCTAGCTTTGGCGCGGACGAGTTTGCCGGAGCCGCCGCACTGTTCGCGCCAGGCCAAACGGCGCGGGAAGGTGCCGCGGGATGAGGCCGACGGGGCGCCGAGCGGCGCCAGGGAAGAGAGCCTTCAAGCAAGGGGTGGGGTGAGGCCGCGCTAGAATGGCGCCCGGTTCAGCGCTTTTCCTCGACGACTGCCCGTGCACTATTCAGATTAGGAGATCAGAGATGCGACGAGCTTGCGAACGGCATCGGATCCTCGCCCTCTTCCTCGCCGCGGCCTGCGCCGGCGGCCTGCTCGCGGCGCCGCCGCCCGCCGCGGCGCAAGCGGGCGCCGCCCCGGCGGCCAAGCCGGTCACCGGCGTCCGCGGCGACGTCCTCGGCGCGCTCGACGACGCCGAGAAGAAGCTGACCGCCCTCGCCCAGGCGACTCCGGCCGAGAAGCTCAGCTGGCGGCCCGCCACCGGCGTGCGCTCTACCGGCGAGGTGTTCATGCACGTGGCCAACGGCAACTACCTGCTGCCCACCTTCTGGGGGGCCAAGCCGCCGGCCGGCGTCGACCGGCGCGGGCTGGAGAAAGAGGGAGCCGACAAGGACAAGGTCCTCGCTGCCCTCAAGGCCTCCTTCGCGCACCTGCGATCGGCGATCGCGGAGCTCCCCGACCAGAACCTCGAGCGCCAGGTCGATTTCTTCGGCAACAAGGTGACCGTGCGGCAGGTAGTGCTGCAGTCGGCCGTCCACGCGCACGAGCACCTCGGGCAGTCGATCGCCTATGCCCGCATGAACGGCATCGTGCCGCCATGGTCGGCCGCCGAGCAGCCGCCGCCGGCCAAGCCAGGAGGTTAGCAAAGCTGCCCCAGGTCGGGGCCGGATCACCTCGCTGTCCGGTCCCCCGGCAGGTCAGGCGGCGGCCCGCCCGCCGCGCGCCTCGGTGCGAAAGAGAGTAAACCCATGAAAAGAATAAGTCATGCCAGAGTACTGGCAAAGGGAGCGATTCATGAGAGCTCTGCCAGCAGGGCGCGGGCGTCGACCAGGTCGGGGGTGTCGAGCCCTTCGCTGAAGGCACCGTAGATCTCGGCAAGCAGGCGATGGGCTTCCAGCCGCTGCCCCCGTTCGCACCGCAGGCGGGCAAGGCTCATCGCCGAGCGCAGCTCGAGCGACCGCGCACGCTGCCGGCGGGCGATCTCCAGCGAGCCCTCGAGCCAGCTTTCGGCCTCGGAGACAGGCGCTCCGCCGCGGCGCAGGAGGTCGCCCTTGAGGCGGTGGACCTCCGACCACCAGCAGCGGTCTTCATGGCGAGGGGCGGCCTCGAGGGCGAGCTCCAGCGTGCTGCGTGCCTCGTCCGGGCGCCCGGCAGCGAGCTGGGCCTCGGCGAGGAGGCAGGGGAAATAGCAGCCATTGATCGCCGCGCCGCTGGCCTGCCAGTCGGCACTCCCGCGGCGGATCATCCCGATCCCTTCTTCGACCTCGCCCTGGGCGGCGAGCGCCGCTCCGCGCAGCGTTGTGCCCCAGGCGAGCAGGTTGGCGAAGTCGTGCGCCCGGGCGACCTCGATCACCCTGGCGGAGGCCTGGGCGGCACCCGCGGCATCGCGCCGTTGCAGGAAGTTCCAGGCGACGCCGCAGAGCACGAAGCCGCGGCTGAAGGCATGGCTGAAGGCGTCCGCCAGCCGCAGCCCTTCCAGGCTGAGCGCCAGCGACTGATCGCAATCGCCGAGCTGCCAGAGGTGCACGGCCGAGGTCGCGTAGACGGCGGCCGGATCCAGGCCATAGAGGAGCGCGTGGGGACCGTGATGCCGGTCCAGGTCGTAGATCGCGAGCCCTTGCCGGGCCTGCTCACAGCACGCAGCGGGGTCGCCAAGGTAGCAGAGGATGACGCAAAGCAGCGCATGGACCTCGAGCAGGAAATCCTCGTTTCGTGCGGTCTCCGCGATCCGCAGCAGCTCCATGCCGATGTAATGTGCCTCCGCCAGCCGGGCGCCGACCATCAGGTTTTGCGCGCGCCGGATCTGGGCCTCGAAGAGCTCGGGCGCATCGCCGCCCTGACTCAGCGCAAGCGCCCGGTTGATGAAGGCACCGTACTCGGGGGAGGCCCAGCCCTTGAGGGCGAGGAGAGCCGGACCCTGGGCGGTATGCAGGAGCAGCTCGCGCTGGTCGCGCTCGCGGCTCTCCGGCAGACGCGCGAGCAGCTCGAGCCCGCGGCTGGCATGCCGGACCGCCTCGACATTGGCCGAGACCTGAAGAGCGTGCTGGGTGGCCTTGAGCCAGGAGTCGACCGCGGGCTCGAGCTGGCCGGCCTCGGTCCAGTGGTGGGCGACCAGCTCGGGCTGGCTGGCGGCGATCTCCGGGAAGCTCCGTTCGAGCGCCTCGGCGATGAGCTTGTGGTAGCGGCGCCGCTGCCGCTTGAGGAGCGAATGGACCAGGGCCTCCTGGACCAGCGCATGCTTCCAGACGTAGGTGGCGGGGCGCAGCAGACCGCGACGGTAGAGCAGGCCGGCCGCCACCAGGCGGTCGAGCTCCCTGGTGAGCGTCAAGTCGTCGAGCTCGGCAACCTCCCGCAGCATCTCGAAGAGAAACTCCCGGCCGATCGTGGCGCCAAGCTCAGCGACCGCCCGCGCCGTGTCCAGCCGCTCGAGGCGGGCCATCAGCGCTTCCTGCAGGGTGTCGGGGATCGCCAGCGGGCGAAAGGGGCCGTTGAGCACGTAGGCGCCATCTCTCTCCTCGACCAGGCCCGACTCGACCACCATCCGCGTCAGGTCCTCGACGAAGAGCGGCACCCCCTCGGTCTTGCGGAACACCTCTTCCGCAACCTCGTGCGGCAGCGCCTTGCCGCCGGTGATCTGGCCGATCATCTCGGCGACCTGCTCGTGGTGGAGGCGGCTGAGGGCAATCTGGCTGGCGTGGGTGCGCCAGGCCGGCGGCGGGCTGAACTCGGGGCGGAAGGCGAGCAGGGCGAGGACGGGCAAGGGGGAGACCTGCTCGATGACGAGGTCGAGCCAGTCGAGGGTCGATGGATCGGCCAGGTGCACGTCTTCGACGGCCAGGACGACCGGCTGGCGCAGAGAGGCTTCGAGCACCATGCCGGCCACGACGTCGATGGTGCGCTGCCGGCGCTCTCGCGGCTCGAGCCCGAGAGCCGGATAGTGCTCCTCGAAGGGGATGGAGAGCAGGGAGGCGAGCAGAGGGACCTGCTCGCGCGCGACCGCGGACTGCTCGAGTGAGCTCTCGAGCCGGCGCAGCTTCTCCTCCGGCGAGCTCTCGCGGTCCAACCGCAGCCAGGCCGCGAGCATTGCGATCAGCGGGTAGAAGGCGCTGTTGCGGTGATACGGGGAGCAGCGGCACTCGATCCAGAGGAGGGTAGACCAGGAGGAAGAAACCATGACCGAGCTACAGCCAATTTCTTGACCAATTCGCGTTCGGATCTCCTCGAGCAACCGCGACTTGCCGATCCCGGCGTCGGCCGAGATCATCACCACCTGGCCCCGCCCCTCCCGGGCCTCGGCCCAGCGCTCGAGCACCAGCGCGATCTCATGGCCGCGTCCGACGATCGGAGTGAGCCCCTTCCTGAGCTCCACCTGGAACCGCGTCTCATCCCCGCTGTCCCGCAGTACCCGGTAGGCGTCCTGCTCCTGCCGGCTGGCGGGGAGGCGAACCGGTCCCAGCCGTTCGGTGTCGAAGAAGCCGGCGATCAGGCGCTGGGTGGCCTCGCTGACCAACACCGCGTCGGCCTCCGCCAGACTCTGCAAATACTCCGCGACCGCCGGGGGCTCGCCTTGCACCAGCCGCTCCTCGGCTTCGGCCCCCGCGAGCAAGCCCACCACCAGGCCGGTGTGGATGCCCGCCCGCACCGCCAGCCGGACCTGTCGCTCCTCCTCGAAACGGGCGCTCAGCTGGCGCACGGCGGCGCGGATCTCGAGGGCGGTGCGCACCGCCCGCCGGCTGTCGTCCTCATGCGCCTCCGGGTATCCGAAGTAGACGAGCAGTCCCGCCGCGAACCGGCGGACGACGTGGCCGTCGAAACGGCCGACCGCCTGGGAGCAGACCTGGTCGAGCTCGGGCCCCAGCTCGTCGAGCAGCTCCGCCACCTCCTCGGGGTCGAGCGCCTCGCCGCCGAGCGCCGCCGGCAGCAGGTCACAGCAGAGGGCGGTGAGCTGCCGGCGCCCGACGACCACCTGCGAGGCGGCCGTGGCCTTCGTGTGCGGCAGCTGCGCGAGGGAGTCCCGTCTTCTCTCGATCCCGGAGCGCGCCTGCAAGTCGGCAATCACCTCGCCGGCGTCCTGGTAGCGCTGCCGCGGGTCTTTGGCCAGCAGCCGGCCGACGATGCGCTCGAGCTCCGGCGGCGCCTCGGGGCGCAGCCGGGCGAGCGGCTCCGGCTCCTCGTTCTGCAGCGCCCAAAGCACAGCCTGCTCGTGCTCGCCGCGGAACGGACGGCGGCCGGCCACCATCTCGTAGAGCACGGCGCCGAGCGACCAGAGGTCGGTGCGGAGGTCCACCTCGCCGCCGCTCGCCTGTTCGGGCGACATGTAGCCAGGGGTGCCGAGCGGCGAGCCGGCGCGGGTGATGCCGGCCGCCCCGGCGAGCTTGGCGATCCCAAAGTCGAGGATCTTGACGACGTCGCCGGCGGTGATCATCAGATTGGCGGGCTTGACGTCACGGTGGACGATGCCGTGCCGATGGGCCTCGAGCAGGCCGCGGGCGATCTGCTGTGCGATGTTGAGGGCCGTCCCGATCGGCAGCGGCCCGCGCGCCAGGCGCTTCGTCAGAGTCTCGCCGTCGTAGTAGGCCATGGCCAGGAAGAGCTGCCCCTCGTCGGTCTCGCCCACCTCGTGGATGGTGCAGATGTAGGGGTGGTCGAGCGCCGAGGCGGACCGCGCCTCTTGCAGGAAGCGGATCTTCGCGTCGGGATCGCGGCTCAGCTCCGGCGGCAGGAACTTGAGTGCCACGGTGCGCGCGAGCACCTGGTCCTCGGCCCGGTAGACGATCCCCATGCCGCCGCCGCCGAGCAGCTCCTGGATGAGATAGTGGGAGATCGTGCGCCCGCAGAGGCCCTTGGCCAGGGCGGTCTCCGCAGCCGGCGCGGCCGGCACGCTGGCGCCGCTCGCCCCGCTCTCGCCGCGCTGGCGGCTTGCCGGAACCGCTCCGGCTGGCCCTTCCTCCCGGGTCGGCAGCCGCCAGTCATCTCGCTCATCGCCGGCAGCGCTCGCCGCGGGATGCAGAACGGTCTGGCCGGCCAGGGCGGTGACCGCGGTGACCGCAGCAAGGTCGGCCCGCAGCTCCTCGGCGTGCTGGTAACGATCGGCGGGCCGCTTGGCCAGGGTGCGGGCCACGATCCGCTCGAGGCGCGGCGGCACCCCAGGGCGGCGGGAGGAGAGGGGCGCCGCCTGGCGCTCGAGGATGGCCTGGATCACGTCGCGCTGATCGGCAGCGGCGAAGGGGGGGATGCCGGCAACCATCTCGTAGAGCACGACGCCCAGCGACCAGAGGTCGGCGCGGTGGCCGGGGTCCTGCTCCAGGAACTGCTCGGGAGCCATGTAAGCGATGGTGCCCAGCAGGTCGCCCACGCTGGTGTGCCGGGTCTGATCGCCGAGGCGGGCAAAGCCGAAATCGACGATCTTCGCCCGCCCGTCGTCGGCGACCATGATGTTGGCAGGCTTGATGTCGCGGTGCAGGACCCCCTTTTCATGCGCCGCGGCGAGGCCGGCGGCAACTTGCGCCGCGATCCCTACCGCCTGCTCGAGAGGGAGCGGGCCGCGCTCGATCTTGCTGGTGAGCGGCTCGCCGGAGCAGAGGGCCATGACGATGAAGAGCCGGCCGGCGGCGGTCTCGTCGGTCTCGTAGATCGCGCAGATGTTGGGGTGCTCGAGCCGCGAGGCGGCGCGCGCCTCGAGGTGGAACCGGCGCTTGAGATCGTAGCTGCCACCGTGGCGGGCGGAGAGAAACTTGAGCGCCACCAGGCGCTCCAGCCTCAGATCGACGGCCTTGTAGACCTCACCCATGCCGCCCCCGCCCAGCAGCTCGAGGACGCGGTAGTGGGAGACGACGGCGCCGATGACCGGCGGCTCCGCGTCGCGTGTCTCATCCCTGGAGGGTCGGGAGGGGCCGCTCCCGCCGGCCGGGAAACGGTTGTTGATCTCGGCTTCTTCAGCCATGGGGCGAGGCGCCGCGCCCGTCTCGGGAGGCGAGAGGGTGAGCGAGCGGCGACGACGAAGATCCCTGCACTGACAACTTTTGACCCAATTTTGATGAGTATAGCAGAAGGCAGGCCCCCTCCGTCCTGGGCGGGGGCCGAAGCGTGGGAGGGCACCGCGCCGACCGCGCTGACCACAGGCGGTTCATCGAAGTGCAACACTTCAGGAGGCGGGAGGAGGCCTGCCGCGGGCAAGGGGCGTGGGAGGAACCGCGCCCACCTCACCCTCGAGAACGAGACGGCGCCTGCCCTATGCAACCCTCAGGAGGCGGGGGGAGGCCGGTCGGCGGTACGAGTCGTGGGAGGGCACCGCGCCCACTGCGCTTCGCTCGCCGCACACCGCCCCCCAAGAGCGTCTTGCCACACCCACCCCCCCATCCGGCGAGCAGCGCAGTCGGCGCGGTGCCCTGCCACGCCGCGGCCCCCTCGCCAGGACGGAGGATGCCCGCCTCAACCTCCTTACTGCACCGCGCCGCTGATCACCGCCGCCGGAGCGGCAATGATGACCGCAAGCCTCTGCTTCTGCAGCGCGTCGACCTGCTGGGGGGTCATCGCGCAGATCGACTGGATGGGGCTTGTCACGCTGCCGAACGAGCAGATCACGACGCTGCCCTGGACGAGCTCGGCGACGCTCGCCCCCGGGAGGTTGTGGGTGCAGGTGATCGAAAAATCATCCTGCGCGGCGGTGAGGAGCCCGGTACAGGTGCCGGTGGCCGCCGTCCCGCCCGCCAGGAACGCGTTGAAGATCCGCGCCCGGTTGGGCGAGGCGGCGATGGGTGAGTTGAGGTACGGAAAGGCGGCCGGGAACTGCGCGGCTTCCACCCACGCCTGGTCGGTGAACGGCAGCTGCCCATTGGGGGCATCCGCCGGCGTGCAGAGCCCGAGGTTCTGGTAGCAGAGAGCGCCTTCGAGCATGCGCAGCGTGATGTCGACGACGTCGTCTCCCGGCCGCCGGCCGTTGGGCCAGCCGGCCAGGTCGCCGCCGAGCAAGCCAAGGTTGTTCTGCTGCGCGGCCGGCTGCGGAGCAGTCGAGGTGTTCAGGCGCAGCACCTCGCCTCCCGAGTTGTCCTGATTGATCCCCGGCAACCCCTTGGTGTACAGGGCCACGAGGTCGGTGCGGGGCAGGTTGGTCGGCGGCGTGAGGCCGGTCACGATCTGGATTCCCACCGGCACGGTGGGCTTCTGGAAGTAGAGCAGGAACTGCGCGTCGTCCTTCGGCCTGCTGGCGTTGAACAGGTTCTTCTGGAACACGCCGATTTCCATCGTATTGACCAGCGGGTTGGCCTGCCGGGAGACCTGAGTGTAGCCCCCGGACTCGACGAAGGGTACGTCGAACGTCGGATTGTCGACGAGGTCGCGCGAGGTCCGCAGGTGGGCCGAGGTCCAGGCGCCGATCACGCCGCTGCTGCCGGCGCCGAGGCAGGAGATGGGCACCTCGAGGACGATGCTGGTGACGTTCTTGTTTGCCAGGCTCGACACCTCGGCGGCGCGCGGCCCGATCGGGTTGGGGATGTTCACCGCGTCGAAGAACTCTCCGAGGTTCATCGCGAAGGGGTCCTTGCGCGGTCCGACGAAGAGCTGGCCGGTGCCGCTGCATCCGGGGATCGCGACCTGGTAGATGAACTGCGCGGCGTAGGCGTCATACTGGGGGATCGACTTGCTGCCGATGTCGTCGAAGGGGGTGGCGAAGCGATGCGAGCCGTCGGCGGCATTGCTCAAGAAGTCGATGGAGGTCGGATTGGAAACCGGCCCGCGGATGACCCGGACGGTGAAGGTCCTGATGGCGTTGAGCGCACCGCCGGGCGGCGGCGGCGGGGCGCCCGGCCCGAAGGGGAACACATTGGGGATTCCCACCGGCACGAAGGTGCCGTTGGGCAGCGGCACGAAGACCCCCAGGCCGGGAGTGGCGGGAACGACCACCGGCAGGCGGTTGCTGAAGCGGAAGCGGAACGTCAGGTTCTCGACGGCGGCGCCGGTGTTGTCGATGCGAATGTCGTAGAAGGCGCCGTCGCGGAGCGGGTAGTAGTTGGGCGCGCCGAAGGGGTCCTGCATCGGGTTGTAATCGGCGATGAAAGTGACGAAGCCGGCCCGGCCGGGCTCGTAGCTGCGGAACATGTAGAAGTCGGCGGCGTCGACCTCGGGCATGTCGAGGATGGCCGGAGCCTCGCGGTGGCCGGAGGCCAGAGCGGGCACGGCGGCCAGCAGGGCCAAGAGGATCAAGCCCAGCGGGAAAAGGTGGGGCCGCGTGCCGGCGCGGTCCGGAGCGGGGGTCTGCGGCATATCTTCCTCCTTTCGATCAGAGGCGCAAGAGAGCACAGTTTAACTATTGAGCTACTCCAAGCGTGAGCGCTTCTCCGATCACTGTCAAGCCTATTTGCCTATGGCTCTATGAGGCAGGCCCCCTCCGTCCTGGGCGGGGGGCCGAGGCGTGGGAGGGCACCGCGCCGACTGCGCTGCTCGCCGGGTGGGGGTGGGTGAGGAACAACGCTCTGAGGGGTGAGGGTGCGGCGAGCGAAGCGCAGTCGGCGCGGTGCCCTCCCACGCCTCGTGCCGGCGGCCAGGCCTCCCCCCACCTCTTAAGGGTTACTCTCCGACAGGCGACCGGAGAAAACGCTCGGCTCTGGCGCCGGGCCGCGAGGGTTGCTCGGCGACCGAAGCCGCCGGAGCCCGGCGTGCATCAGCGCCTCCGCGCCGCCCCGCAGGTCCCTCGCCGTCCTCGGGCTCCTCCGGGCCACCAAAACATCGACTCGCCGGGAAATTGCCGGTATTGCGGAGGCCTGGACGGCACGCCTACCTCGACCGAGGGGCCACCACGACCGGCCCATCGAAGTGAAAACCCGCAGGACGTGGGGGGAGGCCTGCCGCCGCCACGGGGCGTGGCAGGGGGCCCCCGCGCAACCACAGGCCGATCATCGAAGTGCAACACTTCAGGACGTGGGAAGAGGCCTGCCGCCGGCACGGGGCGTGGCAGGGCACCGCGGCCGACTGCGCTTCGCTCGCCGAACACTCACCCCCAAGAACGTCTTGCCGCACCCACCCCCCTCACGGCGAGCAGCGCAGTCGGCGCGGTGCCCTTCCACGCCCCGGCCACTTCAGCAGGACGGAGGGTGCCCGCGCCGCTATTCCCAGCGTTCCATGACGACCCGGGTCTCGGTGTAGAAACGCACCGCGTCCTTGCCGGTCGCGTGCAGGTCGCCGAAGAAGGAGCTCTTCCAGCCGGCAAAAGGGAAGAAGGCCATCGGTGCGGCGACGCCGACGTTGACTCCGACCATACCGGCCTCGACCCGCGTCCTGAAGTACCAGGCGTCGCGTCCGCTGCGGGTGAAGATGCTGGCCGCATTGCCGTACTTCGAGCGGTTCACCAGCGCGACCGCCTCTTCCACGGTGGGCACGCGGATCACCGACAGCACCGGCCCGAAAATCTCCTCACGCGCCACCGCCATGTCCGGGTCGATGTGGTCGAGGATCGTCGGCGCGACGAAGAAGCCGCGCTCCGGGACCCGGCGGCGGCCGTCGACCAACAGCTTGGCGCCCTCCCTCAGCCCTCGCTCCACATAGTCCAGGATCCGGTCCTTGGATTCCTGCCGGATGACCGGGCCGATGCCCGTGGCGTCGTCGAGCGGGTCGCCCACGACGACCGCCTCAGCCGCTCGCGCCAGCCGCTCGAGGAACGGTTCGGCTGCGGCTCCCACCGGCAGAGCGACGCTGCCGGCGAGACAGCGCTGACCGGCGGCGCCGAAGGCGGAGCTCATCACCCCCTGAATGGCGAGGTCCCAGTCGGCGGCGTCCGGCAGGACCACCAGGTGGTTCTTGGCGCCCGCCATGGCCTGGACCCGCTTCCCCGCCGCCGCGGCCCTGGCATAGACGTGACGCGCCACCGGCTCGGAGCCGACGAAGGAGACCGCTTGCACGCCGGGATGGTCGAGCAGGCCGTCGACCGCCTCGCGGCCGCCGTGCACCAGGTTCAGCACTCCGGCCGGGACCCCGGCGGCGAGCAGAAGCTCGGCCAGGCGCACCGCCGTCATCGGCGTGCGCTCGGAGGGCTTGAGGACGAAGGTGTTGCCGGCGGCGATGGCCAGCGGGAACATCCACAACGGGATCATGGCCGGGAAGTTGAATGGGGTGATGCCGGCGACGACGCCGAGCGGCACCCGCACCGTGTGGCTGTCGATCTTGTGCGCCACCCCCTCCACCGTCTCTCCCATCGCCAGGGTGGGCATGCCGGCCGCGAAGTCCACCACCTCGATGCCGCGGCGCACTTCGCCGCGAGCCTCGCCGATCAGCTTGCCGTTCTCCTGGCTCACCATGCGCGCCAGCTCCTCGAGATGCTCCTCGAGCAGCCGCTTGTAGCGGAACATCACGAGGGCGCGCTCGACCACCGGCACCTCGCGCCAGGCGGGGAAAGCGCGGCGCGCGGAGTCGACGGCGTCGTCGATCTCGGCGGCGGTGACGAACGGCACGCGCGCCAGCTCGCTGCCGCGGGAGGGGTCGAGCACCGGCGCGCTGCGCTCGGCCGTCGAAAGGCGCCACTTGCCGCCGATCAGCAGCGGCAGAGGCTGGCCCACTGGGCCGCGGCTCCGCCCGTCGCCTGTCGCGGCCGCCGCACGGCCAGGGTGGCCATGCGGCATTCCCCGGAGGGCTCTCCTTGCTGGTCGGGCTTCTGGCATGACGGCACCTCGCTTCGATTACTTGACAGCCCCCACCGTGAAACCTGCGACGAAGCGGTCCAGGAACAGGTTGTACATCACCGCCACCGGAATGCTGGCGATCAGGCAGGCCGCCATCAGCGAGCCCCAGTAGTAGACGTCGCCGCGCACCAGGTAGATCGGCACCCCGACGCTCACCGTCTGGTTCTTGGCGCTGGAGATGAAGGTGAGAGCGTAGACGAACTCCTGGGTGACCAGCGTGAAGCTGAAGATCACCACGGTCAGGATACCGGACAGCGAGATCGGGATGACGAGCTGCACGAAGGCCTGGAAGCGCGTCAGGCCATCCACCATGGCGGCGTCCTCGAGCTCGCGCGGGACCGACTTGAAGAAGCCCATGAGCAGCCAGATCGAGAACGGCAGGGTGAAGGTCGGATAGACCAGGATGATCGACCACAGCGAGTCCTGCAGCCCGAGGAGCGCCACCACCCGCGACATGGGAATGAACAGCAGGGTCGGCGGGATCAGGTAGGTCAGGAAGATCCCGACGCCGAGCCGCTGTCCCCAGCGGCCCGTGAGGCGAGCCAGGGCGTAGGCCGCGGGCAACCCCAGCAGCAGGGTGATCAACACCACCAGGGCACCGGCGCAAGCGGTGTTGAGCAGCCAGCGCAGGAACAGGGTCTCGTTGAAGAGCAGCCTGAGATGTTCGAGGGTGGGCGGCAGATTGAAGAGGAACGGATTGTTCTTGATGTTGTAGAGGTCGGTCGTCTGCTTGAAGCTGGTGATCGCCATCCACAGGAAGGGGAAGGCGAGCAGCGCCGCAAACGCCAGGACGATCACCCAGCGCAGGACGCCCGGCGGCAGGCGGAGCCGCGGCGCGCGCGGCGATTTGAGCCAGCTGAGCCAGCCGGTCACACGACCTCCGTGCGGTGCGCGACGCGCAGCATCGCCCAGGCGACCAGCACCAGGATCGGGACCAGGAAGACCGAGACCGCCGCGCCCTCGGCGAGGCTGCCGCCCAGGATGCCCGCGAAGAAGGCGTAGGACGGCAGCACGTGCGTCGTATCGTAGGGTCCGCCGCGGGTCAGGATGTAGACCACCGTCATGTCCGTGAAGGTGAAGATGATGCCGAACAGCAGCGCCACGGCGATGATCGGCTTCATCATCGGCAGCGTGATCTCGAAGTGCGTCCGCCAGAAGCCCGCGCCGTCCACGGCCGCCGCCTCGGGGATGTCGCGGGGGATGGCGGTGAGGCCCGCCAGCAGGATCACGGTCGAGAACGGCATCATGCGCCAGGCGTGCACCAGAATGACCGAGATGATCGCCAGGCTTGGCTCCCCCAACCACATCGGCATGTCGAACGGCTTCACCAGGTGAAGGCTCGCCAGGCCCCAGTTGATCACGCTGTAGATCGAGTCCAGCATCCATTTCCAGCCGATGGCGCCGAGCGAGATCGGCGCCACCCAGGGCAGCAGGATGAGAAACCGCACCAGGCCGCGGCCGCGGAACGGGTTGCGCAGCGCCAGCGCCAGGATGTTGGCGCCGACGATCACGATCAGCTGTGCGCCGACCGTGAAGATGAACGAGTGCAGGAGCGCGCCGCGGAAAGCGGGGTTCTGGAGCACGCTGCGGAAGTTCGCGAGGCCGACGAAGTGGTAGCCGACGCTGCCCACGGTGACGTCGCCGACGCTGTAAAGAAAGGCGAGGACCAGCGGCACGCCGACCAGGCCCGCGATGTACAGCAGGGCGGGGACGAACATCGCCGCGCCGAGCCACCGATCGCCGCGCCTCATTCCCATGCCAGCTGCCGCGGCTCGGCCCGCCGCCCGCCGCTCTTGGCGAAGAAACGGAGGTTGCGCTCGGGTATCGCCAGCCGCACGACCTCTCCTTCGTTGACCTCGACGTGGTAGACCGAGGGCAGCCTGCCGATCAGCCGCTGGTCGCCGAAACGGCCGTCCTGGATCCGCGTGTAGAGGACTCTCTCGTTGCCCAGGTACTCGACGCCGGTCACCCGGGCGGTGATCGCCACCGCCGGACCCTCGACGAGGGCGGAAGGCAGCAGGTGCTCGGGACGGAAGCCGACCAGGACGTCGCCATGATCGACCAGGTTCATCGGCGGCGAGCCCAAGAAGGTGGCGACGAAGGTGTCCGCCGGCTCGTCGTAGACCTCGCGCGGCGAGCCCACCTGGCGCACCAATCCCTTGTCGAGCACCACGATGCGATCGCCCATCGCCATCGCCTCGACCTGGTCGTGGGTGACGTAGATGGTGGTCGTGCCGATGCGCTTGTGAAACTGGGTCAGCTCCTCGCGCGCCGAGGCCCGCAGCTTGGCGTCGAGGTTGGAAAGCGGTTCGTCGAGCAGGAAGACGCTCGGCTCGCGCACGATGGCGCGGGCCAGCGCCACCCGCTGGCGCTCGCCGCCCGAGAGCTCGCGCGGCTTGCGCTCGAGCAGCTCGCCGATCCCCAGCAGCGCCGCTGCCCATTCGACCTTGGGCCCGCGCCGCTCCTTGGGCACTTTCTGTGCCCGCAAGGGAAAAGCGATGTTCTTGTAAACCGATAGATGCGGATAGAGCGCGTAGCTCTGGAACACCATGGCGATCCGCCGTTCGCGCGGCGGCAGCCGTGTCACCACCTGCCCACCGATCAGGACGTCGCCGCGGGTGGGCTCCTCCAGCCCGGCGATCATCCGCAGGAGCGTGGTCTTCCCCGAGCCCGAAGGTCCGAGGAAGACCATGAACTCGCCTTCCCGCGTCAGGAGGTTGACGTCGTTGACGGCGCCGAGCTGTCCCTGCTTGAAGACCTTGGTCAGGCCCCTCGTTTCGACGATCGCCATTGCGCGCCCTGGGAGTTCTTGCCTACTTCCACTTGTCGAAGATGCGCTTGATCTCCTTTTCGGCGGCGGCCACCGACTCTTCCGGCGTCATCTCGTCGCGCGCCGCCTTGGCGAACATGGTCGGCAGCACGAAGGTGTTGAACACCTCGTCGATGGCGGCG
>DASZZP010000109.1:0-60816 GCA_035544875.1 Thermoanaerobaculia bacterium | reverse complement strand
CGAGCCGGAGCGCACGGCGGAGGCGTTCGTGCCGGACCCGTGGTCGGCGCGCGGCGGCGAGCGGCTGTACCGCACGGGCGACCTGGCGCGCTGGCGTGCCGACGGCCGGCTGGAGTTCCTGGGCCGCCTGGACCAGCAGGTAAAGGTGGCGCTGCCGGCGCCCGCGGCGGGGAGCGTTGCAGGCGCCGGCGCGGCCCCCTACGAGGCGCCGCGCACCGCCACCGAACGGGTGCTGGCCAAGATCTTCGCCGACGTCCTCGGCGCTCCCGAGGTCGGCCGCCACGACGACTTCTTCGCGCTCGGCGGCCAGTCGCTGCTGGCCATGCAAATCGTCCTGCGGCTGAACCGGGCGCTGCGCGTCGAGCTCTCGGTGCGCGCGCTGTTCGATGCGCCGAGCGTGGCGGGGCTCGCCGCCCGGCTCGCCGCCGCCCCGTCGCCGGGGCACACCGAGGCCGTCGCCCGGATCTATCTGCAGGTTCAAGAGATGAGCCACGAGCAGCTCCTCGCGGAGCTCGAGACCCGCCACGACGGCACGCACGGCCGGGACGCCGCCGCCTCCGGCGCGAGCGTCTGACGGCGGCGAAAGGGAGAGCGATGGACAGTCAAGTAAGCATCGAGGGCTTGGCGAAGACCTACGTGGCGCGCGAGCGCCGCGGCCTGTGGCGCTCGCGCCAGCGTGAGGTCCACGCCCTGGCCGGCGTGAGCTTCGCGATCGCCCCGGGCGAGATCTTCGGCCTGCTGGGGCCCAATGGCGCGGGCAAGACCACCCTGATCAAGTGCTTGACCACCCTGCTGCTACCCACCGCGGGCGAGGTGTGGATCAACGGTTTCAGGCTCGACCGCGACGAGTCCGCGATCCGCGCCTCGATTGGCTGCATGCTGATGGGCGAGCGCGGGCTCTACTGGAAGCTGACCGGGCGCGAGAACCTCACGTTCTTCGCCGCCCTTTACTTCATCGCGGGCCGCACGCGGCGGGACCGCGTCGAGCGGTTGATCGAGCAGTACGGGCTTGGCGATATCGCGGACCGGGCGGTCGAGACCTACTCCTCCGGCCAGCGGATGAAGCTCGCCTTCGCCCGGGCCTTGATCAACGACGCACCGCTGGTGGTGCTCGACGAGCCCACCAACACTCTCGACGTGCCCTCGGCGCGCGAGCTCCATGCCACGGTGCGAGGCCTGCGCGAGGCCGGCAAGACCATCATCTACACCACCCACATCATGGCGGAGGCCGAGAGCCTGTGCGACCGGGTGGCGATCATCGACCGCGGGCGCCTGCTGGCGCTGGGCACGGTCGACGAGCTCAAGGCCACCCTCAAGCGCGATGCCGTCCTGTGCATCGAGGGCGTGATCCCGCAAGCGGCGGTCGACGCGACGCGGCGGCTGGCCGGCGTCAAGAGCGCGGTGCTCACCGCGGTGAACGGTTACAGCGCGCTCAAGCTGATCGCCGACGCCGAGCGCCAGCTGCTGCCGGAGATCATCGGCGCCCTGCTCGATCAACGCGCCGTGATCCAGCAGATCAAGCCCGAGCAGACAACGCTCGAGGACGTGTTCATCGCCTACACCGGCCGGACCCTGGCCGAGCGCGCGGAGCAGCCATGAGCGCCACCGCCGGACTGGCCCCGCGGGCCTCGGCCGCCTGGGCGCAGGCCTGGGTGCGGTTGCTCAACATCTCCCGCTACCCCGGCCAGATCGCCCTCGAGATCATGATGCCGATCCTCTTCGCGACGATGCCGATGCTGCTGGCGCGCGCCACCGGGAGCGCTGGCGCCGCCGCGGCGAACTTCGCCGCCAACACGGGCACCAGGAACTACGTTGCCTACCTGCTGATCGGCTCGAACGTCTTCATCCTGGTGACCCGCGCTTTCTGGGACGTCGCCTACTGGCTGCGTTACGAGCAGTCGACCGGCACGCTCGAGACGGTGTCGATGGCGCCAGTCGGCAAGCTGACCCTCGCCGCCGGCGTGGCGCTCTACAGCACCGTGCGCAGCCTGCTCGCCGGCACCGCCGCCTACACCATCGGCTGCCTGCTCTTCGGCGTCAACCCGCTGCAAGGCGACGTGCTGCTGGCGGGCGCCTTCGTGCTGGTGGGGCTCGTGCCGCTCTACGGTCTGAGCCTGCTCTTCGGCGCCCTGGTGCTGCGCTTCAAGGAGACGAACTCGCTGGTCAACTTGCTGCAGTGGGGGGCGAGCTTCCTGATGGGCGTCTATTACCCGGTGACCGTGCTGCCCCGCTTCCTGCGGGCGGCGGCGCTGCTCTTCCCGCCGAGCTGGGTGATCCAGGGAGCGCGCGCCGCGATGCTCGGACTCGCCTACTACCTCGGGCACTGGTACCTGGACCTGGCCGTCCTGGGGGCGTTCCTGGTGATCTTTCCCCTGCTCGGCGCCTGGGTCTTCCGGGCGACGGAGCGGGGCTTACGGCGCAAGTCCGGGATCGGAGACTTCTGATGACTGCCGCCGGCTGGCTCGGAACCGTGGCCGCAGCGTCGCGCAAGGAGCTGACCGTGATGGTCCGCTACCCGGTAGCGATCGCGGCCAACTTCATCCAGATCCTGCTGATGGTCGTGGTGTTCACCATCGCCACGCTGATGTTCGCGCCGGGCGGCACGCGCGCCGGCAGCGGTCAGACCGCCATCACCGGCATCATGATCTATGGCTTCGTCCTGTTCATCTTCCTGACCGATACGCTGTGGACCGTCGGCTACGCGGTGCGGCGCGAGCAGCTCGAGGGCACCCTCGACCAGCTCGTCATGGCGCCGGGCCCACGCAGCGCCCACCTGGTGTCGCGAGTGGTGGTCTCGCTGCTGTGGACCGGCCTGCTCTGTGGCTCGGCGGTCCTGGTGATGCGCACCATGGTGCGCAGCCTGCCGCTCGCCAACACCGGGCTGGCGGCGCTGGTCCTGGCGTTGTCGCTGGCCGGCACGTTCGGCGTCGGCTTCGCCTTCGCCGCGCTGGTGCTGCGGGTCCAGCAGTCGGCGCAGGTGTGGGCGACCGTCCTGCAGTTCCTTTTCATGCTGATCTGTGCGCCGTTCTTTCCGTTCCGGGTCATGCCCGCCTGGCTCCGTGGCATCGTGTGTTGGATTCCGCTGGCGCAGTCGGTCGATGCCTTCCGTTCCGTCCTGATGGGCTTGCCGCGGGGATTCCCCGAGCTCGGACCGCTGTCACGGGAGCTCTGGCTGATCGCCGCTTTCGCGGTGTCGATGCCGGCGCTGGGATTGTGGCTCTACGCTCGCGAGGAGCGTCGGGCGCGCGAGCTCGGCACCTTGGGACAACACTGACCTGCGGACGGACCCTGTCCGAGCATTGATCTGGAGGCAGCCATGTCGAGAAACCTTCGCCAAGCCATCCGCTTCCTCACGAGGCGACCCACCTTCGCGCTCACCGTGTTGGTCCTGCTGGCCCTCGGCGTGGGCGTCAACATCGCGGTCTTCAGCATGATCAACGCCATGCTGCTCCGGCCGCTCCCCTACGGCGCGCCGGAGCGCCTGGTGGCGGTGCATGAGCGACACGAGAAGAAGGGGCTCGACTGGGAGTCGGCCTCGGTGCCCGATTACGAGGACTGGCAGCGGTCGGCGCGCAGCTTCGCCGGCCTCGCGGCTTTCGCACGGCGCAATTACAACGCGAGCAGCGACGAGCAGCCGGAGCGCCTCGAGGGGTGCGGCATCTCGGTCAATCTCTTTCCGCTGCTCGGCGTCAGGCCGGTGCTGGGGCGCAACTTCGTCAGCCAGGAGGGGTTGCCCGACCACGGCCGCGTCGTCCTGCTGAGCAAGGCGCTCTGGCAGGCGCGCTTTCACTCCGACCCGCTGGTGGTCGGCAGGACCCTGCGGCTCGACGGCCAGCTGCACGAGATCGTCGGCGTGATGCCCGAGCGCTTCGCCTTCCCGGAATGGGCGCAGCTGTGGACGCCGGTGGCGTTCGCCATCGGCAAGGACCGCCGCGATTACCGCTGGCTCGAGGTAATCGGCCGCCTCGCGCCCGGGGTGAGCGCGGCGCAGGCACAGGTCGAGCTCGGCGCCTTGGCGCACCGCCTGGCGGCGCAGTACCCGGCCAGCAACGCCGATTGGGGGGTGCGGGTGCGGCCGTTGCGCGATGCGCTGATGCCGCAGGGACCACGCATCGGGATGTACTTCATGCTCGCCGCCGTCGGTTGCGTGCTGCTCATCGTGGCGGCCAACATCACGACGCTCATGCTGGTGCAGGTGACCAGCCGCGCCATGGAGACGGCGCTGCGCACGGCGCTCGGCGCCAACCGCCGCAACGTGGCGGCCCAGTTCCTGACCGAGAGCCTGCTGCTGGCGCTGGCCGGCGCGGGCTTGGGGCTGCTGTTGTCGGTGGCGCTGAACCAGCTGGTGGTGGCGGCCGTGCCGGTGCAGATCCCGTTCTGGATCCACTTCGAGCTCGACGGCCGGATCCTGCTGTTCGCGCTCGGGGTGTCGCTGCTGGTCGCCCTCATTTTCGGCCTCTCGCCGGCGTTGCGCGCCGCGCGCGCCGATCCCTTCGCCGTGCTGCGCGAGGGGGCGGTGGGCTCGGGTGGGCAGCGCCGCCAGCGTCTCCATCGCGGCACGGTGGCCGTCGAGTTCGCGCTCTCGGTGGTGCTGCTGGTCTGCGCTCTCCTGATGGTCAAGAGCTTCTTCCGCCTGCAGTCGGCCAACCAGGGCTACAACACCAGCAACGTGCTCTCCCTGCGGCTGTCGCTCACCGCCGAGGAGCACAAGGCGATCGCCAGGCGCACGGCGCTGCTCGCCGACGTCATTCGCCGGGTGCAGGCGCTGCCGGGCGTGCAGGCGGCGGCGGCGGTCGAGTACCTGCCGCTCAGCCGGGACGGCTTCTCGCCCACGACGCTGGTGGTCGAGGGCAAGCCGGTGCCGCCCGGCAACGAGCCCCTAGCGGTGCACCACGCCGCGACCTCGGGTTACCTGCGCACCATGGAGATCCCGCTGGTGCGCGGGCGCGACTTCACGCCGCGGGAGGCGGAGCAGTCGGCACTGGTGGCGGTGATCAACGAATCGCTCGCCAAGCGCCTGTGGCCGGGCGAGGACGCGCTCGGCCGGCGCATCCGCACCGTTCACACCCCGCCCGGGCAGTGGCTGACGGTCGTCGGCGTCGTTCGCGACATCGACAACTCCTACCGCCTCGCCGGCCTCGACGCCTGGCCAGCGGCCCAGGTGTACGTGCCATACCCGCAGAGCTTCTTTGCCAACATGACGCTGGTGGTGCGCTCCGCCGGCGACCCGCAGGCCATCGTCTCCGAGGTCCGCGACCAGGTGCGCGCGGCCGATCCGGGAGTGCCGATCTTCCATCTGCTCACCATGAAGCAAGTGCTGCGGCAGGTTCTCTGGCTACCGCGCTTCTGGGGGCAGATGTTCTCCGCGTTCGGCGTCCTGGCGCTGCTCATCGCGATGGTCGGCGTCTACGGCGTCACCGCCTACTCGATCGCGCAGAGAAAGCGCGAGATCGGCATCCGCATGGCACTCGGTGCCGATCGTGGGAAGCTGCTCTGGATGATCCTCCGCCAGGGCCTCGCGGTCGCCCTGGCCGGCATGGGCATCGGCGTGGTGCTGGCCCTCGGCGCGACCCGCGGCATGGCCGCGACCCTCTACGGCGTCAGCCCGAGCGACGCGACGGTGTACGGCAGCGTCCTGGTGGTGCTGGGGCTCACCGCTCTCGTGGCCATCTACCTGCCGGCGCGCCGCACGAACCGAGTGAATCCGGTCCAGGAGCTGCGCGGCTGAGCCTGCGGGCGCCGAGAGCAGACATGCTGCCGATCTCAGCCACCGACGGCGCGGTCAGCCAGCGCGACGAGCTGCTGGGCCTGCTGCTCGCCGAAGCAGGCTTCCCGGCCGCGCCGGAGCCCGCTCTCGTGCCGCGCACCGAGGCTGCCGCCGGCGCGCCCCTGTCGTTCGCCCAGCACCGGCTGTGGCTGCTCGACCAGATGGTGCCCGGCAACCCGGCCTACAACATGGCGGTGGCGGTGCGCATGAGCGGCCGCCTCGAGCCGCCATGCCTGGCCTGGGCGATGTCGGAGATCGTGCGCCGCCATGCCGTCCTGCGCACCGTCTTCCGCAGCCGCGGCGGCGAGCCGCTGGCGGTGCCTCTGCCCGCGGCGGGCGTGCCGCTGCCGCTGGTCGAGCTCGACCACCTGCCCGCACCGGAGCGCGAGGTGGCGGCGGAGCGGCTGCTGGTCGAGGAGGCGCGCCGGCCGTTCGACCTGGCCGCCGGACCGCTGCTGCGGGTGCGGCTGCTGCGCCTGGGACTTGCGGAGCATGTCTTTCTCGCCGTCGCCCACCACATCGTCGCCGATGGCTGGTCGATGGGCATCCTGACCGCGGAGCTCGGCTCCCTCTACGGCGAAGCTCTCGTTGCGGGCTCCTCGTCGTTGCCTCCCGCGAGCGCGGCCCTGCCGCCGCTCGGGATGCAGTACGCCGACTACGCCGCCTGGCAACGGCAGCAGCTGGCGGGCGACGCGCTCGCAGCGCAGCTCGCCTACTGGCGGGAGCGCCTGGCCGGCGAGCTGCCGGTGCTCGCCCTGCCGCGACGGCCGGGCTGCCCAGAGGTGCCGACCTCTGCCGGCGCGACCGTGCCGATCGTGGTCGAGCCCGCGCTCCTGAGCCGTCTCGCGGCGCTCGGGCGGGAGGAGGGGGCAACCCTCTTCGCCACCCTGCTCGCCGGCTTCTCGCTGCTGCTCGCACGCTGGTGCGGGCAGACGGAGGTGGTGGTGGGGACGCCGGTCGCCGGCCGCAGCCGACCGGAGATCGAGCAGCTGATCGGCTGTTTCATCAACACCCTGGCGCTGCGCCAGGATCTCTCCGGCGATCCCACCTTCCGGCAGTTGCTGGCGCGCACCAGTGCCGGGGTCGTCGACGCGCTGGCGCACCAGGACCTTCCCTTCGAGAAGCTGGTCGAAGCGCTGCGGCCGGAGCGCCGCGCCAGCCATTCGCCACTCTTCCAGGCGCTGCTGGTGCTCGAGAGCGCCGCCGTCGAGCTGCCCCGCCTCCCCGGCCTTCGCCTCCGCCGGTTGCCGCTCGAGAGCGGCACCGCCAAGTTCGAGATCACGCTCAGGCTCTCCCCTGAGCCAGGGGGAGGGCTCTCCGGCGTCTTCGAGTACAGCGCCGAGTTGCTGGCGCCCGCGACCGTCGCCGCCCTGGCACGCAGCTTCGGGGAGCTGCTGGCGGGCATCGCCGCCGATCCTGACCGTCCGGTCTCGCGCCTGCCGCTGCTCGGCGCCGAGGAGCTGCGGCGGCGCGCGGCGCGGTGGCAGACCGCCGCCGCGGCGCCCGCGCCGCTGGTGCCGGAGGCGATCGCGCGCCAGGCTGCCAGCCGGCCGCAAGCCCCGGCCTTGATGGACGCCGAGCGGCGCCTCAGCTACGGCGAGCTCGCGGCCGAGGTCCGTCGCCTGGCCAGCTTGTTGCGGAGCCGGGGCCTCGGCGCCGAGGACCGGGTGGCGCTGCTGCTAGACCGTGGGGCGGCGCTGATCGTCGCGGTGCTGGCCGTGCTCGAGGCGGGCGGAGCTTACGTGCCGCTGGACCCCGAGCTGCCGGCCGAGCGGCTGGCGGCCATGCTGTCCGATGCCGCGCCCGCGGCGCTCCTCACCGTCGAGCGCTGGGTCGGGAAGCTGCCGCCAGTGCTCGCCTGTCACCTCGTGCTGCTCGATGCCGACGCGGCAGAGATCGCCGCCGCGAGCGCCGGCGAGCCCGCCTCCCCGGCGCTGCCGGAGAGCCTCGCCTACGTCATCTACACCTCCGGCTCGACGGGCGCACCGAAAGGAGTGGCGGTGCCACACCGCGCTCTCGCCGCCTACGTGCGCGCCGCCGGCGAGCAGCTGGGCCTCGCCGACTGCACCAGCTTCGCTCTCGTCTCGACGCCGGCGGCCGACCTGGGCCACACCGTCGTGTTCCCGGCGCTGGTCTCCGGCGGCTGCCTCCAGGTGGTCGAGCGGCAGGTGTCAGCCGATCCGCAGGCGCTCGCCGAGCGCTTCGCCGCCGATCCGGTGGATTGCCTGAAGATCGTGCCGTCCCACCTCGCGGCCCTGCTGCAAGGGCCACGGCCTGCGGCGCTGCTGCCGCGGCGGCTGCTGGTGCTGGGCGGCGAGCCGCCGAGCGGAGAGCTGGTGCGCCAGGTGCGCGCGCTGGCGCCCGCGCTCCGCGTGTTCAATCACTATGGTCCGACCGAGACCACGGTGGGCGTCATCATCCACCAGGTGACCGCGGAGCCGGCGCCGGGGGCCGCGCTGCCACTCAGCTCGCCGCTCGCCGGGGTCTCCATCCACCTGCTCGACCGGGCCGGCGAGCCGGTCCCCGAAGGCGCCGTGGGCGAGCTGTGCGTGGGCGGCGCCACCCTGGCGCGGGGTTACCTCGGGCAACCCGACAAGACCGCCGCGGTCTTCGTTCCCGATCCCTTCGCCGGCGTCCCGGGAGCCCGCCTCTACCGCACCGGCGACCTGGCGCGCCTGCGTCCCGATCACGCGCTCGAGATCGTCGGGCGCGCCGACCGGCAGCTCAAGATCCGCGGCTTCCGTGTCGAGCCGGGCGAGATCGAGCTCGCGCTCGGCCGCCATCCGGGGGTGAGCCAGGCGGCGGTGGCCTTCGCCGACGGCGGGCAGGGCGCGCGCCGGCTGGTGGCCTACCTGGTCGCTCGCGAGGGCATCGCGCCGCCGACCGAGGAGCTGCGTCGCTTCCTCTCCGAGCGGCTCCCCGACTACATGGTGCCGGGGCAGTTCATCCCGCTCGCGGCGCTGCCGCTCAATGCCAACGGCAAGCTGGACCGCGCCGCCTTGCCGGCCGCCGCGGCGGCATCTGCGGACGACGAGGAGCGGGCGGCAGCTCCCAGCCAGGTCGAGGAGGTGCTGTGCACGATCTGGGCGAAGGTGCTCGGCCTGGGGCGGGTAGCGCCGCACGAGAACTTCTTCGACCTGGGCGGTCACTCGGTGCTGGCGACGCAGGTGATGGCGCGCATCGCAGAAGCCTTCCAGCTGGAGCTGCCGCTGCTCAGCCTGTTCGAGCTGCCCACCGTCGCGGGCCTCGCGCGCCGCATCGAGCTCGCCCAGAAGGCGGCGCCGGCGCTGCAGCTGTCGGTGCCCGCACCGGTTCCGCGGCGGCCCGACATGCCGCTGTCGTTCGCCCAGCAGCGGCTCTGGTTCCTGCACCAGCTGGAGCCCGCGAGCGCTGCCTACAACATGGCGGGCATGATGCGCGCGAGCGGTTTGCTCGCCGTCGCCGCGTTCGCGCGCTGCCTCAACGAGATCGTGCGCCGGCACGAGGTCCTGCGCACGACCATCTCCCAAGTTGGCGGGCGCCCATCGCTGCGCATTCACGCCACGCTGCCGCTCAGCGTGCCGCGGGTCTCTCTGGCCGGCCTGGACAGGACCACACGCGAGGCCGAGGCGCAGCGGCTGGCGGCGGCCGCCGCCCAGCGCCCGTTCGATCTCGCCCGAGGTCCGCTGCTGCGCGCCATCGTGATCCAGCTCGAGCGCGAGGAGTCGCTGGTCGTGCTCGCCATGCATCACATCGTTTCCGACGGCTGGTCGGTGGCTGTCATCCTGCGCGAGCTTGCCGTTCTCTACGAGGCCACGACGCGCGGCTTGCCATCGCCGCTGCCCGAGCTGCCGCTGCAGTACGCGGACTTCGCCGTGTGGCAACGCGAGTGGCTGCAAGGCGAGGTGCTGGCGAGCCAGCTCGGCTACTGGCGCCGCCAGCTCGCCGGGCTCGCGCCGGTCATCGCGCTGCCCACCGACCGGCCCTATCCACCACTGCAGACCTTCCGCGGTGCCCGCCTCGCCTTCGCCCTCGACCGTGCGCTCGTCGAGCGCTTGAAGGAGCTCAGCCGGGAGGCCGATGCGACGCTGTTCATGACCCTGCTCGGCGCCTTCGCCACCTTGCTGCACCGCTATTCGGCGCAGGAGGACTTTGCCATCGGCTCGCCCATCGCCGGCCGCAACCACCGCGAGCTCGAGGGGCTGGTGGGCTTCTTCGTCAACACCCTGGCCATGCGCGTCGCCCCCGCGCCGCGGCAGCGCTTCGAGGCCCTCCTCGGGCGCGTGCGCGAGTCGGCGCTCGGCGCCTACGCCCACCAGGATCTCCCCTTCGAGCACCTGGTCGAGGGGCTCGAGGTGGAGCGGGACCTCGCGCGCTCGCCGCTGTTCCAGACCATGTTCGTCTGGCAGAACATCGAGACGCCCATCGCCCGGCTCTCCGGGCTGCGCCTGGTGCCTCTCGAGGCGAGCACCGGCTCGGCCAAGTTCGAGCTCACGCTCGCGCTCCAGGAGATGCCGGATCGCATGCTCGGCTCGCTCGAGTACAGCGCCGATCTCTTCGAGCGGACGACCATCGAGCGCATGGCGGCTCACTTCCAGAACCTCCTCGCCGCGGTCGCGGCGGGCCCCGAGACATGCCTTGGCGACCTCGCCCTGCTTGGCGCGGCGGAGCTCGAGCAGCTGGCGCGCCTGTGGGGCTCGCCGGCGGCGGTCTCGCCCGACACCGCCGGGGACGTCTGGACGCTGGTCGCGGCACAGGCCGCGCGCACCCCGGACGCGCTCGCGGTGCGGCACCGCGAGCGGAGCCTGAGCCATGCGGAGCTGGTGCGCCGCGCCGGCCGGCTGGCGCGGGTCCTGCGCCGCGAAGGGATCGGGCCCGAGGCGGTCGTCGCCGTCGCCGCCGAGCGCGGCCTCGAGCTCACGGTGGCGCTGCTGGCCGTGCTCGCCGCGGGCGCCGCCTACCTGCCGCTCGACCCGGGACATCCTCTGGCGCGTCAGCTCGAGATCCTGGCGCGGAGCGGCGCCAAGGCGCTGCTCGCCAGCGCCGGCTCGGCCCGCGAGCTGGTGGCGGCCTACGCGGCGGAGCCGGAGACGCCGGCCCGGCCGCGGCTGCTGGTGCTCGAGCAGGTCATGGCGTTGCCGGATGGCGTGCAGGAGGACGATGCGCCGGGGCTGCCGGCAGCGCCCGAGAACCTGGCCTACGTCATCTACACCTCGGGTTCGACCGGCCGGCCCAAGGGGGCCATGATCGAGCGCCGCGGCCTGCTCAACCACCTGCTCGCCAAGCTCGACGAGCTCTCCCTGGGGCCGCAGGACGCCGTGGCGCAGACCGCGTCGCAAGGCTTCGACATCTCGCTCTGGCAGCTCCTCGCCCCGCTCCTCGCGGGAGGGCGGGTCGAGATCTTCGGCGACGAGATCGCCCGCGACCCCGCGGGCCTGCTCGCCGAGTGCGCGCGCCGGGGGGTGACGGTGCTCGAGACCGTTCCATCGCTGCTGCAAGCGATGCTCGCCGCGCATGCGCGCCAAGGTGCGGCGGCGGTGTCCCTGCCCACGCTGCGCTGGCTGATCGCCACCGGCGAGGCACTGCCCCCCGCGCTCTGCCGGGAGTGGCTGCGCCACTTCCCGGGCGTGCCGTTGCTGAACGCCTACGGGCCGACCGAGTGCTCCGACGACGTCAGCCATCAGCGCGTCGCGGCCGCTCCTCTCGACGGCGATCGGGTGCCGATCGGGCACCCGATCGCCAACCTCCGCCTCTACGTCTTGGACCAGGGGCTCCAACCGCTGCCGCTCGGCGTGGCGGGGGAGCTGTGCGTGGGCGGCGCGGGAGTCGGCCGCGGCTATCTGGATGATCCTCTGCAGACAGCGCGCGTCTTCGCCCCCGATCCGTGGGGGAACGCCGGAGACCGGCTGTACCGGACCGGCGACCGCGCGCGCCAGCTTCCCGACGGCACTCTCGACTTCCTGGGCCGCGAGGACGATCAGATCAAGCTGCGGGGCCTGCGCCTCGAGCCGGGCGAGATCGCCGGCGCGCTGCTGCGCCATCCGGCGGTACTGGACGCGGTGGTGGTGGCGCGCGACGAGCCATCCCATGGCCGCGAGCTGGTCGCCTACCTGGTGGCACGGCAGGCCGGCGCTCCCGCCGCGGCCGAGCTGCGCGCCTGGCTGCAGGCCAGCCTGCCGGCCTACATGGTGCCCGCGGCCTTCGTCCCGCTCGCGCAGCTGCCGCTCACCGCCAACGGCAAGCTCGACCGCCGTGCGCTACCCGCGCCGCGTGCCGAGGAGCGAGCCGCCGGGGGCCTCGGCGAGGTCGCGCCACGCACCCGGCTCGAGTGGCAGCTGCTCGAGATCTGGCGAGAGGCGTTGGCGATGCCCGGCCTGGGGATCACCGACGACTTCTTCGCCGCCGGCGGCCACTCGCTGCTCGCCGTGCGGCTGATGGCGCTGGTCGAGGACCGGCTGGGCATCGCGCTGCCGCTCACCAGCCTGTTCCGCGGTCCGACCGTCGAGCACCTGGCCCACCTGATCGCGACCGGCCAGCAGGTGGCGCTCTGGTCGCCACTGGTTCCCATCCAGCCGGCCGGTGGGCGCCCGCCGCTGTTCTGCGTTCATCCCACCGGCGGCGACGTGCTCTGCTACCAGCCGCTCGCGCGGCTGCTCGGCCAGGAGCAGCCGCTCTACGGTCTCCAGGCCCAGGGCCTGGCGGCCGGCCAGGCGCCGCTCGCCACCGTCCCCGAGATGGCCGCGTGCTACCTGTCGGCGCTGCGGACGGTTCGGGCACACGGCCCCTACGCCCTCGCCGGCTGGTCGTTCGGCGGCGTGGTCGCGTACGAGATGGCGCGGCAGCTGACCGGCGAGGGCGAGGAGGTGGCGCTGCTCGCCATCCTCGACAGCCTGGCGCCGATCGGCGGCTCGTCCGAGTCGGCCGCGCTTGGCCAGGCGCACTGGGCCTCCTGGTTTGCGCTCATCGCCGGCGAGTTCGGTGAGGTCTTCCACCAGGACCTCGGGCTTGGCGCCGAGACGCTGCGGCGGCTCTCGCCCCCCGAGCAGCTGCGCTCCTTCGTCGAGCGGCTGCAGCAGGTGAGCTTCCTGCCGCCAGGCGCCGGCCTGTCGATGGCCGAGAGCTTCTCGCGCATCCACGAGGCCAACACCCTGGCGCTGTGGCGCTACGCGGCCTCGGCGGGGCCCTACGGCGGGCCGGTGACGCTGCTGCGTAGCGCCGAGTCGCTGCTGCTTGCCGATTCCTGGGACCGGGAGAGCCATGAGCGGGCCGACCTCGGCTGGGGCCGCCTGTGCAGCGGGCCCCTCGCGGTCATCGACGTGCCCGGCAACCACAACACGCTGTTGCGGCCGCCCCACCTCGAGGTGGTTGCAGCGCGGCTGGCCGACTGCCTGGCGCAGGCCGGCGGAGGCGGACGATGAACGGTTCCCAGACGGACCTCGTCGCCGAGCGCGCCGAGCTCCTCGCGCTGCTGCTCGACGACGCCGGCCTGGTGCGCCACGGCCCCGAGCCGCCGCTCGCGCCGCGCGGCGAAGGCGTCGTGCCACCGCTGTCGTTCGCGCAGCAGCGCCTCTGGGTGCTCGACCGCATGCAGCCCGGCGATCCCGCCTACAACGTCGCCGTCGCGGTCCGGCTAGTGGGGGAGCTCGACCGCGCGGCCCTCGGGCGCAGTCTCGACGAGATCGTCGCCCGGCACGAATCGCTGCGCACCGTTTTCCCGGCGCCCATGGCAGGCGAGGCCGACGAGGGAGGCGAGCCCTGCCAGCTGGTGCTGGCGCCCCGGGAGGTGCCGCTGTCGCTGCTCGCGCCGCCGGCGGACGTCACCGACCCCGCGGCCTGGAGCGCCGAGCGGATCGTCGAGGAGGCGCGCCGTCCTTTCGCGCTGGAGAGCGGGCCGCTGCTGCGCTGCCTGCTGATCCAGCTCGCGCCGCGCCTGCATCTGTTCGTGGCGACTGCCCACCACATCGTCGCCGACGGCTGGTCGATGGGCATCATGACCGGCGAGCTGACGGCGCTCTACACTGCCTTCGCCGGCGGGCGGCCCTCGCCCCTCGCGCCGCTGCCCTTGCAGTACGGCGATTTCGCGCTCTGGCAGCGGGCGCGCACGAGCCCCGAGGCGCGGGCGCGTGAGGCTGCCTGGTGGCGGCTCCGCCTCGCGGGCGAGCTGCCGGTGCTCGCGCTGCCGCTCGCGCGGCCCCGCCCGCCGGTCGCCTCCCATGCGGGCGCCAGCCTGCCGGTCGCCGTGCCGCCGGAGCTGGCGGCGGCGCTGCGCGGCCTCGCCCGGCGCAGCGGAGCGACCCTGTTCTCGGCTCTCCTGGCGTCCTATGCCGCATGGTTGGGGCGCGCCACCCTCGCTACCGATCTGGTCGTGGGGACCGCCGCCGCGGGACGCGACCGCGAGGAGGTCGAGCGCCTGATCGGCTTCTTCGTCCACACCCTCGCTCTCCGGCTCGACCTCGCGGGTGACCCGGCGGGAGCCGAGCTGCTGGCGCGAGCCCAGGCGGTGGCGCTCGAGGCCTTCGCCCACGAGGAGCTGCCTTTCGACCAGGTGGTCGAGGCCGTCGGGCCGGAGCGCCGGGCCAGCCATTCGCCGCTGTTCCAGACCCTGCTCGTGCTGCAGAGCGCGCCGGTGCGGATGCCGGCGTTGCCCGGGCTGCGGATCGAGCGCCTGCCGGTGGACAACCGCACCGCCAAGTTCGACCTCACGGTCAAGGTCGAGGAGGCCGAGGACGGCGGGCTCGCCGCGGTCTTCGAGTACAGCACCGACCTGCTCGATCCGGCGGCCGCCGCGCTCCTGGCGGAGCAATGGCTGGCGGTGGCCGGCGCGCTCACGGCCGATCCGGAGCGGCCGCTGTCGGCGCTGCCGCTGCTCGGCGCGGCCGAGCGCCGGCAGATCTGGTCGCGATGGTGCCCGCCGCCGGTGGCCACGGGCGGTGCGCATGGCGACGGCGAGCTCTGCCACCGCCGCTTCGAGGCGCAGGTCGAGCGCGTGCCGGAAGCTCCGGCCGTCGCCGACGAGCAGACCCGGCGCACCTACGCCGAGCTCAACGCCGAGGCCAACCGGCTGGCCCACCACCTGATGAGCTTCGGCGTCGGGCCGGAGTCGCGAGTGGCGCTCCTGCTCGGCCGCGGGGTGGAGCTGATCGGCGCGCTGCTCGCAGTGCTCAAGGCGGGCGCCGCCTACATCCCGCTCGATCCCGACCAGCCGGCCGGGCGCCTGGCCGCGATGCTGGCCGACGCCGAGCCGGAGGCCGTGGTGACTCGCGGTCCCTGGCTCGAGAAGCTGCCGCCCGTGCTGGCGAGCCGGCTGGTGCTGCTCGACGCCGACGCCGCGGAGATCGCTGCGGCGGCGGCGGCGAACCCGACTCGCGCGCCGCTCGGCGCGAACCCGGCCTATGTCATCTACACCTCCGGATCGACCGGCGCGCCGAAGGGGGTGGTGGTGTCCCACGCGGCGCTGTCCAACTACGTGGCGGCAGTCATCGACCGTTTCGACCTCGCCGCCTGCTCGAGCTTCGCCCTGGTCTCGACCCCGGCGGCGGACCTCGGACATACGGTGCTCTTCCCGGCCCTCGTCACCGGCGGCTGCCTGCACGTCGTCGCGCACCGCCTTGCCACCGATGCCGCGGCGCTGGGAGAGCTCTTCGCGCGCGAAGCGATCGACTGCGTCAAGATCGTGCCGTCGCATCTCTCAGCCCTGCTGCTCGGGCGCGACGCCGAGCGGGTGCTGCCCGGCCGCCGGCTCCTGCTGGGGGGCGAGCCGGTCGCCCGGGAGCTCGTGGCGAGGCTCGCTGCTCTCGCCCCCGCCGGCTGCCGGCTGGCCAATCACTACGGCCCGACCGAGACCACGGTGGGCGCCGCGACCTCCGCGCTCCATGCCGCCACGGCGCTGGGCGGGGAGGCGGCGCTGCCGCTCGAGCGTCCGCTCACCAACGTCCGCGTCTACGTCCTCGACGCGGTTCTCCAGCCGGTCCCTGCCGCCATGCCGGGTGTGCTCTTCATCGCTGGCGCCGGACTGGCGCGCGGGTATCTCAACGATGCGGCGAGGACGGCCGCGGTCTTCCTGCCCGACCCCTTCGCCAGCTCTCCCGGGGAGAGGATGTATTGCAGCGGCGACCTGGCGCGCCTGCGCCCGGACGGTGGCATCGAGGTGGCGGGACGGATCGACCGCCAGCTCAAGGTCTGGGGCTTCCGCGTCGAGCCCGCGGAGATCGAAGCCGTGCTCGAGCGCCATCCAGCGGTCGCTCGGGCGGTGGTGGGGATGCACGACGCAGACGGCAGCGGGCAGCGCCTGGTGGCTTGGGTGGTCGGCCGCGGCGCCGCGGCGCCGGTCGAGGACGAGCTGCGGCGCTACCTCGCCGCGCAGCTGCCCGCAGCGATGGTGCCGGCGCGCTATGTACCGCTGGCCACCTTGCCGCTGACCGCGAACGGCAAGCTCGACCGCGCCGCCCTGCCGGCGCCCGAGGGCGGCGAGAGCGACGCCGCGGGCTCGTGTGCGCCTGGCGCGCCGAGCCCGGTCGAGGAAGTGGTCTGCACGGTGCTGGCACGCGTCCTCCGGTTGCCCCGGGTAGCGCCGCACGAGAGCTTCTTCGACCTGGGAGGCCAATCGGTGCTGGCCACGCAGGCGATGGCGCGGCTCATGGAGACCTTCCAGCTGGAGCTGCCGGTGCTCAGCCTGTTCGAGCTGCCTACGGCGGCAGGCCTGGCGCGCCGCATCGAGCTCGGCCTGGCGCAGGCGCAGGGGCTCGGGCTGCCGCCGCTGGTGGCGGCCGGGCGCGGCGGCGCCGGTCAGCCGCTGTCGTTCGCGCAGCAACGGCTCTGGTTCCTCGACCAGCTCGAGCCGGGGAGCGCGACCTACAACATGCCCGGCCGGGTGCTCATCCGGGGCGCGCTCGACGTCGCATCGCTGGCGCGGAGCCTGAGCGAGATCGTGCGCCGTCACGAGGTGCTCCGCACCACCTTCCCCAAGGCCGGGGGCTGGCCGAGCCAGCGCGTGGCCGAGCCCGCCCCGGTGCCCCTGCCCTGCATCTCGCTCGCCGCGCTGCCCGGCCCGTGCCGCGGCCTCGTGGCCGAGCGGCTGGCGCTCGCCGAGGCCCGGCGCCCCTTCGCTCTCGCGCGCGGGCCGCTGCTGCGGGTCACGCTGCTGCGGCTGGATTGCGAGGAGCTCCTGCTGCTGCTCACCGTGCACCACATCGTCGCCGACGGCTGGTCGGTGGGTATCGTCCTGCGCGAGCTGGCGCAGCTCTACGCGGCGTACCGCGCCGGCCAGCCTTCGCCCCTGCCCGAGCTCGCGCTGCAATACGGCGACTTCGCTGCCTGGCAGCGCCAGTGCCTGCGCGACGAGGTGCTCGAGCCGCAGATCGCCTACTGGCGCGGGCAGCTCGCCGGCCTGCCGCCGGGCCTGGCGCTGCCCACCGACCGGCCGCATCCGCCGCTGCAGAGCTCGCACGGCGCGCGCCTCTCCTTCGTGCTGCCCGGCGAGCTGGCCGAGCGCTTGCACGCCCTCGGCCGGCAAGCCGACGTCACCCTGTTCATGACTCTGCTGGCGGTCTGGGAGACGCTGCTCTTCCGCTACACGGCGCAGCCGGACTTCGCCGTCGGCACGCCGATCTCCGGCCGCCATCGCAGCGAGCTCGAGGAGCTGGTCGGCTGCTTCATCAACACCCTGGTGCTGCGCGCGAACCTCGGCGGGGAGCCAAACTTCGATGCCCTGCTCGCGCGGGTGCGGGCGGTGGCGCTCGGCGCCTATGCTCACCAGGACGTGCCCTTCGAGCGCCTGATCGAGGCGATCGAGGTGGGGCGGGACCTGGCCCGGCCGCCGCTGTTCCAGACCATGTTCGTCTGGCAGAACGCGCCCACGCCGGTGGCGCGTCTCACCGGGCTCTCCCTGGTGCCGCTCGAATCCGACACCCTGACGGCGAAGTTCGAGCTCACTCTCGCGCTGCAGGAGATCCGCGGTGCGCTCCACGGCTCGCTCGAGTACAACACCGATCTCTTCGATGCCGCCACGGTGCGGCGCCTGGCCGGCCACCTGAGCTGCCTGCTCGCAGCGGTCGCCGATCGTCCCGCCCTGCCGGTCGCTGCGCTCCCCTTGCTGAGCGACGCCGAGCGCGCGCAGCTCGCGGAGTGGAACGATACCGCTACCCTGGACCCCGATCCGGCGGGGCTCTGCCTGCACCAGCTCTGCGAGCGGCAGGCGGCGGTCACCCCCGATGCGCCGGCTGTCATCGCCCAGGGCAGGCAGCTGAGCTTCCGCGAGATCGACGCCGCGGCCTGCCGGCTGGCCGCCCGCTTGCGGCGGCTGGGAGTTGGACCGGAGGTGCCGGTGGGGATCTGTGCCGGGCGCTCGCCGGAGATGGTGGTCGGATTGCTCGCGGTGCTCAAGGCCGGCGGCGCCTACGTGCCGCTCGATCCGAGCTATCCCCACGAGCGCCTGGCGTTCATGGCGGAGGATGCGCTGGGCGGTCGCGAGCCGCGGCTGGTCCTCACCGAGCGCGCCCTCGCCGGCCAGGTCGCCGGCTTCGCCGGGCCCGGCGTCCGTCGGCTCTTGCTCGACGAGCAGGAGCTCGGCGAGAACGAGGACGAACGCGGGGAGGGCATCGCCGGCCCGGCCGTCTTGCCCGAACACCCGGCCTACGTGATCTACACCTCGGGATCGACCGGCAGGCCGAAGGGGGTGCAGGTGGTGCACCGCGCCGTGGTCGGATTGCTCGCCTCGCTGACGCGCCGCCTCCGCCCCGGCTTGAGCTGCGGCGACACGCTGCTCGCCGTCACCACCCTCTCGTTCGACATCGCCGCGCTGGAGATCTTCCTGCCCCTGGCGACCGGCGGCCGGCTCGTGCTCGCCCCGCGCGAAGTGGCCCATGACGGCCGCCGCCTGGCGGAGCTGGTCCGAGCCAGCGGCGCCACGGTCCTGCAAGCGACCCCCTCGACCTGGCGGCTGCTGCTCGCGGCGGGATGGCGGGGACAGCCGGGGCTGCGCATGCTGTGCGGCGGCGAGGCCCTGCCGCGAGAGCTCGCCGAGCGGCTGCTCGGCTGCGGCGCCAGCCTCTGGAACCTCTATGGCCCGACCGAGACGACGATCTGGTCCGCGGTCGACGAGGTGATTCCGGCCAGCGATCCGGTCGCGGCCGGGCGGCCAGTCGCCGACACCTCGCTCCATGTTCTCGACGACCGCCTGCAGCCCGTGCCGGCGGGAGTCGTCGGCGAAATCTTCATCGGCGGTGCGGGACTCGCCCGGGGCTATCTCCATCGGCCCGAGCTCACGGCCGAGCGCTTCCTTCCCAACCCCTTCTCCGCCCGCGGCGAGCGGCTCTACCGGGTGGGTGACCTTGGCCGCCGCCGTGCCGACGGCAAGCTCGAGATCCTGGGCCGCATCGACGGCCAGGTGAAGGTGCAGGGTGTGCGCATCGAGCTCTGCGAGATCGAGGCCACGCTCGCCCGCCACCCCGCCGTCGCGGCGTCGGCGGTCGTGGCGCCGATGGCCGATGGCGCCCGGCGCCTGCTCGCCTACGTCGTGCTGCGGCCGGGTTGCGCTGCAACCGCGAGCGAGCTGCGGCGGCACCTGGCCGCGAGCCTGCCGTCGGCCATGCTGCCTGCGGCCATCGTCACCCTGGCGGAGCTGCCGCTGACTCCCAACGGCAAGTTGGACCGCCAGGCCTTGCCGGCGCCGGAGCCGACACGCCCCGAGCTCGCCGCCGCCTTCGTCCCACCCCGTGACGCGGTCGAGCGGACGCTGACCGAGATCTGGACGGAGGTGCTGCCGGTCGATCGGGTCGGGATCCACGACGACTTCTTCGAGCTGGGTGGCAACTCGCTGCTCGCGGTGCGGCTCATGGCCCTGGTCGAACGGCGCCTGGGCGTGGAGCTGCCGCTTTCCAGCCTCTTCCGGGGGGCCACCGTGGCGCGACTCGCGCAGCTGCTGGCGGAGCCCGCCGACGAAGAGCTCTGGTCGCCGCTCGTCACCATCCAGCCGGCCGGCTCGCGGCCCCCGTTCTTCTGCGTCCATCCCACCGGCGGCGACGTGCTCTGCTACGAGCCGCTGGCCCGCCTGCTGGGGCCGGATCAACCCTTCTTCGGCTTGCAGGCGCGCGGCCTGGACGGCCGGCGCCCAGCGTTGCGCGACGTGCGCGAGATGGCGGCGCTCTACCTGCGAGCGGTGCGCGCGGCACAGCCCGAGGGCGCCTACCGGCTGGGCGGCTGGTCCTTCGGCGGCCTCGTAGCCTACGAGATGGCGCAGCAGCTGCGGCAGGGTGGGGGCGAGGTGGCGCTGCTGGCGATCTTCGACAGCCTGGCGCCGATCGGGGGCAGCAGCCGGACCGTGGCCGAGCTCGGCCACGAGCACTGGGCCAGCTGGTTCATGCTCCTCGCCCGCGAGCTCGAGCGCCACTTCGCACTGTCGCTCTCCCTGTCCCTCGACGAGCTGTTGGGCCTCGCGCCAGAGAGCCAGCTCGAAGCGTTCCTCGCTCACCTCGCGGCGGTGTCCTTCCTGCCGGCGGCGAGCGGGGTCAGCAGTGCGCACGGTTTCCGGCGGGTGCACGAAGGGAACACCGTGGCGCTCTGGGACTACGCCGCCAGGGCGGTCCCCTACCCCGGGCGCATCGCGCTGTTCAGCTCGGTCGAGCGGTCGATCGTCGGCGACTCCTGGGCGCCGGCGGCGCACGACCGCCCCGATCTGGGCTGGAGCGTGCTCGCCGGGGGCAGCCTCGATCTCTACCCCATGCCCGGCAGCCACGACGACCTGCTGCGCTCGCCCAACGTCGAGGTCGTCGCACGGCAGCTGGCGGCCTGCCTGGCGCCGGCGGCAGGGAGACGCTGATGGCGCCTCCGGCAGCGGCTGCGGCCGCCGGCGCCGCCAACGAGGCGCTCGCGACGGAGCGGCGGGCGGCGGTCCCGGCGCCCCACCTCGTCGCGCTGCCCGGGGGCGAGGGCTGGGCGCTATGGCGCTGCGCCTGCCTGCGGGGGACCGGCTTTCCTCTCGCCCCCCTGCTGTGCCTGGGCTCGCCGGCGGCATTGGTGGCGCTCGCCGAACGGCGGCGCGCGGAGACCGAGCTGGAGGCGGCGTTCGCCGCCGCCCTGGCGGCGGTCGACGGTGCGCTCCGCGAGCTGCGGCGGGAGGGGGCGTGGGAGGACGCGGCCCGGCGGCGGCCGCTGCTGAAGCTTCAACGCACCCTCGGCAAGCGGCGGCTGCCGGAGCCGACTGTAGGCGGGGCGGCGGCCGCCGAGCTGGCGGCGCTCGCGGCGGGCCAGGAGCGGCTGGCGGGTGCGCGCCGGGAGCTCGAGCGCTGTCTCGCCGCCGAGGCGGAGCGCACCTCCCGGGAGCTGGAGCAGATGGTCAGCGACGAACGCTTTCAGGAGGCCCTGCTGTGGCAGAACCGGCACGCCTTCCACCACCTGCGCGAGTCGCTCCTCGGCAAGCCGGATGGGCCGCGCAACTCCCGCCGACGGCAGAACGAGGAGCTGGTCGCGAGCTATCTGCAGCGGTACTGCGCGAAGAACGACACCATCGGCTTTTTCGGCCCGGTGGGCTGGGCAGAGCTCTCGCACCAGGGTCCCGCCGTCGTGGTGCGTGCCGGGCCGCGGCTGCTCGCCGAGCGCACGGTCTTCTTCGAAGCCTGGGGGGTCGACGCCCTGGCGCGGACCCTGGCGGCGGACCGGGCGATCCAGCCCTGGATCGCCCCCCGCCTGCTGCCCTTCATCCGCCTCGAAGGCGACACCCTTCTCGTGCCGGGACAGGCCGCCTCGCGGCTGCAGCCCGGCCAGGCGGCGCTGCTGCGCGCCTGCGACGGCATGCGCAGCGCCCGCCAGCTGGCGGGCGAGCTGCGCGAGGCCGCGACCCCCGGGCTGCGCAACGAGCGCGAGGTCTTCACCCTCCTCGACTACATGCGCAAGACCGGCATCGTCGAGTGGGAACTGGCAGTGCCGGTCGAGCCCTATGCCCTGGCCGCGCTGCGGCGCCAGCTCGAGGCGATCGGCGACGACGCGGTGCGCCGCCGCGCCCTGGCGGCGGTCGCGGAGCTCGAGGCCGCCCGCGCCGAGGTCGCGGCAGCCGCCGGCCGGCCGGTGGACCTCGACCAGGCCCTGGGCCGGTTCGAGAGCACCTTCACCCGCCTGGCTGGCGCCAGCCCGACCCGGGCGCCCGGGCAAACCTACGCCTCCCGCACCTTGCTCTTCGAGGACTGCCGGCGCGACCTCGACCTCACGCTCGGGCCGGGAGTGCTCGCCGCGCTCGGGCCGCCCCTCGCCCTGCTGCTGGACAGCGCGCGCTGGTACACCTTCCGGGCCGCCGAGCTCTGCCGCCCTATCTTCCGCCGGCTCTACGACGAGCTGGCGCGCGCGACCGGCTCGCCGGCGGTCGAGGCCATCCAGCTCTGGTACCGCCTGCAGCCCCTGCTGTTTGCCGAGACGTCGCGGCTGTCCGATGCGGCGCTGCCGGAGTTCCAGCGGCGATGGGCCGAGCTGCTGCCCTTCGCGCCGGGCGAGCGCCGCGCGAGCTTCCGGGCCGCTGCCTTGACCGACGGTGTGCGAGCGGCGTTCGCAGCTCCCCACGCCGGCTGGGCGGTGGGCCGCTATCACAGCCCGGACGTGCTGATCGCCGCCGCGAGCGTCGAGGCGGTCGAGCGCGGCGACTTCCAGCTCGTGCTGGGCGAGATCCACATGGGAGCCAACACCCTCAATACCTGGGTGTTCATGACCCAGCACCCGCAACGTGAGAGCGTCGCGCGGGCGCTGGCGGCCGACCTCCCCGAGCCGCGGGTGGTGCCGATCTCCGGCAAGCACTGGCCGGGACTGACCACTCGGACGCAGATCGCGTTCGTTCCCGAGCACGACTATCGCCTCGCCTCGACGCATGGTGCGGCGGGAGTGGACCCCGGGCGGGTGCTGCCCATCAGCTCGATCGTGATCGAGCCCGCCCAGGGGCGGCTCGTCGCCCGCACCCGCGACGGCCGGCTGCGCCGCGACGTGCTCGATCTGTTTGCCGACGCGCTCACCTTCATGATCGGCTCCTCGTTCAAGCTGCTGCCCGCGAGCGCCCACACGCCCCGCGTGACCATCGACCGGCTGGTGGTCGCGCGGGAGACCTGGCGCTTCGCCGCCGGCGAGCTGCCGTTCGCCGCCGCGGAGGGCTCGGCCGAGCGCTTCGCGGCGGTGCGGCGCTGGGCCGACGAGCAAGGTCTGCCGCGTTTCGTGTTCGTCAAGTCGCCGGTCGAGAAGAAACCCTTCTGCGTCGATCTGACGAGCCCCGTGTTCATCGAGCTGCTGGCGAAGACGGCGCGGCGCACCGGTGCCGCCCGAGCGGCCGAGCCGCTGCAGGTGACGGAGATGCTGCCCGATCCCGGGCAAGCCTGGCTGCCGGATGCGGCGGGCCAGCGCTACCTCTGTGAGCTGCGCCTGGTGGCGCTCGATCTCGCCGGCCGGCCACCGGCTGGCCCGGGAGGATCGATGCCATGACCGCGATCGCCACGGCGACCGTCACTCCGGTAGCGGCTGCCCAGCTTGCCGACCACCTTCTCCCCCTGCCCGGCGGACCCTGGGCCGTGTGGCGTACCGCCGCCTTGCGTGGCGCCGGCTTCCCGGTGGCCGAGGTGCTCCGGCTGGCCCCACCGGGCGCGGCCTCGGCGGCAGACCGCCTGCTCGCGGCTGAAGCGGCAGCGGTGGCCGCGCACCGGGAGCTGGCGGCGGAGATCAACCAGGCGCTCGACGAGCTGCGCCGAGCCGGGCAATGGGAAGACAAGCGCCGCCGCCGCCCGCTGCTCGATGCCCTGCGCGCGCTCAACCAGGGGAAGCTTCCCGGTGGCGTCGAGCCGGCCTCGCTCGACCCGATGCGGCGGTGCCAGGAGGACCTGGCGGACGCCGGCGCCGTCTTCGCCGAGGCCTACCAGCAGTGCGCCGTCGAGGTGTCGCGCCAGATTCATCGCCTGGCGGGCTGGGACCGCCTGCGAGAGGCGATCGTCTGGCAGAACCGCCGCGCTCTGCACACCGCCCTCGACGAGCTGACGCGCACGCCACCCGATGCCGGCGCGCGCAACTCGCAGCGGCGCCAGCACGAGGAGCTGGTTGCCAGCTACCTCCAGCGCTACTGCGTCAAGAACGACAGCATCGGCTTCTTCGGTCCCATCGGCTGGGCGGAGATCGCCGCGGGTGGGCCGGCCGTCGACTGCCGGCCGGGACCGGACCTGCTCTCGCGGCGCCGCGTCTACCTCGAATCGTGGGCGGTCGACGCGCTCGCCAAGGCCCTGGCCAGGAACCGTGCGTTGCGCCCCTGGATGACGCCGCGGCGCGCCCCCTTCGCGCACCTCGAGGGCGCCACACTCCACCTCGCGGAGCAGCCACCGGTCGAGCTGCCGCCCGCCCATGCGGCGCTCCTCGCCGCCTGTGACGGCGAGCGCACCGCACGCGAGATCGCCCTCGACCTCGGCCGCGGCGCAGCGCACCTGGCGCGTCGCGAGCAGGAGGTCTATGCCCAGCTCGATTACATGAGCCGCACGGGCCTCGTCACCTGGGGCTTCGAGGTGCCGGTGCAGCCGGACGCACCGGCGGTGCTGCGGCGGGCCCTGGAACGGATCGGCGACGAGCCGCAGCGCCGCGATGCGCTCGCCGCCCTCGCCGAGCTCGAGCGGGAGCGCGATGCGGTGGCCCTGGCCGCCGGCGACGCCGGCCGGCTCGATCGGGCCCTCGCGGGGATGGAGGACACCTTCACGCGGCTGACCGGCGAGGCCGCCACCCGTGCAGCTGGCCAGACCTACGCTGGCCGCACCCTCGTCTACGAGGACTGCCGGCGCGCACTCGAGCTGCGTCTGGGCGATGAGCTGCGCGACGCGTTAGGACCGCCGCTGTCGCTCGTCCTGCGCAGCGCGCGCTGGCTCACCGCGGCATGCGCCGGATCTTTCGACCGTGCCTTCCGCCAGGTCTACGAGGGGCTGGCGCGGGAGACCGGCTCGCCGGTGGTCGATGCCACCCGCTTCTGGCATCGCGCCCAGCCGCTGATGGTCGCCGAGGGCACGCGCCTCGTCGAAGCGGTGATGCCCGAGCTCCTGCGCCGCTGGGCCGAGGTCTTGCGGCTGCCCGCGGGTGCCCGCCGTGCCTGCTACCGCAGCTGCGAGCTGGCGGCGCCCGTGGCGGCGGCTTTTGCCGCCTCCCACCCGGGTTGGCGCATGGGGCGTTACCACAACCCGGACGTGATGGTGGCCGCCGCGGGTCCCGAGGCCATCGCGTGCGGCGAGTACCAACTGGTGCTGGGCGAGCTGCATCTCGGGGTCAACACGCTCAACGTGTGGGTCTTCATGGCACAGCACCCGGACTTCGCGGCGGTCGCGCGGGCGCTGGATCTCGACATGCCGCAAACCCGCCTGGTGCCGATGGCGCCCAAGTTCTGGCCCACTCTCACCACCCGCACACAGCGCGCTCACACCGCGGCCAGGGACTTCCAGCTGGTCGCCGCTCAGGACGCCGCCGGCATCCCGGGCCGACAGGCGATGCCGATCGGCTCGCTGGTCGTGCGCGACCGCAACGGCGTGCTGGTGATCGAAACCCGCAGCGGGCGGCCCGCCTTCGCGGTGCTGGAGGTCTTCTCGGAGCTGCTGTCCTACCTGGCGACCAGCTGCTTCCAGCTGCTGGCGCCCGCCGCCCATGCACCGCGGGTGACGATCGACCGCCTGGTGGTCTGCCGCGAGACCTGGCGTTGCGCTCCCGAGGAGCTCACCTTCGCCAGGGAGCGCGCGCCGGATACCCGCTTTCTCGCCGCCCGCCGGTGGATGCGGAGCCACGCCATGCCGCGCTTCGTCTTCGTGCGCGCCCCGGTGGAAAAGAAACCTTTCTATGTCGATTTCGACAGCCCCATCTACGTCGACCTGTTCGCCAAGGCGGTGCGGCGCAGCCTCGAGCTCGAGGCACCGCGCGGCCCGATCACGATCAGGGAGATGCTGCCCGACCCGAGTCAGGCCTGGTTGCCCGATGCCCGGGGAGAGCGCTACACGAGCGAGCTCCGCATCATCTGCATCGAGCCCGAAGCGAGCGCCGCGCCCTCAGACGTAGCCGGAGCGAGAGCGGCCCTGGCCGAGGGCTGAAACCGGAAAGGAGTCGTCATGTTAAGCAAACAGACCTGCCGGGCCTTGGCCGTCGCGGCCCTCGCGCCGTGCTTCGCGGCCGCGGCCGGCGCCGCCACCGAGGCCCTGGCCCCCGGCATCCAGCTCCTGGAGGGCCGGCACTACGACGAGGCGAGGAGCTTCTTCGAGCTCTTCGCCACCCGGCACCCGCAAGACGCCGAGGCTGCTTACCTTCTGGGCAAGACCTGCCTCTTCCAGCGCCAGTACGGGCGGGCCACCGAATGGCTGGAGCGAGCGACCGCCCTCGCCCCGCGCCGCGCCGATGGCTACTTCTGGTTGGCGCGCACGTACGCGCAGACCGCCAAGCAGGCGAGCTTCCTGCGCAAGCCCGGTCTGATGAGGAAAGCCAAGGCAGCCTGGGATCAGGCCGTCGCCCTCGACGCCAACTCCCTCGAGGCGAGGGCCGACCTCGTCGAGTACTACTTGCAGGCACCCGGGTTCATGGGCGGGAGCGTCGACAAGGCGCGCGAGCAGGCGGCCGAGATCCAGCGGCGGGACGCGGTGGCGGGCGCGCTTGCGTATGCAACCATCGCCAGGAACCGACAGGACCTGGTCGGGACGGAGCAGAAGCTCGAGGACGCGATCCGGCGAGCGCCGGCCGATCCGCGCCCGCGCCTGGCGCTCGGCGCGCTCTACCAAGACGAGCAGAAGTGGGACAGCGCCTTCGACGCCTTCGAGGCGGTGATCCAGGCCAAGCCCGACGATGGGGACGCCCTCTATCAGATCGGCAAGACCGGAGCGCTTTCCGGACGGCGGCTCGAGCGTGCCGAGGAGTGCCTCAAACGCTATCTGGGTTACAGCCCCGGCTTCGACAGCCCGCCTCTTGCCAACGCGCATCTCCGGCTGGGAACGGTGTATGGAAGGAGGGGCAACAAGACGGCGGCCCGTAGCGAGTACCAGAGCGCCCTGAAGCTCGACCCCGAGCTGCGCGAAGCCAGGGAGGCGCTGGGCAAGCTCGAATAGGAGCACCTTGGGCGACCACTGACCGCCGCTTTGCCAAGAGCGAGACTTTCACCCGGCATCCGGACCTCGATATGCAGACCGCCACCTTGCCACGCGACCCCGAAGCAGAGAGCGAAGAGCTGATGTCGCTGCTGCTCGCGCAGGATGGGCTTGACCTGGGGGCCCCGGCGATCCCGCGGCGCGCCACCGGCGTCGTGGGCGGCGCGGCGCCGCTCTCGCCGGCGCAGGAGCGCCTGTGGTTCCTCGACCGCCTGCAGCCGGGCAACCCCGCCTACAACATCGCCGTGGCCGTGGAGCTGCGCCGCCCGCTCGACGTGCCCCGCCTGGTAAGGGCCTTCGCCGCGATCGTGCGCCGCCACGAGGCGCTGCGCACGGTGATCGCGGTCGAGGAGGCTGGCATTCTGGCGCATCCACGAGGCCAACACCCGCGCCATGTGGCGCTACTCCAGCAAGGCAAAGCCCTACGCGGGCCGGTTGACGCTACTGCGTACGCGGCAGGGCTCGGTGCTGGCCGACTCGCGGGATCCCACCCTCCACGCCAGCGAGACCTACGGCTGGGAGCGGCTGGTGCAGGGTGGGATCGACGTGATCTACGCCCCTGGCGATCACAACACGCTGCTTGCGCCCCCCCAAGTCGCGAGCATCGCAAACCTCCTTGCCGAGCGTCTGGCGGCTGCCGCGACGCGCTACGTGGAGTTTTCCGGCGGAGCGTCGCCGGCAACGGCCGTGGCCCCGGCATTGATGGCAGATGGAGGCCGGAGATGAAACACGCTGGGATTCTCTCGCTGATCGGCAACACCCCCCTGGTCCGGCTCGACCGGCTCTACCCCGAGTCCGAGATCAATCTCTACGCCAAGCTGGAAGGAGTGAGCATCGGCGGCAGCGTCAAGGACCGCGCCGCGCGCTCGATCATCAGCCGCGCCTGGGCGCGCGGCGAGATCGGGCCCGGCAGCACGGTGATCGAATCCAGCTCGGGCAACATGGGCATCGGGCTGGCGCAGGCATGCCTCTACTATGGCCTGCCCTTCATCTGCGTAGTCGACCCGAAGGCGACCGCGGTCAACGTCTCGATCATACGCACCTACGGCGCCGAGGTGGTGGAAGTCACCGAGCCGGACCCCTCGACCGGCGAGTTCCTCCCCGCGCGCATCCACAAGGTGCAGGAGCTGATGCGGCAGATCCCGGGAGCCTTCTGGTCGAACCAGTACGGCAACCCGGACAACTCCCGGGCCCACCACCAGACCCTCCTCGAGATCTGCGAGGAGCTCGACGGCAGGCTCGACCTGCTCTTCCTCAGCGCGAGCACCTGCGGCCAGGTGCGCGGGTGCTCGGACTGCATCGCCGAGCACGGCCTCGCGACCGAGATCTGGGCGGTGGATGCCGTGGGCAGTGTGATCTTCGGCGGCGAGAGCGGCAAGCGCCTCGTGCCGGGCCACGGCGCGGCTTTGCAGTCCGGGTTGTACCGCGACGGCATGGTCTCACGGGTGGTCTACGTCAGCGACGCCGATTGCGTCCGCGGTTGCCGGCGCCTGGTGCAGCGCGAGGCGATCCTCGCCGGCGGCTCCTCCGGCGCGCTGGTCAGCGGCATCGGCAAGGTCCTGGACGAGTTGACCCCGGGCCTCACCTGCGCGGTGATCCTGCCCGATCGCGGCGAGCGCTATCTCGACACCATCTACTGCGATGCGTGGGTCAAGGAGCACCTGGGCTGCGTGGACCACGAGGTCGGCGCGCCCGTCCACCAGCGTGCCGAAGAGGTGCCGGTCCACCTCTGAGAGCCTGCGCGGCAGAGAAAGGAGCTGACATGAACAAGGACGACGGCATCCTGATCCTCGGAGCAAGCGATGTTGCGTCTTTCCTCCGGAATCGAGAAGGCGAGGTGATCGAGGCGGTACGGAACGCCTACGTGGCGCATGGCCACGGCAAGAGCTCGCTGCCGCACTCGACCTTCTTGCGTTTTCCCGACGACGAGAAGAACCGGATCATCGCGCTGCCGGCATTCCTGGGAGACGGGTTCGGAGTTGCGGGGATGAAGTGGATCTCCTCGTTTCCGGGTAATCTCGAGCGGGGGATGGCGCGCGCCTCGGCCGTGCTGGTCCTGAACTCGTGCCGGACCGGTCGGCCCGAGGCGATCCTCGAGGGCTCGATCATCAGCGCACAACGGACGGCGGCGAGCGCCGCCGCTGCGGCGCACGCGCTCTGCTCAGGCGTCGCGCCGGCCGCCGCCGGACTGATCGGAACAGGGGTGATCAACTTCGAGATCGCCCGCTACCTCGCGGCCGTCTTCCCCCTCGGACCGGCGAGCTTCATCCTCTACGACCTCGACTCTGAACGGGCTTCCCGCTTCGCCAGCCGCCTCCGCAAGGTCACCGGGGGCGCGGACGTGCAGGTCGCGGCGAGCCTCGAGGCGATCCTCGAGAGCGCTCCTCTCGTCTCCTTCGCGACGACCGCGACGCGGCCCCACGTCAGCTCCCTCGCGGTCTGCCCGCGGGGAGCGAAGATCCTCCACATCTCCTTGCGCGACCTCACGCCGGAGGTGATCCTCGCCTGCGACAACGTTGTGGACGACGTCGATCACGTCTGCCGCGCCCAGACGTCGATCCATTTGGCCGAGCAGGCGGTGGGAACGCGGTCCTTCGTCCGCTGTACGCTGGCGGACATTCTCGAGGGGCGGGCCCAGGCCTCCCCGCCCGAGGAGAAGATCACGGTGTTCAGTCCGTTCGGGCTTGGCATCCTCGACCTCGCGGTCGGCAAGCTCGTGCTCGATGCCGCGCTCGCCCGCGGCCGGGAGCGGTTCGTCCACGAGTTCCTTCCCGGCGTCGAGGAGGAGGTGTTCGCGTGAATTAGCAGAACACGTCGGCGCCCTGCTCGGCATCCTGCTCGAGCGGGTGGCCATCCACCCGGCGCTGCGCACCGGCTCGACGGTGGCCTGGGTCCCCCTTCGCCGCCGGCGGCCGCGGCTCAGACTGAGGCGTCGCTCAACTGCCTCTTCTCCTCGTCGGTGAGGCGCAGGGTCGTCGCGGGCAGCAGCTCTGCGAGCTGTTCCGGCGTACGCGCGCTGGCGATCGGGGCGACGACCGTGGGCTGCGCGAGGAGCCAGGCGAGCGCTGCCGCGGCCACCGTCGTCGCGTGCGCGCCGGCGATCGCGTCGAGCACGGCAAGGATGCGCAGCCCGCGATCGTCGAGATACTTCCGCGCCCCTTCGGCGCGCGCGCTCTCCACCTGAGCTCCAGGGCGGTACTTGCCGGCGAGGAAGCCCTTGGCGAGCGCGAAGTACGGGAAGCAAGCGAGCCCCTCGCGGGTGCACAATCCGGCAAGCTCCCTCTCGTACTCGGCGCGATGGACCAGGTTGTAGTGCGGCTGCAGCGCCACGTAACGCGCAAGCTGCTCGCGCCGCGAGAGGGCAAGAGCCTGCGCCAGGCGCTCGGCGGTGAAGTTCGAGGCCGCGATGTCGCGAACTTTCTTTTCACGCACCAGACCGTCGAAGGCGCGCAGGGTCTCGGCGAGCGGCGTGTTCGGATCGTCGCGGTGCGCGTAGTAGAGGTCGATGCGGTCAGTCTTCAGCCGGCGCAGCGACGCTTCGGCAGCCGCGCGCACGGTGTTTGCCGAGAGCCCGCTCAATCCAGGGAACTGTCCCACCTTGGTTGCGATCACCATCTGGTCGCGGTTCCGGCGCGCTCCCATCCAGCGGCCGAGGATCGTCTCCGACTCGCCCCCCGAGTGGCCGCTGACCCATGCCGAGTAGGAGTCGGCGGTGTCGATGAAGTTGCCTCCCGCCCCGGCATAGGCATCCAGGACCGCAAAAGACCGCCTCTCGTCCGCCGTCCAGCCAAAGACGTTGCCGCCCAGGCAGAGTGGGAAGAGGTCGAGCTCGATGCTGCCCAGCTTCGCCATTGGCTCCTCCGCGGCGCGCCGCCCGCCCAGCATACAGTTTCCGGTTCAGTTACGAGCCTGTTTCAACGTGTTCCGCCTTGTCGCTCTATGGCTCGCGGATAGGGAGCATCGTCTCCGCTCGCTCTGCGCCCGTCTCGGTGCCGGTGTCATATGGCTTCGCTTCCGGCGCCACCAACAGACAAAGAGCGCCGGGGATGGCGGCGGCCGTGCCGGCAGATCGACCTCGAAAAGGTCAGGACGAAGGAGACATGGAGGGAGACGACGATGAGACGACAACTTCACAGGCGGTGGGTGGGAATGGTTTCGGGCCTCGCGTTGCTGCTCGGCGTCTGGGGTGCCGCCCCGGTCCTCGCCGCACCCGACCACGCCGGCGCAACGGCAGCCGGAGAAACTCCGGAGGCCTATTCTGCAATCCAGGTCGTGGCGGCGGTCCTCAAGCTGAGCGATGACCAGGCCCGCACCGTGGCCCAGATCCTGACGGCGAAGGCGGAATCCATCCGGCCCGTCGCGGAACAGATCCAGCAGCACGAACAGGAGATCGCCACACTTCTCGGCGGCGACAACCCCGACCCGGCGCAGCTCGGCCGTCTTCTCATCGAGACCAGGGCGCTGCAGGCGCGGGTCCAGACGATCTCGGCGGCGTCCGCGGCGCAGTTCGTCTCCGTGCTGTCCGATCCGCAGAAGCAGACCCTCGGCCAGATCCGGCAAGCGTCGCAGGTCTGCCCGGTGGTTCCGGCGTTCACGGCGGTCGGGGTGCTGTAACGCCTCGAGAGCCGGGGGCTGAGGGAGGCTCAGGAGCCGAGACCCGGCGACGACCGCACCGCGTGGCTAGCTCTCCTTGCGGATCAGCTTGGAGAGCCTCACGCGATCGGCCTCGAGGAGCTCGGCGATACGCGGCGCATTCACGTCGGCAACGATGATCTGCCCGACCTCGGTATTGACCTCGGAGAAGATGCCGTGCGACTTCATCTTCGCCGCCTGGTACTGGTTGTCGTCCGTTGGGCTCACGTAGTGCACCAAGTCCGCCCTGTAGCGGTGCACCAGGAAGAGGTGGATCAGAGTCATCAACCGCTTCTGGCGCAGCTTCTCGTCGAAGGTGTTCTGGTCGCGCACCGAGAGGATGCTGCGGCCGCGGCGGTCGTGGATCGGCGCGAAGACGACGTTCGCTTCCTTCTCCTGCGCGGGGCCGACAATCGCCAGCTCGAGGAGCTCCGAACCGGCGCGGTGCGGACGCAGATCGACGCGCAGCGGGCCCGGAAGGTGGTAGTGCTCGCACCACATCGTCAGCCACTCCTCGAGCAGCTTCTTCGGCACCTCGGTCTGGATGAGGTGCTGGTGCTGCGTCGAGCCCTTGCCCATCGCTTTCGTGGTCGCCGTGCGCCCCGAGGAGGCGGCGAGCGCACCGTCCAGACGCGGCCCGCCGACCAGCGTCTGCGGCGTCCGGTAGGGTGACTCGACGAGGCGGAACTTGCGCTGCAGGCGGGCGAGTGCCAGCATGCCGTCCTGGCGGAGCGCGGTTGCGAAGTCCTCGGCTGCGAGGCCGTCGATCTGGTGTCCGCCGTAGGTGATGAAGTTGAAGACGAACCCCATCTTGCCGAGCTCCTCGGGGAAATGCCGCATATCGTCGTCGCTCATGCCGGTCGAGTCCCAGTTGAAGGACGGGGACAGGTTGTAGGCCAGCATCTTGTCCGGGAACTCGGCGTGGATCGCCTCGGCGAACTCGCGCGCCTGGTCGAGGTTCGCGGTCGCCGTCTCCATCCACAGCAGGTCGGCAAACGGCGCCGCGGCGAGCGATTTGGCGATCGCGTACTCGATGCCGCCGCGCACCTGGTAGTAGCCCTCGGGCGTCTTGGCGTGCTCGCAGTCCCAGACGACGTTGACGCCCAGCGCCTTCGCCTTCTTGCGCGCCGCGTAGAACGACGCGCGCCGGGCGAAGCGGCGCCATAGCTCGACGCTCATCTCGAGCGCCTCGCCTTCGCTGGCCTGGAACTCGAGTAGCTCGGCAACCGCCTCGCCATACGTCTCGAGGCCGGCCTCGGTCTCCCAGAGCTCGAGCAAGCGCGACGCGATCTTGTCGAACAGCGAGTCGACCGAGCCCTCCGGCCTCTTCGTCCAGCCCGCCACGCTGTCGGCTACGAGCCTGGCGATGCCGGTGCTCTCCAGCCAGGCCTCGGCCGCCGCCCGCTCGTCGTCGGTAAGGCTGTAGAGCAGATGTCCGTTGAGCTCGCGCACGCCGAGGTCGTAAAAACCCTTCATCAGCGCCAGGAAGCTCGCCTTGTACGTCGGCAAGTTGACGTTGGTCGCCCCGAGGATGAAGGGCTGGTCGCGCTCGTCGCCGCGGTTGTCGAGCAAGTTGGCGGCTTCGGCGTCGGTGCGCGCCACGATGATGCCCTCGACCTTCATGACGTCGAGCTGGAAGCGCGCAGCGTTCAGGCGCCTGATCTGCTCGTCGGATGCGACCAGGACCTTGCCGCCCTGGTGCCCGCACTTCTTGGTCCCCGGGCGTTGGTCCTCGATGTGGTAGCCCGGCACGCCGCTCTCGACGAAGCGCCGGACCAGGTTGCGCACGTGCGGATCGCCGCCATGGCCGGTGTCGGCGTCGGCGATGATGAACGGCCGGAAGTCGACCGCCGGAGTCGCGGCGCGCTGCTGGTCGCTCATCCGCGAGCGCAGGTACTGCTGGTTGCGGTCGGCGGTCAGCAGGGCGCGCACCAGGCCGGCCGCCTCGTCGGGCACCTGGCTCAAGGGGTAACTCGCCAGATCCGGTCCCGGGTCCTCGGTCGTCGAGCCCTTCGCCGAGGTCGCCCAGCCGCCGAGGTAGATGCCCTCGATCCCCATGCGCTTCAGCGTCACCACCTGCCCCGGCGAGTAAGGGCCGAACGTGGTGATGCTCTTCTTCTCGGCGAAGAGCTGCCGCAAGCGCGCGTGGAATGCCGCCGCCGCCTCGCGCGCCACGGTGTAGTCGTGCGCGATCGCGCCGCGCTGCTCGACGACCTGGCGCGCCGAGTAGAGGCGGGTGATGCCCCGGAAGCGCGGGCTTTCGAACCAGCGCTGCGTGGCGCCGACTTCTTCGTCGAACGAGGTCATGGGCGGCTCCATTCTAGTCCAGACCGGAGGTGCCGATCCCGAGGGATGCCGCAGCTTTCGCCTGTTGCGGCACTTCCGGCAGGTCGGAAACGGCCCTGCGACGTCACGGTGGAGGCCTACTCGAAGCATCCATCGGATCGCCCCCCGCAACCCCTCGATCCCCTTCCCACCCCTCCGGGGGGAAGGGAACGCCCCCTCCCCCTCACGGCGAGGAGTTCGTCTTAGGTGCGAAGTCGAGGTTCTCGGTCAGACGGGTGCCGTCCTTGCGGATCGCATCGAGGTAGAGGGCAATGCGCTGGCGGGCGGTTTCAAGATCGTGGTGGCTGAGATTGACGTTGAGCAGGTCGATGTACCAGGGGGGCTTGATCGCGCTGCCGACGTACGCCTCGACGATGGTGCGCGCGATCGGCAGCGTGGTCGGCTTGGAGTCGTCGTGCACGTCGCGGTTGCCGGCCCGCAGCAGCTTGCCGAGCTCCTCGTCGAGCAGGCGGGCGAAGAACGGCCGGCCGATCGCGTCACCGGCCTTGATTCCCGTCTCGGGGTCGTCCTCGGTGAAGCGCGCGCCCTTGTGCAGCCACTCCCAGAGGATGCTCGCCCGGATCTCGCCGGTCGCCATGTCTTCCATCAGGTAAAGGACGTCGTCGTTGCCGAAGAAGTCGGCCGGCTTCAGGGCGGCGGCCTGGAAGCCGCGCAGGAAGGCGTTGCCGTACTGCAGCGCGACGCTCAGCAGGTCGCGCGCCCCGCGCACGGTGCGCGGCGCCGCCTCGAGGAGCATCAGCCGGTCGGCCTCCTCGTCGGTGTAGGAAAGCGGCGGGAACTTGCGGCCCAGCTGGTTGTCCTGCTCGGCCTTCTCCCAGACCGGCCGGATGATGTGCACCATCTTCCAATGCGCCACCCACTTGCCGCTCGCCCCTTCGCGCTGCTCGCGTTCGCCGCCGGCGACCGCCTTCTTCATGCTCGCGGCGATTCCCGCCTCCGAGCCCACCGGAATGTTGGCCTCCATGCCGCCCTGCCACAGCGCGCAGCGGCCGTCGCGATCGGCCGTGTTCACCGCCCGGCGGACGCGGTCTTCGTAGTGGCGCATGTAGCCGTACGTCATGCCGATCGAGTCGATGTTGGGGTTGACAAAGTCTCTCTTCCAGGCAAACGCATCGGCGACGCTGTTGATGTAGTCCCAGCGCCCGGTGTTGAAGCCGACGAAGTGGGGTCCGAGAGCGGCCCGGATCTCCATCAGCTGGAAGCAGGCCTCGATCTGCTCGACCAGCACGTAGACCTTGATGGTTCCGACCGCGAGGCCGAAATGGCCCTCGAGGGCGGCGAGGACGTCGTTCCACAGCGCCGCCTCCTCAGCCGTCTGGATCTTCGGCAGGTAGAGGACGATCGAAGAACCCGCGGCGCCGATCAGCTCATGATTGTTGACCACGTACAGCACGACGTCGACGATCGACGCCGAGAAGCCGCCACCGGAGCGCTCGCGCACGTGGCGGTCGTCGAGATGGAGCCCGCGCGGGCGGAAGATCTTGGTCGTAAAGTCGAGCTGCCTTCGCCAATCGGCGACGATCGCGCGGCCGAGGAAGCCGCGCGCCCACTGGTTCATCTCCTCGGCGACCTCGGCGGCGACCTCGAGGAAGAGCTTGTCCCTGGCGATGGCGAGCTTCAGGTTGCGCTGGTTGTCGAGCGACATGGTGTCGACCTGGCCGAGCGCGTCCTCGCCGTCGAACATCCAGCCGTCGGCGCCGGATAGCAGCGCGTAGGCGACGTTGCGAAGACCGGCCGTGGTCGTTGCCCGCGGCCTGGTGGCCGGGCCGGTGCCCTGGATCCACTGCCGCCGCAGGTCGGCAGGAATGTCGCTGCCGGTGAAGTTGCCGTCGCGGGCTTCCTGGACGCGGATCCGGGTGCGCTGAATCAGCGCCTCGGGCTCGAGGAACGCGATCCGCAGGCCGCTTCGCGCCCGCTCGCGCCGGCGCGCCATGCGCCCCGCCATGACCTCCCGTCGGTCCCGGTTGAACGGCGCCAGGGCCGCGAGCGCCGCCAGCGCCGCCGGGGTGAAGACATCGGGATAGGCCTGCAACACGCCGTCGCGAAACTCGAGCGCACCCTTCATTCGCCACCTCCGGGAGGACCGCGAAAGGATTCTCTCCATGCTAACCTCTTCGCCGCATTGCGGCAACTCCAGGGTGGACACGAGGACACGAGGGTATAGGCTCCCGATCGACCAGCGTCTCGCCACACACGTGGCGACACCCGCGCCCGAGGACCACGCTCATGCTCAAGGTTGTCTATTGCCTCTCTCGAAGGCCCGATCTACCCCGCGAGGAATTCCTTCGCTACTGGCGCGACGTGCATGGCGGGATCGGAGCTCGGATTCCCGGGCTGCGACGCCTGGTCCAGAGCTACACGGTGTACGTCCCAGGCGATGCCCATGGGCCGGACTTCGATGGCATGGCAGAGCTGTGGTTCGACGACGTCGCCTCGCTGCTTGCTGCCAGACAGTCGCCCGAGTGGAAAGCGTCGGCGGACGACGAGGCAAACTTCATCGATCACAGTCGAGTGGCCTACTTCGTGACCGAGGAGCTCGATTTTCCCCTGTCTTGAGCCTAGCCATACTAGCGCCCGTTGCTTTCCTCCCAGGGCGTTGTTGACTACGATCCCTCCAGGCGCTCCAAAGAACGGGGCTACGCCGTGCGCAGTCTCTTGACCGCTGCGCCGAGTAAGCCGCCGATCGTGCCGAGCACGATGCCAGGCACGACCATTACGAGCGGCAATGTGAGGACCTCTTCGAGGCCGCCACTCCCACGGATCGCAGCCATCGTCATCGGATCGTGCCAGCCAGCGAGCAGTGTCACGGCACCCAGCACCTCGATCGGGGCGGCGATGGCGGCGGTTGCGACGCCAACGACCGGGCCGGCGGCGAACGAGCCGGAGCGTGATGCCGCCCAGAATCCCGCAAGCAGCAGGATACCAACGCCCAGAAGGGTCGAAACATTTGCTCGAGCATGGAAATCCACTGGCGGCACCAGCCAGTCCATCGCCGTTCGTGCAATGACGGCGACAGCGAGCAGCGTCGCCCACAGGCGAGCGTTTCGCCAGACGAACCCAAGCACCTGCGTCACATACCAGATATCTGCTCGTCGGCCTCCGCGGGCTGGATGAACACTCTCGCGGTACTGCTCGAGGAGATCGCCAGACACGCTGTCGAAGTCGCCCGGAGTGAGAACGGCTCGCAGCAAGACTTCGGCCCAGCCAGGAGGCGTCGCGCTGACGCTCATACGTATCCTTTCAGCGGCCACTTGAGGCCGTGCCACAGATTGTCGGCGGCCGCCCGGGAATCATTGAGCGCGCGCAATCCCTTGGGCTGCAATCGATAGAAGCGCCGTGCCCGGCCGCCGCGGATCGGCGTACCTGGCCCCAGGCTAGACGCCAGGAGATTCTTCTTCTCCAGTCGAACGAGAGTGGCGTGCACGGCGCCGGCCGCGACGTCCCGTTCCATCCGCTCCTGCACTTCTCTGAAAATCGCACGGCCATACGCACCTTCTCTGAGCCGGACGATCGCGAGCAGCACCGCCTGTTCGAAGGCGCCAAGGACCTCAGCCATAGGTGCCTACATTGTAGTTCTGATGCACCCGGCTGTCAAGCTGAGCTAGGTGTCCATGATGTAGTAGCATTCGGCGCATGAGGCCGGCTTATTCTCAGGTATTTACGGGCAAACCTTGACCCAGGCCGCAACCCCGGCGGAAGCCGATCTGATCTACGACTGGAACTGCGCGGGCGACGGCGAGCTGCGGCCGGCGCGGGGACGGGTCGAGCTCGACGACGAGACGCTGCGCGACGGGCTGCAGTCGCCGTCGGTGAAGAGCCCCGTCATCGAGGACAAGGTGCGCATCCTGCACATGATGGCGCGCCTGGGGATCGAGTCGGCAGACCTGGGGCTGCCGGGGGCGGGGCCGCACGTGGTCGCCGACGTCGAGCGGCTGGCGCGCGAGATCGCCGACCAGCGGCTGGCGATCGCCCCCAACTGCGCGGCGCGGACGGTGCTCGCCGACATCCAGCCGATCGTCGAGATCGCGCAGCGCACGGGAGTGGCGATCGAGGCTTCCTGCTTCATCGGCTCGTCGCCGATCCGCCAGTACGCCGAAGGATGGACGCTCGACCGCATGCTGCGGCTGACTCGCGAAGCCGTCGAGTTCGCGGTGCGGCACGGGCTGCCGGTGATGTTCGTCACCGAGGACACGACGCGCGCCGCGCCCGAGGACCTGCGGCGGCTCTACACCGAGGCGGTGGAGGCCGGAGCGCGGCGGGTCTGCGTCGCCGACACCGTCGGCCACGCCACGCCGGCCGGAGCGGCCGCGGTGACCCGCTTCATCCGCGGAGTGGTGGACGCGACAGGCGAGGAGGTCAAGGTCGACTGGCACGGCCACCGCGATCGCGGGCTGGCGGTGATCAACGCCCTGACCGCCGCGGCCGCCGGGGCCGACCGCCTGCACGGCACCGCGGTGGGGATCGGCGAGCGGGTCGGCAACTGCGCCATCGACCTGCTGCTAGTCAACATGCAGCTGCTCGGCTGGATCGACCGCGACCTCGGGAGCCTCGAGCGGTATTGCCGCTTCGTCGCCGAGACCACCGGCGTGCCGCTGCCCGACAACTATCCGGTGGTGGGCCGCGACGCGTTCCGCACCGCCACCGGCGTCCACGCCTCGGCGATCCTCAAGGCGCGGGCGCGCGGCCAGGACTGGCTGGCCGACCGCGTCTACTCCTCGGTGCCGGCGAGTCTCTTCGGACGCCGGCAGGTGATCGAGGTCGGGCCGATGAGCGGCGAGTCGAACGTCGTCTACTGGCTGCAAGAGCGCGGCATCGAGGCGGCACCCGACCTGGTCGAGGAGATCTTTGCCCGCGCCAAGGGCTCCGCCAGGGTGCTCGAAGAGAACGAGATCAGGGAGATCTGCGGCGCACGCGGTGCCGCCGCAGCCCCGCGCACCCCGGCGCGGTAGACTCCCCGCAGCCTCGCGACCGGTGAGCTGCCGAACCCGATCCGCGGCGACGGGTGCCGATGAGCTGCCAAGAAGCTGTGGGGAGGTCGAGAGAAACCCTCAGGTCGTCTCCCTGAGCGCTTGGTGCACCCTGCGCGCAAGCTCTTCCTGCCGGAAGGGCTTGCGGAGGAGTTCCTCGCCGCTCGGCAGGCCTCCGGGAGACACGTCGCTGCTATAACCCGACATGAACAACACCCGGCTCTCCGGACATTGCCGTCGAAATCGCTCGGCGAGCTGGAGACCGCTCATACCCGGCATGACAATGTCCGTGAGCAGAAGCTGGATCGGACCGGGGTGCCGCGCCAGCTGGGCGAGCGCGTCGTCGCCGCTCCGCGCCTGGACGACTCGGTATCCGAGATCCTCCAGCATGACGGTGACCAGGCCGCGCACGACCTGCTCGTCATCGACGACCAGCACGGTCTCGCTGCCACCGGCCAGCGGCGGCGTCGCCGCTGGCGCGGGCTCCAGCGGAGGCGGCTCCAGATCCGCCGCGCAGCGGGGCAGGTAGATGGTAAATCGTGAGCCGCCTCCTGGCGGACTCTCGACCGCGATGAAACCCTCACTTTGCTTGATGATGCCGTAGACCGTGGCGAGCCCTAACCCAGTACCCTTGCCGGGCTCCTTGGTGGTGAAGAAAGGCTCGAAGATGTGCCCCAAGGTGTAAGGGTCCATGCCCGTACCGGTGTCGCTCACCGAGACCGTGACATAGCGGCCCTCGGCAAGGGTGAAGTCGGGGTGTGTCTCTGGCCGCTCCAGGTCGAGAATCGCCGTGGCGATGGTCAGGGTGCCGCTGCCGGGCATCGCGTCGCGCGCGTTCAACGCGAGATTGATGAGCGCCTGCCCGAGCTGCCCGGGGTCGGCGCGCACAGCGCCCAGGGGTGACGCCAGATCGCTCACCAGCTCGATGTTCTCGCCGATCAAGCGGCCCAGAATCGAAGTCGCGTCGGCCACCACCGTGTTCAGGTTGAGCAGCTGCGGCTGGAGGACCTGCCGCCGGCCGAAGGCCAGGAGCTGGCGCGTGAGGCCTGCCGCTCGTTCCCCCGCACGCTTGATCTCCTCGAGATGGCGGCGCAAGGGGCTCTCTGGAGAAGCCTGGGGCAGCGCCATCTCGCTATAGCCGATGATGGCGGTGAGGATGTTGTTGAAGTCGTGCGCCACGCCGCCCGCAAGACGCCCGACCGCTTCCATCTTCTGCGCCTGGCGGAGGCGCTCTTCACTGTGGCGCAGGCCTACCAAGAGACTCGCTCGCTCGGCGACGGCCGCAGCCACGGCCAGAGCCACCACTGCGCGCATTCCCATGAAGGCTTGCAGAAGCAGAAGACGAGAATTCGTAGGCTCGCCGGCATAGGGGCCATACCCCTGCAGCGTGCCGAACAGCACGAGCCCGGCGAACAGCAAGGATCCCGTCGCCGTCTCGCGCGGCCCGAATCAGAACGCCAGCCAGAGGGCCAGGGGAGGGAAGAGGAACGCCAGCGAGAGGAACGCCTGCGAATGGCCGATCCCGAAGAGCGGGCCAAAGACGATCCGGCTCAGCAGGCACAGCGCCATGACCCATAGAGCGAGCTCCAGAGCTAGCGGCCGGCTCCACCCCGGGCGCCGGTTGGTGATCCAGAGCACGAGCGCAGGCGTCAGCAGGAGAGCGCCTACGGCGTCGCCCAGCCACCAAGTTACCCAGATCGAACCGTAGTCGTGCCAGGCCGCGTAGCCGCCCAGGGAAAGGCTGGTCACGCCGATGGTTGCGCCAACCATCGTGCTCAACATGGCGCTGAGGGCCGTAAACGTGAAGACGTTCCGCGGTCGCAGGAAGCCATCGATGCCGCTTGCGAATTTTCTGGCCAGGAAGGCCCCGAGCAGACCCTCGAGGGTGTTGCCGGCCGAGATCGCGGCCACGGTCGCAAGCGAGCCTTGCGTCGCCATGTTGGCGGCGAACGCGCCGACAAAGATGCCGGGCCAGACCCGAGACCCGAATACCAGCAGCGCCGCCAGCGCGATTCCGCTCGGAGGCCAGACCACCGTCACGCTCACATTGACCGACGCCAGCTTCAGGCCGAGCCTGGCGGCGCCGAAGTAGCCGGCCGCTAGCAGGAGATTGACCGCGATCGTGGTGAGCGTGGACCGGTGCCTCATCTCGATGCCCATGGTCGCCGGAGGACTGGCGGCGCCAGCCGTAAGCACGCGCTGGCGCTGCCTGCCTGCAGTGGCGGGCGGTCGCTCGGAGGGGCCACCGGCCGGCCAGGAAAGCGTCGAACACGAATCGAACGCCCTGCCACACAGCAGCCCTACCGCCGTCGTCGAAGAGGGACGCACGCCAAACTGCGGTAAGGACGATCCATTAGATGGCTTTCGCTCGTGAATCATACCAGATATCGAGCTGCGGCCGGACCGGCACTGGCCTCTTCCGGCTTTTCCGGCCTTTCTCCCGCCCGGCGGAGCAAATCTGTATCCTCAGCCTGTTGGTTATGGAATCCTCGTCGCGGCCGGTCCCGCGAGCGGTGCTTTGAAGAGGGTGGGTAATGGAACGAAAGCCGCCGACCAAGGTCCCGCACCGCCACCCGCGTCCCGGTTTCGGTCTCGCCGCCAGCGCCGCCCGCCGCGGGTGGCAGGGATGACCGGCGGCGGCGCTGAGTCGCCGCCTCACCCACCCTCCTCACCGGCCTGGCGCCGCGTGCTGCAGCGCTACCTGGATGCGCTCGCCGTCGAGCGGGGCCTGTCCGCCAACTCGGTGGCCGCCTACCGCGCCGACCTCGAGCGGCTGGGCGCGGCGCTCGCCCGGGCCGCGGGACGAGACCTGCTGGCAGCCGACGGCGCGGCGCTCGCCGGCCATCTGCGAGAGCTCCGCCGCCGCGAGCTCTCGCCGCGCTCGGTCGGCCGTGCCCTGTCGGCGATCCGCGGCTTCTACGAGTACCTGGTCGCGAGCGGCGAGCGCAGCGACAACCCGGCGGTCAACCTGGTGGCTCCGCGGCTCTGGCGGCCGCTGCCCAAGGTGCTCTCGGAGCAGGACGTCGAGGCGCTCATCGCGGCGCCGGACGTCGATACCCCGCTCGGCCTGCGCGACCGGGCGATGATCGAGCTCCTCTACGCGACCGGGCTGCGGGTCAGCGAGCTGGTCGGGCTGACGCTGCCGCAGCTGCGCGGAGTCGGGCACCAAGGCGGCCGCGCCGAGAACACCGGCCGCGATAGCGGCCACGCCGAGAATGTCAGCCGCGGCCGGCGGCGCGCGGGCGAACGCGGCGAAGGGCTGCGGGAGATCGATTTCCTTGTCGCTTTTGGCAAGGGAAGCAAGGAGAGATTGGTGCCGGTGGGGGAGCAGGCGGCGGAGTGGGTGTTGCGTTACCTGCGGCAAGCGCGGCCGCAGCTCGCCGCGGCGCACCGGCACGCCGCGGTCTTCGTCAACCGCTCCGGCGAGCCGATGAGCCGCCAGGGTTTCTGGAAGATCCTGCGCGGCCATGGCGTCAAGGCGGGGGTGCGGGGACTGTCGCCGCACGTGTTGCGCCACAGCTTCGCCACCCATTTGCTCGAGCATGGCGCCGACCTGCGGGCCGTGCAGGCCATGCTCGGCCATGCCGACATCTCGACCACCCAGATCTACACCCACATCCACCAGCAGCGTCTCAAGGCCCTCTATGACCGCTTCCATCCGCGCTCCTGACAGCAGGGGGTGGCCCCGGAAGGCGCGTCGCTCGCACTTATGTACAGGGCTGCCAGTAACGCCCCGAACGGCGGCGGCGCCCAATCCCTGGGCTCATTTTGGTCCACCTCGGGGCGCGACCGTGTGAGAAACTGTCGATGAATCCGTCAGCAAGCGGATCGATGCTTCGAGTAGGCCTCAATCGCCACATCGCAGCGGCCGTTTCCGACCTGCCGGAAGTGCCGCAACAGGCGAAAGCTGCGGCATTCCCCGGGGTCGGCACCGCCGATGGTATCTAAGATGACCAGCGAGCCCACGCCGACGCCGCGCAGAAATGGGACCTCGTGGCGTGCCATGGCCGCCTATGGGGCCATGGCGGTCGCGACGGTGCTCGCGTTCTTGTACATCCGCTCCCTGGGGTCCGGCCTGTCTGCGCCGCCGCCCGGCGGGCCGACTTTCGGGTCGAGCGCCGGCTCGGGCAAGGTGGAAGCCCTGCCGCACGTGCTGCTGGCCTTGCTGGTCATCCTCATCGCCGCGCGGCTGGTCGGCGCGGTCTTCCGCTGGCTTGGACAGCCGCCAGTCGTGGGCGAAGTGCTGGCCGGGATCCTGCTCGGGCCGTCGCTGCTCGGCCGGATCTCGCCGGCGGCGCTGGCCTTCCTCGTGCCGCCGGCCGTGGCGCCCTACCTGAGCATGCTCGCCCAGGTCGGTGTGATCCTTTTCATGTTCCTGGTCGGGCTCGAGCTCGACCCGGCGGCGATGCGCAGCCGGACCCGCGCCATGTTAGCGACCTCCCAGGCCGGCATCCTGGCGCCGTTCCTGCTCGGCTCGCTGGCCGCCCTCTGGCTCTATCCGCGGTTCTCGTCGAGCGACGTGCCGTTCACCGCCTTTGCGCTCTTCCTCGGCGTTTCGATGTCGATCACCGCCTTCCCCGTGCTGGCGCGCATCCTGACCGATCGGGGTATCTCGGCGACGCCGCTGGGGACCTTGGCGCTAACCAGCGCCGCGGTCGGCGACGTCACCGCCTGGTGTCTGCTTGCTTTCGTGGTGAGTGTGGTCAACGCTCACGCCGGCCCCGCCATCGTCACGACCCTGCTCACGGCGATCTACATCGGCGCCATATTCGCGCTGCGTCCACTTGTGGCACGCTGGGTCCGCGGCCATGACGAGCGGGGGCTGACCCAGGGGGTAATGGCGGTCTCCTTCGCGCTGTTGCTGCTCTCGGCACTCGCCACCGAGGCGATCGGAATCCACGCGATCTTCGGCTCTTTCCTGATCGGCGCCGTGGTGCCGCCGGACAGCCGGCTGGCGCGCGAGATGCGGGAACGGCTGGAGGGGGTGGTCGTCGTCCTGCTCTTGCCAACGTTCTTCGCCTTCACCGGTCTGCGCACCCAGGTGGGGCTGCTGTCGGGCTGGGACAGCTGGTTGACCTGCGGCGCCATCATCCTGATCGCCTCGGCCGGGAAGTTCGGCGGCGTCGCCCTGGCGGCGCGGGCGACCGGCCTACGGTGGCGTGACGCCGCGTCGCTGGGTATCCTGATGAACACGCGCGGGCTGGTCGAGCTGATCGTGCTCAACATCGGCCTCGACCTACGGGTCCTCTCTCCGACCCTCTTCGTCATGATGGTGATCATGGCCTTGGTGACCACGATGGCCACGACCCCCATACTGCAGCTGCTGCGGCCCGACGGCTTGACCCGGCCCGCCGGCCTGGTTGGCGGAGCCGGATCGACCACGGAATCCCCGGTGTCAGCAGAGGACGCAGAGCCGGCTTGAGAAATAGCGCTAGGCGATTTGGGTCTTTGCACCGTACAATAGGCGTCTTCCAGGAAGTTGCCGAGCCGACTGTAACGCGCATGCACCGCCCACGATCGCCATTCCAGCCGCCCCGCACGACGAGGACGAGCCGCGCGAAGCTGCCGAGCCTGGCCAGCATGGCGGGCGCGATCGGCGTTCTGGGGCTCCTCGGCGCGGGTGCAGCGGCGCGTGCCGAGCTGGTGATCCTGGCGGATGGCGACGTGGTCAAGGTCAAGGCCTTTGAGCTCGTGGGAGAGCAGCAGGCCCGCCTGATTTTGCCGTCGGGCGGCCGGATGACGCTGGCGATCACCCGGGTCGAGCGCGTGGTGGACGACGAAGTCGCGCCCGAGCCTGATCCGCCGCCGGCGCTGCAGGGCTCGGCGCCGGCGCAGGCGGCCGCGATCCCCCTGCGTTTCGACGCCGCGCAGGCGGTGCCGGAGGGTCCGTGGGGAGCGCTGATCTACGAGGCGGCCCGCCGGCACGGGCTCAACCCGGGCGTGATCGCGGCGGTGATCCACGCCGAGTCGGCCGGCAATCCCTGGGCGGTGTCGCGGGTGGGGGCGCGCGGCCTGATGCAGCTGATGCCCGCCACCGCGGAGCGCTTCGGCATCCGGCACAGCCAGCTGTTCGATCCGCAGCAGAACCTCGAAGCCGGCAGCCGCTACCTCGCCTGGCTGCTCGACCAGTTCCCCAACGACCTGGCGCGCATCCTGGCCGCTTACAACGCCGGCGAGAACGCGGTCGCCCGCTATGGCGGCATCCCGCCCTACCGCGAGACCCGCGGCTACGTCCGCCGCATCTACGCCAACCTCGGCCTCGCCTTCGCCGTCGAGCCGGTCCCCTCCCTCCCGCCCCCGCAGCTAGCCTCCTCGACCGCCCCCACCTCGCGCTGACCGGGGCGCGCGCCGCGCCTCCCGGTCTCGAGCCGCCGGCGGCTCATCCCTTGGGGTCGCCGCAGGCGGTGGGGGCTAGAACGAAATTAGTCCGTGCGCCAGGGGAGGGGGCGTCCCCTTCCCCCCCGGAGGGGTGGGAAGGGGATCGAGGGGTTGCGGGGGGCGATCCGATCGATGCTTCGAGTAGGCCTCCACCGCCACGTCGCAGAGCCGTTTCATCCCTCGGGATCGGCAACGCCGGTGGGACCTGATGCTGTGATCGAGATTGCCGCTCGATCACCGGCCCTGCCAGCGCATGACTACGAGAGTGCGGTCGTCGTTGGCGGGATGGCCGCGGACGTGGCGGGCGACGGCGGCGAGAAGGCGGTCGCGAACGACGGTCGCGGTGGCCGTCGCCCCCTTGCCCGGGCGGCCATTGGCCAGGGCGTCGACGACGCGTTCGTAGCCGAAGGGGTCGCCGTTGGGGTCGGTGCCTTCGATCAGGCCGTCGGAGAGCCAGACCACGATGTCGTCGCGCTCGAGGGTGAGGTCGCGGCGGCCGTAGGTCTGCTTGAGCATGCCAAGCGGCGAGCCGGGGAGCAGGATCTCCTCGACCTTGGCGCCGCGCACCAGGTAGGTCGGCGGGTGGCCGGCGTTGGTCAGGCTCAGGCGGCCGGACTTGACGTCGAGGGTGCCGAGCGTGGCGGTGACGAAGAACCGGCTTTCGTGGTCCGCGCGCACCACGGTGTCGAGGCGGCGCAGGATCTCCTCGGGCTCGCGCGTCTCCTCGATCAGGATGAGCAGCGCCGCCTTGATCATCGCCATGCGCAGGCCGGTCGAGAGTCCATGGCCCGAGACGTCGGCGATGATGACCGCCAGCTCGCGCTCCGAAAGGCGCATCACGTCGAAGTAGTCGCCGCCGATCGCCGCCGAGGGCTCGAACAGGCTCGCGAACTCGACCCCTTGGCCGGCCGGCAGGTCAGTGCGGATCAAGCTCTTCTGCAGATCGCGGGCGAGCGAAAGCTCCTTCTCCAGCACTTCCTTCTGGGCGGAGGCCGCGACCAGCATCTCGAGGTTGCCGGCCATCTCGTTGAAGGTGCGCTGCAGCTCGCCGATCTGGTCGCGCCGCCGCACCGGGATGCGGACGCTGAAGTTGCCCCGCCGCACCTCGTCCGTCGCCTTGCTCATCCGGTTCACCGCCCGGGAGAGGCCGACGATCATGAACACTGCCATCAGCGCCGCCGCCAGATAGACGTTGGCCAGCAAAACGCTGAGCGCCACCAGCAGTCCCCAGGCCGTGGCGTCGATGTCGCCCGAGCTGGAGAACAGGTGCTTCGCCAGCGTGTGGGGGGTGCCGTTCAGGGTCACCACCAGGTGCTCGGCGATCTGCCGGCCGGTCGCCAGCTCGAACAGCGGCCCCGAAGGCTGGCCCCAGAAGAGAAGCGCGTTGTCCCAGATCCCGTTGCTCTGGGAGAGCGCCTTGAAGAACTTCTGCGCCTCGCCGACATTGCGGTTGCGGCGAATGCGCAGCAGCGGCAGGTTGTAATGCCCCAGCCCGAACTGCAGCACCTGGACGGGGTCGTCCGGACGGTTGATCTCAACCCAGAGGTCGCTGCGCTGGCTGAGCTCGCGATCGAGGTCGCCGACATAGAGCGCGAGGACGCCGCGCCCCTTGGCTTGCGCCCCCGCGGCGATGGTCGGGGTGCCGTCGCGGCGGGCGAAGAAGCGATACCGCGCATCGCCCACTCGCCTGCGGCTGCGCTCGAGCGGCACCTCTGCCCAGCCGGGCCAGACCTCAGGGGTGCGCGGGTCGCCCGCGATCCTGCGGCCTCCGCGGTAGTAGCCCAGGACGACGTCCTGCGCCATGGCCCCCCCGGCCGCTCCCGTCCCCGTCCCGCCCCCGGCCGCGGCGGCGTTGCTCGACGCCGGTGAGCCGGTGCGCAGGAAGGCTTCCGTGTGATCGCGCGCCAGCTCGTCGATGTCCGCCGACATGGCGCGCAGCGCATCGTGGTAGAGATGGCCGAGAAAGAAGCTCGAGAGCAGGTAGGCGACCACTCCGAGCAGCAGCAGCACCATCGGGATCGGGAGCACTCCGATGAGGAAATAGGAGAAGGCCAGGCGCCGGCCGACCTTGAACAGCAAGCTGCGCAGCGTCCGCCAGAGCAGCCACAAGAAGAGCAGAAACGCGCCGCCGGCCAGCGGCAGCTCGAGCACCAGCCGCAGAATCGGGATGCGGATGTGCCAGACGGCGGCCAGCAGGGAGCAGAGAACCAGCAAGCCGGCCAGGCCCAGGAGGTAGGTGACGGCGGGCTGGAACCGGCGCTGTTTCACGGGCGGGCTTGAGAGCTCGAGCGGACCGGGCCGCTCTCCAGCTGGCAGTACGGCGGGGAGGGGGCAAAGTTTCGGCTGCCCGCGGCCGGCCGGCCCGGCCATGCCGCCGGTGCAAGGCCGCGTTTGGCCGCCTGCCGCGACTTGCGTACAATGGCGGCGCCCCAGCTGCGCCGACTTGGCGGGGTGCGCGGCAAGAGCCCCAGGGCGCATTCTAACTGAAGCGCCGCCGACAGGGCGGGTCGCCCGCGGTTTCTTCAATTGGGCGCGCGCGTCTCAACCCGCAATTTCAATCAGGCGTCGAAGACTGCAGCGAGGAGGAGAGGACACCGTGTCGAGGATCCCGCGTTTCCAGGAGCACCTGAAAACTGCCTTCACCGCCGAGGCGGTCAGCGCTGCCCGCTTCCGGGCCTACGCCGAGCGCGCTCGCGAGGACGAATTGCCGCACCTGGCGCAGCGCTGGCTGCGGCTGGCCGCCGGCAAGGACCGCCTGGCGATCCAGCTGCTGGTCGCCGCCGAGCAGGTGCGCGGCTTCACCTCCGACCTGGGCACCGCCATTGCCGAGGAGCGCTACGAGGACGACGTCCTCTACCCCAAGATGATGCGCGATCTCGACGGCACCGGCGAGGCGTGGGTCGCTGCCTTGTTCGCCCAAGTCGTCGCGACGCAGAGCGAGCAGCTGCGCGATCTCGAGGCGCTGCGCGAGGAGCTGAACGCCTCCTCCGGAGACGTGCGGTTGCCGGCGGAGGCCGCCGCAGCGGCCGCGCCGGCGGCGCCCGCAAGTCGCATGTAAATTATTGTAAATAAATGACTTGATTGAGCTTGTGACTGCCAGTCACAAGTGCTAGACTGGGCCCTGGCGGCGGAAGCAAGCGAAGCAGGGAGGAGACCATGCCACCGACAAGCGAGACCTCGATGACCACCGGCGAGAGCTGGGTCACCACCACCTTCGAGGCCCTCGAGGATTGGTCCCAGCGCTACTCCTTCTGGCCGTTCCCATTCGGCACCGCTTGCTGCGCCATCGAGTTCATGTCGACCGTGTCGAGCCACTACGACGTCGCCCGCTTCGGCTCGGAAGTGGTGCGCTTCTCGCCCCGGCAGAGCGACGTCTTGCTGGTGGCCGGAACGATCAACGACAAGATGGCGCCGGTGCTCAAGAAGATCTACGATCAGATGGCCGATCCAAAGTGGGTGATCTCGATGGGTGCTTGCGCCTGCTCGGGCGGTTTCTATCGCGCCTATCACGTCATGCAGGGCATCGACGAGATCATCCCGGTCGATGTCTACGTCCCGGGCTGCCCACCGACCCCCGAGGGGCTGATCTACGGCCTCCTGCAGCTCAGGGAAAAGGTGGTGCGCGACCGCAAGCGCCTCGGCAAGCCGGAAAAGAAGGAGAGCGAGATTGCCGACCTTGGCGCCCGCGCAATCGGATAGATCGGCGAGCACCGCCGCCTCAGCCTACGCCTCGGTCGTGGCAAGCTTCCCGGCGGGAAGCATCCAGCCGGTCGAGCCGTCCCCGCCGTCCCCGGACGCCGGCCTCGATCAGCCGACCTGGATCGTTTCCCGCGAGGTGCTGGTCGACCTGGCGCGCGCGCTGCGCGACCGCCCGGAGACCCAGTTCGATCTCCTGCTCGACCTCTGCGGCGTCGATTACCCCGACCGGCCGCAGCGCTTCGATGCCGTCTACCATCTCTACTCGCTGCCGCGCAACGCTCGGCTCCGCCTCAAGGTCCCGCTCGCCGAGAGCGACCCGGTGCTGCCGTCGCTCATCCCGGTCTGGCAGGCCGCCAACTGGAGCGAGCGCGAGGCCTTCGACATGTTCGGCATGCGTTTCACCGGCCATCCCAACCTCTCCCGGCTCCTCTGCCACGAGGGGTTCCAAGGCCACCCGTTGCGCAAGGACTACGATCCGGCGCGGCGCTGGATCCTGACCGAAGACAAGATCTACAAGCCGCATTTCGACTCTCCCGAGGCGGCCTTTGGCGGGGGCGTTGCCCAGGGGGCGGGATCCGGCAGCGACGATCTGTTCGAGCGCATGACGATCAACATCGGGCCTTCGCACCCGGCGATGCACGGCACCTTTCGCCTGATGGCGGTGCTCGACGGCGAGACCATCGTCGCCTCCGACGTCGAGATCGGCTATCTCCACCGCTGCTTCGAGAAGATGTGCGAGACCCACAGCTGGCAGCAGGTGATCCCCTATACCGACCGGCTCAACTACTGCTCGGCGTTCATCAACAACGTCGCCTACTGCCGGCCGGTGGAGAAGCTGCTGGGTATCGAGGCGCCGCCGCGGGCGGTCTGGGCGCGCACCATCCTCTCGGAGTTCTCCCGCATCATGGACCACTGCGTCTGCAACGGCACCACGCTGGTCGACGCCGGCGGCCTGACCAACTTCTGGTACATGTTCCAGCCGCGCGAGGAGATCTACGGCCTACTCGAGGCCTGCTGCGGCGCCCGCCTGACGGTCTCCTACTGCCGCATCGGCGGGCTGGCGCAGGACCTGCCCCCCGACTTCATGGCGCGCAGCCGGCGGCTGCTCGAGATCATTCCGGCCTTTGTCGACGACGTCGAGAAGCTGGTCGACAAGAACCGGATCTGGATCGACCGCACGGTCGGCATCGCCGCCATCTCCGGCGCCGAGGCGGTCAACTGGGGCTGGACCGGACCCTGCCTGCGGGCGAGCGGCGTCCCCTTCGACGTGCGCCGGGCGAGCCCGTATGATCTCTACGACACCGTCGACTGGGAGGTGCCGGTGTTGTTCGGCGGCGACGTCTACGACCGCTACCGCATCCGCATGCTCGAGATCCGCCAGTCGCTCGAGATCATTCGCCAGCTCCTCGACCGCGGCATGCCCGAAGGGCCTTTCATCGTCGACGATCCCCATGTCGCTCTGCCGCCCAAGGAGGCGTGCTACAACCAGATGGAGGCCATGATCTACCACTTCAAGCTGATCATGGACGGCATCCAGGTGCCGGAAGGGGAGATCTACGTGCCGACCGAAGGCGCCAATGGCGAGCTCGGCTTCTATGTGATCAGCGATGGGACCGGCAAGCCCTATCGGATCAAGGTGCGGGCGCCTTGCCTCCCGATCTTCTCGACCTTCTCCCAACTGATCCGCGGCGGCTCGGTCTCCGACGCCGTGATCTCGCTCGGCGGTCTCAACGTCGTGGCGGGAGAGCTGGAACGATGAGCGCGGGTTCGGAGGCCCGCGGCCCCGGAGCTTCGACGGGTATCAAGACACCCCATCCGACCACGCTTCGTCCCTACCGGCCGGGTCTTGCGGAGCGGCTCTACCTGCCGCTGCTGGGCGGCCTGCTGGTGACCCTCAGGCACTTCGTTCGCAACCTGCTGCACCCGGGCAAGATGTACACCATCCACTATCCCGAGCAGCGACGCGACTACAGCCACCGCTTCCGCGGCCATCACATCCTGACCACCCGGCCCGACGGATCGGTGCGTTGCGTGGCCTGCTACCTTTGTGCCCAGGCCTGTCCGGCCGAGTGCATTCACATCGAGGCCGGCGAGCATCCGGACGTCAACATCGAAAAGTATCCGGTGGTCTACGAGATCGACATGTTGCGCTGCGTCTTCTGCGGCTACTGTGTCGACGCCTGCCCCGAAGAGGCCATCATCATGAGCAACAACTACGACATGGCCTACTTCAGCCGCGATCAGACCGTGGTCGGCAAGGGCGACCTGATGAAGCCCTTTACCTTCGACGAGGAGCAGCTGGGCTACCGCCCGCGCTACCCGGAGGACATCCCCCCGCACGCGCCGGTCGTCTCCCGCCCGTCCGGCGCGGCCGCCGCCTTCTCTCTGCTCGACGCCGCCCGCAAGGCGCAGACCCCGTCCGGCCCTTCCTCCTGATCGCCCCGGCGCATGGCCGCCATTCCGCCATCAGGTAGTGGGTCCACCTGACCCACTACCCGCCATCAGCCTCCCTTGCAGGAATAGGTGTCGCGTGAGATCCTGTTGACAGTTGAAGGTGGGTCGAGGCCGTAAACCAAGGCAAGCGCGAGGTTTTGACGAGCCTGGCTGGCGACTTGGGGAGGCGCCGAGCTCGACGGCAGCGGAGACCATGTCCAGTCCGATCGCGAAGACAGCCCAGCCGGAGCCGCCGAGCGGACCGCCGCAGGCGGCCCAGCCAATCCTTCCCCGCCAGAGACCCGCCCCCGAAAAGCTCGAGGAGGTGGTCATCCGCTTCGCCGGCGACTCCGGCGACGGCATGCAGCTGACCGGCAGCCAGTTCACCACCACCTCGGCGCTGGTCGGCAACGACCTGTCGACGCTGCCCGACTTCCCGGCCGAGATCCGCGCTCCGGCCGGGACGCTGCCCGGCGTCTCGGCTTTCCAGGTACGCATCGCCGACTACGACATCCATACCCCCGGCGACGCCCCCGACGTGCTGGTGGCGATGAACCCGGCGGCGCTCAAGAAGAACCTCCCCGACCTCAAGCTCCAGGGCGTCCTGATCGTCAACTCCGACGAGTTCAACGAACGCGCCTTCGTCCGCGCCGGCTATGCCGGCAATCCGCTCGCCGATGGCAGTCTGGAGGGCTACCGGCTGTTCAAGGCCGAGCTGGGCACGATGACCCGGCGCGCCCTCGACGGCAGCGGCCTCGACGCCAAGACGGTGGACCGCTGCAAGAACTTCTTCGCCCTGGGCATGGTCTACTGGCTCTTCAGCCGGCCGCTCGACTCGACCATCGCCTGGCTCGAGAAGAACTTCGCCAAGAAGCCCGAGATCGCCGAGGCCAACATCAAGGTGCTGCGGGCGGGCTGGAACTTCTGCGACATCACCGAGCTCTTCCACCACCGCTACGAGATCCCGGCGGCGGTGATGGAGCCCGGCCTCTACCGCAACGTCCAGGGCAACACCGCGCTCGCCCTGGGACTGATCGCGGCCAGCCGCCGCAGCGGCCTGCCGCTCTTCCTGGGCGCCTATCCGATCACTCCAGCCTCCGACGTGCTGCACGAGCTGGCGCGCTACAAGACGTTCGGCGTCACCACCTTCCAGGCCGAGGACGAGATCGCCGCCGTGTGCGCCGCGATCGGCGCCTCCTTCGGCGGGGCGCTGGCGGTCACCACCTCCAGCGGGCCGGGCATCGCGCTCAAGGCCGAGGCGATGAACCTGGCCATCATGACCGAGCTGCCGCTGATCGTCTGCGACATCCAGCGCGGCGGCCCGTCGACAGGCCTGCCCACCAAGACCGAGCAGGCCGATCTGCTGCAGGTGATGTTCGGCCGCAACAGCGAGTCGCCGCTGCCGGTGGTGGCCGCCGCTTCGCCCAAGGACTGCTTCGACACCGCCCTCGAGGCGGCACGGATCGCGCTCCGCCATATGGTGCCGGTCGTGCTGCTCTCCGACGGCTACATCGCCAGCGGCTCGGAACCGTGGAAGCTGCCCGAGGTGGCGAGCCTGCCCGATCTGCGGGTCGAGTTCCGCACCGATCCCGCGGGCTTCACCCCCTACATGCGCGACCCCGAGACGCTCGCTCGCCCGTGGGCGATCCCCGGGACGCCGGGCCTCGAGCACCGCATCGGCGGCCTCGAGAAAGAGGACGTCACCGGCAACGTCTCCTACGATCCCGACAATCACGAGCTGATGGTGCGCCTGCGAGCCGAGAAGGTGGCGCGGATCGCGCGCGAGATCCCCGACCTCGTCGTCCACGGTGAGCCGTCGGGCCCGCTGCTGGTCCTCGGTTGGGGCTCGACCGCCGGCGCCATCACCGGCGCCGTCAACGCGGCGCGCAAGGAGGGCCTGCCGGTCAGCCGCGCCCACTTGCGCCACTTGAACCCATTTCCTCCGAACCTGGGCGACGTCCTGGCGCGCTTCGACCATGTGCTGGTGCCCGAGTTGAACCTCGGCCAGCTCGCCCTGCTGCTGCGGGCGCGCTTCCTCAAGGACGTCGTCACTCTCTCCAAGGTCCAGGGGCGCCCATTCACCCGCACGGAGATCCAGACCCGGATCACGCAGCTCCTCGAGGCGACGAATGGGAGACCTCATGCCGTTTGAGCCCCCGGCCACCCCGTTGAACCCCGGCCGTTCGCCCGCGCCGCCCCCGGCTGGGGTGCCGCTGAGCAAGAAGGACTTCCAGACCGACCAGGAAGTCCGCTGGTGCCCGGGCTGCGGCGACTACGCCATCCTCTCGGCGGTGCAGCAGGTCTTCCCCGAGCTGGGCATCCCGCGCGAGAAATTCGTGGTGGTGTCGGGGATCGGCTGCTCGAGCCGCTTTCCCTACTATATGAACACCTTCGGCTTCCACTCGATCCACGGCCGCGCGCCGGCGGTGGCGACCGGGCTGAAGATGGCCCGGCCCGAGCTCGAGGTGTGGATCGCGACCGGCGACGGCGACTCGATGTCGATCGGCGGCAACCACCTGATCCATATCCTGCGGCGCAACGTCGGGGTCAAGATCCTGATGTTCAACAACCGCATCTATGGCCTGACCAAGGGGCAGTACTCGCCGACCAGCGAACCGGGCAAGCGGACCAAGTCGACGCCGGTGGGCTCCGTCGACACGCCGTTCAACCCGCTGGCGCTGGCGCTCGGCGCCGGCGCCACCTTCGTCGCGCGCAGCGTCGACATCTTCCAGCAGCACTTGAAGGAGACGCTGCGCCGCGCCGCCAAGCACAAGGGGACGGCCTTCGTCGAGATCTATCAGAACTGCAACATCTTCAACGACCGGGCCTTCGCCTACATGACCGAGAAAGAGATCCGTGACGAGCAGACGATCCAGCTCGAGCACGGCAAGCCCATGGTCTTCGGCAAGAACCGCGGCAAGGGGATCCGCATGCGCGGCACCGCGCTCGAGACCTTCGAGCTCGGGACCGGGCGGGGCGCGGGCGACGGCGACGGCGCGAGCGTCGAGGCGCGCCGCGGCGGGGTCGAGGACTGCCAGGTCTGGGACGAGCGGGCCGACAGCCCGGCGCTCGCCTTCCTGGCCGCGCAGCTCCTGCCGCCGCATTTCCCGACCCCGCTCGGGGTGCTGCGCTGCGTCGACCGCCCCACCTACGAGAGTCTGGTGGTGGAGCAGATTGATCACGAGATCGAGCGCAAGGGCGCCGGCAAGCTCGACGAGTTGATCGCCTCGGGCGACACCTGGACGGTGCCAGCCGCACCTTCGCTCGCCGGCGGCGCTGCCGCGGCTGGGCCCGTCTCGGAACCGGCCGCCTCGTGACGGCGGCGCGCCGCCGGCCAGGCGCTCGCGACGCACGCCGGGGCGCGGCCGGCGATCTGAGCCCCCACTGGCCGTGCCGATCCCGAAGGATGCCGCAGCTTTCGCCTGTTGCGGCACTTCCGGCAGGTCGGAAACGGCGCTGCGATGCGGCGGTGGAGGCCTACTCGAAGCATCCATCGGATCGCCCCCCGCATCCCCTCGCGAGTCCCCTTCCCGGTTGTCGGAAGCCGCCGGGTCCCGACCTCCGGGAAGTGCCGCACGTCCATCACCGGACGTGCGGCCTGCCCGGCGGCGCCGGGGGGGAAGGGGACGCCCCCTCCCTCTTGCTCCGGGGAGTTTCGTTCTAACACCTTCATCCGCGCATGGCCGACCTGCTGATCCTCGCCCACGGTGGCGGCTGGGAGATGCGCTTCCAGGTCTCGTCGCTGGCCGCGAGTGCGGCGGCGGCCGGCGAGAGCGTCGAGGTGGCGCTCTTCTTTGCGGCGCTCGACGCCTGGGTGGGGGGCCGCTGGGACGAGATCGATCCGCGGCCGCCGCTCGCCGTTGAGCGGCTCGAGAGGCTGGCCTTGCCTCCGCTCGCGGAGATGATCGAGAACGGCCGGGCCGAAGGCAGGATCCGCCTCTTCGGCTGCAGCGCCTCGGCGCATTTCCTGGGCCTCGATCCCGCCCGAGTGCAGGAGAGGGTCGACGCGGTGCTGGGCTGGCAGAGCTTCTCGCGCCTGACCGCCACGGCCGGCCGGGTGGTGACGCTTTAGTTATTGTTCGGGCCACCGCCTGGCGGCCCACTTCCAGAGCACAGAGCACAGAGCGAGGTGAGAGATGAGCACGGTTGAGAAGACTCCGCGCATCGGCTTCATCGGCTCGGGGGTGATGGCGGACGTGATGATCAACGGTCTGCTCACCCGCCAGGTGATCGCGCCGGCCGACATCTGGGCCGCAGGCCCGCGGGCGGAGCGGGGGGAGGCGCTCGCGGCGCGCTATGGCATTCACGTCACCACCGACAACCCCGAGGCCGTGGAGGCGGCCGAGATCGTGATCCTCTCGGTCAAGCCGCAGACGCTCGCCAAGGTGCTGCCCCAGATCCGCGGCAGCATCCGCCACGAGCAGCTGGTGATGTCGATCATCGCCGGGGCGCGGATGAGCTCGATCGGCGCGGCGCTCGGCCATCCGGCCATCGTCCGCTGCATGCCCAACCTGCCGTGCCAGATCCACCGCGGCATGACCATCTGGACGGCCACGCCGGAGGTGACGCCGGCGGCGCGCGCCAGCGTGCGCAGCATCCTGCAGACCATGGGCAAGGAGATCTACGTGCCCGACGAGCTGGACGTCGACCGGGCGACCGCCGTCAACGGCACCGGGCCGGCGATCATCGCCCACTTCGTCAAGGCGCTCGAGGACGCGGCCAACTTCATCGGCGAGTCGCGCGACCTCGGCCGCCAGTCGGTCCTGCAGACCATCATCGGCACCGCCGAGATGATCCTTGCCTCCGAACGCCACATCGTCGAGCTGATCGACGGCGTCACCTCGCCCGGCGGCACCACCTCGCGGGCGCTGCACGTGCTGCAACAGGGGAGGTTCTCGGCGGTGCTGACCGATGCCATCGACGCCGCCTTCCGGCGCTGTGTGGAGCTGGGCGTGCTGCTCGACGACCAGGTCCAGAAGATCGAGGCCCCGCAGTCCTGAGCCCGGCGAAGCGGCGCAGCTCCGCCGGACGATCAGCGCAGTTTCTGGCGCGCTACTTTTTCTTCGCCTCAGCAGCCGCCGCGGTCGCGGTCGCGTGCACTCCCTGCGACAGAAAGCCCTCGGTGTAGCTCGGCTCCTCCACTGCGAGCGCCTCGCTCACCAGCTGCTCGCTGCGCGTCAGCTCTCGTTCCGCTCTTCCTCGGGCTGGCGCCGCGGTTCGCTGTCGTCGGGCTCGGTGTGGACGATCAAGTAGGTGGGCTGGCCGATCACTTCTGGGTCCAGGGCAAACTCGTAGAGCTCCAGGCCGCCGAAGAGGGCCTTGACGCGCGGGTAGCCGGCGGCCTGCAGGCGGCGGGCCTCTTCGACCGCGGCTGAGCCGTCGTCATCGAGCAGCACGACGTCGCGGCCGGCGGGGGGCGTCCAGCCGGGAGTGGCGCGGGGCTCGGCGCCGGCGAGGCCGCGCCGCCCGCCGGGCGGCCGCAGGTCAATCAGAAGCGGCGGATCGCCGCCGCGCAGACGGCGAAAGAGGCTGAAGGGAGACACCTCGAGCCGTGGCTCGAATTCGACCACCGGGATCCCTTTCTCCCCCTGACGCTTTGGCATTTCAATCCTCTCCAGGCCGTCGCCCGTACTTCATTCTCCGGCCAGGCGGCCGGGCGGCGCAGAGCCGGGCCCAGGGGCCGAGCGGGGCACTACATCACCGTCGATCGGTGATCGGCCCACACCAGGCCGGACATGACCTTGGGCAGAAAGCGGGTCGACTTGGGCGGCAAGAGGTCGCCGCGGGCGATGGCGGCCGCAAAATCCGCGGGGCGCATCGGCGGCAGCCAGAAGCCGGTGCCGAGCTCGCCGGCTGCAACCTGGCGGTACAGCTCCTCGGGGTCCGAGCGGTAGAGCAGGGTGCCGTCGGTCGCCGCCTCTGGCGGCAGGCCGAGCGCCGGCAGCAGCGCGTTGTGAAAGATCTCGACCACCAGCGGGCGGGCCGCCTCGCCGGCGCGGCCGGAGGCGCAGGGAGCGCCGAGACCGCCGGCCCCATCAACTCCGCCGGCCCCGCCGCCGACCGCGGAAGTCACAGCCAGGCGCCAGAGCTCCAGGCGTCGCCCCCGCACCCAGACCCCGAGGAAAAGCCGCCCGCCGCCGGCCGTGGCGGCCGCCGCCACCGCCGCGGCGAGGGCGCCGCCGTTAGGCGCCGCGAGCGGTTCGATGGTCTGCGCCCGCTCCGCGGCCCGGGCAGTGTCGATGGGCTGCCGGAGGCCGCGATGGATGGGGTCGATGGCGAGCGCCGGCGCAGTCATGCTGGTGACCACCGCGAGCTTGGCCGCGGCAGCGCTGCCGGGTGGCGGCCGGTGCTCACAGGCGAAGCGTTGGCCCACCTTGTAGCGATGGTGCCCGTCGGCAATGGCGGCCGGAGCATCGCGGACGGCGTGCTGGTACTGCGCGATCCGCCGCGGGTCGGCGACGCGGAAGAGGAGATGAGAGTTGCCGTCCTCGTCGGGGTAGGTGACCAGCGGGCGCTTGCCGGGCAGATCGGCGGCGAGCAGTTCCTCGAGGCGCCCCTCGTCCTCGACCAGCAGAAGCGCCGGTTCGAGGTCGGCGCGCGTCGCCTCGAGCAGGGCGGTGCGGTCAGCGAGCGGTTTGTCCAGGGTCTGCTCATGGGGCCGGATGACCGTGGCATCCTCGTAGCCGACCAGGGCCATCACTCCGAGCCTCCTGCCGCCGCCGGCCAGCTCGATCACGTAAGGATAGAGCGCCGGCTCGGGATCGCGCTCGACGATCCCCTCGCTCAGCCAGCGGGCGTGGAGCGCGGCCGCATTCCGGTAGGGGTTCTGCGGGACCGTTTCCGTGTCCCCGGGAGCCGCCGCTGCGGCCGCTCCGGCGACCGGCCGGGTGAGGTGCACGAACTGGTAGGGCGAAAGGACATGGAAGCGGTCGCGCGCGGCATCGTCGATCTGATCGTAAGGCGGCGCCGCGAGCTGTCCCGCATCGCCCGCCCGCGGGCCGAAGCGCAAACCCTGGAACGCGTGCAGCCGCATGCCACCTCCGCCAAGGTAGGCCTTGCCGTCGGTCATTCTACAGGCGAAACGCGGCCCTTCCGGGCGCTCGTGTAGACTGACTCGGCGTCGCGGAGGGCGCGAGCGAGCCCGGCCGATGCGCGCTCGCCAGCCGCCCAGCTGTCGCGACTGGTGCCGCAGCTCCAGCCGCGGCTGCGGCGAAGGGTGCTGCGGGCGGTCGCCAGCGCTCCGGCAAGGAAGAGAGCCAGTCATGGAGTGGAAGAAAGCCCCGCAGTGGCTCGTCGAAGCTTTCGCCAATCTGGTGCCCGCGGATCCCGCCGTCGAGCGGCGCCAGATGTTCGGGTATCCGGCCGCCTTTGCCAACGGCAACATGTTCATCGGCGTCCATCAGGAGAACCTGGTGCTGCGGCTGCCCGAAACCGACCGCGAGCGTTTCGTGACCCGCCACGCGGCGGAGGTCTTTAGCCCGATGCCCGGCCGTCCGATGCGCGAGTACCTGATCGTTCCCCACGACCTGGTGCGGCGCCCGGCCGAGCTCGCCCCCTGGATCGCGCTCTCCCTGCGCTACGCCGCAACCCTGCCCCCCAAGGCCGCCGCCAAGGCGGCCGCCAAGAAAGAATCGGCCGCCAAGACCGCCGCCAGAGAACGCAAGAAAGCTGGCTCGCGTTGAACGGATCTCCTCGCCCTCGAATGGGTGAACGGCCGGGGCGAGCGAGCACGGCTTACCGACTTGGCGAGGCCGACGCTGCTCCCACCAGGCGATTCTCAAGAGTTTCATTTCACACCTCGGGTCCAGATGGTGGTGGCTGGTACCGCGCACGCCTCGCTTGGAGGGCCCGTTCCGCGGCCAACTCCCTCGCATCGTCGAAGGGCATCCCCGGGGTCTCTAGTTTGATGCGATCAAGCTCCTCGTGAAACGCGCGGTTGGTCCGCTCCGTGGCCAGCTGCTTGGCTTCCTCAACGGACTGATCGGGGTTCAAGAATTTGAGGTCCTCTAACTCGGCCCGCCAGTACAGGTGTTTCTTCATGTCGTGCTTGTTGGACCAGAGACCGTGTTTGCTGGACCAGGACCGGAGAGACTGACGCTTCTCTTCTTGTCGGAGCATTTCGCCCGGGTTGAGGTTAGCGGCCTGGTATTTCTGCGTGAGCCAGGCAAACTCTTCTGGCCGTTTGGTCGCCATGCGGACCGCCCTAATGTGCCAATGGGTCGCCCGGAAAACGCGCACACCGGAGATAACGGTCAAGCCAAAAGCGGCGATTACCAGCACCAAGCGGACCACCGATAGGGGACCGCTCCCCGAGATCATCGCAAGCCCGATGGAACTGACGGCAAGGACCAGCACAATCCAGAAGGTGCATGCGATAAACCAGCGTCGAAAGGTCATATCTGCCGCCTATCTTATGCATCGACGAGCGCCCCGGCTAGAGCGGGAAGGTGGGCACGAGCGCCCGGCGGACGCCCGGCTCTACCTCCTGGTATGCGAGGGGGTGTTCGAGGACAGCGGCGAGCGTCTCAGCGAGCGTGCCCGCGAAGCGTTCTTCGAGAGCCGGCGAGTGCGCGCCGTACCATTCGCGGGCCTCTTGGATGTCGAGTTTTGCTACTGCGCGGTAACGCAGCTTCATGCGCGGGGCTGGCGGAGCCACGCGAGCAGCTCCTCGCCTGGTCGCGCGCTCTCGGGGTCGCGCCGGTGTTCCGCGAGGCGCTCCCGGACGATCTCGAGGTGCCAGTCGGGCACAGCGATATCCCCCGGCTCGATGCTCTCCCAGAGGTCAACAGCTAGCTCGAGGCGTTCCTCGGGCGAGAGCTGCGTGAGAGCTTGTTCCTTGATCTCTGTCTTCGTCGTCATGGTCTACAGTGTACGCGTCCGACCGTGGGCGTCAAGGGGATTTATGTCGGTCCAGCCTGCCATTATCTTCCTCGCAGCCGATCTCAATCACGCGCCGGCAACGCCCGGCGGCGGTCACGATTGCGGGCGTGTCGCTTAGTCGTGCGGACGGGAACGGACGGTTCGGGTTCTGACCCCCGGCCCCCGTCGCCTTTCCCCTTTTCCTGCATAGGCTCGCCGTCGCTCTCCCTTCAGGGTAGCGGGCGGTCAAGGCCGCTCCGCCTGCGGCTCCGGGCCTATGACTTCGCCCGCTCTAGCCCGCCTCGGGAGCGCTCGGCTCGGGGGGGCAGGCGCCCCACCCTTCCGCCTTGGCCCTCCGGAGGACGCCTCCCCAGGGCCGGGCGGTGTAATAGCGTCTCCGATAGAGTTCCAGCGTGCAGGCTCTGGGTACGAGACGGAGGAAGGGCGTCCTGGGTGCACCGCAGGCTGGACAGCTCTGGGCCGGAGTTTGGCGCGGGGTGGCGAGCTAGAGCTAACGAGGCTCCGCCTCAGACCCACGAGCATGCAAGGCGGGTTGGCGGGAGATAGGCTCCGGTCGAACCCAGAGCGGAAGGCGACGGATCGCCTCCCGTCCAATAAGCCGCATCGAGCGGCGGTGGGTCTGTTCGACCAA
>DASZZP010000108.1:0-26621 GCA_035544875.1 Thermoanaerobaculia bacterium | reverse complement strand
GCTGCCGGGCGGGAAGAGCGGCGACGGGTTGTGGCGCAGCCCCGGCCAGACGCTGGTCGCCGGCAGCAGGTCGGCGAGGTTGCGGGTCGACAGCACCGGCCGCCGCAGGTTGGCGTAGCCGTGGCCGGGCAGCGAGCCGCGAAAGGCCTCGAGCGCGTTCAAGTCCTCGACCCGGGCGGTGAAGCCGCGGTCGTTGAGCGCCTTGACCACCTCGGCGGCGTGCTGGTCGGCGGCGGCCGGGTGCGGGTCGGCGAGCAGGATGACCGGGGTGTAGAGGCAGAAGCGCACCCGGCCGGCGGCGTTGTCGGCCGCCGCGGCGGCGGCGTCGCGCGCCATCGCCGCCGCGTCCTGGTCCAGGAACAGCTCGTCGTCGCGCTCGCGCGCCGCCGTCCGCTGGCGCTCGTCGCTGGTCAGCTCGCGCAGCCAGGAGGCGGCGCCGCGGCGCTTCTTGAACCACGACAGGCGCACCCGCGCGATCAGCCGCGCGGCGGTTGCCTGCGACAGCGGGATGATGCGGTGCGAGGCGCGGAACGGGAAGCCGAGCCCGCCCAGGAAGTCGAGGATCCCGGGATAGGACTCGTGCGGGAAGCCGTGCACCGCGACCAGGCGCAGGTGGAGGTCGCCGATGCGCGGCGCCCAGCCGCCGGCGAGCGGGCGGTCGGCGAGCAGGCTGTCGAGGTAGGCGCCCTGGGCCGGCGCATGGACAGGATGATCGAGCCCGGTCAGGCAGGCGTGGAGGTGGGTCAGCAGCGCGTCCGAGCCGAGGCGGGCGATCTTCAGGTGGGTCGAGAGGCGGCGCTCGAGCAGCGCGATCTCCTCCTCGAAGCGGGCGGCGAGCGTCCCCCAGGCCGACTCGGCGCGCGGCGGCGCCTGCACGAAGAGCGCCGCCAGCCGCGAGTAGAGCTCGCGCGGCGGCAGGTAGGTGGCGACGAGGAAGCTGTCGCTGACGAAGTGGCCGAGCGCGCTCTCGTAGGCGGCGCGCCGCTCCTCGTCGATCCAGCGCGTCACCGGGTCCGGGAAGGCGCCGGGCGGGGCATAGCCCTGCGCCGGCCGGCGGGCGAAATCGACGTGGAACATCCAGCCGTCGCCGTAGGGGAGGAGGGCGTCGTTGAGGTGGCGGGCCAGGTTGTCGAGCTCCTGCGGCGTGGCCGCGGCGAGGTCGGGGCCGCGATAGCTCCAGCCGGCGAGCAGCGAGCCGTTCTTCTGCAGCAGCGTCCCCGGCCCGACCAGGTGCAGCCAGCCGAGCAGGTCGCACAGCCCCTGCGGCGCCCGCCGGTGCTCGCGCAGCCGCTCGAGCGCCGCGAGCGCGCCGGCGCCGGCAAAGAAGCCGGCCAGCGGGCCGAGATCCAGGCTCATCCGCGCACCACCGTCCCCGGCAGCGCGGGATCGATCGAGCGGACGGGGGCGCCGAAGGCCGGCGACGGGGTGTAGTAGTCGGCGCCGCGCAGGCTGCGCACGTAGAGCTGCGCAACCTGCGGGTCCTTGGCGCACAGGTGGGCCGCGATCGGGTGGAGGGCCAGGAGATAGAACAGGGAGAGGACGACCGTGACGACGTGCAGGCCGACCTCAAACACCAGCAGGAAGGCAGTCGAGACCTCGAAGAACAAGAACTCCGGCGCCACGCCGGCGTAGAGCACCGGCCGGACCAGCGAAGGGTGGAGAGGGGTGGCAGTGGCCTGCACCGGCATCTTGCGCGCCTCGGGAGCGAGAGGAGCCGTGGCTGGGTCAGCGCGTCAGCGCCTCAGCCCGCAGCCCCTCAACCCCTCAGAAAATCGCGCCCTGGAAGCCCAGGGCGTCGACCAGATTGACGGCGCCGAGCACGATCGCGACGCCGAACAGGGCCTGGCCGAAGCGCTTGGCCCCTTGCTCGTGGCTGGTGAAGGCCCACATCGCGCCGCCGATGACGAAGGCCAGGGCGGCCACCGTCTTGGCGGTCGGTCCGGTCAGGTTGTCGACCACGATCTGCAGCGGGTGGTTCCAGGGCAGGTCGGAGCCGCCGGTGCCGGCATGCGCGGCACCGGCGCCGGCGGCGAGGTTGACGAGGACGGCGAGGGCTATGAGCAGCCCGCGGGCAAGCGACGACCCGCGGGCGATCGACGGCCGGCGGGCGAGCGGTAGCCGGCGGCCGAGCGGGCTGGGGGAGGGGGCGGAGCGGGAGCGGCGCGGCATGTCGAGACTCCTCTGGCGGCGAACAGTTGCAGGGCGAGGGCCGGTCAGAACTCCGGGATGGGGGTCAGAAGGTAGACGCCGCCGCGGAAGCCCGAGACCTCGACCATCTCAGTGACGCGGCGGCCGCGGCTGCCGCCGACGATCATCGCGATCAGCTGGATGGCGTCGCCGACCAGGTGCGCCTGCGGCCCGGCGTTGGCGCGCTGCGCCAGGCGGTCGAGGCGGTGTAGGGCCGAGAGCGGGTCGTTGGCGTGCAGGGTGGCGCAGCCGCCGGGATGGCCGGTCTCCCAGGCGTCGAGCAGGTCGAGCGCCGCCTCGTCGCGCACCTCGCCGACAACGATGCGGTCGGGCGAGGTGCGCAGGGCGGACTTGACCAGGTCGCGCAGCCGCACGCCGTCGATGGTGCGCAGCGCCAGGCAGTCCGCCGCGGCGCACTGCAGCTCGACCGTGTCCTCCAGGATGACGATGCGGTCAGCCGGGCAGGCGGTGGCGATCTCGTGCAGGACGCCGTTGACCAGCGTCGTTTTGCCGCTCGACGTGCCGCCGGCGATCAGGATGTTGCGCCGGCGGCGGACCGCGAACCCTAGCGCCCGCCGGTGCTGCGGCGACAGGATGCCCGCCTCCACGTACTCGTCGAGCGAGTAGACGACGCTCGGCGGCTTGCGCAGGTTGAACACCGGCGCCGCCGCCAGCGGCGGCACGAACCCCTGCAGCCGGGCGTTGCGAAACACCTCCCACGGCAGCTCGGCCTGCAGCTGCGGCCGCCCCGGGTTGAGCATCATCGGGATGCGCGAAGCAACCAGGTTGAGGAAGCGCAGCACCTGCTCGGGAGGCACGACCGCAGCCGTGGCGCACCGTCCCTGAGACCGCGTGTCGAGGAACACCCGCCCCGAGGGGTTGACATAGATCTCGTCGACGTCGGGGTCGGCCATCGCCTCGAGGATGGCGGGGCCGAGCGCGCGGCAGAGCGAATCGCGGTAGTGGAGGGCGGCCTCCTCGGCGGCCGAGAGGGCGGGGGGCGGGGCGGAGAGAGGAGTCGGGGGCATCGGCTCACCAGGAGTTAGTTACTCTAAACGACACTAGACGACATGTCAATAGATGGATCAATGGCCACAGGATTAGAAAGAAGAGCCTCAATAAATTCAAATAGTTACGCTTAGTCCCCGGAACTGGGGAGGCCGCCAAAGGAGGCCTGTACAAGTTGCTGAGTTGCTAGAGGTCGAGAGGTTGGCTGTCAAGCTACCGGCGAGGGAGCACACGTACGACCATGGCCATACTATGATTTGACCATAAATCAGAGACTACTTAAGATCTGCTCAGGATTCTGTCGTGCTTGGGCTCGTGTGTACGTAAGAGGTGGCATGAAGCCAATCCCCCTGCAAGACCCTCGGCGGCGCTCGACGGTGGCACTCGTCGTCGGCATGCGCCTTACCTGTCGCGACCTGAGCGGCGCTGAGGTGGCTGCGACGTGAAGCACGGCAAGGGCGGGGCCGGCGGAGGGCGCATTCAAGGGTTCGGCGACCCGCGCCGTCACCAGCGCAGCCTCTCCGGGTCCGCGCCCCATCGCTGCACCCGCGCCAGGACATCGGGACGCAACAGGCCGAGCGCCTGTGCTTCCAGCGGATCAAACTGCAGCTGCCGCTCGCTCCTCTCTTCGTCGCTCAGCCGCAGCCATGCCGTGACGGCGCGCTCCGTGGCACCCGGGTCGAACCCGGCAGGCGCGGGCTCTTCGAGCTGCCGCCACGAGCCGGCCGCCGCTGTCACCATCATCAGGCACACGCCGACGATGGCGACCCCCCTTACCGTCCACTTCTGCTGCCCGAAACCGAGGCCCGCGGCGGTGCCGAGCGCCCACAAGCCGGCCGCCGCAGCAGCAAGGTGAAGCCGCGAGTGGGGAAAAAAGTAAGAGGCGGCCAGGTCGCCCGCTACCCACACCAGGACGGCCAACGGCAGACGGCGCCAAGGCACCGCGATCTTGGCGCGCCCCTGCCAGCCAAAGATCACCAGCCCGGCGAGGCTGATCCAGCATAGGCCGGACCACAGGGGACCAACCTTGTGATCTTTTCCCCCCCCCGAAAGCTCCAGATGAGAGCTGGCGATGAAACCAAGCCGACTCCAGGCCTCGCCGTGAACTGCGGGCGGGACCTCATGAGGCAGCGCGGCTGCGAAACCTGGCGAGAACGCCGCGGCGAGCTTCCCATAGCGCTCCGCGCTCCAGCGGTCATAGGAGGACCACCTCCAAGCCGGTGCTCCGGACCGCACCAGCAGCGCGCCGGCGAGGAGCGGGAAGACCAATAGTCCAAGCGCTGCCCAAGGCAGAGCCGCCCGCGCCGCAGTCCTGGTCTCCTTGCAGCCCGCCACGAGAATCGCCAACGGCGGCGCCAGCAGCAAGGCCTCGACCGGCTCCACGGATGCCAGCGCACCCAACACAATCCCGCAGCCGACCGCGACCGCTCGCCGCCGCGTCGCATGCTGCTCGGCCGGCCAGTCGATGGCGCGGAAGGGGCCCAGGAGGCGCACCCCGAGGAGAAGCGCCGCGCCAGCCAGGCACGCGACCGCCTCGTCGCTGAGTAAGGTGCGGTCCAACCTGATCGCCACCGGGGCCAGGGCGAAGAGACTCCCGGCAAACAACCCAGCCATCGCCCCAGCCATCGCCCCAGCCATCGTCGGCCACTGTCCCCGCGGCGGGGGCCCGCGCAGCGCGCGCACTGACCGGGTCACCGCCACCGCCAGCAGCACCGCCAGGATGCCGCCGCAGAAACCCGTCACGTGCCACAACTCGCGCGGTGGAACGCCTACTCGCAGGGCGCCGGCCAGGATGAGCGCCCAGCCTGGAGGCTGAGGGGGCCGTAACCGATAGGGTCCGACCTGCAGGCGAAGCTTTCCAGCCTGTACGATCGACTGCGCCGTGGCGGCGGCTTCGAGCGCCTCGGGGCGTGGAGCGAATCTCGCGCCCTCGGCGTCAGCGGGACCGAAGCGTGCCGTCAGAGCGACCACCGCCACAACGCCCGCCACCGCCCACGACAGCAGGTACACCCGCAGTCTGAACGACGATGCACCCCAAGTTGAGCGCACCGGCGCTCCCATGCTCTCGCGCTTCGCTACGGCCGCGCCTGCGTCGACGTAGCGGGCTTCCCGACCTCTCGCGCGATCGCCCAGGCCCTGCCCCCGATCGACACCAACCGCTCATTGTCGTGGAGCGATTTCACGACCCTGGCGGTGGTCTCCAGCGTTCCCACGTCCTTCTTGTGTTCGAGTCGCGGTTCAGCACCAGCGATCTGAAAGAGCGCGCCTTTGTAAAGAATGTACGCGTCCAGACCCTGGCGAAATGCTACACAGGGCTCGGTGAAGAAGCAATAGATTGTACCGAAGGTCGCGACCAACTGCGGCGACTCGCCCTCGATTCGGTAGGTGGAGGCCACCTCCCTCAACACGGCCTCGGCGTCCGGCACCGCGCCGCCCGCGGCACTATCGGGCGTGTTGCCCTTCACCGACCAGAGCCCGGTCGCGTTGAGCGCGATCCGGCTGAGCTCGCGCCCCGTTGCCGCGTCGCGTACTTGAATCAGATGATAAAAATCACGCCGCTGCTCCTTCCCGCAGCGCGCTGAGGTCCAGTTCTCCACTCGTTGGACGCTGTAAGTGACCGTGCTCTCCAGAATGCCTTGCAAGAGATCCAGCTCGCTCTTCCGCAACTTGCGTGGGTCTGCTTTCTCTCGATGAAGGCTCTTGTACTGATAGAGGAAGTCCTCGATCGCCTGCCGGGCCGTCGTTGGGTAAGGTTTGGGGACATACACCGTCGAGCCTGGCTTGGCGGTGCGCACCGTCTGCTCGAAGCGGTCATAGGTGGGCTGATCTTCAGGCCGACAGTCCATGCCGGGCGACCAGGGCGTGGCTGCCATCAATCGCACGGCCACGGCCACGAACAGCAAGAGCGCCGATGTCAACACGCGTCTCATGATTTTCATCCTCCCTTTTATACGCCCGGCGGACGATAGTTGGATCCCCGAACCCGCATCGAGGAACCATACTCGTCGAGGAAGCCCTGGGCTCCCGCAGCTGACGAGGCCGAGATCACCTCGTCAGTGTTTAAATCCATCCAGTCGCTGGCAAGGTACTCTCGATGAGGACCGATTTGTGGGTCGTCGAAGTCAACAAGATCCCAAACATAGAAATTGAACCCAGTGCTGCTGCTCTCCCAGTGCCAGCTACCGCCATTGATCATCCCGGCGTGCCCGCCAGACAATACTGCAAGAACCGGCGTATCGTTCGCGATGGAGGTGATCTGGCCCGAGAACACCAACGCCTGCTCGAGATCGATATGCGTGACGAGCTGGGCGTCACTGTTGTAGGTGAAGTTGATGACACCCGCCTGGGTCCAGCTAGGTGTTGTGCCATAGGTGGTCGTGTGAACGAAAGTTGCGATCTCGTCTTGAGGCACGATGATGCGATCAAAAGCTGCCCACATCTGGATTGAGGCGGGGACGCAATTGTAGGGCGTGAGCTGCGCGTGGTAAGGCACCATCAAGTCGACGTCGCTCGAGCCTGATGGGCCGCCGCCGAAATTGAGCTCGCAACCTTGCGTCACAAGCAACAACCCCGAGATGGCGAGACCGACGGGCAGGTATAGCCTTCGAGTCAAATTCTGTAGATCCATTCTGATCCCCTCCTCTGTCTTTGTCGTTGCGATGCACGGCGAACCGCGAACGGCCGGACGCCGCCCGAGGCGCCGCTGGCTGGACTGCATTGCCGACGACGCCGACGGCGGAGCTCCCGCCAGCTCGCCCGCGACGATGCGTCGACCAGCATCAGCTCGAGGGTCACCGGGTCGAAGTACTCGGACCGGCGCCGCGGCCGGCGATCCCGCCAGTAGTGGGCGATCAGCGGCTGGCTTTAGGACCGGCATTTGCGGCATCCCTGGCCCAGGCTGCTTGCCCGGACAAATGAGCAACACGTCTAATCAGTGCAGCCATTGCTAAGAACCGTGACTTACCGTGATGCTGAGGACTCAAGGTCCGAGCGTTGCCGTTACCCCACTACCGCCCGGCGACGGTTCTTGACTAAGCTCGCCTGCGCCGCCACCTTAGCCGCAGCACTGCCCGCAGCCGCCGCAGCCCATGCATTTGCCTATGTACGGACAGCATTGGACGGCGGGCACGACAACGATCGGCGGCAAACCCTGCACCGGCGGTGCCTTTGCGGCTGACTCGCTGATGGGGGGTAGTGTGGGGAGCGAATACATCGGAGTGCATGAGCAGCAGCCGGGCATGGTGCCCTCTGGCAGTGGCAAGACTTTCATCCTCCACGCTCCGGTCTTCCAGGATTCCAGCTCGTGCACGGCGACTGGCGCACCCTCACCCAGGCGCACCTCGTAGTGGCCAATCGGCGAGCTGTCGAGCTCGCCCTTCTCAGACGCCAAGGTGACCAATAGCTTGTCGCCCTCGAGCCGCGTCGAGACCAGGACCGCCGCCGCGCGGTCGCCCAGGAGGGAGAGCCGCACCGGGCTGAAATCGGTCGCCGCGACCTGCACATACCACTTGCCGTCCGCGGAGCTGATCTCGAGAGCGAGATTCTCCGTGGGCGCAGCGACGCCCCGCCCACGTTCCTCCGACACCACGGGGGCCGCAACCGCTCCACTGGCCACGGACAGCGCACCGACGAAAACGAGACCCACCGCCACGCTTCGAGTGCTCTTCAGAAGAGACATGCTCATCTCCTTTTTGCTGAAGGTTAGCATACCGTTACTATCTAGCTCGCGAGTATAGTGGCCTCTCGACGCCCAAACGGGACAAAACCGCAGCACGGCCGGCAGCTCGACGTCGGAGAGCATCCGTAAAGAGGGGTACTGCGCGGGCGGCCCCGAACAGGCTGCGGTCCGTACCTCCCCCAAGAGCCGAGCGAGATAAGAACGGCGCCGCCCAGGAGAGGTAAGGCGCTCTCAATTCGATTCCCTCATACGCTCGCTGACCGCCAGCTGCTCTCGCTTCCGAACAGCCGAGCTCCGACATATTGCATAGGCGCTATATTTCGCTAGGGCTGTCATTCTCCGAGATGTGTGGTGTCGCTCAAGCAGGAAACGTGACGAACACGAGCATCCTCTCCTCCGCCGCACGTCATTCCCCTAACGCATCACCGCTCCGCATGCCACTCGTCCGCCATTTCCTGTAGGACGGTCACCTACCAGCCTTGTCGGAATCTCTCCTACCAGTGCCCCGGGCAGGGCTTCGCTGTCTGGCTCTTTTCGCGAAGCCCAATCTGTTTGAATCGCCACGATTCGCACTCGCATCGCTCAGGCCGCAGGCAGAACCGCGAGATCCCGGACGTGGGTGATGAGGTCGCGGCGGCCTCTGCCGGCGCGTCGAGAGCCGAGGAGGTCGCGGCGCAGCATCTCGACGCCGGCCGGGAAGTCGTCGAGAGAGAGCCGCTCCAGCACCGCGAAGCTGCCGGCATGGCGCAGGGGCGCGCTCTCCGGGAAGGCGTGGTACAGGTCGTGCCCGAGCTCCGCGAGACCTTCGCGGCGCCCGCAGGAAGCCCGCAGCACGGCGAGATCGAGGGTTGCGAGAGCCGCTTCGCGCACGCTGCCGCGGGCGAGGAGGCACTGACGCACGGTCTCGAGCTTGGCAAGAGCACGGTCGCGGTCGCCGAGGCGGGCAGCGACCCGGGCCTCCCACCACTTCCAGCCGGTGCGCTCGCCGTTCATGGTGACCGCCGAGCCGAGCTGGCGGGCCTCCGCCAGCAGGGCCGCCGCCTGGTTGCGCCAGCTCTCGTCACAGCCCGTCGCCGCATGGCAATAGGCCAATGCCAGCGCCGTCCTCGCGGCGAGCGCGGGCGCTACCGCGGGTTCGAGCAGCCGATGGGCGCTGTCGAGGGGGACGAAAGCCGCGGTGGGATCGCAGAGCTCGAGGCAGAGGAATCCTGTGAGCGCCCGGCACAGGCCCTCGGCGTGGGTTTGGCCGTTAGCCGCGTAAATGTTGGCCGCACGGCCCAGGAGGGCGGCGGCTTCGTCGTCCCTTCTTTCCTCCCAACGCACCTTGGCCAATCCCGCGCACCAGGTGGCCCGCAGGTCGTGGTCGAGGGCGCCGTCGAGCTGCGAGGCAATCTCCTCATAGGCGGCCAGGGCTGCGCCGGGATCGCCACGGCGGCGCCGGGCCTCGCCGGCGAGGCAGCCCGCGAGGACCCGCGCCGCCTGTGCCTGGCCGAGCGGGTCGGCAGCCGGCAGGCGGGCGGCGACTGCTGTTGCTAGCGCCGCCAGCTCTTCGGACTCGTCGGGGTCGGAAAGCAGCTCGGCCTCGGCTTTGCGCAGCAGTTCCCGGGCGAGCTCGGGTCGCCAGAATTCCGGTTGTCGCCGAATCGCCTTCCGGCGCTCGCCCCCCGGCACGAGGATCAGCTCCTCCAAGAGCTCGCGCCCGCGCCGCTCCTCGGCGGTGACGAGATCGAGCAAGCGCAGCAGGTTGCGCTGCTGGCGTGCGAAGGGCAGGTCGTAGCTCTGCTCGCCGCCCGGCGGCGGCGGTAGGTGCGGCCGCAGGAGCGACTCCTCCGCCGCTTGCCGGCACTCCGGGCAGCCGAGGATATGGAGGAGCGCCTGCCGGCCTTCGGCTGAGAGCTCGCGCAGCCACTCGTGGCTCGCCTGGTGCTCGAGGCTCAGCACGGCTCGCGCGTGCCGCGGATCCCGCCGCGGCGCCGAGGTGAAGGCGAAGCGGGAGTGCTTGCCGCCTCCGACGCCTTGAGGCCCAGCTGGCGGGAGGGGCGACCCCGGATCGAGGTCTGGCGCATGGCCTTGCCCCGCCGCGTGGTGCGCCGCATTGAGCGAATTGAGCGCAGGAGTGCGACTACCGACTGCCATCGTCCACCGGGCGCGACGATCAGGTGGTCGACGAGCGGAATACCGACCTGGTCGCAGGCCTCCCTCATCCGATCGGTGAAGTTCATATCCTCCTCGGTCGGCAAGACGCTGCCGCCGGGATGGGTGTGGAAGACGATGATGCAAACCGCCCTCTGGCGCAGTGCCTCGCGCAGAATCGCGCCGGGTTCGACGGCGGCGCGGCCGAGCGCGCCGCGGAAGAGCTCTCGTTCTGCGACGAGCCCATGGTGGAGGTCAAGGAAGAGCACGCCCATGACCTCCTGGCTCTCGCCGCCGTAGCGGAGGGCCAGGTAGCGTGCGACCTTGTCGCGATTCTTAAGACACGCTCGTTCGGGGATGGCAGCGCGGGCCAGCCGGGTCGCGAGCTCCAGGCTGGCGAGCAGGCTGGCGCGGAGGCGGTCGTCGAGGCCGTCCACCCGGAGCCCCGCTCGGTCTGCCCCGACCAGGGCGTCGAGGCCTCCAAGCTGATGGAGGAGCCGTTGCGCGGCTGCCAGGGTCGGGACGTCGAGCCGACCGGCACTCAGAACGACACCGAGCAGCTCGACGTCGGAGAGTGCTCTCGCCCCCGAGCGCAGCAGCCGCTCGACGGGTCCTTCCGCAGCTTCGGAAGGTGCGGGCGGCGCCGGCGCGGCAAGGGTCGGAGAGGTGGGCTGTGATGCCACGTTCGCGCGGTGCCTCTCTACGGTGCCTCTCAAATCCCCGTCAAGGAGATCCCGAACCGCTGCGAGGGATCGGCCGTGATCAGCACCATGGCCAGCACCTGGTCCGCGGGCACGTCGGAGAGCACCTCCTCGAGGTACACCCACGCCGCAAACCACCGCGCCCAGCAATGCCACACCTGCAGGCCGGCCTGCTCCGCGGTGTAGGAGCACCAGCACTCTTCGGCCGGGTCGGCCGGCGCGAACTGAACTGCCGCCACCGCCTCGTACAACGCCCGCCGGGTGCGCTCGGAGAAGCAGGTCAGATCGATCGCCTCGCCGCGAGCAGCGGCGGCCGCTCCCGCCCCGTGAAGGTTGCGCAGCGGCGAGCTTGCGCTGTGGTCTGCCCGCTGCGCCAAGCTCGGCGCCGCCATGGCGGGGCGGCCATTGGCCGGGGTCCGCTCGGAGCGCGAAGGTCCCTGCGGCCGGCCGCGCCGGGGCTTAGCAGAGTCGCCTGGCAGGCCTCGCGAGGTGCCTCGCCGGGAGCTGGTGCTCACCATTGCGACCGCCTTCGACGAGCGCTGGGACAACGGGCCGCTCGCCCCCTCATGTCGTGCCCGCACGGCAGCTTGCCAGTCATGGTCACCACCACTCGCGGAGCGAGACCCACGGCTCGGGAGTGGTTCCAACGACCAGGTGGTCCGCGAGATCGATACCGCCCTCTTCGCAGGCCTCGAGCACGCGACCGCTGAGCTCGAGGTCCGCGGCTCTCGGCTCGAGGTCACCGCTAGGCCGCAGCTGGAAGAGGACGATGGCGGCGGCTCCGCGGACGACTGCCTCGCTGAGCAGCTCACGCGGATCGACGCTAAGGCGATCGAGAATGCCGCGGCAGAGCGCCCGCTGGGCAAGCACCCGACGCCGGCTGTCCAGCCAGGCGACCCCGAAAACCTCCGTGGGCTCGCGCCGGTAGCGCTGAACGAGATAAGCCACCGCCTCGCGCGGGCGAGCAAACGCAGTGCGCAGCGGGATCTGGGTCTGCGCGAAGCGCACGGCCAGCTCGCGATTGGCGAGCAGAGCGAGCGCGCGGTTCGCGCCGAAGCCTCCCGCCCGCAGGCCGTCAAAGTCGAAGTCGAACAGTCCACGGAGCCCGGCGGGCTGGTCGAGGATCAGGCGGGCGCCGGCGCGGCTCGCGGCGTCTGGAGACCCTCCGCTCATCACGACGGCGAGCAACTCGGCGTCGGTCAGGCCGCCTACGTTGGAGAGTTGCAGCTGGTCGAGCGAGGAGCTCTCTTGCTCGGCCTCGCGGGGGTCCAGCACCGCAGCGGTCGTTTCAGGTCGTGAATTCCTAGCCATGATCGGTCTCCTCACCCCGCATCGTGCTCGTCGAGGACGGTCAACTCCAGGGCCAGCATCGAGTCACCACTCGTCGGCCCAGTGCCGGCGTAGACGCCCGGCGAGCCGGCGCGCCAGGGCCGGCGTCAGACGCCTTTTCTTGTCGGCGTTCCGGTTCCTTCTCGCCGCCGGGATCGTCGCCGAGCCGAGCGCCGGCATGATGTCCTCGGCCAGCTGCGCTAGCCTCGCGCGCGAGCCTTCCTGCGGCTCGAGGGTGGCAAAGTCGAGCATCGCGGCGGCAGCCTCCCGCGGCAGGCCCAGGCGCAGGAACTCGCGCGCCACCTCCACCAGAATCTCCTCAGCCGAACTTCTCTCGCCCAAGGCCAGCGCGACTCGAGCTTCGACCCGGCGCATTCGCAGCTGCTCAGTCTCGTCGCCGGCCTGGGCGGCGAGGTCTTGCGTCTGCCACAGCAGTGCCGCGGCCGCGTCGCTCTGCCCGAGCTCGACCAGGCCGAGGATCAGGCGGCGGAGGATCGAAAGCCGGAGCTTCGCGCTGCGCCTCCCGACCGGCAGCCCAGCGGCCTGCCGCAGGCACCCAATCGCTTGCTCGCCGCCTCCGGACTCCAGCAGGCAACAGCCCTTGCGGGCGAGGATCTGGGCCGCGAAGTGCGGATCTCTTTCGCGCGGAGCGACGTCCATCGCCTCGTCGTAGGCGCGGTCCAGCAGAGCGACCGCCTCCGGGAACCGTTTCTCGTGCCGGCGAACGCCGGCCTCCAAGTAGAGGATCTCCGCCACGATCAGCCCGCCGCCGGTGTTGCACTCGACCAGCCGGGCATCAGCCGCCGCGAAGTCTCGACCGGCGCCCTGGCGCTCGCCGAGCCACCAGCGGGCGTAGCCCCGAGAAGCCAGGCAGAGGGCCTGCAGCTCCCCCACCCACTGGCGGTCGTAGAAAACGTCGTCGAGGGCGACCGACGCCCTCGCCGCCAGCTCGGCTAGCTGCACCGCGCGCGCCGCGTCGGCGCCCGCCGCCTCGACGCTCTTCCTTTGCAAGAGCCGGCAGAGCCCCCAGGTCTGTAGGTTCTTTTGCTCCTCCACCCTCCGCACCTGCTCGGCGTGGGGCAAGGCCTCCAGCCGCCGCCACAGCTCCGGCGCTTGCGATCCCTCATGCTCGAAGACGATGTCGTTCCAGTGCCGCACCTCACGCTGCAGCTCCTCGACCTTCTCCTCCGTCTCCAGGCACACCGGACAGTGCGCCAGCAGGTGCGGCACCACCTGGTCCAGCAGCTCCTCCAAGCCCAAGCCGCCGGTGATCAACGACGCCATGGTCTCCGGCGAGAGATGCCCTGGATCACGGCGGGTATCCACTTTCATCGCCTCCAGCGGGACCGTTTGCAGCTTGCTCGACATGGGGTCTTGGCGATCGGTGAGAGCTTGCCGAACTGGTCGCTCGCCTCCTCCGTTCGCCCCGGCCGCACCAGGCGCCCGCCCCAGGTTCCCCCGCTCTCTCTCGATGCGCCGAGGCTGAAACAATGCTGTGGATGCTAGGGAACTAAATCGCGCAGAGAAAGGCAGGCTCCCAACTGTCCTGCCTAGACCGCAAGTTCGGTCCTTTTTGCCTCTCGCGGCACCACGCCGTCCCGCCGCGGAAATGTCACGCCATAGGGGCGCGGAGAACACCGGGTGCTTTTGTCACCACCGCCCTGAATCGGCCGCGGCCTGCCCGCGCGGACCAGAGCCGTCCCCTCGCCGGGACGGTCGGCGGTCACCTTCGCAGAGCCCGCATCGTCGCGGCATATTGCATAGGCGCTATATTTCGCGATCGCTGCCGTGATCCGAGATGTGGGGTGTCGCTCAAGCACGGAACGTGACGCCGCGAGCGTCATTTCCTCCGCCGCAGCTCAATCCCCGTAACGCATCGCTGCCCCGGATCCCCGCTTGTTCGACCGGCTTCTGTAGGACGGTCACCGAGGCCTTGTCGGAATCTCTACTACAAGAGCCGCCCGCGCCCTTATCAACGGCCCTATATGCGCCGAGGCTGAAACAATGCTATGAATGCTAGGGAGCTTAATCGCGCAGAGAAAGGCAGGCTCCAACTGTCCTGGCTAGACTGCGAGTTCGGTCCTTTTCTCCTCTCCCGGCGCCTCGCCGTGCCGCCGCGGCCGCGGATGTCACGCCATAGGCCCGCCGTGCAACCTTCTTCTTAGAGCAGACGACGAGGCCATGCCGAGACCCGCGCCGCCCCTCCTGAGCGCCACCCTGACCGCGCTGCGCAATGCCCGCGGCTGGACCGGCCGCGACCTCGCGGCGGCCGCCGGGGTCTCGCCGCGGAACACCTCCCGCTACGAGCGCGACCGCGAGCCTTCGCGCGCCCGCCTGGAGTCCTTCGCCGCCGCCATGGGCTATGGCCCGCAGGCGATCGACTGGGTGCTCCTCGCTCTCGCCGGGGCGAGGGCGCCGGCCGCGCCGCCCAGCTCGCCCGTCGACCCCTCGGCAGCCGAGGAGCGGCGGCGCCAGCAGGTGGCCGCTCGCTTCGGGCTCATGGTCCAGGAGGTCATGGCCAAGAGCCTCCTCCAGCTGGCCCGAGCCCGCCATGCGCGCCGCGAGCGGCGCCGGGCGGGCGGGCTCTGGGCCAGGCTCACGGGGTGCACCGGCCCCGAGCGCCGGCTGCTGGTCGAAAAGGCGCGCGAGTTTCAGACCTGGCCGCTCGCCGAGCGGCTCTGCCACGAAAGCGAGCGCGCGGCGCCCGACAGCGCCGACAAGGCGCTGGAGCTGGCGCGGCTCGCGTTGCGGGTGGCCGAGCTGGCGCCGGGCGGGGAAGCCTGGCGCTCCCGACTGCAGGGCTATTGCCTCGCTTTCGTCGCCAACGCCCTGCGGGTCGGCAACGACCTGCCGGCCGCCGAGCAGACGCTCGCCCGCGCCTGGCAGCTCTGGCGGGCCGGGGCCGCCGGCGACCCCGGCGTGCTGGCCGAGTGGCGCCTCCTGGATCTCGAAGCGTCCCTGCGCCGGGGCCAACGACTCTTCGCCCAAGCCCTGGAGTGCCTCGACCGTGCATTGGCGGCCGCTCCGCCAGGCGCGGCCGGGCGCATCTTGTTGAAGAGGGCCTTCACGCTGGCGGAGATGGGCGAGGCCGAGCGTGCCATCGAGGTGCTCGCTGAGGCTGCGGCGCTCCTCGATCGCCGTCGCGAGCCTCGCCTCGTCTTCGGGCTGAAATTCAACCTGGCCGCTTGTTTGTGCCAGCTCGGCCAATTTGCAAGAGCCGAGATTCTGCTGCCGGAAGTGCGCGAGCTGGCGCTCGCTCTCCGACTGCGGCTCGACCTCGCGCGGGTGGTTTGGCTCGAGGCGAAAGTTGCAGCTGGCCTCGGAAGGAGCGACGAAGCGGTCGCCGCCTTTGAAGCAGTACGGCGGGAGTTCCTCAAGCGCGAACTCCCCTACGATTTTGCCCTGGCGAGCCTCGAGCTGGCGGTGTTCCACTTGGACCGGCGGCGGCCGGCGCAGGTTCGCCGGCTCGCCGCCGAAATGCACTCGATCTTCGAGGCGCAGAAGGTCCCCCTCGAAGCGCTCCGGGCGCTGCGGATCTTCTGCGCGGCCGCCGGTCGGGATGCGGCCTCGGTTCAACTTGCTCGGCGGCTGCTCCAGTACCTGGAGCGCGCCCGGCACGACCCCGAGCTGCGCTTTGAACCGTGATCGCCTGCCGGCCGTACCAGTCCCCGACTACCGGGATGAATGGCGGCTGCCCGGCTGCCTTTCAGCCTCAGCCAGCCGGGCAGCCCGACACCCGGCTGATCGCTCTGTTCAGCCGCTGCACTTGCCGCTCGGGTCAATTCCACATCCCTCATCCGTGTGCGGTGGGGGTGGCGCCGGCTTCGCCGAGCTGCCGCCGGCGCACCCGCTCGGGTCGATTACGCAGCCTGCATTGGTGTGGGCCGCGGGCGGTGCCGGCCTCACCGGGCCTCTGATGCACAAGCCGCTCGGGTCGATGGTGCAGCCTTCCTTGGTCCACGCCCCGGCGAGCCATCCCCAGAGCCGGGCCGGGATGTCCCACGAGCCCATGGAGACGAGCGCCGCGCCGCCCGGCTCCCGCAGGGCCGGCGCGGCCGAGGCGCACCAGGGCAGGGTGAGGGCGAGAGAGACGATCAGTACGGTGAGCGTGCGGCGGGACGGTGACGACGGCATGAGCGGCTCCTTTCGAGAACGCGGATCGCCGAGGCCCCAAGCGGCCAGGCGGCTCCCTCCCATGCGACCAGTGCCGGAGGGAGAGTGGAGAAATCCACCCTAGATGCAATCCAGTTTGCACGAGGAGAAGCGAAGATGAAAGAGCGGGCGCATGCGGACGATCTCGGCCTGTTGGTCCTGCTTCTCCGCTCCCTCCACGGTTGGGGGCAGGACGAGCTGGCGGCGGCCGCCGGCGTCGACCCCAGCGCAATCTCCCGTCACGAGGGAGGGCTGACCAAGCCCTTCCGCAAGACCCTCGAAAAGCTCGCCCGCGCCGCCGGCGTCCCGATGTCGCTCGTCCACGCCTGCCTGCTCCCCGCCCTGCGCGCCGCCCGTGCCGCCGCGGCCCCGCTCGGCGCCGAGGCGTCGGCGGACCTGGCGGCCGCGGCGGCGGCGCTCGACCAGGTGACGGCCGGCGCCGGCCGTTCGGCCATGGCCGCCTTCCTCAGCGAGCTCGAGCCCATCGCCGCCGAGCCATGGCGTCGGGCGGGACCGCCCGTGCCAGAGGACCGGCTCGCGGTGCCCGATCTCTGGCAGCGCTTGGCAGACTGCACGCCGGAGCAACGGTTGTTCCTCGTGGAGCGCGCGCCGGAGTTCCAGACCTGGCCGCTCGCGGAGTGGCTCTGCAAGGAGAGCGAGCTGGCGGCGGCCGACCGTGCCGAGCGCGCCGGCGAGCTGGCCCGCCTGGCTCTGCGCGTCGCCCAGCTTCTGCCGGGTGACAAATCCTGGCGGTCGCGCGTCGAGGGCTACGCGCTGGCCTTCGTCGCCAACGCCCAGCGCGTCGCGAACGACCTGCCGGGGGCCGAGCAGACCCTCGCCCGCGCCTGGAAGCTCTGGCAGGCGGGGACCGACGCCGGCCCGGGGCTCTTGGCAGAGTGGCGCCTTTTCGACCTCGAAGCTTCCCTGCGCCGCGGCCAGCGGCTCTTTGCCGAGGCTCTGGAGCGGCTCGACCGCGCCCTCGCGCTGGCCCCGCCGGCGGCGGCCGGGCGCGTCCTCCTCAAGAGGGGTTACACGCTGGAGCAGATGGGACAAGCGGCAAACGCCATCGACGTCCTCCGGCAAGCGGCTCCGCTCCTCGATCAGCGCCGCGAGCCGCGGCTGGTCTTCGGGCTACGGTTCAACTTGGCCACCTGCCTGTGCCAGCTGGACGACTATGCGCAGGCGGCTGTCCTGCTGCCCCAGGTGCGGCAGCTGGCGCTAGCGCTCCGCAACCAGCTCGACCTGGTGCGGGTCGGCTGGCTCGAGGGCAAGGTCGCGGCCGGCCTCGGGCGGACCGGCGAAGCGGCCGCCGCCTTCGAGCAGGTGCGGCGCGAGTTCCTCGCGCGCCAGATGGGCTACGACTTCGCCCTGGCCACCCTGGAGCTGGCAGTGCTCCACCTGGAGCAGGGCCGCACCGCCGAGGTGCGCGCGCTCGCCGCGGACCTGTTGTGGCTCTTTGAGGCGCAGCAGGTCCACCTGGAGGCCCTCAAGGCGCTCGAAGTCTTCCGCGCCGCCGCCGCGCGCGATGCCCTGACCGTGCAGCTGGCCCGCCGCCTCGCCGACTACCTCCAGCGCTCCCGCCGCGACCCCGAGCTCCGCTTCGATCGCGCGCCGCACGATAGGCAAGCAAAGGCTGCCGCTTCGAAGGCGACCGCGGCAACAGCTCTCGCGCCACCTCGCGGGCGGCGGCGTGGCCGCTGACTGTGCCTTGCTGCCGAGGGTCTCGCCATCGCGCGCTTGGGCAAGCCCAGACCCCGAACGTCAGGGCTGGCCCGGCAGCGCCTGTCGATCGTGCCACTCGCGGGGAGCTCCTCTTCCCGGTCTACCTCCGAGCACTGTCGCCGGCCGAGTGCGGGGAGAGCCTCGCCGCGAGGCCGCCGCGGCAGCAGGTCGCATCGATCGTCCCGTGCACAAGGGCACCGCTCAGCCTCAACCCGATGCCGGCCGAAGACCGCCTCGTTCTATTGACCGTTGGTGGCACGCTCTGTTACCTTTTACGGTAAATAAGGAGAGACGAGTCTCTTCCCGCGCGACCATGGCCCAGCAATCGAGTCCTTCGACCGAGTCCGCTTCCTCGCTCTTTGACAATCTCGGAGTGGGCCTGCGACTCGTGCGCGAGCTGCGCGGCCGCAGTCAGGCCTGGGTGGCGAGGGCCGCTCGGGTCTCCAAAAGCCAACTGTGTCTCTATGAGAACGGCAAGCAGCTGCCGCAGCTTGACACCCTCTCCCGCGTGCTGGCCGCCCTCGGCATCGGCCAGTTCGCCTTCTTCTCGACTCTCCACACCGTCGACTCCCTCGCCACCGCTCCCGACGCGCCGCCCCTGCCAGGGCTTCCCCCGACCCTGTGTGAGGACACCGACCGCGTCTTCTCTCGCATCTATCAGGATCTGCTCGCGCTCCACCGCGCGACCTTCGTACAGGCCGTCGCTCCCGGCGTCCGTGCGCGCGGCCGGCATCGCCCCTCGCCAGCTCCTCCCGACGCGGCCTCCGCCAGCCATTCCTCGACGATGCGCGACCCTCCGTTCGCTCTCGCCGATCAGCCGCGTCAGCCCCAGCCGCCGCCGACTGCAAGCGCTGCCCCGGAGGAGGGGACCTGAAGCTCCTGCGCACGGCCCCCGGAGCCGCTCGCGACTTCTCCTGGAGCCACGGATGAGTGACTCCGACCTTGCGACGATCATCGCCGTGCTCCGGGTCGCGCGGGGCTGGAACCAGTCGCAGCTGGTGCGGGCTTCGGGCGTGCGCCACAACTCCATCTCCGACTATGAACGGGGAAAGAAGGTCCCCGAGCACAAGACGCTCAGCCGGCTCCTGGCGGCGATGGGCTGGCCGAGCTCGGCCATCGACCTGACGGCCAACTACCTGTTCCGGCTGAGGGCGCGGAAAAGGGAAGACCGGGACGAACGCGGCGGTCTCGAAGCTCCCTCAGCGCACCTAAGAGAAATGCCGGAGGCAGCCTCAGCCACTCCCGCGGCAATGCGCTGGGAGATGGAACAAGTAGCGGCCGAGGGGGGAAGGTTCTTCGGCAAGGCGCTGCTTCTCGCATTTCAGTTGCTGGAGCGAGACGGCGCGGCAGCTGCGCTCGCGGCAGCCACGGCCGAGGTCGAGGGACAGCTTGGAAACCACCGAATGGCGGGCCGGCAAGACCCGCCGGCCGCGAGCGCACCGGCGCCGCAGCCATGACCGTGCTGCCTTTTCTACGAGGGCCTCGGCGTCGCTCCGCCCGCCTGCTAGGAGCCCGCTTCGGCCGCCAGCACCTGATCGATAGGATCTTGACCGCAGCCCGCGGCGGAGAACCTCCCGTCGGCAGCCTTGGTCCTTGGGGCGTCATCCTTTGGGCTGGCGAGAAAACCCCGGCCGAGCTGGCGGAAATGTACCGGTATCTCTCCCTGGACGAGATTGAGGACATCCTGGCCTACTACGACGAACAGCGGGAGGAGGTCGACCGACTGATCGTGCGCATGAGGGCGCTCGGGTGCGAATTCCGGCGGCGGTTTCCGACCCGCACGTTCTCAGACCCGGGCCAGCGGGCATTCATGGAGGCCCTCTCCGCTCGCTTCCCAGACGACGACCGCCTGTGCCGCCCATGAAGACCGCGGGGACCACCGGCTGCGCGACGACCAGCCGCCCTGTCGAGAACGCGGATCGCGGGTAGGGCCTGGTCCGACAGAGCAAGTCGATAGTGACCCTGCCGCGATGACCCGCATCCTTCTGGTCGACGATCACGCCGTCGTGCGGCAGGGCCTGCGGCAGATCCTCGAGGAATCGATCCCCGGGGCGGTGTTCGAGGATGCGGCGAGCGCCGAAGAGGCGATGCGCAAGGCGCAGGCCGGCGAGTGGGATGTCGCCATCCTCGACCTCTCGCTGCCGGACATGAGCGGGCTCGAGGCCCTGAAAGAGCTGCGGCGGTCGCGGCCCGGGCTGCCGGTCCTGGTGCTCAGCATGCACCGGGAGGAGCAGTTCGCCGTGCGGGCGCTGCGGGCGGGGCGGCCGGCTACCTGGCCAAGACGACGGCCGCCGCGGATCTCGTCGATGCGGTCAATCACCTGCTGGCCGGAGGCAGATACGTGAGCCCCAGCCTGGCCGAGAGACTGGTGGGCGAAATCGGTCTGGCGCCCGGGCGCGCGCCGCACGAGCTGCTCTCCGACCGCGAGTTCAGGGTCTTCCGCCTCCTCGCCACGGGAAGGACGGTCACTGCCATTGCCAGGGCGCTCGGTCTCTCCGTCTCCACGGTCAGCACCTACCGCACCCGCATCCTCGGCAAGATGAGGATGACCGGCAACTCGGATCTGATCGAGTACGGCATGCTCCATCGCATCTTCGAGTTGAGATAGACATCGCCAGAAGGACCAGTTGACACTTCCAGGGCGTCAGTGTTTAGCATAGACGCCGGCACAGCAATGCCCGAGGAGGAATCTCGTGTCGGCGAAAGCGAGAGAATAGCCGTGGCGCTCTGGGTGCTTAGCAGGGAGCCGGTCGAGCTCAGCGAGCTTTGTGCCCGTTTTCGGAGAGCTCTCGGCCGCGAGGGACGATGCCAGCACCTCGCCGCTCGGGCCGGATACTGTGGGCGGCCGGGCAGCGTGCGGCGGAGCGGAGAAGTGCATTGCGAGGACCATGTCGAGCCCAACTGATTGCGGCGGCCTGAGCCGCAGATTGGCGCGGCAAGTTGGGATTGCGACACGGGGTTCGAGATTGCCCGCGGTCCTCTCTCTAGAGCGCTCGACGATCTCGCGAAACGCACGGACGAGATATGTGGGGACCGCACAGGGCATGGGCGTCGACGATCTTCTCGATGACGACGCTCCATGCGGGCAGCTCCGCCGCCCACGCGGGCTGGGCCTGCCGGGACAACTTCTCGGAAAGCCCAGAGCAGCACCAAAAGAGCTTCAAGGGCTCCCTCGAGCTCTCGGGCACCGGCGCGGCGACCGTCGCCTCCGAGAAGCTTGACCGGGAGGCGCTCGCTGGGCCACACTGACGGCACCTTCGTCGCTGCCTTCAAGGGAACCGGGACACATGCCAGAGCTACGTAGAGGCCGGGGCGCTAGAAACGCGCTCGCCAGGAAAATAGCGCAGTTCAGAAACGACAACTCCGGCGAAAGGAACCTCTACCCACTGGTCCGGGACTTACTCGTCACCCCAGCGTTTGGCATCGGCTTGAAGGCGGACCAGGTGGTGGTGGACTCCGCATTGGCCCGCAGCCGCGATATCCCGGATCTGACCGTCTTCAGCACCAGAGAGGGCCGCCCGCTCAAGACGCCGGACCATGCTTATGGTGTATTTGAGGTGAAGCGCGGGCGCGACGTGTCTGAAAATGTGGCGGCTATATATGAAGATAAGAAGAAATACGTCAAGGCCGGCACGCGCTGGTTCTTCATCCTGGACCAAGAGGAGGTCCATAAATGGGACGTGATGGCCAAGACCGAAGCCTCGGTCTATCGCTGGGAACACCTCTCCGACGCAGAGCGCTTCCGCGCTTGCTTCGCAGAGCTGCGGCCAGAGCATGTGGCCCTCGAGGAGCAACTGAAGGAGTTCCGGGACGGCAAGACTCGGTACGCCTTCCAGTCGATCGATGACTTGGGTAGACACCACTTCACGGACACGATACGGGAAATCGCTGCAATTCTCAGCGACGCCGTGATGCAACTGGTGGATACGAAGGTGGCGCCAGACCTGACCTCGGCGAGAGCCTTGTTACAAGCCATGGAAGAGAGGTGGGGCGCAGCGGTTTACGACTGGAATTCCATGCGCTTCCCGATCGAGTTCACGAACATCGTCGATGCAGAGATCGCGGGCACGCTGTCCAGTGAAGATATCGCGGAATACCCAGAAGCGCATGACCGCTTTGCGGCCGACCTGGAGCCCTATGTGTACGCGCTCCGTATCGAGGCCCAGCTGCTGGATGAGTACGCCGGCAGAATGGGCATTGATGGGGACATCTCGCTGCTGAAGCCCCGACGCGCGGGCAGTAAGCTGACAGACAGCGGCAAAGTAGTCGAGTCGTTCACCTATGAAACAGCCTCGTTGATTGTTTCGCGCATGCTCATGGTTAGGTTCTCCGAAGACCATGGGTTCCTGAAGCGATACATTAGCAACGGCGGGGTCGAAGTCTTTGCACGCTACGCGGATTACTATTCCAAGCCCATGCAGGCGTTGTTGAAGGAGACTTACCGTCAGTCGGCTGAGCTCTATCGGAGCCTTTTCGACCGCAACCTCTTGGATTGGGCGCTGGATAGCACCGATGAGAACCTCAGCGCCGCACTGTTGCACGCCATGTACCTGCTCTCACGCTGGGACTTCAGGGCCATCCACGGTGACATCCTTTCAGGCGTCTATGACCACTACCTGGATCCCGGGAAGCGCCGCGCTCTGGGTGAAGTGTTCACCCGGCCGGAGATCGCGCGGTACATGCTCGCCGGTTGCGGATACGATTCGACCAAGACCGTGCTGGACCCGGCATGCGGAACAGGGACGTTCCTGGTGGAAGCGCTGAACCAAGACGTGAAACGGCTGCGCGCCGCGGGAATGCTCACAGAGCAGACCGTGACCCGGACCCTGCGGCGCCTGTACGGCCTGGACATCAGTCCATTCTCGGTGTCCCTCGCGCAGATTCAGCTGCTCTGGCACAACATCGACCTGTTCGCCGGCAAGTCACCCGCTGAAATCCGGTCGTTGGCGGCAGAGCTCGTGCCGGCGATCCAGGTGCAGGGCGGGCATTCTTCCTTGGACACTCTCGGTGTGCCTCTGGTCAAGGGCGTGACCAGAGCCTCTCAAACCGGGCTGGACTTTGCGACGGTGGTCAGCGACCAGCGGCGCAAGCGGGTCGCCAGCGTGTCGAGGCGTTTCAGACAGGTGGTGCAAGGCACCTACGACATAGTCATCGGCAACCCTCCCTTCGTGCGTCCCCATCGCCTGACGCTGGATGATGCCACATGGCGAGCGTACGAGGAGGTGGCGCGGGGACAGTTCGACCTCTACATCCCGTTTCTGTACCGCGCGGTTCGCGGCTGGGTGAAGGAGGGCGGGCGGGTTTCGTTCATCCTTCCGATGGGCGTGCTGGAAGCGTCCTACGCCAGCCCGCTGCGCCGGGTCTTGAAGGCCTTCAAGCTTGTCGAGGTCGTAGACCTGGAAGCGCTGCGGAAGAAGACATTCAGGGGCGTGAAGCGGCCGACCATCATCTTCGTCCTTGAAAAATCTCCTGGCTCAGAGGACGACGAGGTCGTGACCACGACGCTGTCCATGGGAAGCTACGATGCCGACACTGACACGATAGACTTCAGCAAGGCGGACAAGGACGTGGTCGAACGCCGCCTGATCTCGGAATCCGCCTATCTGCCCGAGAGGGTGGACGATGCGCCGTGGATGACCGACGTCCTGGCTGAAAGTGGCAGTGCCCTCTTGACGAAAGTGTCCGCCGCCGACGCCAGCATTTTGCAACGCATGGCCCGGGCGCCGCGACTGGGCGACATCGTGAAAGTAGTATACAAGCGCAGGGGAGATCGGAAAACGGGCACGGCGCAGGCGAATGCGGTCGCGGTAATCCCAGCCGGTGGCAACCCGCGGGAATGGGAACCGTACGTGATGCTGGCCTACGGCATCAAGCTCGGCAGTTCACAGGCCATCGTGCGTTCCGGATTACCTATCTACAAGGGTCAGAACATCTTTCCGTCGGGCACGCTCGGTGAACCCATGGGGTACTGGGATCCGGAGCGCTCAAAGACGGACTCCTTGCGGCTGTTCGCCTATCGCCACTTGTTCGACTATTCCAAGCTTTACGCGGTCAGGAACGTCTCGCAGCTTCCCGCTGCGTGCCCCGCGCCGGCGGACAGGGTGTTCCAGAATACGGCCCAGCTCGTCCAGCTCAGCGAGGAGTTCCCGCTGAACCTCTATCTGCTCTCCCGTGTCCCGCAATGGTTCGCGGTGAAGCTGCTGCGCACGAGCGTCATCGAAGATTTGTTTACCACATGGGTGAAGCGCAACCTCTTGCTCATCCCAATCCCGCCCAGGAGGACCCCGGCGGATGTCAGCCGGCTGCAAGCGGCAGGCGAGATCCTGGTTACCAAGGACAAGGACCTAGCCAATGCGCACCGACATGTCGAACAAGTGGTGGCTGACAGCCCAAAGAAATCATTGTTCGACCTGTTTGCGCAGAACAGCCCGCTGGTTGCTGATGCGGACCTTGGGGGGGCTGCGTCGGGAGCCGTGGTCACTGCGGTCCAGGAGGAGGGGGAGGATGTGGTCAGTGATAATCGGTTGTTCAGGATCAGAGTGCCCAACCCGGTGCTGCGCCGCTATCTTGCGTACCGGCTGGAGCGCGTGCTGGACGAAGGCGTTGATGTCACCTTCGATGTCGAGACTCTAGGCGGTGTGCAGATACCCCACGACCTCGAAGGCGCGGTGGCGGCCATCGACCTGATGCACGCCAGCGATCCGGTTCGCATGTTTGAGGACGCTTTGCTGGAGCTGGACAGGGTGGTGGCCCATCTGTTCGGGATGTCAGCGGCGGATCTGGACTACATCACCTCTGCCATGATGAACGACGGCTTCTTGAAGCAGCTGCGGCCCATCGTCGAACACCGGGGCTTGCGCATCCAGCCTTACGCGGACCATAGCCAGGGCGACCGGTATATGTAAGCGAGGCGCTGATCGGGGGCCAGGGCGACCGTTCTACCCCCTGGTGAAACGGGCTCGGCAACAGCTGCGCGGAGAGCTCTGAGCGATGGGCCGGCCGAGCCAGGGGCACCTTCCGACGAGCTGTGCGACGTGCGAGCAGGTGGAGCAGGAGAATCGCCGGTTGCGGCGCGAGGTCGAACGGCTCGCGCAGGACAAGCAGCGGCTGCAAGAGAAGCTGGCCCGCCTCGAGGCGGCGCTGGAAGCATCGCGGCGCGCCGGCAAGCGTCAGGCGGCGCCGTTTTCCAAGGGCGAGCCGCAGAGCCACCCGCGGCGTCCGGGACGACGGCCGGAAGCCGCCCATGGCCCGTCCGCCTTTCGTCCGCCGCCGCAGCGGGTCGATGAGATCCCCGACGCGTCGCTGCCCGAGTGCTGCCCCCACTGTGGCGGCACGGTCGAACACGACAAGGTTGCCCAGCAGTTTCAAGCTGAGGTCTTGCCGGTGATGCCGCGGGTCACCCAGTTCCAGGTCCACGTCGGTCATTGCCAGCAGTGCGGCCGGCGGTTGCAGGGTCGGCACCCGCGGCAGACCTCCAACGCCTTGGGGGCCGCCGCCTCCCAGCTGGGCCCCCGGGCGCTGGCGGTCGCCGCCGATCTGCACACAGGTCTCGGCCTGCCGCTGGCAAAGGTCTGCCGCATCTTCGACCGCGCCTTCAGCCTGGCGATCAGCCGCGGCGGGCTGTGCCTGGGCCTCCAGCGTCTGGCCCGCACCACCATGCCGACCTATCAGGGCCTGATCGAGCAGGTCCGTGGCTCGCCGGTGGTCTGCCCGGACGAAACCGGGTGGAAGCTCGGCGGCTGGCTCGTCTGGCTGTGGGCGTTCGCCACCGAGACCCTCACCGTTTACGCCATCCAACCCGGCCGCGGGTTTGCCCAGGCGGCGACGATCCTGGGCGAGGACTTCGCAGGCATCCTGGTGCGCGACGCTTGGGCGCCGTACCGCCAGTTCGAGCAGGCCGAGCACACCAAAGCTGCCTGGCGCATTTGCTGCGCCGTTGCCACGGCCGCACAAGTCGACTGGGCCGACTTCGGCCGCGTCCGCATTGGTCGCGCCGAGCGCCGTCTATCGGCTTTCCTCATGACGCTGTGCTATTCGCGCGCCCTGTATGTGGAGTTCTTCTTCGACCAGTCGTTGGCCAACTTTCTACGCGGCCACGTGCGCGCCTTCGAGCACTTTGCCGGCGTGGTGCGCCAGGTCGCGACCGACAATCTGCGCTCGGTCGTCTTGGAGCGCCGCGGCGACCAGTGCCCAGATCCGCTTCCATCCCCGCTACCTCGAGCTGGCGGGGCACTACTGCTTCGAGCCGCGGCCCTGTCATGTCCGGCGCGGCAACGAGAAGGGACGGGTGGAGCGCCATGTGCGCTTCCTGCGTGAATCCTTCTTTGCCGCCTACGGGTTCAGCTCACTCGGCGCCCTCAACGACAGCGTGCGACGCTGGGTCGAAGAGATCGCGAGCACACGCCCCTGGCCCGACGATCCTTCCCGCACCGTCGCCCAGGTCTTCGCCGACGACGAGCGCGCGCGGCTGCTCGCCTTGCCACAACATCGACTCGACACCAGCGACCGCACGACGGTGAGCAGTGAGAAGACCCTCTGGATTCGCTTCGACCGCAACGATTACTCCATCCCGTGCGGATTCCGACGGAAGCCGGCCAGGGATTCCGAGGTGAAGGCGGCCACCCATTCCGAGGTGAAGGCGGCCACTGTTCCGAGGTGAAGGCGGCCACTTGTTAGCCGTCGTCGGAAGGGTGGCCGGCTTGCCGTCGGAA
>DASZZP010000107.1:0-205582 GCA_035544875.1 Thermoanaerobaculia bacterium | reverse complement strand
ATTCTATGGGGTATCAGCGTGGTTGTCAAGCCATTGTCATCATTTTTAGTGGCTACAAGTATTAGCCGACAAAAAGTCGTATCTGTCTCTGTCGCAGAAACTTACCCGCCAAGGTGGGGGGAAAACGGGGGGGAACTTCCGCCTAACCAGCGCCTCGGGGGCGGCAGGCCGTCCCCATTTCACCCTCCTCTCACGAACTTCTCATCCTCCGCAAAGGTCGAGACCGTCTCTCGCCAGCTACCTTGAGCCCCGGCTTCGAGCAGCCGGTCGAGGGCGAGGGTAGCGGAGCGGAAAAGGAGCGCTCGAAGAGTTGCGGCGTGAGTACCCTGCCGCGCGGAGGTGTGCCTTGAACCATCGTCTCGCAAGTCTGGCAATCGTCGTCGCCGCCCTGGCTCCAGGAGCGCTGTGCGCGCAGAACCTGCTGAGCAACCCGAATTTCGACTCCAGCCTGGCGGGCTGGACCTCCTCGTTCACCACCTGGGATGGCACTCTCGATGCCGGCAACTCGCCGAGCTCAGGGTCGGCCAAGACGATCAATGCCCTGGCCAGCGGTGGCCAGGCCTGCGCGGGCCTGCTCTCTCAGTGCGCGCAGCCCGTGACGCCCGGTGCCCTGTATGCCTTCGGCGCCAGCGTCTTCATCCCCGCGGGGCAGAAGAAGGCGGGCAACGGCTCGGTCGAAGTGGACTGGTTCTCGGACGCGGGCTGTGTTGGAGGCTCCATCCAGCAGGACCCGAGTCCCGCGGTCTTTTCGAAGCCATCGGCCGGGACGTGGACCCTCACCACGATCACCCTGCCGGCGCCCCCGGGGGCCACGAGCGCCTTTGTCCATGGCCTGAGCTGCGAGGACTCGTCGGGGCCGGACGACAAGGGTCCACTGCAGATCAACTTCGACAACATGTTCTTTCGCAGCGCCGCCATCGCCGCGGTCCCGGCGCTGGACACCTGGGGTCTGGTCACCCTGGGGCTCGTGCTGGCTGCTGCCGGCGCCAGCGCTCTTGGCAGAACAGGGCGGCGCGGCCGCAGCTTTCGCCTGTTGCGGCGCCGCCTGTCCGGTGATGGACGGGCGGCATTCCCCGAAGGGCTCTCCCGGCAGGCCGCAGGTCGAACGCAGCTCGTCTTGGCTGCGGCGCTGGCCGCGGCCATCGCTTCCCCTGCCACCGCCGAGCTGTCGTCTCCAGCAGCGTCGACGCGGTCGAGATCTTCAACGACGGCGCCCAGGGGAACGTGCCGCCGGCGCGCACGATCTCCGGCCCCAGCACGGGTCTCGATCGGCCCAGACAGATCGCCGTCGACCCAGTTCATGGCGTGTTCTTCGCCCCCTCCCATTTCGCCGACCGGTGGACGTCTTCCCGCTGGGGGGTTCGGGCAACCTTGCGCCCCTGCGCAGCATTCGCGGCGTCCACACCAGAGCCTCCTGAATCCGAGCTTTCCACTCCTGCCCCCATCTGATATCGTCGCGATCCTGGAAAATAGTGAATTCTGCGCCAGTCTGAAGACGGACTTCGCCCGCGAGAAGATCGCGAAATCGGCTGAGACGGCCTTTTTCGTGTTGATCGTCGAAGCGCGCGTAACTTAGGAACGCCGCCGGGCGTGATAACATCACAGAGCCTCCCCGCCCCGTCGTTTCGGCGGCGGCCATAGAGAAGTACTACAGTAGGATAGGATGCTTGCAAGGCTCGTGGCAAGTCCCGGGAAATGGCCAGGGGGTGATGGGCGCTCGAGAGCGAACTCGAACGCCGTGGACCGTGGGCCTAGGCGCGGCGACCACCGCATTCAAGGGCGACTACCGTGTTCGCGCGGCTACGGCGGCTCGCTCGCGGCGAGACGCTCATCCTCTATGAAGTAGGTCGGGCGCGCCGCCTCGAGCCGCGTCAGGAGGTCAGGTCGCCAGCCCAGGGTTCCGAGAATGTCCCGGATGAGGAAGGACCAGTGGACCACCCGATCTCCGGATGCGAGGGTGATGGCCGCCGGGGGCTCGTCGGTGAGATGCGCGATCAACATGAGAGGGCGGCGAAAGAGCGGTGTGACGCTTAGGCCGCCGGCCCATGGTTCGCCGATGAGACCGTCCGCGAGCGCTCGCCCGAACGCACGCTCGGTGAGATACCCGGTCAGGTCGGCGGAGACGAGGATGCCGCGCCCCGTGACGAGACGGGCCGCGGTGTCCAGTGTCCAGACCGCCTCGCCCCTGAGAGCGAGCCGGACAGCTTCGGCGGGTTGCTCGAGAGGCGCCATAAGGGCTCGGCCAGGCAGTAGAAAGACGTGCGGCACCACGGCGAGGTCGCGGCGGAAGCGCGCATGGCTGCGGCGGGCCAGCACGATCCGGCGGTAGGCCTCCTGGTCGCGGCGGAGCCGTGCGAAGCGCTCGGCGGTAGTGCGGGGCCGGCCGCTCACGGCCTTGCCTCCTCGATGCCGGCAAGCTGGATGAACAGCGTCAACCCTCTTTCGACCGCACGATGCATCGGAGCGTAGCCGGCCGCCTGGACACCGGCGAGAGCCACGTCTCCCGCGATCGCCAGACAGGCGGCCTGCGCATCCGCGATCGCGTCCTCGAGCCGGTCGGCCGGGTAGGCCCGGAACAGCCCGCGAAGGCTGGCGAGAAACTCCGGCTCCTCGGCATTCTCGTCGATGATCAGCAGGGCTTGCAGCTTGTCCTTGCTTCCTTTCTCGAGTCGGATCGTCAGCAGCTTGGATAGCGCCAGGGCAGCCGGTGACAGCGCTCTCCCGCCGCCCGGCAGATCGAGGGTGGTGCCCTGGATCGACATCAGCCTGCTGAGGTCGGCGTACACCATCACCGGCAGCGCCTCGCTGCCGCCGATCCGGTCGGCGACGTCGCGGAGGGAATAACCAACCAGATCGACCGACAAACCGGCAGGTGAAGTGAAGGTCGGGGTGCCAGGGAGATGCTCGAACCCCAGCCGGCGCATCAGCGTGAGGACAGCCTTGGGGTGGGCTGCCGCCCAGTCGGCATCGACGAGAAGGTCGACGTCTTCGGTGAAGGCCGAGATCGTCGCGCTGACTCCGTAGACCCCGGAAGATCCGCCGAGGATGAGGTGCTCGCCCAAGGGCGTCCTCGCGAGTTGCCGCAACAGCTCGAGGACCTCGGCGCGCTCAGGCCGGCTCACCTTCCAATCGTATTGCGCGGCCCGGGGTGCCGCAACTCCGGCGGCGCCCTCAGAGCTGGATCAAAGGGCCGTTGGCGCGGCGGCGGAGGGCTCCTTCACCGACCGTGCCGACGACGCTCTCGATCGCGGCCTTGTCGATGGGACCTTCGCGCAGCAGCTCGACCTGATCGCCGACGATCCTGACGACGGTCGACGATCTCTCGAAATCGAATTCGTTGGCCTCGACCAGGAAGTCGATCTTCGAGCCGAAGGCGGTGAGGATGACCCGGGCGTCATAGCTGGGGGGCTCGTCAGGGTAGTTGACGCTGGTCGCGGTGACCGGCCCGCCGAACTCGCTGCACAGCTGCAGCACCGCGGGACTGTTCGGAATCCTGATCCCCAGGTTCCCGGTATGGGCGACCAGAAGATCGGGGACGCGCTCCTTTTTCGGCATGACGACGGTGAGCGCTCCGGGCAGGAAATGCTCCATGAGCTCTCTTGCTTTCGGGCTGACGTGAACCAGCTCCTTCGCCTGGCGCAGCGAGGCGACCGCCACGTGGATCGGGTTGCCGAGAGATCGCTGCTTGATCGCGAAGAGGTTCTCGATCGCTCGTGCGCTGAGCGCGTCGACGGCGAACATATAGCCGGTGTCCGCGGGCAGGACGACGCAGGCTCCTCTCGCCAGGGCCGCGACCAGCTCGGACAGCGCGCCGAGCCCCAGCAGCCCGCTGCGATTGAGCCGCGTGGGCTCGGGTGTGAGCACGCCTGGAGTATACGAGTTGACAGCCAGGATACCGCCCGGCTACCGTGGTCGCAGCTCGAGACTAGCCGGAGGCAGGCCATGGGCCAGCAGGATCCCGCTCCCCAGAGCGCGTTCGAGGACTACCCCCTCACCCGCCACGAGTACATCTCGGCGATGGTGCACTTCTACCGCGGCGAGCGCAGCCGCGCCGACTCCTGGCGCGCGCGGCTCGACCCGACGACCAACTGGGCGGTGGTGACGACCGGCGGCATGCTTTCCTTCGCCTTCTCGCATCCCGAGAACTCGCACGTCTCGCTGCTGCTCGCCAACCTGCTGGTGGCGGTATTCCTCGGCATCGAGGCGCGCCGCTTCCGCTATTTCGACGTCTGGCGAGCGCGGGTGCGGATGCTGGAGGAGAACTTCTACATCCCGATCATCCGGCGCAACCTGGTGAGCCCGCGCCAGGACTGGCGCGAGCGCGTCGCCGACGACCTCGACCGGCCGACCTTCAAGCTCACCTTCCTGCAGGCGGTGGCGATCCGCCTGCGCTACAACTACATCTGGATCTTCATGGTCATCCTGCTCACTTGGCTGGCCAAGATCCACCTCCACCCAACCCCCGCCGCGACCCCGGCCGAGGCCTTCGGGCGGCTGCAGGTCGGTCCGCTCAACGGCTGGGGGATGCTGGCGCTGGTGCTTGCCTTCTACGGTGCCTCGATAGGCCTGGCGGTCTGGGGCGGCCGCCATCGCGGCGCGGGCCAAGTCGTCCCGCACGAGGTGCGCGGCATCGAGCACGACCTCGACCACTGGAAGCGTTAGGAGCGGCCGGGAACCCCAAGCCTGGCGTCGGCGAAAGGCGCCTCCCGGTTGAAGAGGCGGCCTCGGTGCAGCCAGGGGCCGCGGCCGGGCTCGCCCGGCTCCCCTCGCAGGTCATCGCCGCCGCTGCCCTTGATGACGTGCAGGCCGCGCCGCCTCCGCGCGCGGTCGAGCTTGAACTGCAGCCACCGGCGGGTCAGGCGCAGCCGGGTCTGGCGCAGGCCGCGCCCGAGGCCGCCGTCGCGGACGTAGAGGAAGGCGATGCCGACCGCGGCGCAGATCCCCAGGAAGCCGGCGAAATCGTGGGTCGAGAGGAAGCCGATGAAGGCGAAGAGGATCTCGAGCCCGAGGAACCAGCGGGCCTCGATCGGCAGGATGAAGAACAGCAGGATGGTCGCCCGCCGGTTGGCGGTGGCGAACGCGGCGATGACGATCGCCAGTAGCACGCGCTGGCCCTGCATGAGCGAGAAGTGGGCGGCCAGCGGGACCAGCTCGTCGCGCCCGACCGGGAGGTCGAGCAGCAGCTGGACCACCACCGCCAGCAGCCCGGCGCCGACCGCCGCCCAGGCCAGCAGCCGCCAGAAGTGGCGCCGCCCCAGGCCGTAGTAGACGTCGCGCCCGAACCAGAAGAGGATGAACAGCTCGATCAGGATCCAGAGGCTCGGCGGACCGTAGCCGATGAAGGGATAGGTGGCGAGCTGCCAGAGGAAACCGCGCCAGACCAGCGTGGTGAGACGCAGCAGGGCGGGGACGATCGCGGTCGCGGCAAAGAACTGCAGCGAGAAGGTGACGAACAGGACCCCGAGCAGGATCAGCAGGTCGCGCGGAGCCCCGCCGCGGCCGCCCAGGCCGCGGAAGCCGCCGCCGCCGAGCGTCACCCGGTCAGGCGTAGCGCACCCAGCGCCAGATCTCCTGCAGGGTCGGCTTCTTGCCGTACATCAGGATGCCGACCCGGTAGACCCGCGCGCACAGCCAGATCATGAGCCCGATCGTCACCAGGCAGATCGAGTAGGCGGCGGCGATCTGCCACGCCGGCGGCATCTTGGAAGCGATGCGCAGCATCATCACCAGCGGCGTGAAGAACGGGAAGAACGACATCGAGACCGCCAGCGTCGAATCCGGATCGTTGATGATCGGCATGATGAACATCAGCGGCGGCACGATGAAGACCACCGCCACCGCGGCGAACTGCTGCGCCTCCTGGATGCTGTTGAACGAGGCGCCGATCATGGCGTAGAGCGTCGAGTAGAGGAAGAAGCCGAGCAAGAAGAGCAGGAACAGATGCACTACCACCGCCGGCGACAGGCTGGGCAGGGTCATGCCCGCCGGCATTGCCACGAACGCGCCGATGATTGCGGGGCTGCTCAGCACCACCAGGGCGGCGACCCAGATCGCGAGCTGGGTGAGCGCCACCAGGCAGATCCCGACCAGCTTGCCGGTCATCAGCGCGGACGGCCGCATGGCCGAGGTGATGACCTCGATCACCCGCGAAGTCTTCTCCTCGAGCACCCCCTGCATCACCTGGCTGCCGTAGATGATGATGACCATGTAGAGCACGAAGCAGAGCCCGAAGGCGAGCATGAAGCCGGACATGCCCTCCTCGGCGCGGCTGCCGGTCGCCGAGACCCGCACCGTCTCCAGGTCGAACGGCCTGATCAGCTCGGCAATCTTGGCGGAGTCCAGACCGGCCTGCCGCAGCCGCCAGTTGCTCACCACGTCTTTGATCCGGCTCTTGAGCCGTTCCTGGGTGATCACGTTCGACAGGCTCTCGGAGTGATACTCGAAGCGGTTTTCCTTGAGCCCCGCGGTGGTAAGCCAGACCCAGGCATTGAACTCCTTGGCGCGCACCTTGCGGTCGAGCTCCTGGCGCTGGGCGGCCGGGTCCGGACCCGGTGCGATGAGCTGCGGCTCGAAGCGCACCCCGCTCTGGCCGCGCTCGTACTCCTTGGCATTCCTGGTCAGCGCCTCGGCGAGCTCCCGCCCCAACCCGGCGCCTGTCGAGTCGACGATCGCCAGGCGCTGCTCGGCGCGTGACTTCGAGGCTGCCAGCGCCGGACCCAGCACCATCGCCCCCATGAACAGAGGCAGGAGGGCCGTGGCGAGCCAGAACCCCTTGCTCTTGACGCGGGTCAAGTACTCCCGCTTGCCGACCACCACCGCATGGCTAAGCTGCATCGCGCACCGCCTTGATGAAGATCTCCTCAAGATCGGGCTCCTCGCTGCGGAACTCCTTGACCGCGAGGAAGGGGACGATCTGGCGCAGCACCTCCGAGCCCACGGCGTCGGGTCGCAACAGCAGCTTGACCGCCCCGTCCTCGCCCCGGCGCACCACCTGGTCGACCGCCGGCAAGCCCTCGAGCCGCGCCATGGCGCCCGCCAGGCCGTCGCCGCCCCCGCCGTCGGCGCTGTCCGCCACGAGGCGGTAGGAGTTGCCGCCCAGGCGGCGTTTGATCTCCTTGAGCTCCCCGGAGAGGATGACCCTGCCTTGGGAGATGAGGCCGATGTGGTCGCAGATCTTCTCCGCCTGCTCCATGACGTGGGTGGAGAAGAGAATGGTCTTGCCGCGCTGTTTGTACTCGAAGAAGAGGTCTTTGAACAGCCCCTGATTGATCGGGTCGAGGCCGGAGAAAGGTTCGTCCAGGATCAAGATATCGGGCTCGTGCAGGACGGTGCCGATGAGCTGGACCTTCTGCTGCATCCCCTTCGAGAGCTCCTCGACCTTTCGCTTGCCCCAGGCGCCGAGCTCGACACGCTCGAGCCAGCGCTCGATCTTGGGCAGCGACTGCCGGCGCTTGAGACCGCGCAGCTCGCCCAGGAAGACGAGCTGGTCGACCACCGTCATCTTGCGATAGAGGCCGCGTTCCTCGGGCAGATAGCCGACCCGCTTGAGATCCTCGGGGCGGCGCTCGCGGCCGAAGAAGAACACCTCCCCGGCGTCCGGGGCGATGATGTCCATCATCATGCGGATGGTGGTCGTCTTGCCGGCGCCGTTGGGGCCGAGCAAACCGAACAGCACACCAGGCTGCACGAGCAGCGAGACACCGCCCACCGCGACGAAATCGCCGAAGCGCTTCTGGACGCCGCGCAGCTCGATCGAGGGTGTCATGTCATCGTTCCTCAATGGTTCGTCGAGGTGGTCGGCGATGCGCCGTCTCCTGCCCCTCTACGCAAGACCGCCCGACTAGTTTACCCGCGATCGAGGGAGGCCGTCCGCGCGCGCGGCCTATCCCGCCCGGTGTGCGGATGGCATATGCTCGAGCAACCTTTGGCGCTTCCCTGACGTATTGGGAGTGGACCCGAGGCGCCACGGCAATGCCGGGGTCTCGGCCGGAAGCGGTGCGCGGGAGCGCCGGTCCAGTGGTCCTGACCTCGTAAACCACTACCAGGAGGAAAGATAGATGGTGCGCAAGACGATAGCTAGTTTCCTGCTCGCCGGCCTGGCCGCGCTGGCCGCCCTGGCGCAGACCGCGCCGACCGTCGACGAGCTGATCGAAAAGAACATCCAGGCCAAGGGGGGGCGCGAGAAGCTCAACTCGGTGCAGAGCATCCGCTTCACCGGCAAGATGGTGATGGGCCAGGGCATGGAGGCGCCGGTGACGATGGAGATGCTGCCGCCGGCCAAGAAGGTCCGGCTCGATTTCACCCTCCAGGGGATGACCGGCACCCAGGCCTATGACGGCAAGGCCGGCTGGCAGATCATGCCTTTCCTCGGCAAGATCGATCCCGAGCCGATGGCGGGCGATGAGCTCAAGGACATCCAGGAGCAGGCCGATTTCCAGGGGCCGCTCTTCGACTACAAGGCCAAGGGCAACACGGTCGAGTACCTGGGCAAAGGAGACCTCGAGGGCACGCCGGTGCAGAAGCTGAAGCTGACCCAGAAGAACGGCGACGTCACCACGATCTATCTCGACGGCGAGACCTACCTCGAGCTCAAGCAAGGGAGCACGCGCATGATGCGCGGAGAGAACCGCGACTTCGAGACCACGCTCGGCGACTACAAGAAGGTGGAGGGGCTGACCCTGCCGTTCACCATCGAGTCGAAGGTCAAGGGATCTCCCGCCGGCCAGACCATCACCATCCAGAAGGTCGAGGTCAACACCAGTGTGCCGGCGAGCCGCTTTGACATGCCCAAGGTCGAGAAGAAAGAGAGCGCTCCGCCCAAGCCGCCAGGGTCCAACTGAAAGGGTGAGTGACCGCAACAGAGGAGTCGGAGGCGTCAGCTCTCCGGAGGGGAGGATCATGCGCTGGAACTGGATCAGATCTCTCGGCCTGCCTGCGATCGGCGCCGGTGGACTAGCAATCGCCACCGCCGCCCTGGCCGCCCAGGCTCCCGCCGCCACGGCGGCGGCGGGCAGCGAAGCGGTCGAGGTCGACTCGAATACCTTCGGCGGGCTCGAAGCGCGGTCGATCGGACCGGCAGGCATGAGCGGCCGCATCGCGGCGATCGACGCGGTCGCCGAAGATCCGCTCACCATCTACGTCGGCTCCGCCAGCGGCGGCGTCTGGAAATCGAAAGACGGCGGCACTACCTTCAAGCCGGTCTTCGACGACAACGTTCAATCGATCGGCGCCATCGCCGTCGATCCCAGGAACGCCAAGAACGTCTGGGTGGGCACGGGCGAGTCGTGGACCCGCAACAGCGTGTCGATCGGCGACGGCGTCTACAAGAGCGCCGACGCGGGCGACAGCTGGCAGCGGATGGGCCTCGAGAAATCGGAGCGCATCGCCCGCATCCAGATCAACCCGACCGACGGCGCCACGGTCTACGTCTGCGTCACCGGCCACCTGTGGGACGACAGCGAGGACCGGGGGGTCTACAAGACCGCCGACGGCGGCAAGAGCTGGAAGCGGGTCCTCTACGTCAATCCCAAGGTCGGCTGCTCGGATCTGAGCCTCGACCCGCAGGACCCGCGCATCCTCTATGCCGGTATGTGGCAGTTCCGCCGCAAGCCGTGGGACTTTCACTCCGGCGGACCCGGGAGCGGCCTGTACAAGAGCAGCGACGGGGGCGACAGCTGGAAGAAGATCGAGCAGGGGCTGCCCGCGGGCGACAAAGGCCGCATCGCGGTCGCCGTGGCGCCGTCGCGGCCCAGCGTCGTCTACGCGCTCGTGGAGAGCAAGAACACCTCCATCTACCGCTCCGACGACACCGGCGAGAGCTGGACTCCGGTCAACTCCTCGTTCGCGGTCCAGGTGCGGCCGTTCTACTTCGCGCGCCTGGTCATCGACCCGACCGATTTCAACTACGTTTACAAGCCCGGCCTCTTCCTGGGCATCAGCACCGACGGCGGCAAATCGTTCAACTCGCTGTTCAGCGGCCTCGACGGCGGCCCCCACGGCGACCACCACGCGGTCTGGATCAACCCGAAGAACCCGCAGCAGGTGCTGCTCGGCACCGACGGCGGGGTCTACATCTCGAACGACCGCGCCCACAGCTGGCGTCACGTCAAAGCGCTCCCGGTGTCGCAGTTCTACCAGGTGACCTACGACATGCGCTGGCCCTACAACGTCTACGGCGGTCTGCAGGACAACGGCAGCTGGATGGGACCCTCGCGCGGCATCGACGCGATCCAGAACAAGGACTGGCGCAACATCGGCATCGGCGACGGCTTCTATGCCTGGAACGATCCGGCCGACCCCGACATCGTCTTCGTCGAGTACCAGGATGGTCACGTCTCGCGTGGCCGGCTGTCGACCGGCGAACACAAGGACCTCCGCCCTTTGCGCGCCGCCGGCGATCCCAAGTTCCGCTTCAGCTGGAACACGCCGCTCGTCCTGAGCTCCCATCAGCCCGGCACAATCTATCTCGGCTCCCAGTTCCTCTTCCGCTCGCGCGACCGCGGCGACTCCTGGGAGCGCATCTCGCCGGACCTCACCACCAACGATCCGGCCAAGCAGACGAGCTCGGGCGGCCTGACGGTCGACAATTCGAGCGCCGAGCACCACTGCACGATCTACGCAGTCGCCGAATCGCCCAAAGACCCCAAGCTGATCTGGGCGGGGACCGACGACGGCAACCTGCAGCTGACCCGCGACGGCGGTGCCAGCTGGAGCAACGTCGGGCGCGGCGGCGCGGCGATGCCGGGGCTGCCGCCGGGAACCTGGGTGTCGCGCATCGAAGCGAGCCACCGCGATCCCGGAACCGCCTACGCCACCTTCGACAATCACCACAATGGCGACATGAAGAGCTACATCTACAAGACGACCGACTTCGGCAAGAGCTGGATCTCTCTGGCCGGACCGGGGCTCGAGGGTTACGCCCACGTGTTGCGCGAGGACCTCGAGAACCCCGACCTGCTGTTCGTCGGTACCGAGCTCGGCCTCTTCATCTCGATCGACGGCGGCGGGCACTGGGCGCGTTTCACCGGCAAGCTGCCCAAGGTGGCGGTGCGCGACCTGGCGATCCACCCGCGCGAGGGCGATCTGATCATCGCCACCCATGGCCGGGGCATCTACATCCTCGACGACCTCACGCCGCTGCGCAAGTTCACCAAGCAGATGCTCGACCAGGAGCTGGTCATGCTGCCGTCGCGGCCGTCGCCCATGGTCCTACTGGCGTCGGGTCAGGACTTCCCCGGCAACGAGGAATTCGTCGGCCGCAACCCGGAAGAAGCGGCGACTATCGCCTACTACCTCAAGAAGCGCCACGTCCTCGGCGAGCTCAAGCTGGAGATCTACAACGCCAAGGGTGAGCTGATCTCGACGATTCCGGGCGGCAAGCGTCGCGGCATCAACCGCGTCGCCTGGCCGATGCGGCTGCCGCCGCCCAAGCTGCCCAACGCCAACGCGATCGTGCAGGAGGGGGCGACGTTCATCGGCCCGCGGGTGGCAGCCGGGACCTACACGGTCAAGCTGATCAAGGGCGACAAGAGCTACGACAGCCAGGTCCAGCTGGTGCCCGACCCGCGCTCCAAGGCATCCGGCGAGGATCGCACCCTGCAGCAGGAGAGCGCGATGGTCCTCCACCAGATGCTGGCGCGCCTTACCTATCTCGCCGACACCGTCGTGGACGCCGGCAGCCAGGCGGCGAAACGGAGCGAGGGGCTGCCGAAAGGCGATCGTCTGCGGCAGCGGCTCGACCGGCTGACGGCCGCGCTCGACAAGCTGCACCAGAGTCTGGTGGCGACCAGCGAAGGCGGCTGGCTATCCGGCGAGGAGGAGCTGCGGGAGGAGCTGGCCACCCTCTATGGGACCATCAACGGCTATGAAGGGCGGCCGTCGCGCTCGCAGCTCGACGAGGTCAAGGTCATGCAGGGCCGGCTCGATCATGCCGCCGACCAGCTCGCCGCGATCGAGAAGGGCGAGATGGCGGAGGTCAACAGGGCACTGCAGGCCAGCAAGCTGGCGCCGATCGCGGCGCTGACCAGGGAGGAGTGGAACAAGAGGCAGCAGAAGTAGGGCGGTGACATAGCGGCCCATAGGGAAAAAGGGGAGGAGGGCACGAGCCCGCCTCCCCTTCAGGTTCTAGTCCACCGGCGGTGCCGATCCCGAGGGACGAAACGGCGCTGCGATGTGGCGGTGGAGGTCTGCTCGAAGCATCGATCGGATCGCCCCCCGCAACCCCTCGATCCCCTTCCCACCCCTCCGGGGGGAAGGGGACGCCCCCACACTCTTGCTGCGGGGAGTTTCGTCTTATTCGCGATGATCGCGATGGGGCGATTTCTGGAGCGGGGCTTCAGGCGAGGCCCTGACGCCGCTCATCGGCGAGCTTGCGCAGGATCTTCTTGCGCGCCTGCACCGCCTTGCGCTTGCGCTTCACCGAAGGCTTCTCGAAGTGCTGCCGCTTTCTGAGCTCGGTCAAAATTCCAGACTTCTCGACCTTACGCTTGAAGCGGCGCAGCGCGTTCTCGAAACTCTCCTCTTCGCGCACGTGCACCACTGGCATCCGCAAATCACCTCTCTTCTGGCAATAGACTAAGCGCGGGAAGGGACCCGCGCGCCCAACTAAGCGCGGAAAGGAACCCGCGCGCCCAACTAAGGGCGGGCAGGGACCCGCCCGCCCAAATTGAAGGGGGTCCGCCAAGGGACACCAATCAACACGGCTATGCTCGCCCAACCGCCAGTCGAAGTCAAGGCAGCGGCTTCATTCATGGCCCGGCGGGCGTGCCCGGCGCGGCCGCCGAGCGGGTCCGTGCGGCGGGACGCGAGACCTAAACCTTGATCACACAGGGCTTTTGAAGCGTACCTCGCCTTGACATGCCGCCAAGCCTGGCAGAATAATCTAGAGCTTCGGACCGGCAGAAATCGCTGAGACGGCTGAGCCCTTCAACTTCCCCCTGAGCAGCGGCCGCGGAGAGCCAAGGATGTCCCTTCCGGAAAGAATCCAGCAGCTGAACAGCGAGATCAGCGCCTCCCTGGAGCGGGCGCTTTCCGAATGGCGCCGGCAGGTGAGCGAGCGGCTGCGCTCGGGCAGCGATGAGGTCCTGAGCAAGATCGAAGCGCTCACCCCGCATCTTCCAGAGTCGTTCGTGGCGCATGAAGATCTGGCTCCGGAGGCTGAGGAGCTGAGCTCCCGGGCGCGCCGGGAGGCCTTCGCCGAGCTGCGCGACGCCCTCGGGGCCATCGACCAGGCGCGCAGCCAGGCCGGAGTGCTCGAGGCCTTGCTCGAGGAGTCGGCGCCCTTCGCGGCGCGCGCCGCCGTGCTGCTGCTGCGCTCCGGCCAGCTCCGCGGCTTCGCGGGGCGCGGCTTCGATCCCCCGCTCGGCGCCGAGCGGCCGGTTTCCGAGCTGGTCCTCGCGCCGGCGCCCGACAGTGTCTGGGGCCGGTTGAGCTCGAGTGACGACCATCCGGTCGCCTGCGTCGCGCTCTCGGCCGCCGAATGCGCCGACATCTCCAGCCGGCTCGAGGCACCGCTGCCGCGTTCCGGTGTGCTGTTGCCGCTGGTCCTGCGTGATCGGGTCGTGGCCGCCCTCTATGCCGACAGCCTGGACGACGCAGGCCCGCTGATGCCGGCGTTGCAGGCGCTCACCTACGTCGCAGCGCAGGCGATCGAATCGCTGCCGTTCCGGCAGCGCGCGTCGACCGCCACGCTGGCTGTCGAGCCCGCCGAGCCGACGGCGGCGATCGAGCCTGCCACGACGCCCGCGGCGGCTGCCAGCCAAGCCGCGGCGCCCGAGCAAATCGCGGTGCCGGAGCCGGCGAGCGAGCCGTCCGCCGCGGCGCTGGAAGCCGCCGGTCAACCGGCGGCGCCGGCGCACGAAGCGTCCAAGGCGCTCGAGGCGCCCGAGGCGCCCGAGGAGATCACCGAGCTGCAGCCGGTGCCGCCACTGCCGGCGGCGCCGCCCGCCGCGCCTCCAAGCTCGACCCAGGAGTACGAGCGGCCCGATCTCGCCGCCGCCGCGCAGGCGGCGCAGCAGACCGCGGAGATCCATCTGCCGGCCCGGGAGACGCCGGCCGCGCCGGTTGCACTGCCGCAAATACCGCGCCCGCCGGAACCGCCGGCTGAGGCCCGCAGGCCGGAAGGAGCAGGGGCGAACGACACCGTTCTGCTGCCGCGCTCGACTTTCAAGGAGGCGACTTCCGCCCCCTGGGGGAGGAGGCAAGAGCAGGCGGCCGAGGAAGTGGCGGCGCCGGCCTCTGCCGCGCTCCGACCGGCCGCGTCGCCGGCCGCCGGAGCGGCGGGTGGCGCGGGTTTGCGCCCGGTTCCCGCCGCCGGCCCGGCCGGGGCGGGCGCGGGGTCCCCGGCCGCCGCGCCGGCGCCGGGGTTCGAGCCGCTGCGCACCGGTCCGATCCTCTCGGGCACGCCCGAAGTGCGCCCGCCGAGCGGCGTGCAGGGGCCCGGCTGGGCGTTCTCCACCACTCGCGTGCAGGCGGCGTCGAGCGAAGAGGCACTGCACGAGGAGGCTCGCCGCCTGGCCCGGCTGCTGGTGAGCGAGATCAAGCTCTACAATGAGGAGCAGGTTGAGGCGGGACGCCGCAACCGAGACATCTACGAGCGGCTGCGCGAGGACATCGATCGTTCGCGCCAGATGTACGAGGAACGCGTCGAGCCGAAGCTGGCCAAGTCGACCGACTACTTCTATCAGGAGCTGGTGCGGATCCTGGCCGCGGGAGATTCCAAGGCGCTGGGTATTTAGTAGCAAGCCCCTGGTGGTTAAGTGATAAGATCCGTTGCCCGTTCGCGGCGTGAACGTCTTGCAAGGCGCCCGGAGGCGCGGCCGGCTTCCACGAGCTGGCCGCCTGCTCGCGGGAGCCAAGGGATGAAGCGTGAGAAGTAGCAGTAGCAGTCCCCGCCTCGCAGCTGTCCTCGTCTGTTGCCTCCTGGCGTTTCCGTTCCTGCTCGGCTCGGCGCAGCGCGCGCCGCTCGCTACCTCGGCGAACGCCGCGCAGCCGCTGCCGCTCCATGGAGGCAGCCCGTCTGGCATCCAGCCGGCCTCGGAGCTTCCGGCCAGCGTTCTCGCCGCGCCAGCCGCGTACGCCGCTGCCGCGGCTTCGATGCGCCGCCACGACTGCGCCGGCGCCATGGCGGCGCTGGCGCCGCTCGCTCCCGGCTCGACCCTGAATCCCCCGTCGCAGAGGTCGGGCACCGCCGCCGCCGGCGCTCTCGGTGTTCTGGGCCTGGCGGAGATCACGGAGATCAATCGCCGAGAGGCGGCGTTTGCCAGTCTTCTGGTCGGCCTCTACGCCTCGTCCTGCGGGCAGGTCGCCCTGGCGGAGGAGCGCCTCTTCGCCGGCGCCGACCCCAAGGGATTGCTCGAAGACTGGCGGCTCTATCTGCTGAGCGACAGCGCCCGGGCGCGCGGGCACCTGCTGCTGGCCAAGGCCGCGCTGGCCAAGCTGCTCGGCGACTATCCGGCTTCCCCGTTGCGGCCGCGTGCGCTGCTCAAGGCGGCGAGGCTCGCCTGGGAGCAGGGCGACGGGCCGGCCGCGCTGGCGCTCATCCAGCAGGGACGCCGGGAGGGTCTGCGCGGCGAAGAGGCTACCCAGCTGCGGGTGCTGGCCTGGGAGATCGGCAGCCGCCGCGGCGATGCCGCGGTGCGCGGCGATGCGGCGCGCGAGCTGCTCATCGAGGACCCGACCGTGGCGGCCCAGCTCAACGTGGCGGAGCTCTTCCGGCAGCAGACCGGCGAGCTGCGCTGGTCGGGCGTCCTGACTGCGGCGCAGCTCAAGCGCCGCGCCCAGACGCTGGTGGCGCTGCAACTCGAGCCGGGTGCCCTGACGACCCTGGAAGAGGTCGAGCCGAGAGACCGCGATCTCGAGTGGAACCTGCTGGCGGCCGACATCCTGAGCCGCAGCCACCGCGGCCGCGAGGCGCTGTCGTTGCTGGCGCCGCTCGCGGGAGAGGAGCCGCCCGCGTCGCTCCGCGAGCGCCGGGGGACGAGCCGCCCACGTCCTGTCCTGCAGTTGCTGCTGCCGCACCCGTTGCTGGCGCACCTGGCGCCGCAGTCCTTCCCGCCGCCGCAGGCGGCGGCGCTCGAATGGGGCCTGGCCCAGGCGGAGTCCGAGGTCGTGGCCGCGGAGCGCGGCCGCTCGAGCATCACCCCGAGCATCAAAATTACGCGCTCGACCCGAGCAGCCGTCGCGGCGCGGCGTTCGGGCCGAGCTTCGTCGTCACGCGCCTCACAGGGGTCGGTCCGACCCCTCCGCCCGATGCACCATGCCAGCGCCAAGCTCTCCGCTCGGAACGCCGCCTCGGGACGGCCTCGCCATTCCCCTGAACGGCGAGCCCATCTCCTGGCCGCGCAGCAGCACCTGCGCAAGGTGATCGAGATTGGCGCCGATCCGCAGCTCACGATCCGGGCGCTGCGCGCCCTCTACGCCGACCTCGTGGAGGAGGATCTCTTCGACCTCTCGATCCCGGTGCTCCACAAGTTGAAGGCGCTCGATCCTGCCGACGGGTCCGGCGCCCCCCGCTTGTGGGAGCACGGCTGGCAGCAGTACAGCGGCGGCGACTACCGCAGCGCGATCGGCACCTGGACCGAGCTCGTCGCCCTCTACCCCAACGACAGCAACGGGCGGCGCGGCCGCTACTGGACGGCCCGGGCCTTCGAGCTCCTGGGCGAGGCCGAGCGCGCGCGCGCCATCTATGTCGAGGTGGCGAGCGCCGACACCAGCGATTTCTACCGCCGCAACGCCTTGCAGCGGCTGGCGAAGCGCACCGGAAGCGCTGCTGCCGGGGTGCAGGCGGCCGCCGTCCCGCCGATCGAGCCATGGCCCAACGACGCCGTGCTCGACCGCGCGCGGCTGCTCTCCGACCTCGGTCTGGACGAGCTGGCAGGGGCCGAGATCGAGCTGGTCCAGAGGCGGACGCAGCCGCGCTCCGCCGCGGCGCTCCAGGCCCTCATCCTGGCCCGCCGCGGCGACCGCCGCAAGAGCGTGCTCGCGATCCGTGAAGCCTTCCCCTCCCTGGGCGGGCCGTTCCAGGCGACGCTGCCCGAGGAGGCGCTCAAGCTCTACTATCCGTTCGACTACGCGGAAGCGATCCGCGCCGCCGCGGCGGCCAACGGCGTTCCGGTCAGCCTGGTTTCGGCGATCATCCGCCAGGAGAGCGCTTTCGACGCCAATGCCGAGAGCTGGGCGGGGGCGCGCGGCCTGATGCAGCTCATCCCCTCGACCGCCCGCGAGCTGGCACGCGGGCTCGGGCTCGTCTACTCGCGCGATCGGCTGAGCGAGCCGGCCTTCAACGTGGCGGTCGGCACCTCGTACCTGCGCCAGGTGCTCGCGATGTTCGGCGGCAACCTCGAGCTGGCGCTGGCCGGCTACAACGGCGGCCCATACCGCATCAAACGTCTGTGGCGGGAGTCCGGCTCGGGCGACCTGGACCGCTTCCTGGAAGGCCTGTCGATCGAGGAATCCAAGGTCTACGTGAAGCGGATCCTGGTGCTCTCGGACAGCTATCGGCGGCTCTATCCGCCGGCCGGATAGCTAGAGGCATTAGGTGCCGCACGGCGCAGCGGGGTCGCCTCGCGGCACGCCCCGCGCGGCGGGAGCGCCGCCGCGATTCGTCCTCGCCGCGCTCGTGCTGGCCGCCCTTGCCGGCTGCAGCCGGCGGGCGCCGCATCCCGGCGGCCCGATCGTCCTGATCACTTTCGATTCGCTGCGCGCCGACGTGGTCAGCGTCCCGGGCGGCGAGCCGGCGCTCACGCCCCACCTGGCGGCGCTGACCCGCGAGGCGCAGTGGGCGGGCCGGGCGATCGCCGCCTCGAGCTGGGGAGTGCCGGCGATGGCCTCCATCTTCACCGGTCTCAACCCCTGGCATCATCACGCACTGCTCGAGGAGACCGCCGGCCTGTCGCCCGAGCTGCTTACTTTGCCCAAGGCGCTCAAGGCGCTGGGCTATGAAACCGCCGGCTGGAGCAGCGGCCACTGGTACACGACCGAGCTGGGCTATGCCCAGGGGTTCGACGTCTTCGGCGATTTGGGTCGCGGCCGCGAAGCGGCCGAGCGCCTGGCGGGGCTCGACGAGCGGCGCCAGTTCGTCTGGGTGCACGTCCCTGAGCCGCAGGCGCCCTATGTGCGCCGCGATTGGCTGCTCGAGCGTCTCAGCGCCGGCCGCGCCGGCATCCCGCCCGAGCTGCCCCGCGTCGTCGACCCGGTGGAGCTGGCGCCCTATTTCGATCCGCGGCTGCCGATGGCCCCCGAGCTGCGGCGCCGCTTCTGGGCGATGTATCGGCTCAGTGCGGCCTGGGCCGACGAGCGGCTCGGCCGGCTGCTCGACGCGCTGCGGGCCAGCGGCCAGTGGGACCGCACGCTCCTGATCGTCACCTCGAACCATGGCGAGGACTTTGGCGAGCGCGGACAGTCCGAGCACGGCGGCGACCTCGGCCGGCGGTTGCTCGAGGTGCCGCTGATCGTCAAGCTGCCTTCCTGGTGCAGGTCGCGGATCGCGGTCCCGCCCGGGCAGCGGGTCGGCGCGGTGCGCATCTGGGCCACCCTGTTCGAGGCGGCGGGAGGCCAGGCGCCGCCGGCGATCGCGCCCAGCCTGTTCCGGCTGGCGCCCGCCGCGGTGCTCTCCGAGCTCTACCTGACCAACGGCACCAACCAGTTTTCCCTGGTCGAGGGCGACGATCAGCTGCTCTGGGAGGCGCGCTTCAGCGCCCCCGAGCCGCGCTACTACCGGGCCCAGATGGAGGTGATGGCCGGGACCGCAAGGCCGGGAAGCCCCGACAGTCCCGGCGCCATCGCGGCGCGCCTGTTCACTGCCTTCGCCGCGACCCCGCCGCTTTCCGGCCGCGGTCAGCCGCTCCTCTGGCTCGAGCGCTGGAGCGACAGCAGCGCCTCCGGCAGCGAGCCGCGCTCCGATCCGCCGCGCCTGGCCGCCATGTCGCGCCAGCTCGCCGCCCTGTGGGGCACCTTTCTCCCCCGCGAGCTCACCCCCAGCGAAGAAGCCAACGAGTGGCGCGGCGCCCTCCCTCCCCACCCTCCCAACTGAGCAACCACCGACCCTGCCCCCGGCGCCCAACCGCGTGGATAGGAAATCTCCGCCAACGGGGAAGGAGTCCTGCCTCGTCCTGGGCAGGAGGAGGTCCGCCGCTGCCGGAGCGCCTTCTGCAGGGCACCTCTCTCACTGCGATCCAGCCCTGGCATGTCTCCCGCGCCACCTCTTCGAAGCTGGTGCAGTGAGAGAGGTGCCCTGCAGAAGGCGCGGCCCGCCCGCGATAGCGGTTCCTCTCGGCCCAGGACCGCCGGGACGGGAAGGGGGCTCACCCGGTGTTATATTGTTGCAGGCCCGCGCCAGGGGCTCTACCGGGTCCATAGCTCAGCGGTTAGAGCGTCCGGCTCATAACCGGCAGGTCCCTGGTTCGAATCCAGGTGGACCCACTTCGCAAAGGCATGCCCCTTCTTTCTGTTGCACGACGCGGCCCAGCACAGACGAACCTCCGGCGAGATGGCCGCTGCCACCGATGGCCACGTTCTGACCCGGCTTTTCATCGATTGCGCAGCGAGCTGGCACGCGCCCGCCGGCGCGGCAGCATCGAGAGGTGTGGACGGTCCCAAGAAGAGAGGAGCGGGAATCTATCGATGAATCAAAACCTGGAAACCGTCGTGGAGCTGCAGCGCTCGCTCATCCAGCTGAAGGAGGCCGAGCATCGGCTGCACGGTATTCCCGATTGGATGCGCGAGCTGCACGACGAGCATCTCGCCCAGAAAGCCGAGATCGCTCAGCTGGAGGAAGCCGCCGAAGAGGCGGGACGGGAGCGGCGGAGCGCAGAGACGGCGGTGGCGGACACACAGGAGAGGCTGAAGAAATACCAGCAGCAGATCAACAAGGTCAGCACCCAGCGCGAGTACGGCGCGCTGCTGCAGGAGATCGACACCGTCAAAGCGCAGATCAGCGGCTTCGAGGATCAGGCCTTCAACTCCCTCGAGCGCTATGACCGGACCCAGCTGGAGCTGGAGGCCAGGCGGAACAGCTTCCGCGAGCTGGACGAGCGCTACAACGTGGAGCTGGTGCGCTGGGAGGGCGAAAAGCCCGAGTTCGTACGCCAGGTCGAGGCGCTGCGCAGCCAGATCGCCGCCCTCAAGCAACGGCTGCCGCGCATGATCCTGGCCCAGTTCGAGCGCATCCTGGAACGCAATCCCGGCGGAGCGCTGGCGCCGATCCGCCTGATCGAGCGCCCGGGCCGCGGCCCGCGCGAGTGGCACTGCGGCCTCTGCAACTACCGGGTGCGGCCGCAGACCGTGGTCGAGATCCGCAACGGCGAGAACCTGGTGCAATGCGACAGCTGCAAGCGCATTCTCTTCCTGCGGGAAGATCCCACCTGAGCTCCGCCGCGGCGGAGATGGCGGAGCTGGCGGAGCTGGCGGAGATCATCGCGCGGTGTTGAGCGCCCTCCAGGAGGACGCGCCGGCGCGCCTGGCGGCAATCCGCCGGCGCATCGCGGCGGCCTGCGGTAGGAGCGGACGCGCTGCCGGCGAGGTGGTCCTGATCGGCGCCAGCAAGACCCATCCGGCGGCAATTCTCGCCCCTTACGTGCAAGCGGGCCTGATGGTGCTGGGCGAGAACCGAGTCCAGGAGGCGCTGGCCAAGAGCCGCGAGCTGCCGCTGGCGATCGAGTGGCACCTGCTCGGCCCGCTGCAGTCGAACAAGGTGCGGCTGGCACTCGATCTGTTTCGGTCGATCCACTCGGTCGATCGCGCGGCGATCGCCGCGGCGCTCGACCGCGAAGCCGGCCGCCGAGGCCTCGCCGTCTCCGGCTTTCTCGAGGTCAACCTGGGAAACGAGCCGAGCAAGCACGGCTTCGCGCCGGAGACGCTCGCCGTGGAGGCGGAGCCGCTCTCCGGCCTGCCCCATCTGCGCATCATCGGCCTCATGGCGATCCCGCCGCAGGCGGCGTCGCCGGAAGGCTCCCGCCCCTGGTTCAGGAAGCTGCGCCAGCTGCGCGATGAGCTGGCCGCCCGCCCGGAGTGGACCGGCTTTCCGGGCAAGCTCTCGATCGGGATGAGCGACGACTTCGAGGTCGCGATCGAAGAAGGAGCGACCCACGTCAGGGTGGGGACCGCGCTCTTCGGCCCGCGCCCGCCACGGCGAGAAGCGCTGCTGTCAGGCTGAAGGCATCACCGTACCGGAGCTGGTGTCGAGCCCGAACCTCTCGGCGGGCCAGTGCTTTTGTTCATGCTAGGATAGGTATCCTTTTTCTTGAAAGGCGCCGCGGGCGCGGCGCTCTTGGCAGGAGGATTGCTCATGGCCCTCACGCCGCTCGAGATCCAGAAGATGCGCTTCCCGCAGCGGATGCGGGGCTACGAGCCGGCCGAGGTCGAGCGCTTCCTCACCCTGATGGCCGAGGAGCTGACGAACCGGCTGTCGGAGCTCGAGAAGCTGGAGCGCGAGAACCGCTACTTCAAGCTGCGCCTCGAAGAGACCGAGAACCGCGAGCACCAGCTGCAGCAGACCCTGCTGCGCGCCCAGAAAGTCTCCGACGAGATCACCGCCAATGCGCGGCGCGAAGCCGAGCTGGTGGTCAAGGAGGCCGAGCTGGCGGCCGACAAGATCGTCCAGCAGGCGATCGACCAGACGAGCCGCATCGAGAGCAGGATCAACGAGCTGCGCGCCCTGCGCCGGGAGCTGCAGGTCAAGTTCAAGAACAATCTCGACCTCTTTAAGCGCATTCTGGAAGCCGAGATGGAAGACGAGCGCCACACCGCCACCGTCCAGACCCTGCCGCGCAAACGGCGGGAAGCCTGAGGTGGAGCCACCTGCGGGCACAAGTAGGCTGTTCGCGCCCGCAGCCCCCGGCGAGTCGCCGGCGGGGGCGGCGAAGGGCCCCGGCACGGCCGGCGACCTGACCGGCGATCCGCCTGACCCCTCTCGCGATGTCCATCTGCTCACCCGCCTGCTCGAGGACGGCGACCGCGCCGACCTGGCCTGGCTCTGCGCCACACTGCCGGAGCCGGGCCTGGCCGCCTGGCTGGCGCACCACGGCGGCCGCCGCCTGTCGCGCCGCAGCCTGGCGTTCTGGGACTTGGTCTTGCACGGCGCCGCGGCGCCGTCGGCGCACCGGCTCGCTCAACTCCGGGTGCGGAGCCTCTTCTGGCCGCTGTGAAGCCCGCGCTGGGGCTGGCCCATCCGGAGAGCCTGTCGCCGCGCGCCCAGGTTCTGCTCGGCCGTCTCGCCGGCCGCCGTTGGGCACAGGAGTTCTACCTGGCTGGCGCCGCCGCCCTGGCGCTCTACCTCGGCCACCGACCGACTGGGGAGCTCGATCTGATGAGCGCCGCCAACCGGCTCACCGGCCCCGAGCGGCGCGATCTGCTGCAGGAGCTGCTGGCGCTCGATGACGTGGCCGGCGCCGCTGCCGGGCCCGGAGCCGAAGAGGAGGAGAGGAGTGAGGGTGAGGATAGGAGCGACGGGGATGACAGGAGCGAGGTCGAGACCGCACGCGACGGCTATCTCTTCGTCCGCACCGGAGGAGTCGGGCTGCGGTTCTTCTACTACCCCTATCCGCTGGTCGACCCGGCGGCCGAGCTCGGCGGCCTGGCGGTCGCCTCGGCGGTCGACCTGGGCCTGATGAAGCTCGCGGCGGTCATCAGCCGCGGCTCCCGCCGCGACTTCGTCGACCTCTACCTGCTCTGCCGCGAGCTGGCCGGCAGGTTCACCATTGCCGGCTCGTCCGCTGTGGACGAGCGGCATTCCCCGGAGGGCTCTTCCGGCAGGTCGCCGCTCGGCGAGCTGCTGCAGCGCTCCGCCGCCAAGTTCGGCCACGTGCGCGACTTCCCGCTGCAGGCCTTGAAGGGGCTGGCCGACCTGGGCGAGACGCTTGGCGAGCCGATGCCTCGCCTCGCGTTGCCGCTCGCCTGGGACGAGGTCGAGGGGTGGCTGCACCGCGAGGTGCGGGAAGCGGGGCGGGCGCTGGTCGGCCTGAGACCGGGCGGAGCTTGAGCCAGATGGGCGCCGAGCAGCCGGCGCCGGACCTGCTCATTCACGGCCTGGCCGAGATCGCGACCCCGGAAGGGCGCGAGCCGCGGCGCGGCGTCGAGCAGGGGCGGTTGCGGCGCATCGCCGGCGGTGAGGTGCTTTGCCGCGGTGGGCGCATCGCGTTCGCCGGCACCGCGGAAGAGCGGCTGCGAGCGTTCGGAGAGATGCCCGGGATTGCCCGCCTGGACGGTCGCGGCGGCACTCTGGTGCCGGGGTTCGTCGATCCCCACACCCATCTACCGTGGGCCGGCAGCCGCGAGAACGAGTTCGCCGCCCGCCTGGCCGGCGTCACCTATCAGGAGATCGCCGCCGCCGGGGGAGGGATCCTAGCGACCGTCGCGGCGACCCGCCGGGCGAGCGAAGAGGAGCTGGCGGCCAACGTGGCGCGGCGGCTCGACCTGATGCTCGCCTGGGGGACCACGACCGCCGAGGCGAAGAGCGGCTACGGGCTGTCGTTCGACGGCGAGCTCAAGCAGCTGCGCGCGCTGCGCCGCGCCGCCGCCTCCCATGCCGTCGACGTGGTGCCCACACTGCTCGCCGCGCACGAGGTACCGCCGGAGGCCAGGGAAGATCGCCGCCGCTTCCTCGACCTGATCTGCGAGGAGATCGTGCCGGCCGCCGCCGCCGGCGGACTGGCGCGGTTCTGTGACGTTTTCTGCGAGGAGGGGGTATTCAGCGCCGCCGAGTCGCGGCGGGTGCTCGAGGCCGGGGCGCGGCACGGGCTCGCGCCGCGCCTGCACGCCGACGAGTTCGTCGATTCGGGCGGGGCGGCGCTGGCCGCCGAGCTGCGGGCGCTCTCCGCCGATCACCTGATCGCGGTCTCGCCCCGCGGGATCGAGGCGCTGGCCGGAGCCGGGGTGACCGCGGTGCTGCTGCCGGGCACCAGCTTCTTCCTGATGAAGCACCGCTACGCGCCGGCCCGCCGGTTGATCGAGGCCGGAGTGCCGGTGGCTCTCGCGACCGACTGCAACCCGGGCTCCTCCCACACCGAGTCGATGCCGATGGTCATGGTGCTGGCGGTCTTCGAGCTCGGCTTGTCGATCGAAGAGAGCCTCACCGCGGCGACCCTGAATGCCGCCTGCTGCCTGGGCCTGGGCGAGGAAGTGGGGTCGATCGAGGCGGGCAAGAGGGCCGATCTCGTGCTGCTCGACGCGCCAAACCTCCTGCACCTGGCCTATCACTTCGGCATCAATCCGGTGGCGGCGGTGGTCAAGGGAGGGAGGCAGGCGGCGTAGGGAAGACCGGCGATTTGCGCAGCGCGACTCGCCGGAACCGGCCGCTGGCGTAGAATCCAGCGTCTCGATCACGCCGATCACGCCATTCCCGAAAGGAGATCGGACCATGAACCACCAACCCTTCGCGCGCGCCCTGCTCGCGGGCCTGCTCGCCATCGCGGGCACGCTGGCAGCGCTCGCCCAACCCGCTCAAGATCAGGAACCCAAGACCATGGAACCCGCCAAGGAGACACCGCACGAGATCGTCACTCCCTCCGGCCTGAAGTACCTCGACCTCAAGACCGGCACCGGCGCCGAGGCCAAGGCGGGGAAGACCGTCGAGGTCCACTACACCGGCTGGCTGGAGGACGGCACCAAGTTCGACTCCAGCCTCGACCGCAAGCAATCCTTCAAGTTCAAGCTGGGCGCCGGCCAGGTCATCAAGGGCTGGGATGAAGGGGTCGCCGGCATGAAAGTCGGCGGCAAGCGCAAGCTGACCATCCCGGCGGCGCTGGGCTATGGACGGAATGGCGCCGGCAGCGTCATCCCACCCAACGCCAACCTCATCTTCGAGGTCGAGCTGCTGGGCGTGAGCTGACCACCCCAGGCGCTGGGAAGGGACCGAACAATCGCTCAGCGTGGCTTGGCCGCCGCCGGCTCGTAGAGCGGGTAGAGCGGGCGGATATCGACAGGGAGGTCGGCGAGACGGGCGATGGCCTGGCGTAGGCTGTCGCTCGGCTTGCCGTAGTCGGCGAGGAAGCTCTTGGTGCCCGCGTAGTCGCCCGTCGCTTGCAGGGTGAGCATGGCGGCCAGCAGGTCGCGGATGGCGCCCGGGAACTTCTCCGAGACGGCGCGGAAGCGGCCGGCGCCGTCGACCTCGAGCGCCCCCTTGCGCTGCAGGTAGTTGAACTGGGTGACGACCCCCAGGCCGTGCGCCTCGTCGATGCCGAAGCGGGCGGAGCGGAAGAGTCCCGCGACGTAGGTCGGCTCCAGGGAACGGCGCAGCGCCTCAGGCATCTCGCCGCGTTCGAGCAGGGCCAGGATGTTGTAGATCCCCATCACGTCGGCCTTGGCCTCCTCGAGAGTAGAGAACAGCTCCTTGAGCTCGAGCCGCACCTCGGTCTTCCTGCCGCCGAGCGTGATCGAGCCCGGTCCCAGGCCGTGCGACAGCTCGTGGTGCAAGATCGCGTCGAAGTAGGCGTCGAAAGAGACGTCGCCGACCTGCGGCGCGACCAGCACCCGGGCCGAGATCGGCACCAGGATCTGATCGTACTTGGCGCGCATCATGTTGCGCAGCAGCACCTTCTTCGAGCCCTTGGCCTCGCGCACCCGCTCGTCGTTGGGGAGGTTGAAGGCGATGGTCTGCACACCGGCCCGGGTCTCGCCGGCGGTATAGACCAGGTCGACTACGCGGATCGGGCTCTCGCTGCCGCGGGTCAGGTTTTTTTGGGCGTCGGGGATCGGCAGGTTGCGCTCCAGCCAGGGGAGCCGCTCCTTGTAACGCGCGAGCGCCCGCGACTGCTCGGGGAGCGCCACGGTGACGAAGGCTTCGAAGGCGGCCTTGTAGCCGAAGAGTCCGTCCTCGTAGGTCTCGTAGGGACCGATCGTCACCTCGACCGGAGCGTCGACGTCCATCCAGGCGAGATCGCTCGCGTAGTAGTCGTCATTGGCAAAGGCCTGCGCCCGCAGCTCGAGGAAGCGCTTGAGCGTCGGATTGGCGCTGGCGGCGGCCGCCTGATGGAGCCGTTGGGCGGCCGGCTTGAGCCAGTCGGCGTACTCCTCGGAATAGGGGACGGCGACGAGCGCGCCGTGGCGCCGGCGGATCACCGTAGTCGTCGAGGTGAATCGCTCCTTGTCCGCTGGATGGGCGGCGAGCCAGCTCTCGAGCTCCCGCTTGGTCAGGTCCTCGGGATAGAAGCCGGCGCCGTCTGGGTGCGGGATGGTGCCGAGGAATGGCTGCATGCCGGCCAGGCGGTCCCACGGCCCAAAGTTGAGCTGGAAGTACGCCCGTACCGCCCCGCCTTCGCTGCCCGGCAGCGCCGCGACCTGGCGCTCGAGACCGGGATTGTCGCGCCAGACCTGGCGCAAGAAGATGTCATTCATCGGGCGGGCGGCCGCAACCAGCTCGTCGAGCACGCGGCGGTCGGCCGCCGACAGCGCCGTGAGGTCCGCGGCGAGCGGCGTCGGAGCGTACTGGGCGAGGCGGCGCGCGAGATCAGGCACGCTCACCTTGACCGGGACCGGCTTCGGAGAAGGGGCGGCCGGCGCCGCCGCCCACAGCGCCGCCGGCAAGAGCATCGCCAGACCGAAGGACCGCCAGCGCATGAGGGCTCCTTTCAGAAACGTCCTGCATCGTGCGGCAATCCTGGCACACTCCACGCAGCAAGAGGGAGGGGGCGTCCCCTTCCCCCCCGGAGGGGTGGGAAGGGGATCGAGGGGTTGCGGGGGGCGATCCGATGGACGCTTCGAGTAGGCCTCCACCGCCACGTCGAAGCGCCGTTTCATGCATCGGGTCGCCGCAGGCGGTGCGGCTAGTGCCGGTCACGGCGGGAGCGGCCGCCGGTGCGGATGACCTCGCCGCGCACCGCGGCGCGGGCGGCGAGGTCGAGCACATGCTCGCCGGCGATCAGGCGAGCGCGCTTGGCATCGACCAGAAAGACCAGCACCACCTCGGATGGCAACCCTTCGGCCTCGAGCAGCGCCGCCAGCGCCGGCGCCAGGTCGGAGGCCTGAAAGCTCCAGGTCTCGACCGCCACCAGGCGCGCGTGGACGGCCGGCCGTGAGCTCGGCTGGCCGGGCTCCCAGGAGGGCACCTGGCGCTGCCCATAGCGCAAGAGCGGCGGCGGGCCCAGCAGGATCAGGGCGCGCCCGCGATCGGTGAGGCTGCCGCGGACGTCGCCCTCGGGGTAGAGGCGGTCGGCGGCAGCGACCCGTTCGTAGAAGGTGCGGGCGAACTCGTTGGTCTGCGACGCCGGATCGAGGCTGCGCCGGCGCCAGAAATCCTCGATGAATTCGACCGTCTCGCGGTTGCCGCGCAGATGCCGGATCTGGCGCTCTTCGTTGGGCAGCAGCAGCCAGCGGGTCGGTCCGGTCATCAGCATCGCGGCGGCGCTGGTTTCCGGGCGCTCGGCGGCGGAGCCGCAGCCCAGGGCGCCGCAGCAGAGCACGGGGACGAGCGCGGCAAGGAGGCGCGGATGTGGATGCGAGGCGGCGCTCCGGCCGCTCCATGCCGGCGCCGCCCCGTAGGTCATCGCACGCCGCTGCCGCTCCCTGGTAGTCACTTAGTGAATATTGCCCTCCCCGGCGGGCTCCGGGGCTTCCTGGATCGGCCCGAAGGTCTGCTCGTAGCGCTCCAGGTTGGCCGACAGGGCGCGGATGATCCTCTTGAGATGCCCGGGGCTGGCGACGATGCGGGCGGTGACGATGCCCTGCGGCGGCATCAGGTTGATGAAGTCGAGGATGAACTCCTCGCGCGTATGCGTGATGCGCAGCAGATTGGAGTAACGACCCTTGAGCTCTTCGTCGCTGATCTTGACGTTGAGTCCGTCGGCGGGCTCAGCCATCGAGGCCTCCTTGCTCAGTGGTTAGGTTGCGATGCTATCTCATTCGCCGCCGGACGACGGCCAGCCGGCCGAGCGCGGTCGGCAAGCTGCGCCGCCAGGCGCGTGCCGCTGGGTGCGGCTCAGTCCTCCAGCTGTTGCCACGAGATGCCGCCGCTCCACTCCCACCGGTGCTCGGGGAAGTAGACGCCGACACCCCCCGTCCTGGCGGTGACCGTGAAGCCGAGCGCCCGCCGGTGATAGTCGTAGGGGGCGCCGTCACGGGCATGGATGGCGACGTCGACGACATAGTCGCCGGGAGCAAGGCGTAGCGCGGGGCAGCTCAGGCGCACCGTCGCCTCACCCTCGAAGCGGGTGGGCACCAGGCCCTCGAGATCGGTATTCGTTCCCCAGCATTCGAAGTCGCGCGGGGTCGAGATTGCGACCCCGAAGACGAAGTCGTCGAGCGGCCGCGCGGCGCGGACCCGAATCTCGAAGACCACGCTCTCACCGGAGTCGAGATGATAGCGCTCGACACCGTCGGCGCCCAGCAGGCGGATGGCCACCACCTCGGCCTCGCGCGAGCCCCAGCGCCGCGATTCGCCCGGCCTCTCCGCCTCGTCCCTGTCCTGCTCCCCCGCTTCCTCCTGGCGCTCGCGCTGCAGCTTCTCGGCCAGATGGGCCTCGCCCTCGAGCTCCGCCACCTCCTGGCGGTAAGCGTCGACCACCCGGCGCGGCGATCCCACAAGGCGCTGGTGTCCGCGGTCGAGCCAGAGCGCGCGGTCGCAGAGCTCGGCCACGAGGTCGAGGGAATGGCTGACCAGCAGCAGCGTCTTGCCCGCCGCCAGGAACTCCTCGATCCGCCGCACGCAGCGGTGCGCGAAAGCCTCGTCTCCCACCGCCAGGACCTCGTCGACCAGCAGCACGTCGGGATCGGTGTGGACTGCGACCGCGAATCCCAGCCGCACGTACATGCCCGAGGAGTAGTTCTTGACCGGCTCTTCCATGAAGTCGGCCAGTCCGGAGAACTCGACGATCTCCGCGTAGCGGCGATCGATCTGGCGGCGCGTCAAGCCGAGCACGGCGCCGTTGATGTACACGTTCTCGCGGCCCGAGATCTCGGGGTGGAAGCCCGCCCCCAGCTCGATCAGCGCCGCCACCCGTCCCTCGACCTGGACGCGGCCGGCGGTCGGCCGGAGCATTCCCGCCACAAGCTTGAGCAGCGTCGATTTGCCCGAGCCATTGCCGCCGATCAGCCCGAAGGCCTCGCCTGGCGCCACCGTGAAATCGACCTCCTCGAGCGCGATGATGGCCTCGTCGCGCCGCAGGTTGCGGGTCAGGCCGCCGCTCACCAGGGCGCTCTTGAGGGTGCGCAGGCGGTCGCCCGGCAGGGTGCGGCGGTAGTGCTTGACGAGCCGCTCGACGCGGATCGCTGGAGGCGGCAGCGCCGCGGCCGGGGTCGGAGCGCCGTGGGCGCCGGGGGCGGCCGGGGACGGCGGGGCAGCCGGGGCGGCGGGCTTGATCATGCCGCCTCCACCAGGGTCTCGCGCAGTCTCTCGAAGAGCCCCGCACCCAGTATCCAGGCGAGCAGGCTGACGGCGCCCATCTGCAGCCAGAGCGACGGCGCGGGCTGCTGGCCGAAGAAGAGGACCTGCTGGTAGGCAAGGGTGAAAGGGGTGAAAGGATTGAGGCGGACCAGCCACCAGAAGAACGGACGATCGGCGAGCGAGCCGAGCGAATAGAGGATCGGGGTGACGAAGAAGAGCAGGTTGAGGAGATTGGCCAGCAGGTCGCGGGTGTCTTTGAAGTGGACGGTGAGCGCCGCGGCGCCGACCGCCAGACCGGAGACCATCGGCAGCTGCAACAGCAGCACCGCCGGCAGGAGCACCGCCGAGCTGCCGCCCACCGGGTAGTGGAGCAGGCGCCCGGCGAGCAGACCGGCGGCCAGGATCGGCAGGGCCAGCAGCAGGTGGACGCCGTTGGCCAGCACCGAGACCATGGGCAGCAGCTCGGCCGGGAAGACCGCCTTGCGGATCAACCCGGAGTTGGCGACCAGCGAGAGGGAGCCTTCGAGGGAGGCGGTGGCAAGCCAGATCCAGGGGAAAAGACCACACACCACGAACAGTGCATAGGGGTCGATGCCGGGCACCCGGGGCTTGAAGATGACGCTGAAGACGAAGGTGTAGATCGCCAGCAGCAGCAGAGGGTTGGCGAGCGACCAGAGGAACCCGAGAACCGAGCCGCGGTAGCGCGCCTTGAGCTCCCGGGCGGTGAGGGTCGCAAGGAGCCCGCGGAACCGCAAGATCTGGCGGGCGACCCGAAGCATCCCCGCCGACTCTAGCAGGATTCCCCTGCGCCTCACGGGCTTGCTTCCTGGCGGCGATTGCTGGCTCCTGGCGGCGATTGGCGCCGACTGGCGGCGCTTGGTGGCGGTAGACTCCCCGGCGATGTCCGACTGGAGCCCGGCGGACCTGCTTCCCGGCATCTATGCCGGGGCGCTCTGTGGGCTGCTTGCCGCCGCGCTCCGGCGCTGGTTCGACCGCGTGCCAGGATGGGCGCTCGGCGCCTTCGCGCTCCTTCCCTGCCTGCTCTTCGGCGGCGCCCTGTTCGGGGGCAAGGTGCTGCTGCCGCTCGACAACCTGCGCGGCCACGTGCCCTTCCGGCAGCTGCCGCCGGCGCAGCCGCACGGCAATCTCCTGCAGGGCGACCTGATCGAGCTGGTGACGCCGTCGCTGGCCGGCGCGTGGCAGGCGCTGGGGAACGGTCGCTGGCCGCTCTGGAACTCGCGCGTGGGGGCGGGAATGCCGCTGCTCGCCGATCCGCAGGCACAAGCGCTGCAGCCGCTCGCCCTGCTCGCCATGCCGCTCGGCCCGCTGCGGGCGCCGGGGGTGATCGCCGCGCTGCGGGTCTGGCTGGCCCTGGTCTTCACTTTCCTCTTCCTGCGCCTACAGCGGCTCGGGGAAGGTCCGGCGCTGGCCGGCTCCTTTGCCTTCGGTCTTGGCGGCTTCCTCCTGCTGTGGGTGGGGTGGCCGCTCGCCAATTCCGGCGCGCTGCTGCCGATGGTGCTCTATGCGCTGGTGCGCTGCGAGCGCCGGGGCGGGCGGCGCGACGCCTTGCTGCTGACCCTCGGGCTCGTCGCGCTGCTGCTCGGCGGCCATCCGGAGAGCGTGCTCTTCGTCTTGCTCGTCGCGCTCGCCTTCGTGCTCGCCCTGGCGCGCGGGCGCCCGTCCGGCCGGCGGCTGCCGCTGCTCGGCGGGGCCGGCTTGGCGGCGCTGCTCTCCGCGGCGGCGGCGGCGCCGGCCCTCTTGCCGGCGGTCGACTACCTGCCTCAGAGCTTGCGCGCGGCGCGCCTGCACGACCAAGCGCGGGAAGGGACCCGCGCGCCCGATCAGAATGAGCTGGCGCAGCGCCTCCTGCAGGTCGCGGCTCCCAATGCCTATGGCAATAGCCGGTTCGCTTTCTATTGGGGAGCGAGCAACAGCAATGAAGACGCGAGCGGATTCGTGGGCACGGCGACGCTGCTGGCAGCACTGCTGGCCGTGATGTCCGGCCTCAGGGGCGGGCGGGTGCGGCTGCCGCAAGAGGGGCTGATGCTCGTGGTCGCCGGGCTCTGTCTCGCGTTGCTGGCGCGGCCGCCGGGAGTGCCGCAGCTCCTGGACGCTCTGGTGCCGGGACTGGGCGAGAGCCGCCGGCTCCTGCTGCCGCTCGGGTTCAGCGTTGCATACCTGGGCGCCTGCACTCTGGAGCGCTTGCGCCGAGGCGAGACCGGCCGCTGGCAGCCGGCGGCGGCGGCCGCCGCTCTCGCAGCCGTCGTGGTCTGGGGTTACCTCGCCCATCCCGATCCGGCCGACCCGGCGCGCCTCGAGATCTTCCGCTTCGGCTGGCTGCGCTGGCAGCTGAGGTTCCTCGCGGCCGCGGCCCTGCTCTTCCTGGGCGCCGGGGGGCCCGCGCGCGAGGCCCGCCGCTCGGGGGCCGTTTCGCCCTGGCGCGCGGCCGCCACCTTCGGGGTCGCGGCGCTGATCGCCGCCGAGCTGTTGCTGGTTCACGGACCTGCCAACCCGCCGATGCCGCGGCGGCTGGCCTTTCCCAGCCCGCCGCCGCTGCAGTTCCTCGCCGCGCGGCTGGGCGGCGACCGGATCGCGGCGCTCGGGCGAGCGTTGCCGCCCAACCTCGCCTCACTCTACGGGCTGGCCGACGCCAGGGTCTACAACCCGATGGCGCCCGCCGCCTACGCCGCGCTGACCGCGCCGATCACCGCCGGCTGGTGGGGGGAGCTGCCGCTGTTCGGCGCTCCCGCCGACCCGCTCTATCGGCGTCTGGGGGTGCGTTTCCTCCTGACCGGCGCCGGCGAACCGCTGCCGCCGCCTTGGACCCGGGTGCTCGGCGATCCGTCGGGCTGGCTTTGGGAGGAGCGCGAGGTCTGGCCGCGGTTCTTTCTCACCAGCCGGCGGGATGGCCGGCCGCAGGGTCCGCCGCTCGAAGGGCTCGCCGCGGAGGACGACGCGGTGTCGCTGCGCGTCCGGCCGCCGGGTTCCGAATCGATCTCCGACGGCGAGCGGGCCGGATCGCGCGCCGCGGGAGCGCCGTCCGGGGAGCGCTGGCTGGCCGGGAGCCTGCTGCAGGACGGCGGTTGGCTGCTGCTCGCCGGTGGCCGCCCGTCGCCAACCGGCGTCACCGGCGGCTGCCTGCTCGCCGCCCCCCTGCCACCCGCGACGCTGCGCCTCGACCTGCTCTACCGGCCGCGCGGTTTCATCGCCGGCCTGCTGCTGGCCGCCCTGGCGACAGCCGCGGCGGCCGCTCTCTGGCTCAGCCCGCCGCGGCGGCCAACCGCCGCAGCCAAGCGACCTTCCCGATAACTCGACGGGCGGCCCCGGGCGGAGAGAGCCCGCCGCCCGCCCGCGGTACAATAGGCGGGTGGCAGAAACCCGCAAGCTCACCCTGCGCTGTCCGGACTGCAACTCTGAGCTGGTGGTCGATGCGGCCACCGGCGAGGTCCTGTCGCACCGCCGCGCCAAGGTTCCGCCGGCAGGCGGCAAGGACCTCGAGTCGCTGCTCCAGGGACTCGACCAGGACAAGGCGCGGGCCGAGGATGTCTTCCAGCGGGAAGTGGCGGCAATCAAGGACCGCGATCGGCTGCTGGAGGAGAAGTTCCGCGAGGCGATGCGGCGGGCCGAGGAAGAACCGGACGAAGGCCGTCCCCCTCGGCCGTTCGATCTCGACTGAGACGGCGTTGGCGGACTCGCCGGCACGCCGAGCGGGGGAACCGGCCGACCGCCGGCCGACCGGTGGACGCCGGTAAGGCGGTTTCCCCTGCATTCGGCTGCGCGAATCGTGTTACACTTCAATTGGTTAGCCGGCCCGCCCCTCCTCTGCTGTGGCCTTTGACCCGCAACGTCTGGCACCGCCCACTGCTCCTCAGCCGGCCCCGCATCTTCGACGACCGCCGGGCGATCTATCTGACCGGCGGCCCAATCTGGAGGCCGCGCCCTTTCGCGCGGCCCTGCCTGCGAGCTCGCAACGTGCTCGAGAAAGGGAATAGATCTTGAGTCCATGGTGGCTTCGCCCGACTTCCGAGGGCGCCGAGAACGAAGAGAAACCAGAGTCAGAAAAACCCTCGCCGCCGAGCGCTTCCAGCGCCGCCGAGGGCGTCGTGTCTGCCGAGCAATCCGTGCCCCTGCCGGCCCCAGCGGCGGCTTCCGCCGCGGCTGTCCCACATGCGGAGAGCGGGCCGGTGGCCGAGGCCCGACCGCAGGCGGCGGCCGGCGAAGAGCAGCGCCCCTTGTGGCCGGCGCGGGCCGGCGCGGCGCCGCAGGAAGAGCCCTCTTCCACCGCGTTTTCCCCGCCGACCGCTGCCGCGCCACGGACGCCGCTTTTCCCGCCGGCTGACGAAGAGGGCGGCTGGCGCGGCCGGCGCGCCGAGGCCCGGCCGCCACGGGCCGAGCCCTCGTCCGCCGCGCCGGGCTCCGCTCACCCGGCCGATGATCCCGGCGCCCCTGCCGCCGCGGGCTCCGACTTCGCGCTGCCGCTTGCCTCGCCGCGCTTCGAGCCGGCGCTCGATTCCCACCCGGGGCTGTTTCGCGATCGTCCTGAGGCGGGCGGCGCCGGCGGTGCCGGCCCAGCCAGCGGCGACGATAGCTCTCCGCTCCACGGGTCGGCGCCCGAGCCGCTCGCGGCCCGTGCCGAGCTCGCCGATCTCGAGGCAGGCGCCGAGGCCGCCCATGCCGCCGCCGACTCCGACGACGGCGAGGCCGAGAGCGAGGAGCGGGAGGAAGACGGCCGCACCGAGGTCAAGAAGAAGCGCTCGCGCCGCGGCCGTGGCGGACGGCGCAAGAACGGCCGGCCGGCCGCGCTCGAGCCCGCCGCCGCCGGCGAAGAAGACGACGAGCCGCTCCACGAGGAGCCGCGCGAGCGCCCGGTGCCTACCCGCGAAGGGCCGACTCCGCTGGCGCCGGCGCGCGCCGCCCGCGAGAACCGCGACGTCCGAGAGGGGCGCGACCGTGACGCCCGAGAGGGGCGCGAGGTCCGGGAGCTGCGCGAGGGCCGCGAGCTCCGCTCCGGCAGCGAGAGCTACGTCATCCCGGCAGGCGACTTCGACTCGATGAGCCGCGAGATCATCATCTCCGTTCCCGATCGCCAGCGGCCGCAGCACGAGGAGCGCAAGATCGCGGTGTTCTGCGATTTCGAGAACATCGCCCTCGGCGTGCGCGACTCGGAGATCAGCAAGTTCGACATCGGACTGATCCTCGAGCGGCTGCTTGAAAAGGGCAAGATCATCGTCAAGAAAGCCTATGCCGACTGGGAGCGCTACAGCGACTACAAGCGGCCGTTCCACGAGGCCGCGATTGAGCTGATCGATATCCCACAGAAGTACTACTCGGGCAAGAACAGCGCCGACATCAAGATGGTCGTCGACGCGATGGACCTCTCCTATTCCAAGGAGCACCTCGACACGTTCGTCATCCTGTCGGGCGACAGCGACTTCTCGCCGCTGGTGTCCAAGCTCAAGGAAAACAACAAGTACGTGATCGGCATCGGAGTCAAGAACTCCTCCTCCAATCTGCTGGTCGACAACTGCGACGAGTTCATCTACTACGAGGACGTCTGGCGCGACGCCCAGAAGGGGCCCAAGCTCGACGGTCTCAACAAGAAGACGACCGAGGCGTTCAGTCTCATGGTGGAGTCGATCCAGGCGCTGCTGCGCGAGAACAAGGACGTGCTCTGGGGCTCGATGATCAAGCAGACCATGCAGCGCAAGAGGCCTTCTTTCAACGAGGGCTACTACGGCTACAGCACCTTCTCCGAGCTGCTCGAGGACGCCGAGCGCAAAAACATCATCAAGCTCAAGAAGGACCAGCGCTCCGGCACCTACATCGTCACCGGCTTCGCCAAGACCGGCGATGCGATGACCAGCGGCCGGCGCCAGCCCTGAGCCGCGCGGGAGCGATGCCCGGTAGCGCCGGCGGCGGCAGTCGCCCGCCGCACGTCGTGGTGGTGGGCGCCGGCGCCTTCGGCGGCTGGTCGGCGCTCGCCCTGCTGCGGCGCGGTGCGCGGGTGACGCTGGTCGACGCCTGGGGCCCGGGCAACTCGCGCTCCAGCTCCGGCGGCGAGACCCGCGTCATTCGCGCCATCTACGGACCCCATCGCCTCTATGTCGAGTGGGTGGCCCGTTCCTTCGAGCTCTGGCGCGAGCTCGAGGTCTCGCGCCGCCTGCCGCTCTACCAGCCGACCGGCGCGCTGTGGATGTGCTCCGGCGCCGATGGCTATGCCCGCGCCGCGCTCCCCCTGCTGCGCGATGCGGGATTGCCGGCCTACGAGATCTCCCTGGACAAAGCGCGCCGGCGCTTCCCCCAGGTCCGTTTCGAGGAGTCGGCCACCGTCTTCTACGAGGAGCGCGCCGGCTACCTGGCGGCCCGCCGCGCCTGCCGGGCGGTGGCCGCTGAGGTGGCGGCCGCCGGCGGTGCGCTGCGCGAGGACGCCGCCCTGCCGGGTCCGATCGATGGCGGCGCCATGGGGCCGCTGACGCTGGGTGACGGCTCGCGCCTGCCGGCCGACGCCTTCGTCTTCGCCTGCGGTCCCTGGCTGGGCCAGCTCTTTCCCGCACTCCTCGGACCGCGGGTGCACCCCACCCGCCAGGAGGTCTACTACTTCGGCACGCCGCCGGGCGGCGCCGCCGGACGCTTCGGCGAGCGCTCGCTGCCGGTCTGGATCGAGCTCGGCGGCGAACGGATCTTCTACGGCATCCCGGGCAACGACTATCGCGGCTTCAAGGTAGCGGACGACACGCGGGGCGAGCCCTTCGACCCGACCTCCGGCGAGCGCCTGCCAACGGGTGCCGATCTCGCGCGGGCGCGCGACTTCCTGGCCCGCCGTTTCCCCGAGCTGGCCGGCGCGCCGCTGCTCGAAGCGCGCGTCTGCCAGTACGAGAACAGTCCCGATGGCGACTTGATCGCCGACCGCCACCCCGAAGCCGCCAACGCCTGGCTGGTGGGCGGCGGCTCCGGGCACGGCTTCAAGCTGGCCCCGGCGCTGGGCGAGCACGTCGCCGCCTTGGTTCTCGGCGATGGCCTCCCGCTGCCCAGGCTCTCCCTTGCCCGCCTCGAGCGCGCGGCCGAGGCCCCCCGCACCCAGTTCCAGGCCGTCTAGCATGGCCGCGGTCGCCGCGACCCAGCGCCGCAGGCCGGCGGCCCATGCTCAGATCAGCCAGATCGGCGAGATCGGCCCGATCGGCGCGATCGGTGTGGCGAGTGTCGCGGTCACCTTGCCGCTCTGGACGGTCTCCTTTCCGCCGATGGTGGACTATCCGCAGCAGCTCGCCCTGGCCGCCATCCTGCGCTGGTATGGCGATCCGGTGCGCCGCTTCGCCGCGACCTACGAGATCTGGTGGACGGCGCCGCACGCTCTGTGGAAGCTGCTGGTGGCGGGGTTGGCCTGGATCATGCCCATCGAGGTCGCGGGCAAGCTGGTCGTCGCTCTCTCGCTGGCGGCGGTGGGGCCGGCGGCGTTCGCGCTCTGCCGCCGCGCCGGGCGACCGGGCTGGTATGCGCTGGCGGCCCTCGCCCTGGTCTACAACTACGCCTTCTCCTGGGGGTTCGTCGACAACCTCCTTGCTTACCCGCTCGTCCTGGCCGGCGTGGCGCTGGCCGATCGGCTGCTCGCGGAGCGCGCCTCGGCGCGCTCTTGGCTGCTGCTGGCGGGCATGGTGCTGCTGTTCTACACCGTCCATCTGCAGATGCTCGCCGCCTTCGCCGGCGCGGTCGGCTGGCTGGCGCTGGTGCGCCTCCCGCGCCCCGGCCGGCTCGCCTTCCAGCTCTCGGCGCTGGTGCCCGCCCTGCTGCTCGCCACTGCCATGCTGGCGCGCTCCGGCGCCGGCGCCGGCAGCGGCAGCGGAACGAACGGCGAGGCGCATTCGCCGATCAGCCGTTACGAGATGCGGATGCGCGCCGTGCCAACCGTGCTGCTGGCGCCGGCCGAGAAGGCGGCGCTGCTGCCCAAGCACCTCTTCGGCGGGCACCCCGACGCCACCGCGGGCGTGCTCTTCCTGCTCTGGCTGGCGCTGTGGCCGGCGGCTGGCCGCGGCCCGGCAGAGGCGCGGCGCGATGAGGGCGAAGAGGCGGCCGGCGCGGCGGGCGCGCCGCGCGGCGAGCCGGCCTCGGCCGCCGCGCCCGCCGCCAGCTGGCGGGAGCGGCTGGAGCGCAGCCGCTTCGCTACCCTGGCGGCCTGGCTCGGCCTGCTCTACTTCGTCCTGCCCGAGTCGTCATGGGGCTACCTGATCGCGGCCCGCATGGCGCCGCTAGCGGCCATGGTCGGGGTGGCGGCGCTGCCCTGCCGGAACCGGCCCGGCCGGCGGCTGGTGGCTCTGCTGGCCGGCGGGCTGGTGGTCCTCCAGCTCGGGGCGACGGAGGCCGACTTCCTGCGCTTCGAGCGCGAGTCGCGCGGCCTGGCGACCCTGCTCGCCGCGACCGCGCCGGGCGAGAACCTGGCGGGGCTGATCTATCACCCCGACGCGGTGAGCCGGGTTGGAGCTCCGGTGCTGCTGCACATGCCGGCCTATTACCAGGTCGAGAAAGGTGGACGCGTCCTCTTCTCGTTCGCCGAGCTCTATCACCTCACGGTCAAGTTCCGGCCCGGGCAGAGCTGGGACGACCTGCTGGCGGAGTGGGACGACTGGAATCCGCAGGGCTTCTCATATCCACGCCACGCGGCGCGCTTCCGCTATTTCCTGGTGCGCGGGACCTCCGAAGAGCTGAGCTCGGCCTTCGGCTCGCACCTCGCCGAGCTCCGAGTGCGCTCCGCGGGCGCCTGGTTCCTGGTCGAGCGCCCTGCCCCATCGCACCCGCCGGAGCAGCCACCAAGACGCCAGATTCAGAAACTGCCGGCCCCCGGGTAGGTTTCGGTTGTAACTTCCTTCGCGCCAAACCCGTTCTAGTCGCTGTGGGAGGTGCGATGGACTTCGAGGCCGCAGTGGCCCGCCACCAGCGCCAGGTCTATACCTTCGCCCACTACTTCCTCGCCAGCCGGGAAGAGGCGGAGGATGTCACCCAGGAAGTTCTGCTGCGGCTCTGGCGCCAGGGCGATCGGATCGACGGAGCGATGCTCGGCCCGTGGTTGATGCGGGTGACGCGCAACGCCTGCTACGACCTGCTGCGGCGGCGGCGGGCGGGCGGGGGGTTCCTCGGCGTCGGCAGCAGCCACAGGCCGCGCCAGGAGGACCAGGAGCGGCGCGCCAGCGGCGCTGGCGTCGATCCGATGGAGAACCTCGCGAGCGCCGAGCCTGACCCCGAGCAGCGGGCGCAGTCGGCCGACTTCGCAAGGCGCCTGCGCCAGGCGCTGCAGGAGCTGCCGGAGCCCTATAGAAGCGTCCTCATCATGCGGGAGATCGAAGAGCTGCAGTACCAGGAAATCAGCGAGGCGCTTGAGATCCCGCTCAACACGGTCCGCGTGCACATCCACCGTGGGCGCCAGAAGCTCAGGGATCGGATGCGCCAGGAGGTACCCCATGCCGCGGTCGGTTGAACGATTCGATTGCGCCGGAGCGCTGGCGCTGCTCGAGCCGCACCTCGACGGCGAGCTCTCACCGGCCGAGCAGGCGCGGCTCGCCACCCATCTTGGGAGCTGCCCCGCCTGTGCCGAGGAGCTGCGCCTTGCCGGGGACGTGCGGCACGGTCTGCGCGCGCTGCCGGAGCTCGATTGCCCACCGGAGGTCCTGGCACGCGCGTTCGCGGCAGCCGTTCGCGAGAGCGCAATGCCGGGAGCGCCGCCGGCCGCTCGCCAGGCGGAAGGCCGGCAGCGCTTCCGGCGCCTCGGGCGGCGCTGGCGCTCCCGGCTCGAGGGGCTCTCGCGCCACCTACCGAGCTGGCGCCTGCCGCATCTCACGCCCGCCGCGAGGATCGCGGCAGTCTGCGCCGCGCTCCTGGTCGCCATACTGATCGTCCGCTGGCCGCATCGCGAGCCGCCGGCACCCAGTCCGGAGGAGATGGCCCGCGCCACCCGCGAGGCGCGCTTCGCCCTGGCCTACGTCGACCAGGTGAGCCGGCGGGCAGCGCTGCGGCTGCGCGACCAGGTGCTCGAGCGCCACCTGGTGCTCCCCGCCGCGCGGGACCTCTCGCGGTCGTTGCAAGAAACCCTGGGCGCCGATCCGGACCTCGCGCGCCGCATCCCGCCGCGTTCGGACGTTGCGGAACGAGATAGGAGCTGATCATGCGAAAACTTGCCCTTGCCTGCGTCTGTGCTCTCTTGCTGCTCGGCGTGCTCTCCTATCCCGCACAGGCCCAGCCGCCGAAACCGCGCCTGGAGGATGCTCCAGGATACCTGCCGATGAGCGAGCTGGGATTTGCGCGCCAGGAACTCTCGGTCGAGATCAATCTCGAGGGGGCGCTGTTGCGGATGGTCGGCGAAACCGCGCGCGAGGACGACCCTGAGCTCGCCAAGCTGGTCGGGGAGATCAAGGCCATTCGGGTCCAGATCGCGCCGCTCAAGGAGATGGGTGCCGAGAAGGCCCACGCCAGGATCGGGCAGGCAGCGCGCTGGCTCGACGACAAGGGCTGGAAGGCCGCGGTCCGGGTGCGCGAGAAGGACGAGGAGACCTACATCTTCACCAGGGAGGTTGGCGGCGAGATCGTCGGCCTGGCGGTGCTCTCGGTGGAGCCCGACGAGGCGGCGCTGATCAACATCGTCGGCCACCTCGACCCGGCGCAGCTCGGCAGTCTCGGCCACGGCCTGCACCTGAGGGCGCTCGAGAAGGTGCCCGGTAAGAACGCCAGCCACAAAGACTGAGAAATAGATCCGATCGAAAGGCGGTGTCACGATGTGGACGCATCGGCAGGTCCGATCACTCATGCCGTTGGCCTTGGCGCTCCTCGCCGCGCTGCCGCTCGCGGGTTGCCTGGACACACCCTCGGTCGGCGAGGTCGAGGCGGAGATCGAAGGGCATCTCCCCGGCGCCTCCTTCGAGCGCGAGAGTCACGTCCACGTCGGGCGCCTGATGATGGGCTTTGCCCGCTGGGTCATCCACCTCGTGCCGGCGGACGATGACGACACCAAGCGCGCCTTCGCCATGGTCCGCAACGTCCACAGCGTCGACGTGGCGACGTACAAGGTCCGCTCCCTCGCAGCGGTCGAGCCCGCGGCCTGGTCGCCCGACTTCGAGCGCCGCCTGGAGCAAAATGGCTGGAGCGTGGTCGTCCGCGCCAAGGAGCGGGACAGCTCCACCTGGATCTTCTACCGCGGCAACGGCGCCGACACGATCACCAACCTCTACATCGTCAACCTCGAGCCCGCCGAGCTCAACATCATCCGCGTCGACGGCCGGCTCGAACGGGTGATCGCCCTTGCCCTGGCCGACCACCCCGGCCATATGTCGCGAATGCTGGGCGGAGGCTCGACGCGAGACTGAGAATCACGGTGGTGCGCCGGGATAAACCGGTGAGGTGTTGCGAATGAGAGAGTCGTACAGAGAAGGCCCAGCCAGCCACTCTGGCCCCGAGTCATGCGCGGTCGGCCGTGAGGCCGGGAGTGAAGCGTTGAAGGTCTCCCGGTGTTGCCTGCCGGATGACCACAGTCACGGTTGTGAGTCCAGAGAGAAGCCGTCATCCTTCCAGCCTTCGATTCCTCCGGCCATCTTCTTCACGCGGCGTCCGAGGCGCGCCAGGCTGAGGGCAGCCTTGTCGGCGCCATTGCAATGAGGACCGGCGCAATAGACGACGAACAGAGCGTCGGGCGCATACGCGGCCAGGTTGCGCTCATTGATCTTTCCGCGCGGCAGGTTGGTCGCTCCGGGGACGTGTCCAGCGGCGTAGAGGTCTGGGCTTCTCACGTCGAGAAGAACAAAATCTGGCTTCTTGGCGAGTGCGGCGTGCACATCCCAGCAGTCGGTCTCGAAGTGGAAGAGACTCTCGAAGTGAGCGGCCGCTTCATGCGGGTCGGCGGCGGCGGTGTCAGTCACGGGTGATGCGGCGATGAAGGTTGTCATACCAGCTCCTTTCAATGTCGGCGATTGTAGGTCGCGAGCGAATCCTCCGGGCGGACCGAGGTCATTTGGTCAACGACATGTGCCCATCCTTCGTGTGCGCTGTGGCGATGCCGGGAGGAACCGGTATCGATTCGCTGTCTCCTCCCCGGGACCTGCTGCCTTACGGGCGAGTTTCTGGGTCATACCATCCGCTCGGGCGCGTCGACTGTCAGCTCGTTCCGGACGTTACCAGTATTAAGCGTCCCGGCAGGCTCGAACAACATAACATGCGCTTCCTCGCTGGCCACAGGACGGTGCTCGACGCCGCGTGGAATGACGAGCATCTCCCCTGCCCGCAGGGCGACGGGACCGGTGCGAAACTGGATCATGAGTTCCCCGGCGACCACGAGAAACATCTCATCCTCCTGGTCGTGGGCGTGCCAGGCGAACTCCCCCTTCGCCTTCACCAGCTTCACTTCCTGGCCGTTGAGCTCGCCAACGATCTTTGGTTGGAAGTAGCCGTTGAACTGCTTGAACGCTTCGGCGAGATTCAATTTCGCTACGGTTGTGAATTTGGTCGCGGACGGTGGGACGGTGAGGTTTGTCATGTGAAGGCTCCTTCCAGTGCCGGTGATATTGGCGGCCCGAGCCGCTGACGTCCATAGGCAGAAACGACAATAGTCGGTAGGATCCTGCCATCAGGCATCGAACCCCAGCCGCCGCCAGTCGTTTCCGGTCGACCGACCCCGGGACCTCTGGAGGGGAGCCGGAACCGCCCGGTGCCGACGACGAAGCTGGCCATGTCCGCGGAGACGCGAGTCGCGCCGGAATTGACCAGCAACGCGTGGACGGCAAAGCCGACCACGCGACTCAGGATCGTCCGCGGCGAAAGGGCGTGCGGTTGGCCTGCGCAATCCGCGTAAGAGTGCCAGCGCACGAACGCGCGCGTTTATTCCCTCCGCCTCCTGGGCGAAGAAGGCATGGGTTTGCGCCGCGTCGAGCTAGCCGGGGCCGAGCCTCAGCTCACTCGGCGCGCAGGGCGCGGATGGGATCGATCACCGTGGTGCGGAGGGCTGGGACCACGGCGGCGGCGAAGGCGGCACCGGCGAGCGCCAGGAGGGCCACCAGGAAGATGTGCGGCTCGTAGGGCTCGACGCCGAAGAGGCGGCTGGCGAGCGCCCAGCCGGCGGCGAGCGCGGCGGGGATGCCGATCGCCAGGCCGAGCGCGATCGGTGCCAGTGCGCCGCGCAGGACCATCAGCACGACGTTCCAGGGCGCGGCACCCAGGGCGACGCGGATGCCGATCTCGGCGGTGCGGCGGGCGACGGTGTAGGCGGTGACGCCATAGAGCCCGACCGAGGCGAGGACGAGCGCCAGCAGGCCGTAGAGCTCGGTCAGGCGGGCGATGAGCCGGTCGGCGTTGAAGGCTCGGCGGACCCGCTCGTCAAAGCTCACCGCACCGAGCACGCTGGCGTCCGGATCGATCTCGGCCAGGGCGTGGCGCACCGCGGCTTGCACGTCGAGCGGGCCGGCCAGGCGAAGCTGGATGCTGCGCACCACGTTGGACCGCGTCTGCATGTTGATCATCACCGGCTCGTCGTAGACCTGATCCTGGAGCAGGGGGATGAATTCCGTGGCCCAGGCCGGGACCCGCGCGTTGGTGTACTTGGCGTCTTCCACGATGCCGACGATCTCGTAGTCCGTAGCGTGGCGGGGGTCGCTGCCCAGGCCCATGTGCCGGCCGAGCGGATCCCGGTTGGGGAAGTACTTGCGGGCGAAGGTCTCGTTGATCACCGCGACGTGGTGGGAGGCCGGCGTGTCGCGCTCGTCGATCGCCCGGCCGCGCAGCAGGCGCGTGCCGACGGTCTCGAAGTAGTGCGGGCTGACGCGGTCAATCGACGGCGCCCGCTCGTTGTCACGCGCCGGGATACGGCCGGGGATGCCCTCGATGCAGATCGCGTCGCTCCAGTTGACGCCTTCGAACGGGCTGTAGAGCGCCAGGCTGGCGCTCGCCACGCCCGGGATCCGAGTCAGGCGCCGGGTGAGCGCCTGGTAGAGCGCCCGCAGCCGCTCCGGCGTCGAGTCGCCCAGGGTGAGGTCCACGTCGAGCATCAGGCGGTTCCGCGTCTCGAAGCCGAAGCGCTGGTTCTCGAGCCGGCCGAGGCTTTCGCGCAGCAGGCCCGCGCCGACCAGCAGCACCAGCGAGAGCGCGGCCTGCACGACCAGCAGCGAGCGCTGCGGCAGGGCAGCGCCCTCGCGCGTCGAGCGCCCGGCACCGCGCAGCGGTTCGGCCGGATGGACACGCGAGGCGAGCCAGGCTGGGGTGGCGCTGAAGACCACGCCGGTGAGCAGCGCGAGGGCGAAGCCGAAAGCCAGCGCCGGCAGCGAGGGGTTGGGATCGATGGGGACGTAGCCGGCGCCGCGGAAGGCGAGCGCCAGCATGAGGCGCGTGGCTGCGAGCGCGACCGCCAGCCCCGCCGCGCCGCCGAGCAGCGCCAGCAGCACCCCTTCGGTCAGGGTCTGGCGGATGAGCCGGCCGCGGCCGGCCCCCAGGGCGACGCGCACGGCGGTCTGCTGGCGGGCGGCGGTGGCGCGCGCCAGCAGCAGGTTGGCCACGTTGGCGCAGCCGATGAGCAGCAGCAGACCCGAGACGGCCATCAGCACGCCGAGCCCGGCGCCGTAGGTGTCCCGCAGGAGCCCGACGCCGCCCGCCGCCGGATGCAGCTCGACGCCCATGCGGGCGATCTCGGCCCGCTCGCGGGCGGTGGGTGCGGCGTGGGCGAAAAGCCACTGCCGGACCTGCGTCGCGATGTGCGCCGCGACCGGCGCCGGCCGCATGCCAGGGCGCAGACGGCCGACCACGTAGAGCCAGAACTCCTCGGGATGGCGGCGCAGCGAGGCCTCGCCGTGCAGCTGCAGCTCGGCGGCGGTGGGCAGCCAGAGGTCCGGCGGATCGGTGCGCAGCGTGTCGCCGAAGAATCCCGGCGGGGCGACGCCCACCACGGTGACGGGCAGGCCCTCGAGCGCGAAGCTGCGGCCCACCACCGCCGGATCGCGGGCGTAGCGCTCGGCCCAGCAGCGGTAGCTCATCACCGCCGCCGGCGGCGCCCCGGCCCGGTCGTCGGCGGCGGCGAGCAGGCGCCCGGCCGCCGGGCGCACGCCGAACATGGCGAAGTAGTTGCCGGAGACGAACTCGCCGCGCGCCGGCTCGGGAGCGGCGGCGGCGCCGCTGCGCCGGAAGGAATAGAGATTCACCTGGCTCTCGAAGGCGGCGAGCTGGGAGAACTCCGGCGTGTGGTCGCGCAGCTGCTCGTAGACGGTGGAGGAGACCAGGGTGAAGTTGTCCTGGATGCCGGTCGCCACGCAGCAGTTGCGGTTGTCGCCCAGGCTGTAGAGCTCGCTCGGCCGGGAGACCGGCAGCGGGCTCAGCAGGACGCGGTTGATGAGCGTGAAGATCGCCGTGTTCGCACCCAGACCGAGGGCCAGGGTGACGATGGCGGCGGCGGTGAATCCCGGGCTGCGGCGCAGCTGCCGCAGGGCAAGGCGGAGGTCCTGCTGCAGGCGGTCGAGCCAGGTCCAGCCCCAGCTCTCGCGGACCCGCTCCTTGACCAGCACCGGGCTGCCCAGGACACGGAGAGCGGCCTGGCGGGCTTCTTCCGGGCTGGCTCCTGCCGCCTCCCGCTCCTCGGCCTCGAGGTCGAGATGGGCGCGCAGCTCGCGCTCGAGGTCCTGTTCCCGGTCCCGCCGCCGGGCGAGCCAGCCGCGCCAGCGGGCGACGGCCTCGCGGACGCTCATGACGCGGTCCCCATGACGCGCGCGATGGCGGCGGCGAGCTGCTGCCACTTCGACTCCTCCGCCACCAGCTGCCGGCGGCCGGCAGCGGTCAGCCGGTAGTACTTGAACTGGCGGTTGCGGTCCTTGGCCGTCTCCCAGCTCGCGGCGATCCATCCCTTGCGTTCGAGGCGGTGGAGCGCCGGGTAGAGCGAGCCGTGCTCGACCTGCAGCACCTCGGCGCTGGTGCGCTGGATGTGCGCCGCCACCTGGTGGCCGTGCGCCGGACCGAAGACGAGAGTGCGCAGGATGAGCATATCGAGGGTGCCCTGCAGCAGCTCGAGGCGGTCGGGGGAGGAGGAAGAGGAGGCGGGCGGCTTGGCCATGATGGTAGACAGTCTACCACCGATCCAGGGGTCGAGGGTAGACCGTCTACCATTCGGTAGCCGGCCCCTGGCCGGCGCGCTGCTCGCGCCATACGGCGTAGGCCATCCAGAGGGTTGGAGCTGGCCGGCCGACGTCCGGCCCTGGCCGAGCGGTCATGCCCGCGCTTGCAGCTCAGCGGCCGGCGTGCCCTGTATGGCGGCGTCGACGATCTCGATCATGTGCAGCACCGGCACTCGTCTGCCTGCGCGCTTCAGACCGGAGGCGAGCTGCATCAGGCAGCCGGGGTTGGCGGAGACCACCAGGTCGGGGCGGGTCGAGAGGCAGTTGCCGACCTTCCGGTCGCCCAGCTCCTCCGCCGCCTCGGGCTGCACCAGGTTGTAGATCCCGGCCGAGCCGCAGCAGAGAGCGGCATCGGGGATCTCCACCAGCTCCAGCTCGGGAATGGTGTTGAGCATCCGGCGCGGCTCGGCGCGCACCCCCTGGGCGTGCTGCAGGTGGCAGGCATCGTGGTAGGCCACGCGCAGGGGCAGCGGATGCCGCACGGCGCGCGGCTCGAGCTCCGCCAGCACCTCGGAGATATCCTTGCACCTGGCGGCGAAGGCCCGTGCGCGTTTGGCGTAGCGCGGATCGTCGCGCAGCAGGTGGCCGTATTCCTTCATGGAGGAGCCGCAGCCGGCGGCGTTGGTGACGATCGTATCCACGCCGGCCCGTTCAAAGACGTCGATCAGCCGGCGCGCGAAAGCGAGGGCCCTCTCCTCAAGGCCGGCATGGACCATGAGCGCACCGCAGCAGCCCTGCTCGCGCGGGATGACCACCTCGCAGCCCTCGGCGGCCAGCACGCGCACCGTGGCCGCATTGACCTCGGAGAACAGCACCCGCTGCACGCACCCGGCCAGCAGGCCGACGCGCTTGCGCACCGCGCCCTGCGCCGGGACGTGCTCGGGCGGCAGGCGGGCGCCCAGCTCGCGCAGGGAGAGCGCCGGCAGCAGGGCCTCCATCGAGCGCAGCTTGCGGGGGAGCAGCTTCACCAGCCGCGTGCCTCGCACCAGCGCGCGCAGCCCTGAAGCCTGGTACGCCCACGCCGGCAACAGGGCTGCCCGCAACCGTCCGGGATACGGGAAAAGACTGAAGATCAATCTGCGGTGGAGGGTTTCGCCGGGCGAGCGCCGGTAGCGTCGCTGGAGCTGGGCACGCGTGGCCTCGATCAGCCGGTCGTATCTCACCCCGGAGGGGCAGGACGTCACGCAGGCCATGCAGCCCAGACAGCGGTCGAAATGTTGGACGAAGCTGTCGGTGAGATTGGCCTTTCCTTCGGCGCCGAGCTTCATCAGGTAGATGCGGCCGCGCGGCGAATCCATCTCTTCGCCCCAGACCGCGTAGGTGGGGCAGGTCGGCAGGCAGAAGCCGCAATGGACGCATTTCTTGTACAGCTCCGCAGCCGGCGGGTTGTGATCGTCGAAAGCCCGCGTGCGGTGGGTGCGGTGGGTGACGTCGGCGTCGACCATCAGATTCCCCCGAGGAAGCGGCCGGGGCTCAACGTCCCGTCCGGATCGAAGCGCTGCTTGATGCGCACCATGACCGGCTGTGCGTCGGAAGCGGGTCCCCAGACATCAAGGCCGCGTTTGACCGCGAGCGGGCAGCCGAGCGCGACGATCGTACCGCCAGGCTTCGTTTCGCCGGTGCCGGCCAGCTCCTCGCGCAGCGCCAGGAGCGTTGTGCGCAGCGCTGGCTCGTCGCCCTCCAGGCGCACGTAGCCGGCGCCGACACCCTGCACCACCATCTGCCAGGCCAGCGACCGCGCCGCGGCCGAACGCTCGATCAGCGCACACACCGCGGCGATGCGCGCCGGCAGCACGCTGAGCCTGGCCACCAGAGCCGGGGCGGCACCATCCCAGATGGCCTGGTGCGAGGTCCAGATATCGGCCGGCGCGTCGGAGGGGGCCGACCCGGGAGCGGCCAGCTGCCGCACCTGATCGACCTGCGCCAGGATGCCGGCCGCCGTGCCATCGAAGCGGATGTCGAGCTGTGCGCCGCCGGGCGCCGCCCGCAGCTGCAAGCCGATGGGCGTCAACCTGGAGGCCCGGATCGAGAGCAGCAGCTGGTTGAGCGCCGCGGGCGTGCCGCTGAAGGTCAGGCTGCGCGTCTCCCTGGGCAAGGGGTGGAGCCGGAAGATCGCCTGCACGATCACGCCCAGCGTGCCCAGCGCACCGGTGAAGAGCTTGGCCAGGTCATAGCCCGCGACGTTCTTGACCACCTTGCCGCCGCTTCTGGCCAGCGTGCCGTCGGGCAACGCGACGGTGATGCCGATGATGAGGTCGCGCAGCGAGCCGTAGCGAAGACGCAGCGTGCCGCTGTCGTTGGTCGAGAGGATGCCGCCAATTGTCGCCCGTTCCGGCCACAGTGGGTCGAGGGCGAGGTGCTGGCCGTGCTCGGCGAGAGCCTTCTGCAGGTCGGCGACACGGCATCCGGCCTCGGCGATGACCGTCATGTCGGCCCAGGCATGCTCGCTGACGCGGTTGAGACGCGCCGTCGAGAGCAGCAGATCGCAGGCGGCGGGTGGATTGCCCCACCCCATCTTCGTGCCTCCGCCCCGCGGCGTCACCTTGAGGCCCGCGCCGCGGGCCCAGCGCAGACAGCGCGCCAGGTCCTCGGCGGTGCCGGGCTCGGCGATCATCCGCGGCGCGACGCCGTCGACGGCATCGGCCGCGGTAGCAGCCCGCAGATGCTCCTGCCCTGTCGAGCGCGGGCAGGGACCCGCGCGCCCAGTTAGGTTCGCCGCCAGCTCTGACCACTCGACCTGCTGCGCAGCCGCTGGCATCACCGGTTCTCCCGCCGCTAGAAGCGTTGCGCCACGCCCGCGGTCTCGAGCGCATGCGGCTCGTAAACGCCCGGTCTCTCGCCGCACAAGCGCGGCCGGGGAAAGATCTTGTCGGGATTGGACAGATGCTCGGGATCGAAGGCGCACCGCACGAGCTGCATGGTTTCGAGGTCGGGCTCGGCGAACATCTCGGCCATGAACATCTTCTTCTCCTCGCCGACGCCATGCTCGCCGGTGATGGAGCCTCCAGCCCTTAAGCACAGGCGCAGGATCTCGCCGGCCAGCTCCTCGGCCAGCTTGTCCTGCCCGGGCACCGCGTCATCGTAGAGGACCAGGGGATGCAGGTTGCCGTCGCCCGCGTGGAAGACGTTGGCCACGCGCAGGCCCATCTCGGAGCTGAGCCGGCTGATCTCGCTCATGACGAAGGGCAGCGCCGTCCGCGGGATCACGCCATCCTGCACGATGTAGGCGGGCGAGATGCGTCCCACGGCGGCGAAAGCGGCCTTCCGTCCCATCCAGACGCGGGCCCGCTCGGCATCCGACTGCGCGAGGCGGATCTCCCAGGCGCCGCACCTGGTGCAGGCCTCGACCACCTCCTCCATCAGGGTCTCGACCTCGGGCGCGGGGCCATCGAGCTCGACCAGCAGCAGCCCGCCGCAATCGGGGTAGTTGGCATGCACCGCGGCCTCGGCGGCTTGAATCGCCAGGTTGTCCATCATCTCGATGGCCGCCGGCAGCATCCCCGCGGCGATGATGGCGCTCACGGCCGCGCCCGCTTCATTGGTGGAATTGAAGGCCGCCAGCAGCACCTGGACGACCTCCGGCTTTTTCATGATGCGGAGGATGACCTTGGTGGCGATGCCGAGCGTGCCTTCCGAGCCGACGAAGACCCCGCACAGGTCGTAGCCGGGACGGTCCAAGGTCGTGTCGCCGAGGTGCGCCAGAGAACCGTCGGGCAGCACCACCTCCAGACCCATGACGTGCGTGGTGGTGAAGCCGTACTTCAGGCAGTGAGCGCCGCCAGAGTTCTCCGCGACGTTGCCGCCGATCGAGCAGACCTGCTGCGACGAGGGATCGGGCGCGTAGAAGTAGCCGTCCGGCGCCACTCGCGCGGTCACGTTGAGGTTCATCACGCCGGGTTCCACAACCACCCGCTGGTTGGGCAGGTCCACCTCCAGGATGCGGTTCATGCGCGAGAGGCCGATGACGATGCCGTTGGCCGCCGGCAGCGCCCCGCCGCTCAGCCCCGTGCCCGAGCCACGGGCCACGAACGGGATCCTCTCGCGATGGCACACCCGCACGATCGCCTGCACCTCCTCGGTCGAGGTCGGCAGCAGCACCGCCAGGGGCAGCACCCGGAACACGGTGAGGCCGTCGCACTCGTAAGTGCTGAGCTGCTCAGGCTCGGTGATCAGATCCGGCGCGCCGACGATGGCGCGAAACTCATCGAGGATCCTGGCTTCCATGGGGGTGCCCTCCTCTCACCGCGGGCGGCCGGCGCCCACCTGGCATGGCCGGAGCGACCGCCCAGGCCCGATCTCCTCCTCCTCCTCCCGTGCACCGGGGCTCCCGCCACGCCTGGACGCGGCGTCCCCTCCCCGGGGCGGGCGGGACCTCGTACGAGGGCGCGGGCAGGGTCCCCACGGGGCGGAGAAACGCCGTCAGCGGGCGGTGCAGAGGAGCGGTCTCGCGGCTCATCCGCCCCGACGCGTGCCCTTCCTGCCCCTCATCGCGCTTGCCCGGCATATGGTCTTGAGGCTGGACGATCGGCATGACCCTACGCCAGGGCCGGCACGGGGTCAAGATGCGCAGATGAGCCGTTCGAGGTGGGGGAGGCTCGTCCGGTCGGCGATGAGTGGCGGGCGTACGCTGCCGCCGGTCCCCGGCTCTTCCAACCGCCATCGCCGACCGAGCCGCCTCCTCGAGGGCCTGGGTGATCGCCGTGTGGCGCAGCCCGTGCGGATGCAGCTTTTCGACCTTCGCCTTCCTTCCGAGGGTCTGCAGCCATGCGTAGAGCCCGCTCGCAGAGAGTCGCCTTTCGTGAACGTGACGTTCGCATGCGACGAGTGAACCCTGCGCCACGTATACCTCGAGACACAGAGAAACAGGAGGCCCCGATGCGCGCATTGCTAGCTGCCACGATCGTGACCCTCATACCATGCGACGCGGTATTCGCCGACATGATCTGCGCTCACACCCAGCGCGCTCGCCGCCCTGAACGTCGCGATGCAAGAGCTGCACATCGGCTCTCAGCAAGACTGCCAGTTTGTGGATCCCAACAACCCAGGGCTCCTATCAGCGGAATACAGGGTTCGTTGGTTTGGGCGAGGCAGCCGGGTTAACGAGTTTCGCATGTCCTCCCGTCCGATCTTCCCGCCTTGTCCAGCGCAGCAAATACGGGCGTTGTTGGACGCGCTGAATGGGTTGGTCGGCAGTATGAACGTCATCGAATCGATAAACGCAGAGTTCGATTCGCCAGCGGATTGACTGCTGCCGGCGGGGCGACCTTCGATCGGGGGTCCCGAGTCCAGTCCACGAACCGCAAGCCCAGCGGCTCGAAGCTTGCAAGTAGGCTCTCTGGAAGGAGAGCCAATGGTCCGAAAGAGTCCCATCTGCCGTCCGATCCATCCAGCCGTCCTGGCCGTGCTGGTTTCCTCGCTCGCTTTAGGGGTCGCAGCAGGGGGGGCCGGCTGCAGCTCGTCCCGGCGCTCCGACAGGCCGGCGGCGACCACCACCTTTGGAAGCTCGCAGATCAACGAGAGCGCGCAGGGGCTCTCGGTCGACGGCCTTGTGGAGTATGGCTACTCGTTCCCGCACCGTTATCGCTCCCAGGGGAGTGGCCAGCTGACGCTGGGCGCCCGCGACATCGAGTGGCGCAGCGAGCGCCCCAAGCGCGACTTCAGCATTCAGGCGGCCGTGCTCCAGAGGGCCACCCTCCAGTGCGCCTCGCTCCCCGGCCAGAATGTCTGCCTCGAGCTCCGGCTCGGCACCGTGACCGGCCTCGACTACGCCTTCCGCGATTCCAACTGGGCCGCCGGGCACAATGAAAAGATCACTGAGGTCTTCAACTACCTCAAATCCAACTTCCCCCAGGTCACTTTCAGCGAGCAGGCGGTCAAGGCGATCGACTAGTGGCCAAGTCGGGCCACGACTTGTTATAGAGCCCGGCCAGCCGGGTCAGCCGGCGCCGCTACTCGGTGCGCAGCGCCCGCGCCGCATCGGTGGCGGCGGCGCGTTGGGCCGGCAGGTAGTTGGCGATCAGCGAGACGCCGCCGAGCAGCAGGGCGGCGCCGGCGAAGCTCGTCGGATCGGTCGGGCTGACCGTGCTCAGCAGGGATCCCATCGCGCGGCTCATTGCGTAGGCGCAGCCGAGGCCGACCAGCATTCCCCAGGCGGCCGGTACCATGCCGCGGCCGAGCACCGTCCTGACCACCTGCCGGCGGCCGGCGCCGAGCGCCACCCGAACCCCGATCTCGTGGCGGCGCTGGCCGACGCTGTAGGCGGTGACGCCGTAGATCCCCACCGCCGCGAGGGCGAGGGCGAGAGCGGCGAAGACGGTGAGCAGCAGCCCCACGAAGCGGGGCACGGCGAGCGAGTTGGCGATCAGCTCGTCCATGGTGGCGATGCCCGAGACCGGCAGGTTGGGATCGAGCGCCCGGACCTCGGCGCGCAGCGCCGGCACCATCTGCAGCGGGTCGCCGGCCGCCTTGATCACCACCGTCATCGCCGCCGCCGGAAGCTGTTCGTGCGGCACGTAGATCTCGACCTCGGGCTCGGTGTCCAGACCGCGATGGCGGACGTCGGCGACCACGCCGACGATCCGCGCCCACGGCTGCTTGGAGTTAACGGAGCCGAGGCGCAGGCGATGGCCGAGCGCCGCCGCGCCGTGAAAGATGCGTTGCTGCAGCGTGCGGTTGACCACCACCACGCGTTCCGAGGTGGCCCGGTCCTGCTCGGAGAGAGGCCGGCCGGCCACCACCGCCAGGCCAAGCGCCTGGAAGTAGCCGGGGCTGACGCGCCGGATCCAGGCGTCAGGTTCGTGTCCCTTGGCCGGCGGCGCCTGGCCTTCTACGGTGAAGGCATTGTCGTTGTCGCTGCCGGAAAACGGCGCTTCCGGGATGGCCCCTGCCGCCACCACCCCTGATCTCGCCTGCAGCCTTGCCAGCAGCTCGGTGAAGAACCGCGCCTGCGACGCCGGGTCCTTGTAGCGCGCTACCGGCAGGGAGACATTGGCGGTCAGCACGTTGCGCGGCTGGATGCCGGGACTGACGTTGAGCAGACCGCTGAAGTTGTGGATCAGCATGCCTGCGCCAGTCGCCAGGGTCAGCGCCAGAGCGACCTCGCCGGCCACCAGGAAGCCACGCAGGCGTCCGCCGCCATGCGCCATTCCCGCCCCATGGCTGCCTTCCTTGAGAGCCGACGCAAGGTCTGGACGGGTGGCGTGGAGAGCCGGGGCGAGCCCGAAGAGCAGGCCGGTCGCGAGCGCCAGTCCGAGGGTGAAGAGCAGCACCCGCAGATCGACGGTCACCTCCTCGAGACGCGGTGTCTGGGCCGGCGCCAGGGAGCGGAGCGCCGACGTACCGAGGCTCCCCAGGATCATGCCCGCCGCGCCGCCGGCCAGGGCCAGCAGCGAGCTCTCGGTCAGGAGCTGGCGCACCAGCCGTGCCCTGCCAGCGCCGAGGGCAGTGCGCACCGCGACCTCTCGCGCCCGCGCCGTGGCGCGCGCCAGCAGCAGGTTGGCGACGTTGGCGCAGGCGATGAGCAGCACCAGGCCGACGGCGCCCAGCAGCACGAGAAGGCTGCTCCTGGCGACCCCGACCAGTTGCCGGTGCAGCGAGACCAAGGTGACGCCGACACTGCTGTAATACTGCGGGTCGCGCTCGGCGATGCCGGCCGCGACCCTGCGCAGGTCGGCTTGCGCCTTGGGCATCTCGACGCCATCGCGCAGGCGGCCGATCACCCGCAGGTAGTGGTTACCGCGGTCCTGCGGCGCTGCCTCGATCTGCACCGGGCGCCAGATCTCGGCCTGAACGAAAGGCGCCTTGAAGCCCGCCGGCAGCACGCCCACCACCGTATGGGTCTCGCCGTCGAGCTCGATCGCTTTGCCGAGGACCGCCGGGTCGGTGTCGAAACGGCGGCGCCACAGGGCGTCGGCGAGCAGCGCAACGCGCGGTGCGCCCATCCTGCCGTCGCTGGGCAGGAAGGCCCGCCCCATCGCCGGCCGCACGCCGAGCACCGTGAAGTATTCGTCGGAAGCCAGGCCGCCGGCGAGCTGCTCGGGCTCGGCCCTGCCGGTGAGGGTGGGCTGCCAGTCGTCAAAAACCGCCATCGCCTGGAAGGTCTGGTTGCCTGTGCGCCAATCCTCGAAGACCGCCTTGCCGGTGAACTCCTGCTCGGGGCCGCCGCGCGCGGCGCGGTTCTCCCAGACCGTCATCAGCTGCTCGGGGTGCGGGTAGCGCAGCGGCGACAGCAGGACTCCCTGGACCACACTCCAGATCGCCGTGTTCGCGCCGATGCCCAGGGCGAGCGTGAGGACCGCCACGGCGGTGAATCCCGGGCGCCGCCGGAGCTGAGCGAAGGCGAAGCCCATGTCGCGGAAGAAGCTGGTCATTTCGGCTTACCTCCTGCGGGCAGGCGCCTCGGCACAAGCCCCCCTTTGCCCCGCCGCGCGGTTTCTGACTACTAGCTACTACGCGGCGCCGCACGCTTTGTTCTGACGCGATCTGAACGGACTTGCCAGGCTAGCTCCGTTCGCCGGCGTCACTTGCCAAAGTGAGGGTTCTCGATGAGCCCGAAGCGGTTACCGAACGGATCGAGCACGAAGACTACTTTGATGCCGTCGCCGACGTCCTCGATGTCCTTGAGCTTTTTCGCTCCGGCCCCCAGAAAGTGCTCGAGTCCGGCGCGGATGTCGCTGACGCCCCAGTAGACGTCGACACCCCCTTCCTTTTCCGGCCGGGCATCCGGAACGAGCCCCAGCTCGAAGCCCCCGACGTTGAAGCCGACGTAGAACGGCTGATCGAAATAGGGCTGGACGCCCAGGGCTTTGGCGTACCAGTCGCGGCCCTGCTTGATGTCGCCTACATGATAGATCGCGGTTCGTAGTCCCAGCAGCATGGTCGATCCTCCTTTCGGGCTCGGTTGCTCGGGAGAGGCTTGTGAGAGGGCGGGGCACACTGCGGCGAGCGCCGCCCAGGCCAGCAGAAGTGCGGCTCTGTGGATTCTCATGGCGGGAGGCTACTCGGGCGTGGAATCGCTGTCTTGGAAAAACGGAAACCTGCCGCGCGATTCGGCCAGGAAGCCGCTCGGCGTCAATCCGACCAGGTCCTGCCACTCCGCGACCATGTGAGACTGATCGTAGAAGCCGGCAGCAAGCGCGAGATCGCTCCAGCGCCACGGTCTGCCGGGGTCAGGCCCGGCGAGCAGGCTCAACGCTCGCTGCAGGCGCAGGACCCTGGCCAGGGTCTTGGGCGGGATCCCCACGTGTTCGCGAAAGGACTTCGCAAGGCCCTGGCGGCTCACCCCCAGCTGCGCACAGAGCTCCTGGACCCCGGTCTCCGGCCGCAGCGCCAGCTGCCGGATCGCGAGCTTGCAGCCGGCGTGGCCGCGCCGTCGCGCTCCCTCCAGCCGCCGCCGAAGCTCCGCGACCAGGACCTCGATGCGCTCGGCCTCGCCGGCCGCGGCGGCCACTCGCTCGTGCAGCGGACCCGACCGCGGCCAGAGCTCCGGCAGCTCCACCCGCGCATCGGTCAGCCGGTGCAGCGGCTCGCGGAAGAAGGCCGCGGCGCCTCCGGGTTTGAAGCGCACTGCCACGGTTGATGACGCTCCCGCTCGGGCCACGAGCAGCGGCCGCGTCATCATGCCGACCACGTAACCCTCACCGGTGCGCCCGCCGGCCACCACGAAGAGGATGTCGATGCAGCCGTCGGGCAGCACCCGGTGCGTGCTCGGACCCGCAACCAGGGACTCCATCGTCCATAGGCACTGCACCCAGGCACGAAGATCGGCTGGCGGAAAGTGCTCCCGATATCGCGTGGTCATCGGCCGCGCCGGGCCTCGCTCCGGACCTGCCCCGGGCATAGCTCGACACCGCTTATCCTACTGCAGCGTCTACTGTCACCTTGGGGAGGGAGGCCCGGCGCGCCGCAAGGGGCGCGACTCGTCGTAGGCCACCAGGCCTGCGGTGGCGCCCCGCCTGCGCCCTCACTCGCGGCGCAGCGCCAGGGTCGGGTCGATGCCCATGGCGCGGCGCGCCGGCAGGTAGCAGGCTGCTACCGTGACCGAGATCAGGACGAGGACGACTCGGGCAAAGGTCAGGGGATCGGTGGAGCTCACGCCGTAGAGCAGGCCGCTCATCAGGCGCGTCAACCCGAGCGCGGCGAGCACCCCGACCGCGGCGCCGAGGATCGCCGTCCGCACGCCCTCGCCCAGGACCAGGCGCAGCACGTCGATCCGGCGCGCGCCGAGCGCGATGCGGACGCCGATCTCGTGCGTTTTCTGGCCCACGAGGTAAGAGGTCACGCCGTAGATGCCGATGCTGGCCAGCGTCAGCGCCAGCAGCGCGAAGCAGCCGAGCAGGATCATCGAGAAACGGCGAGCGGCCAGCGACTCGGAGACGATCTCGGTCATGGCCTGCGCCCGGTAGATCTCGTGCTCGGAGCTGATCCCCGCAAGGGCTCGGCGCACGTTGGCCTCGGCGACCGGCGCGCCGGGCGCAAAGCGCATCATGACCTGCGCGTTGCGTGCGGTCAGCGCCATCGCAGCGTCGGGCAGCTGCATGAAGGGCAAGTAGACCTGGGCCCGCAGCGTGTGGCGGTCATCGGCGTCGAGCCCCCACTGCTTGGTGTGGCCGACCACGCCGACGATCTCGGCGCGGTCGGCGAAGTTGACGCCGGGATTGAAATTGATGCGCTGGTGAAGCGGGTCCCGGTCGCCGAAGAACTGTTTGGCGAACAGCTCGTCGACCACCGCGACGGGGACCGAGCGCTCGCCGTCGTGCGTATCGAAGAAGCGGCCGCGCAGCAGTGGAATCCGCAGGGTCTGCAGGTACCCGGGCTCGACGATATAGCGGAGCGCCCAGCTCATCTCGTTCTCGTTCGCCGGCCGCGGCCGGCCTTCGATCCAGAAGAGCAAGTCGTCTTCGGAAGCGAGCGGCACGGCTCCCCAGCTGAGCGACGAGCAGACCAAGCCTGGGACCACCGTCAGCCGGTCGTCGACCACCCGCCACGCGCCGCGCACCGCGTCGGCGTTTGCCGCCATCATGGCGGGCGGCAGGGCGATGCTCGCGGTCAGGACTTGATCCGGCCGGAAGCCCGGATCGACGCCCCAGAGCTTGCCGAGGCTACGGATCATCAGGCCCGCGCCGATGAGCAGGACGAGCGCGGTGGCCATCTCGACGACGACGAAGGCGTTCTGCGCCCGATGCCTTGCGCCGCTCGCGCCGCGGCCGCCTTCCTTGAGGGTCTGGTGCCAGCTCGCGCGTGAGATCCTGAGTGCCGGCACGAGACCGAAGAGCACTCCCGCGGCCAGCGAGACCGCCAGGGTGAAGAGGAGGACGCGGGCGTCGAGTCCGACCTCATCCGCCCGCGGCAGAGCGGCAGGGAGCGCGCCGAGGGCCGCCCGCGTACCCCACGCTGCCATCAGCACGCCGAGGCCGCCGCCCGCCGCCGCCAGCAAGACACTCTCGGTGAGCAGCTGGCGGACGAGGCGCCCCCGGCTCGCTCCCAGCGCGGTGCGGACTGCAAACTCGCCGGCCCGGCCGGTCGAGCGGGCGAGCAGGAGGTTCGCGACGTTGACGCAGGCGATCAGCAGCACGAAGCCGACCGCGCTCAGCAGCAGCAGCAGCAAGGGCCGCACTTCGCCTACCACCTCGTCCTTGAGCGGCACGAGCGTGGCGCCGATGCCCTTATCGGCCTCGGGATAGGCGGCTGCCAGGTTTCGCGTCACCCGCTCCATGTCGGCGCGCGCCTGCGCGAGCGTGACGCCTGGCGCCAGGCGGCCAATACCGTGAATCCCCAGACCCGCGGCCCGGTTGGGCAGCAGCGGGTTGTCCCACAGGCCGATCGGCACGTACAGGTCGGCGTGGGAGATGCGGTAGCGCTGGAGCCCGAAGCTCGCCGGCACCACGCCGAGGATCGTGAAGTCCTTGCCGTCGAGCGTGAGGCTCTGGCCCAGCACGTCCGGCGCGGCGCCAAGCTTGCGCCGCCAGAAGGCTTCGCTGACGAGCACGGAGGGCGCCGCACCGATCTCGTCCTCACCGCGCGCGAAGCTGCGGCCGAGGAGTGGCTTCACCCCCAGCAGCGAGAAGAAATCCGACGAGACCGCCAGGGCGCGGAGCTGCTCGGCGTCGCCCCTGCCGGTGAGGCTGTAGCCGGTGCCGCGGGTGATGGCGATGGCGGAGAACGTGCGGTTCGCCTGCTGCCAATCGCGGAAGTTCGGATACGAGATGGAGCCCGTCGCGAAGTTCGGTTTGCTCTCATGGAGCCCGACCAGCTGCTCCGGATGCGGGAAGGGCAGCGGCTTCAAGAGCACGCCGTTGACCACAGAGAAGAGCGCCGTGTTGGCGCCGATGCCGATCGCCAGAGTGAGCACGGCGATGACGCTGAACCCGGGGTTGCCGCGCAGCATGCGCAAGCCAAAAGCGAGGTCGCGCAGCAGAGTCTCGATCGGCTCGACGCCGCGCGCCTCGCGGCAGGATTCCTTTACCTGGTCGAGCCCGCCGAAGGCAAGACGGGTGAGGCGCACCGCTTGCTGGTGCGTGCGGCCGGCACGCAGGTGCTTTTCGATCTCGCGCTCGCGATGGAAGCGCAGTTCGTCGTCCAGCTCGGCTTCGACGGCACGCCGCCGGAAGAGGGCCCGGCAGCGATTGGCGAGGTCACTCAGCATGGCGCATCTCCCTGAGACGATCCTCTAGATCCGGCCGGCAGCCGGCCGGCGGCGCTCACGAGGCGCCCAGAACCTGGGCGACCGCGGCCGTCAATCGCAGCCAGTCGCTCTCCTCCGCCTCGAGCTGCTTGCGGCCGCGCCCGGTCAGCTCGTAGAACTTGGCCCGGCGGTTGTTCTCGGACGTCCCCCAGCGCGCTTTGACCCAGCCGCGGCGCTCGAGGCGGTGGAGAGCGGGGTACAGCGAGCCCTGCTGGATGTGCAGGACGCCGCTCGATATCTGCTGCACGCGCTCCGAGATCGCCCAGCCGTGCTGGGGCTCGAGCGCAACGGTCTTCAGGATCAGCAGGTCCAAGGTGCCTTGCGGCAGGTCGATGCGCGCGCTTTCCATGGCCCCTATTCGCTTCTACAGGTAGAGCGTACAGGAGGCGTTGTCGAAGTGCAAGGGGTCAGGCTGGCGTAAACGAGGTGGAGTCCGAAACCGAGGACGCCTATCTCGCCCGGTGGATCGTGACCTTGAACCCGTCCGGATCCTCCACTTCCACCATCCTCACGCCCCAGGAAGCCATCTTCGGCCCTTGGACCGCGATGCCGTGCTCGCGGGCCCTGGTGGCGATCACCTCGAGACTCTGGGCGGTCTCGGCATACAGGCGGACACCGACGCCCTTGACGCGGTCACGACCCTTGGCCCAGTCATCTTGGGAGAGGCCGAGCTCGCAGGTGCCGGCGAGGAGCATGACGCCCATCAGCCTGCCGTCTCGCTCCCAGCGCTCCTTGACCGAGAAGCCCAGACCCTCGACGTAGAAATGGATGCTGCGCTCGAGGTCGCCGACGGTGAGGGCCGCCGAGAGCGCCCGCAGGCGCAACGCCTCGGGAACCTTCCGGCGTCGGTCGCGGCGTGGCGCGGCCGGTGCCTGAGCGGGCGGCGGCGGCGCAGGCTTCGCGGCGCGGGCCTTGGTACGGGTGGTTTTCGCACTCGCGCGGGCCTCCGTGGGTGCGGCGGGGCGGGCCCTTGCCGCTGTGGACTTCGCCTGCGCCGCGGGGCGCGGGGCGCGAGGCTTGGACTCGGCGGCGGAACGACTCGACTTCGAGCTACCCAGGCGCAACTCTTTAGGCTGCTTCGGCATCGCCATTTTCTCCCTGTGAATGCCGCTCAAGGTACTAGACTGGGACGACGCTAATCAAGTCTTGTCAAGGCGTCGCCTGGCGAGCTCCCACGGGCTCGTCCGGCAGGTCGGCTCCCGTGCTTGGCGGCGACACGCCATGGCGAAGCTGTCGGACGCGGAGCAGCGTCTCGAATGCCACCGTCGCCGTCGCCAGCCACACCGCGCCGGCGCTCCAGCCGCCGGCGATGTCTGAAATCCAGTGCACGCCCAGGTAGACACGCGACAGTCCGACGAGCAAGATCGCCGTCACCAGCATCGCAAGCAAGGCCGACTTTCCCTTCCACCGGAACGTTTGCCGCAGCACGACATAGGCGATCGATCCAAGGACGACAAACGATCCCATCGCGTGTCCGCTCGGGAACGAATACCCCTTTGCGACCGCGATGGCCGCCGCCGCGGGCGGCCGGACGCGCTCGAAAATCATCTTCAGGGCCAGGTTCAAGAGTGCACCACCCACGGCCGCGACCACGACGAAGACGGCGGACGCGCCGTGCTTGCGAAGGAGCAAGCCGGCTGCCACGAGTATCACCACCGACGCCATGCCAAGCGGTCCCCCGGCGACCGTCGCCGCGTCGAGAAGCGCGGTGAAGGCAGGATGTCTTTCGTTCTGAAACCAGGCATTGACGGCATGGTCGGCATGATAAACCGACGACGTGGTGAGGCGAAAATGCTCCGCGATCTCTATGAACGCCCATCCAGCGGCGAACGCCGCGATGCCGCCGAGGATCAGCACCAGGACCATCGGCGTAGATGAGCGCAGTCCACTCCAGCCGGAATGCGCGACCGTCCACCTCGCGAGCCGGGTGCGAACGACACGCGCCGAAGCGCGCTGCGCCGTTGCCCTGAGCCCGATCTCCAGGGCGCCAAACACGAAGTAGAGCGCCGCCCAAAGGGCGAGAAAAACGACCACCGGCAGCGCGAAGGCGACCGGCAACGTCGGGTCGGAGAACGAGTTCATGAGTGCTGCTCCTTGGATTCCGCTCACAACTGCGATCGAATGAGGGCGTCCGCCTTCTCCCAAAGCTTCATCCTCAGCGGGCGTGTCCGCCAGGACTCATAGGTAACAAGGAGGCACCGCAGCTGGTCGTCCTCGAAGACGGCGCTCAAGGCTGCTGCCGCTTCTGGATCGTAGACGTTGAGGTTGGCCTCATCATTCAAGCGAAACGAACGGGGGTCGAAGTTCGTGGAGCCGACCGATATCATGCAGTCGTCGATGACCATCGTCTTGCAATGAAACATCGTTCGTTGATACTCATAGATTTCTGCCCCTGCTCGCAGCAAGTCGCCCCAGCCTGCATGGGAAGCGCGCCGAACCCTCGACTCGTCAATGTGCTTTCCCGGAGTCATGATGCGAACTCGAACGCCGCGTTCTAACGCATCGATCAGCGTGCGACATGTCAGGTCGTCGGGAAGGAAATAGGCATTCGCAAGCAGGATCGAGCGCTCCGCGGCGGTGATTGCCAGGAGGTACATCAGGTGCATACTCTCGCTTCCGCCGCTGGGCGAGCTGCTGAACATCTGGGCATGGCCGTCGCCGGCGGACGAGAGGTGGGGAAAGTAGTCGTCGCCGTGTAACACGTGGCCCGTTGCTTTCATCCAGCTGTCCAAGAACACCGCTTGCATCTGTGCGACAACCGGGCCTCGCACCCTGAAGTGAGAATCTCGCCAGTGAGCCGCGTCCTGGGCTCGGCCTGTCCATTCCTCCGCGATGCCGACTCCGCCAGTGAAGCCGATGCTGCCGTCTACCACCAGTACCTTGCGATGATTTCGGTCGTTCAGCCGACCCAGGTTGTGCCAGCGCAGGGGATGGAACTTTTCTACCTGTCCTCCGGCGTCGCGAATCTTGACGACATAGGAATCGTCGATTTTATCGCACCCCAACCAGTCCAGGAGCACATGAACCTTGACGCCGCTCTTCGCCTTGTCCGCCAGGGCCTCGGCGAACTGCTTCCCGATATCCGCCGACCAATAGATGAATGTCTCGAGCGTGATGGACTTTTGCGCCGCACGGATCGCGGCCAGCATCGCCGGAAAGATTTCGTCTCCGTTCAGCAAGATCTCGATCCGGTTTCCCGGCAAGATGGCAGGTCCGAGCAGTATCCCCATGGACCGTCGAAACATTGGCGAATCAGCCGCATAGAGGCGGTCGATGCGGCGCTGAATGCGCTCTTCAGGCGTGGTCAGATTGAGGGCCAAGAGAGCGCCAAGTGCAGTGACGATCACCGTGACCAGGATGATGACCCAGTCGTCTAGCAGGGCGTGCATTACGACTTGAGTCTACTCCCCATTCAGGGGTGCGACTTCGCTCGACTCGCCCTTACCCCTGCTTCGCCTCGAGCTCGGCCCAGCGGGCGTAGAGGCGCTCGACCTCGGCTCTGGCCCCTTCGACGGCCCGGTAGCGCTTCTGGAGGGCGGCGGGATCGGCGGCCACCCCGGGGTCGGCGAGCGCGGCCTCGCAGGCGGCCAGGCTGTCCTCGGCCTCCAAGATCCCCGCCTCCATCCCCTCCCACTCCTTCTCCTCCCGGTGGGAGAGCTTCTTCGGCGCCGGGCGGCCCACGGACCTGGACGCCCGCTCCGAGCGCGCGGGCGGAGGAGCGGCCCGGCGCGCCGCCTCCCACTGCGCGGTATCGGCGAAGTACTCGGCGCCGCCCCGGCCGTCGAGGGCGAGGATCACGGTCGAGACGCGGTCCAGGAGGTAGCGGTCGTGGGTGACCAGGACCAGCGCCCCGGAGAACTCGAGCAGGCTCTCCTCCAGGACCTCGAGGGTAGGGATGTCGAGGTCGTTGGTCGGCTCGTCCAGGATCAGGAGATCGGCCGGCCGGAGCATCAGGCGGGCGATGAGGATGCGCGCCCGCTCGCCCCCGGAGAGGCGGGCGACCGGGGTCTCGAGCTGCTCGGGGCGGAAGAGGAAGCGCTTCGCCCAGGCGGCGACGTGGACCTCGCCGCCGCCGTAGACCGACTTCCGAGGAGTGCCGCCGGCCATAGCCGGACCGGCGGCCACCGAGTCGCCCTCGGGCGCGAGCGCACGCCGCAGGCTCAGCGCCTGGTCGAGGCTCTCGCGCCCCTGCTCGAAGAAGACCACGGCGAGCTGTTGTGCGCGCTCGATTTCGCCGCCGTCGGGAGCGAGCCTCCCGGCGAGGAGGTTCAGAAGAGTCGTCTTGCCGCTGCCGTTCGGACCCAGGAGCCCGAGCCGTGTCCCGGGGGTCAGGAGCAGGTCGAGGCTGTCGACGATCCGCCGCTCGCCAAACGACTTCTCGAGCCCGCGGGCCAGGATGAGCTTCTTTGTCTTCCGCCCCGAGGCGGCGAAGTCGATGCCGGCGGGGGCGCCCCCGGCGGTCCGCTCGCGCAGCTCGGCCAGCTCGTCGAGGAGTTGTCCGGCCGACTGTATCCGCCCCTTCGCCTTGGTGGTCCGCGCCTTGGCACCCCGGCGCAGCCACTCGAGCTCGCGGCGCGCCCGGTTGGCCAGGCTCGCCTGGAACTCGGCCTGGCCGCGCAGCGCCTCGTCGCGCCGCTCCAGGAACTCGCTGTAGCTGCCCTGGGCCGCGAAGACCCCGTTGGGGTAGCGGCGGTCGATCTCCATCATGCGGGTGGCGACGCGCTCCAGGAAATAACGGTCGTGGCTCACCACCAAAAAGGCCTGGGCCGCCGACCCGAGGAGCCCCTCGAGCCAGAGGATCCCATCCAGATCCAGGTGGTTGGTGGGCTCGTCCAGGAGCAGGACGTCGGGCTCGCGCACCAGCTCGCGGGCGATGGCGAGGCGCCTCTTCCAACCGCCGGAGAGCGTCGCGACCGACTGGCCGGGGTCGGCGAAGCCGGCGCGCCCGAGGGTCGCTGCCACCCGCCCGGCCTGCTCGAAGTCCTCTCCCGGGAAACCGTGGAGGGCCGCCAGCAGGACCTGCTCGACCGTGCGCTCGGCTCCCGTCGGGAAGTCGAAGTCCTGGAGGACGTAGCCCAGGCGGACCCCGCGGCGCAGCGACCGCGTGCCGAAATCCGGCTCCTCGAGGCCGGCCAGGATGCGCAGGAGGGTCGACTTGCCGGAGCCGTTCGGCCCCACCAGCCCGACCCGGTCGCCCTCGGCGAGCCCGAAGGAGAGGTCGGAGAAGAGCGGCCGGGCGCCGTAGCCGCGGGTGAGCCCCTCGCAGGAGAGCAGAAGGGGGCGGCCGCTCACGCCACCGAGCCGGCACGCTCGGGCTGCGCTGCCGCGAGCAACCGCTCCTTCTCGGCCCGCCTCGGCCCCTTGAGCCGCCGTTCCTTGCTGAGGTTCTCGGCCCAGGTGCGGAGGCTGAAGACGAAAGGCATACGGGCGGATTGTAGGCCGATCGCCTCAGAAATCATCCTGGCCAGCTTGCAGCGGGGGCGTGGTCGCTCTTTCAATCTGGGTCGGTGTAAGCTTTGGCGGGATCTTCTTCTATGCCGGTTCTCGGATTCAGCGCGGCGGACGCCGAGAATATTCGCCGGGCGGTCGAAGTCGCCGAAGCGGAGAGCGCCGGCGAGATCGTCCCCTACGTGGTCGCCGCGAGCGACCCGTACCCGGGCGCGGTCTGGAAGGGGGCGGCTTTCGGAGCCCTTTTCTCGGCGCTCGTCGCCTGGGCCTTCCACCGCTGGGGCGGCTTCTGGGGCGGCCGGGACTTCTTCTGGATGGTCCTGCCGCCCGCCGCCGGCGGTGCCCTGGGTTTCGCCGGGGTCGACCTGGTGCCACCTCTACGCCGTTGGCTGGCGGGAGCCGAGCTGATCGAGCTGCGCACCCGGCAGCGCGCCGCCGCCGCCTTTGTCGAGCAGGAGATCTTCCGGACCGCGGGGCGCACCGGCATCCTGCTCTTCTTGTCGCTCTTCGAGCGCCGCGTGGTGGTGCTCGCCGACAGCGGCATTCATGCGCGGGTGGAAGACGGGGAATGGGGCGCGGTCGTGTCACGGATCGTCGAGGGGATCCGGCGCGGCGCTCCGGGAGCGGCGCTTGCCGTCGCCATCCAGGATTGCGGCGACCTGCTGGTCCGCCACGGCCTGCCTCGCCCGGCTGCGCGCGGCAACGAGCTGGCAGATGATCTGCGCCAAGAGGAGCCCTAGGTGAGCGCTGCCGCGAGGACCCATCGGCTCCGCGCAGGGCTCGCGGTTGCGGCCGCGCTGCTCATCTCGCCGGCGGCGGCCGGCAAGGATGTTCCCTATCTCACCGGACGCGTGGTCGACGAGCCCGGCCTGCTGTCGGCGGCGGCCAAGCAGAAGATCGACGGCGAGCTCGCCGCGCTCGAGCGGCAGACCGGCGATCAGGTCGCGGTGCTGATCGTCGCGAGCCTCGGCGGCGAGCCGCTCGAGGAATACTCGGTCAAGGTGGCGCAGACCTGGAAGCTGGGGCAGAAGGGCAAGGACAACGGTATCCTGCTCTTCATCTCCCGCGACGACCGGAAGATGCGCATCGAGGTGGGTTACGGGCTGGAGGCGAAGCTGACCGATCTCCAGAGTCACGAGATCCTCGACGCGGTGATCACACCCCGCTTCCGGCAAGCCGACTTCGACGGTGGCGTCGAGCAGGGAGTGGACGCCATCGTCAAGGTCCTGCACGGCGAGCCGCTGCCGCCCCGGCCCGCGGCTGCAGCGGCCGGCACGGCCGACATGCCGGCCGGAGACCGCCTCATCTTCACGCTCGTCTTTGGGCTCGTCTTCGTCGTCGTCGTCGGCACTTTCTCGGTGGTCGCGGTGGCGAGCCGTGGCTTCCAGAGCTGGTTCCTCTACGTCTTCCTGACCCCCTTCTACATCGCCTTCCCCACCGCCGTCGCCGGCCCCACCGTGGCGCTCGTCTTTACCGCCCTGTGGCTGGTCGGCTTCCCGATCCTGAAGCACACGCTGGGGAGGCGCGGCAGCCTCCTCGCCGCGGCTGGCCATCACCGCGGCGGCTTCTGGGGCGGGTTCATCGGTGCGGCCTCGGGGGGCATGAGAGGAGGCGGCTCCTCCGGCGGCGGTTTCTCCGGTGGTGGCGGAAGTTTCGGCGGCGGCGGCGCGTCGGGCGGCTGGTAGGCGGGCGGGCCGATGACCTGGCATGTGGTCTGGGTGCTGCTCGGCAAGGCCGCCCTGGTGTTCGCGGTGGCGGGCGTGTTTGCATTCGCCTGGCTGCTGCCTCGCCACGGCGGCCACCTGCTGCGCGAGCCGGCCAGCCGCGCACTGCGCCACCCGCTCCTGGATGGTTTGTGGCGCCGCGCGCCGCGGCTGCATGCCTTCCTCGAGCGGCACCTGCACCTGGCGCGGAGGTCGTGGCTCCGCCTGGCGATTGGCTGCCTGGTCGCAGCCTGCGGACTCGTCTGGTACGTTCGGCTCCTGCATGGCGTACTCGCCGACGGCACGCTGGTCGAAGCGGACCGCTGCCTCCATAACACGGTCGGGAGGTTTCATTCGGCGGCACTGAGCCAGCTCTATTCGCTGGTGAGCAACCTCAGCAGCATCGTCTTCTTGGCGCCGCTGGCGGGCGGCCTCGCGGCGGTTTTCTGGGCTGCCGGCCGGCGGCGCGAGGCCGCCGGGCTGATCGCGGCGCTGGCCGGCGCCGGCCTGCTCCAGACAGTCATGAAGGGAGTCGTCGCAAGGCCGCGCCCGCCCGAGGCGCTCGCCCTGTTCCATGATTTCAGCTTTCCCTCGGGCCATACCCTGATGGGGGTTTCGGTCTACGGCTTCCTCGTCTATCTGGTGCTGCGCGACGAGCCGCGCCGCGCCTGGCACTGGCTGCTCGCGGCGCCCTTGCTCCTTTTGATCGGAGCGATTCCGGTGGCCCGCGTCTATCTCGGCGTGCACTGGCCCTACGACACCGCGGCGAGCCTGGCGCTTGCCGTCGCGTGGTTGGCCGTGCTCGTCTCACTGGTCAAGTTCCCGCCGTTCCAGCAGCCCACGCCGACGACGAAGGCTGACCGCCCATGGCTGGGCAGCGCGCTCACCGCCACCGTCGCCGCGCTTGCGGTCTATGCAGCGGTCTTGAACGCCCAGAGGCCGCAGCGCAAAGTCGAGGCGCTACGTGCACCGCCGCGGATGATCACCACGACGCCGCTCCTGGTCGCCTACCCCACTGTGCTGTCCAGGACTTCGCAAGACGCGGTCGGCGGCCCGATGGAACCGGTTTCGATGCTGTTCATTGGCGAGTCCGCGAGCCTGGTCGCCACATTTCAGCGCGCCGGCTGGGAGCTGGCAGAGGCGCCGACGGTGCATGGACTGTTGCGCGAGCTCTGGGCGGTGCTGCGCAACCAGGCCGACCCGCGCGGACCGGCGACCCCCGCTTATCTCGCGCGGCAACCGCAAGACCTCACGTTTGAGAAAGCCGGAGATCCATCGGGCTCGATCCGTCGGCGCCACCACACGCGGCTATGGCAGACCGCGCTCTGCATGGCTCCGGGGTGCCAGCCGCTCTGGGTGGCAACGGCGAGCTACGATGCGGGGGTCAAGTTGGTGCGGGAGCCGTACCTCATCACCCACCGCATCGATCCGCGAGTGGACATGGAGCGCGACTACATCGCGCGCGATCTGTTGCGAGCCGGAGCGCAAGAGATCGCCGTGCTTCAGATCACCCAAGGGCCGACGGAAGGCAGGAACGCCGCCGGCGATCCCTTTCAGACCGACGGCCGAGCCTACGCCTTCGTGGTGAGATAGGGGCGGCACTCATCCGACGGCTGTCGCCTTCCTGGCTGGCGGCGCCTCTTCCTCGTGATGCTGGGCGTCTCGTTCCTCCTGGTGGGGCTCTTCGGCGGCGCGATTGTGATCGCGCCGGCCGCGGTCAAGCTCCTTTTCGCCGGGGCCCTCCTCTATGCCATCCTGCGGAACGCGTGGGAATTCTCGCGCGCGTAACGTGCATGCCGTGACCGTGGGAGAAGAGGGACGAATCGAACTCGTCCACGCCAACGTCTCCGATCGGGACGCCGAGGGTGTTCGGAAGGGCTGGAAGACGCGTTGCTGGATGCCGTGGAAGAAGCACCTCGCGGAGCGTTGACCCGAGGGCGGGACTTGCGGCCCACACAGAAACACCGAGGGCCCCTCGCGGGGGCCCTGGCTTTCAGTCAAGAGAAGACGAGGGGTTGGACGCTTACGCGCTGAGGGATGCGGTGACGTCGTACGTCTCCACGCGCGGCGTTCCGTCCAGCATCGGAGAGAGCTTGGCGAGGACCTGCGGATAGGTGTTGGTGTTGTAGGCTTCGGCGCTCGGCCGGTCCTCCCACACGCTGATGCCGATGCGGGGGGTGCCGATCGTGTGTTGGGTGTTGGCGAGCGTCAGCTCTTCCTTGAAACCCTTCTGCAGTTTGAGCAACGGGAGGACTTCGTTCGTGAAGACGCTGTCGAACTTGTCCGTTTGGCCGTTCTTGATCTGAAAGTGCACGTTGCGAGCGAATCTCATCAATTAAACGTCCTAGCTCCTTGCTTGTTGCGGGGGAGTCCCAGACTGCCGGAAGACGCTGCCTGCAAGGGAACGACTGCGCCCTACTGAATTGTGCAGCGAAGCAAACTTATCATAGATTTTCAATAAAGTCTAGATTCACAAAAAAAATCTAAGAAAAAGTTTTTCCAGGCAGACCTGCGGGTCGAGCGCCACGCAGGTCATCAGGGAGCCATGCAGGCTTCCGGCTCGAGCTCGCCGGCGGATTCGCCTTCGGCGGCGAGCTCGCCGCGCGCCGGCCGCGTCTCGCTGAGCCGCCCTGCCCGCGGCTCGGTCTGTTCCGCCGGGCGCTGTGTCGAGCTCAGGGCGGCGGGCGCGGTGGTGATCAGGGCGACGCCGGCGAGGATCACGGCCGCGGCGGCCAGCGTCGCCGCGCGCAGCGGCTCGTGGGCGATCGCCCAGCCGAGGAAGACTGCCACCACCGGGTTGACGTAGGCATAGGTCGAGACCAGTACCGGAGCGGCATTGCGCAATAGCCAGACGTAGGCGGTGAAGCCGATGATGGCGCCGAAGACGATCAGATAGGCGACCGCCAGGAGCGAGCGCAGCGAGACGTGAGCGAGGACGAGGCGGCCGTTCTCGCCGGTCGCGATGCTGGCCACTGCCAGCCAGGCGCCGCCGCACAGCATCTGCATGGCGGTCGCGAGCGGCGGCGAGCTCGACAGCGTCGCGCGCTGGGTGTAGAGCGATCCCGCCGCCCAGCCGACGGAGGCGATCAAGAGCGCGGCGACGCCCGCCGGCTCGAGATGAAACGAGCCGGTCGGCCGCAACAACAGCAGCAGCCCGGCAAAGCCGAGCAGCATTCCGCAGGCGACCCGCGGTCCGGGCCGGCTGCCGCCGCGGCGCAGCCAGACGAGCAGCACGATCAAGAGCGGCTCCGAGGAGATGAGCAGCGCCGCCATGCCCGAGGCGACCCGCTGTTCAGCCCAGACGACTCCGCCGTTGCCGATCAGCAGGAGCAAGGCGCCGATGAGCGCCGACGCGCGCCAGTTCGCCCCGCTCGGGCGCGGCGCACCCCGCCAGCGCGCCCAGGCGTAGAGCAGAGTGCCCGCCGTGAGATAGCGCACTCCGGCCATGATGAAGGGAGGGATGGTCTCGATGGCGATGCGCATCGCCAGGTAGGTCGAACCCCAGACCAGATAGATCGCCCCCAGCGCGACCGCGATGCGCAGCGCCTGGCTGGGGACCTTCTCCGCCGAAGTGGCGCCGGAGGCGGCCCGGGAGCCTACCCGCGGGCGAGAAGGGAGCCGGTCGATCTCGACGGTCTCAGACATGCGGCAGCTCGCTCTCGTCGTCATCTTCGCCAAAGGGCACGACTACGGGGAGGGCTGCGGGATCGTGGCGCTCGGCTATCTCGGGCAGGGGAAGGCGCGCGGTCTCGTGGTGGGTCTCCAGGACGACGGTGGTGCGGGTCGAATGGATCCCGGAAGACGGGGAGAAGCGCTGCCGCAGCAGGCGGCCCAGGGTCTTGGCGTCAGGAGCTCGGACTTTGAGCAGGAAGCAGTCCTCGCCGGCGATGTGATGGACCTCCTGCACCTGCTCCATCTGCGCCAGCATCTCCCGGGTCCGCGCCTCGCCGGAGAAGTCGCCCAGGCGGACGAAGACGAAGGCCAGCAGGTTGAGGCCCAGCGCGTCGGGATCGAGGCGCGCCTCGTAGCCCTGGATGATCCCGCGCGTCTCGAGTTTGCGGATCCGCTCGAGGATCGCCGAGGGCGCCATGCCGACCTGGCGCGCGATCTCGGCGTTCGAGGTGCGCGCGTTCTTCTGCAGGATGGTCAGGATCTTTCTGTCCGTTGCGTCGATCATCTTATTCCCCTATCGGCTGCGCCGACCCCGAGGCATGTGGCCGCGGAGGCCTACTCGAAGCATCGATCGGATCGCCCCCCGCCAACCCCTCGATCCCCTTCCCACCCCTTCGGGTGGGAAGGGGACTGCCCCCTCCCCTGGCGCACGGTCCAATTCCGTCTTCGCTAGCGCCGGTTACGATCCGGCGCGTTCTTACCCGGCGCGCCCGATCAATCCGCCGATCGAACCGCCGCCGCCCCTTCTCGAAGCCGGCCTGCGGTGCCTCCGACCCGCTCCCGCGCCCCGCCGAGCGACGCGACCAGCGCGTCGACGTCGCCCGGTCCGGTGCGGAAGTTGGTGATGCAGGCGCGCAGCGCAGGGCCCAGCTCGCCGAGGTCCACGTTGCTCACCCAGGCTTCGCCGCTGCCCACGACATGGGCCGCGATGGCCGAAAGGTAGGCCGCCGAGCGGCCCTCTTCGCAACCGCCGACGAAGCAGACGAGCGGCAGCGGTGTGTCGTTGACGACCACCCACCCCTCTTCCGCCAGGCGGACGCGCAGCCGATCGCCCATCGCCGTCTGATGCCGGATCGCCGCCTCGTAGCCCGCCCAGCCGGCCACGGCGAGCGACAGGAACAGTTTGAGTCCGATGAAGCGGCGCGACCACTGCATGGAGTGGGCATAAGGATCGGCGACCGGCAGCCCCGCGCCATCGAGCGGCATGTAGCCCGCGGCCACCCGGAAGGTCCGCTCGAGAACGCCCCTCTGGCGGGTCAGGTAGAGGCCCGCCCCCATCGGCACCGACAGCCACTTGTGGGCGTCGAAGGTGATCGACCCGGCACGCTCGACGCCGGAGAGCAGCGGCGCCAGCTCGGGGACGAGGGCCGCGGCGCCGCCCCAGGCGGCGTCGACGTGCAGCCAGAGCCGCTCCTGCTCGGCGATTTCCGCCAGTGCGGCGATCGGGTCGACCGCGCCGGCGCAAGTGGTGCCTGCGGTTCCGACGACCAGGAACGGCAGCATTCCCCGCGCCCGGTCGTCGCTGATGCGGGCCGCCAGCTGGCCGGGCTTCATGCGCAACGCGCCGTCGACCCCCACCTCGCGCACCGCCTCGGTGCCGAGACCGGTCAGCCGAGCCGCCTTCAGGAAGGAGTGGTGGGCCTGCGCCGAGACGTACAGGACCGGCTGGCCGCGCAACGCCAGCAGGCCGCGCCGGCCGACCTCGGGGAAGCTCGCCAGCAGCGCCACGGCGAGCGCCGTGTGGTTGGCCTCGGCGCCGCCGGAAGTGAGGGTGCCTTCGCTCTGCTCGGGCGGGTAGCCGAAGCGGCCGGCCAGGGCGCGCACCAAGTGCTGCTCGACCTCGGCGGCGAACGGGTTGTGGCTCCAGACGGCAAGCTGCGGGTTGAAGGCCGCCACCAGCGTGTCCGCGGCGACGCCCAGGGTGGTCGGGGCGGGATTGAAGAGGCCGAAGTAGCGCGGATGCGGAGTGTGGACCTGATGGCGCCACAGCCCGTCGAGCGCGAAATCGAGCGCGGCCGGCGGCTCGACCGGGACCTTGAAGTCGAAGCGGCCAAGCAGCTCGCGGAGCTCGGCCGGATCGAGGAGCGGCGCCACACGCGCCTGGCCCACCCCTTCCGCATAGCTCTCGACCGCCGCGATCAGCCGGCGCCACAGCTCTTTGCGCTCGGCCGCCGGCAACATCAGGTCGCTCATCGCCATTCTCCGGGCCGGAACGAAACTCCCCGCTGTGAGGGGGAGGGGGCGTCCCCTTCCCCCCCGGAGGGGTGGGAAGGGGATCGAGGGGTTGCGGGGGGCGATCCGATCGATGCTTCGAGTAGGCCTCCACCGCCGCATCGCAGCGCCGTTTCATCCCCTGGGGTCGGCACCGCCGGTGGGGCTAGAACAATGTCCGACCTCCCGGACGCACGGGAGGAGCCCCGGCCGAAGCATACGTCAGGATCAGGCCAGATTCAAGAACGTTATTCGCCAACTCAACTCATCAGGAGAACGAAGCTTGCGAATGGCGGTGAATCCAAGAAGAACAGCTATGCGGCGTCTGCCGCGTCCGCTGCCGCTGCCGAGCCGCGCCCGTCAGAGCGGGATACGGCTCTCGGCCTCGGCGGCGAAGGGGTCGTCGGCGAGACCGCGGCGATGGCGGAGCAGCGCGGCATGGGCGATCATCGCGGCGTTGTCGCCCGCGTAGAGGAAGGGCACCAGGAGCAGCGGTATGCGCCGGCGCGCACTCCACAGCGGCAGCTCGCGCCGCAGCAGCCGGTTGGCGGCGGCGCCACCCGAGACCGCCAGGAGCTCGATGCCCTGGCGGCTTGCCAGCCGGTCGAGGCGGTCGACGACCTGGGCGACCGCGGCCGCACGGAAGCCGGCCAGCAGATCGAGGGCGGCGGGGGAGGCGGCAGGGTCGGCGCCCAGATCGAGCGGGCCCTCCCGGCGTTCGAGCCGCTCGATCTCGGACAGCGCCTGACTCTTGAGGCCGGAAAACGAGAAGTCGAGCGTGTCGCCGCAGCCGGGAACCGGCAGCCGGCAGGCGGCCGCGTCGCCGCCCTCGGCCAGCTCGTCGACGCGGGGTCCTTGCGGATAGGGGAGCCCGAGGCGCTTGCCGACCTTGTCGAAGACCTCGCCGAAGGCGTCGTCGCGGGTCTCGCCGAGCGTCGCGACGCCGCCGTCGGCGACCGCGAACAGGCTGCTGTGTCCCCCCGACAGCACCAGCCCGAGGAAGCGCGGCGGCGGCGCATCGGCCGCTTGCGCCCCGCGGCCGCGCTCGGTGTGGAGGAAGGGCGAGTAGAGATGCCCCTCGAGGTGGTGGATGGCGTGGAAAGGACGGCCGAGGGCGAAGGCCATCGCCCTGCCGATCGACAGACCGACCAGCAGGGCGCCGACCAGGCCGGGGCCGCGCGTCGCCGCGATGACGTCGAGCTGGGCGGGCGCGACACCCGCCTCCTCCAACGCCTCGCGGCTCACCGGCAGCCAGTTCGCCAGGTGCTCGCGCGATGCGATCTCGGGCACCACCCCCCCGTAAGGGCGGTGGGCTGCCAGCTGCGACGAGATGACCGAAGAGAGGACGCGGCCCCGACCGTCGAGCACAGCGCAGGCGGTGTCGTCGCACGAGGTCTCGATGCCGAGGACGAGGGGACGCTCCACCCCAAGAGTCTATCGCCCGCAACCCCGCCGAGGAGGCTCGGACGAGGACCGTTAGCGCAGCTGGTCGATCAAGACTCCGGCGAGGCCTGAGAGCGCCTCCGAGGCGGAGGGCAAGTACGGAGGGGGCCTACTGCCCGTCGGCCGGGGCCGCTTCGGCGGGCGGCGGGGCCGTCTCCTCGGCGTGGGGGATCACGATCGGCTCATAGACCGGGATCTCGAAGCCGAGTTGCTCGTGGCAGAACCGCTTCCACTCGTCGGTCACCTGGTCGAAGATGATGTTCTCGTCCTTGAAGATGCCGTCGGTGACGACGTAGTTCTCCTGCAGGTAGAGGATCGAGTCGTCGTCGAGCTGGCGCTCGACCTCGACCTCCTTGCCGCCGATCTCTTGCTTCTCCTTGCGCACGTTGGCCTTGTTCTCGCTCCAGCCGGAATAGGCCCGGAACTGGCCGCGGAGATATGCCTTGCAATAGCTGCCCATCTCCATGCCGGTCTCCTCTCGTGGCTCCACACTAGGAGTGCGGGGAAAGCCGAGAGCGGGACACCGCTGATAAAGTAGCCGGTCAACCGGCGAGCCGGCAGGGCTCGCGCCGGCCGCCAGCGGCGGGCCCCGGGGAGCAAGGCGCCGAAGCGGCGCGAGGTGCGCGAGACAGGCATGCCACTGCGCTTTGGAATCAACGGCTTGGGTCGCATTGGCCGAGCTCTGCTGCGCCTCGCCTGGGGGCGGCGCGAGCTCGAGCTGGCGGCGATCAACGATGTCGTGCCGGCGGCGGTGCTGGCGCGGCTGCTGGCCCGCGACACGGTCCATGGACCCTTCCCGGGAACCGTCGCTGCCAGCGCCGGAGCGCTCGCCGTCGACGGCCGGCAGGTACCCGTTTTCCAGGAGTCCGAGCCCGCGGACATCGACTGGCGGCGGGCAGGCGCCACGGTGGTGGTCGAGGCCAGCGGACGCTTCCTCGGACGCCAGGCGGCGGCGGCCCATCTCGCGGGCGGCGCCCGGCTGGTCATCATCTCCGCCAACGACGATCCCGAGGACCCGGCCGAAGTGACCCTCTGCCAGGGCATCAACGATGCCGCTTTCGACCCGCGGCAGCACCAGGTGATCAGCAACTCCTCGTGCACGACCAACTGCCTGGCGCTGGTCGCGAAGGTACTGCACGACGGCTTCGGGTTGCGCCGGGCGCTGGCCGGAGTGGTGCACAGCTACACCGAGAACCAGCGGCTGCTCGACCTGGCGCACCCCGACCCGCGGCGCGGCCGGGGGGCGGCGCTCAACATCATCCCGACCGGCACCACCGCGCCGCGGGCCGTGGGGCTCGTGCTCCCCGTCCTGGCAGGGCGCATCGAGGGCTTCGCGGTGCGCGTGCCAACCCCCGCCGTGGCGATGCTCGACCTGGTGGCCGAGCTCGAACGCGAGGCCGCGGTCAACGAGGTGCAAGCGGCCTTTTGTGCCGCCGCCGCCGGCAAGCTCGCGCCGGTGCTGGGAGTCACGGAGGAGGAGCTGGTGTCGTCGGATTTCGTGGGCGAGCCGCGCTCCGCGGTCGTCGACCTGCCGCTGGTCCAGACCACCGGAGCCCTGGCGCGGGTGGTCGCCTGGTACGACAACGAATGGGGCTATGCCAACCGGCTGCTGGACCTGTTGCTGCGGCTGTCCGCCGAACCCGGTCTCGGATCGTGAAGGGGGGCGCCTTGAGCACGCTGCTCACGCTGGAGGACCTCGACCTCGGAAGCCTGGCCGGCCGGCGGGTCTTCGTCCGCGTCGATTTCAACGTCCCGCTCGGGGCGGCCGGCGAGGTGCTCGACGCGACGCGGCTCGTGGAGGCGCTGCCGACTCTGCGCGAGCTCGCCGAGGCCGGCGCCGGGCTGGTGCTCGCTTCGCACTGTGGCCGGCCCAAGGGGCAGCCCGACCCGCGCTACAGCTTGCGGCCGGTGGCGCGCAAGCTCGCCGAGCTCGCCGGTCAGGAAGTCGCCTTTGCCGCCGACTGCGTGGGCGAAGCGGCGGCCAGCGCCGCGGCGGCGCTCGTCCCCGGCCAGCTCCTGCTGCTCGAGAACCTGCGTTTCCACGCCGGCGAAACCGCCAACGATCCCGCCTTCGCGGCGCAGCTCGCCACACTGGCCGAAGTGTACGTGGACGACGCCTTCGGCAGCGCCCATCGCGCCCACGCTTCGGTGGTCGGGATCGTCGACTCGCTGCGGCGCAAGGCCGCGGGCCGCCTGATGGCGCGCGAGGTCGGCGCCCTCGGGCGCCTGCTGGGCGAGCCGGAGCGCCCCTTCGCCGCGCTGCTCGGGGGCGCCAAGATCGAGGACAAGATCGACACCCTGGCGAACCTCCTGCCGCGCCTCGACCTGCTGCTGGTCGGCGGCGGCATGGCCAATACTTTCCTGGCCGCGCAGGGCCGCGACCTTGCGGCCTCGCTGTTCGAGGCGGACCGCGTGGAGCTGGCGCGCGACATCCTGGAGCGGGCGCGCCGCCGCGGGCTCGAGGTGATCCTGCCGCTCGACCTGGTGGTGACCGACGACCTCGCCGCGCCGCGGCGGATCGAGACGGTGGCGGTCGACCGGGTGCCGGCGGGAACCAAGGCGGTCGACGTCGGGCCGGCCACGCGCGAGGCTTTCGCGCAGGCGATCGGGCGCGCCCGCACGCTCTTCTGGAATGGTCCGATCGGCGTCTTCGAGAAGCCGCCGTTCGACGCCGGGACCCGCGCGGTGGCTCAGGCCCTGGCCGCCTTCCCGGGCTTTTCGGTGATTGGCGGCGGCGAGACCGTGGCAGCCGCCCACCAGGCGGGGGTTGCCGAACGGATCGGCCACGTCTCGACCGGCGGCGGCGCCGCCCTGGAGTTCCTGGCCGGCAAAGAGTTGCCCGGGGTGGCCGTGCTGGAGCGGGGGCGATGAGCGGCGGGCGTCGCGGCCGGAGGAGAACGGAAGATGCGAGCTAAGCACCGGCCGCTGGTGGCGGCCAACTGGAAGATGAACCTTGAGAAGGCCGACGCGATCGAGTACTGCCGTACCCTGCGCCGGCTGCTGGCGGCGCGCAGCCAGTACGACCTGCCGGGCAGCGACAACGCTCTCTTGGGTCTGGGAGGTTTGAGCGGCGCGGGCGGCGCGAGTGGCTATGGCGCGGCGCGCACCGTGATCTTCCCGTCCTTCCCCCTCATCCCGGCAGTGGCGAGGGAGCTGGCCGACAGCGAGGTGGAAGTGGGAGCGCAGGACCTGCATCCCGACGACCGGGGGGCCCACACCGGCGACGTCTCGGGCTCGCAGCTGATCGACGCCGGCTGCACCTGGGCGCTGTGCGGTCACAGCGAGCGGCGGCGCGATCACGGCGAGAGCGACGAGCTCGTCGGGCGCAAGGTGGCGGCCGCCTCCCGGCACGGACTCATGGCTCTGCTGTGCGTGGGCGAGACGCGCGAGGAGCGCGACCAGGGCAAGGCCTGGGGGGTCCTCGAGCGGCAGCTGGGGGCCGGCCTCGCCTCCCGCCCCCATGCCGTGGTGGTCGCCTACGAGCCGGTGTGGGCGATCGGCACCGGTCTGACCGCCAGCCCTGATACCGCGCAGGAGGCGCACCACTTCCTGCGCCGGGCACTGACGAAGCTGCTGGGAGCGCGGGCGGAAGCGGTGCTGGTCGTCTATGGCGGGTCGGTCATACCGGAGAACGCGGCCGGTTTGATCGCCGAGCCCGACATCGACGGCTTCCTGGTGGGCGGCGCCAGTCTTGACCCGATGAAATTCCTTGCTATCATCTCTAACTCCGGTTGACGGGGCGCTCCCGCGGGAGACGCCAGCCACACATCGCGCATCGCCGAATCGCCGAATCGCCGCAGCCGGGATCAGCGACCTCGTTCTGCCGCCTGGAGGCTCCAACCCGTGATCTACCTGCTGTACGTGCTCCATATCCTGGTCTGTGTCTTCCTGATCCTGGTCGTCCTGTTGCAGCAGGGTAAGGGCGCGGACCTCTCGATGTTTGCCGGCGGCAGCACGCAGACCGCTTTCGGCGCCCGCGGGGCGACGACCCTGCTCCACAAGCTCACCGTCGCCTCGTTCCTCATCTTCATCCTGACCACGCTGGCGATCGGGATTCCCCAGTTCGCCACCAGCACAGTGATGAGCGGCGCCAGGGCGAAGAGTCCGGCGGCAAAGCCTGGCCCGATCCCGGGCAAGCCGGCTTCATCCCAGCCCGCCAAGCCCGCCAAGGAGACCGCGTCCCCCGCCGCCCCTCCTGGTGGGGCTCCTCCTGGCGGCGCGGGCAAGCCGGTCCAGGGATCGACGCCCGCTCCGGCGGGCCGGCCGGCGCCCCCGGCTCCCGCCAGGCCTCCAGGCCGGTAGCTGGCAGGCTAGAATGTTCTTTGGGCCGAAGTGGCGGAATTGGTAGACGCGCACGTTTGAGGGGCGTGTGGGGTAACCCGTGCCGGTTCGAGTCCGGTCTTCGGCACCATTCCTATTCCTAGACGAAACTCCGCTGAGCAAGAGGGAGGGGGCGTCCCCTTCCCCCCCGGGAGGGGTGGGAAGGGGATCGAGGGGTTGCGGGGGGCGATCCGATGGATGCTTCGAGTAGGCCTCCACCGCCACATCGCAGCGCCCTTTCATCCCTCGAGGTTGCCGCAGGCGGTGGCAGCTCAGACGACGGCCGCAGCTCAAGGAGCGCTGGGATCGACGTGTAGGAGCGCCGAAGGCCGCTGGTCCGGCTGTGTGGAAGAGCGAACACAGCCGGGCCAGCGGCCTTCGGCGCTCCGGGACGGCGGCCGGGCGGGGCGCCAGGTAGGTAGGCTTCCCGGGCGGGGATTCGGGAGCGAATGGCCTACTTGGGGGAGGCCGTCGCCTTCTTGATGATGACCGACTCGACAGGCTGGTCGGTGCCGAGGCTGGCGCGTCCCTTGGGCACCGCGACGATCACGTCCGCCACGTCCATTCCCTCGACGACGCGGCCGAAGACGGTGTAACCCCAACCCTGGGCGGTCTTGCTCTTGTGGTTGAGGGAGCCGTTGTCGACCACGTTGATGAAGAACTGGGCCGACGCGCTGTCAGGGTCTGAGGTGCGGGCCATGGCGACCGTGCCGCGATCGTTGGTCAGCCCGTTGTCGGCCTCGTTCGGAACCGGCGGCCGGGTCGGCCGCTCCTTCCCCTCGGCATCATAGCCGCCGCCCTGGATCATGAAACCGGGGATCACGCGGTGGAAGATGGTGCCGTCGTAGTGTCCGGCGCGGACGTACTGGAGAAAGTTTGCGACCGTCTTGGGGGCCTTGGCGGGGTAGAGCTCGATCACGATCTTCCCCTTGGTGGTCTCGAGGGTTACGCGGGGCTGCGGCTTCGCCGCCGCGTTCGCGGCGGCGGGAGCGGCGACGACGGCCAGGAGCGAGGTGAGAAGCGCTAAGCTGAGCGGCATGGATCTTCCTCCTTTGGGTGAAGGGTCGGGTCGAACGGCAGGGTCGAGTCGAACGAAGTCGCAAGCGGGGCGGGATCGTAGCACGGCTGGCGCTTCTGCGCATGGTCCGGTCGGCGTCGTGCTCGCCGGCGGCGCCTCGCGCCGCATGGGCCGCGACAAGGCGGCGCTGGTGGTCGCCGGGAAAAGCCTGGCCGAGCGCGCCGCGGAACGGCTGCGCGAGATCTGCTCCGAGGTGTGCCTGGCCGATGGCGGCAGGGGGCTGCTGCCCGGTTGCCCTTCGCTGCGCGACGGACCAGGGGAGGGACCCGCCGCCGGCATCCTGGGAGCTGCCGCGGCTTACCGAGGACGCTCGCTGCTGGTCCTGGCCTGTGACCTGCCGCGCGTCCCGGTCGCCCTGCTGGCCGCCCTCGCCCAGTCCGCCCAGCCCGCTTCACTCGCCCCGGGCGCCCCGCCTTCCCAGCCTTCCGATCATGGCTGCGACTGGGCGGTCCCGCGCTGGAGCCGGGGCATCGAGCCGCTCTGCGCGCTCTACGGTCCGCGCGCCCTCTCCGCGCTCGCGGCCCAGGTGGCCCGGGGGGTGGCTGCCCCGCACCGGCTGGCCGCAGCCGGCGAGCTGTCAGTCTGCTACTTCGACGACGGGAAGATCGGCGGCTTCGGCAACCCCGAGGAGCTGTTCCTGAACCTCAACACGCCGAGCGACTTCGCGCTCTGGGCCCGCCAGTGTCAGACCGAAAGCGCGGCGGCGAGCGCCTCTACCGCACCCGGAACACCGGGCCCCGGGGGGTGAATGGAAGGCTGTTGCCGGCCGGCATGAGAAAGGCGTGCTCGCGGCGGACGCGCAGCATGTCGCACCACCCGTCGGTGATGATCAGCACGGGTCCTTCCGGCGGGAAGTCGCGCGCCTCGGTAGGGGGCCTCGTCGAGCGGCGCCGAGCTGGGACGCGGGATCTCCGGCGTAGCGGACTGGCGGCGGCTCGGGCGCGCGTAGGTGCGGCGCCGGCGATATGCTAACACAACATTAGCCCGGCCGAGTCTATGGCAGCGGGTGCTCGCCCGCGACCGACTCCTGGTATTCCTTGGATCTCTTGAGCCGATCCAGGTAGCCGATTGGCTCCAGCGCACTGCGGGGAAACGCGGCTCGGTCGAAGCTGCCCCGCATGCCGCAGTTGTCTTTGCAGGAGCTCTCCGGATCCAGGATCTGGATCTCATCGCCGGTGACCGCGATCTGCAATCGACACCGGCGATGGCCGGGCAGCGGCTCATCCCTGGCATGAAACACGAACCGTCCGGCGCGCGTGAACCGGGCGATCCCGTGCTGATTGCACACGTGACCGTTGTAGAACTCGAGATGGACGCGGAAGTAGAGCGCGGCCTGGCCGATCGGGACGATCTCCAGGATGTCCTCCGAGGTGAGCCCGGTGCCGTCGGCCAGAGCGTTCGCGAAGCGCTTCTTGTAGACACCCTGGATCTCTTGCAGCAATTGCGCGGCCTGCGCCGCATCCCCGGGCGCCGCGAGCGCTTCCTCTTCTTTGTCGTGCGTCTGCCGCGCGGCCCGGCGGGCGCCGTCCCATTCGGCCTCGAGCTTGTCGTACCCCGCCCGCAGGCAGTCGCCGATGCCGGCCGCGTGCTCACAGGCGGCCAGGAGCGCCTCGCGCGCCGCGCTCAGCCGTTCGCGCTCGCCGCTTTTCTGGATGAGACCGGTGATCTGGTCGCCCATCTTCTCGAGCGCCTGGTCGGCGCGCTGCAGCGCGGGATCGAGGCACCAGGCGCGCCGTGAGGCCCGGGCGTCGGCGAAGCACTCGCGCGCCGACAGCCAGGGAAATGAGTCAGTGGTTTGCAACGGGAACACCTGCGGAAAGTAGATGCCGCCGGAGGTACAGAAGTAGCGGCACTCGTCGCCGGCATAGCGCGCGCGCAGGCTCCGGGCGCCGCCCTCCGCGCTCATCGTGAGGGTGAGCTCGCACTTCTTCGGCTTGGCATCGAAGCCCATCAGCTGCGCGGTGGCGGCGGCCGGCGAAGAGATCCTCAGCTCGATGCCCTGCTCCTGGTTCACGGAACAGCGCGATTCCTTCGACTCCGTGTCGAAACGCAGCCGGCACGTCCGTTTCGCGTCGTCGCAAGCGAAGATCGAGATGCTGGCGCCGTACAGAGCGGCTTCCCCCGCCCGCCGCGACCACGCGCCCCATTCGCCTTGCCAGTCCTCGGCCCGTGCCCCGCTCGCTTCGGCGGACCGCAGGCAACAGCCCGCGACGATCAACGATGCGGCCAGCAATTTCCGGCGCCACATTGCTACTGGCCGCTCCAGGAACCGGTCGTGATGCCGCCACAGGCCGCGCAGGGGCAGAGCTCGCGCAGGAACTCGAAACGGTAGATGCCAGTCGCGTGGCCGTCGGACCAGCGGATCGAGATGGCGTAGTTGCCGATGGCTTGAATGGACTCGGCGGTGACCGGATGGGTGGGGGGCTGATAGTGGATCTGGATGCTCGAGTGCCCTTGACAGGCGGCGCACGGGCACCAGCCGCGCAGATAGTCATAGTCGTACTCCGCCGCGTGGCCGTCGTTCCAGGTGATGCGCAGCTGCCGCTGCTCGGGCAGCCGTCTGACCTCTGTCGGAACTGGTCCCATGGGTAGGCGCCGGCGGCTGCCATCGCGCCGCCGGCCGTGGCCGATGGTAGCACCCGGGCGCGCCGCTACGCGATCGATCTCAAGTCGCCTACGCGGTCTATCTCAAGTCGCTTACGCGATCTATCTCATGTCGCCTAAGCGACTAGCGGAAAAACCCGGTTGCGGCCGGTGTTCTTGGCTTCGTAGAGCGAGCGGTCGGCGGCGGCGATGAGGTCGCGGGCGGTGATGCGCTCGCCGCGCGGATGGCCGTCGAGCAGCGAGGCGAGGCCGATCGAGATGGTGACCCGGACCTCGCTGCCATCGTCCATCGGCACCGCTGTCTTCTGCACCAGCGAGCGGATCTTCTCGGCCACGCTCGCAGCGCCGGCCATGTCGGTCTCGGGCAGCACCAGCAGGAACTCCTCGCCGCCGTAACGCCCGATCCAGTCGGTGCTCCGGATCCCTTGCGAGGCCGCCTGGGAGATGGCCTTGAGCAGGGTGTCGCCCGCGAGATGGCCGTAACTGTCGTTGACGTCCTTGAAGTAGTCGAGATCGGCCATGGCGAGAGTGAGCGGCCGGCCATAGCGGAGCGCCCGCTCCAGCTCGCGGTCGAGCTGCTCGAGGATCGCCTCGCGGCGCAGCAGGCCGGTCAGGCTCTCGTAGGTCGCCGACTCGAAGAGGCGCGCGTTCTCGAAGACGGTCGCCACGTGGTGGGCCAGCAAGTTCAGCAGGTCCTGCTCCTCGGAAGGGTAGCCCTGCCCGCCGCTCTTGCCGCTCACCACCAGGACGCCGATCAGACGGTCGTGATTGAGCAGCGGCACAGCCAGTCCGGTGGCATCGAGACCTGGCAGGCGGTGGGCGAAGAGCGGACTGCGGTGCGCCAGAAACGCCGCCGAGAGCGGCCGGGAGCTCCGCCTCAGGGCCTCGATACCGGGATCCTCGAGCGGCACCAGGAGCGACTTCTCGGCTTCCTGCCACTCGCCGCCGGTGGTCGCCAGCACGTTGAGCAACCCGGTCTCCGGGCTGGCGATCAGCAGGATCGCCGAGCGCGACATGAAGATCTCCGCCAGACGCGTGACCAGGTGCTGGCCCATGCGCGGCAACTTGCCGAGGGCCGGCAGCTCGCCGGCCAGCGCGATCAACCGAGCGCGCATCTCGTGGCGTTCCGGGAAGAAACCGCGGTCGATGAGCCGGTGCACGAAGCGCCGCAGCGGGGCGAAGAGGAGCCCGAGCAGCAACATGGCGGAGGCGACCGCCCAGACCGAGTCGGTGCCGTGGATCAGGCTGGGGAAGAACCACCCTGCTCCTGCCAGCGCGGCATAGAAGGTGACGACCAGGGCGCCGGAGAGGGTGGTGTAGATCAGGCTGCGCCTGACCACCAGCTCGATGTCGAACAGGTTGTAGAGGTAGACGGCGGCGAAGATCGCCACCGGGAAGAGGAGCAGGACCGGCGACTGCGTTCTCTCGAGCCATTCCGGGGCCGACGTCCCGAGCCGGCCAGACGCCGAGATCGCGGTCTCGACCGCGAACCAGGGAAGGACGGCGGCGAGGACCAGGCCGGCCTGTTGCCGGCCCCGCGGCTCAGGATGGCGCAGCGCCTGGCGGAAGAGCAGCAGCGAGACGGCCGCCCCCCAGAGTGGCAGACTGAAGTCCTTGAGCAGCGCATCGCTCTGATCCAGGGTCCAGGGGAAGAATGGGTGGCCGAGGACCTCGTCGCTGACGTAGGTGGCGCAGCTGGCGACGCCGAGGCCGAGGCCGACCAGGTAGTAGAGCGGCACCACCCAGCGGCGGCCGCGCAGCCAGGGATGCCGCTCGGGGATCAGCGAAGCGAGATGCAGCTCGAGGCCCATCTGCAGCCCGCTGAGCAGGTACCAGCTGCAGAGCGAGACGGCGCGCACCCAGGCGCTGCCGATCGCGCCGGACGGCAAGGCGAGCTCGACGGCCACCGCGACGGTGAATCCGAAGAGCAAGCGCGTCCGCAGGTCGCGCAGGCTCTGGCTCAAGGCAAGCAAGGCCGCCCCCAGGAACGCGAGCGCGGTCACCAGGCTGACGAGGAAGTCGGCATAGGGGAACGGAGCCCCGGGGAAGACCCTCAGATCGACGGTGCCGTTGCCGCGCAGGACGTGCAGGCGGACCGCTCTGCCGCGCTCGTAGTGCGCTGCCGCGCGCTGGTAGGAGAGATCGCTCTCGACCGCCATTCCATCGACCGACTCGATCAGGTCGCCGGCGCGCAGACCGGCCGCTTGCGCCGGCAGACCGGGCACGACGACGCGGACCCGGATTCCTCCTGGTGACGGCTGATCTGACTGCTGGAAACCGAGCTTCCGGCCGGCGCTCTTGGCGTTCTGGAACCCCTGGAAGTAGAGCAAGGCGGCGACGCCCGTGATCAGCGCCAGAGCGAACGCGACGCGGATGGTTCGATCAGCGCGCAATCCAGGCTCTCATGATGGTCAAACAATAATCATACCGCAAGATGCTGTGAACCTCCAATTTTAGTTTCTCCAAATTCTTCTTCATTTCAGTGCCTCTATCGCGGCAAATGGCAGCAATATGTTCATGACCCTGGAACACGCTGGCGGCCGATTCCGTGTGGCGGCGGCCGGCGCCAGGTAGCCCCACGGGCCGTGCCCGCGCCGCTCCTGCTGTAGGATGACTACGTCGGAAAACCACTGCCGAGCTCCGCCATGCCGCTCCACCCCCGCTTTTCACCATCCGTAGGCGACATCGCCGGCGAGGTCTACTCCGCGCTCGCCCACCGCCTGGCGACCCACCAGGGGGAGGTCTATCCGCTGCACGTGGGCGACACCTGGATGGAGCCGCCCGAGGGGTGCCGCATGGAAGACCTGAAGGTGGCGCGCTATCCCGGCATGCACCGCTACGCCCCGCCGCAAGGGATGCCGGCGCTGCTCGACGCCATCGTCGAGCAGGTCCGGGCCCGCAGCGGCGTCGCGACCGAGCGCGAGAACGTGCTGGTGGCGACCGGCGCGACCGGAGCCCTCGGGGCGGTGGCGGGAGCCATCGTCGAGCCCGGCGACGAAGTGCTGCTGCTTGCTCCCCATTGGCCGCTGATCAACGGCATCGTCCGCTGCTTCCACGGCATCCCGGTCGACGTCCCGTTCTTCGGTGTCGCCGACTCGCCCGACGGCGCCGTCGCGGCGGTGGCCGAGCGCGCCGGTCCGCGGACCATCGCCCTCTATCTCAACACCCCGAGCAACCCGACCGGCCAGGTCATCGCCCGGCCGGTGCTCGAGGCGCTGGCCGCCTGGGCGCAGCGCCGGGAGCTGTGGATCATCGCCGACGAGGTCTACGAGGATTACGTCTACGACGGCCAGCACACCTACTGCCGCGCGCTCGCCCGCGAGCGGACCTTCGCGGCGCACTCCTTCTCCAAGGCTTACGGCATGGCGGGCAACCGGTGCGGGTATGTGATCGGACCTGCCTCGGCGATGAAGGAGCTGCGCAAGGTGAGCCTGCACAGCTTCTACAGCACACCGACCGCCTCCCAGATCGCCGCGCTCAGGGTCCTCGACGGCCGGGGCGGGCCGTGGATCGAGCGTGCGCGGACCCAGTACCGGGCGGTCGGGGAGCGGGCGGCGGCACGCCTGGGTGTCCCGCCGCCGCGCGGCAGCACCTTCCTCTTCCTGGACGTCGCCGAGCGCCTGGACGAGCGCGGCCTGCACGGGTTCCTCGAGGACTGTGTCGAGCGCGGCCTCTTCGTGGCGCCCGGGCCGAGCTTTGGCCCCTACCCGACCCATGTCCGCCTCTGCTTCACCGCCGCCCCGCCGGAGGTCGTCGAGCGCGGCGTCGAAGTGCTGGCGACGCTGCTGGGCCGGGACGCGGCATCGACGTCTCGCCGCCGGCCTGGCGCCCCCGCCGATCAGCGCCCCGTACCAGAGCCGCCCTCCCTGGCATAGGATGGAGGCCAGGACATGGCCGCCGTCGAAGACCCGTCGCGCCTCGGGGAGCTGGAGCTGTTCCACGGCCTGGCTGCAGACGAGCTGTGCCGGCTCAACGGCCTCCTGCACGCCTCGGCAGTACCCGCCGGCTCCCACTTCATCACCGCCCAGCAGCCAGGCGAGGTGGTCTACGTGCTGCTCGAAGGCACGGTCAAGATCTACGTCAGCCATCCCGACGGCCGCGAGGTCATCCTGGCGTTCCTCGGCCCCGGCGACACGGTGGGCGAGATGAGCCTGGTCGACAGTGCCGGCCGCTCGGCCAACGTGGTGACCACCGAGCCTTCGCGGCTGGTCTGGATGGACCGCTCGACCTTCCAGTCCTGCCTGCGCACGCTGGCCCCGCTGGCCAACAACCTGGTGCGCCTCCTCTCGCACCGCCTGCGCTTCGCCAACGAGCAGATCCAGGCCCTCTGCACCCTCGACGTGCCGGGGCGGGTCGCGCGCCAGATCCTCGCCCTGGCGGAGCGCTACGGCAAACCCGGAGCCGAGGGGGAGGTGAGGATTCCCCTGCGCCTCACGCAGTCCGATCTCGGCGAGATCGTGGGCGCCTCGCGCGAGCGGGTCAACCAGGCGATTGTCGAATTCAAGCAGCGCGGCTACATCGCCGTCGACGGCAACCACCGCATCCGGGTCCTGGAGCGGAAGGCGCTGGCAAGCTACTGCCGCTAAAACGAAATTGGTCGTGCGCCAGGGGAGGGGGCGTCCCCTTCCCCCCCGGCGCCGCCGGGCAGGCCGGCACATCTACCATTGCCGGCACTCCCGGCAGGTCGGGACCCGGCGGCTTCCGACAACCGGGAAGGGGATCGAGGGGTTGCGGGGGGCGATCCGATCGATGCTTCGAGTAGGCCTCCACCGCCACATTGCAGCGCCGTTTCTCCTCGGCATCGGCACCGCCGGTGGGGACTACGTACTCCCCACCGGGGCGAGCTCATGGCACGGCGGTCAGCAGAACGACCAGGGCGCGGTCGCCGCCGTCGAGCTTGGAGGTGCCGACGACGACGGTCTCTCCGACGTGGATGCCGAAGGAGGTGTTGATCAGGCGCTCAGGCGGACGCGGTGCGGCGGCGGCGGGGGCGCCCGCCCGTGCCGGCTCGGGGGCGGGGAGAGAACCGGGCTCTTCATGGATGCGGAACTCCTCCATCAGCAGCTCCTTGGCGGCCGGGTCGCCCACTCGGCGGAAGGACAACTGGACCTGGTAGGGCCGCCCCTCGGCGCCGACCAGGCGGGCGTCGGCGCTCCTGGTGGTCCGCATCCAGGCCATGTCGAGCAGCTGGAAGTGCTTGAAGGGCAGGAAATCGCGCATGTCCTCGAGCGCCTTCTGAGCGGCCTTCGGCAGCTCGGGCGGCGGGCCGTCGCCGCGGCTGTCGCCGATCAGCAGCGTGAGCTGAAAGCTCTGCGTGCGCGGCGCCGAGTCTTCCTTGGTCAGGACGCGGGCCAGGCGCTCGTGGACCGAGGCGCTGGCGGTAAGCACCAGCTCGCCGCTCTCGAAGCTGATCCGGCAGTCCTTGGCCGGGCACTGGTCCCAGGCCAGCGTCTCGGCGGCATGAAAGTCGAGGAAGCGGATGCGGTAGTGCGCGGTATAGACCGGACCCGAGCTGGCGGTGCTGGCCGGCGCCTTGTCGTCCTCCGTGGCGCTAGCCGGCTGCAGGCCGCACGGCAGGAGCAGGAGCAGGGCGGTAGATAGGGCCGGCGCGAAACGAATCGAGGGCTTCATCAAGGTCTCCTTTCAGCCGCACTGAAAACGGCTGGGGTTCTACAGCGAAGGCTCCGCCGGGTTGAGCAGCCAGATGATGCGGGTGCCCCCCGGCGTGGAAAACTGTACCTGCCGCGGCCGTTGGGCCGGCTCGGTGTGGCTCTCGACCTCGGCTACGCCCGTCTCCGAAGAGCCGGACGGCCCGGGCCTTCCTTCGGCGCCTGGCCATGGACCTGGATCCTGGCCCGAGGTGAGCGTGCGCGCGGCTGCGGCTTCGGCAGTGCCGGCAAGCCCGGTTGCCGCTGCCGAGAGCTCGGTTCCGGCGGCTGCGGGCCTGCTGCGGCCGGCTGGCTGCGGGTCAGCTTGCGGCGTGATGGCTGGCGCCGGAAGCCGCTGGCCGTCGCCCGGCCGAGCGTGGGCAATGCGCTCCTGGCGCCGTGGCCTCCGGGCGGTGCCGAGATCTGCCGCGCCGGGCGCGGCCATGCCGGCATTGGTCGCGGCAGGACCGGCAAGGGAAGCGGCCCCATGCGGCGCCGCCTCGCCAGTCCCGCCGGCCGGGGCGCCGCGATGCGAGCCTGCCGCCGCCGCCGCCGGTGATCGGCCGGCGCGCGCCGCAGCTCTCGTGCTCTGCTGCGGGCCGGAGGGGCGCCAATCGCGGACGCTCAAAATGGCGAGGAACAAGAGCGCCGCCGCGAGCGCGGCGGCCAGCGCCAGGCGCGCCGGGCGGGGCCAGCGGCCCGCATCGGCACTCGCCTCCTGCAGAGCGTGACGCAACGCCGCGATCTCCCGCGGCGTCAGCTCGTCTCCGCTCCAGGGATCGCCACCTCGCAGCTCCTTCCGCAGCCGCTCGCGCGGCTCAGCGCCGCGCCGGTGATCGTGGACGGAGGATTGGCGCGTGTTCATTTGCGGTCTCCTGTTGCGGAAACTGAGGCGGCGCCAAGCCCTGGGGAGAGCAGGACCCTGGCGAGCTCGCGGCGGGCCATCAACAGATGCCAGCGCACGGTGACCTCGGCGATGCCGAGCAGCCGCGCGACGGCGCCCACCGGCAGTTCCTCGAGCTCGTGCAGGACGACCACGGCGCGGCGCCGGGGCGAGAGCCGCGCCAGCGCGGCGCGCACCGTGGCCCGGGCGACAAGGGCCTCCTCGGAGCCGCCGGGAGCGTTGGCCGCGCTGGCCGCGTTGGTCGCGGCAGTGATCGCGGCGCCGGCGGTCGCGGCCAATGCCGCGGGCCGCCGCCGCACCGCCAGGCGCCGGTAGCGGTCGCGGCAGAGATTGACCAGGGTCCGCACCAGCCATGCCTCGCCTGGCGCTGCGCCGGCCGGCGGCAGACCGCCCGGGCGTCGCGAAGAGCGCAGGGCGCGCAGAAAAGTCTCCTGCACCAGGTCGCGCGCTTCCTCGCGATCGGCGGTGAGCCGGCAGGCAAGCCGGAACAGGCGCGCGTGGTGGATCTCGAAGAGCGCCGCCAGGCGCTCGCCCGGCTCGTGGCGCTCCTCGACGCTGGCGGCGACGATCGTCATCGGCGGATTCACACCCACAACAGACGCATGGGCGGAGAAAAGTGTTGGGGGGGTCGTGCGGGACGGGCGGGTCCCGCGACGAGACTGGTGCTAGTGTGCGGCGCTCGGCGCGCCCTCGGCGGAGAGGGCGCGGCGCGCCTCGCTCAGCAGGGGCTGGGCCGAGAGCGGGCCGCCGACGGCGCCGCGCATCCAGGCATCCGGGGTGAGGCGGCCCTGGCGCGCCAGGCGCTCGAACTCGGCGCCGAAATCGCCCTGCCGCACCTTGGCCGCGACCTGGGCCGCGATGATGTGGCCGAGCGCGTAGTCGGGCAGGTAGAGCCCGTACTCGATCATGTGGGAGTAGACGGCCAGGATCTCCGCGTCGGCCGCAGCTGCCGCCTGTTGCGGCCCAGCCGCCGCTGTGCTGCACTTTCGTGCCGCATCTGCGGCGACTGGCTCGTCCGCGGTGGACGAGCGGCATTCCCCGGAGGGATCTCCCGGCAGGTCGCGGCTGCCGCCGAAGAGCGGCGCGTAATGGCGGTTCCAGACCTCGCGCGCGATGGCGAGCGTCGCCTCGCGGAGTGCCGCGGGGGTGGCGTCGGGATGGTCGTACATCCAGTGCCAGAGCCGCATGTCGACGAGCGCGACGCCCGCGATCTCATAGGTGTTCCACAGCCTGCCGAGCGCCGCGGCGCGTTGCGCCTCCTCGCCGGCCGAGGCCAGCCCCAGCAGCTCCAGATCGCGGCTCTGGAAGAGGAAGGCGAGAGCCTCGGTGAAGGCATTGTTGGGCACGCCGGAGAGCCACCAGAAGTCGATGCCGTTGAGCGAGAACACCTGCTCGACGTTGTGCCCCATCTCGTGCAGGGCGATGTTGTAGCCCTTGTAGTCCATGCCGCTCGCGCCGCCGGATGCGACGCGGGTGCGCAGGTGGGCGCTGTCCTCCCGGCGCACCGCACCCATGGCATGGCCGGCGCCGCGGGCCGCGTCGACCACGATGTGCTCGGCGACCCACTGCGCCCGGCCCGGCGCGAAGCCGAGCCGCGCGAGTAGCCGCGGCACCGCCGCCTGGTAGGCGGCGACCGAGGGGTAGAGGGCGCGCACCCGGGCGTCGAGATCGGCCTCGGCGTAGCGGCCGCGGGCCTTGAATCCCGAGTACCAGACGTCGAACGGCTCGAGCGGGCGGCCGAGGCGGCGCTGGACGAGGCGCGCCAGCCCCTTGACCTCCGCCGACTCGAGCACCGAGAGCAGCAGCGCCTCGACCTCCCCCTCCGGGATCTGGCGCTCGAGGTCGAACTTCCGCGCCATGTAGGTCGGTGCGGTGGCGGTGTAGGGGTCGACCAGACGCTGAGCGCGAAAGATCTGCAACAGGTGGGCGTAGCGCAAGTCGGCCTCGCGCTCGTGCGGGCCGCCCTCTGAGGGCGGCCTGGCGCCGGGCGCCGCCGCCTTCGAGCCCGCCACCGGCCACACCCGGTTGCCGGCCGGGTCCCAGAGGAGGTTGGGGTTGTCGATCACCGCCGCCGGGATCTCCTGGCGCACGATCCGTTTCATCACCTCGTAGATCAGGCGCTGGCGCTCGAGGCCCTGGGCCGGCTCGGCGTACTGCGCCGCGAGCTCGTCGCGCAGCCCCCAGTGCGTGATGAGGCGCAGGCCCTCGGGAAAAAGGCGCCGGCCGTCGGCGGTGACCAGCCGGTCCATGCGGATGTTGTAGGCGGCGATGTACTGATCGGCGGCGGTGAAGGCGCGCGTTGCCTCCTGCTGCACGGGCGCCGGCACCCGGACGGCGAAGCGGTCCATCATGCGCGAGCGCGCCCAGCTCTCGCGGTCCCAGTGCGGACCGAGAGCGAGCCGCTCGCCGAGAGTGTGGACGGGGAAGTTCAGCAAGGCGTAGAAGGGAACCCGGGAGCGGAAGAGATCGTCGTCGAGGTGCGGGCCGAGGTCCACCTCGGCGAGCAATTTGTCGAGCGGCGTGATCGGGCCGGTGTCGAGGTCGAGCGGCGAGTGCAGCTCGCGGCGCACCTCGTGGAGGTGGCCGTCGACCTGCTCCATCACCCGTTCGAGCCGCCGGAACACCTGCTCCAACTCGGCGTCGCCGGCGACGAAGCCCGCCTCGCAGAAGGCGGTGAACGCCGCGGGCTCGCCGTCCTCGGACCACCACCGGCCGGCCACCTGCTCGACGCCCCGCCGGATGCGCTCGGCCTGCGCCGTGCCCCAGCGCGCGACCAGCGCCGCGATCGTCCGCCGCACCACCTCGGCTGGGATCGTGCTCTCGGCCAGGGCCCGCGGCGCGGCGAGCGGGATCAGCCCAATCAGGACCAGCATCGACAGGGCTCTCAGCATGAGGGCTCAGACCGCGGGCTTGAGGGTGGAGCTGACCAGCGGCTCGTCGATGACCAGACGGTGGCCCTCCGCGGTCGCCTCGACCTCCTCGCGCGAGAAGGGGTCGAACTCGAAGGGCTTGATGATGCGGCCGTAGACCGACTTCAGGGCGCGGGCGCCGATGCGGCTGCTCTTGGCGGCCTCGTCGGCGATCTTCTGCGCGGCCTCCTCGGTGACCTCGAGGTCGATGCCGTAGTTGCGGAAGAAGTTCCGCGAAGTCTGGAGCACGCCCTCGCTTGGCTCCCTGAAGATCCGGCAGAGGACCGCGGAGCTGAGATCCTCCAGGATGACGGCGTTGTCGAAGCGCGACAGGAACTGCGGCTGGATGCCGTAGTCGAAGAGGTCTTCGTGACGGAAGTGATTGCGCAGGGTGAAGTATTCGCGGATCTGGATCTTGCCGTTGATGTAAGTGGTGGTGGTCGGAAGCTTGACGCCGCTCTTGGCGGAGGTGACGCGGGCGAAGACCTGGTCGTAGAGCGTCTCGAAGGCGCCGGCGCAGAGAAAGAGCATCTTGCCGGTGTCGATCCAGATCGCCGCCGACTCGGCGGCGCCGTCCTGCCGCGCCGTCATCCGGTGCAGCACCCGCTCGCCCTCGATCAGGGTGAGCAGCGCCTGCTGGATGTTGATGCCGGTGACGTAAGGCTTGCCGCCGATCATTCCCGAGATCTTGTCGACCTCGTCGAGACAAATCGTGGCGTGCTCCATCAGGCGAGCGATCTGCTCGGCAGAAGCGCCCGCCCCGAGCAGCTGGCGGGCGCGCTCCTCGAGGCGCAGGAAGAGCCGGCTGGTGTCGACCGCCCCGTCCTCGGTGGCGAAGGTGCTGGCGTTCATGATCAGGACCGCCCGGTAGTCGCTGAACTCCTCGTGCGCCTGGTAGAGCGACTCGATGGCCCGCATGATCGTGGTCTTGCCGGTGCCGGAGTTGCCGATCAGCAGCAGGTTGCCGTACTTCTCCCCTTGGAGGTGCTTGAAGATCGCCACCGAGACGTACCTGAGCGTCTCCTGCTGGCCGATGACCCGCTGTTCGAGGACGTTGAAGATCTCGACCGGCTTCATGAGCTCATCATACGGCCTGGCGGCCGCATGCCGTCTAGAAGCACTGTGGAGCGGCGCCGCTTGCGCGCCAGCGCTGTCGTCGGTGAGACTTGCGCGATGAGCGGCGATATCGGAGTGGGAGCCCGAGTCCGAGCCGAGCTCGAGCGGCAGCTGAATCCGGATCAAGTCGCGGCGGTCACCCATGGCGAGGGGCCGCAGCTGGTGCTGGCGGGAGCCGGCTCGGGCAAGACCCGAGTCATCACCTACCGGATCTACTGGCTGGCCGAGGAGCGCGGCGTCGATCCTGGCACGATCGTCGCGGTGACCTTCACCAACAAGGCGGCGGCCGAGATGCGGGAGCGGGTCGAGGACCTGCTCGGCGTCCACCCGCTGCGCGCCTCGGTGGGGACCTTCCACCGCTATGCGCTGGTGCTGCTGCGCCGCTACGGCGAGCGGGTGGGCCTCAAGCGCGATTTCGCGATCCATGACGCGACCGACCAGCTGACCCTGGTCAAGGAGGCGCTGGCGGCCGAGGGCCTTTCCGAGACCGCCTTCTCGCCGCGCTCGGTGCTCGCCCAGATCAGCGCGGCCAAGAACCGGCTGCTCGAGCCGGCGGCCTACGAGTCGCGGGCCCAGGACTTCTTCGAGCGTAAGGTGGCGGCGGTCTACCGGCGCTACCAGGGGCTCCTCCATCAGGCCTCGGGAGTCGACTTCGACGACCTCATCGCGCAGGCCGTCAAGCTGCTGGCGACCGACGCCGAGATCGGAGCGCGGGTGCGCGCCCGCACCCGCTACCTGCTGGTCGACGAGTACCAGGACACCAATCACGCGCAGCTGCGCCTGATCGAGGAGCTGGCCGGCAAGGCCGGCAACTTGACCGCGGTCGGCGACGAGGACCAGGGGATCTATCGCTGGCGCGGCGCCGACCTCGACAACATCCTGCGCTTCGAGGAGAGCTTTCCCGGCGCTGTGGTGCGCAAGCTGGAGCGCAACTACCGCTCGACCCAGACCATCCTGGACGTCTCGGGGGCGCTCATCGCCCACAACGTCGGGCGCCGCGGCAAGCGCCTGTGGACCGACCGCGGGGCGGGCGCCAAGGTGGAGCTCTACCGCGCCGGCGACGAGGGTGAGGAGGCGCACTGGGTGGTGGCGACGCTCGAACGGCTGCGCAGCCGCATCAAGCTTTCCGAGATGGGCGTGCTGGTGCGGACCAATGCCCAGACCCGCGCCCTCGAAGACGAGATGCTCAAGCGCGAGATGCCGTACGTGCTGGTCGGCGGCGTGCGCTTCTACGACCGCGCCGAGATCAAGGACCTGGTGGCCTACCTGCGGGTGCTGCGCAACCCGCGCGACAACTTCTCTCTGGCGCGCATCTTCAACCAGCCGCCGCGCGGCATCGGCAAGGCGACCCTGGAGCTGCTGCGCGACCAGGCGCTGCAGCTCGGCCAACCGCTGTGGGACCTGCTCTACCTGGACGAGCTGGGCGGGCTGCCGGCGCGCAGCGCGGCCGCCCTGCGCCGTTTCCGCGATCTCATCGTCGGCCTGCAGGAGGCCGCCGCCGAGCTGCCGCTGCCGGCGCTGCTCGACCGCCTGCTCGAGGCGACCGGCTACGAGGACCTCTACCGGCGCGACGACCCCGAGGACCTCGCCCGCCTGGAGAACATCCGCGAGTTCCTCTCCGCCGCCCAGGAGTTCACCGAGTCGAACAGCTACAACGGCGACGACGCCGACCTGCTCACCGCCTTCCTCGACCACGTCTCGCTGGTCACCGACCTCGATACCTATCAGAGCGAGCGCGGCATCTCGCTGATGACGCTGCACAGCGCCAAGGGGCTCGAGTTCCGGGCCGTGGTGGTGTCCGGTCTCGAGGAGGGGGTCCTCCCCCACTTCAACTCGCAGGGGAAGCTCGAGAACGTCGAGGAGGAGCGCCGCCTGTTCTACGTCGGCATGACGCGGGCGCGCGAGCTGCTCTACCTGACTTGCTGCCGGCGGCGGCGCGTCGCCGGCCGCTATCAGGACCAGCTGGACTCGACCTTCCTCGCCGAGCTGCCGCCGGCGCTGCTCGCGGTCAGCCAGAGCCCGGGCCTCTTCCGCGAGCCGGCGGCGCGCTTCGATGCGCGCGCCCAGGGCGTCTACTCGTTCTTCGGCGGCGGCCGGAGCGGCGGTGCGGCAGGCGCGGAGGAGGAGCACGGCGGGCGTGCGGCGGCGGCCGCCGCTCCGCAGCGACCCGGTGCGCTCGGCGGCGGTGCGCGGGCCGCGCCCACCGCGCCCACCGGAGCCATGGCAACGCGGGAGCGCACGGTCGTCCGGGACGCCGATGCGGCGCCCCTGGCGCGGCCGTCGCGGCCGCTGCGGCGGGGCAGCCGCGTCCGCCACCCGACGCTCGGCCAGGGAGTCGTGCTGGAGCTCGACGGGCAGGGCGAGGAGGCGAAGATCACCGTCTTCTTCGAGCGCCATGGCAAGCGCAAGCTCATCGCCCGCTACGCCAACCTGGAAATGCTTTAGAGAGGGAAAACGTTCTCTGGCTGGCCGTGCTACGATTCTTGGCGCTCCGATCGGGCGCGCGGGTCCCTACCCGCGCTTGGGATCAGGCGCGCGGGTCCCGACCTCCGGGAAGTGCCGCCCGTCCATCACCGGACGGGCGGCCTACCCGCGCTTGGCGCGTCCTCGCCGTCCAGCATGGAAAAATCGACCTTGGCCATGAAGACCGACACCCCTGCCGACGCACAGCCGGACTTCGATTTCGTGAAGGAGGAGCACCGGGTCCTCGACTTCTGGCGCGAGCAGCGCTGTTTCGAGCTGTTGCGCGAGCAGAACCGCGACGGACCGCTCTTCCGCTTCCTCGACGGCCCGATCACCGCCAACAACGCGATGGGGGTGCACCACGCCTGGGGGCGGACGCTCAAGGACGTCTTCCTGCGCTTCAAGGCGATGCAGGGTTTTCTCGGCAACTGGCAGAACGGCTTCGACACCCAGGGGCTGTGGGTCGAGGTCGAAGTGGAGCGCGAGCTCGGCTTCAAGAACAAGCGCGACATCGAGAGCTTCGGCGTCGAGCGCTTCGTCGAGGCGTGCAAGGCGCGCACCGCAAAATTCGCGCAAAAAATCAGCGAGCAGTCGCAGCGGCTCGGTATGTGGATGGACTGGGATCACTCCTACTACACCAACGCCGACGTCAACATCGAGGGCATCTGGCACTTCCTTCGCACCTGTCACGACAGCGGCTGGATCTATCAGGATTTGCGGCTGACCCGCTGGTGCCCGCGCTGCGGCACCAGCCTCTCCGAGCACGAGATGCTCGGCTCGTACCGCGACCTCACTCATATCGCGATGGTCGTGGCGCTGCCGCTGCTGGCGGCCCCCGCCGGCTTCGACGCGTCGTTGCCGCCGCCGCCCGCGCCAGGCGCCGATCCCGCCCAGGCCGCCAGAGTCGCCCAAGCCGCCGATGCCGCCAATAACGCCGAAGCCGCCCCGCCCGCCGCCGCCCCGGGCGCGCCGCGCATCCTGGTTTGGACCACCACTCCCTGGACGCTGCCGGCCAACGTGGCGCTGGCGGTCAACCCGGCGATCGACTATCTCGAGGTGGAGATCAAGGGGTCCGCCGCGCCGCTCATCGTCGCCGCGGCCTCGGCGCGCAACATGCTCTTGACCGGCTACGAGGTCCGCCGGACATTCAAGGGCCAGGAGCTGGTCGGGGCGCTGTACGAGACCTGCTTCCCGGAGCTGCCCGCGCAGCGCGGGGTCGTGCACCGGATCGTGGCCTGGGACGACGTCGACCCCGAGGAGGGGACCGGCGTCGTCCACGTCGCCCCGGGCTGCGGCGAAGAGGACTACGAGCTCGGCAAGCGGCTCGGCCTGCCGGTGCTCGCCCCGATCGACGAAGCGGGCATCTACGTCGACGGCTTTGGCTGGCTGGAGGGCAAGGCGGCGCAGGATGTCGCAGGCGAGATCGGCGCCGAGCTCGAGCGCCAGGGCAAGCTCTTCCGCAAGGGACCGTACGCGCACCGCTATGCCGTCTGCTGGCGCTGCAAGACCGAGATCGTCTACCGGCCGGTCCGCGTCTGGTACATCCGCGTCGGCGACCTGAAGCCGCGGCTGCTTTCGGCGGCGCGCCAGGTGCGCTGGGAGCCCGACCACGTCGCCAAGCGGATGGAGGACTGGCTCGCCAACATGGGCGACTGGAACATCTCGCGCACCCGCTACTACGGGCTGCCGCTGCCTTTCTATCCGTGCGCCTGCGGCGAGCTCATCGTGGTCGGGTCGAAGGCGGAGCTGCGCCGCCTGGGCGGGGCGGGGGTCGATGCGCTGCCGTCGCTGCACCGGCCCTGGATCGACGCCATCGAGCTGCAGTGCCCGCGCTGCGGCGCCGCGGTCAAGCGCATTCCCGAGGTCGGCGACGTCTGGCTGGACGCCGGGATCGTCCCTTACAGCACCCTCGGCTACTTCGACCGGCGCGCCGACTGGCAGCGCTTCTACCCCGCGGAATGGATCACCGAGATGCGCGAGCAGGTACACCTCTGGTTCTATTCCATGCTGCTGATGGGGGTGGTGCTGCACAACCGCGCGCCCTACGACCGCGTGCTCGCCTACGAGAGCGTGATCAGCGAGGAAGGCTCGCGCTTCTCGAAGACCGGCTACATGATCCATTTCGACGAGGCGGTCGAGGAGACCGGCGCCGACGCCATGCGCTACCTGTTCTGCCGCGCCAACGTGGCGGCCTCGGTGCGCTTCGGCTACGCGCTCGGCGACGAGGTGAAGCGCAAGCTGCTCACGCTCTGGCATGTGGCCAGCTTCTTCGTCACCTACGCGCGCCTCGACCGGCCGCGCCTCGAGCCTCCGCGCCGCGCCGGGCAGAGCGCCGAGCCCGGCGCGGACTGGAAGCTGATCGACCGCTGGCTGATGGCGCGCGGCAACGTCTTCCTGCGCGCCGTCACCACCGCTATGGGCGCCTACGACACCGCGGCGGCGGTCAAGGAGATCGAGTCGTTCGTCGACGACCTGTCGAACTGGTACGTGCGGATCAACCGGCGCCGCTTCTGGAAGAGCTCCGACCCCGAGGACCGCGAGCGCGCCTACTGGTGCCTGCATTCGGCGCTGCGCCTGGCGGTCCAGGCGCTGGCGCCGATCGCGCCGTTCATCACCGAGAAAGTCTGGCAGGAGGCGATCCGGGCCTTCGAGCCGGGCGCCGCCATCTCGGTGCACCTCTCCGGCTGGCCGGAGCGGCAGCCGGCTGGCAACGATTACGAGCTGATCGACCAGGTGGCGCGGGTGCGCAAGGTGGTCGGCCTGGCGCGGGAGCTGCGCAGCGAGCTCCAGATCAAGGTGCGGCAGCCGCTGGCGCGGCTCTACGTGGTGGCCGACGCGGCGACGCGCCGGGCGGTCGAGGCGCTGCGCGAGGTGGTGGCCGACGAGGTCAACGTCAAGCGGGTCGAGGTGCTGGCGGGACGCGAGGAGCTCGAGACCTCGTCGCTGGGGCTCGATTTCGGCGCCGCGGGACCGCTGCTGAAGGGCGACGTCAAGCGGGTCAAGGAGCTGCTCGCGAGGCTGCCGCCCGAGGAGATGGCGGCGGCGGTCGCCGCGTTCCGCGGCCGCGGCGAGGTGGCGCTCCCCGGGTACCCGCAGCCGCTCCCTGCCCGCCTGCTGCGCGAGAACCGCCAGCCGAGGGAAGGGGTCCGGGTCACCGCCGCCGAGGATGTGGTGGTCGGCCTCGACACCGAGCTGAGCGACGAGCTGCTGGCCGAAGGCGTCGCGCGCGAGGTGGTGCGCCAGGTGCAAGTCCTGCGGAAGGACAAGAAGCTCGACGTTTCCGACCGCATCGAGCTCTGCCTGTTCGCCCTCGATGACGGCATCGCCAGGGCGATCGTTCGCTATCGCGACTACATCGCGCAGGAAACCCTGGCGGAGACCTTCAGCACGGACGAGGACAAGCTCGACAACTCGCCGGGCGGCGACGAGGACCCGCTCACGGTCAATGGCAAGCCCATCCGCGTCAGCCTCGCGCGCGCCGCCGTCGCGGCGAGCTGAGCCGCAAGAGCGTCCGCACTCTAGCTGTGTTCGCGCGCGGCAGGCGAGTGTGCCGGAGGCGGGGCCGTTCCTTGGCTGACGAATTTCATGAAATCAGATTCCGCCAGGCGCGACGGATGAAGCTCGCCGTTCAGCCCGAAGAAGCGGCAGAAGCTCATGATCAGCGGACGCCAGCGCACCGGATCGATATGCGGGCGCTGGCCGTCGTCCACCAGCAGCTTTTCGTCGACGTGCAACTTCACGATATGAACCTCGAAAATGTTAGCGCTCACGTTCTTGCCGAAGGGACGGAAATCGTGCACGATGCCTTCCATCTGCACGGGACATTCGCGAACGCGCGGCGGCGCGACCGATTCCGAGTCCACCGAAGTGAGACCGGCGATGCCGAATTTGTCCGATTCGTAGCGATAGCCCCATTGACTCTTCCTGTCCGGCACGGGGTCCTTGCCGGTAGTGAGCGCGAGACAGTCGACCTGCGTGACCAGATCTTCCGAGGGAAGATTGATCACACACTCACGTGTGCGGATGAGGTTGTCGGAGGTTTGGCCCATCTGGCCCAGGCCGAGCATGCAGGTCCAGCCCAGCCACCACGCCGACGACATCGGCGCCAGGTTCGGCGAGCAGTCCGGGTTCAACGTGCTGATGAGCGCTACCGGGGTTCCGAAATAGAGGATGGTCGGTTCGATCGTCCTGTGCATGTGCCAACGGTATCGGCTATCGCGTAGGCGGTGCCATCCGCTTCTTGCGGTCAAAACGAAATGTCGCTGCGGGCTGACCGTGGCGGTTGCACGAGGTCACTCGCCGCGAGACCACCTCACCTCGCGCGCGGCGGCGTCCTCCTCGGCGAAGCGCAGCAAGGCGTCGCCTTCGGTCTCCAGGGCCTGCTTGGTCTTCTTGGTGAGGGCGCCGAAAGGCTCGACGACGAGCGCGGCGGCGGTTTTCTTGCGCTCGATTTTCCAGGTGCCGGCGACCAGGCCGTCGACGAGGAAGGTGGCGCGCACCTGGAGGTTCTTGAGCACTACGCGCGCGCGGTGCGCGTCGGCGGCGAAGATGCGCGTGCGGTCGTCGTGCGACAGCAGGACGTTGTCGAACTCGGGCAGGAAGCGCACCGGCGCCGGCGTGTCCGCCGCCGGGCGCGGAGCGTCGGGGAGGTCGAAAAGCTCGCGTTTGCGCTCGTCGCGGAAGGTGACCAGTTTCGGCCTGAGCCGCGCGAACGCCTCGCGCAGCGCTGCGAGCGCCGACCAGACCTGCGCATCGCCGGGCGTCGCCGGACCGAAGGCGGCGAGGTAGCGGAGAACGAGGCCGTCGGCGGACGCCTCGGCCGTGTGCACGTCCTTACCGAGCCACTCGTCGGCGAGGACGAAATCTGCCTGTGCCGGGAAGCCCCAGGGGTCGGCGGTCGGGAGCTGGATCAGCGGCACCAGCAGCCGGATCGCATACGCCATGGCGCGCACGTCGCCTTGCGGGTGCTGGCGCCCGAGATGCGCCCGCAGCTCGTCGAAGGTGGCCGTCCGGCCGGCAAAGAAGGCGCGCCCTTCCGCCTCGACTGCGGCGAGATCGAGCGCTTTGTTGCGCGCGCCGAGCACCGACACCAACCCTCGCGTGAGCGCCGGCTGCAGGGCGCCGCGCAGGGCGGCGTAATCCTCCGCCGTCATCAGGTGCAGTGTCCCCCGCATGGCGGTCGCCCGCACCACTTCGCGCCGGCGCAAGGGGCCGAGCAGATCGTCTCGCCTTGCCTCCTCGAGCCGCGTCCAGAGACCAACCAGGGGTGGCCGCGCGAGCTGCGCCTGCAGCCCGACCAGCCGCGCGACGGCGCCGGACGCGGTCTCGCGCTCGCGCGCCAGCAGCATCTGGCGCGCCAGGGTGGCGCGATTGAGCTCGCGGGCGGTCAGGAGCGGCGCGGCAGCGGCCATCGCAGCCGCATCATGACAGAGGGCCGCGCCACGGCTTTCTCGAACAGAACGACTACCGGCCGTCATCGAGTGTGGTAAGAAAGACCGGCATGCCGAGATCAGGGCCGCAGCGACCGCCCGACGGGGGGGCCGCCGCCAGGACCACCGCCGCCGCGCGCGGCAAGCGAGGAGGCGCGGCGCGGCGAGTCTTGGAGCGTAAGCCCCGCGTCCACGGCTGGCGCACTTCCGACGAGGAGGAGATCGAGCGGCGGCGCCAGCGGGCGGCGACCGAGCCGCTCGAGATCGAGCCTGTTGAGCGCCGCCAGCCGCTCTTCGGCACCTACGAGGTCGGCTCGCGCACCGGCGGGGTGTACGAGGTCGAGATTCGGAGCCTTGCCGAGCGCGCCAACTCCTGCAGCTGCCCTGACCACCAGATCAACGGCCTGGGAACCTGCAAGCACATCGAGGCCGTCCTCGCCTGGCTCGCGCACCGGCGAACACGGACGGCGCGCTTGCGGCCGCCGAGGGGCGGCACCCGAGCGACGGCAAAGGTGCCCGGCGCAGCGCCGGCGAAACGGAGCGGCCGCGCCGAGGTCTTCCTCGACCGCCGTCTCGACCCGCCGCGGGTCCGGGTGCAGTGGCCCGCCGCGCGCCCCAGCGGTGGCGGCGGCCTCTCGCGTCCGGCCGTCCGCGCCCTGCTGGCGCCCTTCCTCGGTGCACACGACCTGGTCAAGGGAGAACCCCTTGCCGTCCTTCCCGCCCTCGCCCGCCGGCTCGCGCGGGCGCCGAAGGCCCTCCAGGCGCAGGTCCGGCTCTCGCGCCAGCTGCAGCCATGGCTGGAAGAGCAGAGACGCAAGGCGGCCCGCGCGGCGGCGAGGAGCCGCTTCCTTGCCGAGGTCGAGGCGGGCCGGCGCAGCCTCGACTTCCTCAAGCTCCCGCTCTATCCCTACCAGCGGGAGGGCATGCTCCACCTCGCCTTCGGCGAGAGAGCGCTCCTCGCCGACGAGATGGGTCTCGGCAAGACCGCCCAGGCGGTCGCCGCCTGCGAGCTGCTGCGCCAGCTCCGCGGCATCGAGCGCGTCCTCGTGGTCAGCCCCGCATCGGTCAAGGTCGAGTGGCAGGAGCAGATCGCCAAGTTCACCGCCCTGCCGGTGCGCGTTTTTCAGGGCTCGCGCGCACAGCGCCTCCGGCAGTACGCCCCGGGTTCCTTCTTCTACCTCGCCAACTACGAGCAGGTTCTGTCCGATGCCGAGGAGATCCAGCGGCACCTGGCTCCCGACGTGATCATCCTCGACGAGGCGCAGCGCATCAAGAACTGGCAGTCCAAGACCGCCCAGGCCGTCAAGCGGCTGCGCAGCTCGTACGCCTTCGTGCTGACCGGTACGCCGATCGAGAATCGGATCGATGAGCTCTACTCGCTGGTCCAGTTCCTCGACCCATCCCTCTTCGGTCCGCTTTTCCGTTTCAATCGCGACTTCTACGAGCTTGACGATCGCGGCCGCCCCACCGCTCTCAAGAACCTGCACGAGCTCCACCGGCGCATCCGCGGCATCCTGCTGCGGCGCCGCAAGGATGAGGTCGAAGAGCAGCTCCCAGGCCGCACGGTCAACAACTATTTCGTGCCGATGGAAAGCGAGCAGATCGCGCGCTACGAGGAGTACAACGAGTGGGTTGCGCGGCTCATGGCGAAGACCAGGGAGCGGCCGCTCACGCCGGAAGAGTTCGACCAGCTCCAGACCTGGCTGGCCTGCATGCGGATGATCTGCGACACGCCGTACATCCTCGACCCCGACTGCCGCGTCTGCCCCAAGCTGGCCGAGCTGGAGGAGATCCTGGCCGAACGCTTGGCGGAGCCGCAAGCCAAGATCCTCGTCTTCTCCGAGTGGGAGCGGATGCTCGAGCTGGTGCGCGAGCTGGTCGAGGAAAAGGGCCTGCCCTTCGCGTGGCACACCGGCTCGGTGCCGCAGGCGCGGCGCCGAGTCGAAATCCGCCGCTTCAAGGACGAGCCCGCCTGCCGCCTATTCCTCTCGACGGATAGCGGCGGGCTGGGGCTGAACCTGCAGGCGGCCAGCGTCGTCATCAACCTCGATCTCCCCTGGAACCCGGCGCGCCTCGAGCAGCGTATCGCCCGGGCCTGGCGCAAGCACCAGACTCGCCCGGTCCACGTCATCAACCTGGTCACCGAGGGGAGTATCGAACACCGCATGCTCCCGCTGCTGGCGCAGAAGCAGGCGCTCGCCGACGGCGTCCTCGACGGGCGCGGCGACCTGGACTCCCTCGCGCTGCCGACTGGACGCGGTGCCTTCATCGCGCGGGTTCAGGCGGTTCTGGGCGAGCCACGTGAGACAGCGGCGCCGGTGCCCGCCGCTCCGCGCTCCGGGCCGGAACGGTTACGTGATCACCTGGTCGACCGCTGGCCCGGCGGCCTGCTGCTGCTCGAGCTACGCGCCGGACCGTCGGGTCAGGAGACGGTCTTCGCCGTCTTGGACCGGGTCGGCGCCGGCGACCGCGGCGAGGTCGCGGCGCTTGTCGGCCGCTGCTTCGCCGATTCTTCACCGGCGCCGGCTCTCAATCTCCTCGACCGCGCCACGTTCGAGGCGATCGAGCGTCTGGTCAATGCCGGCGTCATGCAATTCACCGCCGGCGAAGCGCAGGTCCTGCACCGGTCGCCCGCCCTTGCGCTCGGACAAGCCGATCTCGAGCGGCAGCGCCGGATGGCGCGGGCGCGCGAGCTTGGCGGGCATGCGGAGCGCAAGGCCCGTATGGCCGCCGTCCTCGGCGGCGGCGGCTTCCCGGTCGAGGCGCTGACACCGCTGCGCGACGCGGTCGAGACCGGCGTACGCGCGCTGCTCCTTGCCGAGGCCGAAGAGGCGGAGCGGGAATCGGACCAGGCCCCCGGCAGCGACGGCATCCCGTTGCCCCGGATCGCGGCCAGCTTGGCGCGGCACGACGGCATCGAGCCCGTCATGATCGAGCTGATCGCCAGATTGCGCGGCGGCCCGGAGGCCCTGCTCGCCGTCGAGGACGACGAGGCCCGCGCCTGGATCGCGAGCGGCCAGCGCCTCGTCGGCCAGATCGCGCACGCACTGGCGGGAGGCGCGCACTGACGACGGCGACGCCTTCACGCGGCGTCAAGGGTCGGCGAGCGGGATCGCAACGAGCGCCCGCGCCGGCGGTTGCCCTTGGAGCGGCGACTGTGGCGATCCTGGCGGTCACGGCGATGACGGCGCTCGTGACGATGGCGGCGAGCGCGGCTCCAGGCCTGACGGGGCAGGCGCCGTCGGTTTTCCGGGCGCGCTGCGAAACCAGCCAGGGCGCGTTCGTCGTCGAGGTCAGGCGGGAGTGGGCGCCGCACGGCGCCGACCGCTTCTACCAGCTGGTTTCGGCAGGCTTCTTCGACGACTCGCGTTTCTTCCGCGTCGTCGCCGGTTTCATTGCCCAGTTCGAGTCAACCACCTCCGCCTGGTGATGGGCACCTCGATGGGCGGCATGCACACCTGGCTGTGGGGGTACATCTACCCCGGCTTCATGGACGCGCTGATGCCGCTGGCCAGCCTGCCAGTGGAGATCGCCGGCCGCAACCGCATGCTGCGCAGGATGATCGTCGATTCGATCGAGAGCGACCCTGAGTGGAAGCAGGGCAAGTACGCGATCCAGCCCCGCGGACTGGTCTCGGCCGTTCACGTTCTGGTGTTGCCCTGGGACAAAGATACTCACCAGAACCTAGTTCATGGTGTCGAGCCCGCTGCGGTGGCAGAAAGAAGCCCCCACCCGCGAGCAGGCCGAGGCCCTTCTCGCGACCCTGGTCAAGCGCTACACCTCCACCCTCGACGCCAACGACGTCATCTACCAGTTCGAGGCTTCGCGCGATTACAACCCGCTGCCCCACCTCGGAGAGATCCGCGCCCCTCTCTACGCCGTGAACTCCGCCGACGACCAAGTCAACCCGCCGGAGCTCGGCATCCTTGATGAGGCCATCCTCCATGTCCCGCGCGGTCGGTACGTCCTCCTCCCGATCACTCCCCAGACCCGTGGCCACGGCACCCACTCGCTGCCGGCCCTGTGGGGAAAGTACCTCCAGGAGCTCCTCGCCGCGTCGGCATCCCGGTCGCAAACGCCGGTGGTACATTGAGATCAGGCGAGGAGAGGTCCAATGAGCTCGTCGGTGCTGCTGCTTCCTCCGCTTCTCCTGGGCTGGCTCCCGTGGTCATTACCGACCGCTTCGACGCCCTGCTCTTCGTCGACCGCACCACCCGCGCCCGCCCCAACCGTCCCGTCTCAGCCGCCGGCCACTGAACGGCAGCCCTGTTGATGATGTCGGCGAAGCTCGGCGAGCACGAGGACTGAAATGGCTGGGCGGTCACAGGCCAAGCAGGGCTGGGGCCTCTTCTATGGCGGCCTCCTCCTGGCGCGCCGCCGGGGCGCCTATGACTTGGCTGTGCTCGAGCGGCTGCGGCGGGTGCGCGTCCGGCTCGCGGCCCACCCCGAGGAGCCGATCGAGCTCGGGGAGATGGCGCGCGCGGCCTGCTTCTCGAAGTTCCATTTCTTGCGCCTCTTCCGGCAGGCGTACGGCGAGACGCCCGGGCGCTACCTGGCGCAGCTCCGTCTCGAGCGCGCGCGCACGCTTGCTCGAGACCACCGACCGGAGCGTCACCGAGATCTGCCTCGACGTCGGCTACGAGAGCCTCGCGTCTTTCAGCAGCTCCTTCCGGAAGTACGCCGGAGCTCCTCCCCAGCACTACCGCCGGCGCTGGGTCGCGGTGCCGCGGTCGGTCGGCCCGGCGTACCGCGTGCCGGGATGCTTCGTGGCGATGTACTCGTGATCGTGGCCTGAACGAGCGCCGGCCGGCCGGAGGCGCCCCGGTCGCCGGCCTACGCGGCGCAGAACCGCAATCGGCGATAAGCGGACCGGCGGGCAATGTCGTAGGGTTTCTCCCTTGAAAGGAGACCACGATGATCAAGCGCCTCTCTCATGCCACCGTCTACGTCCTGGACCAAGACCGCGCCATCGAGTTCTATACCAAGAAGCTCGGCCTCGAAGTGCGCACCGACGCCACGATGGGTGACTTCCGCTGGGTCACGGTCGGCGTCCCCGGCCAGCCAGAGCTGGAGATCGCCCTCATGGAGCCGGAGCCGGGGATGATCTTCAACGACGAGACCGCGGCGCAGCTCCGCTCGCTGGTCGAAAAGGGCGTACTCGGCGGCGGCGCCTTCGACACCGACGACTGCGCCGCCACCTATGAGGAGCTCAAGGCGCGCGGCGTGCCGTTCCACGGCGCCCCGCAGAAGGAGTCGTGGGGCCTTTCGGCAGTCTTCACCGACGACTCCGGCAACTTCTTCAGCCTGTCGCAACCCTGACGGGCAGAAAAGACCGTGCCGCCGGTGCGGGCGGGCGGGCTGTAAGGCCCTAGGTGCGCCCCTCCACGCGGTCCTTGCGCGGGAGCAAGGAACTTCGTCGAACTCCGGAGCCTGCGAGCCCCAGAGCCGTCGCGAACCATGCCAGCAGCGCGACGATCAGGGCGGCGCGCGCGATCGCGGCGAGCGATGGGAACGGGAGCGCTTCGGCGAGCCGCCAGGTGGCGGCGGAGTACATGCCGAGCGGGAAGACCATTCCCCAGTACTGCGGGTCATAGGTGAGCGGGTGACGGCGCCAGATGTGGCGCCAGCCACCGAGCAGGAGAAGGAGCGGAATCCACCAGCTCGCGGCGGACCAGAAGAAGAGCGTGAAACCCTTGAGGAAGGGGGCGAGTTCGGCGAGGAGGGGCGAGCGCGGGGCGGCGAGGAGGAGCGTCGAGCCGGAGAGCGTGGTGATCGCGACCGCGCCCATGTTGATCCAATACGGCGGTGTGAGTTCGGCGGTTGCGAGCTCGAGGAAGGCGAGGCGATAGAAGATGAGAGTGATGATCGCCAAATACAGCATGCACCCGACGAGGAAGAACACGAGCGCGCCGAAAGCGACCGTCGCCGGAGGCCAGCCGAACGGCGTCCCCAGCGCGACACCCAGAATCGCCACCGATTGAGTGGCGACGGTGGCGATGAGCCAGGCGCCATTGATCCCTTCGCTCAACGTCGGTTTCTTGGTACGCACGATGACCGCGGTGAAAAAGGCATACATGACGACGATCCAGAGCACCAACCCGGAGCCGCACAGCACCTCCGCGATGCCTCGCCAGCCGGCGACGCGCAGGCACTGGCTGCCCAGCACATTGGTGCCGGCCACCATCGTGAAGAAGCCCGAGCCGCGGGCGTGGTCGGCAAGATCAGAAAGCATCCGGCGCGGGTAGAGCACGGCGCGGGCGAGGGTGAGCAACGCCAGCGCCGCGTAGGCGGCCAGGTTGATCGCAAGCAGCGCACGCGCGATCGACGGCAGCGCCATCAAGTGACAGGAAATCGAGACGATCCCGGTCGCCATGACCAGCGCGAAGTAGCCGGGGAAGAGGCCGGCGATCGCGGCGGAGAGCCGGCCGCGAAGCAGGGTCTTCAATGCTGGGGCATCCACTCAGCGATCGAGCCGATAGACGTAGCGCAGCAGGCCGGCCACGAGCACGAAGCAGAGCAGGCTCGCGGCCGCGGCCGGCGCCGCCACGGCGAGGTTGCCGCCGAGATGGGCGTTGATCGTCGCAGTCAACAGCCAGAGCTGCAGCACCACGATCAAGACCACGATCGAAACTATGCCGGAGAGGATCGACGTACGCTGCGCGCGCGAGAAGCGCGAACGGCCGTTCACGGTGTGCTCTCCGCGACTCCGACCGCGAACACCTCTTCGCCCCGCAGCTCGATCTTGACTTTCGGCAGCGGCCGCCGCGGCGGTCCGGAGAGCGGCCGGCCGGAGGTGAGATCGAAGTTCCCCTGGTGGCACGGGCAGTGGAAGCGGCCGCGATCGACCTGCGGGATCACCGGGCACGAGAGGTGGGTGCAGCGCGCGTCGAAGGCGACCAGCTCGCCCTGGCCCAGGCGGACGAGAAGCTTGGGCGAGCCCGGGCCCGGGTAGTCGAACTGGAGACTGCCGCCGATTGGAAGATCGGCGAGCCGGGCGACACTGAGCTCCGGGAAGGAGCGGTGCCGGCCCAGCAGGCTCTTCGCGAAGATCCAGGCCTGGCCGACGGCGAAGGCGAAGCTGGTGAGCGCGAGGAACTTCGTGAATTCGCGGCGCGCGACGTAGTGGTCCTCCGGCACGTCAATCGGGAAATCGCGGCGCCACTTCGGCTGCTCGGCGAGCGGGCGGCCGTCGGGTGCGATGGTCATCTCGTCGGGGTCGCGCCGACTCACGTTGGGGTCTCCTGGTAGAGGTTCTCGAGCAGCAAATCCGCAGGCTCTTCTCGCGCCGCGCGTTCGAGCGGCGCGGTGACCGCCAGGAGATCCTCCGCGAATCCCTTTGGGACCAGCATCTTGACTCGCGTGGTGACGACCTGAGCGCCAAAGCGGAAGCTGCCGACCGCGCGTGAGGCAGGGCGCAGCCGCTCGAATTCTTCGCTGGTGCAGTACAGCAGAGCCTGACTCGGGCAGACCGACGCGCACATGGGCTTCAGACCTTGCGAGGTGCGGTCGTAGCACATGTCGCACTTCATCATCAGGTTGGCGGCATCGTGCATCTTGGGGACGCCGAACGGGCAGGCGAGAACGCAGTTGTTGCAGGCGATGCAACGCGCCTTGCGCGCGGTCTGGACGACGCCGTCCGCGGTGCGTTTGATGGCGTCCGCGGGGCAGACCTCGGCGCACGTCGGTTGGTCACAGTGCATGCAGACGACCGGCACCGTTTGCGGCGAGCGCGCGCGGTCGATGAAGTCGAGCTGGATCATCGACACCCCTTTGTGGGTGTCGCATTCCGTGCAAGCCTGAACGCATGCGTTGCAGCCAATGCAGCGAGCCGGGTCGATGTAGAAGCCCTGGTCGGCGGGTACGGGCATGGGCGGCTCAGAGCCAGAGCGTCGCGGGCAGATCGAAGCCTGGGCTCATCTCTCGGCCTCGCGGATCTCATCGCGGCTTGCCGGTCGCACGCGCACCGCGCAGGCCTTGAACTCGGGGATCTTCGAGATCGGGTCCTGGGCCGCGAAGGTCACCCGGTTGACGCTGCGGCGGCCCGGCCAGTGGTAGGGGACGAAGATCGTGTCCGGCCGGATCGTCGCCACGACGCGAGCCCGCAGGGTGAGCCCGCCACGCCTGGACTCGACCGTTGCCCATTCGCCGTCCTCGACCGAAAGCCGACCGGCTAGCTGCGGATGGATCTCGATCCGCGGCTCGGGGTCCATGTCGAGCAGCGGCCCGATGCGCCGGGTCTGGGTGCCCGTGAGGAACTGGCTGATCACCCTGCCGGTGGTGAGGATCACGGGGTAATCTTCGTCGACGTCCTCGGCCGGCGGCGAGTAGACCGCGGCGTGGAAGCGAGCCCTGCCATCGGGAAAATAAAACGGGCCGGCGCCCTGGGCGACGACGTTCCAGGATCCCGGCTCGAACAGGCGCGGCGTGCCGGTGTGATCCTCCGTGGGACAAGGCCAGAACACGCCCTGCTGGCGCTCGACTTTCTCGTAGCTGATACCCGAATAGTCCGCGACCCCGCCGCGCGAGGCCCTGCGCAGCTCCTCGAAGATCTCGCGCGGCCCGGAGAAGGTGAAGCCGCGCTCGCGCCCAAGCGCGTGCGCCAGGTCCTGGACAATCCTCCAGTCCTCTCGCGCCTCGCCCGGACAGGCGATCGCCTTGTTGATCTTGATCACTCGCCCCTCGGTCGTGGTGACCGTCCCTTCGTCCTCCTCGTGGAGAGAGCCCGGAAGCACGACATCCGCATAGCGCGCCGTCTCGCTCATGAAGAAATCGATCGCGACGAAGAAGTCGAGCTTCCCGAGCATCCGGCGGACGTAGTCGCTGTCGGGCAGCGAGACCACCGGGTTGAAACAGATCGACAGCAGGCCGCGGATCTCGCCGCGCTCGATCTTGCGCAAGATCTCGTAGGCGTCAACCCCGGGCTGCGGCAGATCGTCGGGATCGATCCCCCAGATTCCGGCGACGTGGGCGCGCGCCTCCGGATCGGCTAGCTTGCGAGCGCCGGGCAGCTGGTCGCACTTCTGGCCGTGCTCGCGGCCGCCCTGGCCGTTGCCCTGGCCGGTGATCGTCGCGTAGCCGCAGAACTCGCGGCCAATCCGCCCCGAGGCGAGCACGATGTCGATGGCGCCCAGCACGTTCTGGACGCCATGGCTCGAGTGCTCGATGCCGCGCGCGTGCATGAGGAAGCTGGTCTTCGCCGTCCCCCACCACTCGGCGGCACGGCGGATCGCAGCCTCGGCGACGCCAGTAACCCGGGCGGTCCGCGCCGGGGTCCACTCGCGCACGTGCAGGGCGACCTCCTCGAAGCCGACCGTGTGCCGGGCGATGAAGTCGTGGTCGACCCAGCCCTGCTCGATCATCAGGTGCAGGATGCCGTTGAACAGAGCCACGTCTCGCCCCGGCTTGATTGGCAGGAAAAGGTCGCAGGTGCGGGCAATCGGCGTCACTCGCGGGTCGACGACGATCACCCGGGCGCCCCTCTCTCGCGCCTGCCACACGTAGTCGGTGGTGATCGGCGCACACTCGGCGACGTTGGCGCCCGAGATCCAGATCACCTCGGCGCCCAGGAGGTCAGAACACGGATTGGCGGCGCGATCGATGCCGAAGGCTTTGATGTTGCCGGCCGCGGCCGACACCATGCACAGCCGCCCGTTGTAGTCGATGTTCGCGGTGCGGAGCGCCATGTGGGCGAACTTGCCCAACAGATACGCCTTCTCGGTCGTCAGGCTCGCTCCCGAGAGCACCGCCATCGCGTCGCGGCCGCCGGCCGCCTGAATCCGGCGGATTGCCTCCGCGGCGCGCTCGATCGCCTGGCCGTAGGCGATCGGCCGGAATCCGCCCGGCGAGCCGGCGTCGCGCTCGAAGGCCGAGAGCAGCCGGTCGGGGTGCGCTCCCTGGAGATAGCGCTTGATTCCCTTCGGGCAGAGCATTCCCCGGTTGAACGGGAAGTCGTAGCGGGGCTCGAATCCGATCACCTGCTCGTGCTTGACCTTGAGGCGGATCCCGCACTGCTGGCCGCAGAAGCAGCAGTGGGTGTCGACCAGGCGGTCGGGCTGGACGCCGGTGTCGAGGCGCAGCCCCGAAGAGTAGGCTGGGTGAGGGCCGAACGGATCGTCCGCCGGCGGATCGAGGGCGACTACGCGCCCGGCGGCCGTCTCATGGGACTCACTGATGTCAGCCATGGAAGTTCTCCGCATCGGAAGCGCCGAGGGGGCCCTCGCCGAGACCTGGATTGACGTGGGCCGGCGCCGCGCCGGGTGCGACCAGCAGGCCGCCGCGGACGCCCCTCCAGGCCGCGCCCTGGGCGCTCGCCACCAGGGCGCGCCGGCAAGGTGGGCAGATCCACTGGTAGTGGCGGGCTCCACCGTCGACGCTGTAGTCGAAGCCCAGCCGGCGCTCGACCTCGACGAGATCCTCGGCATGCATCCGCGAAGTGAAGGCGTGACCGCAGCGCCGGCAGTGCGCCGGGTCTTCGTCGCGGCCGACCTCTTTGTAGAAGCGGACGGCGAGCTGGGCCGGACGCTGAAAGACGTGAAAGAACTTGCCGAACGGCAGCCAGAGGAAGGTGAAGATCACCGACACCGCGTGCAGGGTGGCGATGAAGTCGTAGGCATAGCCTTGCATCCAGGTGTAGCTCGCGGTGAGCATCAGCCCGGTCAGGCTCACGGCGAACAGCATGACCAGCGGCAGGAAGTCCTCGGCGAAGCTCTGCAGCGCCACCGCGCCTTCGTCGCGCATCCGGCGGCGCATGGCGAGCATGACGCCGGCGATGACCAGGAACGAGGCCCAAACCAGACCGTGAAAGACGAGAAAGCCGAGCATCGAGCCGCTCGCAAACGAGAAGGCTGGATAGCCGAAGACGAAGATCCGGTAGATCTCCGGGTGCCCGGGCACCGATTCGAACATCAACCAGCCGAACACGAGGGGGAACGTGATCGCCACCGCCAGCACGCAGCCCCAGAGAATGAGCACGTGCGTCAGGCCGCGCAGTCGGCCCCGTGCCCAGATGAAGCGGTTGAAGACGATGTCGCTCGTCACGTGCACCAGCCACCGCCCGAGATGACGCGCACGCCGGCCGCGCCGGAAGAAGACCTGCCAGCCTCTGCGCCTATAGACGTCCGTGGGCGGCCGCCGTAGCCACATGGCATAGCGGTAGGTCAAGCCGAAGGTTGCGAAGAGGATCGAGAAGGTGTAGGCGACGACGGCGGCGTCGAAGTGCGCGAGGTTGCGCGAGCCGACGACGATCAGCGCGCCCAGCACCGCGGTCGCCGCAATGCCCCAGGCGAGCGGCCGAGCGACGTCATGAGGAGATTCGGATCGTGGCATGGTCGTCGAGTGCCGTCAGCCTATCGCAACCCTGAGTGGGCAGGCGGCGATAGATTGAGCGCCGCGGAGCCCAGGCCCAGAGGAGCGTCGCCGGGGCGTCACCGCCGGTCGCGGTGCGCCAGGTAGTCGTCGCGCAGCAGGGCGAAGAGGTAGTTGTCGACCCGGCGCCCGCGCAGCCGGAAATAGCCGCGGAGCTGGCCCTCGCGCTGGAAGGCGTTCTTCTCCAGCACCCTTTGCGAGGCGAGGTTCTCGATCGCGCAGCGCGCCTCGATGCGCTCGAGGGGGGTGTTGTGGAACAGGTCGGCGAGCAGCAGGCCGAGCGCCCCGGTCATCAGGCCGCGTGCCTGGAAGGCGGTCGAGAGGGCGTAGCCGACCTCGGCGAGGCCGTGCTCCCAGTTGCTGACCACCAGGGTGATCCAGCCCGCCGGCTGGCCATCGATCTGGACGATCCATTGGAACTTGTCGCCCTGGCCGCGGTAGAGCTCGGAGATCCGCTGGTTCGCCACGTCGGCCCGCAGCTGCGAGGTGGGCAGGTCGTTGAGCGGCTGGTAGCGGCGCACGCTGGTCTCGGCGCGCCATTGCCGCAGCAGGTCGGCATCGCGGGGGGCGGCGGGGCGCAGGGCGACCGCCGGCTGGGAGCTGCGTTCCGCAAACATCACAGATTCATTCTAGTCCCAACCGACGGTGCCGAGCCGGAGGGATGAGACAGCGCTGCGATGTGGCTGCGGTGGCCTACTCGAAGCATCGATCGGATCGCCCCCCGCAACCAGTCGATCCCCTTCCCGGTTGTCCGAAGCCGCCGGGTCCTGCCCGGCGGCGCCGGGGGGGAAGGGGACGCCCCCTCCCCTGACGCTCGAACCAGTTTCGGTCTAGTCCCGGCCCGGCGCCCGATGCCGTAGGAGCTCGCGGTGGGTGAGCAGCCCGGTCAGCTCGCCAGCACCGTTTCGATCTCGCGCAGGACGGCGAGGTCTTCGCGGGCGGTGACGACGAAGAAGCGGGCGGCGGCGCCGGAGGCGGAGAGATCGGTGTCGGCCTTGGAGTCGGGGTCGGCTTCGGCGTGCCGCCCATTGCCGCCGTGATCGCCGACGGCGGCAGCGTTGCCGGCCGGATCGAGGCGGAGGCCGGCGTAGGCGAGGGCGCCGGCGAGGTCGGCGCGCAGGCGCGGGCTGTGCTCGCCGATGCCGCCGGTCACGACCAGGGCGTCGAGACCGCCGAGCACGGCGATCATGGCGCCGGCGGCGCGGCACAGGCTATGCACGAACATGGCGTAGGCAAGGGTGGCGCGCGCGTGGCCGGCGTCGGCCGCCGCCAGCAGCTCGCGAAAATCGCCCGTGAGCCCCGACACGCCTGCCAGGCCGGAGCGCTGGTTGAGCCCCGCGGCGAGGGCGGCGGGCGCAATGTCGCAGCGCTGCTCGAGATGGAGCAGCAGGCCGGGGTCGACCGAGCCCGAGCGGTTGGCCATCATCACCCCTTCGAGCGGCGTGAAGCCCATCGTCGTGTCGATCGAGCGGCCGCCGGCCACCGCGGTGAGCGAGCAACCGCTGCCGAGGTGGCAGACGACCAGCCGCCCCGGAAGCTCGGGGCGGCCGGCCGCTGCGCCCGCCAGCTCCGCCACTCGCCGCACGGCATAGCCCACGGAAAGGCCGTGGAAGCCGTAGCGGCGAAGGCCGAAGCGCTCGCTCCACTCGCGGGGCAGCGGATAGAGCGCCGCGGCTTCCGGCAGCGTGGCATGAAACGAGGTGTCGAAGGCCGCGACTTGCGGCAGCCGCGGATTGGCCTCCGCGACCGCCGCGATGCCGGCCAGCGCCGCGGGGGCGTGCAGCGGGTCGATCTCGACCAGGCGAGCGAGGTTGGCACGCACGGCCGCGGTGATCAGCACCGCGCGCCGGAAATCGGCGCCGCCGTGCACCACGCGGTGGCCGGCGACGTCGACCGCCGGCGCCGCACGCCACAAAGCGCCGATCTGCTCTTGCCGGCGCGCTGGCTCGGCGCTCTCCCACGCCGCCGTGCCGCTGTCCACCAGCCGCTCTCCGTCCCTCTCCAGCACCGACCATTTGAGGGTGCTGGATCCGGCATTGAGCACCAAGGCGCGGTTCCACCTCGGGCTCATGACCAGCGCCAGGCGGCGATCTCCTCGGGATCGCTGCCGTGGGTCTCGATGTGGACGCGATGCTCGCGCAGCGCGTACTCGTAGCGGTCGATCAGCTCGCCCGCCAGCGACGCCATGCGCGGCGAGCGGCGCAGCGCCTCGATCGCCAGCTGGTAGCGGCTGATGCCGTTGCGCACCGTCATATCGAAGGGGGTCGTCGTCGTTCCCTCCTCGATATAACCGAAGACGTGGAAGCGCTGCGGCGCCGGCCGCGAGAAGAGCAGCTGGTGGACGGCCGAGGGGTAACCGTGGAAGGCGAAGATCACCTCGCGGTCGCGCGGAAAGAGCGCCGCGAAGGAGTCGTCGCTCATGCCGTGCGGATGCGCGCGCTGGGTGTCGAGCACCAGCAGGTCGACGACGTTGACCACCCGCACGCGCAGCCCGGGGGCGTCGCGGGCGAGCAGCCAGGCGGCGGCCAGCGTCTCGAGAGTCGGCGTGTTGCCTGCGGCGGCCAGCACGACGTCGGGTTCCTCGCCGCCGGCGCTGCTCGCCCAGCGCCAGGTCGAGGCCCCCGCGCGCCCGTGCTCGGCGGCTTCGGCGAGCGACAGCCACTGCGGCATCTCGTTCTTGGTGGCGATGACGAGATTGATGTAGTCGCGGCTCTTCAGGCAGTGGTCGAGGGTGACCAGCAGCGTGTTGGCGTCGGGCGGCAGGTAGATGCGCAGCACCGAGCCCTTCTTGTTGAGCAGCATGTTGATGAAACCGGGCCCCTGGTGCGAGTAGCCGTTGTGGTCCTGGCGCCAGCCGTCGCTGGTCAGCAGGTAGTTGAGCGACGCGATCGGGCGCCGCCAGGGCGTCTCGCGGCTCTGCTTCAAGAACTTCGCGTACTGGTTGACCATGCCGTCGACGATCGCGATGAACGCCTCATAACAAGGGAAGAGGCCGTGGCGGCCGGTCAGCAGGTAGCCTTCGAGCCATCCCTGGCACATGTGCTCGGAGAGCATCTCGAGCACCCGCCCGCCGGGGGCGAGATCGCGGTCGGTGGCGTCGAGCGGCCACTCGAAGTCGCGGCTTGTGGCCTCGAAGACCTTCTCGAGCTTGTTGGAGGTGAGCTCGTCCGGGCAGACCAGGCGGAAGTTGCGCTGCGCCTCGCTGCGCCTGAAAGTGTCGCGCAGGTAGGCCCCCACCGGCTGCATGGCGCTGCGCAGATCGTGTCCGCGGGCGCCGAGCGGCAGGCCGTAGTCGCCAAGCGGCGGCAGGTCGAGATCGCGCAGCAGCGCGCCGCCGTTGGCGTGGGGGCTCATGCCCATGCGGCGGTCGCCGGTCGGGCATTGCCCGAGGACGGCCGCAACCGGCCGGCCGGCCGCGTCGAAGAGCTCTTCCGGCCGGTAGGAGCGGAGCCAGCGCTCGACCGTGGCGAGCGCCTCCGGATCCTCCCTGACGCCGGCCACCGGCACCTGATGGGCGCGCCAGGTACCGGCGAGCGGCTCGCCGCGCCAGCTCGCGGGGCATCCCATCCCCTTGGGCGAGCGCAGCACCAGCAGCGGCCAGGCCGGGCGCGGGCGCCGCCGGCCGCCGCGGGCATCGCGCTGGATAGCCTGGATCTCCTCGTGCGCCCAGTCGAGCGCCGCGGCCATCTCCTCGTCGAGGCGGTCATTCAGCCGATCGAGGGCGGGGGGGTCGAGCTCGCCGGCCTCCCGGGCGCCGCCCGCCGGGGCGCCGCCGCCGACGATCCGCGGCGCCCAGCCGTAGCCGCGGTAGAGCAGGTCGAGCTCGGCGTCGCTCATCCTGCCGGAGACCGTCGCCGAGGAGATCTTGTAGCCGTTGTCGTGCAGGATCGGCAGTACCGCGCCGCAGGTCGCCGGGTCGAGGTATTTGGTGCCGTGCCAGGCCGTGGCGGTCGGGCCGGTCTCGGCTTCGCCGTCGCCGACGATGCAGGCCACCAGCAGATCGGGGTTGTCGAGCGCGGCGCCGAAGGCGGTGGCGAGGGCGTAGCCGAGCTCCCCTCCCTCGTGGATCACGCCCGGAGTGGCCGGATTGAGATGGCTCGGGAAGCCGCCTGGCCAGGAGAAGCCCTTGACCATGCGGCAGAGGCCGATCTCGTCGAGCGTGAGCTCGGGGTAACGCTCGCCGAGCGACCCCTCGAGATAAAGGTTGGCGAAATTGGCGGGCGCGCCGTGGCCGGGTCCGGTGATGAGCAGCACGCTCGCCTGCCGGGTGCGAATCAGCCGGTTGAGGTGAGCGTAGATCAGGTTGATGCCCGGCACCGTGCCCCAGTGCCCGAGCAGCCGGCTCTTGCAGTGCTCCGGCCGCAGCGGCTCGCGCAGCAGCGGATTGGCTTGCAGGTAGATCTGCGCCGCGGCCAGGAAGTCGACCGCCCGTCGGTAGAGGCGGAGGTGCGCCAGCTCAGATGCGCTCAACATGCTCTCTGCTCCTCATCGCCGCGGGCCTGGCCGGCCGGAGACGCTCGCCGTTGCGGACCGCACCGCTGGTAGCGGGGAGGGGCGGCGGCAGCCGGCAAGCCCAATAGACTGCTCACGATACTCGCCCGAGCACCGTTGCCGCCAGCGCGGGCGGCTACCCGTCAAGGGCAAAGTAGCGGACGAAGTCGGCCTCGGTGAGGATTCCCACGACCTGCGAAGCCTCGACGACCGGCAGGCAGCCGAACTTGTTGGCGAGCATGATCAGGGCGGCCTGGCGGAGCGATTGGCCGGGCGTGGCGGTTTCGACCTCTGAGGTCATCACCTCCTCTACCCGGACGCGCCGCGGGACGCTGCGCTGAAGGCTCGGCGGCAGCTCGGCCTTTTCGATCGACGAGTGCCGGAGGAGGTCGCGGTGGCTGAGCAGGCCGACCAGCTCACCGTCGCCGGCGATCACGGTCAAGTGCGGGAAGTGGTGCTCGAGCATCAGATCGCAGGCCCTGGCAAGGCTGTCCTCTGGCGTGACGCTGACCACACCCGGAGTCATGAGATCGCGGACTCGCGGCTCTTTCATGGCAGTCGTCTCCTCGCCCTCGACCCTGGCCCAGGGCCGATGTCTTTGGGTTCCACGATCTCTCCTTGGCTCACGGCGCAACTCCTCGGGCCTTAGAGAATTCAAATGGACCCGCGGCCGTGAGGAAACACCCCGGGGGGCAGCGGCAGCTCCTCGCCGCCGGGGGGGCAGTCCCGCCCCTAGGGGTGGCAGCCGAGCCCAACTTGCGCCAGGAGAGGCGGGCGCCCGCGATGGGCGGGAGCAGGGCTTCAGCGCACAGCCGAAGGAGAAGGCGGGCGCGTCTACTCGGCGGGTTCGACGAGGCGGTGGCGCAGGGCGTAGCTGACGACCTGCGCGCGGTTGTGGAGATGCAGCTTGTCGAGGATGTTGCGGACGTGGAACTTGATGGTGTTCTCGCTCAAGCCGAGCCGGCCCGCGAGCTTGCGGTTGGAGGTTACTCCCTCGACCAGGAGGGTGAGGATCTCACGCTCGCGGTCGGTCAACGCATCCGGGTCATTGGCGGGCGGCTGCTGGGCCGCGGGCTGGGAGGGGCGGGCGAACTCCAGCAGGAGCTTGCGTGCGATCGCCGGCGTCAAGGCGGGCTCGCCATTCCCGACTCTCGCCAGCTGGTCGAAGAACTCGTCCGCCTTGAGATCCTTGAGGAGATAGCCCTGAGCGCCCGACCTGATGGCCTCGAAGAGCTTGCTGTCGTCATCGGATGCGGTGAGCACCACGACCCTGACCTGCGGCAGGTCGGCGCTCAGCAGCCTGGTCGCGGCCAGGCCGTCCAGCTCGGGCATGGCGAGGTCCATCAGCACCACGTCGGGAGCCAGGTGATGCGCCAGCGCGACCGCCTCGCGCCCGTTTGCCGCTTCGCCGACCACCTCGATGCCGCGGGCCTCGAGCAGGCTGCGCAGGCTGTCCCGGAAGAGCGTGTGATCGTCGGCGATGAGGACCCTCATGGCCGGCTCTCCCGCACCGCGAGCTCCCCATGGCTCGCCAACGAAGGCGGGATCGGATCTGAGCTCATCGTGGGCGGATTCTAGCGCACCTGCCGGCCGGGACGGCGGTAGCGCTCGGCCCACTGCGGCTCATGGCCGAGGCGCGAACCGAGCGCTAGGCTAGGCGCCCGAGCCGCCGGCGAAGGAGACTTCACGCAACGACCGGCGAGCGGCCGTCGGCAATGACCGGCCGCTCGCTCACGTCCGCTGGCAACGGGAGGGAGGGGACGCCCCCTGGGACGCCCCCTCCCCTGGGGCACGGAGCAATTTCGTTCTATCCGCTCAGAACCCCAGCTGGATCATCAGCCGCACTTCGGGGACATTCCGGCGGATCACCGAGCCGGTGCCGGCGGTCGTGCCGGGCTTGATCACCGTGACCTGATCCGGCTGCTCGCTCATGACGTAGGAGCCGATGGTGTTCTCGCGGAAGACCAGCATGTTGATGAGGAAAGGAAAGTCCGCCACGACCGCCACACCTTCCCGGAAGTGGTAGGTGAGCGAGGGCGTGATCTCCTGCAGCGGCGTCTTGTTCTTAACGATCGGGAAGGCGACGCCGTTGCTGACGAAGGCCATTTTCTGATCGAGGAAGAGCGCCGAGTAGCGCAGGTTCACTCCCAACTTGTCCTTAGAAATGCCCGCCTGCACTCTGGCGCCCTTGAGGCTCAGGCTGCCGTACTTGTTGTTGAAGTGGCTGAAGTCGACCTGACCCTCCGCGTTGAAGGCGGCGCCCGAACGCAGGGGGGCGCGGTATGCCGCGTCCGCCCCGCCTTGCCAGACCGTTGACAGGGAGAAAGGCGCCTTGCTGATGAACGGGTTGTAGTTCGGGTCGATGAGCAGGTTCTTGTCCGTGGCCCTGACGTTGAGCACCGTCGAGTGCCCGATCGACGAATCCTTGACGTAGAGGCCGTTGACGAAGAAGGCCGACTTGGCGCGGCCGGGGTCGGTGTCGCGGGCGCTGACATGATAGATGTCGCGGTCGATGCCGTCGTTGTACCCCAGGCGGGCCACGATCATCGGAACGCCCAGCACCTCGGGCAGGTAGCGCTGCGGTATGTCGCGGCCGCCGCCCGACATCACGGCCAGCGTGGCGGCCGTCTTGCCTCCATAGCAGGACAGCGCCGCGCCATAGTCGCGGTTCCAGGCGAAGCCGAGGTTCTCGATCGAGCGCTCGCCGAAGCTCATCGTCGAATCGTCGGTGATGCGCTCGCGGCTGTAGGGGACGAGGAACTGGCCGATCTTGACCGAGGTGCCCTTGTACAGAGGCACGTTGAAGCTGAAGTCGAGGAGACCCAGAGCAGCATTGGTGTTGGGGGTGATGTCCTCGCCGCCCGGCGCCAGCATGATGTCGAAGGTGGTGCCGTAGAGGCTGCCGTCGAAGCGGAGGCGCGCCTCTTTGAGGAACAGGTACACGCGGCCGTTGTTCCTGACATTGTCCGGCACGTGCTCGGCGACGCCGAGCGCCTGGATGTAGGCCTCCATGTTCAGCTTCATGGTCTCGTTGCCGACCAGCGGCATCGCCGGCGCGCTCGCCGGCAGAAGGCCGGCCAGCGCCAGCAGGGTGAGGATTGTCAGAGCACGTTTCATTGGACCTCTCCTTTTTTTATTTGACCGCCGGTGCGGCGTCGGACGCCTTCAGCTTCAGATCGAAGTGCACGACCACTTTGTCCGCCGTCTTGATCGTCCCGAGCATCATCGTCGGGGGCTTGATGCCGAAATCGCTCATCAGCACGTCGTTCGCGCCGGTAACCTCGAGCCCGTCCGGGCCGAAGCGGCAGGCTCCTTCCACGACGGTGTCCTTCTCGACGCCCGCGATGGCAAGCCGGCCGCGCGCCTTGACGATCAAGCTTCCGTCCTTGGCTTCGGCCGTCTTGTAGTCCGCGAGGGTGAAGCGGATGACCGGGGCTCGATCTTGTTGCAATGCCTTGCGCATGTTCTTGTCGAGGCCGGCGTCGCCCGACTTGAGATCCGCCACCGGAACCGAGAGACTGAGGCTCTTCAAGGCTCCTCCGAGGACCGCCGCGCGCGCCTCCGCCGAGCCCGCGGCGAACGATCCGTCGAGCCCGGCGGCCGCCTCGAACTTCGTCGCGTTGATCGTGAACGGATGCAGCGTCGAGTCACCAGCCAGCCACAGCCGGCTGCTGGCCGCCGCAACGAGCGAAGTCTTGGCTGCGGAGGGCTCCGCCGCGGCCACGGAAACCCCGGGAAGGAAGAAGCAGGAGATGAAGGCGATGACGGAAGTGACCTTTCGTGTTTGCAGGGAACGATTAGTGGTTTTCATGTCTGCCAGGATGTGCCAAGACAGCCGCTGTCCACACACCCCTCGGGGCGGGGCGCAAGGTCGCCGAAAGATGGGAAGAAGGCAGCCCCAAGAGAGTGGTTGCTCTCGTGCGTCAAGCAGAATCGGTTCGGGAGTGATTGCTGCGACCAGATTCCTGCTCTCGGGCGTGGCCCCCGCTCGCCGCGCCGCACGCCTCGATCCGATCGGGGCGCTGCGCGCCGAGTGAGGCGACTGCACGGCTGCCCAGGCTCTTGCCCCCACCCGGCGGTGCACGCGCGGCCTACCCGGACGGGGGTAGGCGGTCTGCTCAGCTGCGGCTAGTGTCAGTGGCAAAGCCGGCCGCGCCGATCGGCGCAACCGCGGCAAGGAGGGAAAAACGATGCCTTCCAGACTCGGCACCATCTTGATCGGCACGACGTTGACCGACGCCTCGGACCGGGTGGTCGGCACCGGGCTCCGGGTGGCGCGCGCCGCGGGTGCCCGGGTCTATCTCGTCCATGCCTTCCAGGCGCCGCTGGCCTATACCGGGGGCATCCCCTATGGCACTCCCGCCTTTATCCCGGAGCTGATCGAGGGCAAGCGCGAGACCCGGAGCAGCCGCCTCGACGCCCAGGCGGCAAGGCTCGGGATCCGACCGGAGGAGCTGGCGGGCCGCTCGGTGCTCGAAGGGGCGCCTCACTTCGTCCTGGCGGAGACCGCCGCGGCGGCGGCGGCCGACCTCATCGTGGTCGCCGCCTCCGAGGGCTGGGGACGCCTCGCGAAGCTCCTCGGCTCCACGGCCGACCGGCTGGTCCGTGTCGCTTCCTGCCCGGTGCTGGTCACCCGCGGCCCGCTGGCCGTCCCGCCGCGCCATGTGCTGGCCGGCGTGGACCTGTCACCGATCTCCGGCGAGGCGCTGGCGCGGGGACTCGAGATCGTCGGCTGCATGGGAGGCCCGCCCGCGGATGCGGACACGGCGGTTGCCGCATGGCGAGGGCCGGGCGAAGCCGGTGCTGCGCAAGCTCTGCTCGTCGTCGAGAACGAGCCGTTACTGCTCGATCAGCTCCAGGGTCCGGACCTCGTGCCGATCGATCAGGCGACTCTCGAATCCTTCGGCCGCTTCGTGGCCGAGCATTGCCCTCCACGGTGGCGTGTGACGCCGCTGATCCGCACGGGGACTTCCGCCGCAGGCAGAATCCTTGAGATGAGCGAGGATCTCGAATCCGACCTCGTCGTCGTCGGCACCCACGGCCGCCACGGGTTCTCGCGCCTCCTGCTCGGCAGCGTGGCCGAGACGGTGCTGCGCAACTGTCCGAGGAGCGTCTTGGTGGTCCCGCCCGCCGCCCGCGCCGCCTCGCCCGCCGCCGAGGGCGCACCGCGGGATGGGCGTAAAGTCGGCGCAGAGGCGATGCCGCCGGCAGGGGACACGATTGAGCCTCGGAGCGGATGGCCGGGCGGGTGGGAGGGCTCGCTACCCGCAGGGGTGGTTTCTCTGAATGAGCCGGCGTGCCGCTCGGGCATCGCCGGCAGGTAGCGATGACCGGTCATGATGGCTCCGCCTCGAATTGTGGCCGGGGCCGCCCCGCGTCGAGCCGCTCGAGACGGCGGCGGAAGTCATGGCCGAAGGCCAGGCGAAGAGCGGCGAGGCGCGTGCGCTGCCAGGGAAAGCGGCGGTCCGACAGCGCCGCGCACTCCTCCGGCAGGAGGACCAGCGAGACGTGCACGTTCGGCGCGCAGCCGATCGGCAGCTTGCCTTCCATCGACGCCTCGTAGAGACGGCGAAAGACGGGCACGAGGTCCTCGGTCCGGGGCGGCGGCAGCTGCTCGAGGTCGGTGCCGGTCAGCGGACGGAAGACACAGACCGTGGGGATGGCGCCCACCGAGACGATCCAGTCGATCGCGGCGATCGAGGACTCGGGCGGCTCGAGGCCGGCGATGATCTCGCCGTTGGTCACCCACGGCTCGCGGCGCGGGCCCTTGCCGGCGAGGGCGGCGCAATAGCGGATCGCCTCCAGGTAATGGTCGAGGCCGTACTCGGCGTCCTTGCCCGGGCACAGCTCGCGGAAGATCTGCCGGTCGAAGACCTCGAAGCAGAAGGAGACGCGGTTGACGCCGATCTCGCGCAGCCCGTCGTAGCGCGACAGGTCGCGGTGCGGCGGCGTCTGCACCCCGACGAGCAGCCCCAGCTCCCGCTTGATGCGGGTGATGTAGGGCTCCAGGAGGTCGAGGTAGGTGTCGCCCTCGTAGTGACCTGTGTTGAAGTCGACGTAGGTGATGCCCGACTCGTCGCGCGCCGCGCGCACCACCTCGAGCACCTCCTCGAGCGACTTCTCGCCGGCCTCGTCGACGCCGAGGTTGAGCCCGACCGAGCAGAACTTGCAGTTGACTTTGGGACGGGCGGTCCAGTACTCGCAGACCTTGGCCTGGTAGATGCCGAGGTAGGTGCCCTGGAGCGTACCGATGCGGGTCATCGCCTTGCCGGTCGAGGTCGAGGCGTCATACCACGCCGGACGCGGCGAGAGCCGGACCGGGGCGACCGGCCGGCCGTCGCGCTCCAGGAGATAGCCGCCGGCCCGGCGCCGCAGCAGGTAGGGCGACTGCCGCGCGAAAGGCTCGGCAACCGGCACGTTCGTCCACAGCCCGCCGGGAAGGATCAGCTCGAGGCCGCTGCCCAGGCCGGCGCGGGTGCGCAGGACGCGGCGCCCGCCGTCCTCCTCGACCAGGCAGCTCTCGTCCACCCGCAGGCCGCGGCAGTAGAGGTCGAGCTTGAGCAGCGCAGGGTTGCGATCGACGGCGCCAAGCATGTTCTCTTCTCCTTTTCCCGGGCCGGAGTCTCCAGCGGTTCAAGGTAACTCTGGCGCGAGCTCCGGCCCATACCCGATCAGGCGGTGGCCCCTACGCCACGGGGTGGGCGTCCTCCCCGCCCCGAGGCGTGGCGCGCGCAGCGCCCGCCGCCTCTACGATGCGAGATGGAGGGATTGGTTCATGAAGGATGAACCTCGACAGCTGCCGGCGGCACGGGAGCAGGACGCCACGGCCTTCGACATCCGCACCGTCTTGATTGGGACTTCCGTCACCACCGCCTCCGACGAGGTGGTGCGCAACGGCCTGCGGGTGGCGCGGGCGTGCGGCGCCAAGGTTCACCTCGCCCACGCCTTCCAGGCGCCGATCGCCTATGCCGCCGGCGCCCCTTACGGCGTGCCCGTCTACATCCCGGACGTGATCGAGGCGAGGCGCGAGTCGCGGTTGCGCCTCCTCGCGGCGCAGGTGGCGAGACTGGGGGTCCGCCCCGAGGAGGAGGCCAGCCGCACCGTGCTCGAAGGCGCGCCGCACTTCCTGCTCGCCGAGACCGCCGCCGCGGCAGGCGCCGACCTGGTGGTGGTCGCCGCGGCCGAGGGTTGGGAGCGGGTCAAGAAGCTCCTCGGCTCGACCGCCGACCGGGTGGTGCGCCAGGCCCCCTGTCCGGTCCTGGTCACCCGCGGCGAGCTGCGCGTGCCGCCGCGGCGGCTCCTCTTCGCGGTCGACCTCTCGGCGATCTCGGGCGAAGCGATGCGGCGCGGGCTCGAAGTCGCCGGCGCCCTGGGTGGGGCGGCAGGTGGAGGCGGCTCGATGATCGCCGCCGCCCTGCTGGTCGTCGAGATCGAGCCGGTCGTCCTCGATACGGCCCCCGAGCCGGCGCTCTTCGCGCGGCTCGATCCGGCGGCGCGCGTGGAGCTCGAGCGTTTCATCGCAGCCTATCTCCCGGACCCGCGCTGGCGCGTCGCGCCGATGCTGCGCACCGGCCACTCTCCGGCGGCCGAGATCCTCCGCCTCGCCGACGATCTGGAGCCCGACCTTCTCGTCCTTGGAACCCACGGCCGGCGCGGCCTGCGGCGCCTCCTCGTCGGCAGCGTGGCCGAGCGGGTGCTGCGCCACTCGACATGCAGCGTTCTCGTCGTGCCGGGCGCGCAGACTGAAGCCACGGCCGCTTAGCGGCGGCCACCCTACCGGGTGGCCTCGGCTGCCGCCCACGCACGCTCGCGCCGCCACCCGGACGGGCGGCGACTCGCGGACGGGGCGCGGGGAGACTTGAGGTCGCAGGAGGCCGGGAATGGACGACCGCTTCCCCCGCCTCCCAGGAGACAGGCAATGGACATGCAGATCCGCTTCCCCGGCGGCCTCGCCGCCAGCGCTCACTTCAAGAGCTTCACCATCGCGACCGACCAGGCGGCCGAGCATGGCGGGTCGGGCGCCGCTCCGGAGCCCTTCGATGTTTTCCTTGCCGCACTCGGAACCTGCGCCGGCTTCTACGCGTTGCGCTTCTGCCGTGAGCGGGGGATCGACACCGGCGGCCTCGGCCTGACGCTGTCGACCGTGCCCGACCAAGAGCGCAAGCGGCTGCGCGAGATCCGCCTGGAGCTGCGCCTCCCGGACGGCTTCCCCGAGAAGTACCAGGACGCCATCTTGCGCGCCGTCGACCAGTGCGCCGTCAAGCGCCATCTGATCGAGCCGCCGCGCATCGAGGTCACTGCGCTGGCCGCTGCGCCGGCCGTGACGCACGCCTGAGCGGCGTGTGGCGCCGTTCACCCACCGGGGTTTGCGTGGCAGTCGCCGACAGCGCTACATTCCAGCGGCAGAGCGGTCGTGCCGGACACCGCAAATCATCATGTTCCGCATCCTTCCCGACGGCGAGCGTTTCAGCGAGTACGTGCTGCTGCGCGACGGCGAGAGCGTCCTGCTGCGCACCGCCTCCCCGGCGGACGTGCCGGCGGTCGCGGCGTTCATGGGGGGCGTGTCGCGCGACAGCCTGTACCGGCGCTTCATGGGCGCCGTGGCGCACGTCTCGCGTAGCGCGATCGAGGCGATGTGCGCCGCCGAGCCGCGCGAGCGCCTCAGCCTGCTCGCCATCATCGGCCAGGGGCCGGACTCCCAGGTCGTCAGCGTCGGCAGCTACGTCTCGGTGCGCGTCGGCGGCAGCGCCGAGGTCGCCTTTCTGGTGCGTGATGACTTCCAGGGGCACGGTATCAGCTCGCTGGTGCTGGAACGGCTGGCCGGCATCGCCGCGGCGAACGGCTTCACCGGATTCGAGGCCGAGGTCTTCGCCGACAACCGGGCCATGCTCGACGTCTTCCACGGTTCCGGCTTCGAGGTGCACCAAGCGGCGCTGGGCGGCGGCAGCGTCCACGTGCGGTTCCCGGTGGGCACCCTGGCCGCGGTGCGCGAACGCACGGAGCTGCGCGACCGCCTCGCCACCGTCAACTCGCTGGTGCCGCTGCTCCGTCCGCGCACCGTGGCGGTGGCGGGAGCCTCGCGGGACGCGGCCACCGCCGGCAGCATGATCTTCGCCGCCATGCTGCGCGGCAACTTCCGCGGCACGGTCTACCCGGTGAACCGCGAGGCGAGCTCGGTCCAGGGCGTGCGCGCCCATGCTTCGGTGCGCGACCTGCCCGAGCGCGCCGAGCTGGTGGCGATCGCCGTGCCGGCGAGCGCCGTGCTCGGGGTCGCCGGCGACGCGCTGCACACCGGCGCGAAAGGGCTCCTGGTGGTCACCGCCGGCTTCGCCGAGAGCGGCGGTGAAGGCAGTGCGCGCCAGGCGGCGCTGGTCGAGCTGGTGCGCTCCCATGGCGCGCGTCTCATCGGACCCAACTGCCTGGGCCTCATGAACACGCACCCGGAGGTCAGCTTGAACGCCAGCCTGGCGCCGGTCATGGCGCCGCGCGGCCGCATCGGGTTCTACTCCCATTCGGCGGCCCTGGGATTGGTGATCCTGGAGTACGCCGCGGAGCGCGGCCTGGGCTTTTCCAGCTTCGTCTCGGCGGGGAATCGCGCCGACGTCTCCGGCAACGACCTGCTGCAGTTCTGGGATGAGGACGCCGACACCGACGTCGCCCTGCTCTACCTCGAGACCTTCGGCAACCCGCGCCGCTTCGCGCGCATCGCGCGGCGCCTCGCCGGCCGCAAGCCGATCCTCTGCGTCAAAAGCGCGCGCAGCCGGGCAGGACGCGACGTGGCGCGTGCGCACATCGGCGCCACCGCGCAGAGCGAGGCGAGCGTCGAGATGCTCTTCCGCCAGGCGGGCGTGATCCGCGCCGAGACGATCGAGGAGATGTTCGACGCCGCCGCGCTGCTCGCCAACCAGCCGCTGCCGGGCGGCGGCCGGACGGCCATCCTCAGCAACTCGGGAGGCGTGCTGACGATCTGCGCCGACGCCTGCGATGCCCGCGGGCTGGTGGTCGGGGGGCCGCAGATGGTCGACTTGGGGATGCTCGCTCCCGTCAAGGATTACGAGACCGCCGTGCAGCGGGCGATCGAGCACCCGGAGGTGGATGCCCTGATCGTCATCTTCGTCTGCGTCGGCAGCTGCAAGCCCGAGGTGGTGGGGCGCGCCATCCGCCGTGGCGTGCTGCGCGGCGAGCGGCGGAGCGGCGCGTCCAAGCCCGTTCTGCTCTGCCTGATGGGCGCGGCCGGGGCCCTGCGGTTCGGCTCCGTCAGGCGCCGCGGCGGGGCCGCCGCCGGCCGCGTCTTCCCGAACTACCGCTTTCCCGAATCGGCGGCGATGGCGCTGTCACTCGCGGTGCAGTACGCCGCCTTTCGCCGGCAACCGGCCGGGCGCCTGGCCTGGTACGAGGACGTGGACCCGGCCGCGGCGCGGCGCGAGGTGGCCGCCGTCCTGGAGGCTGCCGCCGGCGGTGGCGAGACGGTATGGGTCGAGGGCGAGCGCGCCGCGAACATTCTCCGCTGCCTCGGCATCCGCGCCGCTCCGGACGCGGCCACCGTGCCGATCGATGCCCTGGGCGCGACGATCGAGGTGCGCTCGGATCCGAGCTTCGGTCCGCTGCTCCACCTCCTGCGGGAGGGCAGGCCGCCGCTCGCCCGCATCACGCCGCTGACCGATCGCGACATTGGCGACTTGGTGGAGACTGCGGGCCTGCCGGAGGACCGCGGCATCGAGGAGCTCCTCGGGCGGGTATCCCAGCTGCTCGAGGAGCTGCCGTGGCTGTGCGGCATGACGGCCGAGATCCGCTGCGCGCAACAGGACCCCGGCCCCGCGGGCGCGCTCCTCGGCGCCGGCGTGCGCCTGGGGCTGCGCACCGGGTGAAGAGCCCATGGTCGTCACGCCGCTGAGCACGCCGCTGCGCGGCCGTTTCCCGGCCTGGATGGCGAGCCTCTGGCGGCGCCGGAACAACCTCATCGCCGCCGTCGCGGGCGCGGCAATCCTCTTGCATCTCGTTCTGCGCTTCGGTCTCGGGAGCGGGCCGCAAATGGCCCGCCTCCCGCTCCTCGCGGCGCTCGCCCTGGGCGGCATTCCGCTCGTCCAGGAGTTGCTCGTCAAGCTCTTCCGGCGTCAATTCGGTTCCGATCTTCTGGCGGGCATCTCGATCGCCACCTCGGTCGTGCTCGGCGAATACTTGGCCGGCTGCATCGTCGTGCTGATGCTCGCCGGCGGTGAGGCGCTCGAGGGCTACGCCTTGCGCAGCGCATCGTCGGTGCTCGCGGCCTTGGCCAAGCGGATGCCTTCGCTCGCGCACCGGAAGACAGGCTCCGAGATCCGCGACGTGGCGCTGGATCAGATTGCGGTCAACGATACGCTAGTCATCTATCCGCATGACATCTGCCCGGTGGACGGCGTGGTCATCGCAGGGCACGGCGTCATGGACGAGTCCTATCTCACCGGTGAGCCGTTTCAGATCACCAAGACCGCTGGCTCGAAGGTGATCTCCGGCGCGATCAACGGTGAGTCGGCGCTGACCCTGCGCGCGACGCGGCGGGCCGCCGATTCGCGCTACGCGAAGATCATGGCGGTCATGCGGGAGAGCGAGGAGAGACGGCCGCGGCTACGGCGTCTGGGAGATCGTCTGGGTGCCGCCTACACGCCGCTCGCCCTCGCCGTGGCCGTTCTTGCCTGGGTCGTGAGCGGCGAGGCGGTTCGTTTCCTCGCCGTGCTCGTGATCGCGACGCCGTGCCCTCTGCTCATCGCGATCCCGGTTGCCATCATCGGCTCGATCTCCCTCTGCGCTCGCCGGGCCATCATCGTGAAGAGTCCCGTCGTGCTGGAGCAGATCGCGGAGTGTCGCACCGCGATCTTCGACAAGACCGGAACGCTCACCTATGGCGAGCCAAAGCTCACCGATTTGATCATCGCCCCGGGTTTCGCGCGCGGGGACGTCCTCAAGCTCGTCGCGAGCCTGGAGCGCTATTCGAAGCATCCGCTGGCCCGTGCGATTCTGGCCGCCGCGCAAGAGGACGGCATCGCCCTGTCCGCGGCCACCGAGGTCAGCGAGCCGCCCGGGCAAGGGCTGCGCGGAATCGTCAGCAGTCACCGATTGCAGATCAGCAGCCGCAAGCAACTCGCCGCTCAGGGGATCGCGGGCGCCGACCTGCTTCCTGCTCTCGCCGGCGGACTCGAATGCGTCCTGACCATCGACGATCGCTACGCCGCGGCCCTGCGCTTTCGCGACGCCCCGCGAGCGGAGAGCCGCTCCTTCGTGCGCCACCTCGGCCCCAAACATCGCTTCGCGCGCGTGATGCTGGTGTCGGGCGACCGCGCGTCCGAGGTCAGCTACCTCGCCGACCAGGTCGGCATCACAGAGGTCCAGGCCGAGAAGAGCCCCGAGGAAAAGCTCGCCATCGTCCGCGCGGAGACAGCCCGTGCGAAGACGCTCTACGTCGGCGACGGGATCAACGACGCCCCGGCGATGATGGCCGCCACCGTCGGCATGGCGATCGGACAGAACAGCGACGTGACCACGGAAGTGGCGGGCGTCGTGATCATGGACAACTCCCTCGAGAAAGTGGACGAGTTCATGCACATCAGCCGCCGGATGCGCCGGATCGCGCTGCAGAGCGCCGTCGGCGGCATGCTCCTCAGCATCGCCGGCATGTTGTTTGCGGCGGCCGGGCATTTGAGCCCGGTGGGCGGGGCCGTCAGCCAGGAAGTGATCGATGTTCTCGCGGTGCTCAACGCGCTGCGGGCCGCGTTTCCTCCCAAGGTGATCCATGATCTCCAAGGGTGGGAGGGGGCGACCCACTCCATCCCGGTCAGCTAGGCCCGCTCGTTGCCACCGGCGCGGGCGTCTGCGCGGCAAGGGCAAAGTAGCGGACGAAGTCGGCCTCGGTGAGGATCCCCACGACCTCCGCTTCCTCGACGACCGGCAGGCAGCCGAACTTGTTGGCGAGCATGATCAGGGCGGCCTGGCGGAGCGATTGGCCGGGCGCGGCGGTCTGGACCTCTGAGGTCATCACCTCCTCGACCCGGATGCGCTGGAGGACGCTACGCTGGAGGCTCAGCGGCAGCTCGGCCCTCTCGATCAACGAGTGCCGCAGGAGGTCGCGGTGGGTGAGCAGGCCGACCAGCTCACCGTCGCCGGCGATCACGGTCAGGTGCCGGAACCGGTGCTCGAGCATCAGATCGTAGGCCTTGGCGACGCTGTCCTCTGGCGCGACACTGACCACGCCTCGAGTCATGAGATCGCGGACTCGCAGCCCCATGACAGTCGTCTCATGGCGCTTGGACAGTGGCCCAGTTTCGTCGGGCATCTCCTCGAGCTCCACGATCTCTCCGTGACTCACGGCGCGACTGCTCAAGCCTTGGGCTTGACCAGGGTGCGAACATAGGCGACGAGAACCGTAACCTGCTCTTGGCTCAGCTTGCCGCGGTACGGGGTCATCTTGCCTTTCCCCGCGAGGATCGCTTCACCGAGCTGGGCGTCGGTCTTGGCCTGGATGGCCGGCGAGCGCAGGTCGGCGACCTTGAGGTTCTTGCCCATCGGCGTGTTGCCGCTGCCGTCGGCGCCGTGGCAGCCGTTGCACTTCGCCTTGTAGAGGGCTTCCGCCGGTTCGGCGGCGGCGGCCAAGGCCGGGCCGGCGACCGCCGCAAGCGCGAGCAGGCCGGTGAGGACCGCGCCGATCAGGGCGGCCGCGGCGGGAAGGTGGTTGCGCAAGGTCCTGGCGCTCATTTCTTCGCTCCTTGGTCAGGGTTGATTGGGCTTCGGGTTGCCGGTCAGGCGCGCCGGCGAGAGCAGGAAGGCGATCACGTCGCGCAACTCCTCGTCCTTGAGCTGAACTGCCTGCATGCCGCCCTGCTCCATATCGGGTCGCGGTTTGCGCAGCAGTGCCGCGAGTTGCTCGATCGAGAAGCGCTTGCCGAGGTCGCCGAGCTGGAAGAGGCCGTCGCCGCCGCGTCCCGCGGGACCGTGGCAGCCCGAGCACGATTCGCTTTCGAAGAGGAGGGCGCCCTTGGCGGCCTCGGAGGTCAAGCTCGCCGGCTGCGGCGGAATGGTCGCGCCGCGCACCCCCAAGCTCTCTTCGGGCTCGAACGGCGCCGCCGCGAACTGCCTTTCCGCTTCTTCCTGGGCCGCCAGCTTGGTACGCACGGCGGGGTCGCCGCGGTCGTCCGCTCCGGAGCGGTAGCCCAGAAACACCAGTGTTGCAAAGACCAGCAGCAGGCTTCCCAGCGCCACTGGCCGGCGGCGCGGGCGGCGCTCGGCCGAACGGTCGATGAACGGCAACCCGAAGAGGGCGGCGAAGACGAGGCCCGGGAGTACCACGATCCCGAAGACGCTCGTCGGGCCGTGCCAGTACTTGAGCCACTGAAAGGCGGGCAGGTAGTACCACTCGGGGCGTGGCAGGTAGGTGGCATCCGCCGGATTGGCGGCCGGCCCGAGGGAGGTCGGGCGATAGTGCGCCAGGGCTCCGAGCATGACGATGAGGCCGATGCCGAAGACGAAATCCCTGAACACCTGGGCCGGGAAGAAGGGCTCGCGCGGCAGCTTCTGCAGCCCCGCCGCGGGCAGCGGCGGTCCCGCGGCCCCCGCCTTGCGGAAGAGGAAAACGTGGGCCGCGACCGCCGCGAAAATGAGCCCTGGCAGGAGAAAGACGTGCAGCATGAAAAAGCGCGACAGCGTGAGCGTGCCCATCTCGTTGCCGCCGCGCAACAGCACCTTGAGCGATCCGCCGATTCCCGGCACCTCGGAGACGATGTTGGTTCCCACGGCGGTCGCGAAGTATGCCTTCTGGTCCCACGGCAACAGGTAGCCGGTGAAGCTCATCCCGAGCACCAGCAGGAAGAGGAAGCAGCCCATCAGCCAGAGCAGCTCGCGGCGGTTCTTGTAGGCGCCGTAGACGTAGGTCTGAGCCAGGTGCAGCATGAGCAGAACGATCATGAAGCTCGAGCCGTAGGAGTGCAGGCTGCGCAGGAAACCGCCGGCCGCCACGACCTTCTGGATGTAGCTCACGGTGGTATGGGCATGGTCGGCAGACGGGACGTAGTAGAGGGAGAGGAAGACGCCGGTCACCACCTGGTTGATGAAAATGAAGAGCAGGCCGCTGCCGAGCACGTACGGCCAGCGTGCGCCACCCGGCACCGGCTCGTCCAGCGCCGTGCTCATCAAGCGACGCCACCCCGAGCGCTCGTCCAGCCAGGCGCCGAGGCGTCCCTGGTCCCGTCTCCGCGGAACGCCCTCGCGGCCGGCCTCACCGCTCGGCGCCGACCCTCTCATCCGACCACTTCCCGCTGCGCCACGAGCTGGCGGAAGTACTGGTACTTGACCCACAGTTTGCCGCCCTCCACCTTGACCGGCAGCGGGTCGAGGCCGCGCGGTGGCGGGCCGGCGAGGCGCTCGCCATCTTTGGCGAAGGTGCCCTTGTGACAGGGGCAGACGAAGCTCTTCTGGTCGTCACGCCAGACCGCGACGCAGCCGAGGTGGGGGCAGGTGCCGGAGAGCACCCGGAGCTGGCCGCTCGAGTCGTGCGTGACCCAGACGGTCTGCTTGACCTGGCTCACCCGCCAACCGTCGGTCTTGCGGAAGCTCACCTCCGCCCGCACGGGATCGGCGCCGCCGAACTCCTCGGGGCTGCCGAGCGGGAACCAGTCGGTGCCGCTGGTCGAGTCGAAGAGCGGATGGAGAGCGAAGCGCAGCAGCGGGACTGCCATGAGGGCCCCGACCACGGTGCTGATCGAGCCGACCAGCACGCCGAAGAACGAGCGCCGGGTTGGGACGGACTCCTTCGGCGCCGGAGCGGGTTCATTCATCGCTCAGCCATCCAGGTCGCTTGGCGAGGCATCTCCGGCGAGCCATTGTGGCTAGATTGGCTAGAACGCCCATAGGATGTTGAACAGCCCGCTATAGGTGTGGGCGTGCCCCTCCTCGCGCCGGGCGCCCTCGACGGTGAGCCGGCCGCCGGTCCAGTCATTCTGGAAGAGCTGGAAGGTCACCCCCAGGTTCGCCTGCCGCACGCGGTTCTTGCCGTTCTCGTCTTCGGACGTGGTGTCGTCGTAGCGCGCGAAGGGCACCAGCCACTCGCCAGGCCGCACGTCCACCTGCGCGAAGTAGCCGTGCATTTTGCGATCGGGCAGCTTCCCCAGGTGGTCCTTGCCGTAGAGATAGGCGCCGGCGACGCGGAAGGTGTCGCGCGTGAAGTTGGCGAAAACACCGGTTCGGTCGTAGCGGTCGAAGAGCTGAGGCGCCACCGTCGGGTCGCCCAGGTCGTAACCGCCGCGGAAGTAGTAAAGACCGAGCCCGCTGACGCCGTCCGGGGCCGCCACCTCCCCGGTCGCGTAGAAGTCCTTGTGGTTGTTGACGTTCGCCAGCCCGGCCACGTCCGCGCCGTTGACCACTCCGCTCTGCAGGAAGAGCGCCTTCCAGCGGACGGCCAGGTCGACGCCGGCTCTGGCGTCACCGGGCGCGAAGGGGTTGGTCGTCAGGACGGCCTGCGACAGCACCAATGGACTCGATGCTCCGGCGCCGAGGCCGCTGCCGTAGTCGCGGATGAGAGTCGGATTGAACTTGCCGCCGCGGGCCGTGAAGTAGACATCGTCTCCCTTTTCTTTGGTGAACTGCGCGTAGGCGGCCTCGAGGGTGTTGTTGATATTGGCATGGACGAAGCCGGCGAAGAGCGAGGTCAGCGCGCCGCCGGCATAGAGATGGAACTCGGGCGATTGGAACGGGTTGCTCTGCCCCTGCGCGAAGTTGTACTGCCACTCCACGTGGCCGGCGATGAGGTGGGTGACGTCCTTGTCGAAGCCGTCCCCCTTCAAGCGGTGGCCGCGGCGCAGGAAGTCCAGTCCCGTCGAAGTCATCTGGAAGCTGGGCCAGGCGTGACAGGTGGTGCACGCCACGCTGTAGCGGCGGGCCCACATCGGCACCGCCAAGCTCGGCGAGCACAACAAAACGAAGGACGCCACGCCCAGCCCGAGCGCCACCAACCGGACTCCAGGTCTAGATCTTCTCATCGTATCTCCCCGCCCGCTCCGGCGCTGCGCCCGAGCCGGCATCGTGGTCCGCCCGCGAACCGCGCGCCGACCGCCGACGCAGGGCTCGCGAAGTAAGCGGCTGATTGGAGTATTCAAGCGCATCCGTGGTAGCGGGACAACACCCCAAGGGGCAGCGGCGGCTCCTCGCCAGGGGGGCAAAGCCCCACCCTTTGGGGTGGCAGGTGAGCCAGATCCGGAGCCAGGTCGAGCGGGCGGCTGGCGATGGGCAAGGGCAGTGCCACGACACCGCCAGAGAAAGGGGGCGGGCGCGACTACTCGGGACTCTCATGGCCGGCCCTCCCGCGCCGGGAGCTCCTCGTGGCTCGCCGCCGGGAGCGGGACCTCGACGACGACGCGGCTGCCACCCGAAACTGGCGACTCCAGGCGGACGCTGGCGCCGATGCTCTCGGCCCGCTCGCGCATCGTGGCGAGGCCAAAGCGCGGGAACTCGGAGCGGCCGAGCTCGGCCGGGTTGAATCCGACCCCGTCGTCGCCGATGGTGATCACCGCGGTTCCTCCATTCTGCTCGAGCTTGACCTCGACCTGCCGAGCATGCGCGTGCTTGCGCACGTTGGCGAGGGCCTCCTGCACGATGCGCAGAACCTGGAACTCGCTGTTGAGCGGCAGCCGCAAGCCGGGATCGACGCTCAGCTGGCAGGCGACCCCGCTCTGGCCTCCCCATGCGGCGACGTACTCGGCCAGCGCCTCGGCGAGCGGGCACCCCGGGCCGGCCCGGTTGCGCAGGCCGATGATGTCCTCGCGCACGTCGGTGTAGACGTCGCGCGCCGCGGCGGCAAGCTGCTCGAGCTGCTCCGCCGCCTCCGCGGACCGTCCGGAGCGCAGGTATTCCCGTACTGCCTGGGCCTTGGCGTTGACGTAGGCGAGCACCTGGGCGAGCCCGTCGTGCATCTCGTGCGCGATGCGCAGGCGTTCCTCCGCCACCGCGAGGGCATTCAGGCGCCGGTGCAGGTGAGCGTGATCGATGGCGATGGCCGCCTTGGTCGCGAAGCGCACCAGGGTCTGCTCGTCCTCGCCGGAAAAGCCTTCACCGGTGAGCTTTTCCGCCAGGTAGAGGTTGCCGCGAAACGGGCCGTTGCAGAGGATGGGCGCGGCGAGCAGCGAGTGCATGGGTGGGTGGTTGAGCGGAAAGCCGACCGCGCGGGGATCCCTGGCGAGGTCGGTCAGCCGGAGGCGGTGGCCCTCATGAAGCACCACCCCGAGGAGCCCCCGTCCTTCCGGAGGCCGGCCGATACGGGCCCGGCGCTGTTCGTCGATCCCCGAGGTCACGAACTCCAAGATGAGGTTGCGCTCGTCGATCACGGAAACCGCACCGTAGCGGGCCTCGAGCAGGAGCCGCGCCTGGTCGACGACTCTTTGCAGGACCGTTTCCAGAGAGAGCTCGGCGTAGATATCGAGTGCGGCCGTGTGCAGGGCGAGGAGTTCGCGGTTCTGGCGCTCGAGACCGGAGTGCGTTTTCTCGATGACTGCAAACATGGCTGCCAGCAGGACGAGGGCCAGAATCAGGGTCGCCCCGTCCACGAGCAGCCGGCCGCTCCAGTCGAGCAGGAAAGGGAAGGCTTGTCGAAGGACCAGCTCGAGCAGGAAGACGAAACCCAGGGTGGCCACGACCGCGAGCCACTTGAGCCGGCGCATAGCGTCCGGCCAGGCGGCTCCGGGGCGCTCGCCGGCCGGGGACGGGCCCGCGCCGGAGTGCGTCAGATCCGGGCTCATCGTGGGCCGATTCTAGCGCAGCCTCCGGCCTCCAGGTCCGCCAGGGCCTCTGCGGCTCAAGGCCGAGGCTTGCCTTCAGCCCCAGACTTGCGACTCATCTCCGCACGGACCTGATCGAGCAGCTCTCCGACCATCTTCCGGGAGGCACCCCGCATCACGAAGCCGGACGCCATGAATCCGCCCTTGGCCGTCAAGCGATAGATCACCTCGATACCGCCAGCCGCATCTTTCAGGCTCCAGGAACCCTCGTATCGTTCGAAGCTGGTCTTAGAGACATCCTCGAAGGCGACTGACTGGTTCGGCTCCTCGCGCACCTTGAGCAGGACGTTGAAGGTCCGCTGGAAGAAAAGCACTTTGCCCACGGATTCCTGCTCGACGAGCAGGAATCCGTCGCCGCGGCTCTTGACGCGGCTGAAGCGCATGGAGGAGACGAACTGCTGGATGTGATCGTAGTCCGTGAGCACACTCCAGGCGACCGCGCGGGAGGCGGCGATCGTGAACCGCCCCTCCAGCCGCACCGTGCGGTCGCCGGAGTCGGCCAGCGACACCACGATCGGCGAGCGGCCGTCGGCAACGGCCGGCCGCTCGCTCGCGTCCGCTGGCAACCACGCCGAGACCAGAGAGACGAGCAACACGGGCAAGGCACTCTTCATCCCGAGCACCCACCGAAACCGAGACGCAGGCTCTTCGAGCCTCCTCCGGCGGAGTTTGGCTTCGGCGCCGGCAAGCAACGAATGGTGGTCGTCATGTCCGCCACGATGTGCCAAGACCGTCGCCCGACCACACACCCTGCGGGGTGGGCGCGGGTCGCCGAGTGACGGGATGATGGCAGCCCCTAGAGGGTGGTTGCCCCGCGCGGAGGCGTTTCCACCCGCCGCCGGCCGAGGATAGAATCCTTCGTATCTCCTGACGTCTCCTTTCCCGTGGATCCCCTCGACTTCATCCGCCGCCACCCGCCGTTTGACGGCCTCGGGGAGGCGCAGCTCGTTCGGTTGGAAGAAGGGCTCGAGATCGTCTATGCCCCGCGCGGGACGCGCATCCTGGCGCGCGGCGGAGAGGCGTCGCGCTTTCTCTCGGTCGTGCGCAAGGGAGTGGTGCGCCTGGAGCGCTCGGGGGAGCCGCTGGGCACCCTGGAGGCAGGAGAATGCTTCGGTTTTCCCTCGCTTCTCGGGCAGGCCAGCCCGCACGCCGACGTGGTCGCGGCCGAGGACACGCTGCTCTACAACGTCCCTGGGTCGACCTTCACACGGCTGGTCGAGGAGTCGCCGCCGTTCGCGCGCTTCTTCCTTCTCGGCCTCGCGGCACGCCTGCGGCAGGCGGACGCGGGCGAGCCGCTGCCGCCGCTCGGACGTGAGCTGGCGGCGACCGTCGGGCGGCTGCCGCTCGCGGCGCCCATCGAGATCGGCCCGGACGCGACCGTCCATGAGGCGGCCGTACGCATGCGCGACGCCCAGGCGAGCTCGGTTCTGGTCTCAGGCGAGCCGCCGGGAATCTTGACCGACCGCGACCTGCGCAGCAGGGTGGTCGCCGCTGGGCGCGGGCCCGAGACGCCGGTCACGGAGGTCGCGAGCCGGCCTCTCTTGACCCTCTCCCCTTCGGCCTCCCTCTTCGAGGCTCTCCTCTTCTTTCTCGAGCACGGCGTGCACCGCGCACCGATCGCGGAAGGCGGGCGGATCGTCGCGATGCTCACCTACACCGACCTCCTGCGCCTCGGCGGGCAGAGCCCCCTTGCCGTGTTCCACAAGATCGAACGCCTGGCGCCGGGGCGGGCAGAGTTCGGGGCCGGCGGCCTGGCCGGCTACGCCGGGGAGATCGCGGCGATGGTCGAGGCGCAGGTCGCCGCCGGCGTCGACGCGGCCGAGGTCGGGCGCATCGTCGCCCGCCTCAACGACGCGCTGGTCCGGCGCCTGCTGGCCGGTGCGGAGGAGGAGCTGGGGCCGCCTCCCTGCCCCTACGCCTGGATCGTGCTCGGATCGGAGGGGCGGATGGAGCAGGCCCTGCTGACCGACCAGGACAACGCCTTGGTCTACAAGGACGACCTGCCGCTTGCGGCCGGCTACTTCGCGGACCTTGCCGAGCGGGTCGTCGACGGATTGCTGGCCGCCGCCTTCCCGCCCTGCCCGGGCGGCTACATGGCCACCCGCTGGCGCCGGCCGCTAGCCGCCTGGATCGAGCTGTTCCGCGGCTATCTGGCGAAGCCGGAGCCCGAGGCGCTGCTCGCCGCCGCCACCTTCTTCGACTTCCGCGCCGTCGCCGGGGCGCTGCCGCTCGCTGCGCTGGAGGAGGAGATCGGCCGCGCCGGGCGCGAGGGGATCTTCCTCGCCCAGCTGGCGCGGGCCGCACTGCGCTGGCGGCCGCCGCTGGGTCTGCTCCATCAGGTGCGCGAGGAGGGGGGAGGCGTCGACCTCAAGAAGGCGGGGATCGCCCCAATCGTCGCACTCGCCCGCCTCTACGCGTTGGAAGCCGGCAGCGCCGCCCGTCCCACCCTGGAGCGCCTGGAGGCGGCGGCCCGCGGCGGGACGCTCAGCCGCGACGGCTCCTCGATCCTCGCCGAGTCCTTCCGCTTCCTCCTCCGGCTGCGCCTGCGCGGCCAGCTGCGGGCGCTCCACGCAGGCGCGGATCTCGACAACCGGGTGCGGCTCGAAGAGCTGTCGCCGCTCGAGCGCGTGCACCTCAAGGAAGTCTTCCTCGCCCTGCGTGAGCTGCAGGAGGCGACGGCCCTGCGCTATTCGACGGAAGGTCTGGGCTGAGGCGCAGGGTGCTCTTCCGTTCTCCGGCGCGCGACGCCGCCGTCTGGGCGCTCGACCTCGAGACCTCCGGGCTCTCGCCGCGGCGAGGCGAGATCCTGTCGGTGGGGATGGTGCCGATCCGCGCCGGCACGATCCGTTGGGGCGAGCGCTTCTACAGCCTGGTGCGCCCCGCCGACCCCGCGCACCTCTCGCCGGCGGGCGTCGAGGCCCACCATCTGCTCCCGGCCGACCTGACCGCGGCGCCCCCCCTCTGCGCGGTTCTGGCCGAGGTCGATCAGCGGCTGCGCGAGGGAACGCTCCTCCTCCACCATGCCCACCTCGACCTCGGTTTCCTGCGCCGGGCTTATCGCCAATGCCGGCTCTCCTGGCCGCGGCCGCCGGTGGTCGATACGGTGGATCTCCTGCTGCGCTACGAGCGCTGGCGCCCGCCACCCAAGACCAGGCCACCCACGGCGCCGGCGGGGAGCCTCTCGGCGGCTCGCCACGCCTTGGGCCTGCCGCCACACGACGCCCATCACGCCCTGGCCGACGCGCTGGCGACCGCAGAGCTGTACCTTGCCCTCCAGGCGAAGGGGCAGGGACGCCGGTAAGACGCTCGACCTTCCCGACCGCCGCCGGCGCCAAGATCGCGTCGGATGGGCCTGCGGTCAAAGCTTCTGATGAGTCAGGAGGAGCTCTGCCAGCTCTCGCGCTCCAGGCGCAGCGCATCGAGCGCCGGCAGGATCGAGAGCGCCGCCATGTAGCCGAAGCCCTGGACGAAGAGGAGCAGGAAAGGGACCGAAAGCCACATGCCGGTCACCACGGCGAAGAGGGTGCAGGCGGCGAAGTAGAGGCCGAGGGCCGCTTCGACCATGAACGAAGAGGAGACGCCCGCACGGTAACGCTTGCCGCGCCACTCCTGACCGCTCTGCTCGATGCGGTACTTGGGGGTGCGATGGAAGGTGCCACCGCGCTGGAACAGGCCGGAGAGCACGGCGTGGGCATTGACCACCGAGAGCCCGATCCCCATCCCCATCAGGGCGGGCAGGTAGCGGATCTGCTTGCGCCAGCGGCCGCCCAAGGCGACCTGGCTCATCAGGTAGAAGACCAGCACCGAGGCAGTGGCCGAGAGGAAGAAGGGCAGGTCGACCAGCAGCAGCATGCGCATCGAGGTGCCGCGCCGCAGCAGCATGGCAGGGAAGATGAGCAGCGAGAGCAGCAGCATGAGCGGGTAGCTGATGTTGTTGGTGAGGTGGACGAAGGCCTCGAACTTGACGCGCAGCGGCAGCCGCGAGCGCAGCACCCGTCCGGTCAGCTTGCGGCCGGTCTGGATCGCTCCCTTGGCCCAGCGGTACTGCTGGGTCTTGAAACCGTTGACGTCGACCGGCAGCTCCGAAGGGACCGCGAGGTCGGGCAGGTAGAGGAACTTCCAGCCGATGAGCTGGGCGCGATACGAGAGGTCGAGGTCCTCGGTCAGGGTGTCGTGCTCCCAGCCGCCGCCCGCCGTGATCGCCTCCCGCCGCCAGACTCCCGCGGTGCCGTTGAAGTTGAAGAAGCAGTTGCTGCGGTTGCGCGCGATGTGCTCGATCATGAAGTGCCCGTCGAGGAAGATCGACTGCACCTGGGTGAGCAGCGAATAACCGCGGTTGATGTGCATCCAGCGCCCCTGGACGAGACCGATCGCGGGGTCGGCGAAGTAGGGAACGGCGGTCCTCAGGAACTCCGGCTGCGGCACGAAATCGGCGTCGAAGACGGCGAGCAGCGAGCCGCGAGCCTGCTCGAGCCCGGCGGCGAGCGCTCCGGCCTTGAAGCCGCTGCGGTCGCTTCTGTGCAGCAGCTTGACGTCGATGCCGCGCTGCTGCTGCTCGGCGACGATCCGCGCCACGATCGCGGTGGTCTCGTCGGTCGAGTCGTCGAGCACCTGGATCTCCAGGCGGTCGGATGGGTATTCGAGCCTGCAGACCGCCTCGACCAGGCGCGCCGCCACGTACATCTCGTTGTAGAGTGGGAGCTGCACCGTGACCACCGGCCACTCCCCCGGATCCGCCGGCTTGACCGGCGGGCGATTGCGGGTCCGCAGGTAGAGCGCGACCATCCACAGGCGATGGACGCCGTAGAAGGCGAGAATCGCCAAGCTGAGGTAGTACAGTGCCAGCACAGCCGGCGCCACCGCCGAGCTCATTGGGGGCGCTCCGCGGCGCCGAGCCCCGGCTCGCCTGGGCGCGGCTTGCCTTGGCGCTGCCGCTGGTCGCGGTGAACGTGGCGCTCTTGCTCGTTTCTGACCTGGCTCATCACCTCGTCCTCGTGCTCGCCTTGCTGGCGCCTGCCTTTCTCTGGCTGGGCTGGACGGTGCGGCTGCTGCCGTCCTCGCCCGGCTCGGCGCAGCGCGTGACTCATGCGATCCTCGCCGGAGCCTTGCTGCTCCGGATCCCTTTGCTGCCGCTGCCGCTAACGCTGTCGGACGACGCGCTGCGCTACCTCTGGGATGGGAAGGTGGCGGCGGCCGGCTTCAATCCCTACGCCCTGTCGCCGGATGCCGAGGAGCTCACCCCCCTGCGCGACGAGGCATGGCAGCACTTCCCCCACCGGCAGCTGCCGACGGTGTATCCGCCGCTCTCGATCGCGGCATTCAGTATAGCGGCAAGGCTGCCCAATCCAATCCTCGCCTGGAAAGCGCTGGTCACCGCCGCCGATCTGCTGGCCTGCGGGCTGCTGCTGGCGCTCGCCCGGCGGCTCGGTCTGCCGCCCGAGCGGACGCTCTGGTACGCCTGGAATCCCCTGGTGGCGCTCGAGGTCGCGGGGATGGGGCATGTGGACGTCCTCGGGGTGGCCGCGGCGCTCGCGGCGGTGCTGTGGCTGACTGGGCCGGCGCGCGACCGCTCCTGGCCTGCCGCCGCCGCCTGGAGCGCGGCCGGAGCGCTGGCAAAGTTGGCGCCGGTCGCGGCAATGCCAATGTGGGGCCGCCAGAGCGGGCGGCCGGCGAGGTTCCTGGGCGCGGCGCTGGCGCTGCTGGCCGCCGCCGGCGTGCCGGTCGTGGCCGCCACCGGCGGCGTACCGACAGGCTTTTCGGCCTACGCTCTCACCTGGGAGTTCAATGGCCCGCTCTTCGAACCGCTTTGGCGCCTGCTGCGGGCGGCTGGCGCTGCGCCCCGGCTTGCCCACCTGCTCGACCAGGCCAAGGAGGCGACTGGATGGTACACCGCCTGGAACCCTGTCTACCCCTACCTCTATCCCCAGCTGCTGGCCAAGCTCGTGCTCGGCGCCGGGATGGTTGCCGCCATGGTCATCTCGCTGCGCTGGCGGGAGGCCGCCGCCGGCACCGGCTGGCTGTTCGGCGCCCTGCTCCTGCTCTCGGCGACCGTCTACCCCTGGTACCTGCTCTGGGTGCTGCCCTGGGCGGCCCTCTACCGCCACACCGCCTGGCTGGCGCTCTCGGGGCTGATCCTGCTCTCGTACCTGCCGCGGTCGACCGGGCTGCCGCTCGTTCCCTGGGTCTACCTCGCCATCTGGGTGCCTTTCGGTCTGCTGCTGCTGGCCGGCTGGCGGAGGTCTGGGCACGGCGGCTGGCTGGGCGGCGGGCAGCCCCGGCAGGTCTCCGGAGCCTGGGGACAGGGCGAGCCGGAGGCCTCGGGCCGGGCCGCGATCGCCGGCCGCTGAGGTGGGCGCGCTGACCGTCCGCCTGACCCTCTCCTACCGCGGCGCGGCCTACGCGGGCTGGCAGCGCCAGGCCAACGCCCGCGCCGTGCAGGAGGTGGTAGAGGAGGCGCTCTGCGACCTGCTGGGAATGCCGGTCGGGCTGGTCGGCGCGAGCCGCACCGACGCCGGCGTGCACGCCCGCGGGCAGACGGCCCATCTTGAGCTCGCCGCCCCCTTCGCGCTGGGCGGCCTGGTCCATGGCACCAATCACCGCCTGCCCGAGGACATCCGGGTGCTCGCGGCCGACCTCATGCCGGCGGGCTTCCATGCGCGGCGGTCGGCCGAGGCCAAGGAGTACAGCTACCGGGTCAGCCGTGCCGCGGTGCTGTCGCCCTTGGATGCGCCCTTCGTGTGGCGGGTCCCGCCGCGGCTCGACCTGGCGGCCATGGCGCGCGCTGCCGGCGAGCTCCTGGGCCGCCACGATTTTTCGGCCTTCGCCCTGGCCGGTGGAGCGCACCGCCAGCCAGTCCGCACGATCGCGGCAGCCGACTGGGAGGAGGAGGGCGAAGAGCTGCGCTTCCGGGTGCGGGGGGACGGCTTCTTGCGCGGCATGGTGCGCGGTCTGGTCGGGACCCTGATCGAGCTGGGCCTGGGCCGCCGGCCAGTTGAGGGGTTCACCGCGCTGCTCGCCGGCGGCACGCGCGCGGCGGCCGGGATGACAGCGCCGGCGCACGGGCTGGTGCTCGAGCGCGTGTTCTATGGGCCGCGATGGCGGCCCCTGCAGTGAAGGAGTGCGGTCACCGGGATGTGGTAAGTTGACCGTTCGCGCTGATTTCGGCCGGACGCGGTCGGCGCAGCTGATGCAGTCGGTGTGCAGGCATGAAAGAACCTTCCCCATCTCCCGCTTCCGGCTCCCCTGAGGAGCTGCTGCGGGCGGGCTTGCGCTCGAGCCCGGCTCCCGCGACGCAGCGGGTGCTCACCGCCGCCGTTGGGACGCCGGTCATGGTGGCGGGCATTTTTCTGCTGAGCGGGATCTGGTTCTTCCTCTTCGTCGCCTTCTTCATCACCTGGGCAGCGTTCGAGTACGTGGCGATGGTCCGGCCGCGCGCGCCGCACGCCCCGCTCTCCATGCTGGTCGTCCTGGTGCCGGTGGCGGCGCTGGCGATGAGCCTGGCGCCGGCGCCGTTCGCCAGCAGCGGGATCGACGGCGGCGTGCCGCAGCAAGGACTGCTCCTCGGTACGCTGGTGTCGGTGGGGCTCGGCGCCCTGGTGCTGTTCAGCCGCACGCCGCTCGAAGAGACGATGGAGAGTCTGGGTATCCTGGGTTTCGGGCTGCCCTATTTCGCCGTGCCGATCGCGAGCGTATATCGCCTGCAGCAGGCCGATCCCTGGCTGGTCTTCCTGCTGCTCACCATCGTCTGGCTCGGCGATACCGCCGCCTTCTTCGTCGGCTCGCGCTACGGCCGGCACCGCATGGCGCCGATGATCAGCCCGAAGAAGAGCTGGGAGGGGGCGGGAGCGGGCTTCGTGACCGGGCTCGCGGTCGCGGCGGTGTGGAGCGTCTTCCGGCTCGGCAGGCTCGACCCCGGGCTGCTGGCCGTCGCGGCGGTGACGGCGGCGGCCGCGCAGGTGGGAGACCTGGTCGAATCGATGATCAAGCGCGCGGTCGGGGTCAAGGATTCGGGCAGCGTGCTGCCCGGCCACGGCGGGGTGCTCGATCGCTGCGACGCCGTGCTCTTCGCGGCGCCGGTGCTGCTGATCGGCGCCTGGCTGCTGCCCGCCAGCGTGCTCCGGTGAGGGCATCCGCCATCCGCTATGGTGTTCAGGTATAATCACGCCCCCCACTGACTCGCAACAGCTCGAAAGCCAGCCATGCAGATTCTCCTGATCAGACTCCTCTCCGTCGGCTTTGCCCTCGGAGTGATCATCATCGTCCACGAGGCCGGGCACCTGGCGGTCGCCAAGGCCTTCGGCATCCGGGTACTGACCTTCTCGGTCGGGTTCGGCAGGCGCCTGTTCGGCTTTCAGCGGGGCGGCACCGACTACCGCGTGTCGCTCGTTCCGCTGGGCGGCTACGTCCGGCTGAGCGGCGAGAACCCGGAGGAGTCGACCGGCGAGGAGCGCGAGTTCTTGAGCCGGCCGCGCTGGCAGCGGGCACTCGTTTTTCTGGCCGGCCCGACGATGAACGTCGTCCTGGCGGTGGGCATGGTCGCCGGCCTGTTCATGGTCGGCATCGAGGTGCCCAACCTCGACGTGCCGCCGCTGATCGGCGAGGTCGAGCCGGGCTCCTCCGCGGCAGCGGCCGGCCTGCGCCGCGGCGACCTGATCGTCAAGGTCAACGACAAGCCGGCCGGCAACTGGCAACAGGTGAGCCTGGCGCTGTTGACCGCGCCGGACCGGCCGGTTGCACTGGCGGTGCAGCGGGCAACGCGCATTTTCGACGTCACGGTGAAACCCAAACGGGTGCCCCGCTACGAGACCGGCGACTTCGCCGGCCTATTCCCGATGATGCAGCCGCGCGTCAGCCAGGTCTTGCCCGGCAAGCCCGCGGCGGCGGCCGGCTTCCAGCCGGGCGACGAGATCCGGTCGGTGGACGGCCGCCCGATCGCCGACAGCCGCGACTTCGTCGCCGCCATCCGCCAGCGGCCCGGCAGGCGAGTCGAGATCGAGGTGCTGCGCAGCGGCCGGACGCTACGCCTGCCGGTGGTCCCGGCGCGGGTCGGCCAGGTGGGCGAGATCGGGATAAGCGTCGGCTTCTTCCAGCGCTATTCGCTCGGTCTGGCGCTGCGCGAGAGCGTCGCCTACAACGTCGAGATCGTGAGCGAGACCTTCCAGATCCTGGGCAAGATCTTCCGCCGCGAGATGTCTGCCAAGGGTGCGCTCGCCGGCCCGATCGAGATCGCGGTCCAGAGCGGCGCCGCGGCGCTCCTGGGCTTCAAGTACCTGCTCCAGCTAATGAGCATCCTGAGCCTCAGCATCGCCATCCTCAACCTGATGCCGATCCCCATTCTCGACGGCGGCCAGATCTTCATCCTGCTGCTCGAGGAGGTCATCCGGCGCGATCTATCGGTCCGGGTCAAGGAGGTGATCAGTCAGGTCGGGCTGGTGCTGATCCTGATGCTGATGGGCGTGGTGATCTGTTTCGACCTGATGAAGAACGGCGTCCTGCCAGGCTCGTAGGGTCGCCCGACCAGGAGGATGAATCATGTCCCTGAAGCCTGTCGTTTTCATCCCCGGTTTTCCGGCCAGCGAGCTGCGCCTCAAGGCAACCGGGGAGGTCATTTTTCCGCCGGCGCTGGGCGATTTCTTGTCCGCCGAGCGCAAGCAGCAGCTCATCCGATTGCTCACCGGGCCTGACGATCCACCGGGAAGCGTGGTCGCCGGCGAGCCGATCCGCGCCGTGCTGGACATCGCCAAGCAGGCGCAGACGCTCTACGACCTCCTGAATGAGTATGGCTACTCGACTCGCGGGGGCACCAACTTCACTCCCATCGGCTGGGATTGGCGTGGGGCGGTCGACGCCGACCAGGTGCTCGCCGACGTGGCAGGTGCGATCGACGCTCTATCGGCCCAGAATGGCGGGGCGCCGGTGGTGGCGATCATCCACTCGACGGGCGGGCCGGTCTTTCGCCGCTGCCTCGAGCTTCGCCCGGAGCTGGCGGCCAAGGTGGAGCAGATCCTGGCGCTCGGCATTCCCTGGGCGGGGACCCTGAAATCGTTCGGTTTCATCGCAACCGGCGAGGCGTTCGGCCCCTTCCCGCCGTTCCAGCTCAGCGCGCAGGAAGTGCAGGGGATCATGAGCCACGCCCAGGCCGCCTACGACCTCCTGCCGCCGGATCCCGCTAAGACCGACATGACCGGCGTCGACGGCAAGACGCTCGATCTCTTCGTCGACGCCGCCGGTTTCCAGGAGGGTCCGCTGGTCGATCTGCGCTGGATCGCCGCCGATCCGCGCTTCGACTACATGCGCCAGCGGGCGCAGGACGCCGATCAGCGGCTCGGCCAGCGCAGCAGCGAGATCGTTCTCCAGGGCGCCGCGACGCCGCCGATCACCAACGTCGGCGGGTGGGGTGTCGGCACCGAGACGCGCATCACCATCGACCAGGCGGGGCAGCTGTCGCCGCCGCAGTTCACCACCGAAGGCGACGGCACGATCCCGCTGGTCTCGGCGCGCTGGCTGCGGGGAAACGGAGTGCGGAGCTTCATCTTGCCGATCGGCGCCTACCCGGTCGGCCAGATCCCCATGGTGCACTCCCAGATCTGGAACTCGCCACCCATGCGGCAGATCTTCGATCAGGTGCTCAAGGACACTTCGCCGGCGCCGTTCGTTTGCGCCGCAGCCGACGGCGACGACGCCGTCGACCCGCAAGCTGCAAGCGTGCGCCTCCGGCTGATCGCCGTGGACGCCACGGGCCAGGCGCTGCCCAATGCGATCGCCACTTTGCAGGGCCTCAACCAACCGCAGGCCTTCCAGCTGGGCGGCCGCGTGCGCCTCGAAATCGCGGTGCCGCGCACCGATTTCCGCGCCAACGTCGGCAGCGATCTCTGCCGCTTCGAGATCGATGTGATCTGGGACGGCGGGCGGCGCGAGATCCCGATGCTGACCCACGTCTAGCGCAGGCCGCGCAGGACCTCGAGATCGCGGCGCAGGCCGGCCATTGCCTTGCCGGGATCGGTCTCGATGACCTTCGGCACTCCGCGAGCCTGACCCAAACCGCAAAGAGCGTCTTTTCATTCAATCCGCCTCCCAGCGAGCGGACCTCGGCAGGGAGGCGACCTGCGACGCGCCCCCGGCCAGCGACAGGGCCAGGACGGAGGGATCCCTATCGGTTAGACTTCGGCCCATGTGGCGGCGCCTTGCTTCGTTCTTGGGGTTCGTCGCCTACCTCGTCGTCGTCCTGGTGGTTTTCATCGCGGCGTCGTACCTGGCCTTCAGCTTCTTCGTCCGCAGCGGCGTCACCGCGGTGCCCAAGGTGGCGGGGCTGACCCGGGCCGACGCGGCAAACGTGCTCGCCGACGAGGGGCTCGCGCTGCGCGGCGTCGCCAGCGGGGGGCGCTATGACGACACCATCCCGGCCGGTCATGTGGTGCGCCAGAGCCCCGAAGCGCGCACCTTGGTCAAGCGGGGAAGCGCGGTCGACCTGGTGCTCTCGCTCGGGCCGCAGCGGGTCGAGGTGCCCAGCCTGGCCGGCAAGGCGCTGCCGGCGGCGCAACTGATGCTGTCGGGAATTGGCCTCGAGGTGGGCACCATCCTCGGGGTCTTCGACCCGCGGCGGCCGGCCGGCTCGGTGGTCGAGCAAGATCCCGATCCGGGAGTTGCGGTGCCGCCGGCGACCGCGGTCGATCTCGCTCTGGCGATGGCAGCGGCGGGGGAGAGGTATGTCATGCCCGACCTGGTCTATCGTCACTACGACCAGGTGCGGCCTTTCTTCGAGCGCCGCGGCTTCCGCTTCGGCAGCGTCAAGTTCGAGCGCTACGAAGGGGTCGCGGCCGGGGTGATCCTGCGCCAGTTTCCCCTTCCCGGCCACCCGCTGACTCACAACGACCCGGTCTCGCTGGTGGTGGCGACCGCCGACTCGGCCGCCGCAGCGGAGGCCGCGCCTTGACCAAGGTCGCGCCTTCGATCCTGGCTTCCGACCTCGCCGATCTCAGCGCCGCCCTCGCGGCGTGCGAAGCCGGCGGCGCCGAGTTGGTCCATTGCGACGTGATGGACGGCCACTTCGTGCCCAACCTCAGCTTCGGGATCCCGGTGCTCAAGGCGCTGCGCCGCCGGACGCGGCTGCCGCTCGACGTTCACCTGATGGTTTCCAACCCGGAGCGCCTGCTCGACGACTACCTCGCCGCCGGCGCGGCGCGCCTGGCCGTTCACTGGGAGGCGGCTCCCCACCTCGATCGCCAGCTGCAGCGGATCCGCGAAGGCGGGGCGCAGGCCGGCGTCGCGCTCAACCCGAGTACCCCGATCGAGCTGCTGGCCGATGTGCTCGGACGGTTGGACTATGTTTTGCTAATGTCGGTGAATCCCGGCTTCTCCGGGCAGGATTTCTTGCCCCGCAGCCTCGACAAGGCTCGGCGGCTGAGAGAGCTGATCGCGAGGAGCGGCAACCCGGCAGTGGAGATCGCGATGGACGGCGGCATCGACCGAGGTAACATTAGGCAGGTGGTAAACGCCGGGGTGGAGGTCTGCGTGGTGGGAACAGCGGTGTTCGCCGCTGTCGACCCCGCAGCCGCGATCGCCGGACTGCGCTCTTATCTTCGGCCGGAGACCCTATGACCCCATCCCAGGCTTGCCGATCCCAGGCGTGGCTGGCAGCCCTCGGCCTGATCCCCATCATGGCGCTGGCGGCGGCCGGCTGTCACAGCAGCGGCCCAAACAGGGACAAGGATCCGATTCTCAAGCTCTCCGCCGAAGAGTCGCTGGTCCAGGGCAAGGAGCTGCTGGCGAAGAAGAAGTACGATCGCGCCCGGCCGCTGTTCACCCATGCTTTTGAGGTCGAGCCCAACTCGAAGGTCGGCCGCGAGGGTCTGCTGCTGGCGGCCGACACCTATTTCCTCCAGGGCGGCTCCGCCAACAACGTCCAGGCGGAGGCCAAGTACCGCGACTACCTCAACCGCTTCCCCACCAGCGAGCAGGCGGCATATGTGCAGTTCCAGATCGCCAACAGCCTGGCGCGGCGCATGGAGCGCCCCGACCGCGACCAGACGGTCACCCGCAAGAGCGTGGAGGCCTATCAGGAGCTGTTGCGGCTCTATCCGACCAGCGAGTACGCCGCGCGCTCCCAGGAGCAGCTCGATGTGGTCAACGCCAATTTGGCCGAGCACGAGTTCATCATCGGCAGGTTTTATCTGCGCTACGGCGTCCCGGCGGCGGCAGTGCAGCGCTTCGAATTCCTGGTCCAGACCTATCCCAAGTATGGCAGCATGGACAAGGTGATCTTCAATCTCGGGCGGGCCTACGAGCGGAGCCGCAAGCCGGCCGAGGCGCGCAAGGCCTTCGAGCGGCTGCGCACGGAGTTCCCCAACAGTCCGCTGGTCCACGACATCCCCGAGCTGAAGGCGGTGCGATGAAGACGTCGTCGCGGGCATGGCTCGCCCCAAGCGTCCTCCTCCTGGCCTCCTCCCTTCTCGCGGGCTGCGCATCGACGGGGACTGGCAACGGCTCGCAGGAGGACCAGATCCGAGAGCTGCAGGCGAGGGTGCTCGAGCTGCAACGGAAGGCCGCGGTCAACGAGGTGGAGCTGGCACGGCTGCGCCAGCAGGTCGCCGACCTCGAGGCGAGGCAGGGTGGTGCGCCGGCGGGGGCGAGGGGCCCGGGCGCAGCGAGCGCCTACCCGGTTCCCCTGACCCCCCTGGCTCAGACACCGGCGCCGTCGAGCGGTGCCTCCCCAGAGCGGGCCGCGCGGGCGGGCTCCACCCGCTCTGCCGCGCCGCCGACGCCAGGCGCGATCGCCCAGGGGGGTGCCGCGGGCCGCCCCGCGTCCGCCAGTGGCGCCAGCAGCGCCGGCGCCGCCGCCACCCGCATCGACCAGTCCGATATCGATGTTCCGGTCGCCCGCACGGGTCCCTCGGCTCCCACGCGACCCGCGACCCCGCCGGCGGCCGCCGCGGGCGCGCCGCCCCCGTCCTCTTCCCCGGCGGTGCCACCGGGCGTGCAAGCGCTCTACGACCGCGGTTACACGCTCTATCACCAGAAGCACTACATCGATGCCGAGGCCAGCTTCCAGCGTTTCCTCCAGGCTGCTCCTCAGAGTGACCTGGCCGACAACGCGCAGTACTGGATCGGCGAATGCCGCTACTCCCGCGGCGACATGCGCGGCGCGCTGGCCGCCTTCCGCGAGGCGGTCGACCGCTACCCTGCGGGCAACAAGGCCCCGGACGCCCTGCTCAAGGCCGGCATGTCGCTGGAGAGCCTGGGTGACACCGAGGGCGCGCGCAACACCTACAAAGACGTCATCCGCCGCTTCCCCGGCACCGCCGTAGCCGCCGTAGCCGAAGAGCGCCGAGCGAAGCTCCCCTAGCCAAGCGCGAAGCGCTCCAGCAGCAGAAGCCATTTTTCTCCGATTCATTTCGGGGGGAGCTCAGGCATCACTTCGCGACCATGTGGAAAAGCTGACACGGTCGCGAAGTGATGCCTGAGCTCCCAGCCAGCGTCGGACCGGTGATCGCTGCCAGGTGGTAAGCGCGCTCCGCGTGGCTGACTCGCCAAAATGTTCCATAGATGAGGGCTCCGGCCCAGGCTTTCAGCCTGTGCGCCCTCTTTTGTGCACCAGCCCTTTCAGACGAGACCCACCGGGCGAGTGAGCCACGAGCAGCGCGCTCTTCAGCAGTCGCCAAGGCCCACGCCGGCGGCGAGAGCGGTGGGAGTCGCTGGACCCGGCCGTGTTCGCTTCACCACACGGCCGGGTCCAGCGTCTCCCACCGCTCCCACGACCACCGCCGATCGTCTTTCCGCGACCCAGGCGCGCCGCGCAGTGCGAGGGAGCTTCTTCAAGAAGCACTTGAGGTGTGAGGTCGTAAAACTTGACAGGAGAACGCCGACGCGGTAGTTTTGAGGCATAGAGACTTCACTATACATTGCTCGCGTCAAGCTGGGTGGGCCGGGCCTCGGCCGTGAAGCGGCGCTGGAGTGGTGGGCGGAAATGGCAACGTTCAGAACCAGGAGGCGCTGCATGAGAGTGCGGCTTGCGGGATGCGTCCTCGCCACTCTGGCGCTCGGCACTACCGCCCTGGCGGCCCCAGCCGCCGGATCGGATCGGCCGCCGCGCAACCTCCATCAGGTCGGCAATCACTGGACCGCGTGGGATCCGCCAACTCCCGCCGAGGGAGTCCAGGTCTATACCATCGTGCGCGGCGACACCCTCTGGGACCTCGCCAAGCGCTTCTTCGGCAACCCGTACCTCTGGCCGCAGCTGTGGGAGAAGAACCAGTACATCCTCGACGCTCACTGGATCTACCCCGGCGACCCGCTGGTGACGGGCATCCAGGTGGCGCCGGTCGACAACCTTGCCGCCGCAACGAGCGGCGGGCCGTCCGCCCTGGTTCCCATCCCGGCTCCCGGCGAAGGAACCGCGCCGCCGCCGGAAGTGAAGAACGTCGAGAGCTCGGCCAAGACGGCCGGAGCGCCGATCCCGCTCGGAGCAGAGAGCGATATCTATTGCACCGGCTTCATCGCCGACGACCAGGAGCTGCAGGGCTCGAACTACACGGTGGTCGGCAGCGAATACGATGTGCTCTCTCCCGCTTGGGACAAGGCGTACAAGCGGGCGTTTTCGGGCAAGTTCGGCCTGATTGGAGGCACCCGGTACAACCTGACCGTGGGCGACATCCTCTATGTCGACGCCGGCTCCCGGCAGGGACTCGCGGTCCACAGCTTGTGGACCATCATCGGGGGTTCCCGCGCCGTCGTCCATCCGGTGAGCGGCAAGATCATCGGCCGCTTCTTCGAGTTCAGTGGGCGGCTTCGCGTGCTCACCGTCCAGGAGAACGTCTCGATCGCCGAGGTCGTCCATGCCTGCGGCGGCATCACGATCGGCTCCCGCCTGATACCCTGGGAGCCCGAGCCGGTGCCGCTCGGCCGGCCGACGCCGCAGCGTCCGGTGAACTTCCCGGCGGCGGCCGAAAAGCTCGAGAGCGCGCCGGTCGTCCTGCTGGCCCGCGACCGCATCATCGCGCTCGGCCAGAACAGCATCGTCTTCATCGACCGGGGCGCCGACCAGAACGTGACGCCCGGAGATTTCTACACCATCTACCGGCTCAACCGGCCGGGCCTGCCACCGGTGCCGCTAGGAGAGCTGGCGGTCCTGTCGGTGCAGAAGCATACGGCGCTGGCCAGGATCACCGAGTCGCGCTTCCCGGTCTATTTGGGTGACCGGCTCGATCCCAAGTAGGGGTTGCATATTAGTTGGTGCCGCCTGTCCACGCGATCCTCAGCGCATGAAACGGCGCTGCGATGTGGCGGTGGAGGCCTACTCGAAGCATCGATCGGATCGCCCCCCGCAACCCCTCGATCGCCTTCCCACCCCTCCGGGGGGGGGAAGGGGACGCCCCCTCCCCTGGCGCGCGGACCAGTTTCGTCTTTGAAGTGCGCCCACGCTGCGTGCGCCGCGCCCGTTCGCTTCTCGCGGCCGGTGCGGTCAGAACGGGCTGGCTCACGGCCCCGCCCACTGTGGTAAGCTAGCGACTCTTCGCTTCTCCGGGGCTGCGCATTTGGCCGAACAGAACCTCAACGGGCGTCTCTTTCAGATCGTGGACGAGCTGGTCCGCCGCGGCCTCACTCTCGAGCAGGCGAGGCGCGAGTTCGAGCGCCAGTTCATCGTTGCCTCGCTGAAATCGAACCGCGGCAACTTGTGCCGCTCGGCCAAATCGCTGGGTGTGCACCGCAACACGCTACGCAACAAGGTCTCCGATCTGGGCATCGGCTCGGAGGACTATGACCTTCCCGGCCGCCGGCAGCAGCGGCGCAGGAGCACTCCTCTATAGGGAGATCCCGGACTCCGGAGCTCGAACCCGACTCAACCTCCCTTTGGTGGGGGACTTTGCCGTTACCGACCTACACGCCTTCTGGCATCAATCTCGCAGTTACTCTAGACCGCAACACCAGAAGGTCGCCGTCCGAGGTGACTCTCGGACGGCCGTGTACCCGTTGGTGGCCACGTCCGGCCGCCGACGCGAGAGTGGAACCGCTCCGCGCGCCTTTCCCGCGCCATTACGGCACAGGCGGCGACAGCAGGGAGCGGGAACCAGATAAGGGTGCTGATGAAACGAAAACGAGCTCGTCTGCCTATCCTGGCCCTCGCTTTGATCCTCTTCATGGTGCTTGCGATCCGCTCCACTCCCTCCGATACCGCGGTCTCCGACCTGCCGGGAGTGCGGGCAATGGCAGGAGCGCCGGCCGACACTCTCGAATCGCCTGCCTCCGCCAACTCTGACCTCGAGCGCCGGCAGCTCGCCGACTGGATGGTCGAGGGCGGGCTGCCTCCCTACTCCGAGCCGCGGCGGGTGGTGACCAAAGGCGATCTCGACGCGGCGCTTGGCTCGGCGCCCCGGCGGGCCGGGCTCTTCACTGCCGGGAGCGATGCGCAGCGCAGCCGGTGGCTTTCCCGCCTCCCCTACGGCTCGATCATGGCCAAGGCAGCGGAGCGCAACCGGGTGGACCCTCTACTGCTCGCCGCGGTCGTCGAGGCTGAGTCACGGTTCGCGCCGCGCGCGCGGTCGCACGGCGGCGCGCTCGGTCTGATGCAGCTCCTCCCCCAGACCGCAAGGGAAAACGGCACCAGGAACCCGCTCGATCCGTACGCCAATGTCGAGGCCGGAAGCCGCTATCTGGGGCGCCTGCTGCTGCGGTTCCAGGGCCGCTGTGAGCTGGCGCTCGCCGCTTACAACACCGGTCCGGAGGTCATCGCACGCTGCGGCTGCGTGCCGCCCTACCGGGAGACCCAAGCGTTCGTGAAGAGGGTGATGGCGCTCTATGAGAAGCACCAGCAGGGGGTCCTGCAGCAGTCGCTCGACCCCCGCAGCAGCCTGCTCGCTTCCGCCCGCACCGGCCGCTCCGGTCTCCTCGGCCTGAGGTCCCAGGCGCGGGAGGTCGCCGCGCCTGCCGCGGCGCCGGCGTCAGCAGTAGCGCTGGGCCGGTAAGGGCGCCGCGCCGCTGCGCCGGAGAAAGCCCGGCGCTCCTCAGCGGGCGTCGGTCAGCTCTTCGGGGGGTCTTCTCGATCGGGATCGTCGGGAGAGGGTTGATTGCCGCGCAGCGCCTTGCGGAAGTTGTGAATGCCCTGGCCGAGGCCCTTGCCGACGCCGCCGAGCTGCGCCCTCCCGAAGAGCAGGACGACGATCAACAGGACGAAGAGAAGCGAGGGCAGGCCAAGCAACGGCATCGAGAGATCTCCAGCGGGCCGCACGCCCGACGCGGCAGCGAACCCAATCGGAGTCTAGCAGATGACCTGCTGGCCACGGTTGGCAGCTAAAGCTAGCCGAGGACGACCCGCCAGGCGCGCTCCAGGGCCGGTGCGAGGTCGGCGCCCTCGGGCAGGCGGGCGAAATGGGCGAGGAAGCGGCGCAAGGTCGGCGCGATGAGCGGCAGGTGTCGGTCCGAGCCGCGACGGGCAAAGGCGGCATAGCTGCCGACCGCCTTGAGAGTGCGTTGGGCGGCGGCGCGGTGATAGCGCAGGCGATCCTCGGGCTGGGGAAAGAACGCGGCGAGCAGCGCCCGCTCGAGCTCCGGCGGCGGAAAGAGGGTGTCGTTGAGCAGCGACGCCAGATCATAGGAGGAGGGCCCGAGGCGCAGGTCCTGGTGGTCGAGCACGGCGACGCGGCCCGCCGCCAGCGGCATGAGATTCCTGGTCATGAAATCGCGGTGACAGGGCCGCGGCGAGTCTGCCGCCAGATCAGCGCAGAGCGGCTCCAGGCTCGCCGCCAGCGCGTCGGCCAGCTGCCGCTCGCGCAGCAGTCCTTCCGGCTCGAGAAAGACGTCCCGAGTCTGGGCGAGCTCTAGCGCCAGCAACGACGCGTCGAGCGCCGGGTTCAACGCGCGGACCGTTTCGGCCGGCAGGCGCGCGATCCGGGCGGCAATACCCGCGGCGTCCTGGAAGTAGTCAGAAAGCTCTGTCCAGGGGCTCTCCCAGAGATCGGCCAGGGTCCGCGTCCCCAGGTCCTGCAAGAGCATCCAACCATGCTCGCAAGACGCGGCCATGACCTCCGGCACCGCGATCCCCGCGGCGGCGAAGATCGCGGTGCTCTGCGCGAATCGCCCGCAGACGGCGCGCAAATCGGGTGGGTAAGCGGCGAGGATTGCGGTGTCGCCGGAGGCGGCGATCAGCCGGGCGTAGCGGCGGAGCGAGACATCGCCGGGCAGCGGCCGGACGTCGCGCAAGCGGAAGCCGATGCCGTCCAGCCATGCAGCGAGTGCCGCCGCGCGCTCGGCCGACGCGACCAGTGTTTGCAAGCCGAGCTCGGCGCTTCTTGCGGTGCCCAATCGGCCTACGCTACCACGCCGCAGCGGGTCGCGCGGAGGTTTGACACCCTCCGGAGCGCAAGGGATAATCCGGCGTCGGCTCCCAAGGGTTGCCGGGGAGGTCTCAAGCTGGACGACAAGCTGCACCACATGCTCCGCGACTTGCGTCGCGCGCTCTCCGAAGCCATCTCGGAGTCGACGGAGGTGAGCCGCACCCTGCGCCGGATCCGCGAGGAGGGCTATTCGCTCTACCTGCTCGTGGACTGCAAGCGGGACGCGGGGGAGCTCGAGCAGCTGCCGCTCGCCGCCTCGAGGTCCGCCGCCGCTCCGCCGGTCAGCGAGCCGACCTTCCAGATCGACGGCCGTGATCTCTCGTTCCTGAAATCGATCGGCATCGATCCGACCCGGCGCCTGCGCCGCCGCCGCAGCGTCTGAACGCCGCCGCTCCGGCGGCATGACCCGCGGTCGCCCCCGCGTCCTTGCAGCCTGCCTCGCCTCTCGGCCGCCACACCTCATCATGATCTCCGATTCCGACCGCCCCGCCGCGAGCTCCGGTTCCGCCGCCGGCCGCATCGACCTGCTCGGCCTGCCGCTTGCGCGCTTGCGCAGCGAGCTGGCGGAGATCGTCGACCGTCCGTTCCGGGTCGAGCAGATCTATCAGGCCCTCTACGGACGCGGGGTCGGCGACTTCGCCGCCATGACCGATCTCGACCTGGGGTTGCGAGCCCGCCTTGCCGAGCGCTATCGGATCGGGCTGCCCGAGATCACGTCGCGTGCCACCGCCGCCGACGGCACCTGCAAGTACCTGTTGCGGCTCGCCGACGGCGCCAGCATCGAGGCGGTCGATATCCCCGACCGCCGCCGCCGCACGCTGTGCATCTCGAGTCAGGCCGGCTGCGCGCTGGGTTGCTCGTTCTGCGTCACCGGCTACTGGGGCGCCGGCCGCAACCTGACGGCAGGCGAGATCGTCGCCCAGGTGCTGGCCATCCGGGGCGCCGCCCCGGCCGAGGGGTTGCGGCTGGTCTTCATGGGGATGGGTGAGCCGCTGCTCAATATGGACAACCTGCGGCCGGCGATCGAGATCCTGTCGCAGCGGATCGCGCCCCGCCGGATCACGGTTTCGACCGCCGGCGTGATCCCCGGCATCGAGGCGCTGGCCGGCTGGGAGCGGCGGCCGAACCTGGCCGTCTCGCTGCACGCTCCGGACGACGAGCGGCGCAGCGCGGTGATGCCGATCAACCGCACCTATCCGCTGGCCGATCTGCTGGCGGCGCTGCGCCGCTATCCGCTCGAAAAGGGCCGCAAGATCACCTTCGAGTACATCCTGATCCGCGACTTCAACGATGCGCCAGCCGATGCTGACCGGCTGGCGAGGCTGCTCGCCGGCTTGCGCGCCAAGGTGAACCTCATCCCGATCAATCCGGACCCCGTTCTGGGAGAGCGGATGGTCCCGCCCGCCGAGGCTGGGATCGCCGAGTTCCAGCAGCGGCTCATCCGGCGCCGCATGACGGTGACCGTACGCCGCCGCCGAGGCGACGACGTCAGCGCGGCATGCGGCCAGCTCCGCGCTTTTGCCCGCCAGCCGCGCGGAATCAAGCGCTAAGCCAGATGAAGGCGAGGTTGCGCCCCGCCGCCTTCCCCTCCCGCCGGTAGCTCCAGAGCCGCTCGGCGTCGCAGCGCGTGCAGCTGATCAGCCAGCGCACGTCATGGACTCCCGCGGCCGCGAGCTGCCGGCACACGGCGGCGGTGAGATCGAGGTGCGGCCGCCCGGCGGTTCCCGGGACCACCACCTCGGGGCCGCTCGCCGCCGCCACCTGGGCCGCAACGTCGGGACCGGTTTCGTAGCAGCAGGCACCGATCGCCGGGCCCACCCAGGCAGTGCAGCCGGCGGGATCGCCGGCTGCCGCTGCGCCTCCTACGTCGCCCTTGCCGCCTGAGCCACCCGAGATCGTCGCCGGCCGCGCGAGTGCTGCGACCGTCGCACCGACCACTCCTGCGACGATCCCGCGCCAACCGGCATGAGCGGCGGCGATCCCATGAGGTCCCGCGAGCAGTAGCGGCACGCAGTCGGCGCTGCTCACCGCCAGCGCCAGGCGGGGCTCGGCGGTCACCAGGGCATCCCCCTCGCCGCTGTCGCCTGGCCGCCCGCGCAGCACGCGCGCCGAGTGGATCTGACGAGCCCAGGCGATATTGGGAGTGGCGGGAGTGGTGGGAGCCGCGCGCACTGGCTGGCAGCCAGGCTCCCGGGATGCCACGATCCGCCCCAGCACCTCTTCGCGCCCGCTGGCTGCCGGGCCGCGGCCGGTAAAGAGCACCTCGACGCGCCCGCGGCGCGCCCACCAGGTCCAGGTGTCGGCTTGGCGTTGCGCGGTCAGAAAGCCCTGGTCGGCGAGGTCGCTCATGCGAGGGACAGTCTAGACGGGCCGCCTGCGGTACACTTCCACGGCATGTCGAGGGAAGCGTTCGAGGCGGTCTTAGGACTGGAGGTCCATGTCCAGCTCCTGACCGTGACCAAGCTGTTCTGTCGCTGTCCAAACCGCTTCGGCGCCGAACCCAATACCTTGATCTGCCCGGTGTGCCTCGGCTACCCGGGGACCTTGCCGGTACTCAACCGCCACGCCGTCGACCTCGCCGTCAAGCTCGCCTGCGCACTCGGCTGCGAGATCCGCGAGCGCTCGATCTTCGCGCGCAAGAACTATTTCTACCCGGATTTGCCCAAAGGGTACCAGATCAGCCAGTATGACCAGCCGCTCGCCGAGGGAGGCGAGCTGCCGCTCACCAGCCACCAGAAGGCGGTGCGCATCGAACGCCTCCATCTCGAGGAAGATGCCGGCAAGCTGCTGCACGAAGCACCCGGGGACAGCCTGCAGCCGGCGGCGGGCCTGGTGCCGCCCGCGCTCCGCTCGCTCGACGGCCAGAGCCTGGTCGACTTCAACCGCTGCGGCGTGCCGCTGGTCGAGATCGTTTCGCGGCCGGACATGACGACCGCGGCCGAAGCGCAGGATTACCTGCAGACCCTGCACCAGCTGCTGCTCTATACCGAGACCAGCGACGGCAACATGGAAGAGGGTAGCCTGCGCTGCGACGCCAACATCTCGGTGCGCGTGCGCGGGGCGGCGGCGCTCGGCACCAAGACCGAGGTGAAGAACGTCAATTCGTTCCGCAACGTGGCGCGCGCCATCGAGCACGAGGTCGATCGCCAGATCGAGCTGCTCCTGAGCGGCGGCAAGGTGGTGCAGGAGACCCGCTCGTTCGACGCGACGTCGGGGGTGACCCGCGCCATGCGCAGCAAGGAAGAAGCGCACGACTATCGCTACTTTCCCGAGCCCGACCTGCCGCCGCTGACGGTCGAGAGCGAGCGCGTCGACCGATTGCGCGGCGAGCTGCCCGAGCTGCCCTGGCAGCGGCGCGCCCGGCTGCTGGCGCAGTACGATCTGCCGCCGGCCGACGCCCGCCTCCTCGCCCAGTCGCGCGATCTGGCCGACTACTACGAGGCGGCGGCAGCGGCGCTGCCGGGCAACCCGAAGGGCATCGCCAACTGGGTCATGACCGAGGTGCTGCGCGAGAGGAAGGAGCGCAAGGCCGGCGGCCGGCTCGAGGCAACGCTTCCCCCGGCCCGGCTCGCCGCCTTGGTGGCGATGGTCGACGCCGGCACGCTGGGCAGCAGCGCTGCCAAGGAGGTCTTCGCCGCGATCTGCGAGACCGGCGAAGAGCCCGCGGCGGCGGTCGAGCGCCTCGGTCTGGGGCAGGTCAGCGACTCCTCGAGGATCGAGCGCTGGGTCGAGGAAGTGATCGAGGAGCACAGCGGACCGGTGGCCCAGTACCGGGCCGGCAAGGTCCAGACCCTGGGCTTTCTGGTCGGCCAGGTGATGAAGCGGTCGGGCGGCCGCGCCGAGCCCCGGGCGGTGCAGCAGCTGGTCCGGCGGGCGCTCGACGGCGCCGCCGCCATCCAGGGCCAGGGCCCGCGGGTGGATTAGAGCGAGGGTCGGGGAGCGGCGGCCCCGGAACCTTCAGGCGGCCAGGACCTCTCGGCGTTGATCCAGTTCTTTCACGTCTCCAAGCGTTTTCCCGGCGGCCAGGCCGCTCTCGACGAGGTGAGCTTCGAGATCGCCCGCGGCCAGTTCGTCTTCTTGACCGGCGCGAGCGGCGCCGGCAAGACGACGCTGCTGCGCTTGATCTTCCGCGAGGAGGTCCCGAGTGGCGGACAGATCCTGGTCAACGGCCGCAACGTGGCGTCGGTGCCGCCGAACAAGATCCCCTACCTGCGGCGGACCATCGGCGTGGTGTTTCAGGACTTCCGGCTGATCGGCAGGAAGACCGTGTTCGAGAACGTCTCCTATCTGCCGCGCGTGCTCGGTTTCGAGGTCAGGCGCCAGAAGCAGATGGCCTACCACGCGCTGCGCCGGGTCGGTCTGGCGCACCGCATGAGCTCCTTTCCACCGCAGCTCTCGGGCGGCGAACAGCAGCGGGTGGCGATCGCGCGCGCGCTCATCAACGAGCCCGAGATCCTGATTGCGGACGAACCGACCGGCAATCTCGACCCCGACCTGTCGCGCGAGATCCTGCGCCTGTTTCTGGAGGTCAACCTGCGCGGTACGACGGTCTTGCTCGCCACCCACGACCGCGACACCATCCAGCGGGTGGGCAGGAGGGTGCTGACGCTCGACCGCGGCCGGTTGGTTTCCGACATGAACCTCGAAGGCACCGAGCCGCCCCCGCTCGATGTCGTCGCGCCGCCTCCGGCCGCATCGGGGGATCAAATCGCCGCCGGCGACGCATCGGGTCAGACCGCCGCCGAAGTCGCGGCGGCGGAGCTGGCGCTGGTGCCGGCTGACGGGGCAGAGGAGCCGGCCGCCCACGCTCCCGAGCCGCTGCCGGAGGCGCCGCCGTGAACCTGGCCAAGGCGCTGCGCTACTTCGCGCGCGAGGCGGCGATCAACCTGCTGCGCGGCTTCAAAGTCAGCGTGCTCGCCATCCTCACCATCGCGGTGAGCCTGGTGCTCGGCGGCACGTTCTTGCTGGCGAGCCGCAACCTGGCGGGCTCGGTGGAACGCTGGCGTGGCGAGATGCGGGTGGTGATCTATCTCAAGCCGGAGGTGAAGCCGGAGGACCAGTCGCGCCTGGCCGCGGAAGCGCACCGCGTCCCCTGGGTATCGGCGGTCGAGATCGTCTCGGCCCAGCGGGCGCGGCAGCGGTTCCGGGAGATCTTTCCCAGCCTGGCCGACCTCGTCGAAGGGTGGGAGAACGAGCCGCTGCCGCCTTCGCTCGAGGTCGCGCTGTGGGCCGGCGACGCCTCGCCGGCCGGCCTCGACGCCTGGATCCAGAGCTGGCGCCAGCGTCCCGAGGTGGCGATGATCGACGACGACCGCGAGTGGCTGGGGCAGATGGAGACCGTGGTCGCCGTGGTGCGGGCGGTGGGAGTGGTGCTCGGCGGGGTCCTGCTGGGAGCGGCGATCTTCACCATCGCCAGCGTGATCCGGCTCGCCGCCTACCTGCACCACGAGGAGATCGCGATCATGCGTCTGGTGGGGGCCACGGAGTTCTTCATCCGCGGTCCGTTCTACGTCGAGGGCCTGCTGCAAGGTCTGCTCGGCGGCGGCCTCGCCAGCGCAAGCCTCTACATCGCCTACCGCCTGATCCGTGCCCACAACTCGCTCTTCACATCCGCGCTGGCCACCCAGTTCCTGACCCTCAACCAGACCGCGGCCCTGGTCCTGATCGGAGGCTTGGCAGGCCTCCTCGGGGCCGTCGCCTCACTGCGCCGCGAAGCCTTGTAAGGACGGAGTGATGGGAGGTGCCCCTGCGAGAGGCGCCGGTGGGGGGTCGCTCCGGCTGCCTCGGCTGGCGTCGCTCGTGGTTGTTTCGGGGGGCTGGCACGCTAATCGGCAGCCGTAGCGACCCCGCCACCGTCGCCTCGGCGAGGTGGCCTTCGCAGGCAGGGGGGAGGGGCGATGGCGAAGGCCCCTCGTCGTTGAGAGGTTTCTTGTGCGGGGGTCCTCGTGCTGAAAGGCTGCAGTGGTTTTCCTATGCCGGCCGCGGTCGTTTGAAAGCGCTCGGTCCCTTGCAGTAGAAACATCCCAATGAAGTGTGGGACCTGGCGCCCCGCCCATCCCCGCCGGGTCCCTCATCCAAGCCCCGCTCGGCGAGTCGACGGTGGCGGGGTCGCTACGGCTGCCGATCAGCGTGCCAGCCCCGCGGGTCCACCACGAGCGACGCCAGCCGAGGCAGCCGGAGCGACCCCCACCGTCGACTCGCCGGCACCGGCCCTTCTTCATGCAGCTCCGGCCCGACGGCGCCAGGTCCCAAAAGGAAAAGGCCCCGCCGGGGAGGCGGGGCCTTTGGAATCTTGAGTCGCCGGAATTGCCGGGACTCGGACCGGGGCTACGGTACTGTGAGGATGATCACCGCGCGCCGGTCCTGCGCGTCGTTGCCGGTCGAATCGGCAGAGCCGCGGCCTTCGGTCTTGATCCGGGCAGGGTCGATCCCGTGCCGGGTCACCAGGTAGTTCTTGACCGCTTCGGCCCGCCGCTCGGAGAGCTTCTGAGCACTCTTCTCCTTGCTGTCGGTGTAGCCGATGACCTGGGCGGCCAGCGACGGATCCTGCTTCATCTTGAGCGCCACCTCGTCGAGCTTCGCCTTCGCGATGTTCGATAGACGCGCGCTGCCCGGCGTGAAGTTGACCGTCACCCGCTCCTCGGGCTTCGGTGGCGGCGCCGGCGGTGGCGGCGGAGGCGGCGGTGGGGGCGGCGGCGGAGGCGGTGGTGGGGGCGGTGGAGGAGGAGGAGGAGGCGGCGGCGGCGGCGGCGGTGGAGGCGGCGCCGCCTTCCTGAGCATCGGCCAGTAGGAGATCCCGACCACGCCGCCGAGCGGGCAGCTCTCGGAGATGTGGTTGAGCTGCGCCAGGTCGACGCCGAGGCCGAGGCTCAACGACCAGTCCTGGTACTCGCCGAACTTGTAGCGCAGGCCGGTGTTGAAGTCATAGCGGTCCTTCCACTTGGGGCTCTTGGTGAAGTGCGAGGCCGCGATCTCGGTGATCCAGTCGAGGTGCTCGGAAACCTGTCCGGCGTAGCCGATGCCGCCGGTCACCTCGTCCTTGAGCTCGACGCCGAAGAAGGTATGGGTGCGGGAGTTGTAGCCGAGGTTGATCACCCAGTCGCCGAGGCTCCAGTCGAGTCCGCCGCCATAGCCGGTGCGGTTGTTGGCCACGCCGTTCTTGCCGGTGTTGGGATCGATGAAAAAGTTGAAGGCGAGCCGCGAGGGGTCGCCGGGGTGGCCGAACACCCGGAACTTGGTGGCGATGTGCAGGTTGCCGGCCCCGCTCTTTCTGCTGGTGTCGAAGCCGGGGAGGACCGGGTTCGGCTGGTCGATCTGGATCTGGTAGTAGGGATAGGCGACGTTGATCTCCCACCAGTCCGTCAAGCCATAGCCCAGGCTGACCTCTTCCCGGTTCAGGTCGAGCGGCACGTCGGGTCCGAATGGGTTCTTGTACACCGGGTTGGTGACATGGTAGTAGAGGCCGAACGTCAAGCCCCCCTGCTGCACCGTGTCGCCGCTGAGCAACGTGAACAACCCCGTCTCACCCGTGACCGTGGCCGCGTTGGCGTGCTCTCCGGCCCATGCCTGGGCGGGGACGAGGCCCAACAGCACCAACACTAGAAGATTTTTCAATCTCATGCGTTCTCCTCCGGCTGTGAGCCTAAACGCTTGCAGGCGAATACGGCGCCCGCAAACCTTACGAACGATGTCAGAACAGCTTTTGAGGCGTCTTACCTGCCAATCGCGATGTCCCTAAACCCCCTACCGGAACGATTTGACCGACAGTCGTGCCACCAGCCGCTTCGCTCCTCCTTTCAAGGGGCGTGCCAAAATACCGGCAAGGAAGAACCGGTACTTGCCCAGTCTAACCGATGACTCGAAGCCCAGGCCGGTGTCCGGGACGTAGGAGCGAAAATCGGTGAAGGTCCGGCCGCCGAATCCGAGCGTCCCGACCCCGGCGTACAGAATCCAGTACCAATTCTGCCACTCCAAGTGCAAAAAGTCTCGCTGCTGGCCCAGGAACCAGGGGAAGAACAGCTCCCAGGTGTTGTGTGCCTCCTCGGTGCCGATCAGCCTTCTGCTTACACCCTTGAGGTTGTCGAGGCCGCCGAGATTGAAGAACTCTCCGAGCGGGATGGCGTACAGCATCTCCGGCACCGCCGCTCCGGGTTGCGCGAGCTCCTTGACAGCAAAGCTGCCGAAGTGCAAGCGGCCGACCACGAAGCTCGAGGCCGTGAGATCGAACCTCTTGAGTCCCTCCATCTCGATCTTGACGTAGTCGAAGTCGCCGACACCGAGCTTGAAGCCGTAGGTCAAGGCGCCGGTGAATCCCGCCTGGCTCGGGCCGATCTCCCGCACCGCGGTGAAGATGGCAGGGGTGTGGGCGCGGGTCTCGCCGACGATGGCCGACGAGCGTTCGTCGCCGGAGCTTCCGACCTGGTAGCCGATGCGCAGGAAGCTGTTGGTCCGGTTGTTGGCCGCCAGCAGGCGCTGGCGGTTCGTGCTGATGCGGTCGACCTCGGCCAGGGCGAAGGTGCGGTAGTGGTAGCTGTGCGGCCACTGCATGAAGACGAGAACGCCGCGCGTGCGATCGAAGACGGTGGTGAGCTTCTGGATCTGGCCGAAATTGATCTGGTCGAACACCGCCAGCTGAGTGGTCCGCCTGAAGCCGTAGTAGCGGTAGCGCAGGAAGGCGGTGATGTCGCCGCTGACGAAGTTGTACTTGACCTGCCCTTCGAAGAAGACGTTGTGGATCAGCCGGTTGATACGCAGGTCGAGCTCGCCCTCGGGAAAGAAGACGTCGAGGCGCGGCAGGAAGCGCTCGAACGGCTGCGGCGCCCGCTCCCCGCTCTGATCGCCCTGGTCGGGGGTCTCGATGGGCGGCGGCTGCTCCGAGCTCGCGGTGCCGCCCTGGGATTCCGGCTCCGGCGGCGCTGGCGCCGCCGGCTGGGCGGGAGAGTTGGCCTGGGCGCCGGCCGGCCGGCCAAGAGCGGCCAGCAGGAGCAGGGTGGCGAGCAGCGCCAGGACGATCGGCCGCGGGCGAAGCGGCTCGACGCGGCGACCGACCCGGCCGCCGGGGCGCGGCGCTGGCGCAGACCGCCCGTCCCGGCCGCCGCTGTGCGGCAGCACGCTGCCGCAGCTGCGGCGACTGGATGGACGGGCGGCATTCCCCTGAGGGCTCCTCGTTGCGCTCAGGGGACGCCTTGCAGGGCGGATCGTGTGCATGGTCGACAGAGCTCAGCTACGCCGGTTGCGATCGCTTGGCCGCGGCCGGGGGCGCTCTTGAGAATGCAAATCGCGTGCGAAGAGGAGGACCTCGATCAGCGTGCCAGAAGCTGTGAGACCCGCTCCAGAAAGGCCTTGCTCTGGTTCGGACCGAGTGCCGCCGAGACCACCTTCTCTTCGGAGCGCACCAGGTCGAGCACCGCTTCGACGCCCCGTCCGCCGTCCATCTCCGCCTTGCTCATCCGGAAGGGAACATCCAGGTCGGCCTGCCGGAGATGGCTCGAGAGCAGGCTGCGCGCCTGCTGGTCGATGGCCTCGGCCAGCCGCAGCAGCTCCTCGTTGCTCATGGAGTGCAGTTGGTCAGTGCGCAGCTTGCTCAGGTCCTCGTTCAAGGTGACGAGGCCGGAGGTGATCAGGCCATAGAGGAGCTTGCAGGCCTCGAACGGGCTCATGTCGAGGCCGACCGCCACCTCTTCGATGGTGCGCCGCTCGTCGATCTTGCAGATCAGCGCCCACTCTTGCGGCGTCAACGATACCGAGGTGGTCGCCGCGTGGTTGGTGAAGACCGGCACCAGGCGGGTCGACGGGATGCGCTTGGACAGCACCTGCCACTCGTCGATCCGCCGCGCGGCCTCCATCAGAAGGTTAGTGTTGGATTTCTGGATGGTGGTGAGCTCGGTCTCCTTGCCGGGCGTGAAAACGAATTCGCCTTCCGGCCAGATCGCGAGCTCGTAGACCGCCTCCTCGCCCGTCAGATCGCCGACCTGGGCGTGGACGATCTGGCCGCTGCGCAGGTAGATCTCGCCTGCCGGGTCTGAGTTCCGCTTCAGCGAGAAGACGCCCGTCTTGCCGGAAACGGAAACCAGCTGGATGATGTCGGGAAGCGGCAGCTCCTTGAGAGAACCTTGGAATGCCATAGCTTTGATCGAGCAGGCAGCAATTGATGCTAGCACAGGCAGGCGGTGGCGAAAGACCTGTATCCAGGGTCAGGACCGGAGGGGGCCCCGCAGTCGGTCTAGCCGTAGGCGCTGGGCGCAGCAGAGGGCGAGAGCGAGGGCGTCGGTGGTGTCGGGGGCGACGGCGGCCCAGTCGTATCCGGGGGCGGCCAGGAGAAGGCGCACCATGCGGGCTACCTGGTCCTTGCCGGCGCGGCCGTTGCCGGTGATCGCCGACTTGACTTCGGCGGGACTGTACTCGGCGATCTCGACGCCCGCTCCGGCCAGCGTGGCGAGCAGGGCGCCGCGGGCCTCCGCGAGAACGATGAGAGAGCGCGCATTGAGCCCATGGAACGGCGTCTCGAGCACCGCCAGATCGGGCCGGGCGCCACGGAGCAGCTCCTCCAGGCGCGACACCAGATGGGCCAGCCGCATTCCGAGCGGCTGGCCGCGCGGGCAGGAGATGCGCCCCACGTCGCGGAGCTCGACCGCCGTGCCGCGCTTCTCGACCAGCCCGTAGCCAGTATGCAGGCTGCCTGGATCGAGCCCGAGGATCAGCATCGAGGGGACGCCCCCTCCCCTGACGCGCGGACCAATTTCGTCTTGGCGCTCAGGTGTGCGCCGCCGCGACTCTTTCGCCGAGGTTGCCGATCGAGGAGGGGTCGAGGTTGGCCCAGACGTGCTGGACGTCGTCGTGGTCTTCCAGGGCTTCCAGCAGGCGGAGCACCTGCGACACTCGTTCCGGCGGCAGCGTCATGGTGGTCTGCGGGATCATCGCCAGCTCCTTGACCGCGACCGGCACGTCGAGGCGTTCGAGCTCGTCCTGAACGGCGGCGAAACCCTCCAGCGGCGTGAAGATCTCGTACTGATCGTCTTCGATCGCAATGTCCTCGGCGCCGAGCTCCAGCGCGAGCTCCATGAACTGCTCCTCACTGTTCGGCGCGCCGGGCGCGCCGCGGCCGATGGCGAAATAGCCGCGGCGCGTGAACATCCAGCTCACGCAGCCGTTCTCGCCCAGGTTGCCGCCGTGCTTGACGAACAGGTGGCGGATCTCCGAGGCGGTGCGGTTGCGGTTGTCGGTCATGCCCTCGACCAGCACGGCGACTCCGCCCGGCCCGTAGCCCTCGTAGACGACCTCCTCGTAGGATTCCCCTTCGAGCTCGCCGGTGCCCTTCTTGATCGCCCGCTCAATGGTGTCGCCGGGCACGCTGTTGGAGCGTGCGTCGAGCAGGGCGCTGCGCAGCCGCGGGTTGCCCTTGGGGTCGGCGCCTCCCATGCGCGCGGCCACGGTGATCTCGCGCAACAGCTTGTTGAAGAGCTTGCCGCGCCGGGCGTCGGTGGCCGCCTTGCGGTGCTTGATGGTGCTCCATTTACTGTGACCTGACATCGCGGAACTCCTCAAGAGGCCAGGAGAGTTTACAGGAGCGACCTGGAGAGGGCCAGAAGCCCGGACCCTCGACGAAACGGCGAGACTCGCCGGTAAATCTCACAAAAATCAGCATCTTTGGGGGCGGAGCGATTGACGGGCAAGGGTGGGAATGTTAGAAAGGCTTGCTGAACCTTCCCATCGGGAGATGCACGTATGTCCTCGATCCTGGTCGTCGAGCAAGAACAGCGATCCATGGAACGGATCCACCAGGCCCTGAGCGCCGAGGGATGGAGGGTGAGAATGGTGCAGGGTCGGGTCCAGGCCCTGCAGGCGGCGGCCTCGGAGGCTCCCGACCTGGTGTTGCTGAGCTCCGAGGTCGCGGGCGCCGATGAGCTGGCCGGCTCGTTCTCGCGCGCCGCCGGCGGCCCCGGTGTCGTCGTCTTGCAGCCCGAGGGCGCGCGCGCCTTGCGGGCGCCGCAGGCCGACGAGCGGCTGAGCCGACCCTACTCCGACCGCGACCTGGTCAAGGCGGTGCGGCGCGTGCTGGCCACGCCGCGGCAGAGCCCGGCGGCGCTCAGCGCCAGCAAAGAGCAGGTCCGGCTGACCTCGCAAGATATCTTCGGCGACGTGCTGGCCGAAGTCGAAGGCCAGGTTCCCGGCACGCCCCACCTGTCTCCCTACCCCGCCCACCACGGGACCGCGGCGTCCGCGCCCTCGGCGGCCGCGCGCTCCGGCGACGACGAGATCCAGCGCAAGCTCGAGAAGACTCTTTCGGGTGTGCTCGGGTCCGACCCGCGGTCACGCGCTGCGGCCTCTGGCGCGGCTGCCGGCGCTGGCGCGAGCGGCTCCGCCGCGGCAGCGAAGAAGGCCGACACCGAGGCCGACGTCCAAGCCCTGCTCGACAAGACGCTGTCGAAGTTCGAGCTCGGCGGTGGCCGCCCGCGGCCGGCCGGGGCGGCGCCGGCGACTAGGACCGCGCCGATCGCGGCCATCGCGGCTATCGCAGCCACGGCCCCGGTTGCGGCCGCGGCGCCGGCTGCGGCCCCCGCGGACGTCGGGCCGGCGAGAGTGCCTGTCGTCGCGGTGCCCCCGGTTCCGGTCGTCCCCGGGATCCCCGTCATCCCCCCCACGCCGATCGTCGCCCCGTCGCCGCCCGCCTCTGTGTCTCCGGCGGCGGCAGAGTCGGCCGCGTCGGCGCCCCCCCGGCCCGCCGCGCCCCCCGCCGAGCCCGCGGCAGGCACCGCGCCGCCACTCGCCGGCCCTCCCACCAGTGCCGGAGCGCGCGAGCCCGAGACTGCCGCCAGGAAGCCGACCCCGCCCGGTGTCGCGGCTGCGGCTGCGGCAGCCGCGGTTCCGCCCGGTGCCGCTCCAGCTTCTGCGGCGAGCCCCGCGGCGCCGCCGTCGGCGCTCCAGCCTGGCCCCCGCGCGGCACCCGGGGGCCGCGAGGCGCGCGACGAGAGCACGGCAACGCGGCGGCTGCGCACCGGCGAGGTGGATCTGTCGCAGCTCGAGGATCTCGCCCGCGTCCGGCGCAAGGGCGATACCGGACGCATTGCCGTGCCGGTCGTCCCGCCGGCGCCGCCCCCGCCGGCCGCCGCCGCCGCCGCTCCGCCCTCTGCGGTCTCCTCCCAGTCGCCACTGGCGGCGACCGGCGCGCGTCCGTCTGGCGCGACGGCTCCGCCCGCGGCGCAGGCCGCGCCGTTGGCCAGCGCAGCCGGTGCAGCCAGCGCAGGCACCGGGTCGGGCGCCCGCCACCGCCCGATCGAGGACGCGGCCGCCACGCAGCGTGTGCCGGTGATGCCCAAGGAGGCAGGCGATCAGCCGGGCGAGCGGTTCGGCCAGTACACCCTGCTCGAGAAGATCGCCGTCGGCGGCATGGCCGAGGTCTGGAAGGCGCGGATGCGCGGGGTCGAGGGTTTCCAGAAGACGGTCGCGATCAAGAAGATCCTCCCCTACATGACGGACAACTCCGAGTTCGTCACCATGTTCATCGACGAGGCCAAGCTCGCCGCCCAGCTCAGCCACCCCAACATCATCCATATCTACGACCTGGGCAAGATTGGCCGCGATTTCTTCATCGCCATGGAGTACGTCGAGGGCAAAGATCTGCGCTCGCTGCTCAATGCCGCGCGCCAGCACGGCGTGCCGCTGCCGCTCGGTCTGGCGCTGCTCATCGCGATGCGCCTGGCAAGCGCCCTCGACTACGCCCACCGCAAGCGCGACTTCGAAGGCAAGGAGATGGGGCTGGTGCACCGCGACGTGTCGCCCCAGAACGTTCTCCTGTCCTACGACGGCGACGTCAAGCTGTGCGACTTCGGTATCGCCAAGGCGGTCTCGAAAGTCAACCAGACGCAGGCCGGGGCGCTCAAGGGGAAGTTGCAGTACATGTCGCCCGAGCAGGCCTACGGCAACCCGGTCGATGCGCGCACCGACATCTACTCGCTCGGTCTGGTGCTGTTCGAGATGCTGACCGGCGAGCGGTTTTTCGCCGGCGACACGGAGATCTCGGTGCTCGAGTCTGTCCGCCAGGGGAAGGTCCGCTCGCCGCGGCAGGTGGATGCGAGCGTTCCTCCCGAGGTCGAAGAGATCGTGATGCGGGCGCTGGCCACCCAGCCCGAGGGGCGTTTTCAGAGCGCCGGCGAGATGGAGCAGCGGCTCGTGGCGGTCGTGCATTCGCTCAGGCCGTCGCCGGGCAACGCCGACCTCTCCGCCTTCGTCAAGAAGGTCGCACAGCAGGCGGCGCCGGCCGCCAAGCTCGAGCGGACCGGCACCGGCCGCCGGGGTGCGGCGCCGGCCAGGGGAACCGGCACCGGCCAGCCGACCCACGCCGCTCATCCGGCCCCCGCCGCGGCGGCACACGCGGCGCAATCCGCCCACGCCGCCGCGGCGCCGGCCGCCCAGGCCGCGGCCGCGCCGGAGGCGTCGCCTCTCGCGCCCATCGTTCCGCTCACCTCGGTCTCCGCGAGCGGGTCGCTCGAGGGCGAGCGCAAGGGACGCATGGCGCTGATCGCCGGCATCGCCGCGCTGCTGGTGGCCGCGGTCGCGACCTATTTCTACTTCGGCCGCGCGCGGGGCCCTGAGGTGCCAGCCAAGCCGGGCACCGCCCAGGCAGGCGCCGCGACCCCGCCGCTGCCGTCCGGCTCCTCCGGGGCGGGCGCCGGCACTCAGCCACCGCCTGCTGCGGGCGCCGCCGGCGCCGCCGCCGCCGGGGCGACCCATCCGAGCGTCGCCAAGCCGGCAGGTCCGGCCGGTGCCGCCACCGCCGCGGATCTCGCCAAGGCGGGTAAAGCGGCTGCCGGCAAGACGGATGTCGAGGGGGCGGTCAACCAGGAGCTGGCCAAGCGCGAGGAGGCGCTCCGGCAGAAATACGAGGAGCAGCAGAAGAAGCTGCAGCAGGAGATCGCCAAGGCCAAGCCCTCGCCCTCCGACTCCCAGGCTGAGAAGCCGGCCGCGCCGGCACGCGGAACGTCCGCGGCGGCAGCGCCGGCCGCGGAGGCGAAGCCGGACGCCTCGCGGCCCGGCGCCGAAGGAGGAAGCGCCGGCGCGGCGACCGCCGACAGCGCGCAGGAGAAACCGGCCGCTGCGCCGGCCGCATCCTCGCAACCTGCCGCCGATTCCAGCCGCCGGCCGGATGACGCCGCGGCGGGCAGCCGGGCCGCCCAGGCGCCGGCCGCCGCCGCGGTGGTGGTGCCGCCGCAGCTTGTCAGCTATCCCAAACCGGAGTATCCTCCGCTCGCCAGGAAACTTCGCGTGGAGGGGTCGGTCGTCGTGTCGGTCCTGGTCGATGATCAGGGCCAGGTGGAAGACGCGCGGCTGCTGGAGGGGGTTGTGCAGAGCGTGGGGCTCAACGAAGCGGCGGTCCGCGTGGCCCGCAGCGCGCGCTTCAAACCCGCGACCAAGGATGGAGTCAAGATCAAGATGTGGACCCGCGTGAGGATCCCGTTTAAGCTGTAGGCCAGCGGGCGGCCCCACCGCGAAGAGCGGCGGAACCGGGAAGTGGAATAGGCGGCCGGCGGACCTGATCTGAGCTGTCTTGGAGAGCATGTGGAGGAATCATGACCCTGACCGATCAACAGAGAAGGTTCTACGAGAACACGCTGCAGGTGACCAAGCAGGAGATGGAGGAGCTCGACCGCCAGATCGAGGAGGAGCTCGCCAAGGTCAAGGATCGCCTCGCCGAGCTGCAGAACGCGAAGAAAGCGTCACGGCAGATGTACGACGCGGCTTGCATGCGGCTCGGGATCGCCAACGATCTGGAAGCCGAAGAGGGGCACGAGTCGACCGGGTTCTGACCTTCCGCGCCGCCCGACGCGCTGGCCGTGCTCCCCGCACGGCCGTCGCCACGCCGGGCCGTGACCATCCCGGTTGCGCGCCGCCCTGGCCCCCGTGCTCTCGTTACCATCCGGCCCCATCCTCCACGGCCGCCCGGCGGCCCCTGCGCTGCGAAGGATTAGCTGCCGATGGTCTGGTTCAAGAAAGCCAAGAAACCCAAGCCGATCCGTGCCGACCGCCGGCGCAGCACGGTGCCGGAAGGGCTATGGGTCAAGTGCGACGGCTGCAAGGAGATCATTTACGGGCGCGACCTCGACCGCAACCTCCGCGTCTGCCCGAAGTGCGGTCATCATCACCGCATCGATGCCCGCTCCTGGGTCGCCCTGCTGCTCGACGAGCCGGAGCCGCGGGAGCTGTTCGCCGGCGTCAGCCCTGACGACCCGCTGGGCTTCAAGGACACCAAGCGCTACCGCGATCGCCTGAAGGGCTATCAGCAGTCGGTCGGCGAGCGCGATGCCGTGGTCGTCGTCCAGGGGCAGCTTGAAGAGATCCCGGTGATCGTCGCGGCCATGGAGTACAGGTTCATGGGCGGCTCGATGGGGTCGGTGGTCGGCGAGAAGATCACCCGCGCCGCCGAACGGGCGCTCGAGAAGCGCTGGCCGCTGGTGGTGATTGCCGCCTCCGGCGGCGCCCGCATGCAGGAAGGCGTGCTGTCGCTGATGCAGATGGCGAAGATCGCGGCGGCGCTCGCCCGTCTGCACGAGGCCCGGCTGCCTTACCTCTCGGTGCTGACCGATCCCACCACGGGCGGCGTCACCGCTTCGTTCGCCATGCTCGGCGACCTCAACATCGCTGAGCCTGGCGCCCTGATCGGTTTCGCCGGGCCGCGGGTCATCGAGCAGACGATCCGCCAGAGTTTGCCTCCCGGTTTCCAGCGCAGCGAGTTCCTGCTCGATCACGGCTTCCTCGACCTGGTGGTGCCGCGGGCGGAAATGAAAGAGACCCTGGCGCGCTGCCTCAGGCATTTCGTCTGAGCCGCCACCGCCTACGGCGACTCCAAGGGATGAAACGGCACTGCGATGTGGCGGTGGAGGCCGACTCGAAGCATCGATCGGATCGCCCCCCGCAACCCCGAGATCCCCTTCCCGGTTGTCCGAAGCCGCCGGGTCCCGACCTGCCGGGAGTGCCGGCAATGGTAGATGTGCCGGCCGACCCGGCGGCGCCGGGGGGGAAGGGGACGCCCCCTCCGTCTTGCTCCGGGGAGTTTCGCTCTAGTACCGCGGAGACGATCCTCGGCAGACTGGAAACGCTGGGCATCCGGCTCGGGCTGGAGCGCACCCGCGACCTGCTGGCCGCCCTCGGCGATCCCCAGCTCTCCATTCCAGCGGTGCTGGTCGCGGGCAGCAACGGCAAGGGCTCGACCGCCGCGATGCTGGCCGCGATGGCCGGCGCCGCCGGCTACCGGACCGGCCTCTATACCTCGCCTCACCTCGAAGTCGTCGAAGAGCGCTTGCGGCTCGACGGACGCGCCATCGCGAGCGACCGCCTAGGCGCGCTGCTCGAAGGGCTGGTCGGCGTCTCGGAACGCGAGCTGGGCGGCGCCCCGACTTACTTCGAAGCGCTGACCGTCGCGGCCTTGCTCTGGTTCGCCGAGCAACGGGTCGACCTGGCCGTGGTCGAGGTGGGGATGGGCGGGCGTCTGGACGCGACCAATCTCTGCCAGCCGCTGCTCTCGCTCATCACCCCGATCAGCCTCGAGCACCGCGAGCACCTGGGCAACACGCTGGGCGAGATCGCGCGCGAGAAGGCGGGGATCTTGCGCCGCGGCCGTCCCGCGCTGACCTGGGTCGAGGAGCCCGAGGCCGCGATGGCGATCGGCGAGAGCGCCGCCGAGATCGGCGCCGATCTGCACTCTGCACGCGACGAGGTCGAGCTGCTCGCCGTCGAGGCCGATTCGCTCTGTGGACAGCGGATCCGCCTGGCGACGCCAGAGGCTGCCCATGAGCTCGAGCTCCGTCTCCTCGGCAGGCATCAGGCGCAGAACCTGGGGCTCGCGGTGCGCGCGGCCGAGCTGCTTGCCGATCGGGCCTTCGCGCGCCTCGACCGGCGCGCCATCGCGGCCGGCGCGGCGGCCTGCCGCTGGCCCGGGCGGTTGGAGGTCATCGCCCTTCCCGGCGGCCGGCGCATCCTGCTCGACGCCGCCCACAACCCGGCGGGCACCGGCGTCCTCGCCGCCTTCCTCGACCGCGCCCGCCCGCTGACCGGCACCGTCGATCTGCTCTTTGGAGTGCTCGGCGACAAGGACGCCGGCGAGATGCTCGAGCTGCTCGTGCCGCGCTGCCGGCACGTCGTCCTCACCCGGCCGCCCAGTGCCCGCGCCCGGCCGCCGGAGCAGCTGGCGGCGCAGCTGGCGGCCGGGCGGCTGGGCCCGGGGAACGTGCTGATCGAGCCGGAGCCGGGCGCCGCCCTCGCGCGGGCACTCGACCTGGGCGCCGACTCGCTGGTCGCCTGCGGCTCGATCTTCCTGGTCGGCGAGCTGCGCCGGCTCCTGCGCCAGCGCTACGCGGTCCCTCCTCCCGCCGCCGACCTCGCCGGCTGATCGACTGCCTCGGTGTCCGCGCCCGGCGGCGAGCCGGCGGGTACTGGAGCATGGGAGCCGGGGGCCGGCCGGGCGCCGATCGATCACGATCACATCGATTACATCAGGGGGTCGTAGAGCGGGAAGCGGTCGCAGAGCCCGCGTACGCGGGCGCGGACGGCGGCTTGCACCGCGGTATCCTGCGGCGCGGAGAGGACCTCGGCGATGAGATCGCCGATGGCATCCATCTCCGGCTCGCCCATGCCGCGCGTGGTCACCGCCGGAGTGCCGACGCGGATGCCGGAGGCGACCAGCGGCGGATTGGGATCGAAGGGGATCGTGTTCTTGTTGACCGTGATGGCGGCGGGCTCGAGCGCCTGCTCGGCCAGCTTGCCGGTCGCGCCGCGGGAGGCGACGTCGAGCAAGAACAGGTGGTTGTCGGTGCCGCCCGAGACCACGCGAAACCGGTGCCCGGCCAGCCGCGCCGCGAGCCGGCTGGCGTTGGCGACGATCTGGCGCTGGTAGTCGCGGAACTCCGGCGACAGCGCCTCCTTTAGCGCCACCGCCTTGGCGGCGACGATGTGCATCAGCGGCCCGCCCTGGATGCCGGGAAAGACCGCCCGGTCGATCTCCTTGGCGAAGCGCTCGGTGCACATCACCATCCCGGCGCGCGGTCCGCGCAGCGTCTTGTGGGTGGTGGTGGTGACGAAGTGGCAGTGGGGAATGGGTGAGGGATGGAGCCCGGCCGCCACCAGGCCGGCGATATGGGCGATGTCGGCCATCAGCAAGGCGCCTGCCTGGTCGGCGATGGCCCGGAAGCGCTCGAAGTCGATGACCCTGCTGTAGGCGCTGGCGCCGCAGACGATCAACCGCGGCCGCTCGGCCAGCGCCTGGCGCTCGACCGCTTCGTAGTCGATGCGCTCGCTGGCGCGGTCGACGCCGTAGGCCACGACGCGGAAGTCGCGTCCGGAGTAGGAGAGCCGATGGCCGTGGGTGAGGTGGCCGCCGGAGGAGAGGTCCATCCCCATCAGCGTGTCGCCCGGCTTCAGCACGGCGAAGTAGACTGCCATGTTGGCCGAGGTGCCGCTGTGCGGCTGCACGTTGACGTGCTCGGCCCCGAAGAGCGCCTTGGCGCGCGCGATGGCCAGCCGCTCGACGACGTCGACGAACTCGCAGCCGCCATAGTAGCGCCGGCCGGGATAGCCTTCGGCGTACTTGTTGGTCAGGACGCTGCCCGCCGCCTCGAGCACGGCGCGGCTGACGAAGTTCTCCGAAGCGATTAGCTCCAGCCCGAAGTTCTGCCGAGCGCGCTCGTCGGCGATGGCTTGGTTGATCTCGGGATCGACGGCTCTGAGGGCGCGGTAATCAGACATCCGGCCCGCCGCTCGCCGGGGACTTGCCTGCGCGGCCCGGGCGGACTTCGCCGCCGCGGACGCCGCTGCTAGGTCTCACCCCGCGGACCCTTCTCGGCGGGGGCTGCCGGGGCAGCGTCTGCCGCCGTGGGCGCGGCGGCGCGGCTCTTCCTCGCGGCAGCTTTCTTGGCCGGGGCCGGGGCTTTCTCGGCGGGTTCTCGAGTCGGAGGAGGCGGTGGAGTCGGCGGAGTCGGGGAAGCCGCTGCAGCCGGCTCGCCGCCGGACTTGGCACTCTTGGCCGGGGACGCGGCCGCCTTCTTGGGGGCCGCCCCGGCCTCCTTGGCGGCGCCCTTGACCGCGCTCTTCGGAGCCTTGGCTTCTCCCTTGGAGTCAGTCTTCGCTGCAGCGGCCGTGGGCTTCTTCTTGCCCTCGGCGCCGCCAGCGGCCGCCGCGGCTGCCGGCGCGGTGGCCGCCGCCTGCTCCGCGGCGGGCGTCTTCTTGACCGGGCGCTTCGACCCCTGCTGGCGCTCGGCCTTGTGCTGGGTCGCCTCGCGGCGCCGCTGCTGCAAGCGCTTCGCCCGGCGCTGGCGCCGGCGTCTCAGCTCGCGATCTTTTTCTCTCATCTTGCCTCCCTGGATCGGCCAAACTCTCAACCCCGGACTATAGCGGAATGTTGCCGTGCTTCTTGGGCGGCATCGACGCCCGCTTCGCGGCCAGCTGGCGGAGCGCGCGCACGATCTCGGGACGGGTGCGGCGCGGCTCGATGATGGCGTCGATGAAGCCGCGTTCGGCGGCGATGTAGGGGTTGGAGAACTTGGCGCGATACTCGGCCACCTTCTCGGCGCGCAGGCGGGCCGCCGCCTCCCCGGCCTCTTCGAGCTCGCGCCGGTAGAGGATGTTGACCGCCCCCTCCGGCCCCATCACCGCGATCTCCGCCGTCGGATAGGCAAGGTTGACGTCGGTGCGCAGGTGCTTGCTGGCCATCACGCAGTAGGCGCCGCCATAGGCCTTGCGGGTGATGACGGTGATCTTGGGCACCGTCGCCTCGGCATAGGCGAAGAGTAGCTTAGCGCCGTGCTTGATGATGCCGCCGAACTCCTGCTGCGTGCCGGGCAGGAAACCCGGGACGTCTTCGAAGGTCACCAGCGGGATGTTGAACGCATCGCAGAAACGCACGAAGCGCGCCCCTTTGAGCGAAGCGTCGATGTCGAGGACTCCCGCCAGGTAGGCCGGCTGGTTGGCGACGATGCCGGCGCTGCGGTTGCCGAAACGGGCGAAGCCGACCACGATGTTGCGGGCATACTGGGCGTGCACTTCGAGGAACTTCCCGTCGTCGACCACCTGGGCGATGAGCTGCTTGATGTCGTAGGGCCGGTTCGGATCTTCGGGCACCAGGCTGTCGAGCGCCGCCGACTCGCGGCCCGGATCGTCGCCGCTCGCGCCTGGCGGCGGATCGTCGATGTTGTTGCTCGGCAGATAGGAGAGCAGATCGCGCACCGCGGCCAGGCAGGCCGCGTCGTTGGGCACCGTGAAGTGGCAGACGCCGCTGCGCGCGGCATGGGTCGAGGCGCCTCCCAGGTCCTCCTTGGTGACCTCCTCGTGGGTCACGGTCTTGATCACGTCAGGACCGGTGACAAACATGTAGCTGGTCTCCTCGACCATCAGGATGAAATCGGTGATGGCGGGCGAGTAGACCGCGCCGCCGGCGCACGGCCCCATGATGGCGCTGATCTGGGGCACCACGCCGGAGGCGAGGGTGTTGCGCAGGAAGATGTCGGCGTAGCCGCCCAGCGACGCCACCCCCTCCTGGATGCGGGCGCCGCCCGAATCGTTGAGGCCGATGATCGGAGCGCCATTCTCGACCGCCAGGTCCATGACCTTGCTGATCTTGCGCGCGTTGGTCTCCGACAGCGAGCCGCCGAAGACGGTGAAGTCCTGGGCGAAGAGATAGACCAGCCGGCCGTCGACGGTGCCGTAGCCCGAGACCACGCCGTCGCCGGGCACCGGGGTCTCCGCCATGCCGAAGTCGCGGCAGCGATGCGCGACCAGCGCGTCGATCTCGACGAACGACCCCGGGTCGAGGAGCAGCTCGACCCGTTCGCGGGCGGTCAGCTTGCCGGCGGCGTGCTGGCGCTCGATGCGCTCGCTGCCGCCGCCGCGCTCGGCCGCCTGCAGGCGCTGCCGCAGTTCCTCGATCCCCTCGCTCCGCGCCTGGTGGCTCATGGCGGTGCGGATCTTACCAGCGCGGGGCCGCGGCAGTGCCGCCGGGCCGGCTGTGCCACAATCGGCCGATGCCGTTCTCCGAGCTCGACACCGCGGCCGTGGCGCGCACCCTGTCGCAGCTCGGCGAGCAGCCGGACGACCTGATCGACGCCTTCTTCGAGCGGCGCGAGGAGCTTGAGCTGCCGCCCGAGGGCGAGGGCCCGGGGCTGCGGATCCGGCGCGAGGAGGGCTTCGCCGTGCGCCTGGTGCGGGCGGGGCAGACCTGGCTGGCGAGCCGTGATGGCATCGAGGAGAAATCGTTCGCAGACGCGCTGCGCCAGGTCGCCCGCGCCCTCCCCTCGCTCAGCTATCCCGAGCCGCTGCTGCGCGTCGGGGCGCCCGCGCCGGCGGGCGCGGGACGCGAGCTGTTCGAGTTCCCGGCGGCGGTGGGGCGGGCGGTGCGGGCCCACCACGCCGGCTTCCCACTGCGCCTGACCGTGCGGCGGCACCGGCGCTGGCTGCAGGTGGTGGGGCCGCGCCTGGTCGCGGCGGCGGAAAAGGAAGCCTTCTACAGCTGCGCGGTCGAGTCGGCCTGGGGACGCTACGGCGTCCTGCTGCCGGCGCTCGACGGCGCCGCCGCCGAGGCCGTCGCCGCCGCCGTCGTCGATCAGTTCCGGGCCCGCCACGCCGCGCCGCCGGCGCCTTTTTGCGGCGTGCTCGTCCTCGGCCCCGAGGCCGTCGCGGTGCTGCTGCACGAGGCGGTCGGCCACACGCTCGAGGCCGACGTGCTGGCGCAGGGTGGCAGGGCGGAAGCGGCGGTCGGGGTGGCGCTGGCCGCTTCGTGCCTCGACGTGCTGGACGATCCGGCGGCGGCGCCGGCGCCGGTGCGGCGGACGACCGATGACGAGGGACTGCCGGTCTGCCGCCGCTGGCTGCTGCGCGCCGGGGTGGTCGAGCAGCCGCTCGCCGACGCGCTCTGGGCCGCCACCTCCCCTGCCCTGGTGCCGGGCGCCGGCCGGCGCGGCACCCGGCACCTGCCGCCGGCGCCGCGCTCGAGCCACCTCGAGCTGCTGCCCGGAGAGACCGCTTGGAGCGCGCTGCTGGCGGATGCCCAGGGCGGCCTCTATGTGCCGGCCGCGAGCCGCGGAGCGCTCGACGCGCAATCCGGCGAGCTCACCCTCCACTTTCCCTGCGCACGGCGCATCCGGCGCGCCGTCCTCGGCGAGCCGGTGGGCGCCTGCGTGCTGCGCGGGCGGGTCGGCGAGCTGCTCGCTCGCGCCACCGCGGTAGGCACGGAGCCGCGCCCGGCGGGCGCCGGATGGTGCGCCAAGGGGGGACAGAAGCTGCCGGTCTGGGCGACTGCGCCGGCCCTCCGCCTGGAAGGGGTAGCGCTCTCTTCATGAGCGGCTCGCCGCGGCACGAGGAGACGCTGCGGGGACTCCTGCGCTGCGGCCTGCCCGAGGCGGAGCTGTTCGTCAAGCGGGGACGGACACGGCGCCTGGCGGTCAGCGCTGCGGCCGAGACCTCGGTGATCAGTCAGGAGAGGGCGTGGGCGGTGCGCGCCGGCACGCGCCGCTCCTCGTTCTTCATGGCCGGCACCGGCGAGCCGCCGGAGGCCGGGCCGTGGCCGCAGCCGGAGCCCGGACCGCTCAGGCTTCCCGAGCCGCTGGAAGCGCCACCCTGGAACGAGCCCTCGGACTTCGATGCGCCGCTGGTCGGCGAGCGCGAAGGGCTCACGCTGCTTGCCAGCCTGGGCCGCGAGCTGGCGGCCGAGCTGCCGGGAGCGCGGCTCGAGCAGGCTGCCCTGGAGGATGGCTCGAGCGAGGGCGAGCTGGCCAGCAGCCGCGGGGTGCGCGCCCGCTTCCGGCACCGCATCGCAACCCTCTATCTCGAAGCGGTCGGCCCCGGCCGGCCGGGCGCCGCCGCCGCGCTCTACCTGGCCGCCCGCGAGGCGCGGCGCTTTCATCCATCGGCGCTGGCGCGCCGTCTCGCCGACCGGCTGGCCGTGCAGGCCAGTGGCGGACCGCCGGAGAAGGGCGGCGGCGAGCTGTTGCTGGCGCCGCCGGTCGGGGTGGCGCTGCTCGCCGCGCTGCTGCCGCTGCTCGTCGGGCCGGGCGCGGCCGCGCGGCTCGCCGGGCTCCGCGACCGCCGCGGCCGCATCGGCAGCGAGCTCTTGACCCTGGTCGACAACGGCCGCCTGGCCGGCGGCGCGTTCGAATGCCCGATCGACGGCGAGGGCGTGCCGACCGCCGAGGTGGTGCTGGTGGAGAAAGGGACCTTCCGCCAGCCGCTCCTCGCCTGGTGGCAGGCCGATGGCGCGGCGCCCGGCCTGCCCTCGGGCTGCAGCCGCCGTCCCGGGTGGCGCGATCTCCCGCTTCCCGGCCCCACCCACCTCTACCTCGCGCCCGACCCGCGGGCGCCGGTCGCCGCGCTGCTCGGAGAGGTGGCGCACGGCTATTACCTGATCGACGCGACCGGCGCCGGCAGCTTCGACCTGGCGGGCGACCGCTTCGCGCTGCCGGTCTGCGGCTTCGCGGTCGACGCGGGGCGGGCGAGCGCCCCGGTCGCCCGCGTCGTTCTGTGCGGGAGCATTGGCGCGCTGCTCAAGGGGATCGTCGCGGTCGGCCGCGATCTCTCCTTCCATCCCCTCGCCGGCATGATCGGCGCCCCGACCATGCTGGTCAGGGGCCTCGAGCTGCACGGGGCCGGATGATTGATTGGGCGCGCGGAAGTGCACGGGATCCGTGCTATGCTGGCCGTGGAACGAAACTCCCCGGAGCAAGAGGGAGGGGGCGTCCCCGACCTCCGGGGAGTGCCGGTCTGGCCACGGAGGCCAGCCGGCCTTCCCCCCCGGAGGGGTGGGAAGGGGATTGAGGGGTTGCGGGGGGCGATCCGATAGATGCTTCGAGTAGGCCTCCAACGCCACTTCGCAGCGCCGTTTCCGACCTGCCGGGAGTGCCGCAACAGGCGAAAGCTGCGGCATCTCTCGGGGTCGGCGCAGCCGGTGGGTACTGAGATGGAGGTCAAAATGGCAGTGAAGAGATTGAATCTGACTCTGGTCGTCGAGGAAGAATTGCTGCGCGAGGCCAGGGCCTTGGCGGCCCGACGACGGATCTCCGTCAACGAGATGGTGCGTGAGTTCCTGAGGGATGTGGTAAGTCGGGAAAGCCGGCGCCTCGCGGCCATGAAACGTATCCAGCCTCTCCTGGACCGCCCTGCCGTTCATCTAGGCCAACCCCGCGCTTCCAGAGACGAGCTTCATGAGCGCTGATCTCGCGGCTTTCGTGGACTCGAACGTGCTCGTCTATGCGGTCAGCGACGACGAGCCGGAAAAGCAGGGCAGGGCGCGACAGATCGTTTCGCGGGGCTTCACAGAAGGTTGTTTCGCCATCAGCACCCAGGTGATGTTGGAGGTGTACGTCAATATCACCCGCAAGGCGCAGATCGGTCTCTCCCTCGGCGAGGCCTTCGAGTATGTCCGTGCGCTCGCAGAGTGGCCCGTCGTCGAGATGAGTCCCGAGCTGGTCCTATCGGCGCTTGGCCTCGCTCAGCGCGCGAAGATCTCTCCCTGGGATGCAGCCATTCTCGAAGCCGCCCGCCGGTCCGGGTGCAAGAGGGTACTCTCGGAGGATCTCGGAGACGGGCAGGTCTACGAGGGGATCACTATCGAGAACCCCTTCGGGCCGCGCTCGAAGAGCATCTGAGGAGCCCTCGTGCAGCTCGGCATTCTCGGTTTACCCAAGTCGGGCAAGACGACGCTCTTCAACACCCTGACGGCGTCGCACCAGGCTACCGACAAGTTCGCGAGCAGCGCCCAGACGCATCTGGCGGTGGCGACGGTCCGCGACCAGCGCCTCGAGCGGCTGCGCGACCTGTTCCATCCTCGCCGCTACGTGCCGGCGACCGTGCAGTACCTCGACATTCCCGGGGTCAAGCGGGGCGAGGGCGCCGAGAGCCTCGATCTCGCCAAGCTCAAGACGGTCGACGCCCTGGTGCACGTGGTCCGCGCCTTCGACGATCCCGAGATCGTGCACTCCGAGTCGACCGTCGACCCGGCCCGCGATGTCGCCATGCTCGACCTGGAGCTGATCCTGGCCGACCACGACCTCGTGGAGCGCCGGCTCGAGCGGCTCGGCAAGGCGGTCAAGCGCGGCCTCTCCGCCGAGGAGCAGCGCGAGCGTGCGCTGCTCCAGGAGGTCATCCTGCCGGCGCTCGAGGCGGAGAGGCCGCTGCGCGAGTTGGAGCTCGGGCTGGACGACGAGCGGCGGCTGCGCGGCTTCCAGCTGCTTTCGGCCAAGCCGATGCTGCTGGTGATCAACGCCGGCGAGCGGCAGGCGGCCGCCCAGCCGGCGGAGCTCGGCATCGCGATCCGGCCGGCGGTGGTGGCGGTGACGGTGAGCGCTCCGATCGAGCAGGAGATCAGTCAGCTGGGGCCCGAGGAGCAGCATGAGTTCCTGGCCGATCTGGGCCTTGTCGAGCCGAGCCTCGACCGGGTCAACCGCGCGAGCTACGAGCTTCTGGGCCTGATCTCCTTCTTCACCGTGGGCGAGGACGAGGTGCGGGCCTGGACCATCCGCCGCGGTACCCGCGCCCGCGACGCCGCCGGGGTCATCCATTCCGACATCGAGCGCGGCTTCATCCGCGCCGAAGTCGCGCGCTGGGACGACCTGGTGCGTCTCGAGTCGCTCGCCGCCTGCCGCGAGGCCGCCCTCTTGCGACTCGAAGGCAAGGACTATCTGGTCGAGGACGGCGACGTGGTGCACTTCCGGTTTAATGTGTAAGGCCCCACCGGCAGTGCCGATCCTCGACGGATGAGAGGGCGCTGCGATGGGGCGGTGGAGGCCTACTCGAAGCATCGATCGGATCGCCCCCCGCAACCCCTCGATCCCCTTGCCACCCCTCCGGGGGGGGAGGGGACGCCCCCTCCCCTGGCGCTCGGATCAACTTCGTTTGACCTAACCGCTGTTGTCGGTGACCACTCGGGAGCTCAGGCGGCCGGTCGAGGGCACGCCAGGGCGGTAGTAGAGAGGCCCGCTGGGCGGGGTGACCACCTGGCCGGGCGTGGTGGCGTCGAGATTCGGGTTGGGCATGCGGGGCTCCGGCCGCCGCCACTGGGTCGTGCCGCCGGGCTGGCCAGGTGCCGCGCCCGGATTGGTCGGGACGCCGTAGCCGGGGCCGTAGCTGGGCACGGCGCGGCCGTGCGAGCCGGGCGGCAGCGCCTGGCCGAGGTTGCTGCCGGAGGCGGGCAGGTCGCCGGGCCGCAGCACCTTCTTTCCCGCCTGGCCGGCGGCCGGCTCGGGCGGCACGGCCTGGCTCTCGGCGCCCTCCTTGGCTCCTGGCTTGGGCGGCTTCGGCTCGAGCAGGGCGCCGATGCGCCCTTTCTCGTCGTAGACCTGCGGCACGGCCTGCACGGCCGACCGCTGGCGGTAGGCGCGCAGCAGCGACTGGGTCACCAGGCGGCTGTCGACGACCTCGGCGTTGACGTCGCGAAAGGCGAGGTCGGGATCGAGTGCGAAGGCCTGGGAGTAGGCGCGGATGGCGCGCGAGCTCTGGCCGCGCCGCTCGTGGATCGTCCCGATCTGGAAATGCGCCCAGGCGTGTTTGGGCTCGAGCTTGACCACCCGCTGGTAGAGCTCCATGGCGTCGCCGCTCTTGCCCTGCTGCTGGAGCAGCAGGCCGAGGTTGAAGAGGGCCGCGACCTTGTTCGGGTCGAGCTCGACCGCGCGCCGGTAGGCGGTCTCGGCATCCGCCGGCTTGCCGGAGAGGACCATCAGGTTGCCGAGGTCGTTCCACACCGCCGGATCTTGCGGGCGCTCGGCCACCACGCGCTTCTGGGTTTCGATCGTCTTGGCCAGATTGGGACGGGAGGGGGGGCCGCTGGCGGCGACGGCGTTGGTCGCCGTCAGCGCCAGCAGCGCCGTCAGCGCCCCGAGCGTGGTCAATGCGGACAAGGCCAGCACGACGCCGCGGATATTAGAGGCAGGGCGAGAGGCAGGGCGAGAGGCAGGGCGCGCGGGAGCGCCCGGGATTCTTCTTTGCACGTCTTCTCCTCCTCGCAACGGATCGCCGTCTCGCAGGCGATCTAGCTGCTCGATCTGGGCGCCGCTCGAGAGCCGGCGCCGGGGGAACCTCCAACCGGCCGCGCCTTGAGCTTGATCTTGCCATCTTCGGACGCCAGGCGGAACTGAACTTCGGCACACCCCGTCTTGTGCCGTATCGCCGCCGCCTGCCGCAAGAGATAGGCGCCGAAGCTCTCGCGGTCGAAACGCGAGCCTTCGCCCGCGGCCGAGAGCCGGCCGTAGAGCGCCTCGACCGCCTGTGGATCGACGCTCGCGCCGACCACGATCCCGCGCTCGAGGTCGAAGCGGCGCGCCGGCGATGCTTGGAGCGCGGCGGCAGAGGGCGGCGGCGGAGTCGCCGGCGGCGGAACGCGAACGCCTCTGCTGCGTCCCTCCTCGCGCTCGCGCAGACGGCGTTCGTAGAGCTCGCCGTAGCTGTTGCAGCGCGCTTCGAGGTCGGCGAGGCGGAAGCTGTCGACGGCGGTAGCGGCGGTGACGTTGCGCAGGTTGCGCAGCTGTGCCTGGATGCGGTTGCGCAGCTCGCTCGGCGGCTGCGGCAAGGCGCCGCTGAAGAAGCGCTCGAAATCGATCCGCAGCTGCTGGATGTCGCGCCCCAGTCGGTCGATCGCCTCGCTCAGGCCGGGACCCGCCTTCTTGGCCTGGCCGCCGAGGGCGGCACCGCCCTCCGCGCCCCCGGCGCCCGGAGCGGCGGTGCCGGGAGCGGCGCCGGGGGATGCCGGCGCGCCGGGCCGCCACGACGGCGACGGCGGTGCGGGAGCGGGACCTCTTTTCGGGCTTCGCTTGGGGTCCATCGATCTCCTAGAATGCTGCTAGCCTGAGCCCTGTGCCACGCCCGCCACTCCACCACTCCACGACGCCACCACTCCAATGAATGCCTTCGAACCTTCCGCGGCCACTTCGGAATCCGGCTCCGACGAGGACATCCGGCGCGGCATACCGCCGCTCGACCGGCTGCTCGCCGACCCGGCCGTGGTCGCACTCGTCCCATTATACGGACGCGAGCAGGTGAAGGTCCAAGCGCGCCAGGCGATCGCGGCGCTGCGCGCTCGCCTCGTCTCGGAGCCGGCGGAGCCCGCGCCGCGGGAGCTCTTGGCGCGCGAGGTCGCCGAGCTGCCGCGGCAGGTGGCGGCAGGGCTCGCGGCGGCGCTCGGCGGCAAGCTCGCCCGGGTGCTCAACGCGACCGGCGTCTTCCTGCACACCAACCTGGGACGGGCGCCGCTGCCGCGCGCGGTGGCGGCGGCGCTGCCGCCGCTGCTCGACGCCTACTGCGACCTCGAGCTCGACCTGGGGACCGGCCGCCGCGGCCAGCGCAACCGGCGGGCGGAGAGCCTGCTCACCGCGGCGACCGGCGCCGAGTCGGCGCTGGTGGTCAACAACAATGCGGCGGCACTGCTGCTCAGCCTGGCCGCGCTGGCCAAGGACCGCGAAGTGGTGGTGTCGCGCGGCGAGCTGGTCGAGATCGGCGGCTCGTTTCGCATTCCCGACATCTTGCGGGCCGCCGGCGCCCGCCTGGTCGAGGTCGGCACCACCAACCGCACCCGCATCGGCGACTACGCGGCGGCGGTCGGACCGGCGACGGCGCTGCTGCTCAAGGTCTTCCCCAGCAACTTCCGCTTGAGCGGCTTCGTGGCCGCGGTCGCGCCGGCCGAGCTGGCCGGGCTCGGCAGGCAGGCCGGAGTGCCGGTGCTGGTGGACGAGGGGAGCGGCCTGCTGCGCCGCAGCCCGGCGCCGCAGCTGGCCGCTCACCCGAGCCTCGCCGAGCTGGTCGCGATTGGCTGCGACCTCGCCTGCGGCAGCGGCGACAAGCTGCTCGGCGGCCCGCAGGCCGGGCTGCTGGTCGGGCGCGACGCGCTGCTCGCGCGCTGCCGCCGCCATCCGCTCTACCGGGTGCTGCGCCCCGACCGCGGCACCTTCGCCGCGCTCGAAGGGGTGCTGCGGTTGCATCTGGCCGGCGCCCCGCTGCCGCTCGACCGTTTGTGGCCCGATCCCGAGCTGCAGCGGGCGCGGCTCGAGCGCGCCGCCGCGGCGCTGGGCGCCGAGATCGTCGTCGCCGACGCTTTCCTTGGCGGCGGCTCGGCGCCCGAGGCGCCGATCCCGGGCGAGGCGCTGGCGCTGCCGGGCAGCGACCGCCTGCTTGCCCGCCTGCGCGCCGGCCGCCCGCCGGTGGTCGGGTACCTGCGACACGGGCGCCTGGTGCTCGACCTGCGGACCGTCGACCCCGACGACGACGAGACACTGCTCGCCGCCGTGCGCGCGGCGCTCGACGAGCCCGTTGAGCCCGTTGAGATGAGCGCCGACTGAGGCGAAGGCGCCACCCTAGTGCCCGCCGGACGTATCCTGATCGTCGAGGACCGCGACTCGCTGCGCCGGCTGCTCGACCGGGTGCTCTCCGAGGAGGGCTACGAGGTGACCGCCGCGGCCGACGGCGGGGCGGGCATCCGGCTGCTGGGCGAGCGCGGCTTCGACCTGGTGCTGACCGACCTCAAGCTGCCCGACCTTTCCGGGCTGCGGGTCCTGGAAGCGAGCCGGCAAGCGCAGCCGCGGGCGCCGGTCGTGGTGCTCACCGCCTACGGCACGGTCGGGGCGGCGGTCGAGGCGATGAAGCTCGGGGCCTACGACTTCCTGGAAAAGCCTGTCGAGCTGCCCGACCTGGCGCGGCTGATCGCACGGGCGATCGGCGCCGAGGCCGGAGAAGCCGGCGGGGAGGACGGCGGCGCCGGGGCGGGGGCAATCTTCCAGGCTGCCGGCGCGCCCCCCATCATCGGCCGCCATCCGCGGCTGCGCGCCGCCCTGCGCCTGCTGGAACGCGTCGCGCCGGCCGAGAGCACGGTGCTGCTGACCGGCGAGAGCGGCACCGGCAAGGAGGTCTTCGCGCGCGCCCTGCACGCGCTCTCGGCGCGCCGCGGCGGACCGTTCGTCGCCGTCAACTGCGCCGCGATCCCCGAGACGCTGCTCGAGAACGAGCTCTTCGGCCACGAGAGAGGGTCCTTCACCGGCGCCGACCGGCGGCAGGCCGGGCGCTTCGAGCTGGCGCAGGGCGGCACCCTGCTGCTCGACGAGATCGGCGAGCTGCCGCTGCCGCTCCAGGGCAAGGTGCTGCGCGTGCTCGAGGAGCGCACCTTCGAGCGGGTCGGTGGCGGCAAGACGCTGCGCGCCGACCTGCGCCTGGTCGCCGCTACCAACCGCGACCCGCGCGCCATGGTCGAGGAGGGCCGCTTCCGCGCCGATCTCTTCTTCCGCCTCAACGTCTTCCCGATCGAGCTGCCGCCGCTGCGCGAGCGCGCGAGCGACGTGCCGCTGCTCGCCCGCCACCTGCTGGCCGAGATCGCCGGCCGCCACCGGCGCGAAGCGCCGCGGCTGACCGAGGAGGCGGCCGACCTCCTCGCCGCCCAGCCCTGGCCGGGCAACGTGCGCGAGCTTGCCAACGTCCTCGAGCGCGCGGTGATCCTCTGTGAAGGGCCGGCGCTGCGCCCCGCCGAGCTGCGCACCCTGCTCGCCGCCACCGCGGGCGGCGACCGTGGCGGGGAGGGGGAGATCGAACGCATGCGCCAGGCGTTGATCGCCGCCGCCGGCGACAAGCGGCAGGCGGCCGGCCTTCTCGGCATCAGCTACCGCGCCCTGCTCAAGAAGGCCAAGGAGCTCGATCTGCTGGGTGTGCCGAAATACCGGCGATGAAGGCGCTGCGTTCACCCCAGAGACGAAATTGGTCCATGCGCCAGGGGAGGGGGCGTCCCCTTCCTCCCCGGAGGGGTGGGAAGGGGATCGAGGGATTGCGGGGGGCGATCCGATTGATGCTTCGAGTAGGCCTCCACCGCCACCCCGCAGGCGCCGTTTCATCCTTCGGGATCGGAACCGCCGGTGGGGACTAAAACCCAGAGGGGGCCAGAAACACGACGGCCGCCCCGAGAGGCGGCCGCGGAATCCGTCGCCAGGCATTGGAGCCGGGGCGAGCGCTATCCTGGCGGCGGCCCGGGCGGGACTTCCTGGGGTCTCGCCTTGAAGCCCTTTCCCTGGGTGTCGAACTTGACGGTGGCGAAGCTGAAAACGCCGGTGGCGGCGACGGTGAAGGTGGTGGCTTCGGATGGCTGCAGGACCTGATTGGCCACCACGGCGGAGAATCTGCCGAGCGGGGAGCCGGAGTCGTCGAACAGGCTGACGACCACGAGCACCTCGGTCAAGTAGTCCTTCGAGGCGTTGCGCAGCTTGCCGGTCAGCTCCACGCCGTCGACCTTGCTCTCCTTGGCCGGCACGCGGTCCCAGCTGACGATCTCCACCGCGTTCGGCGGTTCGTCCTTCTTCTGGGAGTCGGCGTCCTTGCCGCCGGCCGCCTTGGCATCCTTGGCGGCGTTGGCAGGGTTGGCCCTGGCCGGCGGCGAGGTGCTGTCGCTCGCCGCCGGCTTCTTGAAGTCCTTGTCGGTCAGAACCACCAGCGACTTCTTCCTTGGCTTGGCCGGCGCCGCCGCGGCCGGAGGCGCCGCGGCCGCCTGGCGGGCCTGTTCGGTGGCAGCCTTGCTCGCCGCGAGATCCACCTGGTCGGCGCGGAGCGAGGAGAGAGTGCCGCCGGGCAGGGTGAAGACGACCTGCTTGCCCTTGATCTCCCAGCCGCCCTTGATCTCGAAACGCCCACCCTCCCGGGTCACGATCCAGTCGGCGAGCAGCGCCGATCCGGCAAGACAGGCGAGGATCGCTGCCAGGGTCGCGGCTCTGATGGCGGTTGGTTTCAACTCAGAACTCCTTCCAGTTTTTCTCGATGATACACGTCGGGACCGCCGCGACCAAGTCCTGGCCGGTGTCCATCCGGCCGACCGAGATGTTGGTGTTGAACGACGGGAACTTGCAGTTGGCTGGGAACAGCTTCATCAGCTCCGTCCTGATGGCCCGCAAGGAGGCATTGAGCTGCTGGTTGTTGGGGGGTATCGATTGATTGCTGGAGCTGCCGGGGTTGGTGGGCGTGGAACCCTCGACGTTGATGCTGGCCGAAAGCGAGCCGGTCACGATCGTGTAGCGCGCCTGCGTCGCCAACAGCGAGTTGCCGCTGGTCGTCAAGACCGTGAAGATCCGTGCGTCGCCGGTGTCGACGCAGTTGCCGGTCGTGCTGCTCGGCGGATGGATGACCTTGGGCTGGAACGCCGAGAAGATAAGCACCCCGGACAGCGCGAAGGGAGTGGTGACCAGACGCTCCTCGGTGTTGAGCTCAAAGAAGAAGCCCGGGTTCTTGCCCGTCGGCGGGTTGGTCAGCAGGTTCGCGCTCGCCGACTGCTGCGGGTCATCGGGATTGATCTGAAAGTAGTTGCCGGCGGTGAAGGGCAGGCCGGTGGTCGTCGACAGCAGACCGTTGTCGAGCATGACGAAGAAACGTCCGGTCTGGTTGCTCGTGTTCCACAGGTCGACGCGGTTGCCGGTGCCAAAGGCGAGGGCGAACTGGCCGGTCGCGCCGACGAAGATGACCGACGGAGGGTAGTAGATCGGCCGGCCCTTTCTTGGCAACCCGGGACCCGCGGTGTCGAAGATCGCGAAGGGGACCCAGAACGCCGGGTCGATGCGGGTGCCGATCCCCGGGATGACCTTGAGCGGCGCGGGCGTGGAGACGTCCACCTTGTACAGGTAGCCACCGGTGCTGCCGATGTAGATCGTGTCGATGAAACCGCTCTGCTTGGTGTCCACGGCCGCCGGCTCGCTGGGGGCGCCGCCGAGGAGCCGCTGCTTGTAGAGGACCTGGCCGCTCGGGATGTCCACCATGTAGAGGTAGTTGCCCTGGGCGCCGTCGCCGGCGGCGTCGACGCCGCCGCCGAAGATCGCCACGAACCTCTCCTGTTTCGTCGCGCAGCTGCTGTCGGTGCAGATCAGGATGCGGCCGGTGTTGGGGGCCGACCAGGTGTTGCCGAGGTCCGGCTGCCCCGCTCCGGGGCCGCCGGTCGGGTCTTCGTCGCACGGCTTCGTCTGGCAGTTGCTGGTGCAGGTCGGAACCACCAGGCAGCTGTCGGTGAACTCCCAGAGCGGCTTCGGGTACTCCGGCACGTAGCCGTTGGTGGTCGGGCCGCAGTTGGCGGTGCCGGCGGGGATGCAGTCCGGCAAGAAGGTCGAGGCCGATACGCTGGGGCGCACGATGGCCGGGCTGGCGGTGATGTTCGGGATCTCATTGTCCGCGTGCAGGGTATCGGGTTGCGTGACGTCGAGGGCGTAGTAGCCTCTGCCGCCCTCGCGCAAGCCGCCGATCGCGATCGAGCGCCACTGGCAGTCGCCGTTCCCCGGCACCGTGGAGCTCGGCGGCGTCCCGCAGTAGGTGACGGCGCCGGTGGGGTCGAAGTAGGCCTCCGCCAGCACCGGCGTTCCATCTACCGTGAAGCTCTGGGTGCCGCCGCCCAAGGGTCCGGATGCCTTGGCCGCCGTCTGCTGGAGGGTCGGCATCACCGTGCGCGGGATGTAGGCGAAGATCTCCTTGCCGGTGCCGTTGCTGTAAGTCCAGGCTGGCTGGCCGTTGAAGGTTCCTTGCTGCAGAGTGCCGATGTCGAAGGCGTGCAGCGCGCCATCGTCCGCCCCTACCAGCAGCACCTTGCGCCGGAAACGCTCCGCGTTGGCGAAGATCTGGTAGTTGTCGACGTTGCTCGAGAAGTACTGGAAGTTGATGGGGCTTCCCAGCACCTGCGGATTGGAGTGGAAGATGTCGCCCAGGATGTAGCTCACCGGCTGGCCGGTGGTCGGATCCGAATAGGTCTTGACCTGCAAGGTGTAGTTGATCGCCTGCTGCGCCGCCTGCATGTTCGTGGCCTTCCGGGAGCACGTTGTGTCGAAGGGGGCGCAGAGCCCCATCGCGGCCTCGAGATCGGTCTGACCGTTGACGTCCGAGCCGGCCGGCCACTGGAACGATAGCCGCTGATTGGTCAGCGACCCGGTGCTGCCGAGGTAGAAGACCCGCCGCTGGCCAGCGCTGTTGCCCACGGTGTCCAGCCCGGCCTTGGCCTGGGGCAGCATGACGTCGGGGTTTGCCGAGGAGTCGCCGCCGACGTTCCACAGGTGGCAGGCGATCTGGCCCGGAGAGGTGCAGGCGATGCTCGGATCGGGCACGGCGCGCGTCACCGAAGTGCCGTCGGCCAGCTTCTCGTTGACGTTCTTGACCGGGATCGGCTTGATGTAGGCATCGATCCTGCCGGGCCAGACCGGCTGATTGAGCGGCAGGAAGCTGGTGAGAAAGGCCTTGTCCTGCACGCCGGCCTGCCCCACCGGCTCGGCGGCGGCGGAGAACGAGGCGGCCTGGGTCTGGATCACGTTGAAGATGAACTGGAGAGCATCGAGGACGGCCTGGTTGCTCTGGGGCAGGATCGGGCCAGGGCCGTCGCAGGGAGCGGCCTTGGTGCAGGTGGTGTCGCAGGTCTGCTTGTTGGGGTCGCAGAAAGGCGCGGTGCAGGTCTGCGTATTGGGGTCGCAAGAAGGCGGGGAGACGTAGTCGTTGAAGTAGTGTTTCACCAGCGACGTGCCGCTGTCCTGGGACACGCAATCGAGCGTGTTGTTGAAACCGGTGAGGTTGAGCTTGGTGAGGCCGAGGCCGATCACGTAGGTGCGGATGGGGTAGTTGATCGTTCCGGTCGAACCGGTGAAGGAGAATCTGCGCATCGCCTCGGCGACGCAGCAGGCGTAGCCCGACGACGGGTTCTGCGAAGACTCGGTCGGACAGATAGAAGGGTTGGTGCCGCCGGACGTCCCGTCGCCGCCGCTGGCCAGGCCGTCGGTGAGCAGCAGGGCATAGGTCTTCTTGCACAAGAAATTCGGGTCACCGGTGACCGGGTTCTGCGCCGCCGGCGCCCAGGCCGCCATCATGGTGAGGAAGTCGTTCAGCGCATGACCGGTCGGGGTGCCGCCGTCCGGTCCCAGCGGACGCTGCGCCGTATCCTTGAGCCGCAGTTGGTCTTCGCCGCTGCCCTGCCGATGGTCGGCGAAGTAGGTCGCGATGCCGAAGTCGGGCGTGGTCTTCGTGGGATCCAGCAGGTTGGGCGCCATCCGGGTCCTGATGAGCGATTGATGGTTGTCCTTCCAGTCGAGCGGCGTGATGTCGCCGAGCCCGAAGACCGGCAAGGGGCCGCCGCCCCCCGACGGCGTCCAGGTGACGAGGCGCCCGAGGGGATCGACCGTCGTGGGCTGGCTCATGTCGACGCAGAAGGAGGGGTTGCCGCTGCAGCGCTGGTCGTTGGCCGCATCGTCGCCGTTGTGATCGATGGCGTTGGCGTTGCGGTCCGCCGTGAACTCGCGCGCCGTGTTGCCGTAGAAGGCGCCGCCGCCGGTCGCGGTGTCGTTGAGCTGCCCGTTCACCCCTTCGCCGGGCTCCCAGTAGACCATCTCGGGAATGAGCCCGGTCGTGGGATCGTTCCTGGTAAAGCTGAAATTCTTCTTGCCGACGTTGGCGAAGCGCGAGCAATCTGGGGTCGCGGCGTTGCACTGGTCGACGCTGATGTTGACCTGGATGTTGGTGTCGCCCAGCACCTGGGTGAAGCCCCCGCCCGCGGCCACCGAGGTGAAGGTGATCCTGTAGATCGGGTTGCGCACCGGGTCGGTAGGGCCCGAGGTCTCCTGGAAGTAGTAGAACCACGGCCTGTTGTTCGCGTTGCTCGCAAAGGCGTCGTTGTTGTCGCCGAGCTTCGGGTAGCGGCGCGCCCGCTCCCACTCCCAGGCGTTGTCCATGTGAGCCGGGACCGGATTGGTCTGCCCTGCGATCGGGCCGCGGTTGACCTGCTCGCCCGCGACGACGGGGTTGTTGGCGACTGGGCAACCCACAAAGCGGAGCGGCACCGGATCCTGCGACTGGTTCGTGTTGTCCTTGCGCGCGTCGGTGCAGGCCCACGCCTGCTCGCCAAAGATCTCTCGCTGGCCGATGGCGGGGAACGGAGTGTTGTTGGCGATCGTGAAGGGAGTCTGGCCCGGCGCCACTTCGTACCACCAGTACTTCCAGTGCATGTGCAGCCCGCCCTGGTCGAAGTGGCTGAAGCCGAAGTTGATGTTGGGGTGGGTCGACAAGAGTGTGTAGATCGCGCTCTTCGCGGTGTAGATCTTGGAAGCCGGATCGTCGGCCATCAGCTCCGGCAGGCAGTCGCCGTTCGGGCAGAGCATGAAGCAGTTGTGAGCGTCGAGGTCGGTCTTGGAGCAGGCCACGCTCTGGTGCATCGAGCCCGAGGTATCGAGGACAATCATCAGATAGGGGGTCGCATTGGCCTGAGTCACCAGGTTGCGGTCGTCGGCCTGGACAGGTCGAGCGGATACGGCGAACGCCAGCGCCGCCGCCAGCGCGAGCAGAGGCTGGGCCGCGGCGGGTCTCCGGTGAGTGCGGCCTGCGCGGGTCTCGTTCATAGTCTCTCCAAGCCGAGATTGGTGCGGATCAGTGGGGGATGGGCTTGAGAATGCCGCTCGTATCGAGCTGCGGTTTGTCGTAGATGATCGCCTGGTCGGCGTTCCGCGGGTCCATGAAGATATGCGCCGTCGTCGTGCGGCCCGAGAAGGTGGCGGAGACCGAGCCGTCGGCCCCGAGCCGATTGGCCGTCGAGCTGTCCATCGAAGTGATGGCGCGTATATTCATCTGGCTGTTCTGATTGATCTGCGACAAGTTGCTCGGGCTCATCGACATCGCGTACAGCGGCTGCGCGGTGACCTGGTCGCTGAACGTCGCCGCCGGTGACGAGCCGGTATCCTGCAGCGTCGTGTTGACCTTGAAGACCGTCGGCAGCGGGTTCGGCACCGGGAGGTTGGCGGCGACGGCGACGTTGAGTCCCGAGTCCGCGGCGTAGAAGCTGCGGTTGGCGGTCCGCTCGTTGGCGCCGATCCGCACCTCGGTCTGAGTGACGAGGGTGAGAGCAAGACCGACGATGGTCATCACGACCAGCACCAGCAGCGCGACGATGTAGGCGCTGCCCGCTTCCGCGCCGCCGGCGGGCCGCGGCTGCCGCGGCGGGAGCTGGAGAGCGAGACGGTCGATCGCAGGGGGCACGGGCATGGCTAGGTCCTCACAAATTGCGCAGACCGGCGACGGTCTGGAGGAGCCGCCGGCGGTACATCCGGTTCTCCCTGGTGTTGATGGGGTCGGTAGGCAGGTAGACATGGTCCTCGATCTGATTGAGCACCGGCGCCTGGTACTGGGGATCGCGGCGCTGGGTGCGCACGAGCAGCGAGATGCGGGCGTAGAACATCGGCTTGCCGGACCAATTGTTCAGCGTCGGTTTGTCACCGACCGCGTTGTACAGCCATTCGTCGGTCGTGCTCGGGGGGCTGTCTTCCTCGATGGTGCCGGACTGGTTCACGTCGATCCCCAGCGCGGCCTGCAGGTCGAGGACGTTGTCGGCCACGTCCGCAGTGAGCTGGCTGGCGTCGGCGTTCCAGGGGCTCTCGGTCCCCGGAAACATGCGGGCGCGGGAGAGGTGGGGGGTCGGCTCGGTGGTCTGGTCGCCCGGGGTCAGGAAATCCTGGCGCACGTAGTAGCGGTACTCCTCGACGATGCCGATCGCCCCGACCGAGGTGAGCTGCAAGGGCAGGCCGTTGCCCGCCGCCGACGAAAGCTTTTGAAAGGCCAGCGAATTGGCCGTCGTGTTGACATGGAAAGCAACCGTCATCCCGCCAAAGTTCGACGCTTTGCAGGTCGCAGGGCCGCCGGGGAAGGGCGCCGGCGCCGTGGTGTTGGCGGGATCGAGCTCGACGACGCCATAGACCGACTGGGCCGTGGCGCTGACCAGGATCAGCGCCTCGCTCACCCCGTTCGCCCGGGCGGCGGCGAGCGCGTCGAGCGGCTGCGGGAAGCCGGCCGGGCTCGAGTCACAGACGTCGATCGTGCCGGTGGCCGCCTGGTCCGGCGGCTGGTTGGCATTGCCCCCCGCGGTCAGGTGAACGTAGACACCCGGCGCCGCGGTGTTGATCAGGAAGACCGGAGTGGAAAGGACGCCCCGGACGGTCAAGATATCGGTGCCGATGACCGCCTGCGGCGTGCCCGGATAGCCGATCGCCACGTCGCTCGAAACGCTATTGGTGCCGGCGTTGTTGCGCACCGACAGCGCTCCCCATGCCGGTGTCGCGCCGGTCGTGAAAGCCGGCAGGCCTCCGCGCCCGGCCATCCGCGTCATGCGGACCAGCTCGTACTGGCCGACGCGCAGCTCCTGGTGCATGTCGGCGATCTGGGTCTGCACCTTCGCCAGCTTGCTGTTGAAATCGAAGAGCATCAAGGCGCCCAGGATCACGATCACCGTCACGAAGAGGGAGACGGTCAGCTCGATCACCGTGAAGCCGCGCTGGGGCACGCGCTGCCGGATGGGGAGGAGGTCGAGGTGCCGCTCAGGCCTTGGCCGCATCGTCGATGCCTCTCCGGTTCGCATCAGAACGCCCGCAGGAAGCGGAAAGTCGTCTGCCGCCGTCCGCCGAACGGCCCGACGGCAGCGATGTTCTGCACTTGCACGGTGGCCTCCTTGACCTGCACGGCGTTGGCGTCATAGGAGGCATTCGTGGTGTCGCTGAGCTTGCCGTCGAGCGGATTGTTGAAGACCCCGTCGTCGTCGAGGTCGTGGATGTTGTACTGCCGGTAGGTCGTGGTGCGCCGCCACTGCACCAGCGGATTGGTTCCGGGCGGCGGCCACGCCTTCCACTGGTTGGAGGCCGGGTCGAGATACTCGTCGACGACGAGCTGCGTCTTGCCGGCTGGGATCTGGAGGCCGGCGCCGAGGAAGGGGAGGCGGTCGAAGCTCTCCGCCTCCGACTTGGCGAAGTTGGTGATGTTGGTGTAGTCGGAGCCGGCGGCGTTGTTGATCAAGGATTGGGTGAACAGCGGCAGCATGCCGAGCGTGATGACGAGCAGCATGGCGGCGGCGATGAGCACCTCGATCAGCGAATAACCCTGCTGGCCCGGGTGCAGGGCCGGCGCGGGGCGGCGCGTTCGACGGCTAGGGCGCGGCTGCTCGATCGAGGGAGACGCGTCGTGCGGCACACATGAGGCAGCTCCTGCGCTCATCAGCGGTACCACTCCCCAAGAGAGTTCGCCGGCGCGGGCTCGAGGAAGCAGGGCCTGTGCGCGGTGACAGTTTCCTCTGTTACGAGCAAGGGCAGTGCCAGATCTCGGCGCCACCGCGTAAATCATTGATTCTGCAGGGCCTGATCAGGCGTCGCTGGCGAGGTGGAGAGATTCTCCCCTCGCGGTTGCGTTTCCTTCAGTAACAAACATGTCGCGTGGAAACAGGATCCGGGCGCTGGTTCCTCCGCCCGGGCGATCCTCGAGCTGGAGCCGGCCGCCATGCAAGGTGACGATTCGGTGGGCGAGCGCGAGCCCGAGTCCGACGCCGTGCGGGCGGCCGGTGGCGAAGGGATGGAAGAGACGCTCGCGGAGCTCCGGGGGAATGCCGGGACCGCGATCCTCGATCGTCACCTCGACGCCGTCGGGCTGGTGCCCGATGGCGATCGCGATCGGTCCAGGATTTCCGGCGTCCCGCTCGGCCTGCACCGCATTGTGGAGCAAGTTGCGCAGGGCGCGCTCGATGAGCTGCGGATCGCCGCGCAGCCTCGGCTCGGAGGCGGGAGACCCGGCGGCCGCCGGCGCCGCAAGCGCCGGCGGCGCGCCGCCAGAGGCAGGGGAAACGGCGCGGTCGGCGGGCGCCGTGCCGCGCACTTCGACAGCCATGCCGGCGAGCGCCGGATCGGCTGCCGCGCGGCGCACCAGGGCGGAGAGCGAGAACTCTTGCGGCCGGGCGGTGCCGGGCCGGGCAAAAGAGAGGAAGTCCTCGAGCACCCGTTGCAGATGATCGGCTTCGCGTCGGATCTCGGCGAGATCTTCGCCGATCGAGTCCTCATCGGGCCGGCGCTCGATCAGGGTCAAGTAGCCGCGCATGGTGGCGAGGCTGTTGCGGAGCTCGTGCGCGACCCCGGCAGCCATCTCGCCCAGGCTGGCGAGGCTGTCGGCGAGGCGGCTCTCCTGGGCCCGCCGCCGCGACTCGGTCAGGTCGGCGAACAGCACCAGGTAGCCCCGCGCCGCGCCTTCGAGGCGGCCATCGCGGCGCAACGGGTGAACCGTGAGTCCGACCGTCAGGGTGCCCGCGGCGCTCTGCACCGCGCACTCCTGGCGCTTGACCGGCTGCCCCGCGGCGACCGCCGCGGCGAGGATGGCCAGCAGCTCGGTCTGGGCGCTGAGCAACTCGGCGAGCGGCGTCCCGGCTGGGGGTTGGGTGACGCCGAGCAGGTTGGCGCCCAAAGGATTGAGCGCCAGCACCTCGCCGCCGCCGCCGAGCAGCAGCAACCCGCTCTCGAGGCTCGTCGAGAGGACCTTCTCCAGGGCGGCGAGGTCGGCCTCGAGCGAGCCGGGGTCGGCGTCGGCCTGCGGGCTCGACTGCGCCTGGCGGGCGAGCGTCTCGAGGGCCCGCTCGAGAGTGGCGAGCAAGAACTCCGTCTCGTCCTGGCTCTCCGCGCCCGCTCCGCCCACCTGGCGGGCGCGGGCGAGCAGGTTCTCGTAGGGAGTCAATAGCTGGCTGAGGAAGAACAGCGCCAGGAGGAGCACAGCACCGTTGACTGAGAGCACCAGCCAGGTGAGGAGCCGGATCGCTTCCAGCTGGCCGGCGAGCGCCACGGCCGGCAAATCGACCCGCACCATGCCGCGGCCTCCGCCCAGTGGCGCGAAGCCCGCCACGGCGCCGGGCAGCGCCGCGTCGGGTCCGACCGCCACGGGACCGCGCAGGCGGCCGCCCGCGAGAGAGGGGGGAATGGCAACGGGCGGCAGCTCTCCCGCCGCGGCCAGCGTTGCGCCGCTCACCTCGAGCACGGCGACGCCGCGCGCCCCCGGCGCCAATCGCCGCAGGCTGCCGCCGTCGATCGCAGCCGGGCTGCCGGCTCCGCCCGGCTCGGCGAGGCGCGCCGCGACGGCGCGCGCCATCTCCGCTGCCTCGGCCTGGCGATCGTCGCGCAGCCGCCCGAGGGCGGTACGGTAGGAGAGGAGGGTGAAGGTGGAGATCACCACCAGCAGCAAGAGCGACGCCGGCAGCACGATCAGCAGCTCGCGGCGCAGCCCGCGGCGCACCCGGCCGCGGCCCCCCTTCGCCATGCCGCGGCCCGCCTCCGCCGGTCCGTTCATGGCATCCGCCGAGGCTGAGCGACGAGGTCGAGAGCGCGGTCGAGGACCTCGTCGCGGCCGGCGGCAAGGCCCTCGGGCGTCGGCGCAACGCCGATGGTCGGTTGGACTGCGGCCACCGGGATGGGAAGGGGCACCGCGTCAGGACCAGGAGGGCCCGGGGCCCGGGTGCCAGTCCACAACAGCGTGTAGCCGGTGGGAAGCAGTGCCGAGTCGATGGAGCCGCGGGCGCCGCCGGTCGGGGAGCCGACGATCGCGCCCAGCTCGAGGCGCGCCACGGTGGCGAGCAAACCCTCCGCCTCGCCGACGTCGCGGTCGGAGCTGAGGAAGGCGAGACGCGCCCGCAAGCGCGGCGCCGCAGGCTCGACGGAGTTCGATTGCAGCTGGTAGCGGACCGCCATCCGGTCGGGGCGGGCGAAGGTGGGAACCAGCTCGGCATCGGTGGCGAGCGGCTGATCGATGAGGTGCGCGAGGACCGGCCCGGTGAGCCGCGCCGAAGAGCGCAGATCGAAGACGATGCCGGAGGCCGACTCGAGCTTCGGCAGGGCGGCGTTGAGCTCGCTCGCGGTGAGGTGCGCCAGGTCGACGACGAAGATCCCCGGGCGGGCCTCGCGCACTGCCTGCCGCGGTGCGAAGAGCGCGTCTAGATTGGTGGGCGAAACGACGCGGCGGAGGGTCACGGCGCGCGGACTTCCCTGCGGAGAAACGACTTCGAGCAGCAGCGGCTCGCCGCGCGTGCCGAGTGCGAGGTGCGCCAGCGCGCTCCGCCGCCGCCACTGCGAGGTCGAGGCGGCGGCCAGAGCCTCCTCAGCGGCGATAGCGGCGCGCGGCTCGCGGCCGTCGAGCCGCACGACCACGTCGCCCGGCGCGAGCCCGCCTGTCTCTCGCGGCGCACCGGCTTCCGAGGCGCCGCGAGGGGAGCTCGCGGGAGCGGCTGGGCCGGCGCTCGCCCCGGTGACCTGAGCGGCGCTAATCACCAGCCGGTCCACGATCCAGTCCCAACGGATCGGCAGGCCGAAGACGCGGGAGTCGGTGCTCGAAGAAACGTTCGCCTGGCCGTCGCGCAGGTTGGCGAGCATGCGGCGGAGGGTGGTGAGAAAGGCCGCTTCGTCCGGAGCGGTGGCCGCGGCCTGCAAGGCCTGGCGCAGCGCCGCCTGCCAGTCGGTTCCCGGCTCGTCGAGCAGGGGATCGAAGTGCTGGACCATGTTCCATGCCAGCGCCACGACGGCCAGGTGTGTCGAGCGGTCGCCGGGAGCCGGGCCGCGACGCTCCCCGCCCGGAGGTGGCTGCGCTGGCCGAGGCAGCGTACCGCCCCGGTCGGCATAGAGGGCGAGAGGCAGCCGGCACGAGACGCCGCCGCCCAGGTCGGCAATCAGCGGCGCGGCGGGGTCGGCCGAAGCAGCAGCGGCAGTGGGATAGCGCAGGCGCGAGCTGAAGAAGATCGACGGGCGGCCGGGGCTGCCGAGCCCGGTATGGCGCCAGGCGACGACGGTCGTCGTGCCCTCCGGCTTGAGCTCGAGCGCCGGTGGCTCGAGGCCGCTTGGGTAGACCCGCAAGGTCGGGGCGATCGGCGCGAAGAGATGATCGAGGACTGCCGCGAGCTGCGCCGAGTCCGCGGCTGGCTCGGCCGCTTCGACCGCCGCCAGCGCGAAACGTCCCCAGTCGGTCTGCTCGGCCTCGTCGCTCGGGTGGAAGTAGCGCACGTAGCCGAGCAGACGGGTGAGCGCCTCGAGATTGGCGAGACCGCGTGCGGCGAGCGGCCGAGGCGCCACCTTGCCTTCCCCGGCCGGGCCGAGGGCGGTAAACGAGGCGGCATCGATCCAGACCCGGCCGTCGCCGGTGACGAGGAGTCCGATGGCGATCCGTTCGGCATCCGGGTCGACCTCCCCGACGAGGTCGTAAAACTTCCAGTCGCCGGCGGTGATCGGCCTGTCCGCCATGCTGTCGAAGAAGCCGAACAGGTGGTTGCGGCGCTCGACGGCCAGCCACAGCCGCGCCTGGTTGTGGGGCCCGAGCCCCTCGGTGCGCACCGCCGCGCGAAAACGCGCTCGCCGGCCCAGGTAGGCGGCGGCATCGAAGCTCTGCATCAGGTTGCCGGCGCGCTCGCGGCCGCCCAGGTAGATGCTGCGCATCACGGCGCACCGCCGGCCTTCCGCCGGCCGCTCTTCGGTCAGCTCGACGCCAAAGCCGGCGTCCCGGGAGCTCGACGTCAGCAGCCAGCCAACCGGTGCCTTGCCAACCTCGCCCTGCTCGAAGTCGAGGTTGACCGGGCTCGCCGGCAGCGGCGCCGTCGCCGCCGGCGGAGGCTCGATTGCCGCGACAGGCAGCGCCAGAAGCGCCAGGAGTGTCGCCAGCCACAACCTTGGGCTACCGGCGCTCATAGCATCCGCGCGTACCAGCCTGCGATCTCGTGGCCGGCGAAGAGCGCGACCAGGCCGCCGAGGGCGAGAAAGCTGCCGAACGGCAGCTTGGTCTTGAGCCCGTCCTGCATGCCCGTGCCGCCCGTCCACATCAGGGCGAGGCCGGTCGCGGCGCCGGTCAGGGCGGCGAAGAAGAGCGCCACCAGCACGCCGCGCCAGCCGAGGAAGGCGCCGATCAGGGCGAGCATCTTGACATCGCCGAGACCCATCCCCTCCTCGCGCCGCAGCAAGTACCAGCCGGCCCACATGGCGAGCAGCACGCCGGCACCGAGCAGCGCTCCGACGGCGGCGCTGCGCAGGCCGTCCCAGGGCAGCCAGGGCTGGATGGCGAGGCCGAGGGCAATGCCCGGCAGGGTGATGCGGTCGGGCAAGAGCAGGTGCCGCGCGTCGATCAGCGCCAGCACCAGCATCAGGCAGCAGAAGAGGGCCGCGGCGAGCGCCCCCGGGGTCGGCCCGAAGCGCAGCAGACAGGCGACGAAGAGCAGCGCCGTGGCGGCCTCGACCAGCGGGTAGCTCCAGCCGATCCGCGCTCCGCAGTTGCGGCAGCGGCCGCGCAGCAGCAGGAAGGAGAGGACCGGCAGGTTGTCGCGGGCGCGGATCGGATTGCCGCAGCCGGGGCAGCGCGAGCGCGGCAGCACGGTCGAGATGCCGCGCGGCAGGCGATAGACGACCACGTTGAGGTAGCTGCCGACCATCAACCCGAGCGCCGCACTGTAGATGACCAGGAGGAGGTGAAGCGACACAATCGCCGGATTCTACGCCAAGCGCCGCGCACCCCCGCGCTACACTCACCCCGTTCCGATCATGCCGCCAACACCGCTCGACTGCGCAGCCTGGCCCCCTGCCCCTGCCCAAACCGAGGCGCGCCGGCCCGCCCTGGAGTCGTGGCGGCTGGCCCTGGCGGCGGCCGCGTACACGGCGCTGGCCGCTTTCTACCTGCGCCCCATCTGGCGCCTGTTTGCCAGCCACATCGCCCCCGGCGGCGGCGATCCGCTGTTCAACCTCTATCTCCTCAAATGGGTGGCCCACGAAGCCCACCGCGGGTTCGGCGGCTTCTGGGATCCGCCGTTCTTCTTCCCGGAACACGGCGTGCTCGCTTTCTCGGATCACCTGCTCGGCCCCGGCCTGGCTGCTGCCGCCTTCACCTCCCTGGTGCCGAGCTGGGTGGCGGCCTACAATTTCCTCTTCCTTTTCTCGTTCGCCGCCAGCGGCGCTGCCGCGTGTTACGTGCTGCGTCGCGGCGGCGCATCGTGGGCGGCGGCCTGGCTGGGCGGCGCGATGTATGCCTTCTCTCCCTTTCGCTGGGAGCAGCTGCCGCACTTGCAGATCCTGCTCATGCAGTGGATCCCGGTGACGCTGTGGAGCTTCGACCGGCTGCTGGAACGGCCGAGCGGGCGGCGGGCCGGCATCTTCCTGCTCTTCTACCTGCTGCATGCGACCGGCGGCTGCTACCTCGCCTACATGATCCACCCGCCGCTGCTGGTGCTGCTGCTCAATCGCCTCCCTGGCCTGCGCCGCCGCGCCGCGTGGCGGGCCGAGCTGCCACTGCTGGCCGGCACCGCCCTCGCCGCCGCGGCGATCGTCGTCGCCATCTTCGGCCGCTACTGGCAGGCCGCGGCGGGCGGCGGCCTCGGCTGGGGCGCTGACAAGTGGCGCTACTTTGGGGCCACCCTGCTCTCTTATCTTGCCCCCTCCCATCTCAACTTCTACTCCGGGATCTGGCCGTCGGTCTTTTTCCGGCCCGAGAACGCGCTCTTTCCGGGCTGGCTCGCCGGCGGGCTGGGTGCGGTCGGCCTCTTCGACCTCTGGCGGCACTACCGCCGCCCGCCGCCGGCGCCACTTCCGGGGACTCGGCGCCTGGCTTGCGCCGGCCTCCTGCTGCTGGCGCTCGCCGGCGTGCTCGCCGCCGAGCTCTGCACCCTGGGGCTGCCGGTGCGCTGGTTCCCGAGCGCGGGGGATGGCTACGGGCTGCCGTTGCTGCTGATCGTGCTCGGCGGCGGCGGCTGGCTGCTGCTGCGCCGCCGCTGGCTCGGCGGCTGGCCGCTGCGCTGGAGCGAGATCGAGCCCTGGCCGCGCGGTCTGCTCGCTGCCGGCGCGGTCACGGCGGCGCTCTCCTCGCCGCTTTTCTTCGTGCCGGCTGTCCGGCTGCTGCCCGGCCTCGCGGCGATGCGCGTTCCGGCCCGCTTCGACGCCTGCACCTCGTTGGTGATCGCCTGGCTGGCGTGCTCAGCGCTGGATCGCCGGCTCGCTCTCGGCCGGGCCGGCGGGGCGGGAGGAGCAGGCTGGCGTGCCGCGCCGCCCGGGCGGATCGCGCTGATCGCGCCGGCTGCGCTGATCGCGCCGCTCGCGCTGATCGGGGTCGGGGCGCTGCTGGTGATCGATCTCGCGCCGCATCTAATTCACTGGGTGCCGCTGCCAGAGGAGGGCGATTTCCCCGCGGTCTACTCCTGGATCGCCGGCCAGCCCGACGTCCACGCCCTGCTCGAGATCCCGCTGGTGGATCCCGCCCTGCCTGCCGGAGAGCTGGTCGACGTCATCTACATGTACTACGGCACGCGGCACTGGAAACCGCTGGTCAACGGCTACAGCGCTCATTTTCCGCCCCGGCTCTTGCACCTGCGCGAAACCTGCTGCTCGCCGCTGCCCGACCGCGCTGCCGTGGCCGAGCTGCGGCGCTGGGGGGTGAGCCACTTGCTCGTCCACCGAGCCCGGCTGCCGCCCCGGCAGCGCCTGGAGCTCGACCGCTGGCAGGGGGACGGCGAGTTGCAACTCCTCTACGCCGCGGATGGCGACCTGGTGTTTCGCGTCCAGCCGAGCGCCGCCCCGCAGGCGGCCAGCGCGGCGAGGGTGATCGCGGCGCCGGCCGGCAGCAGGGACTGGTGATAGTCGAGCTCCAGTAGGTGCTCGCCGGCCGGCAGCTCGACGCCGAGCTGGCCGACGGCGGTCGGATAGGCGGCGCGCGGAAGGCCGTCGACGGCGGCGCGCCAGCCTTCGTCGAAGGTCATCGCGACGGTGAAGAAGGCCGGCGACGCGGCCCTGTAGCGGAGGGCGATAGCGCCGCCCGTGTCGGCCAGCGTCACGATCTCGGGCGGACTGGCATAGGTGATTGTCGCGGGCGGCTGGCCGGCGCGCACGCAGTGCTCGTGGTGGTCGACCGCGTAGCCCTGGGTGCGCGCGATGTAGAGCGCCGAGCCGTAGCTCGGGTGGAAGCTCACCCTGGGCACGAAGCGGTAGCGCGGCAGGCGGAAGGGGTTGCGCAGCAGGCGGACCCCCGGCGCCAGTGGGTCGCGCGCCAGCTCGGCGACGCGCTCGGCCGGCGGCTTGGGCAGCAGGATGGTGCCGACGTTCCAGGCGCCGAGGAAGCGATAGGCCATGGCGCGCTGCTGGTGGAGATCGGCGTGCAGCACCTCGAGCGCCGCGTTTCCCCAGCGCGTCAGGATGAGGTCGTAGTCCTCGTTGAGGGCGTAGGGGACCCCCCAGAGAACCGCGGAGTAGGGGCGCAGCTGGGCGCGCAGCGCCTCGGCGAGCGACGCGCCCGGATCGCCCCGGCGCAAGAAAGTGACGCTCTTGGGCGAGGTGACCTCGTCGAGGTAGATCCTGTCCTCGGTCGGGCCCAGCTGCTGGACGAGGGGCGGCGGCAGCCGGTAGAGATCGGCCGGCAGAGTGGTCACCAGACCGCGCCCGTAGTGCCAGAGGTCGGCCGTCAGGAGAGCGAGGGCGAGACCATGGAGGAGCGCCGCGCTCGGCCGCCGGGCGCGGCACAGGGCGAGCAGGGCGGCGACCGCGGCGCAGGTGGCGGCGCCCGCCCAGGCTTCGCGGCGCAGGAAGGCGAGCGCGTGCGCGAGGGCACCTGGACGGAGGTCGCTGTGGCCCTGCACGAGCCAGAGCGCGCCGCCGGGAGAGACATAGAGCAGCGCGGCCAGGCCGAGGGCAGTCACCAGTAGCACCAGAGCCAGGGCGAGCGGCAGGTCGGCCGCCTGCGGCCGCCCGGCGCGGCGCTCGGTCTGCAGGCGCTGCCAGCCCAGGGCGCCGGCGAAACCCAGCGCCGCGATGGCCAGCAGCGCGAACTTCTCGGGGAAGCGGAGCGCCGCGAGCGCCGGCACCGCCCGGCGCAGCGGCTCGTAGAAGGGATTGTGGCGGCCGACGGCGAGGAAGGCGCCAGCGCCGGCCGCCGCCACCCAGGCCGCCCGCCGCGGGATCGGCCACAGCGCCAGGGCCGAGACGCCCAGCACGGTCAGCAGCAGGCCGGGATAGAGCGAGAGGAGGTAGGGGAAATCGTTGTCGTTCAGCTGCCGGCCGAAGAAGTAGCCCTCCTGCAACCGCGCCGGATCGCCGAAGAAGCGGGGAAACACCAGCTCGGCCAGCCGCTCGGGCGGCGCCGACCAGGTAGTCGCCATCTCCGCCCACACCCCACCGGCGCGCTGCGAGCCGGCGACGCGTTTGGCGGTAGGCAGCAGCTGAATGGCAGCGATCGCCAGGCCAAGGGCGACCGGCACCAGGACGCGCAGCGCGCGCGCCACGCCGCGGCGCCACTCCAGGCGAGCGGCCACGGGCCGCGCGGCCATGGGTCGGGCCGCGCGCCCAGCGCCGCCGCCGGCCCCGACGGCGCTGCTGGCGCTGGCGGCGCTGTTGGCGCTGGCGGCGCTGCTGGCGCTGGCGGCGCTGGCCGCGGACACTGCGAGCGCCAGCAGCCCCAGCCCCGTCACCACAACCGTCGACGGCTCGCCGTTGAGCAGCTGGAGGCCGAGCGCGAGGCCGGCGAGCAGGGCGGGCCGCAGCCACCTGCGCGGCGCCTCTTCGCGCAGCGCGGCATCGCCGAACGCCAGCACCCAGGGAAACCAGGCCATGCCGCAGAAGAGGGTGAAGACACTCACCAGCGACAGCAGCGGCCCGCTGCCGCTGAAGCCGACCGCCGCCAGCGCCGCGGCGCCGCGCCCGGCGCCGAGCCGGCGCGCCAGCATCCAGGCGCCGCCAAAGGCGAGCGCCGCATGCAGCACTACCAGCAGGTCGAGGGCGTAGGCCGGAGGGAGCACCAGCCCCAGCCAGGTCGGCGGATACCAGGCCGCGTAGCTGGGATTGGAAAGCAGCGGCTGGCCGCCGTTGAGCCAGGGATTCCACACCGGCAACCCGCCCGCCGCGAGCCGGCGCAGCGTCGTCCGCAGCGGCAGGTGAAAGAGAAAGATGTCGCGGTTGGCCAGCGCCCTGTCCGGCGACAGCAGCGGCGCGAAGAAAGCCAGCAGCCATCCCGCCCCCAGCAGCGCCGGGGCCAGCAGCCGCGCGGCGGGAGCGGCCGCCAGGGCGGCGGCTGCGGCAGACCAACGGTTGCGGCGGTGCATGCGAGTAGGCGCATTATCCACCACACCCGGGCGGCCCGCATTGCCGTCCGCGGAGCGCGCGCTTCTGCCCGACCCGGGCTCAGCGCTGGGGCCAGCGGACTAAAAAGCCGTCGGCCCAGACGATGTCGCGGTCGTAGTCGGTGGGCTCGAAGGAGGTGACGGTGTAGGTGGAGCTGTCGGGGGCGTTGTCGCGGCCGCGGCTGCGGATGCACATCACATTGAGGGAATGAATGTCGGCGAGGTGAAGGTAGTAGTCGTAGGGGTTCTTCCAGCCGTCTTTGATGGGCACCTCCTGGATGTACATCGGGATCAAGACGGTGCTGAGGTTGGTGGCGGTGATCTGCGGGCCGTAGCTCGCCAGGTCGACCTGGGTGGCATTGGCGCCGGCGGCGCTGGCGCCGACCTGATCGGTCAACCAGGCGAACATGGAAGTGCCGACGATGCGCATGTCGCCGAGGGTGCGCTTCTGCTTCGCCTTCTGCAAGCCGTCGAGCAAATTCGGGATCAGCATCGACACCAGGATGCCGATGATCGCGACGACCACCAGCAATTCGATCAGGGTGAAGCCGTCTTGCCGAGTGCGCAGTCGATGGACCATCTGGGTCTCCCCTGGAAATGATCGGCTGAGGCCGCACGTCCGGTTATGGACGTGCGGCACTTCCCGGAGGTCGGCGAATCGCAAAGGGTATGCCAGTATCGCAATCCCGATTAAATGATTGATTTCAAAGAGTGCCGCGCCGGGAGTGACGGCCCTGGCGGCGGGCGGCCTGCCAAAAAACGTCGCCTTCAGGCCAACAAGATGTCAATCTCGCCGACCTCCGGGAAGTGCCGCACGTCCATCACCGGACGTGCGGCCGAGATCGAGTCGGCACACCCGCGCCAACATAGATAGACAGCAAATCGATCATACGTCGCGCGCCATGGTCGAGCTCGGCGAGCGGGATCCGCTCGTCAGCTCCGTGAATGCCCCGCACGTCGTCGGGTGCGAGGGCGAAGGGCGAAATGCCGTAAGCAGGCACCTGACGCTGGCGGAAGAAGCGCGAATCCGTGAAGCCGGGCACCAGGGTCGGAGCGAGCGGCGCCTCTCTGCCGAGCGTCTGACGCAAGGCGTCGTAGAAGCGTCCGGCGGTCGGCGAGGCCGCCGCGGGCGGCGCGCTCACCAGCACCTTGACCGCGAGCTCCGGACCCAAGGCGGCGCGCGCCGCCGCGAGAAAGGCCGCCGCGTCGGTGTCGGGGAGCAGCCGGATGTCGATGCGCGCCGACGCTTCGGTGGGTATGACGTTGATGCGCTCGCCGCCCGCCACGACCGTCACCTGGACGGTATCGAGGAAGAGGTTGGCCATGCCGGGGAGGAGGAACTGACGCGGACCGCGCTGCTCGTCGATGACCTGATCGATGTGGGAGAAGACAGCCCGCCAGTGCGCGTTGTGCAGCGGCGCCACCGCCGCGAGATAGGCGCGGGCCGGCGCCGAGACCCGCCAGTGGACGGGCAGCGCGAGCAGGCGGGCCAGGCCGGCGATGAGCTGGTGGTTGGCGCTCTCGGGATTGAGCCCCGAGGCGTGCCCGCCGCGGCCGCTGGCCGTGACCTCGAGCCAGAGGGGGCGTTTCTGGGCGACCTCGATCCCCCACCAGAGCAGCTTGTCGCCGGCGACCTGGCTGCGCCCGCCCTCTCCGACCACCGCCTCCACCCCGGAAAAAAGCTCGGGATGGCGATCCAGCAGCCACTCCGTCCCCTCCTTACCCCCGTTCTCTTCGTCGGGCACGGCGAGCAGCAGCACGTCGCGCTCGAGCCGTGCGCGGCGCCGCACGAGGTCGACCATCGCGGCGAGCTCGACGATGCCCAGGCTCTTGTCGTCGAGAGCGCCGCGCCCCCACAACCGGCCGTCCTGGACCAGTCCCGCGAATGGCGCGACCGTCCATCCGGGGCCGGGCGCCACGACATCCATGTGGTGCAGCAGCAGGACCGCGCGGCCGCCGCTCGCCGGGGAGCTGAGACGGGCCGAGAGGCTGACCCTGCCTGCCGGCGACAGCCAGCGGCGCGAAGGGATGCCTTCGCGGGCGAGGATTCCCGCGAGGTAGGCGGCGGCGATCTGCTCGTTGCCCGGAGGGTTGGAGGTGTTGAGACGCAGATAGCCCTGCAGCCACCCGCCCGCCTCGGAGAGCTGTCCGGGAGCGCGTCCTTCGCCCGCCCAGGGCCAGAGCGCCAGGGCGAGCAGGGCGGCGGCCGCGGTCCGCAGCATCCTTCTGTCGAGCATGGGGCAGAGTCGCATCGCCGGTGGGCAAAAACAAGAGGGGGGTGCCACGCGCTTTCGAGCCGCGCGGGCCACCCCCCGGAAGGGAGCAGACCTGAGGAGGAGCTGCTAGTTCGTTTTCTGGGGCCAGCGCACCAGGAAGCCATCGGCCCAGCAGATGTTGCGGTCGTAGTCGGTCGGGTCGAACGAGGTCACGGTCAGGGCGCTGCCGCCCTCCGAGCTGCCGCTGCGCCCGGTGGAGAGGATCGCCATGACCTGCCTGGCTAGCGGGTTGGTGTAGTTCATGTAGTAGGCGTAGGGATGCTTCCAACCGTCCAGGATCTGGACGTCCTGGACGTACTGGGGCACCAGGACTGTCGAGAGGTTGGCCTGGGTGGTCGAGCTGTACGAGCTCAAGTCGATTTTGGTGGAAGGCTGGCCGGCCGCCGCGGCGCCCACCTGGTCGGTCAACCAGGAGAACATGGCGGTGCCGGTGTTG
>DASZZP010000106.1:0-2692 GCA_035544875.1 Thermoanaerobaculia bacterium | reverse complement strand
ACGATCCCGCCTCACGAACTACTTTCGGCACCGCCCTGAACCCTCGCCGGTCGGGGCTCCGGCGGCGATCCCGACCTTACAGCGTCACCTTGCCCTCGAAATCCTGAGCTATCCAAGGAGGCTGCCCGGTAAACAAGTACGATTCAACCTTGTATTCATCTGGGATCAACTTGAGCGCATCTCACCACCAGCTCCTCTAGCACCCATACCAAACCTTCAAGCAATTAAGCCGGAGGTATCTGCGGGCGTCCGGCGGATAGGCAGGAATTGGACGCTCAAACTTGCCGTATGCCTTGCCGCCTTCGCCGTCCTTGTTGTCGCGTTTCCGGATCTGTGGTTTGTGTGGGCGTTAAGCGTCATATTTGTACCCGTCCGGCTTCATGGTCCGAAAGCGGCAAAACAGAGGGACATCAGCAGATCGCGCGACCAGCTCAGTGCTCAGTGGTTATCACTGCAGAGAATCTATGCTGACGAAGCGAGTAAACGCGACTTTGAATGGAAGGTGGCTGAACTTCTCAGGAGCAAGACGGATCTCTGCGGCCTGGCAGACGAACGTAGCCGGGAACTCGGGAAGGTGCAGCAGAAGGCGTGGGCACGCCAGCTGTATTGGTTTCTGAACAAGTATTATCTCCGAAGCGCTAGGATAAATGGGATCGGACCTGGAAAACTTGCTGTGCTGCGGTCATATGGCATCGAGACCGCCGCGGATGCCAGCTATGGTGCAGTTCTCCAAGTACCTGGTTTTGGCGAAGTACTTACAGGCAAAGTGGTGGGATGGCGGCGAAACCTGGAAAAGGGGTTTAGGTTTGATGCCTCACGATCGATAGATCCGAACGATATCGCCGAAATCGATCGCAAACTCGACCTGAAGCGACGACAATTAGAGGCGGCTCTGACTCAAGGCTCGCCTCAGCTCTTGCAGATCAGGCGACAGGTCGACGCTCGCCGCAGTAGCTTGCGTGCCTCGCTCGAGAGTACGGCGCAGGCGCTCGCGCAGGCAGAGTGCGACCTCAAAGCACTAGGATACCCTGCCAGGCATCCTGCCTCACATGTCCCTCCGCCCATAGTCCGGCCCACGTGGCAGGTGCCTGTTCGAACTCCTCCTCGCCGGCGGCGCGTTTCCCGTCCGGGGAGTTATCACCGCCGCAGGCCGTGAGCCGCTCATCTCGCCTAGCAGGGTAGCGGGGCGCGATTTCGGACGGCGGGGCGGCGGGTAGAGAGCCGCGGATCGGATCTCGTAAGAGCAAGACGCGCTCGGCCGCGCGCCCGGCGGGCGTTGCATCGACCCCATGGACTCGAGGGAAAGGGCCCCCTCGTTGTTGTCGCTGCTTGGCCACGCGCGCGGCAGACGGGCTCAGGGCTCGGCGGGTGGACTCGTCGCCCGGATTTTGACCCACCCAACGCTCAAACCTTGACCCACCTGGGAGAGCAGCGTTTTTCGCCTCAAATGCCTCCAAGCTCTTGGTTGAGAGGCATTTGGGCGAAAAAACGACGGGGTGAGAAAGGACGTCCGGTGGGTCACGCATTCAGCGTTGGGTAGGTCAGTTTCTGAGCGTTGCCAGCAGCCCCCCCGGGGGCGCGGGCGGCCGGGCACTGGAGCGGCGAGCTGGCAAGAGGCGCATCCGGAGGGGCCCGAGCTTTGAGTGACGGAGCACCCGCGGGCCCGCCCGGATCGCAGCGGAGCGCGCGAGTAGATTGGTTTCCGCGCCCGTGCGGAGCACCGCCGCGGAGACCGGTCATTCAGGGAGACCGCGCCGAGTTCGGGGAGCGAGCGAGAGGCGCAGCTCGGCAGGACAACACGAGCCAGGGGGCTCACAGATGAGTTGTAGTTTGAAACTACACTGCGAGTGATTGACACGGTTGAAGTTACGGCGGCCAAATACAATTGTAGTTGCCGCAAAGGCCCGAAACACGGGGCCTGCATGCCGCTTAGCGGCGTGCCGTGTTAGCAATTCGCGGAGCGAATTGCGTAAAACACTGATGCGTGCGCCAGCACGCCGGGGCGGTGTTGCGGTGACCGCTGGGACTGGAGAGGGAGGGAGGGCCTGAGCGGTGCTCGGCGCGCGCGGCAAACGGGCTCAGGGTTTGGCGAGGGCGCGGTCGGGCGGGCACAGGAGGTGGTGGTGGAACGGGGCGCGGCCGGAGGGGGCGGAAGGTACGAGTGGCGAAGCGCCCGCGGGCCGTTTGCCGCGCGCGCCGGGCAGGGGCGGAGCAGGGGGCACGTCAGTAGCGACTGAAAAAATAACGTTCCCCACATCGCGCGCGTTCGCTTACGAGCGCGTTGGTCTTTCTGGCCGGGACGGGATCAGGTGCGCGCCGCCGGAAGGGAAGCCCCTGCTGAGATGCCGCTTTCGACGGCCGGCCGCCAGCGAGAGGAGTTAGAATACCAAGGCCTGACTGCACAGGAGGTGAGGCAATGGTCGAGGCCACGGTCAAGGAGCAGATCCTAAGCGATCTCGAACGACTCTCCCCCGAGATGCAGGTGCGGGCTGCACAGCTCGTCCATGGCCTCGTCGAAGCAGCACCCAAGGGGATTCCTGGTCGAGACCTTCTCCGCTTTGCTGGTGCGATCGACGCGGAGTCCATTCGCGAGATGGAGGAGGCGATAGAAGATGGCTGCGAGCGGATCGACCCGGAAGCGTGGTAGGTATCTGCTCGACACCAACATCGTCACCGCTCTTTTCAAGCAGGA
>DASZZP010000105.1:0-1939 GCA_035544875.1 Thermoanaerobaculia bacterium | reverse complement strand
CAGGGAGGAGGCCTGCGCGACCAGCTCTTCTTGCAGCTCGCCGTCGGCGCCATCTACACCCCGCTGTCCATCGGCGGCGACGGCAAGATCTACAGCGAGAACAACGGCCATCTGCTGGTGACGGCTAGCGGGCCGGGGGGCGGCCCCTGCGTCGCCGGCGCCACGACCCTCTGCATCGACGATCAGCCTGGGGACGGGCGCTTCGAGATCAAGGTGCAATACCGGACCACGCAGGGTGGCGGGCGCGCCGGCGACGGCCAGGCGATCCCTCTCGCCAGCCTGGGAGTGGATCGCGGCGGCTTGTTCTGGTTCTTCAGTGCCGCCAACCCGGAGATGCTCGTCAAGGTGCTCGACGCTTGCGCCCTCGGCCAGAAGTTCTGGGTTTTCTACGCCGCCGCGACGAACGTCGGGCTCACCACGACCGTCCGCGACACCAAGACCGGTATCACCAAGACGTACATCAACCCTGACCTGACGCCGGCCACTCCGGTGCAGGATACCTCGGCCTTCGACTGTTGAGCGGGCGCCGCATCGCCAGCGGCTGAACCTTCATGCGCTGCCCGGGTGGCAGCTGGGCCGGGTCATGGAGCGCTGGCTCCTCGCCCAGCTGTGCCCGTTCTACCTCATGACGCCGGTGGCAGCAGGAAGGCGGCCTCGTATGCACCGATCGCGAGGCTGATGTTCTTGACCCCATCCGTGCACTCCACCGTAAATGAATCCCCGATCGCGATCGAGTTCATCCGGCCATGCCGCCCGTACCAGATGATTTGCTTGGCGGCTGGCGCCGGCATGCCTGCCGCCTGGAGAGAGGAGGCCACGGTGATGGGGTCCACGCTGCAGTCCCCGGATTGGAGCCCGGCCTGATTGCTTTGCAGGGCCTGCGCGAGCGTCGCGAAGGCCGCCGGCGACTGACCCTGCAGCACAAACGCGGCGAACGGTTGGCCTTGGGTGTTGATCACCAGGCTATGCACCGTGAACCCGTTGGTATAGACGAGGAGCGTGTCGCTCTTGTAGGTCTCGCCACAAGTCGGACAGAAGGACACCGTCCGCGTGATCGTGCGAACCTCCAGCAGAGCCGTCCCTGTGGTCACCGGCATCTGTGCGCAGCCGAGCCGCTGCGCGCCAACCGACCCTCCCAGCACGCTGAGGATGAACGCGACCGTCCGCTTCGTCATGTGCTTCACTCCTTCCGTCTTCCCTACTGTATGCCGGTGACGTAGATGTCACCCGTACTGCCGCTGGTCTGCTCCACCCAGCATGCATTGAACCGAGTGCCATATTGGTCGCCGAACGTGGCCCGTTCCTTAGGCTTAGGGGCCGGGATCGCTAGAACGCCTCTACGTCGATGAAGTTGCTATTTCTTCCGGCCGTGCTCTTGTAGCTCTTGCTTGGGCACCTGGGCGGTACCCCCGGAGGACAATTGTTGCTGGTAACAGTCAGCGTGAAGGCCTGGTCGGTCATGCTCGCAACAAAAACCCAGTAGTGGCCATTGATGGGTCGGCCGTCGAGGACCTTGACCGTAACTTCGACGACGGAGTTCCCGAAGAACCAGAAGTAGCCGGACTCGTTGGAGAGCTGCACAGCATGAGCGGGTAGGTTCACCCCGCCCGGGCCAATGCGTTCGAGCCCGACGACGAAGAGGAAATCGAGCAGCGACAGCGTGGTGGCAGCCGGCAACACGGTGAAGTTATGGGGGCTCAATAACAAGTTGTGGCTGGAGTCCTCGAGCTGAAGGGTATAGTCGCCGGCTGCGAGCGCTGGCAGTGTAACCACGACCGAGACGGGCGCACCGGCCGGTGGAGGTAAGCAGGGCCCGAGGTCGATGATGCGGACGAGCTGACCGGAGATCTGGGGCGGGTCGACGGCGCTGGTGCCGCAGCTGATGTAATGGACCTCGATCTGGTCGGCGGTCGAAGGGAGCTGGGGGCTGAGGCTGAGG
>DASZZP010000104.1:0-7880 GCA_035544875.1 Thermoanaerobaculia bacterium | reverse complement strand
CCGATCCGCTCCCTCGCCTACTTCCTTCCCGTCGTCGAAGAGCTACAACACGACCCGCCCGATCCTGGCTACCTCGGCTATCTCCGCTTGCGCCGCGACAACATGGTCAACTTTTCGACGGATCGTGGTGAGCGTTAACAGCTCCTGGTCCTGCAACTGCTCTGCGAGGGTTGCTCGATCCGCAGCATCGAGCGGATCACCGGGACGGAGAAGCGGACCATCCTGCGGCTGCTGGTCGAGATCGGCGGCGGCTGTGAACGGCTGCTTGCCGAGCTGGTCAAGGACGTTGCCGTCCAGGACGTACAGGCGGATGAGGTGTGGGGATACGTCCGCTGCAAGGAAGGCACCAAGGCCCGGAAGAATATCCAGGACCCGGAAGCCGGAGACGCCTACTGTTTCATTGGCCTGGAGCGGCACTCCAAGCTGGTGCTCGCCTGGCACCTCGGCCGGCGGAACTCCTGGGATACCCATGACTTCGCCGAGAAGCTGAGCCGCGCCACGGCGGCCGGCCGCTTTCAGCTCTCGACGGACGGGCTCAACACGTATCCCGATGCGGTCGAGTACAACTTCGGCGCCCGAGTGGACTACGCGCAGCTCATCAAGGAGTTCGGCAGCGAGGGAGGTGAAGAGGCACGGCGGTACGCTCCGCCGCGCCTCATAGGCGCCGAGAAGATCACCGTTGCCGGCGACCCGGACGAGTCCAAGATCTGCACCTCGCACGTCGAGCGGGCCAACTGGACGCTGCGCGGTCACCTGCGCCGCATGACCCGGCTGAGCAACGGCTTCAGCCGGAAGCGGGCCAACCTGCGGGCCGCCTTCGCCCTCTTCTTCGCCTACTACAACCTGGTCAAGATCCACCGCTCCATCCGCATGACGCCCGCCATGAAAGCCGACCTGACCCGCAAGCCCTGGTCCATGGCCGACCTGATGGCGGCGGCGGTGGCGGCTGCTTAAACCACCCACGCGAGGTACTAGAATCGGACCAATGGACCCCGAAACGCTAGCGACCATTACCGGCTTGGCCGGCGCGGCGAAGGCGAGCATAGAGGCCATCCGCGCCGCGCTGGGAACCAGGGGACGCGGGTCCGGGAAGCCCGCCAAAGAAACGCTAGGGCTTATTGACGACCTCCAAGCGCGCATTCTCCAGCTTCAGGAAATAGCCCTCCGCCTTAGCCGCGAGCTTGCCCAGGCGCAGGAGGAGAACACCCAGCTCCGCGAACAGGTTCGCCAGAAAGAGGAACGGGCGGCGGATCGGGAGCGCTACGAGCAACGCCGTGTTGGCCAGTCGGTAGTGGTAGTGGCTAAAGAGAACCCAGAAGTGTACCTCTGCGCGACGTGCTTTGAGGCGGGCGCGAAGGTATACCTCACGAAGCTGCCCAGGCTTGCTCGCAACGTGGGCACGCACTCGTGCCCAAGGTGCAAGGGGATCGTTGGGGCTCGGTAGGCCCTTCATTCAGCGCGCCTCACGCCGGCAACGCACCAAGTACCCCACTACCGATCCGCCGGTACTGTCCTAGTTTGTTTTCCCGCGCCCCGCGGCCGTCCGGCCGCCCCTGATCTGCGGTAGCCTCCCCTACAAGGGGAGGGGCGCACTCTCCCGCGACACAGCCAAGCGGCCCGGCGAGGTGCTTGAACACCCCGCCGGGCCTGACCCAGCACAGGAGCCTGCCCTATGCCGAGCTGCCCGGAGTCTACCCCGCCGCCCGACTTGACCAAGTACAGCGAGACGATCCGCCGCGACCTCTACGAGCGCACCGTCGCCGTCCACTGGCCCAAGCGGCCAGCCGGCCCGGACGATTTCGTGCCCGACTACAGCCCCGAGGATGCCGGGCTGACCGTGTGGTGGCTGTGGGGGCGCTGGTTCGCGGTTTGGATGCCCCTGGAAGACCTCGACGAGCCTTCCTTGCCGCCTTGGCGGCGGTGGGTGGTGGTGCGCATCGATGCCGCGCCTGCGGCGCCCTACGGGGTGTCATTTAGTGAAGTCTGAGCCCCGCCTGAAGGTCGCCACGTTCACCGTCCGGGCCACGCGCGAGCAGGCCCGGCGGTGGGCGCTGGTGGCGAAGTGGTTGAAGTGCCGTTCCGTGTCCGCCTGGCTTGAGGAGCTGGCAGACGAGCAGTCCAAGCGGCTGGAAGACGCGGCGGCCGATGCCGCCCGGCGGGGTGGTAGCCTATGACCATGCCCAAGCGCCCGCGTAGATCCCGAGATCCCGTCCAGGCGGCTCACCAGGCCTACCTGGAGATCATCGGGGAGACGCCGCGGCAGCTCCCGCCAGTCCCCGATGGCAGCCCCGTAGCCGTCGCCAAGCGGAAGGGCGCGGGCCAGGGCGGCCAGAAACGGGCGAAGCAGCTCACCCCAGAGCGCCGCCGAGAGATCGCCCAGAAGGCGGCGAAGGCACGCTGGCATCGCAATCAGACCTAGAAACGCCATACCCCAGATTTGGTAAAGAAGGGGGCAAGTCGGTTGGTTAGGGTACCCGTTCGCGTTTAAACGCGAATTGGGGCTTGACAGAACCCTCTCCCCCGCCGCACACTGATTCCAGGAGGTTCGCGCCAATGGACTACACGGCAGAAGTAGCCGAGAAGGCCATCGCAGAGCTGGAGGCGGAGCGCGACAAGATCAATGTCGCGATTGAAGGCTTCCGGGCCACGCTGGCTAAAGTACGCAACGGGACTCGCCCGGGGGTTTCCCACTCTCAAGCACCGCAAGCCGTTGGCGTGGAGAGGTTTAGGCGCAAGCACAGTGAAGCGCCGGGAGACCAGATCATCCTGGCGTTACTGCGCGAGCAACAGCGCCCACTCACAAAGAACGATGCGTACAGGCTTCTCACCGAACGCCACTATGAGTACAAGCCCGAGACTGTTGCCTTCTACCTCAGTGCCCTGTGGCAGAAGGGTGAGGAAGTAGAGCGAGTGGACGCCCCAAGGGGATCGGGGTGTAGCTTCGCCTACAGGTGGAGGGAACCGAAGAAGGCTAAGGAGGCGTGATGACCAGAAGGCGAAGGCCGTCAGGGGTGGTCCGGCGCCCTGGCGGTCGCACCAAAAACTGAGGCCCGCTGCCCCATACCACCTAGCGAGCGGGAGGGGACAGCGGGCCAAGTCGGACCCCCTACCTTTTGGGGTAGGGCACTTCGGTACTACAATCCGTCGTGGGCGACGGGACTGGTCGGTAAAGGTGCGGGTCTGGCAAACCCCGGCAGGCGGCTCCTCCCTTATCAGTTGGTTCCGCCTAGCGGGTTCAACTCCCGCCGTCGCCTCCTTCACCAACCGTGAATTGTTTACCACGCAGGGTTATTCACTTGTCAATCCCGGATTTTGCGGCAACGTTAGTGTTTATCTTTGCGTTTTTGGTCCGCTTTTGGTTTGTGCGGAAATCACGGAAAACATACTCAGCTCTCCCCCTTGACTTTACGGCCGAAGGCAAGCATAATGTCTAGTATGGCCAACGTGCTCAGCACCCCCAAGCGAGTCCAGATCGTCTCCGCCCTCATCGAAGGCATGAGCGTGAGGGCGACCGCCCGCATGGTGGGCGTGTCCAAGGACACCGTTGGCAAGCTCTCCATGGAGCTTGGGGAAGCCTGCATCCGGTACATGGACGAGACGCTGCGGGATCTGCCCTGCAAGCGCCTCCAGGTCGATGAGGTTTGGGGCTTTTGCTACTCTAAGCAAAAGAACGTACCGGCGGCCAAGGTGGGCCAGTTCGGCTATGGCGACGTGTGGGCCTTTACGGCCGTTGACGCTGAGACGAAGCTGATCCCAACCTTCCTTGTCGGGACTCGGGATGGCGGGACAGCGACCGAGTTCATGCAGGACTTGGCCGGCCGCCTGGTCAACCGGGTGCAGCTCACGACCGATGGGCACGCGATGTACCTGTCCGCTGTAGAGGACGCCTTCGGCGGCGGGATCGACTATGCCCAGCTGGTCAAGATGTACGGCGCCGACAGCGAGGGCGAGAAGCGCTACAGCCCGGCGGTCTGCATCGGGTGTCAGCGGACGGCGATCACCGGCCAGCCTGACTCCAGGCACGTCTCTACCTCCTACGTCGAGCGCCACAACCTGACCCTGCGGATGGGCATGCGGCGCTACACCCGGCTCACCAACGCCCACAGCAAGAAGCTGCGGAACCACACGGCCGCGCTCGGGCTGTTCCTGTGCTTCTACAACTTCTGCCGGATTCACCAGACCATCCGCTGCACTCCGGCCATGGCGGCAGGCGTGAGCGAGCGGCTGTGGTCGATCGAGGACCTGGTCGGGCTGCTGCCCGCCGTCGAGCACGTCGGCGGCCGGCCGAAGAAAACTATCTAGGACAGTACCGATCCGCCGGGCTAGCTCCTTAAAGCTGTGCTCAGGAGCGAGCTTCCTCTCGGGCACCCCGAGGACTTTGGAGACCCGCCGGCGCGCTTCCAGAACGCGATCGGGAGGAGCGGAGAACCTCTGGCTGAAGCGGAGCACGAAGTCCTCGTCCGAGATCTCGGGCAGCCGGCCCAGGGCACGGTGACGGTACATCCATCGAAACGTCAGCCAGGCCAGTGCCAGTACGCCAAGGATTACCCAGGTCAACATGTCTCTCGTAGGGATCAGTGCGCGAAAGCGCAATACACCAGTGCGCACCAGTCCTAAGCACCTTCATCGATCGTGGCGATCTAGAGAGGCCTCCGAGGAGGCGCCGACCTGGACCACCGCAGGGCTATTCCGGGGTGCCAAGGCTTCGGATTCTATTCTCCAGATCCTTGAAGGTGAGGCGGCCACCTCCTCTGCGTGCAATGCGCTTCTTAAACATCTGCTCTGCGTAGCTGCTGCTCACTTGATGTGGCGCTCGGCTCACTTCCAGCGCTCTGCGCAGTTGCTCAGCGGCCGCATTTCGGTCACCGCGCTCCTGATACACCTGCGCCAGCATTTCACGATTCGAAATCCAATCCGGTGCCAGCCTAACTGACTCGAGTAATAGCGCTAGCGGGTCGTCACTATCTGGAAGCTGACGCAACGCACTTGCCTTGAGAAGGAGCGCTGCGGACCGCAGATGGACAGACACTCGCTCGTCCAGGAGAGTATTGCAGAGTCTCACCGCGTTTCGCAGCGCCTCTTCATCCATCCACTCGTAGATCCAGCAGTGTGCGAGCCAGATCTTGGCAAGACTGTGATCCGGCTTGGCTGCGATGATTTCCTCAAGCAATTCTGCCGCACGAAAGCCGTCGTGGCAAGGCTCAAGCTGAAGCAAAGCAAGTTCCAAGTGCTCATCACAGCTAATCGTCTTCCGGCCCAGCTTGGCCTCAAGCGCTGCAATTCGCTCGGACTCCTGGGGCGTCGCGTGCCCGGTGGCAGTCATAGAGGGGGCGGCACCCAGAAGTTCGAGATGTAGATGGTACCGTCGATGATCCGCCCCGTCACCTGGACAGTTGTCCCGCCTACACTGATGAACACGTTGTAGACCCCTCGGCTATCTGTTGGAATACTCTGCAGGAAGGCGAGGCGGTTGGCGACCGCGTTGACGACATTCGCCCTACTTCCGAGCACTTCAGTCAATTCCTCTAGCCCGTGTTGGACTTCTTCAAAGACGCGCGAGGTCCGGGATCAGATGCTTTCAAAGGCGCTAGGCGGCCGCTCTATCGCGGGCAAGGGTTCATCGCTCGTGCCGAGATCGACCGCTCGCCACGTCGTGCTTGATCCTCCGGTAGACTTCGTAGACCACGATCGCCGGGGTCAGGATCTGCCCGAGGTCTGCGAGATGCTCGCCATAGAGCTCAGCTAGAGCTAGAGAGGTCCGTCGGTAAAGGCGCGCCGCTCGACGGGTGACGCGGAGCCCGACCTCCTGCGGACCGAGTATGCGGTAGGCGACGAGGCTCGAGGCGGCGTCCCCGGCGAGGAGCGGACGGCGTTCGAGCAGCCGCCCCCCAAGGCGTTTGGATCACCAGGTCGCCGTGGCGGTCGAGGCGCAACGCAGTTGCGCCGGCGATGCGCATGCTCACTGCGCGGAGATCGACGCCCGGCGCGGCGTGGAGGTCCCTACCACAATCCCGCTGGCACGCTCGCCAGCATAGCCGACACGAACGCGTTGTAGCCGACGCGAGGAGCCAGCCGGAACGTGTCGTGATGGACGCCCCAAATGCGGACGCCCTGTCGAATGCAGTGTTTCGGCATGCGTAGTAGTCGGATTGGCCTTGCTCTCGCTTGGTAAGCACAGTTCTGCAAGTCTAGATTCTCGAGCCCGTTGAAGAGCTTCGCCCGTAGTGGCGAGTTTCGCGCACCGTGGCGCTATCGAACCAGGGCTCCTTGCGGCGGCCCGCACGAAGGCACATGCCAAGTAGGCGCCCTCAAATCCTTCTCGATCGCCTTCAGAGTGCCGCGGGCAAAGTATCCGTCGGTCGAGCTTTTCGGCCACGCTCGCGCAAACGAGCGCACTGCCGTTTCGGCTCTTGTGCCGGCAAGTGAGCATCCGCCGGTCTGCACCAAATGAATGATGTCCAACGCCTGGTCGGGGGGCAGACCGTGCCCATCGCGTCGTTCGAGCTCTTTCGCAGCCGCGTCCGCTGCAGCAAAGCCGTGGCTAGCTATTGCTACGCAGGCAAACGTCAGCGGCCGACCGTAACTTCGCAGATGGGCGTTGTAGGCCGCTATTTGCTGGTCGAGCGGTAGCCGCTTAAAGTCCTTCGGGAGACCCCCGCATGCGACTAGGGCCCCCGCCGCAACCAGCCCCCCCATCCGCGCGGCATTACTTCGGAGGCGCCACATAGACCAGGAAGCCCTCAACGAATTGAAATCCGTACTTCAACGTGCCATTGCTCGCTGCCTCAGCCAAGGCATCGTTTACAGCTTTCATGTCCTCCTGAGTGAAGTCCGCACCGGATGCAAGCTTTGCCGCGATCTCGGGGTGCTGGTCAAGGAAGACACCGAGAATCCCCTGGATCTGTCTCGCGATGTCTTCCAACACAATGTTTCGGTAAGCGTCGTAGTCGGACTGGCCTTGCTGTCGGTTGTAAGCATAGTTCTGCAGGTAACCTTCGAGAAACCTGCGAATCCCGAGATGCTGGTACTGGAGCACGTGTGCAAGCTCGTGCCCGATGAGCGCAATGCTTGCCGGTCGCGCCGCGCCGTAATCGGCATCCTCGTCCTTGTTCAGGAAGATTGTTGAGCCGATCGTCATCGCCCCAATCCCGCCACTAGCCAGCATGTGAGCGACAAAGCCTCGCTGCACGTCAACGCCAGAGAAGTCAGCATCGAAGAAGACGTTGAAGAAGTAGCGCCAATTAGTCGGAAGAGGTTCTAGCCCATTTGGATCGACCAGCTTCAAGGGGTTGTCATAGGTGTACGAATAGCGGTTCCAACTCTGCGGATTGTGCGGATTACCGCCATGTGAGTCCACGGAAAGGAATCTCGCTAGAAGAGGCCTGTAGTACCTGGCATGCATGTAGTCGATGTCGTCCGCGGTGGAGGTTAACACGCCAAGATCGCGCTCGTGGCCCGCAAACTTCATCCGCTCGCTGCCAGCCGGTGGAGTAGCCTCCTCGCCGTAGGCCCAATACTCGCGGTAGGGCGTCGTGAGTCCCCCGGTCTCGAGCCTCACACTGCCCAAATGGTCCACGTCGAAGTGCCGTAGCGTGCCGTCGGGCGCTACGGCTCCCACAAGGTCCCCTTCCCGGTAGACGTAGTCCTCCCAGGTGAGCGTCGAACCATTGTTGGCGAAGAAGCGCAAGACTCTCCCGTCCTGGCCACGCAAGGCATAGTTGTCGAGCCGAGAGGGCGATGTCCGCCATGACCACACTCGCTCCCCCGCCACGTCGTAGATATGCACCCACGACTCGGAGCCGGTGTTGACCGTGGTCGCCTGCCGGAGCACATCCCACGTATAGACGCTGCCCTGATAGCCGGTCATGCTCCCAGAACCA
>DASZZP010000103.1:0-32153 GCA_035544875.1 Thermoanaerobaculia bacterium | reverse complement strand
CTCGACGGCCGACTCGGGGATGATTCGGGTCACGGTCTTGCCATCCACGACGCGAGTCAACGACCAGCTCGGCCCGTGCCCCTGGGCACCCTCTTTGGCGCAGTGGCAGCTGGCCTTGCCACAACGCCGGTACCGCCCAACGAGCGAGCCCGGCCGCATCTCGCCGGTGGCCGCCAACTTCGCCCGCAGCCCATCTCGCTTCTTCTCCAACTCCTCGAGCGCTGGTCGCTTTGGCATCGGGTCTCCTTATCTGACAGCTCATACGGCTGTCAGATCGTACCCGATTTCCTCCCCTGCGGCAACGTTGCGCTCTACCCAGCAGATCTATGTCGTGCACCCGAGCTACCGGTAGTGTCCTAACTCGGAGTTAGGACACGACCGAGCTACCAGCTACCCAGGCTACCCGGCCTACAGGGCAAGCGGCTTCGCGCCGCAATCCGCGGTGGTGAGGCCGGATTGGCCGAATGCGCTCGGTCTTTCAAGAGGATCGGCCCCTGGAACTCGAGTGGGAGTATGCTTGGGGAGCATTTGGGGAGCATTCGGCGGTGGGGCGGGCTCCGGGTTTCAGGGCCTGGGGCTTGGGTGCTGGGGCGGAACGGCGGCGGGACCTGGTGGGCGGTGGGGATCTGGTGGAGGGGACGGCCGGTCTATTTGCTGGAGACGGAGTATGGGGCAGGCAGGATTACGGAAGAACGTGGCGGCGCGGCTCGCTCTGCTCATTGGGGTGGTCGGGATGGTGGGGTGGGGACGGGCGGCCGGGGCAGGGGAGAGCTCGCCCTACGGCGTGGACGTCCATGAGCCCAAGGGGCCGGATCTGACTTTGATCTTGGACCGCGTGCAGGAGGCTGGGATCGGGTGGGTGCACGTGGGGATGCTATGGCCTTGGGTCGAATCGTCGCCGGGAATGTTCGACTGGAGTTTGTATGACGCGATTACCGCGGCGGCGCAGGCGCGGGGAGTCGAGGTGCTGGCGACGATCCTCTATACGCCGGGGTGGGCGAACACGGGGCCGGCGCAGACGGGGGTGCTGCAGACGGGGGTGCCGGATACGGCGGCCTGGACCGATTTCTGCAGGCGGGCGGCGGCGCGCTACAAGGGATCGATCAAGTACTGGGGAATATGGAACGAGCCCAACCTGTCGGAGTTCTGGCAGGGGAGCCGGCATCAGTACATCGACCTGCTGCTGAAGCCTGGGGCGGACGCGATTCACGCGGGCAACCCGGCGGCCCAGGTAGGAGGTCCGGCGCTGGCGCACCTCGAGAGCGCACGCTGGTTCGACTGGCTGAACGACATCATCTCGCTGGCCGGAAACCATCTGGATTTCTTCACTCATCACGTCTATGACACCGGCGGCAACTCGAACGTCACGTCGAAGCTGGACGACTCGACGGTCTTTGGCGACCTGCCGGGCTTCTGGAGCCTCTCGCCGCCTTCGGTAAAGGAGGTCCTGAAGCACGCCGGCGGTTGGGGAAAACCGTTCTGGCTGACCGAGACCGGCTGGCAGTCCGGGGTGGTCGGCGACGACCGGCAGGCGCAGTATTACACCGGTATGTTGAGCGACTGGTTCACCGGCAACTCGCAACGCAGCTGGATGAACAAGATCTTTTTCTACGAGATCCGCGACGGTTCGACGCCGACGAGCCCGAGCTGGGGGATCCTGCATCCCGACGGCTCGCCCAAGCCGGCCTACACGGCCTACAAGGCATTCATCGCCGGCAACCAGCCGGCCGCGATCGACGAGGCCAGCCTCGTCGCAACGAACATCCCCGTCTCGATGGAGGCGGGACAGACCGTGACCGTCCAGGTCACGATGAAGAACACCGGGAATTCGACCTGGACGGAGGCAGCCGGCTACAGGCTGGGCGCGCCGGGCGACCTCGATAACTTCGCCCCTTCGCGCCAGCTACTTGCCCCGGGCGAGGCAATCGCCCCCGGGAAGCAGAGGACCTTCGTGTTCAGCTTCGCCGCACCGGCCAGTCCGAACACCTACCTCACACACTGGCAGATGCTGCGCGAGCAGGTCGCCTGGTTTGGCGACACGCTCTCCCAGCGGGTGACGGTCAAGCAGGCGCCCCCGGTCGAGGCGCGGACCCTCGCGCTGCTGGGCAAGCGCTTCGCGGTCCGCGTGAGCTGGCACGACCTGCAGAGCAACACGGCGGGATTCGGCCGCGCCGTACCCGGATCGGACGAGACCGGGACGTTCTGGTTCTTCGATCCATCGAATATCGAGCTGGTGACCAAGGCTCTCGACGGCCGCCCGGTCAACAACCGCTTCTGGTTCTTCTATGGCGCCCTGTCGAACGTGGAGTACTGGATCACGGTTACCGACTCCGTGACCGGCGCGGTCGACACCTATTACAACCCGCCAGGCAATCTCTGCGGCCGCGGCGACACGACCGCCTTTTCATCCAACGGCAAGAGCCAGGCGGTGCTCGCCCCCAGCGAGTCCGCGCCCCCACCGTCATCCGGCCCGCTGCCGGAGCCGCTCGCCGCAGGAGCGATCCTGGCCGACGACCCCTCCTCCTCCTCCTCCTCCTCCTCCTCTGGGAGCTGCGTCGCCGACGCGCAAGACCTCTGCCTGCTCGGCAACCGCTTCCAGGTCAACGTGCAGTGGCGCACCCCCGTGGGAGTGAGCGGTGCCGGCACGGCCGTTCCGGCCAGCGACCAGACCGGCACCTTCTGGTTCTTCGACCCGAGCAACATCGAGCTGGTGGTCAAGGTGCTCGACGGACGGACGCTCACCGGCAAGTTCTGGTTCTTCTATGGCGCGCTCTCGGACGTGCAATACACCATCACGGTGACCGATACGGTGACCGGTACGTCGAAGCGTTACCGCAACCGCCAGGGCAACCTCTGCGGCGTCGGCGACACCTCCGCGCTCGACTAGGCGCGGGCAGGGACCCGCGCGCCCCAATCGACAGCGAGTCGGGACCCCCGCCCCCATCTCCTGTTGACAGCCGAGAGGAGTTTATGTAGCCTGTCTACATGAGCCAGGACAAGGAGGACCTACTTCAAGGGACCCTGGACCTGCTGGTCCTGCAAGCGCTGTCGCTCGGCGCGATGCACGGCTACGGGCTCGCGCAGCGCATTCGCCAGGTGTCGCAGGAGGTGCTGCAGGTCAACCAGGGTTCGCTCTATCCGGCGCTGCTCCGCCTGGAGCACCAGGGCTGGATCGCCGCCGACTGGCGGACCACCGAGAACAACCGGCGAGCGAAGTACTACTCGCTGACCCGCACCGGCAGAAGGCAGCTGGCGCACGAGACCGAGCGCTGGACGCGGTTTTCGGCGGCGATCGGCCGCCTCCTGGCGGCGGCGCAGTGAAGCCGCTCTTGGGCGGCGCCCTGCGCCGCTTCGCCAGCCTGTTCCGCAAGTCGCGCCTCGACGCGGAGCTCGACGACGAGGTGCGCTTTCATCTCGAGATGGAGACCCGCGCCAACCTCGAACGCGGGATGGGCCCCGAGGAGGCGCGCCGCGCCGCGCGCCGGAGCTTCGGCGGCGTCGAGCAGGTGAAGGAGGTTTACCGCGCCCGCCGCGGCCTGCCGTGGGCCGACTCGCTGCTCCAGGACCTGCGCTACGCGCTGCGCACCATGCGCAGGAGCCCGGTATTCACCGCCGTGGTGCTGCTGTCGCTGGCCTTCGGGATCGGCACCAACAGCGCCATCTTCGGTCTGGTCGACGCGCTGCTGCTGCAGCTGCTTCCGGTCCATGAAGCGGACCGCCTGGTGCTGCTCGAGAAGGCGGACCGCAACGAGAAGACCCCCCTCTTCTCGTGGACCGAGCTGGCCCGCCTGCAGGCAGGCTGCACCGCCTGCTCTGGCGTGCTCGGCTACACCGCGCCCTTCGACTTGGTGTTGCGCCCGCCCACTCTCCGCAACACCTCGGGCGAGCAGCAGGGCGACCAGCTCCAGCAGGATCAGCCGCGCCGCGCAGGCCGCGCAGGCCGCCCAGGCGGTCCGGACCAGCAAGGCCCGCCAGCCGCGCCGAGCCTCGCCGAAGAAACTGCCGCCGGGCAGATCGTGTCGGGCAACTTCTTCACGCTCCTCGGGGTACGGGCGGCCGCCGGCCGCGCCTTCACCGCGGCCGACGACGCGGTCCCCAACGGCCAGCCGGTGGCGGTGATCAGCTACGGCTACTGGCAGCGCCATCTCGCCCTCGACCCCGCCGCCGTCGGGCGGACGCTGGTGGTCAACGGCGTGCCGCTGACCATCGTCGGCGTAGCGCCTCGCGCCTTCTCGGGGGTGATCGTCGACCAGGCGCCGGACGTCTTCCTTCCGATCTCGATGCAGGCGGCGACTCGCGGCTACGCCGACGTGCGCACCCAGGGCGAAGGCAACCACGAGCTGCCGCTGTGGAACCAGCTCAACGTTCAGTGGCTCAACGTGATGGCGCGCCTCGCGCCCGCCACGAGCGCGCGCCAGGCGGCCGCCGAGCTCACCGTGCTCTTGCGGCAGGTGACCGCCCAGGAGGCGCTGACCCAGAACGATGCGCAGACCCGCCTCGACCTGCTCTCCGAGACAGTGGTGTTGAGCCCGGGCGGCCACGGAGTCTCGGATCTGCGCCGCCGCTTCACCCGCCCGCTGCTGATCCTGATGGTCGTCGCCTTACTGGTGCTGCTGATCGCCTGCACCAACGTCGCCAGCCTGCTGCTCGCCCGCGCTGACGGCCGCCGGCGGGAGATGGCGGTGCGGCTCGGCATCGGCGCCGGCCGCGGCCGGCTGATCCGCCAGCTGCTGACCGAAAGCCTGCTGCTGTCGTTCTTGGGGGGAGCGCTCGGGCTGCTCTTCGCCCACTGGGGCAGCGCCCTCCTTCTCGGCCTGGTCTCGAGATCCGCACTGCGCGCTCTCGACCTCTCGGTCGACCTGCGCCGCGTCGCCTTCGCGGCGGCGGTCGCCCTGGTGACCGGGGTCGCCTTCGGCCTCGCGCCGGCGCTGCAGTCGACCCGCCTGGACCTCTCCTCGGCGCTCAAGAAGGGCGCGAGCGCGCTGGCCGGTGGCACCCAGAGCGGCAAGGCGGCGACAGGGGTTCTGGGGAGGGCGCGGCTCCCCCTCGGCCGGCTGCTGATTGCCGTGCAGATCGGCTTGACGCTGGTGCTGCTGGTGGGAGCCGGGCTGTTCGTGCGCAGTCTGCGCAACCTGATGGGAATCGAGACCGGCTACGAGCGCCAGGCCCTGCTCCTGCTCGACCTCAACTGGCAAGTGGTGGACGCCAAGGGAGAGCTGCTCCTCGACATCTACCGCCGGCTGGTGGGGCGCGCCCAGGCCCTCCCCGGCGTGCGCTCGGCGAGCCTCTCGCTCCTCGGCCTGCTCAGCGGCAACGCGCGCACCAGCAACTTCACGGTGCCCGGCTATGCGGCGCGTCCCGGCGAGAGGATGGACGTGCTGCAATGTCCGGTGACGCCCGGCTACTTCGCGACGGTCGGGATCGCCCTGGTCGGGGGGCGTGACTTCGGCCCGCAGGACCGCGCCGGCGCCCCGGCGGTCGCGATCATCAACGAGACGATGGCTCGCCGCTACTTCGGTCAGGGACGGGAGCGCTCGCCCGTCGGCCGCCGCTTCGGCCTCGGCGGCATGCGGCACGCCAACGACCTCCAGGTGGTCGGTGTGGTCCGCGACGCGAAGTCTGACAGCAACACTTTCCGCGAGATGACCCAGCCCACGGCCTACTTGCCGGTCGCCCAGAAGCCGGAGCAGCTCTACGATTTCGAGGTCCGCACCGCGCTGGCCAATCCCCTCGCGATCGGGGGGCCGCTGCGGCAGGCGATCGCCGAGGTGGAGCCGCTGCTGGCGGTGAGCAGCGTCGCCACCATCGGCGAGCAGGTCGATCGCGTGCTGGCGCGCGAGCGGGCGGTGGCGCGTCTGACCGGCTTCTTCGGCCTGCTCGCCCTGCTGCTGGCGGCGATCGGACTCTACGGCGTGATGTCGTACAACGTGGCGCGGCGCACCAACGAGATCGGCCTGCGCATGGCGCTCGGCGCGGCGCGCGGCCAGGTGGTGGCGATGGTGCTGCAGGAGACGGCACGGTTGACCGTGGCCGGCGTGGCCGCCGGCCTGCTCGCCGCCCTGGCCGCGGTGCGCCTGGTGTCCAGCCAGCTCTTTGGCATGACAGCCTACGATCCTGCAACGCTCGTCACCGCGACTGCCGTGCTGGTCACGGTCGCCCTCCTGGCCGGCCTCCTCCCTGCCCTGCGCGCGGCCGATACCGACCCGATGGCGGCGCTGCGCTACGAATAGCTGCCACTACCGCTGGCGCCGCGGCGCGCCCTCCCCGCAACCCGCGCTGTCCCGCTGCGTACCTCAGGAGTCGACGCGCAGACGACGCCTTTCCGAGGGTCAGACCCGGGCCGCCGACACCGATCCGATGGCAGCGTTGCGCGACGAGTAGCAGGTAGGTAGGCGTACGGGACCGGCCTGCCGCCACCGGCGCCCGGTGACGCCCATGGGCTCCTACTGCTCTCCCAGGTAGCTTGTGCGGTCAGGCGGTGGCGCGGCGGGCCTCGGGCTGGATCTCGTCGATCTCGACCGAGACCAGCCTGGAGACGCCCTTTTCTTCCATGGTCACACCGTAGAGGCGGGAGGCGACCTCCATGGTGAGCTTGTTGTGGGTGATGACGATGAACTGGGTCTCGCCCGCCATCTCGCGCAGCAGGTCGATGAAGCGCGTCGTATTGACGTCGTCGAGCGGCGCGTCGACCTCATCGAGGATGCAAAACGGCGACGGCTTGGTCTGGAACAGGGCGAAGAGCAAGGCGATCGCCGTCAGGGCCTTCTCGCCGCCGGAGAGCAGCATGAGGTTCTGCAGCCGCTTGCCGGGCGGGCGGGCGACGATCTCGATGCCGCTTTCGAGCACGTCCTCGTCGTCGAGCAGGTGCATCTCGGCTTCGCCGCCGCGGAACAGACGGGCGAAGATCGCGTTGAAGCTCTTGTTGACCTCGTCGAAGGTCGCCTTGAAGCGGGCGCTCGAGGTCTCGTTGATCTCGCGGATGGTCCGCCGCAGGCTGTCGACCGACTGGGCGACGTCGGCGCGCTGCGTTGTCAGGAAGTTGAGCCGCTCTTCCTGCTCGTCGTGCTCGTGGACGGCGAGCACGTTGACCGGACCCAGGCGCTCGAGCGCCGCCTTGCAGCGGGCGAGCTCGGCCTCGAGCTCGGCCAGCTCCTCGGGCGACAGCGGCGGGGCCGCGGGCCGAGACAGCTGCGGTGCCGCCGCGGCGCTCTCCGCCGCCCCGGGCGGAGAAAAAGGAGACTCCGGCACGCCGCTCTCTGCCGCCGGCTCGGCCGGCAGCAGCGGCTCGCCGAACTGCTCGTCGTAGGTCAGGCAGAGATGATCGACGTCTTGCTTCGAGGCGGCGTGCGTCACCCGCAGCTCTTCGATCTCGGTGCGCACCGCCTCGCGCCGCGCGCGATGGACGCCGATGTGCTCCTCCAGCGTGCGCACCTCCTGGCGGTGGCGATCGAGCCCTTCCTGCTCGGCAAGCAGCTCGTCCTCGGCAGCGCCGCGCTCCTCCAGCGCCTGCTGCAGCTCGCGCTCGGCGCGGTAGAGAGCGCTCTCGAGCTCGCCGCGCCGGCCGGCCAGGCGCTCGGCCTCCTCGCGCCAGGCGGCGACCTGGCGGCGCCCGCGCTCGACTTCGACGGCGAGCCGTTCATAGTCGCGGTCCTGCGCCGCGAGGCGCTCGGCGAGGACCTCCAGATGGCCGCGCCGCCCGGCGCTCTCGGTGCGCAGCCCCTCGCGGACGCTCTTGGCCCGATCGAGCTCGTCCTGGGCCTCGTCGAGCGCCGCCTCGAGCTGCGCATGGTGCTCCTCGCCGGCGGCGTGCTCGCCCAGCAGCTCGGCGCGCCGCCCTTCCACGCGCAACAGCTCGCCGGCGGTCTCGCCCTGCTCGGCGCTCAGCGTCTCGCGCTCGCTCGCCAGGCGGCGGTGGCGAGCGGCGGCGTCCTCGAGGCGAGCCCGACCGACCGCCAGCTCCTGGCGTAGCTGCTCGGCCTCGCCCTGGAGGCGGTTGAGCTCGGCGGCGTGGCCGGCACGCTGGGCCACCAGGCGGTCGAGGTCGGCCGCAGCGGCGCGCAGCGCGTCCTCCAGCTCCGGCAGGCTGTGGGCGAGCGCGGCCAGCTCGCTCTCGCGCTCCAGCGCGCCGGGAGCGGCGATCTCGCCGTCGAGAGGTCCGTCGACATGGAAGGTAGCCGCTTGGACCCAGACCCCGTCGCGGGACAGAAAGGCGATGCCGGGGTGAAGGCTGGCCAGTCGTTTGGCGTCGGCGGGCGACCGTACCAGCAGGGCCGGCGGCAGAGCGGCCGCCAGCTCGGCGGCGAGACCGAGCGCCTCGCCCAGCGTGAGCACGACTGCCGGGTCGTCGAGCAAGCCCGGGTCGAGGCCCGGATGCCCAGCCTCGAAGCCGGGATCTGCACCCTCGCGCTCCATGTCCGGCTGCGGACCGGCGCCGGCGCGCTCGCTGCTCGCCCCCGGGTCGGCACCCGGGCGCCCAATTTCCAAGCGCGGGTCGGGACCCGCGCGCCCGACCAAGCGCGGGTCGGGACCCGCGCGCCCGATCAAGCGCGGGTCGGGACCCGCGCGCCCGATCAAGCGCGGGTTGGGACAGGCGCGCCCAATTAGAACCGCGGCGCGGGCGCGCTCCCGCAGCTCCTGGGCGAGGCCGAGGGCGTCGGCGCCCGGCGGCAGCAAGACGGCATCGGTCAGGCTGCCCAGGTAGACGTCGAGCGTGCGCTCCCAGCCGAGCGCGGCATGGGCTTCTTCGGCAAGGAAGCGCGGGTCCTCCAGCCCGGCCTCGGCCAGCGCCGCGAGCAGGCCGCCGCGGCGCTCGGCGTGGGCCTGCGCCAGCTCGGCGAGCAGGCGCTGGCGCTGGCGCGCGCCGGCAAGCTCGTCTTCGAGGCCGCGCCGGCTCTTCTCCGCCTCGGCCTCCCGCCTCAGCGTGGCCTCGAGCACCCCTGCGACCCGCTGCTGCGTCGCGCCGCGCTCGGCGAGCGTTGCTTCGAGCGCCGCCGTCTTGTCCTGGGCAAGCGCTAGCGCTTCCTCGGCCTGGCGCAGCTCGTGGGCGCGGCGGGCGAGCTCGCCGTCGAGATGGTGGCGGCGGAAGTTGCCGCGCTCGAGCTCGATCTCCGCCTGCTGCACGCGCTGGCGCAGGCCGGCGAGGTCGGTGGCGTCGGCCAGCAGCGCGGCGCGCAGCGCCTCGAGACGCGCCGCGGCCTCGCCCTGGTCGCGCTCGGCCTCGGCGATCTGCTGCTCGTCGCGGTCGACCGCGGCGGCCGCCAGCTCGCGCTCGGCGGCCAGCTCGGCGCGCCGGGCACTGAGTGCCGCCAGGGCCTCGGCATGGGCGCCGATCTCCTGTTCGCGGCGCTCGGCGAGGGCGCGGTCCTGCGCCGCGCGCTCGCCGATCTCCACCACCGTCTGGCGGTTGGCCTTGAGGAACTCCTGGCGTCCCTGGATGGTGGCCGCGAGGTCCGCCACGCGCTGGTGGCCGGCGGCCAGGGCGCGCGCCACCTCTTCCAGGGTCTCGCGTCCGGCGGCGAGCGCCGCCTCGTCGCGGTGAAGGTCGGCGGCCAGGGCCGCGTCGCGGGCCGTCGCCTCGTCGATGTGGGAGCGCAGCTCGGCGAGGTGGGCCTCCTGCAGGGCGTAGCGGGCGCGCAGCACTCGCGCCAACAGGTCGCGGTACTCGCGCTCCTTCTCCTGGTAGCGGCGGGCGGCCGAGGCCTGGCGCTTGAGCGAGCGCAGGGCGCGTTCAACCTCGGCGATGATGTCGTCGAGGCGCAGCAGATTGGCGGCGGCCTCCTGGAGCTTGAGCTCGGCGATGTTCTTGCGCGACTTGTAGCGGGTGATGCCGGCCGCCTCCTCGATCAGCCTGCGCCGCTCCTGCGGCTTGCCCGAGAGAATCATGCCGATCTTGCCCTGCTCGATCACCGAGTAGGCGCGCAGGCCCAACCCGGTGTCCATCAGCAGGTCTCTGATCTCCTTGAGCCGCACCACCTTGCCGTTGAGCCGGTACTGGCTCTCGCCGCCGCGGAAGACCCGGCGCCCGATCGTGATGCGACCTTCGTCGGAGCGCGGGAACGAGGGGTCGGTGCGCAGCGCCAGCGTGCATTCGGCCATGCCCAGCGGCCGGCGGCTCTCGGCGCCGTTGAAGATGACGTCCTCCATGGTGCCGCCGCGCAGCGAGCGTGCGCTCTGCTCGCCGAGCACCCAGGTCATGGCCTCGGAGAGGTTGCTCTTGCCGCAGCCGTTGGGGCCGACGATGGCGGTGATCCCGCCAGCGAATCCAATGGTCACCGGATCGACGAACGACTTGAAACCGGAGATCTCCAGGTTGTCGAGTTTGAGCATGGCGGTTTCTTCCGGCACCGATGGCAGAGGCCCCCCTGGCGCCACGATGGCAACCGCAACCGATGGGGGCCTCGACCGCGCAAGCCTACCAGATTTAGTGGACGTATGGCTGCGGCAAGATCGCTGAACGGGTTGCGCCGGAGCGCGAGTGCAAGCGCGGCTCCCGGTGGCGGAGACGCTTGCCGAGGCCAAGTATAATGCGCCCTCGCCAATTGAGGGAATGTCACTCTTCGCTTCCGCGCTCACTATCTCCGCCTTCGTTTTCGGCCACCTCCTCGCCTGGCTGGCGCTGGCGGCGACCGCCTATGTGGCCGGCCGGACGCTGCTCCGGCGCGATCTGGAGAGCCGGCAGGAGACGGCGGCGGTCGCCACCACGCTTGGCCTGGTGGCGATCGCCAATGCCGGCCTTCTGCTCGGATTCGCCGGACTGCTCAGACCGGGGCCGGCGCTGGCGGCGCTGGCGGCGCTCCACCTTGCGAGCCTGCCGGGCTGGCGCGCGCTCGCCCGCGAAGGCGCGCGGCTTGCGCGCCGGCTGCCGCCGCCGACGCCGCGGCTGGCGCCGGCGGCGCTGGCGGCGCTGGCGGCGCTGGCTACACTGGCTACAATCATCGCGCTGCTGCCATTCGTCGCCTTGGCGCTCTATCCCCCGACTGCCTTCGACGCCACCCTCTACCACCTCCCTTTCGCCCGCGCCTTCGCCGCCAGCGGTGGCCTGCCCTTTCTGCCCCGGCTGCGCTCGCCGATCTTCCCGCAGCTCCAGGAGGTGCTGTTCGCCCTGCTGCTGCTCTTCTTCGACGACGTCGCCGCGCATGCGGTCGCGGCGCTGGCCACGGCGCTCACGGTCGCCCTGCTGCTCGCCTGGGGCGGGCGCGGCTTCACCCGCGGCGCCGGATGGATCGCCGCCGCCGCCTACGCCGGCAGTCCGATCGTCGTCTATCTCTCGGGGACGGCCTATGTCGAACCCGGGTTGGTCCTCTTCGCCACCGCGGCGATGTACGCGCTGGCGCGCTGGCGCGAAGCGGGAGAGCGCAGATGGCTGGCGCTGGCCGCGGTCTTCGGCGCGGCGGCGGCGGACAGCAAGTACCTCGGCCTCTACTTCCTCGGCGTCGTGGCGCTGGGCGCGGTCGCGGAGCGCCCGCCGCGGCTGCCGCAGCCGGCTCCTCATCCCGGCACCTCGGCCGCGCCGGTCTCCGCCGCGGGCCGGCCCGCTGGCCGCTGGCGCCGCCTGGGAGTGGTGGCGGTGGCCGGCGGTCTGCTGCTGGCGCCCTGGTACGCGCGCATCTTGCTCGCGACCGGCAATCCGGTCTTTCCCTTCTTGCCGGAGATCTTCGGCGCCTCGCCCTGGACGGCGCTCAATGTTCGTTCGCCGGGCGAGCTCGGGCCGCGCCTGGGGGAGCTCGTCGTCGCTCTGGTGCGCGCGCCGTGGGACGTGGTCTTCGCGCGTCAGCGCCTCGGCGGCTACCCCCCTTACTCTCCGGTCTATCTGCTCGCCCTGCCGGCGCTCGCCGCCGCCGCCTGGCGCGACCGCCGGGTTCGCGCTCTTCTGCTCGTGTCTGCCGCCTATGCGCTCGTCGTCCTCGCCCTCCTTCCCGACGCCCGCTACCTGCTGGTGGCGCTGCCGCTGGTCAGCCTGGCGACCGGGGAGGCTGTGGCGTCGCGCCTGGGGCTAGTCCTCACCGGTCGTGCCGATCCCGAGGATGCCGCAGCTTTCGCCTGTTGCGGCACTCCCGGCAGGTCGGAAACGGCGCTGCGATGCCGCGGTGGAGGCCTTCTCGAAGCATCTATTGGATCGCCCCCCGCAACCCCTCGATCCCCTTCCCACCCCTCCGGGGGGGAAGGGGACGCCTCCTCCCCTGGCGCTCGGACCAATTTCGTTCTAACGCGCGGCGGGCGGGTCTCCTCACGCCTGGTGCCCGCCAGGCCGCCGGTGCTGGCGGCGATCGCCCTCGCCTGCTTCCTGCCGGGCTGGCTCTACGCCGGCTACCGCCTCGCCAAGCAGGGCCCGCTGCCGGTGACCGCGGCGGCGCGCGACCGCTACCTGGCGCGCGCCCTCCCGATCTACCCGGCGATCCGCTATCTCAACCTGGCTTGCGGCCCGTCATATTCGCTCTATTCCCTTCATGCCGAGAACATGGCCTACTTCGCGGCGGGAAGGTTCCTCGGCGACTGGACCGGACCTGCGGCCTTCTGGCGCGTCGTGCCGGCCGACGGCGACCCCGGCGCTCTCGACCGCAATCTACGCGCCCTCGGCGCCGACCACCTCTTGACCGTGGAAGGCAAGAGCCAGCCGCTCGCCCTCGACGGCGCCGCCTTCCGCGCCCGCTTCCATCTCGTCTACTCAGACCGCCACGCCCGCCTCTTTGCCCTGGAAGGCGCCGCGTGCCCCCCGCCTCGTTGACCTCGCTCTTCTCCCGCCTACGCGACTGATCCCGTCGTAGTTGTGCCGCCTTTCCAGGCGATCCTCAAGGCATGAAACGGCGCTGCGATGTGGCGGTGGAGGCTCGCTCGAAGCATCGGCTCGAAGCATCGATCGGATCGCCCCCCGCAACCCCGAGATCCCCTTCCCGGTTGTCCGAAGCCGCCGGGTCCCTGCCCGGCGGCGCCGGGGGGGAAGGGGACGCCCCCTCCCCTGGCGCACGGACCAATTTCTTTCTGGGCTCAGCGGGTCGCGGGCGGGTGCGCCGCCGGCCGCACCTCGGCCAGCATGCGGGGCAGGTAGAAGGCGGCCCAGAGCACCAGCGGCAGGGCCAGCTTGAAGGGGAGGTCGAGCAGGTGCTTGCCGAGACCGTAGAAGTTGCGCGCGAAGGCGCCGTAATGCGCCGTGCTCCAGGAGCCCATCTGGGTGGCGTAGAAGAACTCGACGTAGGCGACGACCAGGAGGACGTCGAAGCAGGCGGTTGCCAGCGCCGCCCAGCCGAGGTTGCCGAGGCGGTCGCGCCAGGAGACTGCGGGCACGCCCAGAAACAGGGCGCCCAGCAGGAGGAAGTGGAAGTGCAGGTCGGTCACCCTGAAGGCGCCTCCCGGAAGCAGCCGCTTGGGTAAGTCGCGCCGCGCGATGTAGGCGTCGTGGTTGTCCTTGGGATAGAGGTCGGTCACCACCGGGTGCTCGCCCAGGTGGAGCAGGCTCTGGGCGGTGCGCAGCAGCATGCGGTTGTAGAGCGGCGTCAGCAGGTACCAGACCAGCGCCACCGGCGCGATCCACAACAGGGTGTTGCGGATCAGCAGTCGCGTCCAGTCGGCGCTGGGCTGGCTGGGATCGCCGGCCATCAGGTCGCCGGCTCGCGGCGCGAGGCGAACCGGTTGGCCCAGTAGATCCAGAGGAGAACGCCGACCAGGATGACCAGGCTCTGCCAGATGACCGTGTGCGACGCATCGAACAGCTTGGGGAAGTAGACGCCAGTCAAGTAGAGAGCGATCACCCGCACCAGGTTGACCACCTGGATGGCGGCCGTGCCGAGTGCCAGGCCGAGCAGCTTCGATTTCCAGGAGGCCGGAAAGGCCAGCACCGCAGAGAGGAAGATCAGCATCGCCTCTATGCCGTTACAGCCGTTGCGAATGTTGACGGCGAAGCGATGCCCCTGAATGACCGTGCCGCGCATCACGACGTGCTGGCCGAAGAAGTTGAGAGTCGCGCCGCTCAGCCGCGCAACCGCGGCGGTGAACGGCTCCACCGCGTGGTCGTTGACCCAGTTGAGCGCGATCAGGGAGAAGCTGCCGCCAAGCAGGACGACGAACAGCACGAGGAAAGTGAGCTCGCGCCGATTGCGCTGCCAGAAGGAGGGGCCGGCGGCCGGCGGCGCCGGCGGCCTCGAGGGGACCTTGGGGGGAGTACCGTGCTTGCGGGCCATGACCAGTGTCGAAGTGTCAACCGCCGAGCCGCCATCTTAGCGCCGCCCGCCCGCGGCAGAGACCCGCCATCCCGCCGCGCTCCCGAGGAGCGGGCGGGACGGGTCCCAATGAGTGCCTGTTGGGCCGGCGGCTACTGCGTGGCCACCAGGTGCAGGTTGGCGAACCTCCAGCCGAGCGGCGGGAAGTAAGCGCCGTCGGCGACGCCGCCGACGCCCCAATCGATCACCACCGGGTTGCCGCGGTCGGCAAGGTCATTGTTGAAGGTGCCGCCCTGGACGACGAGCAGGAGGTTGCCGTGGTTGTCGAAGACCAGGTTGGTGATCGTCGCGTGCTCGGCGTCATAGACGATGCGGATGTGATAGGTGCCGCCCTGGGCGAGGGGATAGTCGAATTTGAGATCCACCTCGAGGGACGGGCTCCCCAGGTCTATGATGTAACGGCGGCGCAGGCCGCGCACGAAGGTGCCGAAATAGAGCGTCTTGTTGAAGCGCGGCCCGCCATGGTGGTACATGCCGAGCAGCACGTCGAAGACGAAATCGAACTGATTGATCGTCAGGTCGTAGTCGATCGACAGCACGCGGTAGGAAGTGTTCGGCACCAGGGGGACGTCCATCTGCAGGTCGGAGTCGCCGTTACGCGGCACGAAGAAAGTGCCCGGGATGTTCATGGTGACCGCCTTGCTGGGAGGCGCCGACGGCGCGTCGAGCGGATACATGACGCGCACGTTGAGCCGCGAGGGCGTCGCGAAGGTGGCGAAGGGGTAGAAGGCCTGGTCGCAGCTGACCATGGCGCGGATGACGGGCGCTACCAGGCTGTAGCCGGCGGTCGCCAGGATGTCGGCGACCGTCGCCGAGGAGACCGCCGGCACGCTGAACGTGATCGGAGCGCCGACGAACGTGCCCTTGGGGCGCTGCAGCTGGGCCGTGCAGTGGGCGGTCTTGCGGGTGAAGTTGACCACCTGGAGATGGGTCACCCCGCCGTTGGCGTCGCGGCCGAGCTGCGCCAGATGAGCGGTCGAGCCGGGCCCGAACCAGCTTCCGGGGGCGATCGTCGGCAGCTGCCAGGCGGTTTCCGCGCTGCCCGCGAAGACCTGGAACGAGGTGGCCGTGAAGGAGAGCGGGGCGTTGGCGTTGAGGATCAGGAGGCCGCCGCCGGTGATGTTGTTGGTGACGTCCCAGACGTTGGGGCGGAAGAAGTTGTTGACCTGCTGCGTGCTGCCGCCCAGCGGGATTCCGTTGACGCCGGCGGGAACGAACGTGGCGTTGGCGAATCCGGACGAAGCGCCGTGGAACTCGACCTGGGTGACGACGTTGCCGCCCCCCGTCTCGGGAATGGGGATGAAGACGGTAGTTTGGGCGCAGAGTGATGTGGCCGTTGCCAGCGCGGCGGCCAGGACGAGGACGTACGGGAACCTCTTTCGCATAGTGCTCCAGTCTCCTTGAGCGGTTGACGAAACTTTTCAACACGAAGCCTGGTATGATTCTACGGCATTTCGCTCCTCCTGGGAAGAGCCCTTACCAAACCAACCAAACCACCAAACCAAGATTCGTTGACAACCCGGGGGCCGGGCCATAGGATGCCGCGAACCCGGACCCCCCCCGGTGAGGGAATGTCCAAGGACCTGACGCCGAAGACGACCATCCTCGACGCCGAGCAGATGGCGCGGATGATTCGGCGGATGGCGGGCGAGATCGTCGAGCGCAACCGCGGCGTGTCCGAGCTGCTGCTGGTCGGCATCCGCACCCGCGGCGTGCCGCTGGCCGAGGCGATCGCGGCCGAGATGGCGCGGATGGAGGGGCACCAGGTGCCGCTCGGCGCCCTCGACATCACCCTCTACCGCGACGACCTATCGACCGTCGGCCCGCAGCCCCTGGTCAGGGGGACCCATCTGCCGCTGCCGCTCGACGGCCGCGTCGTGGTGCTGTGCGATGACGTGCTCTATACCGGGCGCACGGTGCGCGCCGCCCTCGATCACCTGGTCGACTACGGGCGCCCGCGGGCCGTGCAGCTCGCGGTGCTGATCGACCGCGGGCACCGCGAGCTGCCGATCCAGGCCGACGTGGTCGGCAAGACGGTCCCCACCGCCCAGGACGAGGTGATCGAGGTCTCCTTCCAGTCCACCGACGGCGCCGACCAGGTGCGCATCATGGAGCGGCCGGCGCGCTGATGCCAGCGGCACCTCTCGAGCGCTGGACCCGCGAAGACCTGCTCGGCATCGCGGAGCTTTCGGCACCGGAGATCGAGCTCATCCTCGATACCGCCGAGTCGTTCCGCGAAGTCGGCGAGCGGCCGATCAAGAAAGTCCCGACGCTGCGCGGCAAGACGGTCGTCAACCTCTTCTTCGAGCCCTCCACTCGCACCCGCTCGAGCTTCGAGATCGCCGAGAAGCGCCTGTCCGCCGACAGCCTCAACTTCTCGGCCTCCGGCTCCTCGCTCGCCAAGGGGGAGAGCCTGGTCGACACAGCGCTCAACCTGCAGGCGATGGCGCCAGACCTGATCGTCATCCGCCACGCCCACGCCGGGGCGCCGCACCTGCTGGCGAGGAGGCTCAAGGCCGGGGTGATCAACGCCGGCGACGGCGCGCACGAGCATCCGACCCAGGCGCTGCTCGACGCCTACACCATTCGCCGCCACAAGGGGCGGCTGGCCGGGCTCAAGGTGGCCATCGTCGGCGACATCGAGCACAGCCGGGTGGTGCGCTCGAACATCCATCTGCTGACCAAGATGGGAGCCCGAGTCACGGTGGGCGGGCCGCGCACCCTGATGCCGGTGGGCATCGAGAGGATGGGGGTCGAGGCTGCCTACACCCTGGAGGCAGCGATCCGCGATGCCGACGTCATCATGATGCTGCGCATCCAGCTCGAGCGGCAGGGTCGGATGGCGTTCCCCTCGGTCAAGGAGTACTTCCAGCTCTTCGGGCTCACCGCCGAGCGCCTCAAGGCGGCCAAGGACGACGTCATCATCATGCACCCCGGTCCGATGAACCGCGGGGTGGAGATCGCAAGCGAGGTGGCCGACGGCCCCTACTCGGTGATCCTCGAGCAGGTCACCCACGGCGTCTCGGTGCGCATGGCGGTGCTCTATCTGCTCTCCGGCGTGCACGAGGAGACGGCGTAGTGGGCGCTGACCTGCTGATTCAGGGCGGCCGGCTGATCGATCCCAGCCAGCGGCTCGACGGCGCCTACGACCTGCTGATCGAAGACGGCAAGGTGGCCGAGATCCGTCCCGCCGGCGCCGCCGCGACGGCGACCGCGGAGCGCGAGCAAGAGAGGCAGCGGCGTCCGACCCTCGACGCCGGCGGACTGGTGGTGACGCCGGGCCTGGTCGATATCCACGTCCACCTGCGCGAGCCCGGGCAGGAGTACAAGGAGACCGTCGAGACCGGCACCATGGCGGCGGCGGCGGGCGGTTTCACCGCCGTCGCCTGCATGGCCAACACCGAGCCGGTCAACGACCACCGCTCGGTGACCGAGCACATCCTGGCCGAGGCGCGGCGCCACGGCTATGCGCGGGTCTACCCGATCGGCGCGGTGAGCAAGCAGCTGGCCGGCGAGGAGCTGGCCGAGATCGGCGAGATGGTGCGCGCCGGCGCGGTGGCGGTCTCCGACGACGGCCGGCCGGTCGCGAACCCCGAGCTGATGCGGCGGGCGCTGCTGTTCGCGCAGCACTTCGACATCCCGGTCGTCCAGCATGCCGAGGACCTCCACCTCTCAGGCAAGGGGGTGATGCACGAGGGCGCCTGGTCGACGCGGCTCGGGCTGGCCGGCATCCCCGGCGCCGCTGAGGACGTGATGGTGGCGCGCGACCTGCTGCTGCTCGAGGACACCGGCGGGCGCTACCATGTCGCTCACCTGTCGACGGCGCGCAGCCTGGCGATGGTGCGGCGGGCCAAGCAGCAGGGGCTGGCGGTCACCTGCGAGGTCACCCCCCATCATCTGCTGCTCACCGACGAGGAGGTGGCGCGCACCGTCTTCTCGACCCAGTGCAAGATGAAGCCGCCGCTGCGCTCGGAGCGCGACCGCCAGGCGCTGCTCGAAGGGCTCGCCGACGGCACCGTCGACGCCATCGCCAGCGATCACGCGCCGCACCATGCCGACGAGAAGGAGGTCGAGTTCGACCTCGCGCCGTTCGGCATCCTCGGTCTCGAGACGACGCTCGGCCTCTGCCTCGACCGCCTGGTGCGGCCCGGGCTGATCAGCCTCGCGCGGCTGGTCGAGTTGCTGACCAGCGGGCCGGCGCGGGCGCTCGGCCTGCCGGCCGGCACGCTGCGGCCGGGGAGCGTCGCCGACGTCACGCTGCTCGACCCCGAGGGCGATGCCACGGTCGACGCCTCGGCCTTCCTCAGCCGCTCCCGCAACACTCCCTTCGATGGCTGGCGGCTGCATGGGCGGCCGGTCGCCACCCTGCTCGCCGGCCGCCGGGTCGAGCTGCCGCGCCGCGGTGGCGAGCCGCGCCCGCGGTGAGGATGGGCCAGGTAAGAAACTTTATGTTCAAGAAAATAGAATGGCCGCATGATCGCTGAGATGCTGACCGAGAGTCCGCGCGCCAGCAACTCGAGCGCCTCAGGCGACTCGAGCCCCTCGAGGTAACTCTTGCCGGCGACCTGGCCCACCCGCCGATGCGAGAGGAACGGTAGGAGCGGCAGGCGGAGCGCCCCGGCGGGCGGCACGCCAGCGGGAAGCCTGTTCTGATGAGCGGCGATCGTCGTTGCTGCCGAGCGCTGCTCGGACTGGCGGTGGCGGCATGCGCGGCGGCTCCTCCCCAGGGCGCCCAGGTCGGCATCGCCGGGGCGGCGCCTACCCAGACCGCGCCGGGCGGCGCTGCCGGAGCGGTTCCTCCCCAGAACGCCCAGGATGGCACCGCCGGTGCTGCTCCGTCGTCCGCGGCGCGGCCGATCACCCTGGCGGTGCGGATCGTGCCGTCCAGTCCCGCGACGCCCCCGGGCGCCGACCTCCCACAGGCGATCCGCGGCGGCCGCTTCGTCCGGCGCCTGCTGCCGCGCCTTCCGGGGCTGCGGCTGGAGCTGGGGGCCGAAGCGGGGGGCCCTATCGGCGATATCGAGGTGCTCGCGGGCGTGCTCCCCGCGCCGGCGTTGGTGGAGGCGGCGCGGGCCGCCGGCTTGCCGCTGGCGCTGGCCGGCGGCGCGATTGAGCTCGACGGCAGACGCTACGGCGAGCCCGCGCAAGCGGTGGCGGCCCGGTTGCCGGCAAGCCCCGAGCTGCCGGCCGCGGGGCCGCCCGTCCCCTCGGAGGTCGCCTGGCCGGCTGGCCAGGCGAGGCGGCGGGCCGAGAGCTCCCGGCCGGCCTGGCTGGTCGCCGGCATGACTGTCAAGGCCACGGCGGCGCTGGTCGACGAGCTGCTGCCGCGCCTGGCCGCCGCCCAGGGGGCCTTCGGCGAGCGGCGCGATCGGGGCGCACCCGTCGAGCTCGACTACCTGGTGCGCGAGACCCCGCGCCTCGAGCGCCGCGGCCGCTGGCTGCTGCAGGAGCGCGGCGCCGCCATCGACCGCGCCGCCGACCGCGACGAGCTCGGCGAGCGGGACGCCGACCTTGCCGCCTTGCGGCCGATCGCCGGGGTCGCCGGCGTTCCCGGCGAGCGGGTCGAGCTGCTGGTCGCGGCGCGCGATCGGCAGCGCCCCGAGCTGGTGCGCCTGGCCGCCGAGCTGGACAGGGCGGCGGCAGCGATGGCGGCGCGGGTACCGCTGGCACCGACGCGGCCGATGCGGCCGATCGTCGTCGCCCTCGAGCCCGATCACGTCGCCCAGGCCCGCCACGCCGGCGAAATCGGCGCGGCGGTCAGGAGCGAGGCCGGCGATGCCGCCGATCTTCGCCTGGTCTATCACCCGGACGACCTGTTCGCCGACCGCTTTGCGCTGGCGCAGGTCCTGGTCGAGCGCTCGGGCCTCGGGCTCGGCCTGCGCCCCTGGTTGGCGCGCGGCGCCGCGCTCTGGCTCGCCGGCGACTGGTATGGCCGCCCCTATGCCGACTGGATCCCCTGGCTGGCCGCGGCCGGCGCCCTGCCCGAGGCCGCCGAGCTGCTGGCCGCCGAGCCGGCCGGCGACGCCTCGGCCGTGCTCTGGACGCCGGTCGCCGCGGCGCTGGTCGCCCGGCTGCCCGGCGACAGCCTGCGCGCCAAGCTGCGCCCATCCGGCGCTGCCGCGGCAGGACCGGGACTCGAAGAAGCGGCCGCGGCCGCCTGGTTGTCGGAGCTGGCCGGCGCCGGTGCGAATGCCGGCTCCGCGGCCAGTGTCGGCCCCGGGGGCAATACCGCCTCCGCGGCCGATGCGCGGGGCGCGAGCGGCGGCGAGCCCGCAGCGGCGTCGGCGCCGCCGGCCCCCGCCGCGCTGCCCTTCCTGCGCGGCGTCTCGCTGGCGATGGAGAACAGCGTCGAAGGCGGATACCATGCACCCGCGCTGGACCTGCAGCTGACCAGGCTGGCCGGCCTGGGGGTCGATGCGGTGTCGCTGATGCCCTTCGCCTTCCAGGCGGCGGCCGACGATCCCCGCCTTCACTTCCTCAACGGCGGTCCGGCGAGCGAGACCGACGCCGGGCTGATCCATGCGGTGCGCGCGGCCCGCGCCCATGGGCTGGTGGCCTTCTACAAACCGCACGTCTGGATCGGCGGCGGCAGCTGGCCGGGTGACGTCGCCATGCGCGACGAGGCCGGCTGGAGACTCTGGTGGCGCGGCTACCGCCGCTACATCCTGCATCACGCGGTCCTCGCGCGCTGGGCGCATGCCGGGCTGTTCAGCGTCGGCGTCGAGCTGTCGCGCACCGTCGAGCGGCTCGCGGAGTGGCGGCAGCTCATCGCCGCGGCGCGCCAGGTCTTTCCGGGGCGCTTGACCTACTCGGGAAACTGGTCAGGCGATCTCGAGCGGGTACGGTTCTGGGACCGGCTCGACCTGATCGGCGTCGACGCCTACTATCCGCTCGCTTCCGGCCCGCGCGCCAGCCGCGGCGAGCTGATGCGCGGCGCCGACGCGGTCGCCGCGCGGCTCGCCGCCGCCAGCCGCGCCTGGCGGCGGCCGCTGCTGCTCACCGAGGTCGGTTTCGCCGCCAGCCGCGCCGCCTGGACCGCGCCCCACCGCGAAGGGGGCGAGCTCTCGGAAGCAGATCAGGCGGCGGCCTACGACGCCTTCTTTCGCGCCCTCGGCCGCCCATCCTGGCTGGCCGGCACGTTCGTCTGGAAGGCGTTCAGCGGCGAAGGAGGGCGCCACCATCGGACCGCGGCCGATTTCCGCTTCCTCGGCCGGCCGGCCGAGGCGGTGATCGCGCGGTACTACAAGCAGCCGTAGGAGTACTTGGTCCTCTTGTTATAGTCGGGGCCCCATGTACGAAGAGCTGCTGGAGACCGCTGTCCTCGCCGCACGTGCCGGCGCGCGGGTGCTGGAGCGCCACTTCCGCAGCGCCGAGCTGGAGGTGACCCGCAAAGGGGAAAACGATTTCGTGACCCGGGCCGATCGCGAGAGCGAGGCGGCGGTGCTGGGAGAGATCCGGCGCCGCCACCCCGGCCACCGCATCCTTGCCGAGGAGGGAGGCGGGGCGGGCGCCGGCGGCGACAGCGAGTTTCAGTGGCTCATCGATCCGCTCGACGGCACTACCAACTTCCTCCAGGGTCTGCCGGTATGGAGTGTCTCGGTGGCCTGCCGGCGGGACGAGGAGGTGGTGGTAGGGGTGGTCGACGACCCCGCCGGCAAGAATCTCTTCACCGCGGCGCGTGGCGCCGGCGCGCGCTGGAATGGCAAGCCCATGGCCGCCTCGCCTCATGGCGGCCTGGCGGGCGCCTTCCTGGCCACCGGCTACCCGTTCCGCGCGCACGCCACCCTCGACGCCTACCTGGCGATCTTTCGCGACGTCTTTCTGCAGGCCAAGGCCATTCGCCGCTGCGGCTCGGCGGCGCTCGATCTCGCCTACACCGCCGCCGGCGTCTATGACGGTTTCTTCGAGTTCCGGCTGTCGCCCTGGGACATCGGCGCCGGCGTGCTGCTGGTGCGCGAGGCGGGCGGCCTGCTCACCGATCTCGACGGCGGCGAGCGCTTCTTCGGCGGCGGCAACGTCGTGGCAGGCGGCCCTGCAGTGCAGCGGGAGCTGCTGGCGGCGGTGGCGCGGCACGCCAGCGAAGCCCAGCTCGACCGCCTGAGCCCTCTCCCTCCAGCCCCGCCCCCGGCCGTCGGCGTAGGGGTCTAGACGGAGCCGGCCGCGGTGATCCGGGGCGGCGGCGGCGGCGATGATCGGAGCCATGGGAGCGTCGATCTCTTCGCGATCCAGCTCCACCCGGGCGCCGGCGGGGAGGTGCGCTACCTGCGGATTTCGCGCCGCCAGCTCACCGCGTGGTCGGCCGCGGCGCTGCTCTACCTCTTCTTCATCGCCCTTGCGCTGGGTGTCTCGCCGGGGGTCTTCGGAGGGCTGTCCGGCCAGCAGGAGTACCGTTCGCTCGGCGCCGAGCGCGCGCGCCAGGGGGAGCGGCTGCAAGCGCTGATCGGACGCCTCGATCAGCTCAAGACGCGCGGCGAAGGTCTGTTGGTCCAGCTGCGCAAGATCTCCCTCGTCTACGGCCTCCCGGCCGGCGACGGCGTTCACGCCGGCGGACAGCTCGCCGTCGATCAGGCGCGCGGGTCCGTACTCGCGCTGCCGGCGCTTCCGGAGTCGATCTACGCCGGCGCCGTCGACCAAGGCAACCATCTGCGCTCCCGCATCGGTGCCCAGATCGCCGAGCTCGAAGCCGTCATGGCGCAGGTGCGGGGCTTCGAGAGCGCGCATCCCGAGCAGGTCCGGACCACTCCCTCGGCCTGCCCGCTGCGCGGCAACCGCTTCGTGCTCACCAACCGCTTCGGCATTCAGCGCAGCGCCTTCACCCGCGACGTTTCCTCGCACGCCGGGATTGACCTGGCGGCGCCGCTGGGCAGCCCGATCTACGCGCCCGCCGACGGCGTCGTCCGCTTCGCCGGCGCCTGTCCGCTCTCGCGCAGCGCCGCGTGGTGGCGTCTAGGCAACCTGGTGATCGTCGAGCACGGCGACCGCTTCGTCACCATCGCCGGCCATTGCGCCGAAATCCGGGTCAAGGTCGGGCAGCGGGTGCGCCAGGGCGAGGTGGTGGCGACCGTCGGCAGCAGCGGCTGGAGCACCAGCCCGCAGCTGCACTACGAGGTCCGCCGGCGCGCCGGCCCAGACCTCGCGGCCGGCCCGCCCGGCTCCCCTGATACCGCCCGCGGCCAGTTCGAGCCCGCCGACCCGCTGCTCTACATCCTCGACCACCGCTGGCCGAACGAGCAGCGCCTGCTCGCCCAGCCCGCCGGCGCTGCCAGGCTGGCCGGTTACGAACCGCTCCCTTCCGGTCCTGGCATGGGGCGGGCGCTCGGCGGGGCGGCGGGCGCCGGGGCGGGGGGAGGGGGTGGGCTGGGAGGCCGGAGCGGCGGCCGGCGCCGCGCTAACAAAAACAAGAGCCGCAGATTCTAGAGCACGGGCAGCCAGGCAAGCATGAGCGGCCTCACTTTTTTCGCCGGTGCAGCGCTGCTCATCGCGGCGGTGCGGACCTGGCGGCCGGGCTTGCCCCTGCGCGCCGCTGCCGGCTACCTCGCGCTCACCACCGTCTTCTTCGCGCTGCCGCTTTTGGCCGGCCGCCTGCAGGTGGGGACCGACATCGCTTACGTCTCTTTGCCCTGGTCCGAGGCGGTGGCGGGCGAGGTCGAGCCGGCCAACGAGCTGCTCTGGGATATCCCGTTGCAGATGCTGCCGTTCCGCTCCCTGGTGCGCGCGCGGCTGCTGGCCGGCGAGGCGCCGCTCTGGGCGCACGAGCTGGGGACCGGGGAGCCGCTGCTCGGCAACGCGCAATCGGCGCCGTTCGCGCCGCTCCACCTGCTCGCCATCGCGTTGCCGCCGGCGCGCGCCTTGACCGTCGCCGCGGCCTGGCAGATGCTGCTCGGCCTGCTGTTGATGCATGCCCTGGCCAGCGCCTTGGGCGCCGGCGGTCCGGGGGCGGCGCTGGCCGCCATCGGGTTCGCGCTCTCGACCTTCGCCGTGGCGTGGCTCTACTACCCGCTGGCGATGACCGCGGCATGGCTGCCCGGTGTGCTGCTGGGGATCCTGGCGCTCTGGCGGCGCGAGCCGCGGGCCTGGGTCGGGCTCGTCGCCTGCGCCCTCGGGATGGCGGCGAGCGGCCACCCGGAGACGATGGCGCAGGCGGCGCTGCTCGGCGCCGCATTCACGGCGGCGCTGCTGGTGCGCGGCGCGCCGCGGCAGCGGCTGCGCTTTGTCGGCCGCCTGGCGGCGGCTGCCGCCCTCGCCGCCTGCCTGGCGGCGCCCGTGCTTGGCCCGTTCGTCGAATCGTTGCCGCTGGGCGCGCGCGCCGCGCTCCTCGCCCGCCAGCCGCGGCTGATGCAGCCGGTGCCGTTCGAAGCGCGCTACCTGGCTCCGCTGGTGAGCCCGAACGTCTTCGGCAGCTCGCTCGACCGCATGTGGACCGCTAGCCGCCGGACCAATTTCAATGAGCTCTGCAGCGACTATGCCGGCCTGCTCACCCTGGCGCTGGCGCTGGCCGGCGCCCTCACCCTCGGAGGACGCGTGGCGGCGCTGGTCGCCGGCGGCGCCCTGGCGTTGCTCGCCGCCCTGCGCGTCAGTCCGTTCTTCGAAGCCGTGAGCCTGCTGCCGCTGGTCGGCGGCGCTCCGGCCGGCCGCTTCCGCCTGCTGTGGGTCTTTGCGCTGGCGCTGGGCGCCGGCCTGGCGCTGGAACGCCTGGCGGCCGAGGAGCGGCCGCGGCGTGCGGCGGCGGTGCTCCTCGCCCTGGCCGCCGGCGCTGCCGCGCTGCTGCGGCCGGCCCCCGGCATGCCGGGCCAGCTCCTGCCGTGGCTGGTGGCGCAGCTCGCGGCGGCGGCGGCGGCCATCGTCCTGCTCGCGCCGCGTCTGCGCCCGCGCTTCCCGGCCGTCGTGGTGGCAGGCGCGGCGGCCGAGCTCTTCCTCCTCGGTGTGCGCTACCAGCCGGCGATCGATCCGCGCTTCGACCTCGCGCCACCGCCCGCTCTCGATTTCCTGGTGGCGCGGACTAATGCCGCGGCGGCGCCCGTCCGCGTGCTCGCCGAAGACGGCGATCTCCACCCCAATCTCGGCGCGCTCTTCGGGCTCTGGGACCCGCGCGGCAACGACGCGATGCGTCCGGCCGCCGCGGCTCGGGTCTCGGCCGAGCGTCTCTTGCACGGCCTGGGAGCCTGGGACGAGCTGCCCCTGACGCCGCTCTCCGACCCAGCGGGTGTCGATCTGCTCGCGGTCCGCTACCTCCTGGCGCGTCACCAGCGCCGCCTGCCGCCGCCGTGGCGGCCGCTGTTCGATGGCCGCGGCGGCCGGGTGTGGGAGAACCCCGGCGCGCTCCCGCTCTTCTTCATGCCGCGCAGCGTCGCCCGCGGCTCCACTGCCGACGAGGTGTTCCGGCTCGCCGTTCAGAACGTCGATTTCGCGCTCTCCGCGGCGCGCCTGGGCACCGGCCCGAAAAGCGCCCAGTCGGGCGAGGTGCGCGCCATCAGGCCGCGCGCCAACGGCTTCGATCTCGAGGTGCGGTCGCCGACCGGCGGCACGGTCGCTTCGAGTGTGAGCTGGGCGCCCGGGTGGGAGGCTCTGGTCGACGGCTCGCGCGGCGCCGCGCTCGAGGTCAACGCCGGCTTTCTCGGCTTCGAGGTGCCGCGGGGCGAGCATCGCGTGCGGCTCGACTACCGGCCCCGCGGCTGGGTCTGGGGACGGTGGTTGGCGGCGCTCGCGCTGATTGCCGTGAGCGCCGCCAGTGCCGCTGGTGTGCGCCAGGGGAGGGGGCGTCCCCTTCCCCCCCGGCGGCTGGGGTCTCCAGAATCTTAAATGCCGGTGACGCGCACCACTTCTTCGAAGGTCGTGATCCCCTCGGCGAGCTTGCGCAGGGCGGACTGGCGGAGAGTGCGCATGCCGTTCTTGACCGCCTCGCGCTTGATCTCCGGGGCGTCGGCGCCGCGCACCACCAGGCTCTTGACGGCCTCGTCGAGCGCCAGGATCTCGAAGATGCCGGTGCGGCCGTAGTAGCCGGTGCCGCGGCACTCGAAGCAGCCGTCCCCTTCCTTTACCTTGACCCGCTTGCCGGCCGGCACCGAGAGGCGGAGGGTGGCCACCTCCTCGGCGGTCAGGTGGCGCTCGGCGACGCAATGCGGGCAGATGCGGCGCAGCAGGCGCTGCGCCATCGAGCCGACCAGGGTGGAGCTGATCAGGAAGCGCTCGACGCCGAGGTCGACCAGGCGGGAGATCGACGAGGCGGCGTCGTTGGTGTGCAGGGTGGAGAAGACCATGTGCCCGGTGAGCGCGGCCTGGATGGCGTACTGGGCCGTCTCGGGATCGCGGATCTCACCCACCATGATCACGTCGGGGTCCTGGCGCAGAATGTGGCGCAGGGCGGAAGCGAAGGTGATGCCCACCTTGGTCTGCACGGAGGTCTGGTTGAACTCCTCGTGGACCATCTCGATCGGGTCTTCGATGGTCGTGACGTTGAGCTCGCGGGTGGCGATGGTCTTCAGGGCGGAGTAGAGGGTGGTGGTCTTGCCCGAGCCGGTCGGCCCGGTGACCAGGATGATGCCGTGCGGCCGCGAGATGAAGTCGTTGAAGGCCTGCATCTCGTCGGCGTAGAAGCCCAGGGCGGTCAGGTCCTGCATGAAGACTTCGGGGTCGAAGATGCGCATCACCACCTTCTCGCCGAAGGCGACGGGCAGGGTGGAAACGCGCAGCTCGACGTCGCGGCCAGCGCGGGTGGTCTTGACCCGGCCGTCTTGCGGCCGGCGCTTCTCGGAGATGTCGAGCCGCGACATGGTCTTGATGCGCGAGGTGACCGCGGCGTGCACGATCTTGGGCATCTTCTGAATGTCGTGCAGCACGCCGTCGATACGAAAGCGGATCAGGCTCTCCTCGCGCTTGGGCTCGATGTGGATGTCGCTCGCCCGGCTGTCGAAGGCATGCTGCAGCATGAACTCGACCGCGTTGACCACGTGCTGGTCGGAGGACTCGATCTCGCTCTCGCTCTTCATGCGCACGAGCTGTTCGAGGTTGCCGAGGTCGATGCCGCTCACCAGGTCGCGCTCGGCGCGCTTGACCGAATGGCGGAGGCCGTAGAACTCGGTGATCGCCTTGAGGATGTCGGGTTCGGAGGCGACCACCACCTCGAGCTCGCGGCCGGCAATGCGGCGGAACGAGTCGAGTCCCTCGAGGTCGTAGGGGTTGGCGCAGGCGACGCGCAGGCGGCCGTTGCTCATCTGCAGCGGCAGCATGCGGTGGCGGCGGGCGAAGGGGCGCGACATTTTCGACTCCATCAGATCCGCGTTGAGGCTCAGGGTGTCGATGCGGACATGGAGGCGGCCGGCGTCGGCGGCGATGGCCTGCGCGATCTCGACCTCGCCGATCACGCCCGCCGTGCTATCGAGACGGTTGGGCAGGCGGAGGCGCGACACCAGGTCGTAGGCGATCGCCTTCTGCTCGTAGGCGGCGGTGGAGCGCAGGCGGCTCGGCAGGAGCTTCGCCTCCTGGCGGATGGAGTCACCCTGTTCCTTGGAGATGTAGCCCTGGCGGGTCAGGATGTCGGCGACGAGGTCCGGGGTTAGGTTCATCGGGCGCTTCCTACCCAAGTTTACCAGGAGGCAGGCCCCCTCCGTCCTCCGGCTGCGTCCTGGGGGGCGGAGGGGAATCCTGGAGTACTGGACGGGCCGCGCCTTCCGCAGGGCCTCCCTCACCGCCCAGCCCTTCTGAATGCGCCGCAATGGAGGTCTGCACGGGGGGCTGAACCGGCGGCGAGGGGAGGCCCTGCGGATGGCGCTCCGGCAGCATGGGACCTCCGCTTGCCCAGGACTGGCTGTAGGACTCCCCCCACCTCTGAGAGCGGTCCTTCGCCGGCCGTTGGAGCGGTGGCAGGGCCGGTGGGCCTGGGCCCGCCGCGGGCGGAGCGGAGGTCTCTCCCACCTCCGGGAGAAATGCTTCGGCCTTCTACATGCCTGCGGCAGGGTTGGTTCGCACGGTTTTTTTAGGCCGCATATGCTCTAACAATCAATCACTTTTTCGGGGCGGCTGTTGATATGGGCAATGGTCATTTTCTGCCGCGGCTCACCCAGAATATCAAGGTAACAAGAACCAATCGTGCTCGGATTCCGTGCGTGTCGCTGCGACTGCTGACTGGATATGCTCTGGCGGCAATCATTTTATTTTCCCTAGTGGACCCACTATTTGTAACGCAGCCTTGCTCCGCGGCGCCTGAGAAGGCGTTACAATCAGTGGTGTCTCGAGCCGCCGGTTGGAGAGCAGCAGGGGGGCACCGACAAAGCCGGTTGGGGAGAAGGTGCCTCGCTTGCAAAATTCGATAAATACCTTTTATCAGGAAGCACGCTGAGAGTCTGCGCGTTGGCGGCCGCGGCCCGGCGCGAAGGGGGAGACATGGATACGGCAGCCATCGTGAGCCGGATCAAGCAGATCATCGCGCAGGTTGCGGGAATCGATGCGAATGCCATCGCCGACGACGCCTCGCTGACCGCCGATCTCAAGCTCGACTCGCTGTCTTTGCTCGAGATTGCCGTCGACGTCGATCTGGCCTTTCAACTCAACCTCCCGGACGAAACCTACAAGGGGATCGACAGCCTGCCGGCGATCGCAGCCCTGGTGCACGGGCGGCTGATGGAGCTTGCGGCCGGCGGCCGTGACGGCGCGCCGCAGCCGGCCGCGGCTCAGGGCGGGCGGGCGTGAGCGCGGAAGAGAACGAGGGGCGCCCGAGAAATGTGGGCTAAGCGGGTCGTCGTCACCGGCGCCGGCCTGATCTCGCCGCTCGCCGATTCGCTCGCGGGATTGCACCGCGCGCTCGGCGAGTTGCGCAGCGCGCGCCGGCCGATCGAGCTCTTCCCGGTCCCCGGCATGGCCGCGCCGCTGGGCAGCGAGATCTCTGCCTGGTGGCGGCCCAGCTGGCAGGGCCCTGGCCGCGGTCGCCACCGGCGGTCCCTCCTGCGCCCTCGTCTTGGGCGCGGCGAACCACGACAGCGAGCAATCGAGCGAGCGGTTCTGCTCCGGCGCCACGGCGGCGCCGGAGCAGGCGCTGGCGGGGAGCTGAAGGCGCGATGAGGCAGACGAAGCAGAAACCACGGCAGGGGCAGGCGGCGCGAAGGCGGATCACTGTGGATCGGGCCGCCAAGCCGGCGCCGGGCGCCGCCCGGCCCGCCGCGGCAACGCATCCGAGCGGGCCGCCGGCCGCCATGACGCCGGCCGCCCTGCCCGCGCCCGTCGAAGAGTGCATCGCGGTCGAGCAGCAGTTGCCTGCGCCGGCCGGAGGGCCGCCTACGGCGCCGCTGGCCGGAGGGCCGCCTACGGCGGCCTCGCATGCCGGCGACCTGGTGCCGCGGCTCGACCACCAGGGGTTCGCGGCGGCCGACGTCGGTGCCCGCCGCCGCTGGGTCGAGGAGCGGACCGGCGTGGAGCTGCCGCACGTCGCCGCGAGCTCGGTCGCGCTGCAGGCCGGCGAGCCGCTGCGTGGCAAGATCGAGAACCCGATTGGCGCCGCCCAGGTGCCGCTCGGAGTTGCCGGGCCGCTGGCCATCCGCGGCGTCTGGGCGCGCGGCGTCTTCTACGTCCCGCTGGCAACCACCGAGGGTGCCCTGGTGCGCTCCTACGAGCGCGGGATGGTGGCCTTGACCCGCGCCGGCGGCGCGGTGGCGCAGCTCGGGCTCGACGAGAACCGGGTGGCACCGGTGTTCGTCCTCGACGGCGTCGAGGAGGCCCACCGATTCTGCGCCGAGCTCGAGCGCAGCTTCGGCCTCATCCGTGAGGCTGCCGAGTCGACGACCCGCCACGGCAAGCTGCTGCGCCTCGAGCCGCACGCGCTCGGCCGCGAGGTGATCGTCACCTTCTGCTATTCGACCGGCGACGCCAACGGCATGAACATGATCGTCAAGGCGACCGATCAGGCCTGCCAGTGGATCGCCGCGCATTGCGGCGCGCGCCGCTACTACATCGCGAGCGGCATGGATTCGGAGAAGCGGGCGAGCGGCGCCCTGCTGGCCGGCGGCAAGGGCAAGCGGGTGGTCGCCGGCGCCCGCCTGCCGGCTCGCCTGGTGCGCGCCTACCTGCGCACCACTCCTGAGGCGATGCGCGAGCTCTGGGAGCACACCGTTCTCGGCCACCTGCTGGCAGGTGCTGTGGGCTACAACGGCCAGTATGCCAACGGTCTCGCCGCGCTGTTTATCGCCTGCGGCCAGGACGTGGCCAACGTCGCCAACTCCGCCGTCGGCATCACCCGTTTCTCGGTCATGGAGGGAGGCGATCTCTATGCCAGCGTCACCCTGCCCTCGCTGACCCTGGCGACGGTCGGCGGCGGCACCGGGCTCGGGACGGCGCGCGAGTGCCTCGCGATGCTGGGCTGCGCGGGAGACGGCGGCGCGCCCAAGCTGGCGGAGATCGTGGCGGCCACGCTGCTTGCCGGCGAGCTGTCGATGGGTGCCGCGATCGCCAGCGGCGAGCTGGTGGCAGCGCACGAGACCTATGGCAGGAACCGGCCGCCGGCGGCGCCGGACCGCTGAGCCTGAGAAGATCGAAATGCTTCTTCTATCAGTGTGGAGGCGATCGAGCAGGCCCCGACCCGTAGCGAGGCCTGGATGAGCTGGCGGCAATTCCGCTCCAAGGCCGCCGTTTACTGGTTGCTGCGCGTCTCGGCACGCAGCCTGATGCGTCCGGGCGTCCCGCTGGCCGAGCAGGTCGAGGACATCTATCGGCGGCAGCCGTGCTCTCGGCCGCCGCGCAAGGGCAGCGGGCTCAACCGGACCGCCTTCGAGGTCGAGCGGCTGTGCTACGACTTCGTCAATGCCGGATGGGGCCGCGGAAAGGGCGGCGAGAGCGCCCAGGGCCCGCGGCAGCTGCTCAGCGGCGAGGCGGCCGCGGTCCTGCCGCAGAAGAGCCTCATCCTGCTCCACGCCGGGATGGGCATGGCGCTCGCGGAGCAGACGTTGCGGCGGCTGGGTCCGTCCAGCCCGGCGGCGGCGTACGAGGCCGCGCTGCGTCGCTTCCTGTCCCTGGTGGAGCTCAACTCGCGGCCCGCCTACGCGCTCGTGCCGGTCGAGGCGCTCGGGATGATGGTGCGCCTCTTCCGGTCGCGTATCCGGGGTGCGGTGGAGCGCCAGCTGCGCGCCGTCGACCTCGGGCTTGCCGCCTACTACTGGCATGGCGCCGGGCGCGCGATCTACTTCTTGCCGGCCCAGTTCCACCCCTTCCCGCGCTCGCTCGACCGCGGTCTCGAGATCTGCCGCCGGGAGCCGCCGGAGCCCGCGCATCGCCTCGATGCGCTGTCCGGATTCTGCTTCGCCGCGGCGATGATGGGCCTCGGTCATCCCTGGACCCTGGAGCCGCTGCTGGCGCGGCTGGGTGAGCGGACCGAGGAGGCCGAGGCGCTGGCAAGCGGAATCGCGGCCTGCATCGTCACCCGCCATCACACGACCCCGGACGACCCGGTGATCGGCGCCTTCCTGCGCTACCGGCCGCCCGCCGCTGAGGCGCGGCGCGCCGAGCTCTGGCGGCGCTGGGTGGCCGAGCCGTGCGCTCTCGTTCTGGAGCGCCTCTATGTGCGGCTCGAGGCCGAGGGCCGGCTGGGAGCGCTGGCCCGCCACCAGTCGCTCGCGGCGCTGGCCGAGATGGCGACCCATGCGCCCGCCGAGCCGCCGGCGGCGCCTGGTGTGCCCGAGCGCGCCAAGCGCAGGCGTGCAGCCGGCCACACTTCCAGACGCGCGGCCAGCGGCCCGTCCCGGAGCAGCGCCTGATGCGCGGCGGCCCCCCGCAGGTCGGCCGCAGCTCCCGCCTGTTGCGGCCGCCGCCGTCCGGTGATGGACGGGCGGCATTCCCCGGAGGGATCTTCCGGCAGGTCGGCCGCAGCTCCCGCCTGTTGCGGCCGCCGCCGTCCGGTGATGGACGGGCGGCATTCCCCGGAGGGATCTTCCGGCAGGTCGGCCGCAGCTCCCGCCTGTT
>DASZZP010000102.1:0-1683 GCA_035544875.1 Thermoanaerobaculia bacterium | reverse complement strand
CAGGCGCTCGGCGTCGGCCGCCGGCAGCAGGCCCGCGGCAACCAGGGCGGGGTCGCGGCGGGCGCGGTCGGCGGCGAGGTCGCCGGCAGCCGCGGCCTCGCGCTGGGCCTGGGCGCGGGCGGCGAGCGCGCCGCCGTTGGCGGCCTGCAGCGCGGCGAGAGCCCTGCCGGCGGCGGCGAGCTCGGCCGCGAGCGCCGCGAGCTGCTGCCGGAGGCGCGCCTGCCGGCGCTCGAGCTCGCCGAGCGACGCCAGCTCGGCGCCGGGGTCGGGCTCCTCGAGCTCGAGGAGGAGCTGGCCGGCGGCGACCTCCTCGCCCAGGTGGACGCGGACAGCCGCCACCCGGCCCGCCACCGCGGCGGTGACGGGGCTCGGCCCGCCTTCGACTTCCAAGCGGGCGCGCTGGCTGACCTCGTAGAGCGGCAGCGGCGCCGCGCAGAGCCAGAGCAGCCAGGCCGAGGCCAACAGGCCGCCGAGGCACCACGCGGCGCGCCGGGCAGGGGGCCGAGCGTCAGCCGCGAGAAGATCGATCACGCGAGAAAACGGCTGCATGAAGGCTCTCTTGGGGTCCACGTGAAACGTGAAACATCGGGCGAGAGGCTCGCAGCTGGTCGCGCTGATATCGGGAAGCTCAGCAAGGAGCGCCATTCGCGGCAACGAAAGTTTGCGCAGCGTACGGGCAGGGCTACGATCAGAAAGGTGGGTGGCGGCGCGGGGTAGATCGTCGCGCCATTCCAGTGTGGAAAGGAGGTGAGCGCATGAAGATCAAGAGCAATTGCAAGGCCGGTCTCAAGGGAGAACGAATCCAGAACCAGATCGACAACACCGGGCACTAAGAACGAGCCGCGGGACGCCGGCACCCACCAGCCAACCTTCCGCGTACAAATCCAGTCGAGATCAGCGCCAGTCCGCGCGTGCGCGGCGCTGCAGAATCGGTTGCCGAAAACCGCCCGCTGCCGGGCGCCGCCACGCCGAGAAGTGCCGCGACAGCGTGGCAAGAAGCGCGGCCGGAGGAGCGGCTGCCGGGAGGTGTAAACAGCGCCATCGGCGGCCGCGGCCGCGATGAAAAATTTTGACGCGTCAAAATTTTTGCGGGTGTGGGGAGCCAGTTCTCGCGGCCCAAAGCCGTCGCGGCCAGCGGGAGTCGTCGCGCAACGCAGGTCGTGGAAGCTGCGCTGGCAAGGCGACGGTGGACCGGCGCAGACGCGAAGAGAACTACGGCAAGAGGGCCGCCGAAAGCGCGGCCGGAGGCGCGGCCGGCGGCAAGCGCAGCCTGCCCCATCGGTGGCAGCGGCGGTGAAAAATTTTAACGGGTTAAAATTTTTCACGGGTTTGGAGAATGCGGTGAGGCGCCGGCGCGGGGCCGCTCACGCGGCCTGCTCCTGGGCGAGCACGGCGCGCGCGAAGCTCCAGTAGTCGGCGGAAGCCGAGCAGAGCGGCGCGTAGTCGATCAGCGGCTGGTGGCGCGCCGGCGCCTCGGCGGCGCGCACGGTGTCGCGGATGACGACCGGGAACAGGAGCTCCGGGAAGCGCTCGGCGAGGGCCGCGGTGAGCTGGCGCGCGAGGACGGTGCCGGGGCGGACGCGGAAGAGCAGGATGCCGGCAATGCGCAGCTCGGGGTTGAGGCGCTGCTGGACCAGGCCGATGGTGGCGAAGAGGCGCGCCAGACCGTCGAGCGCCATCGGC
>DASZZP010000101.1:0-19324 GCA_035544875.1 Thermoanaerobaculia bacterium | reverse complement strand
GCTGCCGGGCGGGAAGAGCGGCGACGGGTTGTGGCGCAGCCCCGGCCAGACGCTGGTCGCCGGCAGCAGGTCGGCGAGGTTGCGGGTCGACAGCACCGGCCGCCGCAGGTTGGCGTAGCCGTGGCCGGGCAGCGAGCCGCGGAAGGCCTCGAGCGCGTTGAGGTCCTCGACCCGGGCGGTGAAGCCGCGGTCGTTGAGCGCCTTGACCACCTCGGCGGCGTGCTGGTCGGCGGCGACCGGGTGCGGATCGGCGAGCAGGATGACCGGGGTGTAGAGGCAGAAGCGGACGCGGCCGGCGGCGTTGTCGGCCGCCGCGGCGGCGGCATCGCGCGCCATCGCCGCGGCGTCCTGGTCCAGGAACAGCTCGTCGTCGCGCTCGCGCGCCGCCGTCCGCTGGCGCTCGTCGCTGGTCAGCTCGCGCAGCCAGGAGGCGGCGCCGCGGCGCTTCTTGAACCACGACAGGCGCACTCGCGCGATCAGCCGCGCGGCGGTCGCCTGCGACAGCGGGATGATCCGGTGCGAGGCGCGGAACGGGAAGCCGAGCCCGCCCAAGAAATCGAGGATCCCAGGGTACGACTCGTGCGGGAAGCCGTGCACCGCGACCAGGCGCAGGTGGAGGTCGCCGATGCGCGGCGCCCAGCCGCCCGAGAGCGGCCGGTCGGCGAGCAGGCTGTCGAGGTAGGCGCCCTGGGCCGGCGCTTTTACCGGATGGTCGAGCCCGGTCAGGCAGGCGTGGAGCACATGTACCTTAACAAAGTTATAGTTATGATTAGCAGAGACGTTAGTTTAGCTACAGAGGTCGCTTCCCTTGTATCGGAGCCTGTCGTAGGGGATACCCTCTTTGACGAACACCCGGTGGCCGAGAGATCGAGCGCGAGCGGCCAGCGCGACTTGGTGTTGCGCCGATCGCTGTGGGACGGTCCGGACGCCCCCCGCTGCGAACACCAGGGCCTCGCGCTCGGGGAGCCCACCCAGAGCCTCACACACATGAAAGAAGGCCAAGAGCTATTACTTGGCCGACTGTCTCAGCCGGGGGAAATAGTCCTGCTGCCTATTGCCGGCGGCCGGAAGTCACGAAAGAACAAATGTTTAGGGTCTGCCTGGGCGGCGCTGAGAGGGAGCTGCACAAAGAAGCCGGTGTGGCGGGCTGGTTTACGCACGCCTGCGACGCGCTCACGGGTGCTTGCGCAGGGACGAAGAAGACGTCGTAGATCGTCACCTTGTGCGCGTGATGATCGCTTTGCCGCACGGCGTGCCCACGGTAGCGGAAGCGGTTGCCGTACCGATCGGTCTTCTTCGCGAGGTGATACTTGAGATCGATGGCAACGATCCCGGCTTGCGACAGCGTCCGCAGCTCGCCAGGGTCGGTCTGTCCGTTGTGATTGGAGTCGGTCCAGACCCGGAGCTTGTCGAAAATCGCATCCGCGGCGTCAATGACTCCATCGGCATTGCCGCCGTTGATGACTTCGTCATACTGCGCCAGCGCCTCAAACCCGTCGGTCGCGAAAGTACCATCCATCAGCCGCGTATGATCGCCGAACAGCTCGCCTGCGTCGTCAATCTTGCCGTTACCGTTGAGATCGAGCGCCAGGAACGCCGTGCCCGATCCGCGGGCGGTCCACGCGGTCCAGACCGGCACGCCATCCGTATACAGATCGAAATAGACCGGGTCATCCGGACCGCTCAATCTGAACCCGTCGTCGTCGAGATCGAAAATGATCGGACTACCACCGTTCTGTGCAGGGCAGCTTCCGCCGACACAGGTCGTATAGCATGGCTGCTGGCATGAGCCGTCAATCGGATTGTTCTCCGAGTAGGTCTGATTCTGACTGTCAGCCATGGTGCAGTCGTCGGTCCCGACATAGTGCGGCGACCCGTCGAGCTGGGCCATGATGTCGCTGCAGCCCGAATCAGTGATGTCGGCGAGGCCATAGTAGTGGCCCAGCTCGTGTGCGATGATCTGGTCATAGCCGTAAGTGCTGCATGTAACAGTGGTTGTGGTACCCGGCTTGAATGCTACTTGATATACGTTGATGGTATTGCCGCTGGTCGAACCGCACGAAGTGTTCTTGTTTGGGTTGAAGCCGCTGTTGTACTTGACGTTGAGCCGGGAGAAGTACGCATTCCAAAGAGGTGTCATGGTAGGATACGGGAATGTAGGACGGTTGTTGCTGCCGACACAGCCCCGCCACGTGGCCATCGCGGTGCCGGTGAAGGACTGCATCGTAGAGTCCGGAACCAGATAGACGTAGTCTGGAGTGTTCTGGGCCGGGGATCTGCTGCCCGCAGGACTACAAGCCGGGTGCGCGGCGGCAGGAAAAAACGCCAGTGCGACACAGACGCAGCGGCGGATCACTTTGCCGCCCCTTTCGCCCTGAGCGCTTGCATCCGAGCTAGGAGGTCGTCTTTTGTTCCCCGAGCCGATGCTCGTTGTGTGACGCCCTGCTCGGCGGCGGAATACTGACGGGGGAGACGAAGCGATCCCTCAGGAGCAACCGGAACGATGTCACCGGGATCGAGAACGTCTAAGAGAACGCCGCTGCGATCGGCGGGCTTCCCGACGAAGAGAAAGACCTCGTCGCCAATAGCTGGTGGCTCGGCGTAACGTTCGTCGGTCTTACAGATGTCCACGCCGGCAAAGCGGAATCGCGCAATGGGCACGAAGAAGTAGTAGCGGGCCTTCGGCAGTGGGTGGCCATACGAGCGGAGCGGCTCAATCTGGAGCAGTTGGCCAGGATCGGCGGCGTAAAAGCCGAACGCCTTGTCGGTAACGCGGCCGAGGAGGGCAACGTGGGAATCGGTGATCGCTTGGTCGAGGGTACCGCGTCGAGGGGGATCCGGGTAGTCGAAGAAGGTAGCGCCGACCGGGCGACAGCCCTCGGCAGAAGATCTGTCGGAATAGCCGACGACCTTGTCGTTGAAAAAGACGGGGTGGTCGGAGGGGGTCTCCAGAATTTCGCGGATGCGGCGGGTCTCGCTGCCCCAGACGTCGGGATTCAGCTTGCCGTCTTCGGTCAAGGCTACCGATGCATCGACCCAAGTCGGCAGCGTCGCGTTGTTGAGCGTCAGCGTTTTCGGTATTGGATACGAGCGCTTGGGGCTCTGCCGCGTCTGCGCGACGGCCGGAGTCGTCAAGGCGGCGATGAGGAGGAGTGATCCAGCGGCAGTCAGAAAACGTGTCATAGCGCTCCTCTTCCAGGCGGGTCGCTGCTCTTGTCTGAATGTGTGGTGTGGCCAAAAGCAGGAACCGGGACGCCCGCGAGGATGCTCTCCTCCGCCGCAGATCGATCCCCGTAACGCATCACCGCCCCGGATGCCGCTTCTTCGACTAGTCTAGCTCGTAGTAGCACGATCACGTAAGTCTTATCGGAGTTTCTCCTACAAGAACCATCGGCAGGGCTTGGCGGTCCGGCTCTTTCGCGGAGGCCCAACGCGCGTTGAACCGCCCAAACTGCCCAGATCGACTGACCTGGAAGGCTCCCGGTCCTAGCCACGCAGCAGCTCGATCTCGTATCGCATCGGCACCAAGGAAACCGCCCTCGCGGCCGCCCTGGCCTCTTCCGTGATTGCCTGCCTCAGCCCGGGCGATAGATCGGCCGCCTCCAGCCTGCGGAAACCCATCCGCTCATACCACCGCTCGCAGCTTTCGACCGCGGTGACGGTGGCCGCGGGAAAGCCCTGCTCATAGCACCAGTCGACCGCCGCCCCCGCGAGCCGCGCTCCGGTACCAAGGCGAAGGTGGGAGGGATGCACCTTGACCACCGCCACGTGCCCGCACAGATCCACGACCGTCGCAAGGGCGTAGCCTACGACCTCGCTGCCCGCCCCGGCCGTCGCCACCCACAGCCGCCCTGCCTGCTGCGCCGCCAAGAGGCCACTCGGCGGCACGACCTCGGAGGCCTCCTCCAGGCCGGAATCCCTGAGGCGCTCCGTCCACGCCTGGTCGAGCGCCGACAGCCTCCGCACGTCGCGCCACTCCGCCGCGCGCACGGCGTAGATGACAGCTCCTGCTGGCGTCGGGGGCAGGTACACCGCATCCGGCCCCATCGCATCCTGTTCCGGACCGGGATACTTCGCCTTGAGCCGCGGCAGCTCCTCGCGCACCAGGGTTCGCATCGCCTCCCGTTCGGTGTCGATCTCCTCAGGGTGAAGGTCCGCGTAGCGCAACGCGAGCTCGACCTCGGCGAGCTCGAGCTGGTAGACATCGGCGATAGTCGCCGGCGTCTCACCGGACTCGATCCGTTCGACGAACAACGATACCCACAGCCGATGCCCGTCGAGACGCGCCTTGCCGAAGCAGGTTCCCGGGTTGCGCACGATGCGCGCGGGGGCGCGACCTCCCTCTCGGTCGGCGACGCTGCGGTCCGCCCTGCGGTCCAGCTTGCTGATCGTTTGCGGCCTTGGCATGTGAGGATGCTTGGCGTCTACTTGACACGAGATGCGCTCAGGTCTGTCGTCGACTTCTCCAACTGCCGCAGAAGCACCGAAAAACGACCGACCAGATCCTCGAAGTTCGGCGCCGGTAGACGACCTTCAGGCGCGCGGGCGGCTCGCCCGATCCTGCCGGGGATCAGGGCTTCCAGGCGCTGGAGGAGCGGGCTCCGCTGCTCAGAGTCCTTCAAGACTATTTGAAAGAACTCCAGAGGGAAGATGCCGATCACGCGACAGATATCGACGATATGCCGCAACTTGAGGTCCAACCTGCCGCTGAGCAGGCGGCCCAGATCGGTTCCGCAGCCTTGCTCGAGGAGACGTCTTTCGACCTCCCGGCGGCTCAACCCTGAGAGCTCGATGAGATGGCTGAGGGTCCCTCGTGCGCGAATCACTTCGGCCTCACTGCCGCCCATTGTAGAAGTGTGCACGGCAACCGACCTGCCGGCACCCGAGCGGGCGATCACCACCGTGTCGTCCTCCTCGACGCCGAGCTCCACAGAGGCATGCTGGTGCGTGCGAGACGCGGTCGGCGTGGCGAAAAAAGGTGGGCCAGGCTCTGGCGACTGCCACCAGCAACCTGGCCCTGAGGAAAGGCCCTCTGGCGTCGGCACATCCGCGGCTGCGGCGCCCCTGCTCGCACTCTCAGCCCCGGATCATCCATCCCTCGCCTGGTTGGTCCAAACGCAGAGAAGTCCGAACGGAAAACCATTCCAATCCCCCCATCGTCCATGCGCAGCGCCTGACGTACGATTCGCACTCCCATCGCTCACACTGCCGGCAGGAGCGCGACATCCTTGACGTCGGCGATCAGGTCGCGGCGGCTCGACCGGAAACGCCGCAAAGCGAGCAGATGGGTACGCAGCATCTCGACGCCGGACGAGAAGTCCTCGGGTGCGAGGCGCTCGAGCACGGCGAAGCTGCCGGCGAGGCGAAATGGCCTGCTCTCCGGGAAGGCGTGGAGCAGCTCGTGCCCCAGCTCGGCGATGTCTTGGCGCTCGGCGCAAGCGGTTTTGAGCACGGCCAAATCGAGGGTCGCGAGGGCGGCCTCGCGCAGACTCCCCTGGGCGAGCAGGCGCTGGCGCACCGCGCCGAGCTTGCTGAGGGCGGCCTCGCGGTCGCCCAGCCGGGCGGCGATCCGCGCCTCCCACCAGTCCCAGCCGGCGCGTTCGCCCTCGTCGGTGACCGCCGCGCCGAGCCGGCGGGCCTCGACCAGCAGGCCCGCGGCCTGCTCGCGCCAGCTCTCGTCGTAGCCCACGGCGGCATGGCAGTAGGCAAAGGCCAGCGCGGTCCTGGCGGCAAGCGCCGGCGCGGCCGCGGGGTCGAGGAGGTGGTAGGCCTCCTCCAGCGGCGTAAAGGCGCAGGTGGGTTCGCAGAGCTCGAGGCAGAGGAATCCCACCAGGGCACGGCAGACGCCCTCGGCTTGCGCCTGGCCGTTGGCGGCATAGATCGTCGCCGCACGCCCGAGGAGGGCGGCCGCCTCGTCGGTCCTCCTCTCCTCCCAGCGCACTTTGGCCAGGCCGGCGCACCAGGCGGCGCGAAGCTCGCTTTCGAGGGGGCAGTCGAGCTGCGCCGCCGCCGCTTCGTAGGCTTCGACGGCTCCGGCACGGTCGCCGCGCCGTCGCCGCGCCTCGCCGGTGAGGCAGCCGGCGAGCCCGCGCGCGCTCGCCGCGCGGCCGAGCGGATCACCCTCCGGCAAGCGGGCGGCGAGGCCGAGCGCCAGGCCGGCCAGCTCCTCACATCCCTCGGGGTCGGCGGGCAGTCTCGCCTCAGCGCTCTTGAGCAGATGAACGGCGAGCTCGGGGACGCGGAATTGCGGCTGGCGCCGAACCGCTTTGAACCGTTCATGAGGCGGCAGGCGCATGAGCTCCTCGAACAGCTCCTCGCCGCGCCGCTCGTCGGCAAACATGAGGTCGAGCAGGCGCGGCAGGTGGCGCAGCTGCCGCGCGAACGGCAGGTCGTAACGCCCCTCGTCGGCGGACCGCTGCCGCGGCTGCGCCGGCAGCAGCGACTCCTCGGCCTGGCGGCGGCAGTCCGGGCAGCCGAAGATGTGCAGGAGCGCCTGCCGGTGCTCCGCCGACAGGTCGCTCAACAGCTCGTGGGTCGTCTGATGGTCGAGGCTCAGCACGGGTCGGTCCGCGTTCGAACGGGACGCCGGCGCCGTCGACCGGCGGCGCTCGCGGCGAGCAAGGAGCACCACCTGGCATCCGGCGTCACGATCAGGTGGTCGGCGAGCGGGATGCCCACCACCTTGGAGGCTTTCTTCATGAGCAATGTGAAACGCAGATCTTCCGGGCTGGGAGAGAGGGTGCCGCGGGGATGGGTGTGGAACAGGATGAAAGAGATCGCGCTCAGGCGGAGCGCCTCGCGCAGAATCGGGCCCGGTTCGACGGCGATCCGATCGAGGGCGCCGCGGAAGAGCTCGCGCTCTCCGAGAAGGAAACCGCGGGCATCGAAGGAGAGGACGCCCATGACCTCCTGGCTCTCGGCAGCGTAGCGTAGGGCGAGGTAGCGCGCGACGCGATCCGGTCGGCCGAGGAAAGGCAGTTGATCGCCGACATCGGCTCTCGCCATCCGCATCCCGAGCTCGACAGCCGCGCAGAGCGCGCAACTTAGCCGGGGGTCGAGCCCCTCGACTTCTCGCCCGGCCCGCACCGCCTCGACCAGCCCGTGGAGACCGCCCAGCTCCCGCAGCACCCGCCGGGCCATGGCCAGGGTCGGAACGTCCAGACAACCGCCATTCAACACCAGGCCGAGCAGCTCGGCGCTCGGGCGGGCTGTCGGCCCGACACCGACTCGCAGAAGCAGCCGGCTGCCGGACCCTTCCTGCGGGTCGGTTGGGGTGTCCAGCCGCGCCGGCGCACGGGGCAGCGCTTCGCGGTCGCTGCCTGGGCGCTCACCATTCACAGGGGCGCTTCCCGATTAGAGAGTCGCGAAGCTCAGCGGCGAGCGCGGGGTTGAACCGCTGCTCGTCGCAGGCTTGCCGGAACTCGACCAGGACCCCGAGTGCGCCGGGGTCGATGGCCGGCGATTGGGCCAGGGGCAGCAGCTCGCGAGCGACGCCGGCCATCGCATCGGCCGCCCCCTGCCCGGCGTAGAGGACTGCGAGGTCGAGCATTCCGAGTGCGGCGTCGAGGCCCTCGTCCACGGTCAGAAAGCCGCGCACAGCGCGGCGGTAGGCCTGCTCGGCAGCTTGGGGCTGCTCCAGTGCGGCGGCGAGTCGGCCCTCGGCGTGGCGCAGGCGCAGCCGGTCGCGCGGCGTCCCATGCCGCCTGGCGAGATGGCGCGCCCGAGGCAGCAGCGGCTGGGCCTCGGCCGGCCGGGCAAGACCCAGGAGGAGCAGAATCGCCCGGCGAAGGATCAGGAGAAGCAGCCGCGGGTCGCGCTTGGGGTCGAGGCGCGCGGCTGCCTGGCCGAGCAGCTCGAGGGCTGGCTCGGGCTGGGAGGAATGCTCGAGGCAGAAGGCCTGGTGAGCCAGCGTCTGGGCCAGGAGATGGGGGTCTTCGGCCTCAGGATCCTCGGCACCGGTGTAGATGAGGCGGGCGCGCTCGAGCAACGCCTGGGCGCGGCCGGTCTGCCCCTCGTCGAGCAGCAGCGCGGCCTCGAAATCGGCGATCTGGGCCTCGATCTCGACCATCTGGCCCTTGCTCTGGCGAAACGCTTCCCAGGCCCCCGCGAGCAGCCGGCCAGCCCAGCCACGCCGGCCCAGCATGCGGTACGCGTTGCCCATGCAGGCGAGGCAGGCGGCCTGCAGGTCGGTGACGCGTTACACTAAAATAGGTGAATTCGGGGATGGGCAGAGCGCAGGGTCGGAGGCGGCACTGCCGCCGGGTGTCTCGCCAGGGTCGCGCCGAGCAACTTGTTTCTTGAGCGAACAGCGTATCGAGGTGACATGAGCGATCGGGTCGATTCGCCGCTGAGCGCTACGGTGACCGCCTTGCGGGTGATCCGCGGCTGGACGCGCAAGCGGCTCGCCGCCGCCCTGGGCGTCAGGGATACCTCGATCTCCGCCTATGAGAACGGCAAGAAAGAGCCGTCGATGAAAACTCTGCAGCGGATGGTGGCGGTGATGGGGTTCCGGCCGGGGTTCCTGTTCCGGGTGCTGGCGCTGGTCGAAGCGGGGCGCGCCGAGATCGCGGAGCTGCGCGCGGCCGACCCCGAGACCGCCGAGCGGGCGGAGCTCGAGGCGCTGGTGGCGATGATGACCCGCTCGAGCGAGGAGCTGTGGCGGCTGGAGGTGACTCGATTCCGGACCAAGATCCGGGCGATCAGGGAGCGCGGCGAGGCGCGGCGGCTCTGGGAGCGCCTGCGCAGCCGGGCGGCCGCCGAGCGCCCGGCGCTGGTCAAGGAAGGAAGCGAGTTCCACAGCTGGGCGCTGTGCGAGCTGCTCTGCCTGGAGAGCGAGCGGGCGGCCGCCGACAGCGCGGCGCGCGCCGTGGAGCTCGCCGACCTGGCCCTGCTGGTGGCCCGGCTCGTCGGCTGGGAGGAGGCGGCGCGCCAGGGCCTCGAGGGATGGGCGTGGGCCTTCGTCGGCAACGCCCGGCGGGTCGGAGAAGACTTCGCCGCCGCGGACCAGGCGTTTGCCCAATCCGCCACGCTGTGGAACGCGGGTGGCGGCGCCAGGCTGGAGGTCTTGGACGGCACTCGCCTGCTCGATCTCGAGGCCTCCCTGCGCCGCGAGCAGGGCCGCCTCGACGAGTCGCTTTCGCTCCTCGAGCGTGCCCTCAAGCTGGTCCCTTACGGTCCCGCCACCGGCCGGCTGCTGGTCATCAAGGCGAAAACGCTGGAGGAGCTCGGCCACTACGACCAGGCGATCGGTGCTCTGCGGATGGCGGAGCCGCTGATCGACGCCGACCGCGATCCCCGCCTGGACTGGGTCCGGAAGGCAATTCTGGCTGTCAATCTCAACTATTCCGGGCTCAGTGGCGAAGCCGAACCGATGCTGCCGGCGCTGCGCGCCCTGGCCCGCCGGTTCGGCAACCAGCTCGACCTGCTGCGGCAGCGCTGGCTCGAGGGCCAGGTGGCCGTTGGCCTGGGGCGCGCGGAGCAGGCCGAAGCGGCCCTCTTCATGGTCCGGGCCGGCTTCATCGACGTCGGGATGTCCTACGATGCCGCCCTGGTCACGATCGAGCTGGCCGAGCTGTACGCCTCCCACGGCCGCACCAGCGAGGTCAAGGTGCTCGTGCTGCAGTCGATGCCCGTGTTTCTCGACAAGAAAGTACACCGCGAGGCCCAGCGCGCGCTCCAGCTGTTCCGCAAGGCGGCCGAGGCCGAGGTCGTGACCGCAGCGCTGGCGCGCAGCCTGGTGCGCTACCTGCTGCGCGCGCGTCGCGACACGCGGCTGCGCTTCGAGGTCAGCGGTGACCTTGGGCAGAGGTGAGCGCGCTTCACATGTGTGGCCCACCCTTGCCGCGAATCGGCCGGCCGCTGGTACCGAGCCTGGGCCAGGCGGATCGCCCATCTGCCAACGTTCTTTTTCCGGGGCAGCGCGGTGCCAGCGCCGCGCGCCGTGGTTCGCGGAACCCGCCGACCAGCAGGCGTTGCGCCAAGCTTCCCCCACTCACTCTCTCCCCTCAACGCGCTCCTCCGTCGCCCGAACGCTATTCCACCGGCCGGCCGGCTCCTGCCAGGTTGGACCGCGCCGCTGACGCGCCCGAGGTACCGCCTCGGCTCGCTCCCGGCGGTTTCTCGAGTCAAATCCGGGCCGCCGCAACGCCCGTCCGGCCGGCGCGCCGAAGACACAGTGCGGTCCCTCGTGCGGCTGACGCCGGCTCCCCGCGGGTTCCGAATCGCGGCCGTTGCCGATCCCGACCGAGGCGGCCGCCGTACTGGCGGCCGCCAGAAATGGCTGCCCTCACTCCGCCATGGCCGGCGGCGTTCATGTGGGAATTCCTGGCCGGTCTGGCTCGAAGTACAGAGATTGCGCCGGCGGGGTCTTCACGGGCGGCAGCTACCGTTTGGATCCGGGCTGCTGCCGCTGTCGCACGAGAGCCCCACCGCCGGCTGCCGGACCATGGCCGGCCTCAGGACCTTCGCGCAGTGACCGTTTGGATCGGCCGTGCCGCCGCTTTCGCACGAGACGGTCACGCCCGGCTGCCGCTGCGCCGGTCGCGGGACTCTCGCTGTGCGACCGGCCCGCGCCGAGGAGAGGCCGTCGTGGCCGCTCGCTTCAGCCTCGCCGCCGGCCTCTCCCGGCAGACCGAGCAGCGCCCGCCAGAGCTGGGCGAGCGCCTGCCAGGGCGCCGTGGCCGCGGCCGCCGCGCGGCCGGGATCGGATCGGCTGTTGAGCAGCGCCGCCGAGGCCCACGGGGTCGAGAGGGCGGCGGCGAGCAGGAGGACGAGCAGCTTGCGAGACAGGTGGGGCGACATCGCGGGCTCCTGGTTCCGGGGGCGTGCCGGAGCGGCCGGCATGGCCGCGCGGGCGCCCCTGCCGCTATGGTGCCGCCTCAGGCCCTAAAACAGGTAGTGGAGGAGTATCCGCTACATCTGAAGAGGTGGTTTTCGGTATCCGGCAGCCGGGAAGGGGCCGCAGGAGATCGGGGGAGCTCGTCAGCACCAGGCCGCTCCCGGCGGGCAGCGCATCGAGGCGGCGCGGCCAGCGGGGTCGTGCGGCAAGCGGGGCGACATCGCGGGCTCCTGGTTCCGGGGGCGTGCCGGAGCGGCCGGCATGGCCGCGCGGGCGCCCCTGCCGCCATGGTGCCGCCTCAGGCCCGAAAACAGGGAGTGCAGGAGTAGCTTCTACATCTCAAGAGGTGGTTTTCGGTCCCTTTCGGCGGCCGTCGGCGGGCGCGGCGGCCGGCTGGACCGCAGGAGATCGGGGGAACCAATGCCGAGGCGAAGCGATGGCGGCGAGCTGGGGGCCGTGATCCGGCTGCTGCGCGCCTACCGCGGCTGGGGGCAGGGCAAGCTGGCAGCCGCGGCCGGCTTTTCGCGCGCCCAGGTCTGCGACTGGGAGCGCGGCAGGAAGGTCCCGGAAGTCGAAAGCCTGGTGCGGATCACCGCCGCCCTCGGCCTGCCGCTGTTGGCGGTCGATTCGGCCCTGGCGTTGCTGGAAGCCTTGCACGACGGCGCCCGGCGCGAAGCCGGCCGCAGGGAGGCCGCCGCCGCCGGGGCCGCGGGCACGGCGCCGGCCGGGCCGGTCGGTGCCGGGCGAGGCGGCCTCCCGCAGGGTCCGCCGAGCCTAGCCGGCGGATGGCTGGAGCGCGGCGGAGCAGAGCCAGAGCCGCGTTGCCGGCCCGAGTTCCCGGCCGGCGACGAGGGCCGCCGGCGGGCCGCGGAGGTCTGTGCGCGGCTCGAGCCCTACACGGCGACGGTGCGGCGCGCGGTGGTCGAGGGAGTCGAGGAGTTCGAGGACTTGCGCGGCCGCGACGCCTGCGAGCGGCTCTGCGCCGAGAGCGAGCGGCTGGCCGAGGGGAGCGCCGAGGCCGCGGTCGAGGTGGCCGAGCTGGCGGTGCAAGTCGCGCGTCTGGCGCCCGGCGAACCGGCCTGGCGCTCGAGCCTCGAAGCCTACGCGGTCGGCTTCCTGGCCGCTGCCCTGCGCGCCGCCGGCGACCTGGCCGGCGCGGAGAAGGCCCTGGCGCGGTCGGCGGCCCTGCGGCAGGCCGGCACAGCAAGCGGCTTCGACCTCGCTGAGGATCTGCGGGTTCTCGACATCGAGGCGTCGATCTGCCGCGATCGGGGGCGCCTGGCCGAGGCGCTCGAGCTCCACCGCCGGGCGCTCGAGCTGGCGCCGCCAGGCCAAGCCACCGCGCGCCTGCTGGTCAACCAGAGCGAGACCCACGCAGCGCTCGGCGAGCACGCGCCGGCGCTGGCGGCGCTCGAGAAGGCCGCCCAGCATTTCGACCGCCCGCGTGACCCCCGGCTCTGGTGGCTGCTGCAGCAGAACCTGGCGCTCAACCTCTGCCGCCTCGGCCGCCGTGACCAGGCGCGCGCCCTGCTCGCCGGTCTGCAACGGGGAGCGCAGTGGCTGCCGAGCGAGATCGACCGCCTACGCCTGCGCCAGCTCGAGGAGCTCGTGGCGGCGGAGGCCGGCGCGGAGGGATGACAGGGGCGGACCTGTCGCCCACCTCTCTCGTCTCTGACAATACACTATATTAACAGATTGGAGCATTGTTTACACCGCCCCCGATTCGAACAAGTTGACTGTCACAAGAACAAGGCGAAGCGGTTCTCAAGGACCTGCAGCACCTATGAGCTCGAACCACGCCCAGGATTCGGGCCGGCGCAACGCGGCTTCGGGGGACCTGAGACAGGCAATTTGTGCATTCTGTAGAGCCGCCGCGGTGTCCTCGCCCACCGCTAGGCGGGCGTAGAATCGCACGAAGAACTCGGTCGCGATCTGATCCTCGACCGCTATCGGGCTTGCGACCACTGCCGGTACGCCCGTCGCGAGGAAGGACCGGGCAAGACTCACCACGCCTTCGGAGCGCAGATTTCGACCACGCGTGGAGTGGCAGGCCGCGAGCACCACCAGGCGCGTCCGCTCGAAGCGCCTTGCCGAAAGTTCGTGCGCGTAGAGCACTCCCCGATCCTCTGGCACGCCCGCATCCGGCGCCAGCACAAGCTCCGACAATTGGGGGTTCCGCTGGTTGACCAATGCGTGGCCGGCGAAATGCACCACCGTGGACTCCCTGGCCACGCTCAGGAAGCGGTTCTTGGTCGCCGCGGTTCCCCTTAGGACGATGGTGGGTAAGGCGAGACGCTCGAAGGCGTGCGCCTCCGCCTCCGCGGCTGGCAAGCGCGGGAGCTCGGGGAAGACCCCGCGGTCGAAAGCCGGATCAGCGACGATAAGTCCGGTGCGGGCTCGGCCGCGACTCTGTAGCGCCCGGTCACGGGCGAGTGCGCGCAGGAACAGCGTCGCGCTCGGGGCCACGCTGAGCGCGTGCGACTCAATCAGGAATCGTCCCGTGCGCGAGTCGCGCAGCGCCGCAAAGGGGAGCCCATGCAGTGGTCCGTCCGGCACCACCACGATGCGGCAATTCACCGGCAGTTCGCTTGCGAACGGCGACACGAGCAGCTCGTAAAGGCCGCTAGACGCAGTGGCGATCTCGCGCTCTCGGCCCGAGCGAAGCGCTTGCGAAAGATTCTCGACCTGCCGTTCTAGCGCCGACGGGGAGGCGGCCAGCTCCTGCAGGCCAAGCCCCGCCCCACGCCGCACGGTCCAGGCGAGCATACGATCCTTCACCGCAGCGTACTCGATCAGGGTCACGCCGGGAGGCATCCGCGCGACGAGCTCACGCGCGCGCAGGGGCTCGCTGCCGCCCAGGCTCGGGCTGCCAGCTTTCGAGCCGAACGCCACATCGAGCAACGCCCGCGCTCGGCCGCGCTCGGCGTAGTCGAGCGCCAGATCTTTGCGGTGATGGCGGTGTACCTGAAAATCGATCATCTCCTCGAACACCGAACGGTCCGGCTCGAAGAAGCTCATCCTGCGCTCCTGGTCCTGGATCTGTGATCGCTGGTGCTCGCGTTCCGAGATCGCCGTGGCCAGGTCGCGCTCGGCTTGGCGGTCGTCGCCGAGTGCGAGCCACGCCTGCGCCCGCTCCTCCAGCACGGCCGCTAAGAGGAAGCGGTTGTTCCTCCGCAGGTAGATTTCCGCGGCCTCGTTGAGGGCGCGCGCTGCCCTGCGAGGGTCGGTTTGGCGGGCGATCCGCCCGTCGAGGAATTTGAAGTCTCCGCCGAGACTCAGTCGCTGTGCAGGATCGGATAGGAGGGCCAGCAGACTGTAGCCTTCGCGCAGATCACCGGCGGCTTCGGCGAGCCGGTGCAGCTGTAGGAAGCTGGCGGCACGAAGCTCTAGGCTTCCCGCGCGTACCGCCGGGTCGCCGGCCCGGCGTGCCAGTGCGACGTATTCGTCCGCGAAGAGCCGTGCAGCTTCAGGATGGCCCAGGCCGATCGCGGCCACGATCGTCTCCCCATAGGCGCCGTATAGAGGACCGCTTGCTCCGCTCCTGCGAGCGTCTGCCAACCCGAGATAGAAATGCTTCCACGCTGCCTCGGAGTCTCCCAGCGTATCAAGGCCGGTTGCCATCGTCGTGTGCGCCGCGGCCTGGTTAGCCACCTCGCCCAGCTGCGTAAAGAGGGAGAGTGACTGTGCAAGGTCGGAGAGCGCTCCTGCGGGATCTGCCCGCACGATTCGGATCAGCCCAGCCAAGGCCAGGCAGCGCCCGCGCAGCGCACTGTAGCGAGAAGCGAAGCTTCCGCTCGCGATCGGATCAACGGCGGCCAGCACCGCCGCGTAGTCAGATCTCTGGGCCGCGCAGCGCGCGCCCTGGAAAATAGCCCAGAGGTGGAAGGGGCTTCCACCCTTGGCAAGCCGAGAGCCGGCCAGCCGGAATCCGGCTGCCGCTCGGGCGATGTCGCCTTCGGCGTAGGCTCGCATTCCCTCCTTGTATGCGAGATGTCCGCTCTCGAGCGCGGCGAGGCGGTCGGAGTTGGCCGGCGATGCCAAGGCGCGCTCCACGGCGGCAACCGCGTCGGCGGCCATATTCTCACCATGCAGCGCAGAAATGGCCGCGCCAAGCATTCGCGCGACGGTAAGCGCTTGCACCGCCCCCTGTGAATTGCCAGCCCGCCTACACTCTGCCCAAGCCGCAATGGCCTCTCCTTCGGCCAGCTCTCGGGACTCTTGCGGAAATCGCCCGATGAGCTCCGCCACCCGCTCGCGCTGCCCAGCTGCGGCCGCGCGAGCCAGCGCGGGCCGAGTCGCTATCCAGGCATCACGCTCGCTTGGAGGCGCGAGCGCCTGCTGCGCCCGAGCCCGCACTGCCCAGCCGGACGCCGGGTCCACCTGCAGATAGCGTTGCCAGGCGAGTTGCGCTGCACCCCTGAGTCCGAGGCGCTGAACGGTCAGGGCGCGGTTGAACAGCGCCTCTCTGCGCCTCGGCTCGCGAGTCAGCGCGGCGTCCGCGGCGTCCAACGATTCGAGCAGGTCCGCTGGATTTTCCTGCACGCGCGCTCGAGTCAGGTAGAGCGCCGCGAGATCGCTCGCGAGCGCCGACTCGCTGGGCACAGCTCTGTGCGCGGCAGTGAGACGGGCTACACTCTGATCGAGTTTCCCTCCAAGAGCCAGCAGGAGGCCCAAGTCCCAAGTGTCGCGGAACGAACGGCCCCGCGCCGCCTCCCGCCAAATTCCGGCCAGCCGCTCGCGTCGCTCCCGTGAGAGCCCAGCGCCGGCGCGCCGACCGTTCGCCAGCGCCGGGAACCCGCTCGACTCGCCCCTGCCCGACGCTCTCTCTGGTTCCGCGACTCCGTTGCTGACTTGTCCGTCGAGGCCACCGACCTGCTGAATGGCGGCGACGATCTCGAGGTGCCGCTGCGTTGCAGGACGAATGGCGCCCCGTTCACACGCTTGCTGCGCCGTGACCAAAGCCGACAAGGCGACCGCCGAGATCGCGAACCTCGCCCCTGCGGTCCAGAAGTGCGCTGCTGCCGCCCTCGATCGGCCCACGAGAGATCTCGCATCCATCGCGCGCACAGCTGAATTGGGCTCTCCGTCCCGCTCTAAGGGCTCTTGGTGAAACTTCCCATCGGGCAAATCACGAGCTGGTGGGGATAGAGGTACGACAAGTGGAGGTCGAGTGCCGTGGCTAGTTGCCGTTCCTTCTTTGCCAGGGGCCGCGGCCCGTCCTTCAGCTCGGCCTCCGTAACGTAATATGGAGGCGGCACCGCCCTACAAAGAGGCTCGACCAGCGAGGAGTCGATCTTCGTCCCGCGGTTGCGATGAGGAAAGGGTAGCTCTTTCTGGTTCGGTTTCCTCTTCAAGAGCCTGTACAGCCCTTTGAAGTGATCGCCCGTTTCTTGGTTTTGCTTTTCACCCGTGAGGATGTTCCCCACGAAGATATCCACGCAATAGGCGTTCTCCCTCCCTTTGCACGGTTTCGGCTCCAGAACCGCCTTCGCCCGCTCGGCGCCCCCAAAGGGAGTCAGCGTCACTGTCACCTTTCCCGGCTTCACTTCCACTTCCGACTCGACGATCTCAGCCAGAGCCTGGCCATGTTGCGGAACACCCTTCACGGGAGGCGTGAAGTCAAAGGAGTGAACTGTACCTTGACCGGGTTTCTGGTTCTTCATCAGATACTCTATGAGGCGGCAGGTGGAAAGCACGCCTGTGTCGATCTTGAGCCGCCCGGCAAGTTTGCTGCAACCAGCCGTGTTCGGATTCTTAGGGTCTAGGCAGGTCGGGTCGACCTCGCCCGAGCCGGCGATCTTTTCCATGGGTGCCACCCAGTCGAAGGCAGTGGAATCGACATGGTCCTTGCCAAAATGAAGCGGCATCGGATAGCGCCGTCCTGGTGGTATAGAAGGAATACGCGGTTGTCTCACATGCTTCCTTCCGCGGTCCTCATTGACAGTCCAGCTGATTTCGTCGCCGGCGAGCGAAAAACCGTTGAGCGTCTTCGTGCCGATGGTGACTTGACATGGAGGGGTACACGTGCTTATTCCTTCCTTATCAAAAGCGACGAAGGCGACGTGACCGCCCTCGACCGGAAGCAGGGCGGTGGTTTCAGGTGAGCCTTGCACCAGGCCGACCAAGCCGTAAACAAAGATTCTGACGAGGAATGTAGTCTCTGCGACCATCGGACCCTCCTTACGTTTGAGCCTGTTTCTTTCGATGGGCTTTCGACGAAGCATCGAGCCTGGCCACTATCTGACCCGAATTCAGATAACTATACCACTCTTCCCATGAGTATCCTAGCGCTCGTCTGCAACAAGGGCGGAAGCGCCATGAGCCAGTCGGAATGGCACCGTAGTTCCCATCTAGGATGGTCACGGGGTCTCGCCGCCAGACCACCAGATCGGGCAACTCGCCCAGGCGGCACCGAGGCGACCCGATCGCCTTCACTCGTCGGGCGCGCGTGGCTTCCGGGACAGTCCTCGGCCCGCCCAACCTGCGCGCACGCGTATACATGGCTTGATGCTCGTGCGCCGAAGGCCGGGCACGCCTCGGAACACCGCCGATCACTGGCAGACTATTCCCCACGGACTGCCCCCACCGTAGCAGAAGCCCGCGCAGGGCTCAGCAACGTCATAGCCGCTGGCGCACTTCTTGTTTGGGCGAGTAGCGCCCGCCACAGCGTACCCGTGGCAGCCGCATGGTAGGATTCCGTAACCAGGTGGATGACCTTTAGGAACACACTCAATGCCATCCCACGCCTCACCGGATTCGCACATACTCACACACTTCCTGCCATCCCAGCGCTTGCCGTCAGGACATGGATCGACACACGTGCTACCGTTCCATCGTTGGTCGCTGCTACACCGGTTTACGCATTTCGTTCCGTCCCACCGCATTTCAGCATCGCAATGGTCTTCGCACCCGGTTCCATTCCAGAATTGACTTGCGCGGCATTGCGGAGTCTCCACCTTGCCTTTCTCCACGACCGAAATGTGAAGGAACGGGTTCACAGTATCAAGTACGCGCTCTAGTCGGAGAACACGCCCCCTCTTTCCACCCTCTGCCACGTCAGTCAGGACTCCGCCAAGTTCGCCCTCGACCAACAAACCGCTACCGCTCATTCCTTGGGCTATTACGACGCTGGCTTCCTTGGGCGTAACCCGTCAGGGCTTGCTCGTCGATACCCCTCACATAGACGGGTAGGCTGTCCCAACCGCCGGCCTGGTTTCTGCTGCGCAGAATACCTTCGCTTGAGCGTTTGTAGATGGCGTCCAGATCCTTCTTCTCGAATCCCGCCTTCGAGATACAAAATACTCCTTCTCGGGCACTCACTTCTGGGCACTTCACTCTTTGACGCTGGCTCTGCCGACCTGTACATCGGTGACGAAGTGCATCTCGCCGAGACACGGAATGAGTCTGGCCTGATCATTGCCGACCAAGAGCCATCCCTAAAGGTCATAGTCCGAGGTCCCTGGGCGGCGGGCCGTACTTTGAGTACGGCGGCTCCTACCGGGCTCCTTCCGGGCAAACGCTCTCGCAGATGACGACGGTCACCAGCCTCACGTTCTCTGCGGATTCGAAGTGTATGACGTGGATCCTCATCCCCCCCGAGATATCGTACGACCCGTCCCAGGCCGACACCTGGGTGAGCGTAGGGCCGCGCGTGGCCAGCCCGCCGCCCGGCGCGGTGAGCGTCCTCTATTGCGCCTCCGTGTCCAGCGATTCCGGTACCCATCAAGCCTATTTCGACAACGCCCTGCTGCAAGCCACCGACACTGTGCTTCCGCTGCAGAATAGCTTCTTCAACATCGGCGTAACCTGGGAAACTCCAGAGGGGGTCGCGGGCGTAGGCCACGCAGTTCAGTTGAGTGAGGAGACCGGCTACTTCTGGTTTTTCAATCCCAGCGACGCGGAGATCGTGATCAAGGTCGTGAACGCCTGCTCTTTCAACGACCGCTTCTGGCTCTTCGCCGGCGGCCTCACCAACACCAAGGTCGTGATCACGGTGACCGATGTGTTCTCGAGCATCAGCAGGAGTTACGTCAATCCGCAGGGCTCCCCGTTCCAGCCGATCCAGGACACCGACTTCGACGGCAGCGTTTGTTTTCCTCCTCCGAAGTGAGCTGCGCTGGAAGGGCACGGACCCCGGCTTATGGGTGTCCAACGCATTGACTGGACAGCCCGTCTCGTCGACGTCGAGCAGTGGCTGGCCGAGCAGCCATTGACCGAGCCCCGCATAGGTCGGCTGCAGCACCTGGTGCGACGGGGCGAGCGCGCCCGACCCAACGAGTTCCGCTACGTGCTACTACTCGCGGAGTTGACCCCGCACACTCGTCGGAGTGCCCGGACGGGGCGAGCTTGCGGATTCCGACGAATCCGGCCACCCATTCCGATGGAAGGCGGCCACCCTGTCGGAGCGTAGCGACGAGCAGGGCTCATGGTTGATCGAAGTGGCCGCCTTGGTCACCTCGGGCGGCTCTGGATTCTGTCACGTTGTTG
>DASZZP010000100.1:2500-113514 GCA_035544875.1 Thermoanaerobaculia bacterium | reverse complement strand
CCCCGCCCGCCCGCAGCGCCGTCCCCCCCTCCGCCCCCGAGAGCCCCCACCGGCCGCGCTGCGCGCGGGATGATGATGCTGCTCTACCGATTCTCGACCTGGTGATTCAAATCTCTACGGATTCTGCCGAGCGTCTACAGGAGCGCCCGGTCGGCCGGGATGCGCCGCAGCTGGCGGGGCGTATCAGGGCTCGCGGAGAAGGTCTTGCGGCAGGTGAGGCAGCGGAATCGCTGGCTCCCGTTGCGGTTCCGGCCGAACTTCTTGGCCTTGGCTTGGCAGGCGTGGCAGGTCATGGGCGGGCTCCTTGCGGGATGCCCGGCCGAGAGCCATAATCGAAGTGCTGCTCCGTTCGGCTTCGGTCGGGCGGGTCAAGGCCCCGGCGGTCGTTGACGCGACTTCCGGGGCCGTTTTTGTTTCAGGGGTCATCAGTTCGTCTCTCACTGTCGATGAGTATAGCCATTGGCTTTACGGATGTCAAGAGGCAAGGCGCCGAATCGTGACTTGACTTGTAATACCTTTGGCTATACGCTTAGAGCATGGACAAGAAACCAGCTCCGCCCCGCCGCCACACCGCCATGCTCAACATCCGCCTGTTGCCCGAGCACGCCGAGTTGATCCGCCGGGCCGCCGAGCTGGCGGGGGTCAGCCTCTCTGACTGGATCAGGGAGAGGCTGATCCGCGCCGCCCGGAAGGAGATCAGCCAGGCGGTATGAGGGACCGGGGCTGGCCGGCCCATAGAAGCCCGAGCAGCTGGCTCGATGGCGGGAGCGGGATGGCGGGTGCACAGCGGTGCCGCATCGCTTCCTCCTTCGAGGGCGAACGCGGGCCGCCTAGTGTAGACTTCGTGGTGCTCGGGGCAGGCGGCTCGTGTCCTGTCCCTCAGATGGCCTGGCGTCTGACCGCCAGGCCATCAGCATTATTGCACGCCTAAGTACCTGAAAACAATAGGCTTAGCTGGGAGATAAGAGAGGGCTTTCCTCCCGGGCATTCCAGAGTTTCCACCCAGTCATGACGCATCGGGTGGAAAGTCTGACGGCTTTCCGCCCAAAAGTGCCTCACGCTTGGGCGGAAACTCGTAGGTCAGCCCCAAAGCGCGCCGCTTTTCATAGATCGCCCGTACGACCTCGACCTCTTTTTCAAGCTGTTGGTAGCGCTCTTGGATAGCAAGATAGCGGGTGTCTGCTTCAGCAGCCGACAGGCCCTTTTCCATCAGTAGTGCAGTGACGATTTCAGCAGATCCGCGCGCGTATATCTCGGTGTTTTCCTTCTCACCCTCAAGGACTCTCAGGTAGACGAGCAGATCCTTAGGGGGAAGCCGGAGCCCGAGCGCAATGGCTTCCTCCTCCTTCGCAGCCAAGTCCTCGCGTAGCCTGGCTTCCCGCGCAGCTCGGGACGCATAGGCGTCCTGCATGTAACTCCTGACGAAATCAGGGCTACTCTCAACGGCCGGGAGGTGCCCTGCCTTTTCCTGCTCCGCGTACTTATGGCGGAGCCTGTCCTCGATCGTGGCGCGCTGCCCTATCAATCCGAGTTGCCGGGCTGCCTCTCGCGCCACAGCTCTGAGTTTCATCCTCGGGTTGGCTGTCCGCAGCTCCACCATTCGGCGGATCGCCAGCGAGTCGTTTTCAGGTGGCCTGCCTGTCTTCTTTGGCAACCGGCGCACCCCCACCAGGCGCGAGCCCACAAGGAAGGAAGACGGGCGCGGCGGGCCGGCTGTGGGGACCGGCTTTCGGCGGCCAAACCTAGCCGCGCCCTGTACAGCGGGATTCTACTGCCGGAGGGGGTGGCTCGGTCGACTGGCGTCGAGCCCCTGGTGTTCCCAAAGAAGTAGTGAGAGCGGCGCCCCCGTGACAGCGGTATAGGTAGAAATAAGCCATCTGTTTTCAGTTACTTGCATTCGAGTGCTCACTCGGTTAGCAGCCTGGGGTGTAACGAAAATAACAGGCGGGGGCACCAACGGGTGATAGGGTACCGCCAGCGAACATCGCGCGGCTGGCGCTGGATTGAAGCGAGCTGGCACGTTGTTCGTGTACAGGGGAGTTGGGGATAGCCGTCCGTCAATAACCTTGACGGGGGCGTTCCGACATCAATACGATGTCGTTAAGAACCTTATAGATGCCTGCAAATGAGTCAGCGCGATCACGTCGCAGTGCCTCTCCCGCCAAGTCGGCGGGACCGTAGATCGGACCGGAGGTAGTCTGCCATGCAGCAGCACGTGAGTGCAGCACCCCTCAACGGGAATACCACAAGGTTTGAAGAGGAGTTGACGTATTTCATCGCTCACCAAGCAGAGCTCGTCGCTAAGCACGAAGGAAGGACGCTGCTGCTTCGCGGTCCCGAGGTCGTGGGAGTTTTTGACAGCCCCCTCGAAGCGTACCTTGACGGGAAGAAGCGCTTTGCGGCCGGGACCTTCATGATCCAGCCCTGCCTGCCTGGGCCGGAAGCCTATACGGTGACACTTACTCAAGAACTTATTGCGTAGAGTGGCTGCGCCAGAACAGTCGTTTCGTGCCTTCACCTGGAAGGCCAACGGTATCGCTCACCGCATCATCACGGAGGTCAACGTCTTCGAAGCCTTCGACCCCGCGCAGCCTCCGGCGCCGCCGCCGACAGCCGTGTCAACGTTGGCGCTCTGGGACACCGGGGCGACCGGGAGCATGGTCTCAACGGCGGTTGTAGCCTCTCTGGGGCTCATACCCACCGGCAAGGTCAAAATCCGGCACGCAGTTGGAGAAGATATCCGCAACACGTACCTGGTTAACGTCGGGCTACCCAATCGCGTTGGCATCTCTGGCATCCTTGCTAGCGAGTGCCATGCAGCCGGTGGTGACTTCGGGTTTATTGTGGGGATGGACATCATCACTTCGGGCGATTTTGCGCTTACCAATGTCGGCGGCAAGACCTGGCTGTCGTTCCGCACTCCATCCTGCGAAGTGATCGACTACGTGGCGGAAGCGCAAACCAAGAAATTTGGTGGTGCCGGCCGGAACGACCCCTGTCCATGCGGCTCCGGGAGGAAATACAAGAAGTGCCACGGCGGTCCGCAGCCCCCTAGTCCGGCAACTGGACCCGTCGCGCCTGCTCCTCCGCCAACTCCTCAAGCCAAGCGCTGACCGACTTGCACCCGAGGTAGCGCGCGACCCGCGCCCACCGCCGGGCCTGCTCTTGGCTGGCCCGGACGGTGAACGTGGTCACCTTCAGGCGTAGCATTCCAGTAGCCCGAGGCGCTTGCCGAACTCCTCGGCCGAGCAGTCAAGGGCCTGGAGCACCTTGACCAGAACCGCGAGGGTCGGGCATGTGCGCCCCGACTCGTAGCGGCTGAGCATCGGCCCGGTGATACGGGCCAGCTCGGCCACGTGGTACTGCCGGACGCCCCGCTCGTGGCGGATGCACCGGAGAGCTAGACCGACCTGACGGGCGAGGCAAAGGTTAGACTTCATGGAACACCACCCCGTAGGGCGCTGCGGGCGCGGCATCGATGCGAACCACCACCCACCGGCGCCACGGCGGCAGGGAAGGCTCGCCGAGGTCTTCCAGCGGCATCCAAACCGCGAAGTAGCGCCCCCATAGCCACCACACGGTAAGCCCGGCATCCTCGGGGCTGTAGTCGGGGACGAAATCGTCCGGGCTGGCTGGATGCTCGGGCCAGTGAACGGCTACCGTGCGCTCGTAGAGGTCGCGGCGGATCGTCTCGCTGTACTTGGTCACATCGGGCGGCGGGATAGACTCCGGCAAGCTCGGCATGAGGCCAGTCCTCCTGTCGGGTTAGGCTCCGGTGTCAGGCGCAACCCTGTGCCGGGGCCGCTGTTCTTGTGGCGGGAAGGAGCGGTCCTCCCCTTTCAGGGGGGAACGGTACAGCAGGTCAGGACCGGCCGAGCCGGCAACGCAGCAACTACCCCACTACCGGCGGATCCAGCTTCTAGGCGATCTTGGCATGGCGTGGGATGATCTGGAAGAGCGCGTGAACGACGCCGCCCCGAGGCCCGGCGAGGACCGGCCGACGCGCGCGCTGGGCGCGTGCCCCACCGTGGGCGACCTGGTAGCCGGCTTGATCCAGGCGAAGGTTGCGACGCCACCCCCTGACTCGGGGCGCTCGGCAGGTGACAGCTGATCTCGGTCTCGCAATCGGGCTCGCCGTGCTTGGCATAGTTGTCGTTGCTTTCGCCGGGGGACCGGGTGCTGTTCGCGATTTCGCACCAGGCCGCCCACCGAAACCTTGCGGCCGGATCTCTGGCTTCGCTAGAACGCCTGCGTGTCGGCCACGCTGGCGAGGGTGCCGGCTGTGTTGTGGTAGGTCTTCACCTGGCCGGTCGCGGTGTCGGTGACCACGACGTCGTACTGGACATCGGAGAGGGCGCCGTAGAAGACCCAGAAGCTGCCGTTCAGGGCACGGCCGTCGAGGATCTTAATCGCGACCTCGACCTGGTTCGGATCGAAGAACCAGAAGGTCCCTGATTCACCGCTCCCCGCCGCGAGCGGCGCGCCGGTTCCCGCGCCGGTTCCCAGGCCGGGCACCTGCCAGCTGACGCGAACCTCGAAGCGGCCGTCCTGCAGGCAGAGCGTGCCCTGGCCGCAGGGGCCGCTCGGGCCTGCGAGCCGATCCAGCCGGGGCGCGGCGCCAGGCGCACGTTCTCGAGCTGGAGCGGCCGTCGTGAGCTCGTCCGTACCCTGGCCGGTAGGGGCGCCGGCGGGGAAGGCCGCTGTGTCGGCGACGCTGGCGAGATGGCCGGATGGATTGTGGTAGAGGCGGACGGCGCCGGTCTTGGTGTCGATCACCCGCAGCCAGTATTCGACCGCGGAGAGCGCGCCGTAGAAGAACCAGAAGTGGTGGTTGACGCGGCGGCCGTCGACGATCTTGACCACCAGCTCGAGGTTGCCGGGAGCGAAGAAGGAAAGGTAGCCGGAGCCGGCGGAGAGGCCGGCGCCTTGGCCCGTGCCGGTCTGGCGGGTGGCGGGATCGCTCCAGATGGCCTCGACCAGAAACCTGCCGTCCAGCAGGGCCACTGGGAGAGGGTGTGACGGGTTGCGGATCGTTGGCGATGACGGTGACGAAACCGTCGCCGTCATAGAGGCCGCTCGAGCCCGCGAAGCGCGGCTGGAAGGCGTGCTTGACGGGGAAGTCAGTGGCCGAGGTTCCTCCGGCGACGACGACGTCGCCCCAGGGATCGCAGAGGATCGAATGCGGGGTCGTGATGTCGCTGCCGCCCAGGAGGGTCGAGAAGAGCAGCTGCTGCCCGTCGGGTGAGAGCCGCGAGATGAACCCGTCGCCCTGGCCGCTGTGGGTGGCCCGGATCGGGTTGAGGAGCGGGAAGTCCGGGGAGAACGTCACGCCGGTGACGCAGACGTCGCCCAGCGGTCCGATCGAGATCGCGGTGGGTCCGTCCTCGTGCGAGCCGCCGAAGAAGGTCGAGTAGATGAGGGAGGACCCGGAAGGGGACAGCCTGGAGATGGCGATGCCTGCGGGGAAGCCTTCGAAGATCGCGTCGACGTCCACGAGCGGGCTCTGCAGCGGATGGAAGAGCGGGAAGTCATACTCCTGGGCAGAGGAGAGGACGGCGACGCTGCCGGTGGGATCGACGGCGATGGCGGCGGCGGCTTCGTCGCCAGGGCCGCCGAGATAGGTCGAGTATAAGAGCTTGCCGGCAGGAGAGAACTTGGCGATGAAATCGTCGCCGCCGAGAAGGTTCCCCGCGGTACCCCCAAAGGTCGTCTGGAGCGCTCCCCGAGTGACCGGCAGGTCGGGCGACTGGGTGCTGCCGGCAAGGTAGACATTGCCGAGCGGGTCGACAGCGAGGGCGTTGCCACGAGTGACGCTCAGACCACCGAAGCAGGTCGAGAAGAGCAGGGCGCCTGCGGGGTCGAACTTGGCGACGAAGGCGTCTTCGAGACCACAGGGGACGAGCGGGTGGAGGGTGGGAAAATCGAGGGAGTTCGAATTCCCCCCGATCAGGACATTGCCGGCGCGATCGACGGCGACCGCGACGCCGCCATCCCCGTGGCTGCCGCCGAAGAAAGTGGAGAACAGGAGGCTGGAGCCGGAGGGATCGAGCTTGGCGACGAATCCGGTGCCAAATAGGAGATAGTCGCCTGTCGGTTTGGGCTTGGGTTGAAACGCGGCGCGTGTGGGGAAATCAGTCGACGACGTCCAGCCGACGACGACGATGTTGCCGGCCGGGTCGACGGCGATCCCGGTGGCGGACTCGTACGAGCTGCCTCCGAGGTAGGTCGAGTAGAGGAGGGTGCCGCTCCGCGGGTCGATCTTGCTCACGAAGCAATGCCGAGAGAGGCTTGTCCGGTACGGGAGACGGTGCTGAAAGGGCATCACCGTGGGGAAGTCGGCCGAGTAGGTGAAGCCGGCGACATAGAGGTTGCCAGCTTCGTCCTGCGCCACGCTCTCGACGCCCTCCGAGGCGCTGCCGCCGAGAAAGCTCGAGAACGACAGCTGGGGGTCGATCCAGAGCTCCCGGCGCGCCTCGCGACGAGTGACCCGGAGCCCGACCTCGTGGCGTCCGACGATGCGATAGGCGACGGGGCTCGCGGGGTCGTCCCCGGCGAGCAGCGGACGCCGCTCGAGGAGCCGGCCGGCAGCCGTGTCGATCACCAGGTTGCCGTGGCGGTCGAGGCGCAGTGCGCGTGCGCCGTGGATGCGCAGGCGCACAGCGTGAAGATCGGCACCGGGCCCGGCGCGGAGATCCCATTCGAGACCTTCGCTGCCGAAGTGCCAGACGAGGTCGATGCCAGGGTAGAGGGCGCGGGCGACGACGCGCCGGCAGAGTGGCACGCCGCGCCGCCAGCGGGCGGGATCGGCGCCCAGCAGATAGTTGGCGACCCCGTGCGCGCTCTCGGCGCAGGCGAGAGCTGCCCGGGCGCTCGCGCCGGCGAAGGTCAGCTGGAGGCTTACGGCGGCGATGGGCCGCGCGCGAGCGGCGGGCCGGAGCCTGGCGCGCGGCCGCTGGCGTGCGATCCCGGGAGCGAGGGCGAGGGTGGCGCCGGTGCGGCTGAGCCGGACCTCGAAGCCGTCGCCACGGCTCAGGTACTCGGTCTCCGGGTCGTCGAGCTGGCCCTGGTTGGCCGCGAACGTCGGCGGGATGGTGCGGTACGCCGAAAGTACGCCCGCGCTGCCAGCGCCCGCTGGCGGCTCCACGTTGCTGGTTGCCGGGAGCAACCGGGGCCACAGCAGGAGAACCAGCAAAGCCGAGGCGCGCGTCGCCAGGGATCCCATGTTCGGTGCTCGCTCAGATGCCGTTAGAAGAAGAGCGTAGCACCTGGGCGGGGTGGGTGACCACCTCGAAAGCGTGCGGGTAGTGGAGGGGGCGCGAATCGGCTATCGAAGGCGCGTACGACCAGATCGAGCATCCGGTGAGCGTGGCGCCCCCTCCTGACCTTGCTAGAACTCCGCCGGCACCGCCGCCGCCGCCCGCGGCGCCTGCTCCTGGATCGCCCGATAGACCAGCGCCATCTTCTCGGCGAAGCCCAGCGGCTCGATCTTCGCCAGCAGCTCCCGCGTTTCGACCCCCGCCTCCCGCGCCACTTCCTCGAACCCGGCGACCGCCGCAGCACCTCTGCCAGCTGCTTGACCGCGGCCGCAGCCGCCACGGCGCCTCCAGTGCCTCGACCACCACCCGGAACATCGCCTCGGGCAGGCCCGCGGTCTCCCGCGGGTCCGAGAACTCCACGAAGGCGTACAGCGCTTGCGGCGACCGCAGCAGCACCGTGTTGCGCGCGAAGTCGCCGCCGCCCCGGTGCGCCCGCGCCCCCCAACGCTCGAGCTGCGCCAACGTCGCCCGTCCCACCTGCCCGCCGGGATCAGCGCACCGCAAAGGCGTCCACGACCCGCACGACTGGTGGTGGCGGCGCTGCTTCGCCCCGGGATTCGGCGAGCCAGCTTTCCCAGCGCCGGCCCGCCAGCAGCAGCGCGCCGATGTCCAGCCCATGGCTGGCCGGGGCGAACGGCGCCAGCCGCGCGAGGCCGCGGGCGAGGACGCGCCGCGCGGCGCCGAGGCGCCCGCCGAGCACGTGGTGCATGGCGGCCGCGGTCTGGATGAGTCCCTGGAAGAGGTCGCGCGGCTCCGGCTCGCGCGAGCGCCAGATCTCCTCCCAGGCCTCGTGGGCGTCGAAGAAGGCGCCGCGGTTGAAGAGCTTGATCCCCAGCAGGAAGAGCGCCCGGCGCCGCTCCGGCGTCAAGGTGGGGTGGAGCGCCGCGCCGCGCATCGCCCCATTCTCGCAGGTCTGGGCCGCCGCGGCCGGACCCGGTGCCATAATCAGGCGAATCCGAAGCTTGTTAGACTAAAGAACGGATCAGCCGCGCAGCTTGGCTTCGGGGGGCGAGGTCTCGGTCAGGGAGTCGAGGAGGTCGTCGGGGAGGCTGAGGCCGGGATGCGCGCGGCTGCAGCGCTCGCGCAGCTGGCGGAGCTCGATCTCGGGCAGGCGGCGAAAGGCCTCGACCATCGCCGGATCGAGTTGCTCGCCGGCTACCCGCTGCAGCTCGGCGAGCGCCGCCGCGTGACTGCGGGCGCGGCGGTAGGGGCGGTCGGAGGTGATGGCGTCGTAGGTGTCGGCGACGGCGAAGACGCGGGCGCAGAGCGGGATCTGCTCGCCGGCCTTGCCGCGCGGATAGCCGCGGCCGTCCCAGCGTTCATGGTGAGAATGGACGATGTCGAGGGCCGCGGGCTGCAGGAAGCTGACCTCGGCGAGCATGTCGTAGCCCCAGCCCGGATGTTGCTTCATCACCAGCCACTCGTCGGCGGTGAGCGGTCCCTCCTTGCGCAGGATGTCGTCCGGGATCGCCATCTTGCCGACGTCGTGGAGCAGGGCGCCCCACTCGATGTCCTTCAGCTGCGCGGAGGGAAGCCCGGCCGCCCTGGCGAGCGTCATGGCATAGAGCGCCACGCGGAAGGAATGGCCGCCGGTCTCGTGATCGCGGGCGTCGGCGGCGGTCACCACCGCCCCGACCGCCTCGACATAGGAGCGCTCGCGGGCGAGCTGCGATTCTTCGAGCGAAACCACCAGGGCGCGAAAAGTCTCTTCGATGAGCCGCACGTCGCGGCCCCCTCCCGAGCTCTGGCAGGCGCTCGGGAAGTCGCTCTGCAAGCGGCCTGTCGCGGCCATTGCGGACATGGTCCGACCCAGTCGCCGCAACGGCAAGGTGATGCGGCGCACTGCCGCCCACGTGGCGAGCACGGCGAGCGCGGCAAAGCCGCAGGCAGAGAGCCCGAGAAGCAGCGGTGTCAAGCGATCAGCTCAAGGGAACATCTAGCGCGTACCCCTTCCCTGAGGTACGGGATCCCCTACCATCTAGGTGCGCCGAGGCGCCGAAAACGGTCCTGTCTCCTACCCGCAACTCCGCCTTCGAGTCGCTGGCCCCTCGCTGGACCGTTTTTCACTTGTCGCCCTCCGCCGGCAGGCGAACCTCGAGCTGCGCCGGCCCGGCTGGCGAACCGGCGGCACGCCGGACCTCGACCGGCACGGTCTCGCGCCGCCGCCCGAAGTCGACGAGGACCTGGACCAGCCACTCGCCCTCGCGCGGCAGGGCGCCCCGAAACCGACCGTCCTGGTCGCTCTCGAGGATCACGTTCAAACGGCTCTCGTGCCAGCCGAAAGCGAGCTGCGCCGCCAAGGGCTGCCCGCGGCGAGTGAGCCGGCCCTCGATGGGGATCCACGGGATGGAGATCGCGACCGGCTGCGGATCCGGTCCGAGCTCGACTTCCTGGCGCGCCCATGCCTCCGCTCCCGGGCCGACCCACTGCGCGCAGCCGGGCGCGCCGACGCACAACTCGTAGCGCCCCGGCGGCAGACCTGCCCAGGACCAGACTCCCATGCCGTCGGCCTCCCCGTGTGGAGACCCCGGGCCGGTGCCCAGGCGGGACGACAGCGAGACGTGCCAGGGCCGACCGGCAGGATCGAGCGGCGGGCTGATGCGCGTCCGCAGCTCCAGGGTCCGCCGCAGCAACAGCGACCGCGGGAGCTCGGCGTAGCCGGAGAAGGGACGGGCCGCGTCGAGCGAGGCAGCCTTCCCTTCCGGGATCTCGAACGGACCTATGGCGTCCGCCTCGAAACCGGGAGCCACCGCTCTGACGGTGAACCATCCGGGAGCGATCCCGGTGAGCTCAAACGAGCCGTCGGCGGAGGCACGGGTCGTCTGGCTCGCTCGCCCAAGCAGATGCTCTTCCGAGTCCGAATTCGAGATCGCGGTCAGCGAGTATCGGCGCAGCTCGACCACCGTGTCACCCGGCAACCGTGCGGCCTCCGCCTCCACGCGGCCGGTGAAAGACGCCGCCCGCTCGGCACGCAGGGGAGGGAGGTGAGCCGTGTAGCTCGGAGCGAGCGCCGTCAGCCATTTGTCGACCGGCGCGAAGGGAGCCCCGAGCTCGATCCGGAGGTCGAAGACGCCCGGCGGGATCACGCACCGCAGGAGCCCATCGTCGTCGATCGGACAGAGGGTTTCTTGGGGCTCGGCCGGCGAGGACTTGGAGTCCGCTACCGTATAGCGGACGGTCGCTCGGGTGAGCGGTTGCGCTCCCGGGGGAAACTCGATCCGGGCGTCGAGACGGACGGCGGGGGTGACGCGAAGCTCGATGGCGCCCCCCTCCGTCGCCACCTGCTGGTCCGATGCCCAGACGGCGTCGCTCCGCACCCTGGCCTGCCAGTAGCTCCGGGCGGGGAGATCCACCGTCACCGTTCCCGGGGCCGTGAGCTCGATCTCACGCTGGGCTGTCGACGAGCTCGGCGCCGGGCCACCGCACCCGCCGCGCCACGTGAGCTCCACGACCGCTTTGGCCGGCGGCCCGAGAGGGATCGGCCAGCCTGCAGCGTCGACGACGAGAGAAAGCGGCACCGGCTCGGCGGCGGCGACGGCGGGAACGCCCAGCGCGAGCAGAACAGGCAGCCACCGCCACGGCCGGCGGCGCCGCCGTGATGGAGCACTGCCGGGAATGCCATGCAGCAGCGACAAAGTCTCACCTCCTGGGCGCCGGATGAGGGCAAGATCTCCGTGCCGGGAGGCAAGCAAGATTCGCACCGCTCCCTCAACAGTCGAGCTCCGTCGAAAGCAGCCCTGGCCGTAGCGGCAATGTCGGTCACCACGCGAGGACCCGGCAGGTTTCGCCGGGGAACCTCCGGCATCCATCGCACCGGTTTGACGCTTCAAATCTTTGGCGCGGTGGTCGGCGGCACGAACGCAGCGGGAGGGGGCCGGCCGGGATCGAAAGCCGGCGCTTTGCGTTGGGGCGGACGAGACGGGGCCAGGACGGAAGGGACTCATCCTCCCCGCGCGAGCTCCGCCAGCGTCGCGATCGCGTGGTCGCACTCTTCCTCGGTGTTGTAGAAGTGGGGCGAGAGGCGGATGCCGGCGCGCGGCCGGTAGTCGCAGAGGATCTCGCGCTCGATGAGCTCGTGGCACAGCCGCTCGGCCTCCGGATGCCACACCGAGACCGTGCCGCCGCGCTGCCGCGGATCGCCTGGCGTGCGCAGCTCGAAGCCGGCTTCCTGCGCTACCTTCATCAGGTGCCCGGTGAGCCCGAGCGAGCGCTCGCGGATGCGCTGCACGCCCACCCCGGCGACGATCCGGTAGCCGGCGCGGCAGCTGTAGAGCGCGGGGATGTTGGGAGTGCCGGTCAAGAAGCGCCAGGGGGCGGCGGCCGGCCGGACGGGACCCGGGCGGAAGGCGAACGGCTCCTCGTCGGCCTGCCAGCCGGTGAAGGCCGGCCGCAGCGCCGGCGCGAGGTCCGGACGCACCCAGAGGAAGCCCGCGCCCGGTCCGCCGCACAGCCACTTCACCGACCCGCCGACCGCCGCGTCCACTCCCCAGGCGGCGAGCTCGATCGGCAGCACACCGACCGATTGGTAGACGTCGAGCAGCAGGATGGCGCCGGTCTCGCGGCAGCGCCGGGCGATGGCCGCGGCGTCCTGGACGAAGGCGCTGCGGAAGAGCGTGTGCGAGATCGGCACCAGCCGCGTGCGCTCGTCGATCGCCGCCAGCAGCCGCTCGGTCGGGACGCCGATGCCATCGTCCGAGGGGACCGTCACGATCTCGGCCCCCTTGCGCCGCTCCCCTTCGGCGAGGTACATGACGTTGGGGAAGTTCAGCTCGGTATAGACGATCCGATTGCGCTCGGGCGGGTAGTCGAAGCAGGAGAAGAAGACCGCCGCCGCGACCGAGACGTTCTGATGCATGGCGATTTCGCCCGGTGGGCCCGGCGGCACCCCGAGCAGCGGCGCCAGCAGATCGCCGGTGACGACGGACATCTCCCACCACCCCTCGTGCCAGGCCCGCACCCCCCGCTCCTCCCACTCGCGCGCGAAGGTCTCGAGCTCCTGGTGGACGCCGCGCGGCATGGCGCCGAGCGAGTTGTTGATCAGGTAGGTGGTGTGCCCGAGGATGGGGAACTCGGAGCGCAGCGCCAACAGCTCGGGGTGCGGAGCGGCCAGCAGCTCGGGGTTCGGAGCGCGCACCGCGCTCACCTCCCCTGCCACCGCGCCGGCCGCTTCTCGAGGTAGGCCTTGACCCCCTCCTCCTTGTCGGCGGTCGAGAAGCAGAGGCAGAAAAGGTCGCGCTCGTAGGCGAGACCGTCCTCGATCGCCAGGCGCTGGCTGGCGCGCACCGCTTCCTTGGCGATGCGCAGGGTCAGCGGGCTCTTGGCGGCGATCTTGCCGGCGAGCTCGAGCGTCTTTGCCCGCAGCTCGTCATGCGCGACCACCAGCTCGACCAGCCCGATCTCCCGCGCCTCGGCGGCGCCGATCATGTCGCCCGAGAGGACCAGCCGCATGGTGTGGCCGAGCCCGATCGCGCGCGGTAGCCGCTGGGTGCCGCCGCCGCCGGGGATCAGGCCGAGGTTGATCTCCGGCTGCCCGAAGCGGGCGCGCTCGGAGGCGATCCGCAGGTCGCAGGCGCTCGCCAGCTCGCAGCCGCCGCCCAGGCAGAAGCCGTTGATCATGGCAATGACCGGCTTCGGATAGGTCGCCATGACGTCGAAGACGCGCGGGCTGCGCATCGCCTGGCGCTGGTCGAGCGGGGTGCGGCCCGCGAACTCGCCGATGTCGGCGCCGGCGATGAACGACTTCTCTCCGGCGCCGGTGACGACCACCACTCCCACGCCGTCGTCGTGCTCGATGCCGGCCAGCGCCGCCAGCATCTCGCTGCGCACCTGCTCGTTCAGGGCATTCATCTTGTCGGGACGGTTGACCGTCAAGATGGCAACGCGGCCCTCCCGCTGTTCCAGGATCGTTTCGGCCATGGCAGTCTCCTTGAGTAGGGTGCCTCGAAAGCTGCTCAGCGGTGGCGCCAGAGCGGCGGCCGCTTGGCGAGGAACGCCGCGATCCCCTCTTCCATGTCGGCCGTCGCGCAGAGCTCTTCGCGGTAGAGGCGCTCGGTCGCGCCGAGCGCCGCCGCGAACGGCAGCTCGGCGCCCGATCGTACAGCGCGCTTGATCAGCCGCACGACCGCGGCGCTCTTGGCCAACAGCTCCTCCGCCAGGCGCTCGATGCCGGCGTCGAGGCCGCCGCTCGGCAGCAGGCGCTGCACCAGCCCGAGCCGCTCGGCCTCGGCGGCGTCGAGCGTGCGGCCCGACAGCAGCAGCTCGAGGGTGCGCGCGGCGCCCAGCCGCGCCGGATAGAGCGCCGCCGCGACCGGCGGGAAGCAACCGAGCTCGACCTCCGGCTGGCCGAAGCTGGCATCGGCGGTGGCGATCGCGAGGTCGCAGGCGCAGGCGAGCTCCATGCCGCCGCCCAGGCAGTGCCCGTCGATCGCCGCGATGGTAATGGCCGGCAGCTCGCGCAGCCGGCGGATGGCGCCGTGCAGACCGTCGAGCATGGCGCCCACCCGGTCGCGGCGGTGGTCGCCGATCGCGACCCCGGCCGAGAAGGCGCGCGCGCCGGCGCCGCGCACGAACACCAGGGTCAGCCCGGGATCGCCGCCGAGGGCGGCGGCGGCCTCGTCGAGCCCGGCGAGCGCCTCGAGGTCGAGGATGTTGAGCGGTGGGCGGTTGAGGACCAGGATGGCGGTGCGCCCGCGGCGCTCGACCAGGATCGGCGGCATGATTGGTCAGGTGAGGGGGGAGGAGGCGTGGCCGCCGTGCGGCGCGCTGGTTTGAGCAGGCTCAGCAGGCTGAGCAGGCTCAGCAGGCTCAGCAGGCTGAGCATGTTGAGCCTGCCGAGCACGCAGCGAACGCGGAGCACGCGGGGCGCCCAGGGCGCCCACGAAAGCCTCCCAGAGCGCGCGCTGCTGCGCCATGGCAATCAGGTTCTCGGGGTGCCACTGCACGCCGCGCACCCACCACCCCTCGGCCCCCGGCGGCAGGATCGCCGCCTCGACCAGACCGTCGGGCGCCTCCGCGACCGGTAGCAACGGCTCGGCCAGCCGCTTGATCCCCTGGTGGTGGCGGCTGTTGACCAGCGTCTCGCGCCCCAGGAGCTCGCCCAGGGGCGCCGCGGGCGCAGTCGCCCGCACTGCATGGACCAGCAGATCGAGCGGGACCTGCGGCCGCGGTTCTGGGGACAGCGCAAGACTCGGAGATTGCAGGTCGTGCTCGAGGGGGTCCGGCCGCTGCAATCGCAGGTCTTGCCAGAGGGTGCCGCCGAAGAAGACGTTGAGCAGCTGGAGACCGCGGCAGATCCCCCACACCGGCAGGCGGCGGGCGCGGGCGGCGGCGAGCAGCTCCCACTCGACGGCGTCGCGCTCGGGCACCAGCTCGAGTCCGGCGCCGGGCAGCGGCTCCTCGCCGTAGCGCCGGGGGTCGACGTCGCCGCCGCCGCCGAGCACCAGGCCGGCCGCCCCGGACATCAGCTCCAGGGCCCAGCCGCCGCCGTGCGGCAGCAGGCTGCCGCTGCGGCGACTGGCCCGCGGAGCGGCCGCGGCAGGGGGGTCCGGCGCCTCCCCCCGGGCGCCGGCGAGCACGCGGACGGCATCGCCAGGCACGCCGGCGGCCGCGAGCGCCGCGAGGTAAGGCGCGGCCCGCTCCACCGAGGCGACCGAGAGCACGACTCGCGCGCTCACGCCGCCTCCCGCTCGACCAGCGCGGCGAGGCCCAGGCCGCCCGAGACGCACAGCGTGGCGATGCCGCGCTCGCCGTGGCGCGCCGCGAGACCGTGCAGCAGGGTGACCAGGATGCGGGCGCCGGTGGCGCCGATCGGGTGACCGAGGGCAATGGCGCCGCCGTCCGGGTTGACCCGCTCGTTGCCCAGCTCGAGACCCTTGAGGCAGGCGAGCACCTGCGAGGCAAATGCCTCATTGAGCTCGATCTCATCGACCGCCGCGAGCGCGAGCCCGGTGCGCGCCAGCAGGCGGCGCACCGCCGGCACCGGCCCGATGCCCATGATCCGCGGCTCGACCCCGACCACCTCCCAGTCCACCAGGCGGGCGGCCACCGGCAGCGCGAGCTCCTCGGCGGCGGCGCGCCGCGCGACCAGCAGCGCCGCGGCGCCGTCGGTGATGCCGGAGGCGTTGCCTGCGGTCACCGTGCCTCCCTGGCGGAAGACCGGCGTCATGCGGGCGAGCGCCGCCAGGGTCACGCCGTCGCGCGGGTGCTCGTCGTGCTCGACCACCACCTCGCCCTTCTTGCCCGGCACGCGGACGGCGACCAGCTCCGCGGCGAAGCGGCCGGCCGCCCGCGCCCTCTCGCAGCGCTGCTGCGACAGCAGCGCGTAGTCGTCGGCCGCCGCCCGGTCGATGCCGGCCTCGCCGGCCAGCTCCTCGGCGGTCTCGCCCATGACCAGCCGCGAGAGCGGGTCGTCGAAGCCGTCGCGGTACATGCCGTCGACGATCTCTGCGTGCCCGAGCCGGTAGCCCCAGCGGGCGCGAGGCAGCAGGTAGGGGGTGTTCGACATGCTCTCCGTGCCGCCGGCGAGCACCACTTGCGCTTCGCCGGTGCGGATGGTGCGGGCGGCGCAGAGGACGGCCTGGAGGCCGGAGCCGCAGGCCTGGTTGACCGTATAGGCAGGCCGCTCGACCGGGATGCCGGCGCGGTGGGCGATCTGGCGCGCCGTGTTGGGCCCGCCGCCGGCCTGGCGGGCATGGCCGAAGATCACCTGGTCGACGCGCGCCGCGGGGCAGCCTGCCCGCGCCAGCGCGGCGGCGGCGGCGGCGGTCCCCAGATCGGCCGCCGAGAGCGCCGCGAGCGCGCCGCCGAACTTGCCGATCGGCGTCCGCACCGGCGCCGCCAGCACGATGTCGTCGGCCCGGGGGCTGCTCATCGCGCCGCGCTCTCCCCTGCCGCCGCGCGCAAGCTCAGTTCCCCTTGAACTGGGGCGTCCGCTTGCCGACGTAGGCCTCCAGCCCCTCGCGCGCGTCCTTGCTCTCGAAGAGCTGCTGCTGCAGCTCGCGCTCGATCGCCAGCCCGCTCTCGAAGGGCACCTCGGTGCCCGACTGCACCGCGCGCTTGATCCTGCCGACCGCCTTGGAAGCGCGATTCGGCGGGCAGAACTGCCGGGCGTAGGCGTGGACCTGGCCTGCGAAGTCGTCGCCGGCGAAGATCTGGTGGACGATGTCGAGCGCCCGCGCCTCCTCGAAGGGGATCAGGCGGCCGGTGGTCATCAGCTCGATGGCGCGCCCCTTGCCCACGATCCGCGCCAGGCGCTGGGTGCCGCCGGTGCCGGGAAGCACACCGAGGTTGATCTCGGGCAGCCCCACCTTGCCGCCGTCCTGGCGCGCCACCCGCAGGTCTGCGGCCATGGCGATCTCGAGCCCGCCGCCGACGGTGTGGCCGTTGAGCGCCGCGATCACCAGCTTGGGGGTCTGTTCGAGACGGTTCAAGGTCTCGTTGGCGTGCAGGCAGAAGTAGTACTTGAAGTGCGGGTCGGACTCGGACAGCATCTGGATGTTGGCGCCGGCGCAGAAGAACTTGCCGCCCTGGCCGGTGAGCACCAGGACGTAGACGGCAGGGTCGAAGCGGGCCTCGAGGATGGCCGCGTCGAGCTGCCGCATCATTTCGTGGGTATAGGTATTGGCCGGCGGGTCGTCGAGGGTGAGGTAGGCCACCCCCTCGCGGACCTCGTAGTGGACCAGGGTGCGCTCGGCGGTCCGTTCCGCCGCGGTAGGCTGAGCCATGATCGTCTCCTCCCGGTTGCGTGGAAGTTAAGGTGGCGCGGGTTGGCGCCCGGCAGGACAGCCCGGCTATTGTCGCACGGGGTGGCGAAGGGCACAAACAAACGCAGATTGGCCCGGAGGAGCCTGAGGACTGCGGTGGGCCTACGGGGCGGTGCGGAGGGGCGGATGTGCGCCAGGGTTCGGGCTCCACCGACCGACGCTTGATCGACCAACGCTCGATCGACCAGCGCTCGATCGACCGACTACGCGAAGCGGCCCTCGTCGGGCTCCCTCGGCTGGCGGGCCTTTAGTCGCGTCGCTTCGCGATGGCCGCCCGTCCGGTGATGGACGTGCGGCACTTCCCGGAGGTCGCCAGCATCGCCACGACCGAGTGCTGGCGGCCGTCTTACAGGGGCGCGGGGTGAGTGCTGGCGAGCGGCCGGTGCGCTCCAAAGACACGGCCCGCCCGGCGAGGGACCCGACGAATGCCGCGCCACCGTGGGTGGCTTGATCGGCCCGCTCGCGGCCGCGGGGCGGTCGACGTCTGCAAGCAACGGCTGCGCAGCTACCATGCCGCGCGAAGAGAGGAGCAAGGATGAACGAGAGGACTCGGAAGCGCCTCGAGGCTGCTGGCGCTCGCGTTACCACCGTCAAGGAATTCCTCGGCCTCAGCGAGGCCGACATGATCTTCATCGAGATGAAGATCGCTCTCGCGAAGAAACTGCGCGAGGTTCGCAAGGCAGCCGAGCTGACGCAGGAACAAGTCGCGAGGCGGGTGGGCTCCAGCCAGTCCCGGGTGGCGAAGATGGAAGCCGGTGATCCTGCGGTAACCATGGATCTGCTCGTGGGCTCCCTGCTCAGGCTCGGTGCAAGGCCGCAAATCGTTGCCGAGACAATCGAAACGGCGATCGCTGCGACGAGTAATAGCGCAGCGCAGTCCGCAAAGCCAAGGAGCAAGCGGGTGAGCAGAAGTACCCGGGCCGCGAACGCAGCCGGCCACGGCCTGGCTCACGCGAAGACAGCTTGACGCGCGGGGCGGCTCTCAGTTCGGAGGTGATGAGCGAGCGACGTTGGCCGCCGGTGGAATGGCGGCCTGGGCTTAGCCGCCGATTTGCATGAAGGTGACTAGATTGCCGTAGTTGCCTTGGGTGAGCATGTGCTCGGCGGGTTTCTCGGTGAGGACGCTCAGGATCTCGGCTTCCAGGGCCGCCGCGGGGTCGGGCGCGGCGAGCAGGTGGCGGAGCGGGTAGACGCGGTCGGCGAAGAGGCAGAGGCGGAGCTCGCCGCGGGCGGTGAGGCGCAGGCGGTTGCAGTCGGCGCAGAAGGTGTGGGAGAGGGGAGTGATGAAGCCGATGGCGCCGCGGGCGCCGGCGAGGTGGAAGGACTTGGCGGGGCCGGTGCGGTCGGCGGCGGGCTCGTCGGCGAGCAGAGGTCCGAAGCGTGCTTCGATGCGCTCCCTGGCCGCGTCGCAGGACACGTACTCTTCCTGATGTAGATGGCTGTTGCTCGCGGTCTGCATGATCTCGATGAAACGGACGGTGAGCGGCCGCTCCAGGGTGAGAGCCGCCAGCCGCTCCACCTCCTCCAGGTTGTGGCGGGCGAGCAGCACGGCGTTGAGCTTGACCGGATCGAAGCCGGCGTCGAGCGCCGCCTCGATGCCGCGCCAGACCTCGGCCAGGTCGCCGCGGCCGGTGATCTCGCGGAAGCGCTCGGGATCGAGGCTGTCGAGGCTGATGTTGACCCGGTCGACCCCCGCCGCGCGCAGCTGCGGCGCGAGGCGCGCCAGCTCGGTGGCGTTGGTCGACAGCGCGAGATTGCGCACCCCCGGCAGGGCCTTGATCCGCCTGGCGATCTCGACGATGTCCTTGCGCACCAGCGGCTCGCCGCCGGTCAGCCGCACCCGCTCTATGCCGAGGCGCACCAGGGCGGAGACGATGGCTTCGAGATCGCCGGCGGTAAGGAAGTCGCGGTCGCCGAACGGCAGCTCGGAACCCTCCGGCAGACAGTACGAGCAGCGCAGGTTGCAGCGGTCGGTCACCGACACCCGCAAGTAGGTCAGCCGGCGCCCAAAGGAGTCGATCAGCCGCGAAGAGCCGTTGCGGCTCGCTACCCGCACTTCAGGGCTAGGCGCCAGGGGTGGAGGGGAGGGGGCGGTGCCGATGGAGTAGAGGCGGCTCATAAACCCTCTCGAGGAGCCGCACCGGAATGAAGGAAAGGAACCCGCGATGGAAACGATCCAACCTCTATCGCTTCCGTCGCGGCCCGCCTTTCCTAACACGGGAGGCGGCCCGGTTTCCCGGACCACCCTATCGGCCTGCCCCCCCCGCCGCTGGCCGGTGAGGGTGAGGCAGGCTCGGTGGGCCGCAGTCATTCTACTCCGCCCGCGCCCGCCGCGCCAGCGGCTTCCTTACCGGGCTTACCGGGTAGTGTCCTAATCTGCTTAGGACACTACCCCTTACCGGGCTTACCGGGTGGGTAGGTGGCGCGCGAGATCGTCGCTTTGAGGGCCGCCGAACGCGTAGAATTCACCGGGAGGCAGCCATGGCGCCCGCTTTCATCCTCAGCGACTACATCGACCACGCTCTCGCCGAAGCCGTCTACGACAAGCTCGTAGACGGCTCCTTTACCGGTCGCATCGCGCACTGCCCGGGCGTCGTCGCTTTCGCCCCGACGCTCGCCGCCTGCGAGCGCGAGCTGCGCTCCACGCTCGAAGACTGGATCCTCCTGGGCCTCAAGCTGGGCCACCCCTTGCCTGTCCTCGACGGCATCGACCTCAACCAAGCGCCCAGCCATGCCGCCGTGGACACCGTGTAAGCGCCGCGAATTTCTCCGCAAGCTGCGCCGCCTCGGCTTCGAAGGACCGTATTCGGGAACCCGGCACCAGTTTGCCGTCTACCAACATCATCGCCTGGCGGTGCCGTCCAACGCGGAGTACTCCGTCCCACAGTTGCGTGTGATGCTGCGGGAAGTCGAGACAATCCTCGGCCGCAGGATCGAGGCCGACGAGTGGGCGCGCCTCTGACACGGCGCGCTTCATCATCGCGGCTCGGCGCTGTTTGGCGGTGAGATGGCGGATTGGGTGAGGCCAACGCCCTCCTGGGCGTCGGCGGCGGTCCGCGTCGCCTCCCGCAAGCCGCGGGCCTCGCGCTGGAGACCGTCGCGCCCTGGCTCTTGTGGGTCGAAGCGGTAGACCAGGACAGTTGTGTCAACGAGCGCTGCCATGCCGGTTCAGCTCCTCGCGCGTCCAACCGCGGCTTCCGCCCGCCCCGAGCCCGCCCGCCGAGGGAGCCCGACGAGGGCCGCCATGCGTAGTCGGCCGATCGAGCGTTGGTCGGTCGAGCAAATCCCGGCGCACATCCGCCCCTCCGCGTAGCCCCGCGGGCCGTTCGCAGGCCAAGGTCTCCTCCGGGCAACCAGCTTTTTGGTCTTCCGTTCGTAGACATGGCGAGTACGGCTGCCGTAGGAGCGAGTGTGAGAATCGAGGGCTCAGGCGGGGCGCGCGCGGGGCCGTGCTTCCTGATTCCACGCTACGCTGTAGAATCAGGGCGCCCGATCGGGACCCAGAGGCCCACCGATGCCCTCCCCGCGCTGCTGATGATCACCGGCTACAATACCGACGTCCGCCACGGGGAGGTCGTCTTTCACGTCCAGACCGAGGACAAGGGCGCCGCCAATCCTTTCATCGAGAGCATGGTCTACGTGGGCGGTCAGGTCCTGGCGACCAAGCGCGCCAACTACGCCGACCTGCTGGCCGCGGGCCGCGACGAGAAGGAAATCGTCGCCTTGATGGATCATCAGCACCGGACCATGATTGCGGCGATCCGCCATGGCAAGTTCGACGGCAAGCTGGCGGCGCTCGCCTCGGCCAAGCCGAAGACCGCGCCGGTGGCGCTGGTGGTCGGGCGGGCGGCGGCCGAGACACCGTTGCCGCCGCCGGAGGCGGCAACGGCAACGGCGGCGGCCGTGCCGGTGCCGGAGCGGACCCTCGACCAGGTCATCCTGGAGTATCTGACCAACGAGGCGGACCAGGAGCAGCTGGTGCTGGTTCTCGAAGGGGAGTCCGACCTGAGCCTGGGCCGGCGGGCGGCGCTGGCATTGCGCACCACGTCGAGCAAGAGCGGTCTGCCGGTCTCCGGCGCGCAGGTCTCGGTGCGCATGATCTCCACCATCTCCGAGCCGCGCGTCCTGGCCGCCGGGCGGACCGACGATCAGGGGGCGCTGCCGCTGCGTTTCGAGATCCCGCGGCTCGACCGCGGGACGGCGGCCCTGATCATCAGCGCGGTGAGCTCGATCGGCCGCGCCGAGCTCAAGCATCTGCTCTGAACGGCCGGGCCGCCGGCTGCGGTCGGCCGGCGATCAGGCTCGGCTGACAGCTATCCTCTCCACCATGTCCGAGCCCACTGATGACCAGGCCACCGTCGCCGTCACCTTGAACGGCGAGGCGCGGGGCGTCCAGGCCGGCTGGTCGGTGCTCGACCTGGTGCTCTCCCTCGGCCGCGATCCGCGGACGGTGGCTGTCGAGCGCAACGGCGATTTGGTGAGTCGCGCCGATTTCGCGGCGGCGACGCTGCGCGCCGGCGACCGGCTCGAGGTGGTCCACTTCGTGCAGGGAGGATGAACCTGAAATTGAAGACGAAATCGATGTTGAAATTGGGATTGAGCGAGGCTGACCCGCCTTCCCGCCGGGAATTCAGACCAGGGGGCTCGCGGGTTATGATAGAGGCCAGCTTGGGGCGCGGGTTCCCAGCACCAGCCGGCGCGCGGTTGTCACCCGGTCCCGTCATTGAGTATGATGCCAACCCTAACGGGCCGCTAGCTCAACTGGCAGAGCAGCAGACTCTTAATCTGCGGGTTCTAGGTTCGATTCCTAGGCGGCTCACCATCCCCCCGGACCCTCACCCATCCTCCATTAGAAGTCGAGGAGGCCTCACCGCGAAAGTGGCGGAATTGGTATACGCGCTAGACTTAGGATCTAGTCCCGAGCGATCGGGTTGGGGGTTCGAGTCCCCCCTTTCGCACCAACGATCGAGGTAGAAGGCGCATGAGCGTGGTGGTATCGATGCAGGAGGTCGGCCCCTGCCGCAAGCAGCTCACGGTCGAGGTGCCGGCGCCGGTAGTGGCGGAGGAGACCGAGCGCGTGGTCAAGGAGTACGGCCGGCGCGTCCGGATCCCCGGCTTCCGGCGAGGCAAGGTGCCGTCCGAGATGGTGCGGCGGCGCTTCGCCAAGGACATCGAGAAGGAGGTCGTCGACCGGCTGCTGCCGCGCTACTGGCGCGAGGCGCAGGCCGAGAGCGGAATCGCTCCGTTGCTGCCGCCCGAGGTCGACGAGATCAAGGATCTCGAACCCGGCGCGCCCCTGACTTTCGTCGCCACGGTCGAGACCCGGCCGCAGATCGAGCTGCGCAACATCCGCGACTTCGACCTGCCCGACCCCTCGACCGACCCGGGGACCCTCGACCTCGAGCAGGCGCTCGAAGAGCTGCGCGCCCGTTTCGGCACCTGGGTGCCGGCCGAGCGCCCGGCGGCGCGCGGCGATCTGGTCACCGCGCAGATCACCCCGGCCGACGCGCCGGAAGGCCCCCCCCCGCGGGAAGCACCCGCGGTCGAGGCCGCGGCGGCCGCGGCGAGCGGCCAGCCGTCCGACCACCAGGCCGGCGATCTGGCTGCCGACCAAGCTCGGGCCGGAACCCGAGCGCCCGATGAAGCGCGGGCAGGGACCCGCGCGCCTGACAACGAGCCGATCCAGTTCGAGGTCGGCGACGAGCGGGTCTGGGAAGAGCTCTCGCTGGCGGTCTCCGGCCTGGCGGCCGGCCAGGAAGCGCGCTTCAGCCGCCAGGAAGACGGCGCGGCGGGCGGCGCTGCAGGCCCGGGTGGCCCCGCTGGGGCTGCTGGCGCTGTTGGCTCTGCTGGCTCCGAAAAGCGCCTTCGGGTGCGGGTGATCGGGGTCAAGGAGCGCGAGCTGCCGCCGCTGGACGACGAGCTCGCGGCGCGCGTCAATCCTCATTTCAGCAGCGTCGAGGAGCTGCGCGAGGCGGTGGCGCGACGCCTGCGCGAGTCGCGGATCGAGGAGCGGCGCGAGCTGCGCGAGCGGGCGCTGCTCGACCAGCTGCGCGAACGTCACCCGCTGGAGCTGCCGCGCGGCGTGGTCGAGCGCGAGCGCGAGAACCTGCTCGCCGACTACGCCGACAGCCTTGCACGCCGCGGCGTCAAGGTCGAGCAGGCCGGGATCGACTGGAGCCAGATGCGCGAGCAGATGCAGCCGCTTGCCGAACGGCGTGTCCATGCGCGGCTGCTGCTCGACGCCATTGCCGAGGCCGAGCCGGTGGTGCTCTCCGACGAGGAATTCGAGCGCGCGCTGGCGGCGCTGGCGCGCGCCCAAAACACCTCCACGCCGGCGCTGCGCCGGACGCTCGACGAGAAGGACCGTCTCGGGCCGCTGCGCGATCAGCTGCGGCGCGACAAGACCCTGCGCCACCTGCTCGGGGAGGAGCCGGAGGAGGCGCCGCCGCCGCCTTCATCGGCGCCCCTTCCGGACGCGGCGCCCGGTGCGCCGCCGTCCCCTCCACCTGCCCAGGATTCCGCCGCGGCGGGTCCCAACACCGAACGCTAGGAGAGAGAGAACCGAGCATGCTGATCCCGATGGTTGTCGAGCAGACCGCCCGCGGCGAACGCGCCTACGACATCTACTCCCGCCTGCTCCGGGACAACATCATCTTCCTCGGCCGGACCGTCGACGACGACGTCGCCAGCCTGATCATCGCTCAGATGCTCTTCCTCGAGGCCGAGAACCCGGAGAAGGACATCTCGCTCTACATCAACTCCCCCGGCGGCTCGATCAGCGCCGGGCTGGCGATCTACGACACCATGCAGTACATCAGGCCGGACGTGGCTACCTACTGCGTCGGACAGGCGGCGTCGATGGCCGCGGTGCTGATGGCTGCGGGCACCAAGGGCAAGCGCACCCTGCTGCCCAACAGCCGGATCCTCATCCACCAGCCCTGGCTGTCGGGGCTCCAGGGGCAGCAGAGCGACATCGAGATCCACGCCAAGGACATGTTCATGATGCGCGACCGGATGGACGAGATCCTCGCCCTGCACACCGGCAGGACCAAGGAAGAGGTCCACCGCGACACCGAACGCGACCGGATTCTCTCGGCGACCGAGGCGCTCACCTACGGCATGGCGGACCGGGTCATGGCCCGGCGCCGGCTCGAGGGCGCCGGGGGCGGCCCCGGTCTGACCGGCCTCCCCGGCCCCGGCCCCGGTCCTGGCTCCGGCAATCCCGCGAGTGCCCCGAGCGGAGGGGGGGGTGGGAGAGGATGAGAGTCTTGCGGGCGCCGCGGCAGGGCCGCGTCGTCAGGGCGCCGCGGCGCCGCCGCGCTTCCGGGCGCGGCTGGCGCCAAAGGAATAGCCCCGGCTTCGCCGCCTGTTCTAGATTTGCAAGGACAGTTGACAGGGTCTTCCATTCGCCCCTAGCATCAGGTGATCCCTAGTCTGACCCGTCCGCCGACCCGGAGGAGAGATGCCGAAGAAAGACAGCGGCGATGAGGTTCTGAGGTGCTCCTTCTGCAACAAGAGCCAGCGGGAGGTCAAGAAGCTCATCGCGGGCCCCACGGTGTTCATCTGCGACGAGTGCGTCGACATCTGCCTCGACATCATCGCCGAAGACCGGATGCTCGAGCAGCAGCAGGACACGACGCTGCCCAAGCCCAAGGAGATCAAGGCTCTCCTCGACGAGTACGTGATCGGCCAGGAGCAGGCCAAGAAGAAGCTGGCAGTGGCGGTCTACAACCACTACAAGCGGATCGACTTCGCCGAGAAGGCGCACGGCGACGTCGAGCTCCAGAAGTCCAACATCCTGCTCATCGGCCCCACCGGGACCGGTAAGACCCTGCTGGCGCAGACCCTGGCCCGTCTGCTTTCGGTGCCCTTCACCATCGCCGACGCCACCACCCTGACCGAAGCCGGCTACGTGGGCGAGGACGTCGAGAACATCATCCTCAAGCTCTACCAGGCCTCCGGCAACGACAAGGAGAAGACCCAGCGCGGGATCGTCTATATCGACGAGGTCGACAAGATATGCCGCAAGAGCGACAACCCGTCGATCACCCGCGACGTCTCGGGCGAGGGAGTGCAGCAGGCCCTGCTCAAGATCCTCGAGGGCACCCAGTGCAACGTGCCGCCCCAGGGCGGGCGCAAGCACCCGCACCAGGAGTTCCTGCAGATCGACACCACCAACATCCTGTTCATCTGCGGCGGCGCCTTCGTCGGCCTCGAGGAGGTCATCGAGCGGCGCCTGAACCAGAAATCGCTGGGCTTCGGCGCCGACATCAAGAGCAAGCGCGAGAAGAAGAGCACCCAGCTGCTCGAGCACGTCCTGCCCGAGGACCTGATCAAGTATGGTCTGATCCCGGAGTTCGTCGGCCGCCTGCCGGTGGTCGCCACCCTGGAGGAGCTCGACGAGGCGGCCCTGGTGCGTATCCTGCACGAGCCCAAGAACAGCCTCATCCGGCAGTATCAGACCATCCTCGAGTTCGAGGGCGTCGAGCTCAAGTTCACCGACGAGTCCCTGGTCGCGATCTCCAAGGATGCGCTCAAGCGCAACGTCGGCGCGCGCGGCCTGCGCATCATCTTGGAGGAGCTGATGCTCGATCTGATGTATAACATCCCGTCGCAGCGCGACATCAAGCAGTGCTTGATCAACGAGGAGGTCGTGGCGAGCAGGATGCAGCCGATCATGCTCTACAAGAAGGCCGGCTAGCGGGGTGCGAAGCGGTGCGGGTTCCCTCGCTCTAGCCCATCATCACTCTCATCTTCACTAAACATACGAGCATTCGAATATGGCATTGGCCTTCGTTTCCAAAAAGCGCGAGATCCTCCCCCTTGTCCCGCTGCGCGACATGGTGGTGTTCCCGCACATGATGGCACCCTTCATCGTCGGCCGCGAAAGCTCGGTGCGGGCCCTGGAGCAGGCGCTCGGCACCGCCAACAAGCGGATCTTCCTCGCGGCGCAGAAAGACCCCCGGATCGACGATCCGCTGCGCGAAGACATCTGCGACCTCGGCGTGGTCGCCACCGTCATCCAGAACCTCAAGCTGCCCAACGGCAACGTGCGGGTGATGGTCGAAGGGGTGCTGCGCGGCAAGATCCTCTCGGTGGTGGATACCGAAGGCGCGCTCAACGTCGAGGTCGAGACCTTCGAGGTCAACTACCCGATGAGCGAAGAGCTGCGCACGTACATGAGCAAGGTGCTCTCCGCCTTCGAGCAGTACGCGAAGATGTCGCATCATCTGGCCTTCGAAGGCCTGATGTCCACCCTGAAGCTGGACAACGCCGATCGCGTGGCAGACATCCTGTCGGCTCACCTGATGGTCTCGACCGCCGAGAAGCAGTCGCTCCTCGAATTGATCAATCCTTATGAGCGCCTGCAGCGGCTGCACGATCTGCTCGACGTGGAGATCGAGAAGATCAACATCGACAAGCGGATCAACGTCAAGGTCAAGAAGCAGATGGAGAAGGCCCAGAAGGAGTACTACTTAAACGAGAAGATCAAGGCCATCCATCAGGAGCTGGGAAGGAAGGAAGACCGCGGCGACGAGCTCGCCGAGCTGCGCGAGAAGATCGAGAAATCGGGCCTGCCCAAGGACGCCAAGGAGAAGGCCGAGCAGGAGCTCAAGCGGCTGGAGGCGATGCCGCCGGTTTCGGCCGAGGCCACGGTGTCGCGGAACTACATCGACTGGCTGGTGTCGGTGCCCTGGCGCAAGAAGAGCAAAGAGAGAAAGGACCTCGACAACGCCGAGCGGGTGCTCAACGAGGACCACTACGGCCTGGAGAAGATCAAGGACCGCATCCTCGAGTTCCTGGCGGTGCGCCAGCTCGTAGGCCAGACCAAGAGCTCGATCATCTGTTTCGTCGGTCCGCCGGGCGTCGGCAAATCGTCGCTGGCAAAGTCGATCGCCCGCGCCACGGCGCGCAAGTTCGTGCGCCTGTCGCTCGGCGGAGTGCGCGACGAGGCGGAGATCCGGGGCCACCGGCGCACCTACATCGGGGCTTTTCCGGGCCAGATCATCCAGATGATGCGCAAGGCAGGAACGATCAATCCGGTCTTCCTGCTCGACGAGGTGGACAAGATGTCGATGGACTTCCGCGGCGATCCGTCGGCGGCGCTGATGGAGGTGCTCGATCCGGAGCAGAACCATTCCTTCCTCGACCATTACCTCGACGTCGACTACGACCTCTCGAAGGTCATGTTCATCGCCACGGCCAACGTCACGCACACCGTCCCGGCGGCGCTCAAGGACCGCATGGAGGTGATCCAGCTCTCCGGCTACACGTTGAACGAAAAGCTCGCCATCGCGCAGCAGTTCCTGGTGCAGCGCCAGCTCAAGAACCATGGCCTGCGGACGGACAGGATAGCCTTCGAGGAAGAGGCCATCAAGGTGCTCGTCGAGAGCTATACCCGGGAAGCCGGGGTGCGCAACCTGGAGCGCGAGATCGCCTCGATCTGCCGCAAAGTCGCCCGCCGGGTGGTCAAGGAGGGTGCGGAGCTCGAGATCACCGTCAAGCCGGAGCTGATCTCGGAGTTTCTGGGCAAGGTCCGGTTTCGGGCGCGGCGCAAGAATCAGGAATCGGAGATCGGTGTGGCCACCGGCCTGGCCTGGACGGAGGTTGGCGGCGAGCTGCTCGAGACCGAGGTCGGGCTCATGCCAGGCAAGGGCAAGCTGACGCTCACCGGCAAGCTCGGCGAGGTGATGCAGGAGTCGGCCCGCGCCGCGGTCTCCTACCTGCGCAGCCGCGCCGTCCTGCTGGGGGTCGATCCCGAGTTCAACGAGCACATGGATCTGCACCTTCACGTGCCGGAAGGGGCCATCCCCAAGGACGGACCCTCGGCGGGGATTACCATGGCCGCGGCCCTGGTGTCGGCGCTGACCAGGATCGCGGTGCGCAAGGACGTCGCGATGACCGGCGAGATCACGCTGCGGGGCAAGGTCTTGCCCGTCGGCGGAATCAAGGATAAGGTACTAGCCGCCTTCCGTGGCGGCATCAACGAGGTGATCCTCCCCAAGGAGAACGAGAAGGACCTGGAAGAGATCCCACTGGAGGTCCGTGAGGCGATGGAAATGCATCTGGTAGAGTCGATGGACGAGGTGCTGCGCCTCGCCCTGGACGGCGAGATCTCCCCGCTGGCCAAGACCAAAGGAAAGTTCAAGGAGGCCACCTCCGAGCCTCCCGTAGGGTCGGATTCCTTGGCCCATTGACCTCGTGGGCCGCGGCCGGCTTGGCGCTCTACGGGTGCCGCTGCCGCGGCTCAATCAGATTGAAAAGTTAGAAGCGCGGGCCGGCCGCCCGTCCGGTGATGGACGGGCGGCACTTCCCGGAGGTCGGGACCCGCGCGCCGAAATTGGAACGCGGCCGTCGACCCGCCTATGCGCCGGCGGGGATGTACGCCGGGCGGAGAGCTTGAAGGTCGAGACCGCGGAGTTCATCCGGTCCGCTCACCAGAGCGGGGAGTTCCTGCGCGACGGGCGCTCAGAAGTCGCTTTCGCCGGGCGCTCCAACGTCGGTAAGTCCAGCCTGATGAACCGGATGCTGGGGCGGAAGGGCCTGGCCCGGATCGGTTCCACGCCCGGACGTACACGGAGCGTCAACTACTTCCTGGTCAACCGCCGCTTCTACTTCGTGGATCTGCCCGGATATGGCTACGCGAGGGCCGGACGCGAGCAGCGGCGGGAGTGGGCGGAGGTGGTCGACGGCTACATCCGCGAGGCGGTCGGGCGGGCACAGGTGGTGATGCTGGTCGACGGCAAGGTGGGCGCAACCGCGCTCGACGAGCAGGCCTTCGGCTATCTCGCGAGCCTCGGCGCACGGATCGTCGTGGTGGCGACCAAGATCGACCAGGTCCCGCGAGGCAGACGGACGGCCGCGATGCGCGGCATCGGCGCCACCCTGGGGCTCGGCCCGGCGATCCCGCTGATCCCGGTCTCGGCGCACTCGGGAGAAGGGATCAAGGAGCTGTGGAGCGTCGTCGACCTCCACCTCCACAAGAGTTGAGGATGAACACACCAACGAGGAACAACATGCCTAAAACGACGCAGAACGAAGTAGAAAAGGGGAGCTCGGTCGAAGCGCTCGACATCCGGGCGCTCAAGGAAATGAGCATCTCCCAGCTGACCCAGATCGGCAAGGACATGGGGGTGGAAGGCGCCACCGGCATGCGCAAGCAGGAGCTGATCTTCAAGATCCTGCAGGCGCAGACCGAGAAGAGCGGTCTCATCTTTGCCGAAGGGGTGCTCGAATGCCTGCCCGACGGGTTCGGCTTCCTGCGCGCACCGGAGTACAACTACCTGCCCGGCCCGGACGACATCTACGTCAGCCCGAGCCAGATCCGGCGCTTCGACCTGCGCACCGGCGATACCATCTCCGGTCAGGTGAGGCAGCCGAAGGAGGGCGAGCGCTATTTCGCCCTGATCAAGGTCGAGGCGGTCAACTTCGAGCACCCGGAAGTGGCCCGCAACAAGATCTTCTTCGACAACTTGACGCCGCTCTATCCAGACGAGCGGATCAAGCTCGAGGTGCCGGGAGACATGTCGTCGCGGGTCATGGACCTGGCGACGCCGATGGGCAAGGGGCAGCGCGCGCTGATCGTCGCGCCGCCGCGAACCGGCAAGACCATGCTGCTGCAGTCGATCGCTCACTCGCTCGAGAAGAACCACCCGGAGGTGATCTTGATCGTGCTGCTCATCGACGAGCGGCCCGAAGAGGTGACCGACATGCAGCGCTCGGTGCAGGGTGAAGTGGTGTCGTCGACCTTTGACGAGCCGGCCACTCGCCATGTCCAGGTCGCCGAGATGGTGATCGAAAAGGCGAAGCGGCTGGTCGAGCACAAGAAGGACGTGGTGATCCTGCTCGACTCGATCACCCGCCTGGCGCGCGCCTACAACACCGTTCAGCCCCCCTCGGGCAAGGTGCTTTCCGGCGGTATCGACGCCAACGCGCTGCACCGGCCCAAGCGGTTCTTCGGCGCCGCGCGCAACATCGAGGAGGGCGGCTCGCTGACCATCGTCGCCACGGCCCTGGTCGATACCGGCAGCCGCATGGACGACGTCATCTTCGAGGAGTTCAAGGGGACCGGCAATAGCGAGATCCATCTCGACCGCAAGCTGGTCGACAAGCGCGTCTTCCCGGCCATCGACATCAACAAATCTGGCACGCGCAAGGAAGAGCTGCTGATGCCGGAAGGCGAGCTGCATCGTGTCTGGGTGCTGCGCAAGGTGCTCAATCCGCTGTCGACCGTCGAGAGCATGGAGCTGCTGCATGACAAGCTGTCCAAGGCCAAGTCCAACCAGGAGTTTCTCAACGCGATGTCCAAGTAAGGGACAGTCTTGGCCAAGCTGCGCGTCGGCGTCGTCAACTACTTGAACAGCAAACCGCTGGCCTGGGGGTTCCTCAAGGGGCACCATGCGGATCTGTTCGCGCCGAGCTTTCACTCCCCAGCGCTCGTCGCCCGCCTGCTCGCCCAGGGAAATCTCGATATCGGCTTGATCCCTTCGATCGAGGTGCAGCGCATCCCGCACCTCAAAGTGCTTCCCGACCTGTGCGTGGCGGCGAGCCGCGAGGCCAAGAGCGTGCTGCTGGTGGCGCGCTGTCCGATCGCGGAAATCCGCCGCGTCGCCCTCGATCAGAACAGCCGGACCTCGGCCGCGCTGCTGCGGGTGCTGTTGCGCGAGAAGTACCAACTCGAGCCCGACTACGTCAGCGAGCGCCCCGACGCCGAACGGATGCTGGCGGAGGCCGACGCCGCGCTGCTGATCGGCGATGCGGCCTTGCGGGTCGACCGCAGCCGCTACCTGACGCTCGATCTGGCCGCCGAGTGGAACGCCATGACCGGGCTGCCCTTCACCTTCGCGGTGTGGGCGGTGCGCCCGGGAGTAGAGCTGCCTGATCTGCCTTTCTATTTCAAGAGCAGTCTGCGCTATGGACTGTCATCGCTCGATACGCTGGTCCGCGAGTCGGCCGCCGAGCTCGGCCTGGAGAGCTCGGAGGTGCGGGCCTATCTGACCGAAAGCCTGCATTTCTTCCTGCGCCGCGACGAGATCGCAGGGCTCGAGGAGTTCTACCGCCGCGCCTTTGCGCATGGCCTGATCCTGGAGCCCAAGCCGCTCGAATTCTGGGAGTGAGGGCGGGCACCCTCCGTCCCGAGCCTTGGAATCTCGACGGAGAGTAGAGGTTAGGGAGCGGAGCTTCGGAGGGGGAGCGTCGGAGGTCACCTCGCGACCTGGGTCCGCGCGCTGGCGGGGTGGTGAGAAAAGACGCTCTGGGGGTTGGAGGTAATGGCGCGCGGACCCAGGTCGCGAGGTGGCCTCCGACGCTCGGTACCGGCGGGCGGGCATTTGGCCCTGCGATCGGAAAGACAGAGGCCGGGACCCTGCGGGATCAAGGATGCGGCGGCGGCGAGTTGGCGGGGCGGGCGAGGGCGGCGGAGGCGGCGGGGGCCAGGTGGCCGGCGATTGTGAGCTTGACCTTGACCTTCTTCTCGACGCGCAGGAGCAGGAAGCTGGGATCGCGCATACCGTAGCTGAGATAGTCAATGGTGAGATAGCCGGTGGCCTTGACCTGGTCGCCGTTGACCACGGCGACCGCGGGCATGGCGGCCGGCCGGCTGACGCCGTGGAGCTTCAGGGTGCCGTGCAGTTGCAGCTCGCTGCGGCCGGCGCGGTTGAGCGTGCCGTCGATCCGCTCGACGCTGAATACGATCGTCGGGTAGAGGGCGCTCTCCAGGATCTTCTCGTGCATCTTGCGGTCGCGCCGCTTGACGCCGGTGCGCGCCGTGCCGGCGGCGGCGGCGGCCTCTCCGGACGCCGCGCCGGACGCCGTGTCGAAGCGGATCGAGCCGCCCTGGAGCTGCAGGCTGCCTACCACCGATTGGAAGGTCGCGCCGAAGCCGAACTCGATCCGCGAGGCCAGGGGATCGATATCGAGGGTGAGGACCTCCGCGCCAGCGGGCGAGGTGCCGATTGCCGCCAGCTGTCCGCCGATCAACCCGGCGAGGCCAACCAACAGAGAGAGCAGGGAAATCCTCTTCGTGTGCGGCATCGTGGTCTCCTCTTCCGGTGGCCGCGCGGCCATGCGGCAGCGCCCAGACCGGGTCCGATTGGATGGACTACGCCGCTCCTTGAACCGGGAGCCGCTCCGTTTGTTCCCGTGAGCGCCCGCTGAGGTTCATTCCGTGGACCAACCCGTTTCGCACCCAGCGTTTCGCAGGCAGCGGCCTATCAGAGACCGCTGCCGTTTCGCACTCCGGTTTTGAGGGGCCTGGCGGATTGGGCTAGACTGCGGGCATGGAGCTCGCGCCTTCTGCCCGCCCGGTCGAAGCGATCCTGGAAGACGCGGTCGAGGGACGCCGCCTGTCGGCGGGGGATGCGCACCGGTTGCTTCTCGACGCCGATCTGCTCGACCTCGGCCTGGCCGCGCACACCGTCCGCAACCGCCACAACGACGCCGCGGTCGCCACCTACAACGTCGACCGCAACATCAACTACACCAACGTTTGCGTGTACAGATGCCGGTTCTGCGCCTTCTACCGGCAGCCGGGCGACCCCGAGGGCTACCTGCTGCCGTTCGAGGAGATCGGCCGGAAGGTCGAGGAGACCCTGGCGCTCAACGGCACGGGCATCCTCATGCAGGGCGGGGTCCATCCCGACCTGCCGATCACCTACTACGAGGAACTGCTGCGGTACCTGCGCGAGCACTATCCGGCGCTCCACATCCACGCCTTCTCGCCGCCGGAGATCAAGTTCATCGCCCGCAAAGAGCGCCTCGGCTTCTTCGAGGTCATCGGGCGCCTCAAGGCGGCGGGGTTGATGTCGATCCCCGGCGGCGGAGCCGAGATCCTCTCCGACGTCACCCGCAAGGAGGTCCTGGCCTACCCGAAGTGCTCGGCCGAGGAGTGGATCGACGTGATGCGGCAGGCGCACCGCAACGGCCTACGCACCTCGGCCACCATGATGTATGGCATGGGCGAGCCGCTCGCCGCGCGGGTCGAGCATTTCCAGCGGGTGCGCGACCTCCAGGACGAGACCGGCGGATTCACCGCCTTCATCTCCTGGACCTTCCAGCACGAGCACACCGAGATGCCCGACGTGCCGGAGACCTTTGCCGAGGAGTATCTGCGCACGCTCGCCGTGTCGCGCCTGTTCCTCGACAACGTCGTCCATTTCCAGACCAGCTGGGTCACCCAGGGCAAAAAGATCGGCCAGGTGGCGCTCGCCTTCGGCGCCGACGACATGGGCTCGATCATGATCGAGGAGAACGTGGTCGCCTCGGCCGGCACCTCCTACCGCATGAGCCAGGACGAGATGGAGCACCTGATCGCCGCCGCCGGCTACCGGCCGCGCCAGCGCACCAACCTCTACGAGCGCTTCGTCACCCGCGAGGAAACCGCCCCCCTGGCGCGCCGCTACCGGGGCTCGCTCACCCCCCAGAACCGCGATCTTGCTCCGCAGGATCTTGCCGGCGTTGCGCCGGCGGCCGGCACATCGGGGACCGCCCTGCCAGTCCTGAGCTAAGAAACTGGCCCGCGAGCCAAGGGTGGGGGCGTCCCCTTCCCCCCCGGAGGGGTGGGAAGGGGATCGAGGGGTTGCGGGGGGCGATCCGATGGACGCTTCGAGTAGGCCTCCACCGCCGCATCGCAGCGCGGTTTCATAACTCCTACTCCCAAGGTATGTCGGGCATGCGCAGGCGCTCGACCTCGCGGCCGGCGCCCAGGACGGTCGACTGCAGGATCTCCTCGACGTCGGCTTCGGTGACGCCGCGGTACCAGAGGTTGTAGGGCCAGACGGCGACCGTGATCCCCTGGCTGCAGTGCTTGAGGCAGCCGGTGCGCACCACCATGACCTGGTCGCGGATGCCGAGCTCTTTGACCCGGTCCTTGAAGCGGTGGTAGACGGCAAGCGAGCCGCGCCGAGAGCAGCACGGCTTGGGGGCGTCGGGCGGCCGCTCGTTGAGACAGACCAGGATCTGCACCTGCGGGGCAGCCATGGCGGGATCATAGCCGACCCCGCGACCCGGAGCGGGCCGAGGCAACAGGCTGGTTCTGAAGGGCGCGGCGAGAGCAGGCCTGGCCGGCGTTCGCGCTGTGATAGCTTCGCTGCGAGACCAGATAATGAAGAGCCCTTCGATGAGGGTCGATGCCTGAGGGGGCGGGGAGCATCCGCTTTCTCCTCAACCCGGCGGCCGGGCGCGGAGCCGCGGCGGCGCATCTCCATGAGCTGCGCCGGTTCGCGTCGCGGCTGGGCGCGGGATTGGTGGTCAGCCGCAGCGGCGCCGATGTCACCGAGCAGGCCCGCCGCGCGGCCGCCGATGGGGTCGAGCGGCTGCTCGTGGCGGGCGGGGACGGCACCATGCACCAGGCGGCGCAAGGGCTGGCCGGGAGCGAGTGCGCCCTGGGCGTCGTGCCGCTCGGCACCGGCAACGACCTGGCCGGCACGCTGGGTGTTCCGGCCAAGACCAGCGAGGCCGTAGAGCGGGCGCTGGCAGGCGGGGTGCGGAGGATCGATCTGGCGCGGGTCGGCGAGACGTGGTGCGTGGGCTACGCCGGAGTCGGTTTCGACTCGGAGGTGACCCGCTTCGCCAACCAGGTGCGGCGGCTGCGCGGGCCGCTGGTCTATGTCTACGCCGTCCTGCACACCCTGGCCACCTTCAAGGCGCCGGCCATCGAGGTCGACTACGATGGCGGCCGCTTTACCGGCCGGGCCATGTTCGTGGTCGCCGCCAACCTGCCGCGCTTCGGCGGCGGCATGCGGATCGCGCCCGCGGCGCGGATCGACGACGGCCTGCTCGATCTGGTCATCGTGCGCGAGCTGTCGCGCGCGGCGCTACTCGCCGTCTTCCCCAAGGTCTACAGCGGCAAACACGTGGGCCACCCCGCGGTCACCCTGGTGCGCACCCGCCGCGCCCGCATCACTCTCGATCGCCCGATGACGATGTACGGTGGCGGCGAGCCGGTGACCCCCATGGCGGCCGGCGAGGCGGCCACGGTCGAGGTGGTGCCGGGCGCCCTGGCGGTGGTGGGCTGAGCCTCGGCAGCGGCCGGGCCCTTCGGCGCTTCGCCGGGAGTCGACGTGGCGGTGCACGCCGCCCTCAGCCGGCGATGATCTCGTTGAGACCCTCGACCAACAGATCGATCTGCTCTTGGGGGAGTCGTCCGATTCTCTTGCCCAGCCGTTCGACCGACAGCGTTCGCAGTTGACTGATCTTGACCCAAGAAAGTTTGGGAAGGACGCCGGACTCGACTTCAAGCGTCAGCGGGAATCCTGCCTGCTGGGGCTGACTGGTGATCGCCATGACAATCACCGTGCCGGATCTACTGTTGAAGACGTTCTGGCTCAGGATCACGACGGGCCTCAACCCTGCTTGTTCATGTCCGCGAGCGGGACTCAGGTCGGCCCAGACGACGTCGCCTCTCAGTACTTGGGCCATGCCGCCAGATCTTCCGCGAGATCCTGCTCCGCCATCGCCTGCTCAAATCGCGGGTCGAGCTTGGCGCATTCCCGGGCGAGCCGGCCCCGCTCGATCCGCTCGAGCGCTGCATGGACGGCCTCCTGGATAGCCCGGCTGCGGCTGGGAAAGCGTTTGGCGGCCACCAGGCGATCCACCCTGCGCAAGAGCTCCTGGTCCAATGTGATGGCTACTTTCGTTGCGCTCATCTTCTTCTCCGGTATGATGAATTATCATACCATCTCTGGAGTGAGCGGGACTCACCCGCCGACCTTGAACTCGACCCCCTGGGCCAGGGGGAGCTCGGTGCTCCAGTTGATGGTGCAGGTCTGGCGGCGCATGTAGGCCTTCCAGGAGTCGGAGCCGGCCTCGCGGCCGCCCCCGGTCTCCTTCTCGCCGCCGAAGGCGCCGCCGATCTCGGCGCCGGAGGTCCCGATGTTGACGTTGGCGATCCCACAGTCACTGCCGGTCGCGGCGAGGAAGCGCTCGGCGGAACGCACATTGAGAGTGAAGATCGCCGAGGAGAGGCCCTGCGGCACGGCGTTGTGCAGCCGGATCGCCTCGTCGAGCTGGTCGAACTCGAAGATGTAGAGGATGGGCGCGAAAGTCTCTTCGCAGGTGATCGGCATTTCGCCGTGCGCCTCGATCAGGGTCGGCTCGACGAAGGTTCCCGGGCCGGGCAGCGTGTGGCCGCCGTAGAGGACCCTGCCCCCTTCGGCCTGCGCCGCGGCGAGAGCGCGCAGCATGTTGTCGACCGCGGACTGATCGATCAGCGGCCCCATGAGCGTGCCGCGCTCGAGCGGGTCGCCGATCGGGATCGACCGGTAAGCTTCGATCAGGCGGCGCTTCATCTCGGCCGCGATGCCGCGCTGCAGGAACAGCCGCCGGGCGGTGGTGCAGCGCTGGCCGGCGGTGCCGACGGCGGCAAAGAGAACGGCGCGCAGGGCGAGGTCGAGGTCGGCGTCGTCGAGCACCACGATGCCGTTATTGCCGCCCAGCTCGAGCAGGGAGCGGCCCAGCCGCTCGGCCAGCACCTTGCCCACCTGCTTGCCCATGCGCACCGAGCCGGTCGCCGAGATCAGCGGCACGCGGCGGTCCGCCACCAGGCGCTCGGAAACGCCGGTGCGCGCTCCGATCAGCAGGTTGAAGACCGGCGGCGCGGAGCTGGCGGCCAGCACGCGTTGCGCGATGCGAGTAACGGCGATCGCCGTCAGGGGAGCCTGGTGCGACGGCTTCCAGATCGTCGAGTCGCCGCAGACCGCGGCCACCATGGCGTTCCACGCCCAGACGGCGGCCGGAAAATTGAAGGCGGTGATGATGCCGACCGGACCGAGCGGGTGCCACTGCTCGTACATGCGGTGCCGCGGCCGCTCGGAGTGCATGGCCTTGCCATAGAGCTGGCGCGACATGCCGACCGCCAGGTCCGCCATGTCGATCATCTCCTGGACCTCGCCCAGCCCCTCGGAGAGGATCTTGCCCACCTCCAGCGTCACCAGGCGCCCGAGCACCTCCTTGTGGCGCCGGAGCTCGACGCCGAGCTGGCGCACCACCTCGCCGCGCCGTGGCGCCGGCCAGGTCTGCCATTGCTGGAAAGCCTCGACCGCGGCCGCTGCCACCCGCTCGTAGTCGTTCAAGCCGGCGAGCCGCACCGCCGCGATCGGCTCGCCGGTCGCGGGGTTCAATGATTCGACCCGCTCGCCCGTGGTGTCGAGCCAGGCGCCGGCGAAGGCCCCGGAGTTCTCGGCCTCGAGGCCGAGAGCGTGAAGGATGTGGCCAACCTCGGTCCTGGTATCGACAGTCATCGCACTCTCCTGAATCCCGGATCTGCGCCACACGGCGGGCGGCCGGCGCCGGCACCTCGCCCGCGGCCAGCCCGATTCGGTGGCCTTGCTCGCGGGCCGCCGGCTGGGGGCCGGATGCTCGGCGTAGCGGGTGCGGCGAGGCCGCCGGTCGCGCCGGAGAAGGATAGCGCAGTCGGGTCCCGCGCCGGGCGAGCGTCTTGACGCATGCGGCGCGTGACCAGCGCTCCGGCTCGCTTCCGGGGCGGGGTGCAGGAGAGGCGCGCTAGGATGCCGCCGTGGCCGGGCGACCTAAGAACGAATTGGTCCGCGCGCCAGGGGAGGGGGCGTCCCCTTCCCCCCCGGCGCCGCCGGGGAGGGACCCGGCGGCTTCCGACCTGCCGGGAGTGCCGCAACAGGCGACAGCTGCGGCCGACAACCGGGAAGGGGACTCGCGAGGGGTTGCGGGAGCCGATCCGATCGATGCTTCGAGCAGGCCTCCACTGACACGTCGCAGCACCGTTTCCGACCTGCCGGAAGTGCCGCAACAGGCGAAAGCTGCGGCATCCCTCGGAATCGGCGCAGATGCGCGCTGGCGCTGGCGCGCCCTCGTTCCAGCCCTCTGGCTGGCTCTCTTCGCCGGCTGGTGCGGCAACCTGCTGGGCGCGGTGACGGCCGCCGGCAGCGCGGCTGGCGCGGCCGCTCTCCTCGGCGGCTTGCTCGCGCTCGGCGCCTCCTGGCGCGATCCGCTGCGGCTAGGGCGTGCCGGGCGGCTCCTGCCGCCGGCACTGTGGGCTGCGGCAGCGGCCAGCGCCTGGCTGTCGCCGGTACCGCGGGCGGGCCGCGTCGGAGTGCTGCTGCTGCCCGTTTTCCTGTCGCTGCCGGCAGCTGTCGCGCGCTGCTGGCGGCGGGAGCCCGACCGGCGCGTCGGACTGCGGGCGGTCGCGGCGGCGGTCGCCGCGGTCGCTCTCTGGTCGCTGCTCGAGCCGCTCGGCTGGCGTCTCCTCGAGATGGTGCCCTTCGACTTCGCCAGAACGCTGGCGCCTCTCGGCCATCACACACTGCTGGCGGTCTGGCTGGTCACGCTCCTGCCGCTCGGCGTCTTGCCGCTGCGAGAAGCCGGACGCTGGCGCATGCTGGGAGCCGGCGCGGGCTTGCTGGCCGCGGCAGCCGTGCTCGCCAGCCGCTCGTTGCTGGGCGGACTGTCGCTGGCGATGGAGGCGTGCGCAGGGGCGCTCTGGCTGCTTCGGCTACTCCGGCTACGCTGGCCACTCTGGCCGCCTTGGTCATCGGTGACAGGGCGGCGCCATCCCGGCGACCGGCAGCGGCGCGCGCCGGCCGCACTGGAGCTCGTCGCCGTCGTTGCGCTCATGGCGGTCATTGCGACGGCCGCGGCGCTGCTGCTGCCGCGGGTGACCCGGATCACCGCCGGCCGCGACCGCTCGGCGCAGGCACGGGCGGTCTACTACCGTGCGGGCTGGGAGGGCTTTCTCGCCCGCCCTCTCCTCGGATGGGGGCCAGGATCGGCCGCCTGGACCGCGGCCGCTTTCAGCGCGGCGCGGCCCGGGATCAACCCCTGGGGCGAGGCGGTCGGAGAGCTGCACTCGCTGCCGGTCGAGGTCGCCTACGAGCTGGGTCTGGCAGGCCTCAGCCTGGCGCTGGCACTGGGTGCGCTCTTCGGCTGGCGGCGCTGCCGCGAGCTGAGTAGACCCAGCGCGACGGCGCCGGGCGGGACGCAAGCGGCGGGCGATCCCGGGCTGCTGTTGGCGGGCCTGGTCGGTCTGGTAGGCGCGGCGGTAGCCCTGCTCGGGTCGGCAGCCTTGGCGGTCACGGCCCTGCCGCTGGCCCTGGCGGTGGCTGCCGGCGCCGCGCTCGCCGGTGGCAGCTGCAGCCTGGAAGAGAGGCGGCAGGAAAGAGAGGGGCTGCGCCTGCCGGCGCGGACGTATGCGGTGGCGGCGGCTTGCTTGCTGGCGCCGGCCGTGCTGGCGCAATGGCACTACGACAGGGCGATTGGCGAGGCGCAGGCGGGCAGGCTCGCCAGCGCCAAGGCCGAGCTCGCCGCGGCGGTCGGTCTCGATCCGCGCTTCCCGCTCTACCGGGCTCGGCTGGCGTTGCTGCTGGGAGGCAGCGCCGAGGAGCGTCGCGACGCCGCCCAGCTCTCCTTTCAGGCGGCGCAGGACGGCGGTGCGGTCGCCACGCTCTGGCTGCTGGCGGGACTGCTGGGGAGGACGGCAGAGCGGCCGTGGGCGGCGCGCGCGCTGGAGACCAGCTGCTGGCTCGATCCACTCGACCCCTTTCCCCCTTTCTACCTGGCGGTCATCGACCCGGACGGGCCGCGGGCACCGCGGTTCGGGGCCCAGGCGCTGGCCGCCGATCCCCGCCTGGCCGGGGCGGTTTTCTGGCAGAGCCATGCGCAGCTCTATGCGCGGGCGCTGGACGAGATCGGCCGCCGGCAGGGAATGGCTCCGGGTTGGGTGCCGGCTTTCCTCCGGGCGGCGCCCGCACCGGCTCCATCGCCGGGGCCGCGGCGCGGGCCGCCTGCCCGGCTCGAGCTCGAGCTCGATGGGGTCTCTTACACCGAGTCGCTCTCCGTGCACATCTTCCGGCGCCGGCCCTGGCCGGCTTTCTGGCCGCTCGTCGAGCTTCGGCCGGAGGCGCTCGCGGCCCTCCGTGCACTGCCCTCGGCGGCGGCTCTCGCCACGACCTCGCCGGTGGTTTTTCGCGACGTCTGTGCCGATCCCCGCGCACACGGTGACGTGCTTGGAGACGCGTCGCTGCTCAGCCGCTGATCACTCTTCTGCGACGAATCGGATTCCGCAGGTGCTGTGGAAAAGCCTGTGGGAAAACCGTCGCGGCTGGTGCGAGAATGGCGAAGATACCGTGGTTTTACCCACTTTGAACACCTTCTTGTGCAATCCGTGCAACCCATTTAGAATCAGTAGTTTGAAAATTGGTCTCGGGTGCCTGGAAGCGACTATCCGTGAGCAAGCCGCGCCGGGAGAGAAAGTTTTCCACACGGGCAGTGGAGTTTCGCCGGAAGCTCATCCGCAAATCCTGCTGACGAAGGGACCTGCCATGAAGTGGGCCGGGTCGATCTGGCTTTGCAAACAGACGCCTTGGTGAGCTCTATCGAGCAGCAGGCGGGCCGATTCTGCGAGACCGGCGGCCGTCGTGGCCTGGATGGCTTTGAGCGTTCTGGCGCCCACCCGGCAGGGCCGGATCAGCCGCGCGTCCTCGATCCGCCGGAGCGCGCCGTCGGCGCCCCGCCCTTCGACGGCAGCGTAGATGGTGACCAGGTCGTCGTCGACAAACGGCACCGACTCCTGCATCCGGCGCAGCAGGTAGTCGGCGCGGTCGCTCCCCGGCGGAGCCTCGTCGAGGATCGACTGAATCCAGGCGTAATGGCCGGGGTAGCGGAGGGTCTTGTAGTCGAGCTTCTGAACCCGTCCGGCAAGCTCCGCGGGAAGGTCCGCCGCGCCGCCCGAGGTCAGGGCCTCCTCGTAGAGGACGCCGTTGATCAGGATGCTTTCGCGGTCGGAGAGCGACGGGCGGGTCGTCCGCTTGCCATCTCGAATCACCGTGGCGGGCTCGACGTACTCGGTGGCAACCCCGATCGAGCTCCAGGTGAAGCCGTAGTAGTGCGGCGGGCGGGCGGCCGTGGGGAGCGCGCCGACCCGCATCGCCACTGAATCGGCCCCCTGAACGCCATGTTCCTCACCGAACCGCTGGAAGAGGCCGTGGGCGAGGACGTTGACGAACCCGGGCGCGAGACCGGTCTGCAGAATGAAGCCCTGCGGCGCCCCGGCGGCGATCTCGATCACTTCCTGGGTTTCGCCGACGTGTTCGGTGAGGTTGGCGTAGTGAAGGTGGTGGCGGCGCGCCAGGCGTGCCATGCGCGGCGCCTCCTTGCCCGGCAGGCAGTCGAGGAGGATCTCGGCCCGGTCGAGGGCCTCGGCGAACGGAGCCGCCGATCCGGAGGCAGGAAGATGAAAGGCGTGGACCGCCCCTTTCCGAGCCGAGCCGTCGCGGATCCAGGCCGCGGCGGCTTCCGCGCGGGCAGTCTCCGAATCGCCGATGAAGAGGTCGACTTCGAAGTCGCCGAGCTCGCGCAGGAGGAGGCCGACAGCGCTCCCCATCCCCCCGGCCCCGGCGATCAGCAGCACGTGCTTCTTGGTCATGGCTGAGCTCACCCCGAGCCGCTGGCGGCTGCCGGCGCAGCCGCATCCGCTCGGGTCCCTGGACGGGGGATGAGGGGGCGTCCCCCTCGAAGGAGGCTGGATGCTAGCACAGGCGGGCGGCGGGCCCCCTCCGTCCACCACCCTCGCCGAGGAGGCCGCTTTGGGGATACCGGCGGGCCGGTGTGGAGCATCTCAGGTCACCGCGCGACCTGGGTCCGCTCGCTTGGCGGGGTTGGTGAGGCGAGACTCTCTGCGGTGAGGTTGTGGCGAGCGGACCCAGGTCGCGCGGTAACCTGCGACGCTCGGAACCGGCAGCGGGGCGGCGAGCCCTGTTACGGCCTCGGGCCAGGGCCAGGACTTCCTCCCGCCTCCGCAACATGGGGGACCTGCAGCGGGGCGGCAAGCCCTGCTGGGGCCTCGGACCAGGGCAGGACTTCCTCCCGCCCCCGCTTGATGGGGAAGGGGAAGGGTGAGAGCCGCGGCGGCTGGTACCGATCCTGGGGGAGGACTTGTAGCGTCGCGCCTGCGAAGTTGGGGCCTTTGGCGGTGGTATCATGCCGGCCCAAGAGATGGCAGCAGGGGACAGGGAAGTCTGGGGGAAGTGGGCCATGCCTGGCGCCAAGGCTGGCGAGGCTGAGAAGCCGGTGAGCGATCAGTCGACTGCCCCGCGCGACTCGCGGCGGGCGCCGATCGCGCATTCCATCCAGCTGAAGTTCGAGCGCTTCAGCGGCTTCATCAACGAGTACGTGGCCAACATCTCCCCGGGCGGGATCTTCATCAGGACCGAGACGCCGGAGCCCCAGGGACAGCTGCTGGAGTTCGAGTTTCGACTCGGCGACGGCTATGAGCTCATCAAGGGACGCGGCGAGGTGGCCTGGGTGCGGACCGGCGGCGAGGGACCGAATCGGCCGGCGGGGATGGGCATCCGTTTTCTCGCATTGAGCCCAGGCAGCAAAGAGCTCATCCACAAGATCGTCGACGACTTCGTCCTGCACGGCGGCCAGCCCTTCGACGTCACCTCGGCCCCCGCCCCCGCTGCCGGTCCGGAGAAAGGCGCTCCGCCCAGCGCCCAGGCGGGAGCGGCGACCACGTCTGGCTCAGCAGCAGCAGTACCGGAACCGAAGGCTACGGGCGCGCAGATGCCAGGGCTGAGCGGGCCCGGGACGGCGGCTCCCACCGCAGGAGCTGCAGAGCTCGACCCGTTGCAGGCGATGGCTGCCGCGCTGCCCCCGCTCGAAGAGCTCGTGCCAGCGCTTCCAGCCGTGTTGCCCCCTTTTGAGGAGATCGAGCCGGCACCTCAGGCGGCGCTGCCCGCGCTCGAAGAGCTCGAGCCGGCACCTCCGGCCGCGCTCACCCCGCCCGCAGAGCCCGAGCCGGCGCCTCCGCCGGTGGCTCAGCCGCCGCTCTTCGCGGCTTTTCACCCGGACACACCGCGGCGCCGTTCCCGTCTTCCTCTCGCCGGCGTGCTCCTGGCGGCCGTCGTTCTGGGTGGCGCGACCTACCTGCTGCGCGACTACGTGCTCGGTTGGGTTACTGGCGGCGACGAGGCCGAGGCCGCCCGCCCGCACCCCATCACGGTGCCGGGTGCGCGGCCAGCGGTGGGGCAGCTGCCAAGGGCTCTGGCTCTCGCGCAGGCTGAGGCAGCGGCCGCGAGCCCAGCCTCGAGTCAGCCCGCGGCTGCGAGCGCGGTCCCGCGTGCCGCGGTGGCTTCTACGCCAGACGCCCAGGCCGGCACTGCCATTCCCACGGTTGCGGCAAACGGTGAGGACGATGCGGGAGCGGGCTCCGCCGCCGCGGGTCAGGCCTTGAGCGGGCTCGACAAGATCACCTGGGAGTCGTCCGGCGGTGGCACTGATGTCGTCCTCTGGGGGAACGGCAACTTTCCGCGGGGTTCCTACTCCCATGTCCGCATCAACGGTCCGGCGGCTCGCGAAGTGATCAGGCTCAAGGGCATCGAACGCCCGTTCGCCATGCGGCGCGTGGAAGTCAAGACCCCCGAGCTGTTCCAGGTCCGCACCGGCTTCCACCCGATCCAGCAGCTGCACGTGGTCCTGGACCTGGCCAACCCGGCCGTCGCCATCGAAGCCATCACCGCCCAAGGCCACCAGCTGCGCATCCACCTCAAACCCCGCTAACCATCATGGCGGGGGGCCCTGGCCCTCGCCCCATGACCCCATCCTGCGGGGAGGAGTACTCGCCCCCGCCCAAAGCTAAGGGAGGCCCTCTTCTCCCCTTGCCCCAAGCCCCATCGATGGGCCTGGCCCCCGCCACATGACCCCATCCTGCGGGGGAGGAGTACTGGCCCCGCCTAGAGCCAGGGAAGGGCCTCTCCCCACCTCGCTGGCCCGGAGCGGCGGAGGTCATGGGGGGATCAGGCTCCGCGCGCCCGACCTCCACCTCCCAGAGCGTCATTCTCGACCACCCCAACCAGCGCGCGGTGCCTGATCCCCCCATGACCTCCGTCGCTCCCCTCCGCCAAAGTGTCACCTCCCTTCCGGCATCCCTGCTCCGGGGGCCGGGACGGAGGGGGCTCCGCTGTAGTAAACTCCCATGTCCAAGGAGTTTCTCGCCAGCGAGGTGGAGCGGCGGCCCGAGGCTGCGGACGGCCGGGTTTCCTCCCGCGGATGGGCTCCGCCAAGCCGAGCGCCGCCTTCACGATGTTCGCCGCCGTCGCCGCTGTCCTCTCCAGCACGGGCCCCTTTGCCGGGCCGCCGGCGGGACCGGGATCCTGCTGATGGCCAACTTCGATCGCCTCAAGCGGCGGCTGGTCCAGGACCTGGTGCAGGAGAACGTCGACCTGATCCGCGGCCACGTGCGCCCCCCGCGCCGCCGGCGGCAGCGCTTCCGATTCGCCGGCGCGCTGGCGCTGCTCCTCCCCGCGCTGGTCCTGTTCGGCTCGTCGGGCCTAGTCTCGACCCTCTCGGTCGCGGCCAATCCGCCGCGCCGGGGGGCGGCAGCGGCCGGTGAGCTGCGCCCCTCGTCCTCGCTTCCCGGCCGCCCGGCGGCCATCGCTGCGCCGACATCCTCGGTTGCCGTCGCCAGCCCCGCTCGCACGCCGGGCGCCGAACCGGCGGTCGACGCCTCGGTCTTCCCGCTCGCAATCCGCAAGATCGCCATCGATGCCGGGCACGGCGGCGACAGCCTCGGCACCCGGACGCCGTCCGGACTGCTGGAAAAGGACGTCACCCTGGACATCGCCGATCGCCTGCGCCGCATCCTCGAGGATGGGAAGTCCTTCCAGGTGCTGATGACTCGCGACAGCGACCGCGCGGTGTCGCTCGAGGAGCGCGCCGCTTATGCCAACCGGATGGGCGCCGACATCTTCGTTTCCGTGCACGTCAACTGGATCGGCAACCGTGAAGCGCGCGGCGTCGAGACCTACTTCCTGGGCCCCACCGACGACCCCTTCCTGACCCGCCTGGCAGCCGCCGAGAACCGCGATTCGGGCTACTCGCTGGCCGACATGCGGCCGCTGCTCGAACGCATCTACGCCGGAGTACGGCAGGACAAGTCGCGCAAGCTGGCCGAGATGGTCCAGGCATCGCTGTTCCGTTCCCTCGGCAAGGTCAACCCCAGGATGGAGGACCGCGGGGTCAAGTCGGCACCGTTCATCGTGCTGCTGGCGACCCAGATGCCGGCGATCCTGGCGGAGGTTTCTTGCCTGTCCAACGAGGAGGAGGGGCGGCTGCTCGCCAAGCCGCTCTATCGCCAGTACATCGCGGAGGCCCTGGCGAGCGGCTTGCGCTCGTACGCGGGCTTCGCGCAAGGCATCGCCGAGAAAGGGATTTGATCCATGACTGAGAAGAAAACGGTCCTCCACGTGGGGATCGATCTCGGGACCTCGCGCAGCTCGATCTCCGCCTCCAACGGAGAGAAACACGTGGTGGACAGCTATGTCGGATGGCCGCTCGACATGGTCGCGAAGAAGGTCTTGAAGAAGGCTGTCCTGATCGGCCGCGAAGCGGTGGACAACCGGCCGATGCTCGATCTGCACCGGCCGCTCGAGCAGGGATTGATCAAGGACGGATCGGACAAGGACGAGGCGGCGGTGCGCGAGCTGCTCTGGCACCTGCTGTCGCTGGTCGGGGTGGCGCGCGAGACGCGCAATGGGATGAAGGTGCGCGCGGTGGTCGGCGTGCCCGCCGAGGCGCTGCGGGTCAACAAGCAGCACGTGCGCAAGGCGATGCAAGACGCGGTGGACAACCTGCTGATCGTTTCCGAGCCGTTCGCGGTGGCCTATGGCCTGGAGGCGCTGCTGCACACCATGATCATCGACATCGGCGCCGGCACCACTGACTTCTGCGTCATGAACGGCCGCCTGCCGAGCGAGGAGGACCAGCGGACGCTGACCCAGGCCGGCGACTGGATCGATGAGCAGCTCTCCCGCCTGATGCGCGAGCGCTATCCGGAGGCGCGCTTCTCGGTCCACATGGTGCGCGAGTGGAAGGAAACGTCGAGCTTCGTCGGCCAGACGAAGAACCCGGTGCTGGTGACCGTTCCGGTCAACGGCAAGCCGACGCAGCTCGACATCAGCCAGGAGATGCGCCAGGCCTGCGAAGGGATCCTGCCGCCGCTGGTGGAATCGATGCTGGATCTGCTGTCGCGCGTCCAGCCCGAGTACCAAGAGAGGGTGCGCAACAACGTGATCGTATCCGGCGGCACCGGATTGATCCGCGGGCTCGGGCCGCGCCTGGAGCAGGACCTGGCGGCGGTCGGCGGCGGCAAGGTGCGGGTGGTCAAGGACCCGGTCTTCGTAGGCTCCGACGGCGGCCTGTCGATCGCCATGGACGCCCCGGACTCGGACTGGGAGAAGCTCAGCGGCTGACGGGGGCTGAGGGCAAGACAGCCCGAGCCATCTCTCGCGCCGGCGAACTGAGCCAGGGATCAGGGCCGGGAACGATGAGCGCCGGCCGGCTCGACCTCGGCTCCCGGTCCTCCTGGCGATCCAGAAGCCTTCGCGATCCTCCTTTCAGCGTGGATGCTCCGTAGGAGCTCTGGCGCTGCCAAAGCGACGCGCAGCAGGGTGCGTGCCGGCGCATCGGGTGCGCGCCGCCCCTGTTCATACCCCTGAATCGTGGCCACCGGGACATTGAGGAGCGCCGCAAACTCCACTTGCGTGAGGCCAAGCGACCGACGGATCGCACGAGCGTCCGGCTCGGTCAGGGCTCAGAAGTTCTGTGTGATCGGGTAGACGTAGGCGAGGTAGAGATAGAAGAAAAGCAGGGAGATGACCAGGATGACGACGCCGAGGACGGGTGAGCTGACCTTGATCCCGCCCTCGAGACTAGCCGAGATCTCGGTCATCGCCGCCGCGGCCACGGCTTCGCCTGGCGAGGCGCCGTCGGCGGCGACCCGCGCCGGCTTGGGGCGCAGCGAGATCCGGAATTGCAGCCAGGAGAAGTAGATCCCGACGAGCACCAGGAAGATCACCACCACGAAGATGATGCGCGAGGAGTCGAGCTGCCAGCGGTAGACCTCCCCGCGCTGGCGCAATCCCGAGATGCGGTGGTCGTAGTAGGCGCGCCAGGCGGCAAGCTGGCGCTCGCTGGTGAGGCGATCGAAAGCCGGCTGCGGACCTTCCGGGAGGAACGCGCTCGCGGACCGGCCGGGCTCGGGCGGAAGCCCCTCGCCGTGCCAGGGCTCGGCCGAGAACTGCCTGACGAGCTGCGCCTTGGGCGAGAGGGCGGCGGGGGCCTCCTTGCCCTGGGGTTTGGGCTGGTCGGCGCCGGTGACCCGGGCGGCCGCCGCGGTGAGCGCGAGGGCGAGAACGGCGACGGCGAGGACGGGCGGCGGCGCTCAGCGGTTCGCTTAGGCCGGTACCGACGTGGGCGTGAAGACCTACCACAACGCCCAGGAACTACCGTTCCAGCTCATCCAGGACTCGGCCGCGCTCGCCACTTGCGGTGGCTCGGGGCGCGCCCGATCAGACGGCCTGCTGCAGCCGGCGCGCTTCCGGATAGATCGCCGGCGCACCGGCGAGGTGGGCGACCGCGGCGCCTGCCGCATAGGTCGTCCAGGCCCACAGGCAGCCGAGAAGGATCGCCGCCGCGGCCGCTCCCCAGGGAGCGGGAGGCGGCGCGGAGGACAGCTGGCCGAGCTTCGCGAAGAGGTCATCGCCGCGCAGCAGCGTGCGCGTGGCCGGCGCCGACCAGGGGGGCAGGCGGGTGACCAGGATCGAGCCGATCTCGTAGGCGTCGCCGGTCAGCGACAGGAAAGGGGCGAGGGCGAAGGGGAGGGCGGCGCCGAAGAGCAAGGGGCGGCGGGCGGCGGCGGCGCGGCGCAGCGCCCAGACCCCCGGCACCAGGGTCAGGACGAAAGGCCCGAGATCGGTCGCCAGGTAGGTCCAGTCGCTGCCGCGGGTGTCGAATCCCGACAGCCGCCCGGCGTAGGCGCCGCCGCTCACCACGAAGGGGAAGACGTGGGCGAGCGCCGCCCCACCGTAGGCGGGATCGATCTCGAGCCGGCTCACGGCGCCGCCGGCAGCGCGGCAAGCGCCGGCATGCAGCAGCTCGTGGAGAGGTACGTAGACCCACCACCCGGCGAGCATCCCGGCGCCCGCCAGCACCAATCCCCGCCACCCGCGCCCAAGGCAGCGCTCCAGCCCGCGCCAGACATCGGTCGCCGGCAGCCGCAGAAACCAGGTCCACGAGCCCGGCATCGGGGTGACTCTAGCGAACTCTGGCCGGCGAGCGCCCCCCGGGCCAAAAGAAGTCAAGCCGGCGTTGCCTCGCGGGCGACGACCATGAGAGTGAGGTCGTCGTGCAGCGGCTCGCCGCCGACGTGCTGGTCGAAGGCCTGGAGGATGCGGTCATGGACCTCCTGCGGAGTGCCGCCGGGACGGGCGAGCTCGGCGATGCGGTCGAAGCCGAAGGCGTGCTGGCCGCCGCTCCCGACCGCCTCGGCGAGCCCGTCGGTGTAGAGGACGAGCAGGTCGCCGGGGAGCAAGGTCGTCCGCTGGCTGGGGACGGCGAGCGACTCGCGGACGCCGAGCGGCAGGCTGCCGCGGCCCAGCTCCAGGATCTCGCCGCGGGCGCGGCGCAGCAAGGGGTAGGGATGCCCGGCGCAGATCGATTCCAGAGCGCCGGTCGCCGGATCGAGCAGGGCGTAGAAGACGCTCATGAATGTCCGCCTGGTGCGGGTGCGGCAGAGCGTCCGGTTGAGCAGCGCGAGCACCCTTTGCGGCGACGGGTCGAGGTCTAGAGCGGTCTTCAGCGTGGCGTTGGCGATCGCCATCACCAGGCCGGCCGCCATGCCGTGGCCGCTCGCGTCGCCGACCATCAGCGCGACGCCGCCGGCTGGCAGCGGCGTGATGTCGTAGTAGTCGCCGCCGACCTGGTTGGCGGTGCGGTAGGAGTGGGCGAACCGGTATCCGGGGACCGCCGCGATCTGGCGCGGCAGGAGGTCGGCCTGGAGCTCGCGCGCCACCTCGAGCTCGTCGCGCACCCTGATGCGATCGACCAGCTCCAGGGCGAGCAGGAAGATCAGCGCGCCGATGCTGAGCAGGAACCAGAAGGGAGAGAACTCGACGACCACCTGGTGGAGTCGAGCCCTGCTCACGTACTCGAACTTTCCCGCCGTGAGACCGAGCACGGCCGCGATCAACGAGGCCGCGAACAGCGCCCGCCGCGCCGGAGTGAGCTTGTAGGAGAGGCCGAGGAAGGCGAGCCGTGTCCGGAAGAGCAGCTTCTTGAGCCGCCCCGCGGGGAGCTGGAGCTGGGCGTGATCGCGGGTGAGGACCGAGTAGGCCTGGAGCGCGTCGCGGTCGAAGAGCCGGCGCAGGTCGCGGCTGTTGAGACCCGCCGTGTAGTCGCGCACGAAGCCCTCGACCCTGCGGAATCGGCGGCTGGTTCTGGGCGCCCGCATCTCAGATCACGATACGTGCGCTCGCGGCGGTAGTTTCCGGTGTGGGCAGCGAGAAATGCTCGATCGAGCCCGCATAGTAGCGCAGCAGCGGCAGCTCCTCCGGGCGGGCCGAGTAGAGGCCGTCGCGTTGCTCGACCAGGTGCCGCGAGACGAGGGCGCGCAAGCCTGCCTCGATGGCGTACTCCTGGTCGCGGCGCGGAATGTAGACCCGGGCCCCGGCCGCCTCGAGCTCGGCAATCCGGCGGTGGGCCTCGGCCTTGAGGTCCAGACCGGAGAGCGGCCGCCCCCCCGCCTCCGGACCGGGGGAAGGGGCGCCGGCCTCCAAGGGGACGTCAGCGCCCCGGACGAAGACCGACGCCACGAGCGGCACAGGCAGAACCGGGATCTGCGCCCCCACCGCCGCCATCAGCTCGCCGCCGAGCCGGGCCAGAGAGGCCGAGCGCTCTTCTTTCGTGAGGTTGCGGAAGTCGAACGCGCCGCGCCGCAGGTATTCGCGCATCGAGATCGGGCTGCCGAAGTTGACGCAGGCATAGCCGAAGCGGTGCCAGCGGTTGCGCGCCATCAGGTTCAGATTGCGCAGGACGAAGCGCACGGTCCGCCAGGCGGCGAGCGCCCGCCCGGGACGCGGCTGGCCGGGCGCCAGGTCGAGCAGCAGCGTACGGTCCTCCAGCGTCCGGTCGTAGTTGATGCCGACCGGCACGAACACCAGATCGCGGTCGCCGTGCGGGTCGAAGGAGCGCAGCATGTAGTCGAGCAGGCCGAGCTTGGGCGGACGCAGCCGGCCGTCGCGCGTCAGCCCGCCTTCGGGGTAGACCGCTTGCGTCACGCCGGCCGCGGTCGCCATGTGGATGTAGCGCTCGAGCACCCGGCGATAGAGGGGGTCGCCCGAGTTGCGGCGCACGAAGTAGGCGCCGGTGGCGCGAATCAGCGTCTGCAGCGGCCAGATCCGCGCCCACTCGCCGACCGCATAGGAGAGCGCGGTGCGGTCGGCCGCCAGGTAGGCGAGCAGGACGTAGTCCATGTTGCTGCGGTGGTTCATCAGGAAGACCACGGTCGAACCCGCCGGCACCGCGGCCAGCCCCGCCTCGTCGGCGGAGCCGAGCCGTACGCGATAGAGCAGGCGCGCCACCCGCCGCGAGATCCAGTAGCCGAGGCGGAAGTAGAAATAGGCGTTGAAGGCCGGGACGATCTCGCGCGCGTAGCGCTCGATGCGGCCCATGACCACCGAGCGCGGCAGATTCTGCTCGCGCGCCTCGGCGTCGGCCGCCTCGAGCACCCTGGGGTCGTAGAGCAGGCGGTCGATCAGCACCTGCCTGCGGGTGCGCTGAAAGGGCTGGATCTCGATCTTCAGCCGGGTGTTGAGCTCGTCGATCACCCGGTTGACCCGCCGGCGGAGGTACCAGCGAACGCTGGGGACCAGCAGGCGGTCGAGCGTCGCCCAGCCTGCCAGCAGCGCCAGCAGGATCACCACCCAGACTGGAAGGCTGACCGTACCGCTCACCGTTCTCCTCCCCGAAGCGCCGCACGTCCGGTGATGGACGGGCGGCATTCCCCGGAGGTCAGGACCCGCGCGCCCAATCGATTATTATCGGCCAGAATCAAAAAGCCCCGCACCGTGGAGGGAGACGATGCGGGGGGAGGAGAGGGAGCTGAAGGAGATTGTGCGGAGGTTGTGCCTCCGGGACGGGTTCAACTCCCAGCACCCATCCTTTGGTTACAACATAGTCAGTCCCGGGCCGATTCCCTTTGGTTCAAAATCCTGGATCGCCCCCGGCGCGGTCGGGCCCCGCTCGTCCGATCCAATACAATCCCCTCATGAGGGTCTTCTTGACCGGTGCCACCGGCTACATTGGCCGCGTCTTGGCCCGGCGCCTGGTCGAGGAGGGGCACGAGGTGCGGGCCCTGGTACGCGCCACCAGCCGCGCCGAAAACGTGGAGACCCTGGCGCGGCTGGGCGTGGCCACTTTCGCCGGCGACGTCGGGGAGCGGGCCTCGATGCGCGAGGGGATGTCGGGCAGCGACTGGGTGATCCACGCGGCGGCGGAGCTCGATCCGGCGGCGCCGCCCGAGCGCATGCGGGCGGCCAACGTGCAGGGCAGCGACAACGTCGCTTCGCTCGCCTGGAAGCTCGGGGTTGGCCGCTTCCTCTCCGTCTCCTCGATCGCCTACTTCGGCGGCAGTCCGGAGGACGGCTCGCCGGCCGGCGAGACGGCGCCGCCCCGCAAGCCCTTCCCCTCGGTCTACAGCGCCACCAAGCACGCCGGCGAACGCGCCATTCGCGAGTACGCCAGCCGCGGCCTGGCGATCAACAGCGTCTACCCCGGCCTGGTCTACGGCCCGCCCGGCAAGCGAGGCGGCTCGAACCTCCTGCTGCGCCAGCTGATCCGCGGGAGGCTCCCGGCGCTGGTGGCGCCGGAGCGCAAGACCAGCTGGGTCTTTCTCGAAGACGTGGCCGAAGCCGTCCTGCTGGTCATGCGCCAGGCGCCGCCGGGCCGCGACTACCTGCTTGCCGGCGAGGTGGCGACGCTGCGCGAGGTCGTGGCCCAGGTCTGCGCCCTGGCCGCGGTGCGGCCGCCGCGCCTGGCGCTGCCGCTCGGCGCGGCCCGCCTGCTGCTCGCCGCGGCGGTGCCTTTCTACCGGCTGCGCGGCCGCCGGCCCCCGATCCCTCCCGCGCAGCTGGCCAGCCTCCGCCGCCACTGGGCTTTCGACGACTCGCGGGCGCGCCGCGAGCTCGGTTGGCAGCCGCGCGGCCTCGCCCAGGGCCTCCCCTCGACGATCGAATACCTGCGCGCCGCCTGAAGCCCTCCTTAAGCCCGGCCGCGGCCGGCAGTGCTACGATCGCCCTGGTCGCGATGCATACGATCTCGAAAGACTTCACCTTCGCCGCGGCGCACGCCATCCGCGGGCACACCCGGGGCTGCCAGAACCTGCACGGCCACAACTACCGGGTGCGCGTCCATCTGCGCGCGGCCGAGCTCGACCGGCTGGGGATGGTGCTCGACTTCGCCGACCTCAAGGCGATCGTCGGGGAGGTCCTGGCGCCCTTCGATCACCGGGTGATCAACGAGATCGCTCCTTTCGACGAACGCAATACCACCGCCGAGATGCTGGCCGCCTACGTCTTCGAAGAGGTGGCCAGGCGGATTCCTGGCGATCCCGGCGATGCCGGCGATGCCAGCGAAGCGGGCGACCGCCGGCTCGCGGTGACCCGGGTGGAAGTGTGGGAGAATGAAACTTCTTGCGCGGTCTTCGAGCCCGATGGCCCGATCCTGGCCGATCATCGGTAGCGATCACTGAACCATTGAACAACCGCGAGCTAGACGAGCCCCGGGGCGCGCCCCCGCCGCCAGGGGAAGACTCACGGAGCCCAGGAACGAGGATGGCCGCCACCAAGGGAGCGCTCGAGGCGCTGCGCATCGAACGCAAAGAGGAGCCGCGGGCTCCCCGGGTCGGGCTGTGGGTCGGCCTGATCAGCCTGGCCGTCGTCCTGGCCGCCCTCGCCGCGTTCTGGTGGCTGGGGCGCCCGCGTGCGGCGCTGGTGCGCACCGCGGCGGTGCACGAGGCCGCGGGGGCGGTGCCGGGGGCGGTGCTCAATGCCAGCGGTTATGTCACGGCCCGCCGCCAGGCGACCGTCTCGTCCAAGGTGACCGGCAAGGTGGCCGAGGTGCTGATCGAGGAAGGGATGGCGGTCAAGGAGGGACAGGTGCTGGCGCGCCTCGACACGCTCACTCCGAGCGCCGGGCTGGCCCTGGCCGAGTCGCAGCTGGTGCAGGCCCGGCGCGGCCTGCTCGAAACCGAGGTGCGCTTGCGGCAGGCCGAGATCACTCGCCAGCGCCAGCGCCGCCTGGTGGCCCAGGGGGTCAGCAGCCCGGCCGACGTCGACGCCGCCGACGCGGAAGCCGACGCGCAGGCTGCCCGCCTGGCGCTCGGGCGCCAGCAGATCACGGTCGCCGAGCGCGAGGTCGACCTGCGCCGCCGCGATCTTGACGACACGGTCATCCGCGCCCCCTTTGCGGGCGTCGTCACCACCAAGGACGCGCAGCCGGGCGAGATGATCTCGCCCAATTCGGCCGGCGGCGGCTTCACTCGCACCGGCATCTGCACCCTGGTCGACATGACGTCGCTCGAGATCGACGTGGACGTCAACGAGAGCTACATCAATCGCGTCAAGCCGGGGCAGCACGCCGAGGCGGTGCTCGACGCCTATCCCGACTGGCAGATCCCGTCGTCGCTGATCGCGGTCGTCCCCTCGGCCGACAAGCAGAAGGCGACGGTCAAGGTGCGTCTCGCCTTCGATCGCCTCGATCCCCGCATCCTGCCGGACATGGGGATCAAAGTGGCCTTCCTGGGCGAGGGGGCGGCGCAACCGGCGGCCGGCGCCTCGCAGGCGCGGGTGCCGCGCGCCGCCGTGCGCCAGGAGGGTAGCCAGAAGGTCGTGTTCGTGGTGCGCGGCGACCGCGTCGAGCGGCGAGCGGTGAAGGTCGGAGAGGCGCCGGGCGACGAGCTGGTGGTCATGGCTGGGCTGACGCCCGGCGAGCAGGTGGTGGTGGACGGGCCGCCGGACCTCGCCGACGGCAGCAGGGTCGTGGTCCGCTGACCGGCCCGCCGGCCACCGACCCGCCGGCCACCGTTCGCCGACCGCCGGTCGCCGACCGCCGTTGGCCGGCCTGACAGATGAGACGGCCGCCGCGGTTGGCGTAGCTTGCAAAGTGGGAGGTGAAGCGCATGAGTGAAAACCATAGCCTGGTGCGCGTGCACGACGTGCACAAAGTCTTCAAGCGCGGCAGCGAGCGCATCGACGTGCTGCGCGGGCTCAGCCTCGACATCCCGGCGGGCGATTTCCTCGCCCTGATGGGGCCGTCGGGCTCGGGCAAGACGACGTTGCTCAACCTGATCGGCGGCCTCGACCGGCCGACCTCGGGCTCGGTCGAGGTGGCGGGCGAGCCGATCGACCGCCTCTCGGATGGCAAGCTGGCGCGCTGGCGGGCCCGCCATGTCGGCTTCGTCTTCCAGTTCTACAACCTGCTGCCGGTGCTCACCGCCGAGCGCAACGTCGAGCTGCCGCTGCTGCTGACCCCGCTGCCGAGGTCGCAGCGCAGGAGCCACGTGGCGACGGCGCTCGGCGTGGTCGGCCTCTCCGACCGCGCCGAGCACTATCCGCGGCAGCTCTCCGGCGGCCAGGAGCAGCGGGTCGGCATCGCGCGCGCCATCGTCACCGATCCGACGCTGCTGCTGTGCGACGAGCCGACCGGCGACCTCGACCGCAAGTCGGGCGACGAGATCCTCGAGCTGCTGCAGGCGCTCAACAAAGAGCACGGCAAGACCATCATCATGGTCACCCACGACCCGCACGCCGCCGCCCGCGCCCGCCGCATCCTCTACCTCGACAAGGGCATGCTCGGAACGGAGCCGGTGGAATGAGATTCCTGCCGCTGGTGTGGAAGAACCTGATGCGGCGCAAGGCGCGGACCATCTTCACGGCGCTGTCGATCGTCGTCGCCTTCGTGCTCTTCGGCATCCTTTCGGCGATCCGCGTCGCCTTTGGCGGCGGCGTCGACGTCACCGGCGCCGACCGGCTGACGGTGATTCACCGGGTGTCGCTCATCCTCCCTCTGCCGCTCTCCTACCGCGACCGCATCGCGGCGGTGCCCGGGGTCCAGGAGGTGACCTTCGCCAACTGGTTCGGCGGCATCTACCAGGATCCCAAGAACAACCTCTTCGAGTTCGCGGTCGACCCCAAGTCCTACCTCGACATCTACCCTGAGATCGTCCTGCCCGAGGCGCAGAAGAAGGCCTGGCTCGAGGACCGCTCGGGCGCCATCGTCGGCCCCGACGTGGCCAAGCGCTTCGGCTGGAAGATCGGCGACCACATCCCCATCCGCGGCACCATCTACCGCCACGCCAACGGCTCGCCGGGCTGGGACTTCACCCTCGACGGCATCTACACCACGAACAAGAAGGGCTTCGACACCAGCGCCTTTCTCTTCCAGTACGACTACATCAAGGAAGCGCAGGTGCGCAAGGACATGGTCGGCTGGTACGTCATCAAGATCGCCGACCCGCAGCACGCCGCCCAGATCGCCGCCCGGGTCGACGCGCTGTTCGCCAACTCGCCGTTCGAGACCAAGACGGCGACCGAGAAGGCGTTCGCCGAGGCTTTCGCCAAGCAGATCGGCGACGTTGGGTCGATCATCACCTACATCGTCACGGCGGTCTTCTTCACCATCCTGCTGGTGGCCGGCAACACCATGGCGCAGTCGGTGCGCGAGCGCACCGGCGAGCTGGCGGTGCTCAAGACGCTGGGGTTCAACGACCGCCTGATCTTGGGCCTGGTGCTGCTGGAGTCGTGCTGCCTGGCGCTGATCGCCGGCGGCATCGGCCTGACCCTCGCCTGGCTCTTCACCCTGCGCGGCGATCCGACCCACGGTTACCTGGGGGTCTTCTTCATCGCGCAGCAGGATTTGATCGTCGGCGTCCTGCTGGCCTTGCTGCTCGGCGCCATCACCGGCCTGCTGCCGGGGGTGCGGGCCATGCGGCTGCGCATCGTCGACGCGCTGCGGAGGGTCTGAGCGATGCGCTTCTTCAACTGGATCTCGCAAGTGGCGGCGGTGACGATGCTCAACCTGCGCACGCTGCCCCAGCGCCGCGGCGCGGCCCTGTCGACGGTGGTCGGCGTGGCCGGCGTGGTGATGGTCTTCGTCGCCGTGCTGTCGATCGCCGAGGGCTTCCGCGCCACCCTCTCCTCGTCCGGCTCGCCCGATACCGCCATGGTGCTGCGCGGCGGCAGCGACTCGGAGATGGTCAGCGGCATACCCCGCGACGCCGCGCGCATCATCGCCGATGCGCCGGGAGTGCTGCGCACGGCGGCCGGGCCGGTAGCCTCCAACGAGCTCTACGTGATCGTCGACGTGCCGAAGCGCTCGACCGGAACCTCGGCCAACGTGCCGCAGCGCGGAGTGACGGCGGCCGCCTTCGAGGTGCGCAAGGCCCTCCACCTGGTCGCCGGGCGGCTCTTCCAGCCGGGGCGCAACGAGGTGATCGTGGGCCGCGGTGCGGCGGCCGAGTTCGCAGGGCTGGAGGTCGGCAAGACCCTGGTGTCGGGCCAGAACCGCTGGCAGGTGGTGGGCATGTTCACCACCGGCGGCCAGATCTCCGACTCGGAGATCTGGTGCGACGTCGACGTGCTGATGCCGATCTACCGCCGCACCATGTTCCAGTCGGTGCACGTCAAGCTCGCCTCGGCCGACGGCTTTGCCGCCTTCAAGAACGCCCTGACCGCCGATCCGCGGCTCGACGTCAAGGTCGAGCGGGAAGCCGACTACTACGCCGAGCAGTCGCGCGCCCTGACCAGCATCGTCACCTTCCTCGGCGTGCTCATCGCCGGCCTGATGGCGGTCGGCGCCGTGTTCGGCTCCCTGCTGACGATGTACTCGGCGGTGGCGACGCGCGTCCGCGAGATCGCGACCCTGCGCGCCCTGGGCTTCGGCGGCTTGCCGGTGGTCGCCTCGGTGATCTCCGAGTCGCTGCTGCTGTCGCTGCTGGGCGGCGTGCTGGGCGGCGCGGTCGCCTACTTCGTCTTCAACGGCTACCAGGCGGCGACCATCAACTGGCAGACCTTCAGCCAGGTCGCCTTCGCTTTCGCGGTCACGCCGCGCCTGCTCGGCTGGGCGATCCTTGCGACCCTGGTGATGGGCTTCGTCGGCGGCATCTTCCCGGCGGTGCGGGCGGCCCGCATCCCGGTGGCGAGCGCGCTGCGCGAGGTTTAGCGAGGCCTGGGCCAGGCCGCCCTTTCGGCCCTCTCTTTCCTTGCGCCCGCCGCTCCGCAGCGGCTAGAATCCGGGACGGGAAGAGAGCGCCTGCCGGTCTCGGGCGCTCGAGCGCCGGATCGAGGAGATCCCGTCATGTCGCAGAGCTCGCAAACGAGCGCAGAGGTTGCCGCGGCGGCGGCGCCTGCCGTGGCGCAAGCGGCGCCGCTGAAAAGTGCGGGTCCGGGCGCCCCTGGCGCCGACATCGCCGCTCACCCGCCAGCCCGGCTCACCCTCGACGGCAAAGAATACGAGCTGCCGGTGGTGGTGGGTTCGGAGGGAGAAAAAGCGATCGATATCTCCCAGCTGCGCGCCAAGACCGGAGCGATCACCCTCGATCCGAGCTATGGCAACACCGGCGCCTGCGAAAGCGACATCACATTCATCGACGGCGAAAAGGGAATCCTGCGCTATCGCGGCTACCCGATCGAGGAGATCGCCGGCAAGACCCAGTTCACCGACGTCTGCCACCTCCTGATCTACGGCCATCTGCCGAGCAAGCAGGAGATGGCCGCCTTCCGCGCCCGGCTCACCTATCATAGCCTGCTGCACGAGGACATGAAGAAGTTCTTCGAAGGCTTCCCGGCGGGCGCCCACCCGATGGCCATCCTGTCGGCGATGGTGGCCAGCCTGTCGAGCTATTACCCGCAGGCCAAGAACGCCGATGACGATCTCAACATCATCCGCCTGCTGTCCAAGGCGAAGACCATCGCCGCCTTCTCGTACAAGAAGACCATCGGCCAGCCCTTCATCTATCCGCGCAACGACCTTTCATACTGCGGCAACTTCCTGCACATGATGTTCGCGGTGCCCGCCGAGCCGTACGTGGTGCGGCCGGTGCTCGAGCGGGCGCTCAACCTGCTGCTCATCCTGCACGCCGATCACGAGCAGAACTGCAGCACCTCGACGGTGCGCATGGTGGGAAGCAGCCAGGCCAACCTGTGGGCGTCGATCTCGGCGGGCATTTGCGCCCTCTGGGGGCCGCTGCACGGCGGCGCCAACCAGAAAGTGATCGAGATGCTCGAGCGCATCCAGAGCGACGGCGGCAACTACCGGAAATACGTCGACCTGGCGAAGGACAAGAGCTCGGAATTCCGCTTGATGGGATTCGGCCACCGGGTGTACAAGAACTTCGATCCGCGGGCGCGGATCCTGAAGGAGACCGCCGACGAAGTGCTCGCCGAGATGGGGGTCATGGACCCGTTGCTCGACATCGCGAAGGCGCTCGAAGAAGTCGCCCTGCACGATGGTTTCTTCGTCGAGCGCAAGCTCTATCCGAACGTCGACTTCTACAGCGGCATCATCTATCGCGCGATGGGGATCCCCACCAACATGTTCACGGTGATGTTCGCCTTGGGCAGGCTGCCCGGCTGGCTCGCGCACTGGAAGGAGATGCGCGACGATCCCAAGACCCGCATCAATCGGCCGCGCCAGATCTATACCGGCGCCGTCCGCCGCAGCTTCGTGCCGCTCGCCGAGCGCGATTAGCTTGGTTTTATCTTACCCAATTTTATTTTACTCGAAACCGCGCAGGCTCTCGGCGCGGGCCGCTCGCGGGCCGCTCATTGACAAACCGGACTGAAACAGTCCAGAATAGAGAGCATTGTTGAGACCTTGTCTCAATAATCCGGTGCCTGCATTCTGGCGCCGGTCCGAGAGGGGCGCGGAGACCACGTATGGCGAGCTTCCGGGAGCGCGAGCGGTTCTTGAGTTTCCTGCGCCGGCGGCGGCAGCGGGTCACGGCGGAGCGCCTCGTCCTGCTCGACGAGATGTTCGCGCAGCATGGCCACATCGACGCCGAGGAGCTGTGGCGGGCGATCCGGGCGCGCGGGCTCAAGATCTCTCGCGCCACGGTCTATCGCAACCTCGAGCTGCTGGTGGCGAGCGGCCTCGCCCGCAAGCAGCGCCTGGGGCGGCGGCGATTCCTCTACGAGCACCTCCACGCCGGGCAGCGGCACGATCACCTGGTGTGCGCGCGCTGCAGGCGGGTGGTGGAGTTCGTCAGTCCGGGCATCGCCGCCCTGCAGGTGGAGATCTGCCGCGCCCATGGCTTCGTGCCCGGCGCCTCCAGCCTGCAGATCAGCGGCCTCTGCCGGCCTTGCGCGGCGGAGGCGGCGGCGGTGGCGGGGGCCGAGGCGGCTACCGCGTCCGAAGTGGCGGCGGCGCCGGAATCACCGGATTCATCGGGGTCATCGGAGCCAGGGGCTGCCGCGCGGCTTCGTGCGGCCGCGCCGAGGTGGACGCATGTTTGAGGCGCTGATCGTGGCGCTGCGCGAGGGGGTCGAGGCGGCGCTGGTGGTGGCGATCATCGTCGCTTTCCTGCGCCGGGAGGGTTTCAGCCGCTTTCTCGGCTCGGTCTGGTCGGGGATCGCGGCGGCGGTCGCCGCCAGCCTGGCGGTCTCCTACCTGCTCTATCGCCTGACCGTCAACGAGAACGTGCTCGAAGGGATTCTCTACCTGGCTTCGGCGGGCGTGGTCTCGAGCATGATGATCTGGATGTGGCGGCACAGCCAGGCGCTCTCCGGCGAGATGAAGGGCTCGCTGGCGCGGATCGTCGGCCGCGAGCGCGCGGCCTCGGTGGCAGCCGGGATCTTCGCCTTCACCTTTCTCATGGTGTTCCGCGAGGGGGTCGAGACGGTGCTCTTCCTCTCCGCGCTGTCGCTCACCACCAGCGGACTGCTGACCCTGCTGGGCGTCCTGCTCGGCCTCGCCGCGGCGGTCGCCTTCGGCATCCTCTTCGTGCGCGGCAGCTTGCGGGTCGACCTCGGCCGCTTCTTCAAGATCACCGGCATCGCGCTGCTGATCTTTGTGGTCCAGCTGTTGATCAATGGCTATCACGAGCTGGCGGAAGCCGGCTGGCTGCCCGCCAACGCCGGGTCGATGGCGGCGGTCGGCCCGCTGGTCAAGAACGAGTTCTTCTTCGTCGCCGCCGTGCTGGTGCTGCCGCTGCTCCTGCTGCTGGTGCCGGGGCGGAGCGCGCCGAAGGCGCCGGAGGAGGGCGGCGCCTCCGGACCCGCCGCTTCCGCGCCCACCGCCGACTCGCCGGCGGCGGCACGGCTGGCGCGGGCGCAGGCGGGCCGGATGGCGCGGGCGCGGGTGCTCGGGGGCAGCCTGGGCGTCGCCATCCTGGCGGTGCTCGGCCTGGGGTTCGTCTACACGCGGCCGCCGGCCGTGCTGTCGCCGGCCACGCTGCTCGCCGCCGGTGCCGACGGCGTTTTGCGCATTCCGCGCGGCGCCTTCCACGGCACCGCGCTGGCGCGCTTTACGGTCGACCTCGGCGGCATCCAGGTCCGCTTCATCGCGGTGCCGCTGGGGGAGGGGGGAGCGGCGCCGATCGTCACCGCCTTCGACGCCTGCGAGATCTGCGGCGCCAAGGGCTACTACCAGGAGGGCGGCAGCGTCACCTGCATGCACTGCGGCTCAACCATCTATCCGCCGAGCATCGGCCAGCGCGGCGGCTGCAACCCGATTCCCTTGCCCTCCCGGCTGGAGGCCGGCAGCCTGGTCTTGAAGGCGGCCGACCTGGCGGCGGGCCGGGAGCTGTTCAGCGCCGCGGCGCGCAGCCGCCGTCCGGGGATGTGAGGGCGCCTTGTATACCCGCCTGCTGCTCGAGTCGCTGCGCCGCGGGACCCGCAGGAAGCTGCTGGCGGTCACCGCCGTGGCCCTGGGCACGCTCGGCGCCACGGCGCTCGCCGAGGTGATGTTCGCCTCGGGCGACCGGCTCGCCGCGGAGCTCTCCGCCTACGGCGCCAACATCGAGCTGCTGCCCGCGCCGGGACAGGAGACGCTCGCCGTGGCGCGCTTGCCCGAGGTGCGCAAGATCTTCTGGCGCAACAACATCGTGGCCTTGGCCCCGCTCTACCCGCTGCGCCTGCGGCTGCGGCCCCTGGGGGTGCCGGGCAGGTCCGGGGAGGCTGGCACGGAGGGGGTCGTGGCCGAGGCGATCGGCACCTGGTTCGACCACCCTCTCGAGCCGGGCGCGGCGGCGCCGGCTGCGGCCGCTGCCTGGCGGAGCGGTCTCCCCAGAACGCGGCCTACGCTGAGGGTCGCCGGCCGCTGGCCGCGCGATGGTTTTGAGGGGTTCGACGGGCATTCCGAGGGGCGCGATAATCCCGATCGGCCCGGCGGGCGCGGCGAGAGCGAGGAAGCGGCCATCGGGCGGCGGCTGGCGCTGCGGCTCGGTGTGGCGGTAGGCAGCAGGCTGCGTGCCGAGCTCGGCCCGCGCGGCCTGGAGCTCGCGGTCGTCGGTCTGGTCACCAGCGGCGGCGAGGAGGACGACGCGGCGCTCCTGCCGCTGGCCGCGGTCGAGTGGCTTGCCGGGCAGCCAGGTCGTTTTACCCGCGCCGAGATCTATGCCCAGACCAACCCCGAGGTCGGGAACCAACGCGATCCCAGGCGGATGACGCCCAAGGAGTACGAGACCTGGTATTGCACGGCCTACCCTTCCTCGGTCGCCTTCCAGCTCGGCCAGGCGCTGCCGGAGGCGAGGGCGAAGGTGGTGTACGGCTTGACCGCCGCCACCGCCGAGGTGCTCGGCAAGCTGCGCGGAGTGCTGCTCGCCCTGGCGCTCGTCGCTCTGGCCGGCGCCGCTGTCGGAGTCACCGCCGCGATGACCGCCACCGTGCTCGAACGGCGCCTGGAGGCGGGCCTGCTGGTGGCGATCGGCGCGGCGCGCCGGAGGGTGGTCTTCTTCTTCCTCTCCGAGGCGGCGCTGCTGGGAGGCTGGGGCGGGTTGCTGGGCGGCGCGCTGGGTCTCCTGGGGGGGCGCCTGCTGGGCAGCACCGTCCTCGGCGTCACCGTGCCCTGGATGCCGGTGCTGCTCCCCTTCGCGGCCGGCCTCGGCCTGTTGATCGCGGTGCTCGGAAGCCTCCTGCCGGTCACGCGGGCGCTCGGCCGCTACCCGGCGGCGCTCCTCAAGCGAGCGACCGCGTGATCGTCCGCCTGGTCTTCGCCAGCCTGCGGCGGCGCTTCCGGCAGCTGGGCCTCATTCTGGCCGCGGTGACGGTGGCGGCGGCGACGGTCGCCACGCTGGCGGCCTTCTCGGCGCGGGCGGAACGGCGCCTGGGAGCCAGCCTGGCGGTCTTCGGCCCCAATCTCACGGTGCGGCCCCAGGTCGGCGGCGCCGGCTCCATTCCACGCTCCGCAATCGAGCGGGTGCGGGCGCTGCCGGGCGTGGAATCGGCCGCCGGAGTGCCGGCGGAAGGCGCCGGCGAGCGGCAGCTGGCGCGCATCGCGGTGCGGGTCGCGCCGGCCCGCCTGGAGGAGGTGGCGCGGGCCATCGAGACGCAGGTCGAGGGGGTGGAGGCGGCGCCGCTGTTGCGGGTCAGCGCCGCGGACGAGCGGCTGCGGCGGCGCCTCATGCTGGTCCTGGGTGCGGTGAGCGCGGTCTCGCTCTTGCTGGCGCTGCTCGCGGTGAGCGCGGCGACCGCCGCCCTGGTCGGAGAGCGGCGGATCGAGGTGGGCATGATGCTCGCCCTCGGCTTCACCGGGCGGCGGGTGGGCGCCATCTTTGCCGCCGAGCTGCTGGTGGCGGCGTTGCTGGCGGGACTACTCGGCGCACTGCTCGGCGAGCTCGCGGCGGCAGGCCTCGAGGGGCGGATGCTGGGACCGGGCAGCGGTCCGGAGGTGACCGGCAGCAGCCTCGCCGCCGCCGCCCTCGTGGCGGTGCTGGTGGTCGGCGCTTCGCTGGTGGTGACACTGCGGCGGGTCGAGCGCCTGGACGCCGCCAGCGTTCTGCGGGGCGAGTGAGGCGAGGATGCCGCTGGTCGAGATCGAGGGCCTGTCGCGCCGCTTCGGATCGCTTGCCGCGCTCGACGATCTGACCCTCACCATCGGCGAGGGGGAGTGGGTGGCGGTGACCGGTCCCTCAGGCTCGGGCAAGACGACGCTGCTCAACGTCCTTTCCGGGCTCGATCGGCCTTCATCCGGCAGAGTCCGGGTGGGCGGGCTCGATCTCGCCGGGCTGTCGAGCCGCGAGCGGGCCCGCTATCGCCAGCAGACCGTCGGGCTGGTGTTCCAGCAGTTCCACCTCATCCCCTATCTCACCGCGGTCGAGAACGTGATGCTGGCGCAGTACGTCCACAGCATGACCGATCGCGGAGAAGCCGAGCGGGCGCTCGACCGCGTCGGCCTCGGGCAGCGGCTGGATCATCTGCCGAGCCAGCTCTCGGGCGGCGAGCAGCAGCGGGTCTGCATCGCCCGCGCGCTCATCAACCAGCCGCCGATCATCCTTGCCGACGAGCCGACCGGCAATCTGGACGCGGTCAACGAGGCGGTGGTGATGACGCTGCTGGCCGATCTCCACCGGCGCGGCCACACCCTCGTCCTGGTGACGCACGATCCGACGATCGCCGCTCGCGCCGGCCGTGAGATCCGGCTGGAGCACGGACGGCTGGCAGCGCTCGGCGAGCCGGGCGGCGCCGAGTTGCAGTCGGTGCTGGCCGAGCTCTGGCGCTCCCTAGAAGAAGACGCGCGGCCGGTCTCGGTGGCGCAGCGTGGGGTGGCGGACCTGCTCGCCCAGGGGCTGCTCAGCTTCGCCGGCGCGCAGATCGCCTTCACCGAGCGCGGCCGGGCGCAGGCCGCCGCCGCGGTGCGGCGGGTGCGGCTGGCCGAGGTCCTGCTCGCCCGCACGCTGGCCGGCAGCTCGGCCGGCGGCGAGTGCGGGCGGGCAACGCCGGTCGCGGCCGGCTTCGAGGACCAGGTGTGCGCCTTCCTCGATCATCCCGCGGTCTGCCCACATGGCCGGCCGATCGCCGCCTCCGGGGTCGCATGCTGCGCCGCGCCGCGCGCCATCCCCGACCTCGGCCGCGAGCGCTGAGGCCGGGCGTGCGCCCGCGTGCGGCGCGGCGGGGCCCGGCGTGGGTGCGAGTCGGCAGCCTTCGCGCGCGGGTCAGCCGATGATTTCGGTGTAATGGCAGCCGGGGTAGTTCGTGCAGCCCAGGAAGCGGCCGTGACGCCCGTTGCGCTCGATCAGGCGGCCGCCGCAGCCCGGCTTGGGGCAGGTCCGGTCGGTGCTCACGGCGGGCCGCCCGGAGATTGGCGCGGGTCCGTGCTCTCGCCGTTGCCCGCGCCCGCGGCCGCCCTCGGCCCGCGGTCGTCCCCCGCGCCGCGCCTCCACCATGCCGTCGCAGTCAGGGTCGCCGCACTCGAAGTAGATCCCGTCAGGGCCATCGTTCCAGACCGTCGTGCCGCCGCACCTGGGGCACTCGGGGTTCTCCGCCGCGGGCAGTGCGGCGGGGCGCGGCCCCGCGGGCGCGCTGACGAACCGCGCCAGCTGGGTGCACGCCGCGGGGCTCTCGATCCGCAGCATGCTTTCGTGCGTGTCGCGGTGTGAAAGGACGTTGAGCGAGCCGTGCCAGAGGATGCGGCCGTCGAGGATCGCGATTTTCTCGTGCATGCGCGCGCGCAGGTCTACCGCCGCGCCGAGATCGCGCAGCGCCGCCACAGGCTCGCCGACCTCGCCCGTCGTTCCTCTGCCGGGCTCGCCGGCCGGACGGGTGAGGATGCGGACACGGACGCCGCGCGCTATGGCTGCCCGCAGCGGGTCCAGCCAGCGGCCGGTGCCCGCGTTGGTCGCGAACGGAGAGAAGATCACGACGGACTCGCGCGCGCGGGCGAGGTCCTCGAGGAACGCAGGGTAGAAGGTGCCCTCGGTGAACGCGCCGGCCGCGCTCTCGGGAAAGTCGAACGAGATCGGCGGCACGCCGTGGAGCCCGGTTACCCAGTCGCGCTCCGCGAGCGCCAGGAGGACCGTCGGGTCGAGCGCCTCGCCATGCTCCTCGAAATGGTCGACGAGCTGGCGGACGATCGCCCCGTGCGGCGCCCTCGCCCGCAGGTACTCGAAGTTGCCCACGAGCACGACGTGATGCCGGGCTCGACTCGCTGCCACGTTGAGCAGCCGGGCGCCGTCCTCCTCGAGCCCGACGGCCCGGAGGAAGCGCCCGAGCGGCGCGCCCAGCGAGTCGGTGAGGTCGAGCACCATCGCCGTCTTCTGGTTGCCCTGGAAGCTGTGGACGGTGGCGGCGACGCCGGCGGCGCGGGCGCCCAGCCGGTCCTCGAGGAGCGCCTGGATCAACCGCGCCTGGTAGGCATACGGTGCGATGGCGCCCACGTCCTCGTTTGGTTCGCCGCCCGACGGCAGGAAGCCGGCCTCGGCCAGGTGCAGGACGATGTTCCGCACCAGCAGGGCGTGGAAGAGGTTGTAGCGGGAGTAGGTGCCGACGCGAAAGGCCGTCCATGGGTGGAAGGGCGCCGTGTCCGCATAGAGGAGAGGCGACTTGCCGAGCGGGAACCGCGGCAGCCGCTCGTCGGCGCGGCCGACGCTCGGGTCGGAGCGCAGGGGATGATCCGGGTAGAAGAGCCGGTTGACGACCGCGCAGATCTCCTCGCGCATCCGGTACTGCGTGCCGAGCGCCACGAGGTAAGGCATGGGCTGCCGCCGGTGCATCTTTTCGGGGATGCCCGCGATCTGGAACACATCCCGCTTGAGCCACTGCTCGGCCAAGGGCTGGTCAGAAACGACGATCGGCGGCAGCTGGCGGAAATCGCCCGCGACGGTCACCGACCGCCTGGCGAGGCCCGACGCGAAGTAGACCAGGGGCGGCATGAGCATGGACGCCTCGTCGACGACCACGACGTCGAACTGCCGCGGCGCCGCCTTGCCGAGGTAGGTGCGGTAGACGGTGGTCGCTAGGATGCGGCAGCGCGCGAGCACCTCCTGCTCGATAGCCGCGAGGCCGCGGTCGATCGCCGCGATGCGGCCGCGGATCTGGCCGAGGCGCGTGCGCAGGGTCCCAAGCTTCGCGCGCAGGCGGGACGCCGGCATGTGCGAGCGGTTGGCGGTGGCGAGGCGGTCGACCATGGCCCGGACGGTCTCGAGCTCGGCTGCCTGTCTCGCGACCTCGCCCGCCAGAGCGCGGGCTGCATCCTGCGCTTGCTGGGCCGCGCGGCCGGTGGCGGCGAGCTCATGCGCGAGGCGCTCGGGGTCGAGGCCGGAGAAGAAGCGGCGGACGGCGCCCATCGTGTGGGCGCGTTCGAGGTCGGCGCGCAGTCTCGCCGCACGGGCGCGGTATTGTTGACCCTTGCGCTCCCTCGCCCCGGCGCCCGCTCTGGCGGCTGCGAGGCCCTGCTCCAGGCCGGCCAGATTGCGCCGCGCTTGCGCGAGCTGTTCGAGGTCCGTCAGCGCGGCGGCGAGTGGCCGCTCCTCGGCTTCGAGTGCCGCCGCCGCGCGCGCGAGCTGATCCTGCTCGCGGCGCAGTGCCCGGCCGAGCCGCGCGACGATCTCCTCGAGAATCACCTGCGACCCGAACTGCCGGCGGAGCTCCTGCTTGACGACCGGCCCCTGCCGGATGACCAGCCCGCGATCGAAGTCGGGTTCGTCGTGCAGCCGCTCGGCCACGCATTCGAGGGCCGTGTCGACCGCGATGTTGGTGTTCGACACCAGCAGCACGGAGCGGCCGGCGCGGTAGTGCGCCTCGACGATGCGCGCCAGCGTCGTGGTCTTGCCGGTGCCCGGGGGGCCCCAGACGTAGGTCGTGTCGCTTGCCAACGAACGGTGAACGGCGCGGATCTGGTCGTCGTTCAGACGGCCGCCCCCCTCGAAGACCGCGGGTCTGGGCGGGGCTTCCGCCTGCCGCACCGGTGCGAGACCGAACACGCGGTCAGCCGCCTGCCGGCTGAACTGAGGGTCGCCGGCGCGCACCTTCTCGAGCCGCTCCTTGAGCCGCTCGACGAGAAAGGATTCGTTGGCTACGAGGCGCGCGGCCGCAATCCTTGGGCCCAGGTCCTTCTCGAGCGCCACGACGAGAACGCCGTTGCGGAACGACACGAGGACGCCGGGAACATCCTCCCGGCCGCAGACGACGCGCACAGGCGTGTCGTCCCGCAGGCTCAGGTCCTCCCCGACGATGAACCGATAGAGCCGGGAACCCCCCGCCCGTCCGGCTCCCTCGCCGCCGCGCAGCTCGACCTGCGTGCCGCCGCCCTTCTGGCGAATGGCGGCGACCTCGAGGCCGAGCGCGTCGATCATCTGGGAGAGGGCATCGCTCACGAAAGAGCCCGCCGCCTGGCCGTGTACATGCCATGGTAGACGGATTCTGGCGAGCGCCTACGCGCGGCCGGCAGGGCTGCGACCCGCCCATTCGCCGCAGGTGCGGCAGCGCGCTGCCGCACTGCCAGTCGCCGCAGATGCGGCAACGAGTTGCCGCACAGCGGCGGCTGGGCTGGCGCCACCGCTCCCTAATGCTTGAGGACTTCGGACCAGCGGTACTCGACCAGCAGCGGGAGGCCGAAGCCGCTGCCGAGGAGCCAGAGGACGGAGGGGCGGGGGCGGACCGAGCCCATCAGCATCTCGCCTTCCTGTGCGCCGGTGACGGTGAGGGTGGCCGCCATGGCCTGGGCATCGATCGCCAGCTCGGTGACCGCGATCGTGACCAGGACGCCTTCGCTGGGGCGCCCCGTGCGCTGATTGATGTAGCGCGAGTAGGTCTGGCCGCCAATCTCGAGCGGATGGTCGGCGCGGGAGGCGACGGCGAGAGCCTGATCGTGCAGCACTACGCGCCCCACCGGGGAATCGAGGCCGGCCATCGCCGGCAGCTCTACCAGCCAGCCCTGTCCGTCGCGGCCGGCGCCAAAACCGCGGCGCACCGCGCCGATCTGGATAAAGCCGTTGCGGGCGCCATGCTGGCGCAACACTTCGACAGCGCGATCGACCGCCAGGCCGATGGCGAAGTCGGAGAGGTCGAGACCGCCGCCCGCCTCGAGCGTCACCGTCCCCTTCTTTTCGTCGATGGCAAGCCTGCCGCAGGCGGCGGCGGCAACCGCGCGCTCGACCAGATCGGCGGCGGGCTCGGTCTTGGGCGGCTCGGCGGCGCCGACCCCCCAGCAGCTGTTCAGGTCGCGGCCCAGCGGCCCGTTCTTGCCCTCGGACCAGAGACAGAAGTCGCGCGCCTTGGCCAGCGCGCCGAGCAGCCGCGGGTCGGCCGGCCGGGGCCCCTTTCCGGCCGCCGCATTGAGCGCCGCGAGCGCGCCGTCGGGCCGAACGACGGCGGTCAGGCGCTCGATCTCGGCCATCTCGGCGATTGCCGCCTCCATGGCCGCCTGCGCTCCCGCCTGGGTCAGGTCGCGAACCTCGAGCTCGATATTGGCGCCCATGGCGGTCGCGGTGGCGCGCAGAGGATGGGCGTAGACCACCGGCGATGGCGGCACAGCCGGGGGTGTCGCCGGAATCACCGGAGTCGCGGGTGGCGGCGCCGGGGGAGCCGCGGGCGGCGGCGCGCCCGGCGCGAGCAGAAGGCCCAGCAGAACGCCCAGAGCCGGCAACATGAGGCACATCATACCGGCAGCCGAGCCCTGGAACTGCGTGTTGGCCGGGTTGGTGTAGCCTGACGCGTGATGATGCCCCGTTTCCATGCGCCAACCACGGTCATCACGCTGTGCGCTCTGGCCGCAGGGTATCGGGTATCTGCTCAGCGCCTGCCCCTTCAGTGCTACGGCGCTCGCGAGGGTCTACCCAATGTCCACATCACCGCGCTGCTGCCGGACTCCATGAACGTGCGGCTTGTCGCCGCCCTCGGCGAAGGCTAACATTGGAACGAGCTCGAGGCGTGCGCGACGCGCCGACGCGAGCACGAAAAGGAGGTTGCGATGACGAAAAGGACCGCAACGACGGTGGCCCTGGTGGCGGCCGGGGCGTTGGCGCTGGTGCTCGGCCTTGGCGCACGGTCTGCGCTGGTGGCCGCACCGGCGAGCGACTGGGCGATGAACGCCACTGCGATCGAGGCCTGCAGCTGCCCCATGTTCTGCCAGTGCTACTTCAACAGCAAGCCGGCGGGACATCACGAGCACGGCGCCAAGGAGACCCACTTCTGCCGCGCCAATCTCGCGTATCGCGTCAACCAGGGACACTACGGTCCGACCGCCCTCGACGGCGCCAAGTTCTGGCTCGCCAATGACCTGGGCGGTGATTTCTCGCAGGGAAAGATGGACTGGAACGTCCTCTACTTCGACAAGTCGCTGAGCCCGGCGCAGCGCGCCGCTCTCACCGACATCGTCGGCCATCTCTTCCCGGTCAAGTGGAACTCGAACACCACCGCCGAGGCGGTCATCGACACTTGGCAGATCGACGAGAGGGGTGCCCACGCCACCATGGACGGCGGCAAGACGGCCGAGGTCAAGCTCGTGCAGCCGGGCTCCGCCAACGGACCTGGACCGGTCGTGATGAAGAACCTGCGCTACTGGGGCGCGCCGCGCAACGACGGCTTCGTCATGATGCCGAACGAGGTCGAGGCCTATCGGGTCGGTCCCAAGGCGTTCGAGTACAAGGGCACCAACGGCTTCCTGATCACGGTTGACATCAACTCCAAGGACGGTGCGGGCGGGGCGGCCGCCAAGTAGGTTCGCCGAACCGGCGGCGTGGGCGCCCTGCCTCGCGCCGCCTTGCGCCGGATGCTCCGAGGCGGGCAACGCTAACGCAGGCGGAGGCGCGCGAAGCGCCGCTTGCCGACCTTGAACAGATAGGACTCGGGGCGCGGCGCGAGCTCCTTGAACGGGTCGGCGGCGCGCTCGCCGTCGATCGTCACCGCCCCCTGCTGAATGAGCCGGCGCGCCTCGCCGTGGCTCGCCGCCAGGCCGGCTTCGGCGAGCAGTCTGGGCAGCAGGCGGGCGCCGTCGAAGGCCAGCTCGGGCATCTCCGCGGGCACGCCGCCGCCGGCAAAGACCTTCTCGAACTCGGCCTCGGCCTGGCGGGCCGCCGCCTCGCCGTGATAGTCGGCGACGAGGAGGCGCGCCAGCTCCTGCTTGACCGCCTTGGGGTGGAGCTCACCGGCCGCGCACGCCGCCCGCCGCCGGGCCAGCTCGCTCTGCGGCAGGTCGGTGAGCAGCAGATACCAGTCCCACATCAGGGCGTCGGGGATCGACATCGTCTTGCCGTAGATCTGCTCCGGCGGGTCCTCGACGGCGATCCAGTTGCCCAGGCTCTTGGACATCTTCTCGCTGCCGTCGGTGCCGACCAGCAGCGGCACGGTCAGCGCCACCTGCGGCTCGAGCCCGTCTTCGCGCATCAGGTCGCGCCCCACCAGCAGGTTGAAGATCTGGTCGTGGCCGCCGAGCTCGACGTCGGCCGCGAGCGCGATCGAGTCGTAGCCCTGCGCCAGCGGGTAGAGCAGCTCGTGCAGATGGATGGGCCGGTTCTCGGCAAAGCGGGTGCGGAAGTCGTCGCGCTCCATCATCCGCGCCAGGGTGTAGCGCCCCGCCAGCTGCACCAGCCCGACCGAGCCCAGCGCCTTGAGCCAGCGGCTGTTGCGCTCGACCACGGTTGCGGTCTCGTCGAGCACGCGGTAGACCTGCCGCAGGTAAGTGCGGGCGTTGGCCTCCACCTCCTCCTCGCTGAGCTGCGGCCGCGCGGTCTTCTTGCCGGTCGGGTCGCCGATCAGGGCGGTGAAATCGCCGATCAGGAACACCACCCGATGCCCGCAGCGCTGGAAGTGCCGCATCTTGCGCAGCAGCACGGTGTGGCCGAGGTGGAGGTCGGGCGCCGAGGGATCGAAGCCGGTCTTGACGGTCAGCGGTCTGCCGCTCGCCCGCGACCGCTCGAGCTTCGCCCGCAGCTGCGCCGGCTCGACCAGGTCGACCGCGCCGCGCTGCAGCAGCTCCATTTGCTCGTCGACCGGCGGGAAGGCGGGCTCCGACATGGCGCCGCAGCTTAGCAGAGCGGGCGGTGAACCCTCCGCCCTGACCCCTCGGCGAGGAATCCCTTTAGAGGACTGCGGGTCGCTGGCAGGGCCTGGACGCGGCTGTGTGGGTGAAGCGAACACAGCCGCGTCCAGGCCCTGCCGGCGACCTTGGGTGCGGCGGGGGATTGGGCGTTGGTCAGGGCTCCGACCTGCAGGGAGTGCCGCAACAGGCGGAAGCTGCGGCCTCCCCACCCTGGTGTGTTTTTCTCTACACAGCCTGCAACCGAGAAGCGGGCAGGCGCCCTAAACGCTACACTAGGGGGCTGTGAGCACCCTCGAAGCCCCCGCCGCGCCGCCGCCGCGCCCGCGTCCCGCCCTGGCGGAGTCCGAGCCGCTGTCGGCGGTGGATCATGCCTGGCTGCGCATGGACGAGCCCGCCAACCTGATGCAGATCAACGGCGTGCTGGTGCTCGACGAGCCGCTGCCGCTGGAGCGGGTCAAGTCGATCGTGCGCCGGCGGCTGCTGCCGATCGCGCGCTTCCGCCAGCGGGTGGCGGCAGAGGGCGGCGGGCACCCGAGCTGGGAGGAGGATCCCGAGCTCGATCTCGATCGCCATGTTCTCGAGCAGCGGCTGCCCGAGCCCGGCGACGACGAGGCGCTGTCGGCGGTGGTCGGCGAGTTGATGAGCGCCCCTCTCGAGCCGCGCCGGCCGCTCTGGGAATTTCGCCTGCTGCAGAACTACCGCGGCGGCTGCGCGCTGTTCGCGCGCATCCATCACGCGATCGGCGACGGCGTGGCGCTGATGCTGGTGCTGCTGTCGCTCACCGACACCGAGCCTTCCGGCCCCGCCGCCGTCGAGCCGCAGCCGGACGAGGCCGAGCGGCCGGAGCCGCCGGAAGAGCAGGGCCGCAACCCGTTCACCGAGCTCTTCTGCCATCCCGGCCGCGACCTCGCCCGCGTCCGCGCGCTGGCCGAGGAGATCATGCCCGACGGCCTGCGGCTGCTGCTGCAGCCGGTGGAGGCGCTGCGCCGCGCGCGCCTGGCGACTGGCGTGGGCAGCGTCGGGTCGTTCGGCCGGCTGCTGGCCCGTCCGGCCGATCCCAAGACCCCGTTCAAGGGGCCGCTCGGGGTGCCCAAGCTCGCCGCCTGGTCGGAGCGGCTGGCGCTGGCCGAGGTGAAAGAGGTGGGAAAGGCGCTGGGAGGCACGGTGAACGACGTGCTGCTCTCGGCGACCGCCGGCGGGCTGCGGCGCTACCTGCTGCGCCAGGGCGAGCCGCCGCGGAGTCTCAACATCCGCGCCGCGATGCCGGTCAACCTGCGTCCGTTCGGGAAGATGCACGAGCTCGGCAACCACTTCGGCCTCATCTTCCTCTCGCTGCCGCTCGGCATCCGCGACCCGCTGGCCCGCCTGGCCGAAGTGCGGCGCCTGACCCGGGCGCTCAAGCGCTCGACCGAACCGGTGGTCGTCTACGGCATTCTGCGGGCGCTGGGCCGCGTGCCGCTCGCGATCCAGCGCCAGGTGGTCAAGATCTTCGCCACCAAGGCGACGGCCGTGATGACCAACGTCCCCGGACCACGCCAGATCCTCTACCTCGCCGGCAAGCCGGTCCGCGACATCTTCTTCTGGGTCCCGCAGTCGGGCCACGTCGGCCTCGGGGTCTCGATCTGCAGCTACAACGGCGCGGTCCGCCTCGGGGTAGGCACCGACGCGGGTCTCATTCCCGACCCGCGCGCCATCGTCGAAGGCTTCCACGCCGAGTTCGCCGAGCTCCTGGGCCTTGCCCGGCGGAGCCCGGCGGAGCCCAGCGGAGCCGAGCCGAGCTAGTCGCGAGCGGCCCCGGAGCGCGACCCGGCGCGGCGCGGGCCGGGCAACGTGCCAGGCACGGCGTCTTCTCGGGCGGCCGCCCCTCGCGGCGCGGCCCGGCCGTCGACGATCCCCGCCAGCCTGATGCCGCCGACACCGCCGGCACTGTCGGAGCCAGGCGTCGCGCCGCCCTGGGCGACCAACGGTGCGGCGCCGCAGGTCTTGAAGGCGTTGGTGTCCTGGAGCGGCAGGAACGGGGTGTTGGCCGGGTTGGTGTAGTTCTTGACCTGGCCGGTGAAGGTGTCGGTGACGGTGATGACCGTCTGGACGTTGGTGAGACCGCCGGCAAAGACCCAGAAGGTGTTGGAGAGGCTGCAGCCGTCGAGGACCTTGACCACCAGCTCGACGTTCGTGTTGGCGAAGAACCAGAAATAACCGGTGTCGGCGGTCAGCGACACCGCGTGGCCGCCGCCAACCAGGCCGTCGTTGGTGGTCCAGCCGGCGATCACCTGGAAGCGGTTGTTGGCGAGACAGAGCGTGGCGTCGCCGGGCACGCAGCCGCCGATCGGAATGGCCGGCAGGATGAGCGGCGGGCGCGCTGGCTGGGTGAAGTCGAAGTCGTTGGCGAGATCGCCCAGCGCCGGCACTCTTTCGCGCACCGTCGGCCGCGGATCGGGCCGGCCATCGGTTGCCGGGTCGAGGCGCTGGCTGCCCAGGAAGACGTCCTCGATGAACTTGACATAGGCGTCTTGGCTCAAGGTCTGGTGATCGATGAAGCCTTGCTTGGCGTAGGGGCTGATCACCAGGCCGGGGACCCGCAGGCCGTAGCCGTTCTGGTCGACCACCGGCGGCACCACATGGTCATAGAAGCCTCCCCAGTCGTCCCAGGAGAGGAAGATCGCGGTGCTGTTCCAGTCCGGTCCTTGCATGACGGCGTTGATCAGGTTGGTGACGTAGTTCTGACCGTCGCTTACCAGCCCAATCGGGTGCTCGCTGAACCGGCCGTTGGGGGCGATCCACGACACCGCCGGCAGGGTGCCGCTCTGGGCGGCGGTGAAGAAATCGGCCAGGTCGTGGATGTTGCCCAGCTCGTTGTCGGCCTTCACCGTGGTGAAGAACGGCAGGGGGTTCCAGATCCCCGGCGTGGCGGCGTTCTGCGCTTTCTGAGGGGCCGCCATCTCCTGGTCATCTTCGGTGTCCGGCTGGGTGCCGGCGAAGACGTAGTAACCCCAGCTGACGCTGTTCTTGTGCAGGAGATAGGTCAGGTCGGTCCAGGAATAGATCGGCGGCACGCGGTTCGGGTTAAGGAAATCGGGAGGATTGCCGGGCGACTGCAGCGCGTTGACGCAGCTGTTGGGATCGGCGCTGGTGCATTTCGCCGACCACTCGGAGACCATGAACAGGTGCTGGGGCAGGCTCCATGAGGCGTTGGGCTGGAACATGCGGTCCTGGAGCACGAAGTTCTGTGCGTAGGCCCAGTAGTTCGGGAGCTCGCGCTGGTCGTGGTAGCCCATCACGTCGGTCGAATGGCCGCCGCAGGCCGGATCGTTGGGGTTCTTGCAGCCCTGCTTGGCCGCTTCGGCCCGGGCGATGAAGCCATCCATCTTGCCGGAGTCGATATCGGCCACCGCGTCGGTCTGGCCGTGCGGGCCGCCCTGGTTGAGATCGGCCGAGTCGTGGAAGGGCTTGACGCACGCTCCGGTCTTGGGATCGGGGCTGCACACCGTCGGTACGCCGTTGCTCATCGGGATACCGTCGGCCCCCGGGTAGGTGCCGAAGTAGTGGTCGAAGCTGCGGTTCTCCTGCATGATGATGACGATGTGCTGGATCTTGCTGAGTCCGGCGGCGGCCTGGGGCGCGACGCCGGGCGGGCCGCCGGCCGGCGCCGCGTTGGGCGTGCCCCCGGCCACCACTCCCAGGCCGAGCAGCATGGCGGTCGCCGCCGCAGCCTCGAAGAGCCGTCGCCGCCGCTGCGGCCTGGCGTGCCGCCGGCGGTTGCGCGATGGGACAGGGCGAGTCCCGGCCTGCTGCGAATCCTCTGCGGTCCCGGCCGCCGCCGAGAGTGCGGCGTCGGATCGAAAGTCAGTGCGCATGAGATGTCCCTCCGTGACCGCCGTTTGGCGACCAGCACGCTGTGTAAACCGTGGGGAGGCGAAATCCTGCGTGCAGCCCTGCCAGCAGCCCTGAGCTAGAGAATGGCCCATCCCGCGGCCAGCCGGAATGCGTAGACCACGCCGACCAGGGCGTGGGCAAAAAGCAGGCCCCAAGCGATGATCCAGCGCCCCGAGCGCGGAGCGGCGGCGACCACCACCGCGCTTTCCACGAACAGGAGGTAGTTGGCCGTGTAGGAGGCCCAGAAGAAGTTGCCGTGCTCGAAGCGCGGCCCGGCCTCGGCCAGCAGCGCCATCTGCAGCACTGCGACCACCAGGACCGACCAGGCCAGCAGCAGCGGCGCCTCGCTCCAGGCGGTGCGGGCGGCGCGGGCCTCCCGGAAGTAGAGCCCCAGGACGGCGAGGGGAAAGGCGACGGAGAGCAGGATCGAGGCTACGATATGCGGCGAGTAGATCCGCCAGACCGCGAGCGGCGCGAGCGTCACTCCGGCCCCGGCGGCGCCGAGCCGCGAGGCCTGCCAGAGCAGAACGACGCCCGCGGGCCCGGCCACCGCCGCGCCGATGAGCGCCGGTCTGAGCCAGCAGACCTGGCGAGCCAGGAGCGCGCGGCGTGCGCGATCGGCCAGCAGAATCAACCAGCAGGGGAGCAGCGCCAGCACGTAGTTGGGCTTGGTCAGGCAGTTGAGCAGCACCAGGGCGCCGGCGCCGGCCGCGGCGCGCGGCGGATCGGTGACGGTCAGTCGCGCCGCGGCATGGAACAGCAGGAAAGCGAGCGGCAGCACGGCGACCGTCGTCGGGTTGTGCCAGACGTTGGGGCTGACCTGACCGAGATAGGTGTCCGGGAACTTCCACCAGTTGAAGAGCGGCATGGCGAAGAGCAGGCAGAGGGCCGCGCAGAAGGCGGCGGCAGCCCCGCCCGCCTCGCGCACCCGCCGGTAGGTCAGGATGACCTTGGCAACGACGGCCGCGGTGGCGACCGCGACCGCGGCGGCGCCGAAAGCCCAGGGGCGGCCCACTGGCGCGGCGAGAGCGCAGATCAGGAGCTCGAACAGGAAGTGCGGCTGCGGCGCGGCGCTCCCCTGGCATAGGGCGCGCGCGTAGGCGACGTGCAGCGTGAAGTCGCTGATCCCAAACGCCTTGGGTACGAAGAACACCAGGCGCGAGAAGACCGCCAGCGAAGTGGCGCCGGCAGCCAACCCGAGCGTCCACTGGAGCGCGCGCTCCGCCGCAGGGAGGCCGGCGGGGCGGGTCTCCCTAGCCGGAGATGGCAACCGTGCCTCCTCGCACCTCGTCTCGGCTCACCGCCGCCGACCCCTCCTTGCCGTCTGCCGGGAACTCCGCAAAGTGAAGGCAGGTCTAAGTCTAACGAGGGTTAGGAGCGGCGCCAATCGACGGGTGACCGAGCGGCCGGTCGGCGGCCGCGGCCCGGACCCGCGCTGGCGTTGGCGCACCGATCGCCATGAGATGGAGGTCGAAGTGAATCCGATGAAGACGATAATGTGCGCGCTGGCCTGCGTCGCGTTCGTGCCCTGGCCAGTTATCGGTGCCACGCAGCCTTCTCCGCGGGTGGATCCGGAACGCCGTACGCCGGCAGAGGTGCAATCCGACTACGCCGCCGCTCTCGCAGAGCTGGAGACGCGATACTCGCACCTGCCGGCGGAACCCGAAGAGGATCATTCGAGCCTCGCGGCTGCGCTCAATCGCGCCTGGGCATTGGCGGGCGAGTGGGCGTCGCTGTTCCTGGAGGAGCACGGCGACGCCTCACCCGAAGAAGTCGTCGCGGCCGTGCAACGGCTCACGCTGCCATGCCTCGGCCCCGTGCAGGACTGCCACCGGGGATATGGCCTCCAGGCGACCGCGGTGCGTCTGGCAACGACACATGCGCTGGCTGCCGGCCCGGCGTATGCCATAACAGCCAACTACGAGCTCTTTGGTACCTTTTTCGTCGTCGCTCGGAAGGCCCAGCAACCCTTTCGCGTCATGTGGAACATCAAGGACGTCGCCGCGCGGCATCGGGCCGCCGCCGACGAGCTGGGCTTCTGGGCGTCCTATGATTGTTACGCTGGCAGTGGACCGCTGGTGGGCCGCGCCCTGCCACTCCCCGCCGACTCCAGCGGCCATCCTCGGTTCTATGTCGACGCCGAGGAGGTCGTAGGGTTCGGTGGGACGAGTGCCTTTCAGGTGAGTATCTGGAGCTGGGATGGCCAGCAGGCGACGCCGTTGTTCATCCACTCGTATCTGTCATCTCTCGACACTCCGGGCGGCGTGGTATTCGACGGCAAGCTGCTCCGCATCGCGACCAAGGAGCAATGGCGGACCCTATGGTCGTGCGGCCAGTGCAACGAGCCAGTCGGAGAGTGGACGGTTCGCATCACGCCGCAGGGCGTCGAGGATCTGGGTCACCGCCAGCTGGTGCCCGAGCTCGAGCTGGTCGACGAGCTCTATTTCCGCATCGAGCGGCAAGAGCCGGCCGACGAGCTCGCGGCAAGCCCGGTCATTGAGCAGCTTGCGCAAGCCGTCGACGACTGGAGCGAGGAGCAGCCGCCAGCGAGCGCAGCGAGCGAAAAGAAGGACGACGACGACGGCCTGCTCATGGCGATGCTTATGGGCTGGAGGGTGGACCACATTTCGACCGGCTCGAGGCTCTGCCTGGCCCTTCTCGATGGACCGGGATCCTACGTCTATACGATGGTGCGGCGTGACGGCCGGCTGTTCGTGACCGCCGTCGAGGAGGTCAACTCACTGTGCGGCAAGTGAGGCCCGCGGCGGTTGCTTGCCCCGGGTCTGTGCGGCGCGCAGGGCGTCGAGGCGCGGCCGGCGGCTCTTCGGGCTGTCGAGGCTGAAGGCGCGGGCATCGCCGAGCTGGTCGCGGATCATCGCTTCGGTCGCGCGGACCCGCTCGCGCAGCGCGCCGTCGCCGCCGGGGGGCTTGGCGAAGGAGATCCAGACGACCTCCTGGGCCTCCGGATCGAACTCCCACAGACCCACCAGCCGGCCGCGGTCGAAGATGGCGGGGCTCGGCAGGTCGAGAAGGCTCCCTACCGGGACGTGTCCCTTGTCGGCGAGCACCTGCCGGTCCCAGTCCTCTTCGGATAGCAGCCCTTTCACGTCGCGCCGCGCCAGCAAGATCCCGTCGAGATTGCCCACCAGCGCGTAGCTCGGCTGCCGTGGCGGGGAAAACGCCTGCAGCGCTGCGAGCTGATCCGGGAGCAGCAGGCGCTCGTCCCCGGCCGCGAGCGGCACCAGCCCCAGCGGCTCGACGGCCGCCTTCGCCGGCTTGGCGCCGAGCGCCGAGAAGGCCTGGAATTCGGCCAGCCGCGCCGGGCCGATCCAGGTGAAGTAGAGCCGCGCCAGCTCGACGAAGCATTCCTCGGCCGACAGGCGGAAGCCGGCGAGGGGATTCGGCCGCCAGAGCGCGTAGCGGTAGCGCTGATGGTCGAGGCGCCCATTGGTCGAGATGCGGCGGATCTCGCCGGCGGATTGCAGCCGTCCCAGCGCCAGCGGCAGGGTCGTCGAAAGACCCTTCTTCTTGCCCTCCTCGCCGAGGCTGCGGGCGGCGCCGCCGGTCGCCGATCGCAGCTCCTCGGGCTTGAGCGGCGCTGACCGCAGGGCCTTGACGACGGCGTCGCAGAGGCGATCGATCTCGGCGTCGCTCACGCCGAGCTTGCGCCCTACCTTCATGTCTGCTTCCGGTCCGAACCCCTGGCCCACCTTCAGGGCCAGCGCGAAGGCGGAGGCGGGTACCACGTAGGTGCAGCCGCGGGCGCTCGGCAGCTCGTGGATCTCCAGCCGCGCGACCGCCTGGTCGGTGGCCTCGCGCCCGGCGCCGCAGCGGGCGTAGAGCCCGAGGTAGGGACCGGCGCCGCCGACCGAGCGCGCCCAGCCGGTCTGCTCGAGGACCTTGTCCACGCTCTGCCCGGAGAGGCTGCCGTCCAGCCCTTGCCGGTGAAACCACCACGCCCGAAGCCTGGCCTGATCCATGGTTTTCAAACTCAGGTCCCCTTTCGTCCTAGCCCCCCCGTGCCGCTCAGTGGGCTGGGTCGGCGCCGGACAATTGAGGCGGGTCGGCACCGGGCAGGAGGTGGCCGCTGGCGACCAGCCGGGCATCGCCGGCCAGGGTCCAGCCGCCGCCGGCGGGGGCGCGGTCGACGGTGAGCGCGAAGCCGCCGCGGGTGGCGGCGGTGAGCGGCAGCGCGGCCCGGCCCAGGGTCAGGCCGACCGCGGCGCCGGCGAGGACACCGGTGCCGCAGGCCAAGGTCTCGGCCTCGACGCCGCGCTCGTAGGTGCGGATCTCCATCTGATGGGGGCTCGGGAAGCGGACGAAATCGACATTGGTGCCGGCGGGCTGGAAGCTCTGGTGATGGCGGAGGGGGCGGCCGAGCGCGACCACGGGTGCGCTCTCGAGGTCGGCGGGCCAATGCAGGACGAAGTGCGGTACGCCGACAGTGAGCCGCCAGCCGCGGTGGGCGTGGCCGTCGAGATCGACGCCGAGCTCGGCCGGCGCCTCCGGCGGCGGGAGCTCGAGCACGACGCTGCGGTCGTCGAGACGGCGGGCGGTGAAAGGGCCGGCGGCGGTCAGCACCATCGCGCGGCCGCCGGCCCAGCCGAGGTGGAAAGCGAGCTGAGCGGCGCAGCGAGTGCCGTTGAGGCAGAGATCGGCCTCCCGGCCATCGGCGTTGAAGTAGTCCATCTCGACGGGGTTCGACTCTGCCGCCGCCGGCCCCGCGCCGCCGGCCGCCGCCGTGCCGCCGTCCGCCCGTCCGGCGACCGCTGCCGCGCCACCGGCCACCCGGCCGCCGTCCGCCCGGGCGCCGCGGCGCAGCACGAAGAGGCCATCGGCGCCGAGCGAGACGCCGCGCCGGCACCAGGCGCGGATCTGCTCCGCCGCCGGCGGCGCGGCCGGCTCGGGCAGGGCCAGGAAATCGTTGCCGCCGCCCGAGACCTTGAAGAAGGCGGTCATGGCACCACGACGCGGGCCGCGGCGCTGGGGGCGCTCTCGTTGCCGGCCTGGTCGATCGCCGTGACGCGGTAGAGATAGGTCTGGCCCGCGACGGCGCCGGTGTCGATGTAGTCGGTAGTCTGGACCGGCTTCTCGGTCAGGCGAATGAAGCCGCCCTGCGCGCCCTGGCGATAGACGATGTAGCCGGCCAGGTCCGGGGCCTCGCTCGCCCGCCAGACCAGGCGCACCCGGCCCGCGTCGCCGACCCCCACGAGGTCGGCCGGCACCGGCGGCGGGAAGCGGTCGACGTAACGGATCTCGCGCTCGCTGCCCACGGCGCTCTCGACCTGCGGGTCCTTGGCGTCGATGGTGGTGACCGAGTAGATGTAGCGCTGACCGAAAGCCGCGCTCGAGTCGACCATGCTCTTCTCGGTCGGCTGCACACGCGCCAGCGGCTGTGCGCTCAGGCGCTCCTCGGCGCGCCGCCGGTAGACGTTGTAGCCGCCCGCCCCGGCAACCGGCTTCCACTCGACCAGCACGCCGTCCGCCTGGCCGGTCGCCTCGATCCCGTCGGGCGGCGCGGCCGGCGGCGTCCTGGCAACCACCGACGCCTGGTTGGAGTAGTCCGAGGCGTCGCCCTTGGGGCCGAAAGTCTTGACCTCGAAGAAATGGGCCTGCGGCGCCGCGGGCAGCGGCTGCGGCAGCGGCAGGTCGATGAGCAGACGGCTGCCGAGCGAGGCGGCGCCGAGATCCGTGCTCGCCAGGGTGAGGCGCTTCTTGGCGAGCGAACCGAACAGGCGCGGGTCGAGCGGCCGCACGGCGCCCAGCGGGGGGGCCGCCTGCGCCGCCTCCCAGACCTCGACCTTCGAGATGCCGTTGAGGGCGATCCCGCCGGGCGTGGTCTGGGGGTAGGTGAAGCTGAGCACGACCAGCGGCCCGCGCTGGTGCGCGGCCAGGTCTTTGGTCGGCGCCGGCACGTAGCGCAGCGGCGGGGTGGGCGGACCCTGTTTGCCGCAGGCCGCGCAGACGGCGGCGGCGAGGAGGGCTGCCGCGATGGCGGTCCGGGGCGCCGGGCTGGACGGCCGGCGTGCCTCGAGCAAGGAGGAATCAGAGGACATAGCGGGAGAGGTCCTGGTCTTGGACGATGTCGGAGAGCGCCCGCCGGACATACTCGCCGTCCACGTGCACCTTGGCGCCGGCCATCTCGGGGGCATCGAAGGAGACCTTGTCGAGCAGCCGCTCGAGCAGCGTCGAGAGACGGCGCGCGCCGATGTTCTCGGTCGAGGAGTTCACCTCGACGGCCAGGCGCGCGATCTCGGACACGGCGTCCTCGCTCCACTGCAGCTCGACGCCCTCGGTCGACAGCAGGGCCGAGTACTGCTTGGTGAGCGCCGTCTCGGGCTCGGTCAGGATGCGGACGAAATCCTTCTCGGTCAGCGGGTCGAGCTCCACGCGGATGGGAAACCTCCCCTGCAGCTCGGGGATCATGTCGGAGGGCTTGCTGACGTGGAAGGCCCCGGCGGCGATGAACAGGATGTGGTCGGTCTTCACCGACCCGTACTTGCTCGACACGTTGGTGCCCTCGACGATCGGCAGCAGGTCGCGCTGCACGCCCTCGCGCGAGATGTCCGGTCCCCGCCCGCCTTCGCGGCCGGCGATCTTGTCGATCTCGTCGAGGAAGATCATCCCTCCCTCTTCGACCCGCTGCCGGGCTTCGCGCGCCACCTGGGTGCGATCGATCAGCTTCTCGGCCTCCTGCTGCTGCAGGATCTCGCGCGCCTCGGCGATCTTGACCTGCTGCTTCTTCTTGCGGCCGAAAAGGCCGGGGAGCATATCCTTGATGTTGATGCCGACCTCTTCGACCCCCTGCGGGGTGAACATCTCGAGGCTCGGGTAGGACGACTCGTCGACCTCGATCTCGACCGGCTTGTGGTCCAGGGCGCCGGAGCGCAGCTTGTCGCGGAACTTCTCGCGCGTCGCCGCGAGCTCGTCCTCCTCCTCATGGTCGGGGTCGTTCTTGAGATAGCTGCTGATCGGGCGCGGCGGCACCAGGAGCTGCAGCAGGCGGTCTTCGGCGCGGGCCGCCGCGGCCTCGCGCACCGCCTCGCGCTTCTCTTCCTTGACCATGGTGACCGCGATCTCGACCAGGTCGCGCACCATCGACTCGACGTCGCGGCCGACGTAGCCCACCTCGGTGAACTTGCTCGCCTCCACCTTGAGGAACGGCGCCTTGGCGAGCCGCGCCAGGCGGCGGGCGATCTCGGTCTTGCCGACCCCGGTCGGGCCGATCATCAAGATGTTCTTGGGCGCGATCTCGTCGGCCAGCTCGGGCGGCAGCTGCTGGCGCCGCCAGCGGTTGCGCAGCGCGATGGCCACCGCCCGCTTGGCCTGCTCCTGGCCCACCACGAACTTGTCGAGCTCGACGACGATCTGCCGCGGCGTCATGTTCTCGAGCGCCAGGCCGGCCTGGGCCTCGCCGGAGATCTGGATGGCCATGCTGCTCAGAGCTCCTCGAGGCTCAGGCGGTCGTTGGTGAAGACGCAGATCTCGGAGGCGATCTTCATCGCCTCGCGCACCACGTCGGGCGCCGAGAGCTCGGTGTGGCGGAGCAGGGCGCGGGCGGCGGCCAGGGCGAAGTTGGCGCCCGAGCCGATGGCCAGGACCGCGTCGTCATCGTCCGGCTGCAGCAGCTCGCCGGCGCCGGATACGAAGAAGCTGCGCTCCTTGTCGGTGACCAGCATAACCGCCTGCAGCTGGCGCAGCGCCCGGTCGGTCCGCCAGTCCTTGGCGAGCTCGACCACGGCGCGTTCGAGCTGGCCGCCGAATTCCTCGAGCTTCGCCTCGAGGCGGGTGAACAGGGCCAGCGCGTCGGCGCCGCCGCCGGCGAAACCCACCAGAACCTTCCCCTTGCCGGCGCGGCGCACCTTGCGCGCCCCGGTCTTGACCACGGTCGAGTTGTTCATCGTCACCTGACCGTCGCTAGCCATGCACACCCGGCCGTCGCGGCGCACCAGCAGAACGGTCGTCGAGAGCAAAACACCCATGGGCGGTGGATTGTACCAGGGCCGGCGCCGGACCTCTCGGGTCAGGCCGTCAAACCTGGTTGCCCGGAGGAGCCTGAGAGCTGCGAGGGACCCGCGGGGCTCCGCGGTGGCCCGGACGTACGCCGGGCGCCCGCCGATCAGGCCAGCCCGCATTTCTCCACGCCTCCTGCTGCGGAGGGAGGCCTGCCAGACCGCCACGCGACTCGCTCCGCTCGCCTGGCCGGGGTGGGTGTGGAAGAACGGACTGAGGAGGCGAGGTTGGGCGAGCGGAGCATCGTCGCGCGGCGGCCTGCCAGGCCTCTTGCCGACGGGGAGGCACCAGACTCCTCCCAAGGACTCTTATGGACGGTGTGGAGGCGCCGGGGAAGCACGCGGAGGGAAGCGGGCGGAGGGCGAGAACACGCGGCCTGCGCTCGCCACGCCGGCACTGAGCGGCTGGACATGAGCTACAATACGGACGGATGCGGTTGCGCTTCTTTCTCGATGCCGAGACCGGCGAACCGCACATCTTGCTGCATGGCGTCGATGAAGACGAGGTCGAAGCCATTCTGCGGGAACCGGGCGAGGACCGGCGAGGCAGCAACGACTCACGGGTGGCAATTGGTCAGACGCCCGCCGGTCGCTACTTACGGGTCATCTACGTCCGCGACCCTGAGCCGGATAGCCTCTTCGTCGTCACCGCCTACGAGCTCCGCGGCCAGCCACTCACCGCCTACCAACGGCGCCAGCGCAGGAAGGGACGATGAAGCCGAATAACGACTTTCCTCCGGGCTGGGACGAGCAACGTGTACGTGCGCTTCTCGCCCATTATGAGAATCAGAGCGAGGAAGCAGCCGTTGCCGAAGACGAAGCGGCGTTTGAGCAGCGAAGTACCAGCATGGTAGAGGTGCCGAACGAACTACTCCCCGCAGTGCGCCAGTTACTCGGCAAGCGCTGAGGCGCGACTGCTGGCCCAATTACTCTGCGGCTATCCCCTAGTCGGTTGAAACAGCTCCCGCTTGACTTTTAGGAGTCGCGCTACCACGCCAGCTGATATAGAATCGGCCGACCTTCTTTAGACGGCTCTCCGCATTTTTCAAAGCTGGAGGATGATGAACGGTTCCAGGATCTCGTTGTAGGTTGCGATTCGGTCTTCTCGACGTTTGTCCTCGAGAGCAATTCTTCTCTCGAGTTGCATGCGTAGTCGCCAACCAATCGCGGTAAGTGTGAGGACTATCAAAGGCGTTGCCACCGACCCAAATGCAGTAAGGTAACCGAGCCAGCTCACGCTTTGCGCTTGCGCTTGAGACATGCTGGACCCCTCTAGTCGTTGCGTGTTGACGGATATTCTCGCCGCGCTAGCGCCGCGCCCGGGGATGAGACTGGCGGTAGACGGCCAGGAGTCTCTCCACCTCCAGATGGGTGTATTTCTGGGTGGTGGAGAGGGAGCTGTGGCCGAGGAGCTCCTGGATGGTTCGCAGGTCGGCGCCGTTTTCGAGCAGATGGGTGGCGAAGGTGTGGCGCAGGGTGTGCGGGTGGACGCCGCGGGCTAGGGCGGCTTGCTCGACCCAGCGGTCGACGATGCGGCGGACCGAGCGATCGGTCAGGCGGCCGCCGCGGTGGTTGAGGAAGACCGGATCGTCGCCGTCCTTGCCGGTCGCGGAGGGGCCGGCTGACGCCGCGGGTTGCAGCTCGGCGGACGCGGCTAGCCAGGCGCGCAGGGCTTGCGCCGCGGCGCGGCCGAAGGGCACCATGCGCTCCTTGCCTCCCTTGCCCATCACCCGCAGCACTCGGGCCGCGAGGTCGATCGCCGGCCAGTCGAGCCCGACCAGCTCGCTCACCCGCAGCCCGGAGGCGTAGAGCAGCTCGAGGACCGCCCGGTCGCGCAGCCCTAGAGGCCCCTCGGCGGCGGCGGGCGCCTCGAGCAGCTCCTCGATCTCGCCGGGACGCAAGTGGCGCGGCAGGATCTGCGCGAACCTGGGAGTCCGCACCCCCTCGGCCGGGTTGGCCGAGAGCGTCCCTTCACGGCAGGCGAAGCGCAGCAGGCCGCGCACCGCGGCCAGCGCCCTTCCCTGGCTGCGGCGGCCGAGGCGCTGGCGGGTCAGCGCCGCCAGGAACGAGCGCACGGCGAGCGCGTCGACGTCCTCGGGCCGCACCTCGGTCGGCTCGCGGGCCAGGAAGTCGCGGGCCAGGAAGTCGTGGAAGCGCAGCAGGTCGCTCTCGTAAGCCCGCACGGTGTTCGGCGAGAGGTTGCGCTCGGCCTGGAGGTGCTCCAGGTAGCGATGAATCAGCCGCCTCACCGGCCGGTCCCCTTGCCAGGCGAGAGTCCGCCCGTCCGGCCGGGGCGCGCGCTCTCGGCGCTCACCGCCGCTCCGCGCCGTGCGGCAGCAGGCTGTCGGGCGCGGGGAGGGCGAGGCCCGGCGCCGCTGTGTGGCTGCTCGCCGTCGCCGTAGCCGGCTCGGGCTCAGTCACGGCAGAGGCCGTTTGCGGCGCTGGCTGGGGCGGCGGCTCCGGCGCCGCGGACGGCGCGGGTGCCGCCGGCGGGAGAAACGCGGCCGCCGCCGCGGCCGGCGCCAGCGGTTCGAAACGCAGCGCGATGCCGGAGCGCGCGGCCCAGGCGGCGAGCTCGCCGGCCGCCCGGCTGGCGAAGGCGGCGCGCCGGTTCGTCTTGTGAAGGCGAGCCGGCAGCTCGGTGAACAGGCCGTAGTTGATGTTGGCCGGCTGGAAGTAGCGCGGATCGGACTCGGTCAGGTGGCGGGCGAGGGCGCCGAGAGCGGTAGTCGCGGGCAGCGGCTCGGGCTCGCGCCCCTGCCGCTCCTGGGCAAGGTAGAGCGCGATGGCGAGGCCGGTCGCGGCCGATTCGAGGTAGCCCTCGACGCCGGTGATCTGTCCGGCGAGCCGGACGCGCGGCGCCGACTTGACCCGATAGAGCTGATCGAGATGGCGCGGCGCGTTGATGAAGGTGTTGCGGTGGATCTGGCCGAAGCGGACGAACTCGGCGTGGTCGAGACCCGGGATCATGCGCAGCACGCGCTGCTGCTCGCCCCACTTCATGCGCGACTGGAAGCCCACCAGGTTGAAGTGGCTGCGCGCCAGGTTCTCCTGGCGCAGCTGCACGACCGCCCACGGCCGGCGGCCGTCGGGGGCTCGCAGCCCGACCGGCTTCATCGGCCCGTAGCGCAGGGTCTCGACGCCGCGCCGGGCGAGCTCTTCGATCGGCAGGCAGCCCTCGAAGAAGACCGCCTGCTCGAACTCGTGCGGGGCCACCACCTCGGCGGCGCTGAGCGCGGCGTGGAAGGCCAGATACTGCTCCTTGGACAGCGGCGCGTTGAGGTAGTCGTCGCCGTCGCCCTTGCCGTAGCGCGACTGCCAGAAGAGCGGTCCGAGATCCAGGCTCTCCGCCTCGACGATGGGCGCGATGGCGTCATAGAAGTAGAGATACTCGCTGCCCAGCAGTGCCTGGAGAGCGCCTGACATGGCGGCGGAGGAGAGCGGGCCGGTCGCCAGCACCACGTCGCGATCGCGCGGAATCTCCGTGACCTCTTCGCGCCGCAGCTCGATTGCCGGATGACCGGCGATCGCCGCGGTCACCTGGGCGGAAAAGCGTTCGCGGTCGACCGCCAGGGCGCTGCCCGCCGGCACCGCCGCCGCCCGCGCCGCCGCGATGATCAGCGAGCCGAAGCCCTCCATCTCGCGCTTGAGGAGGCCGGCCGCATGCAGCGGGTCGTCGCTGCGCAGCGAGTTGCTGCACACCAGCTCGGCCAGGTCGCCGGTCTTGTGGGCCGGCGTCGGCTGCCGCGGCCGCATCTCGTGCAGGACGACCGGCAGACCCCGCTGCGCCAGCTGGTAGGCACACTCCGCGCCGGCCAGGCCGCCGCCGACGACATGGATGGGCTCGGGCTCATTCATCTGCGGTGATTTAGACCTCGAGGAGAGGCTACCATGACGCCGCACCGGGAAGGGGAACTAGAATGCCCGTGCGGCGCCGGAAAACTGGCGCTGGAAAAGACCGGCGTCCGGAATGCGGGCGTGGGAAACACCCGCTGCCAGGGGAAGGGAAAACTAGCGCCATGAAAGCCTCCGCGCCCGATGCCAGTCTCCGCGAGCAGCTGCTCGAGCTGCTGTCGAGCCGCCACGCCCATCTTGACTTCGAGCAGTCGATCAAGGATCTGCCGGCCGCGCTGCGCGGCGCCAAGCCTCCAGGGGTCGAGCATTCGCTCTGGGAGCTCGTCGAGCACCTGCGGCTGGGGCAATCCGACATCCTGGAGTTCAGCCGCGATCCCGCCCATGTCTCTCCCGCCTGGCCGGAAGGCTACTGGCCGCCGAGCGCGGCGCCGCCCGGCGATGCGGTGTGGGAAGAGTCGGTGGCCGCCTTCGGCGCCGACTTGCAGGCGATGGGGGAGCTGATCGCCGATCCGGCGGCCGATCTCTTGCGGCCGTTTCCCCACGGCAAGGGTCAGACGCTGCTGCGCGAGGCGCTGCTGCTGGCCGACCACAACGCCTACCACCTCGGGCAGATCGTGCAGCTGCGCCGCCTGCTTGGCGCCTGGCCGCCAGCCGGGGTCTGAGGGCGGGCCGCGCGCCGAGCGCGTGGGCGGCGAAGGACCGCGTCGGGCAAATCGCGGCTAGTGGACGACGGGCAGGGGACCTGGCCCTGGGGCTGGCGCCGGCGGGCGCGCCGCCCGAGCGATCGCGATCTCGCCGTAGATCCGCTCGCGGACGCCCCCGGCGTTCATCCGGCACATCGGCACCATCTCGCCCCGATCGGGCAGGCGGAAGACGCAGGCGGCGAGGCGCGCCCGGCCCAGGGGGGTCGTCAGCTCCTCCGGGCTCATGAAGTGATGGCTGGTCAGGGTGAGGCTGTCGACCCGCAGGCGGCGAGCGAGGCCGCCGCCGAGCAGGCGCCAGAAGCCGATCCCGGCCTCGCTGCGCAGGCGGCCGCCGGCCCAGCGCCGGACCGGCCCGAAGAACCAGCCCGGCGCGCGCGCCAGCAGGCCGAGGCCACGCGCCGCCATCTCCGCCGGCCGGTCGTCGCGGAAGGCCGTGCCGCCGAGCCCGCGGGCGAAGAACTCTTGCATCACGGCCAGGTCTTCCGGCCGGTCGCGGATGAGCTGCAGGAGGCGGGGGCCTGCCCTGCCGGCGGCGGCCCTGGCGCCGCTCCCAGCCGGCCGCTCGATCGCCAGCAGCGGCACGAACCGCGTGCACTCGGGATGGCCAAAGAACAGCGGCCCGGTGCCCTCGAGGGCAAGCCCGAAGCCCGCCGTGCCGCGGCCGATCTCGCGCCACAGCTCCGCCGCGCTGACGCCTTGCAGCTGCTTGCGGGTGCGGCCGACCTGGGCCAGCGGCTGAAAGCTCAGCAGGCTGAAAGCGTCGCGGTTGGCGACCGTCCAGCGCACCACATCGCCGATCTGGAGCAGGTTCTGCTGGGTCACGGTCAGGGTCATTGCGGCGCGCAGATGGCGGCGGGTCCGCCGTCTCGCCGCGCGCACCAGCCGCGCGAACTCCTCGCGCAGCGGCATCAGCTCGAGCTCGGAGGTCGGGGCGCGGTAGCCGTCGCGGCCGCGCTGGGTGATGTCGATGTGGATCGAGACCTCGGTCAGCAGCCCGTCGGTCATCAGCCGCTCCAGCATGCCCGGCTGGCGGCGGAAGTTGTCGCCGTGGGTCATCAGCATGGGGATGACGCCGATCGCCCGTGCGTGGCGCAGGATCTCGATCAGCTCGGGCAGCGGGCGCAGCGTAGCCTCGCCGTCGGTGATCTGGACGTTGCTCTTCGGGCCGAGGTGGCGGCGCAGCGCGTCGAGCTGGGCCAGCACCGCGGCGGTCGGCAAGGCCGGGACCTTGTTCGCCTCGTGGCCGAGATAGCAGCCGGTGCAGGCGAAGTCGCAGCGCGGCTGGATGCCAACGGTCGCCCCGCAGCCGGTGGCCTTCTGCCCCAGACCCTGGCCGGGCAGCCGGATCGCCTCGTCGAGCCCTTGCCAGCGTGCGGCGAGGAGTGCGCGTTTCTCGGTTGTGACCGGGTCTCGCAGGAGGCCCATGAGACGGCGTGGCGAGCGGGGCTGCCCCAGCATTCAGCGCCCCTCCAGCCAGATTCCTCGCGCCGGCTTGCGGCAGGGCAGGAGCCGGAGCGGGCGCGGCATGGGCGGATTCATGCGCATTTTAGCCGATGCGGGACTCGCCGCGGCTTCATCTCGCCGAGGTGTCGTTGAGCTTCCAGTCGTAGGGATAGAAATCGAGCTTGACGTTGCCTTTCGCGGCGTCGATGAGCTTCTGCTTTTCGGGCGGCAGGTACTTCCGAATGAATGCCACCTGCCCGCCGGCCCAGTTCTTGAAGTCGTCGCCGAACCAGTCCATGACCTTGGTGACGTGGATGACGACCGAGCCGTCGCGGGAGTCGATCTTCACTCCCCGGTTGGGTTCGTTGAGGAAACGCCGCGCCTGGTCGTCGAGCTGTTCGCCCAGGCGCGGGCCCGTGAACGCCTCGGGGCGGATCGGCGGGCAGCTGGAGGCGGCGCAGTTGATGGCGAAGTGGATCCGCGGGTCCTTGAAACCTGCGCGGATCTTCTGGTTCTCGATGTCGTTGAGCGACAGCTTGCCTCCCTTGACCGCCACCGTCTCCTTCTTGAAAACGTTGAGGCGAGTGATTGGGTCGGTCGAGATGTCGCGGATCGAGTTGACCGGGTAGTGGTCGACCACCGTGCTCACCACCGAGATGTTGTAAAGGTTGATCCAGTAGGCGAGCTGGTCAGGTGGCGCCAGGCCGGATACGTCGACCGTCGCCATGCGCTGGCGAAGGTCGGCCAGGGCCTTGCCGTCCTTGCCCTTGAGGTCCTTGTAGTTCATCCCGCGGGCGGGATCGTAGTTGCGCGCCAGCAGATCGTTCCAGGCCGCGTAGTCGGGGGCCGGACCGGCGGCGCCGGTCCCTCCGGCGGGCGCCGCCGGGGCAGCGGCGGTCACCACGGGGAGGAATGCGGCGGCCAAGCCAAGGGCGAACAACAACGGCAGCATGGGTCTCATCTGGCTCATGGTCTGGCTCACGATCTGGTTCACGGTCTGGCTCATGATCTCGCCTACGCGGACCGGCGGGAAATGGATGACTGCGTCGCCGGCGGCGGGGTGAAGCGGGTAGTCGAGTGCGCTACGCAAGGGCTCACGAAAGCGGATGAGTGCGCTCGGGCAGGCCGCCGGCAAAGCCGCCCGAGCGCCCGCCAAGCGGCGGCAGCACCGTCAGGTGGCGGAGGTAGGCGCCGTAGGTCCAGAGCGGCACGCTGCGCAGGCAGCCGAGCAGCTCGGCATACATGCCCAGGTGGGCCAGGGCGCCGGCTCGCCAGCCCGCCTTGTCGATCTTCGAGCGGTGCCGCAGGCCGGAGAGCACCCGGATCGTGCTGGGCAGCCGGGCGCGCGCCACCACCTCGTTGATCATGATCTCGATGCGGAAGCCGCGCCGGTCCTGCGCGGCGATCGCCTCGAACACTTGCCGCCCCAGCGCGCGCAGGCCGGTGATCGGCGGCAGCCGCAGGAACCAGGGGTTGCGCAGCCGCCCGTGGTCGACCATACCGCAGGAGAGGGCCGCCTGCCCGGCGAGGACCGGGCCGGCCAGCGCCGTGAAGTGGCGCGGCTCGGCGCCTGTGATGTCGGCGTCGAAGAAGACCAGCAGCGGGCTGCGAGTGGCCGCGACGCCGCAGGCCAGCGCGCGGCCCTTGTCGCCGCCCGCCTCCGCCGGCGCCCGCGCCCGGATCACCTGGGCGCCAGCCGCCGCGGCGACCGCCGCGGTGTCGTCGGTCGAGCCGTCGTCGACCACCACCACCGAGCCGACCTCGGGCGTCGCGCACGCCGCCCGCACCACACCGGCGACCGTCGGCGCCTCATTGCGCGCCGGAATCACGACGTCGAAGCACGCCACGGGGCCATGCTATCGAACTTCAGTCCAAGGCTGTCCGGGAGCGCCGATCGTTGTCCGCGGCGCGGCGCGAGGGCCGCGAGTGAATGGGCAGCGCAAATGCTCGCGGTTGACATGGCTGGGCGATCCGGCGCGCGGGTGAGCTGCTAGACCGCGTCTCCGCGGAGCCGCGCAGGTTCCTTGCAGTCCTCGTGCGCCGCCGGGCCAACCTGACTCGGGCTACGCCGCCGGCTCGACGCCTTCGGAGTGCTCGCAGCCTTCGGTGTTGCAAACCAGGCGGGTGCCCGCCTTCTTGGTGGTCTTCTCGAGCAGGAAGGGCGCGTTGCAGTCGGGGCACGGTTTGGCGACGGGCTTGTTCCAGAGGGCGAACTTGCAGTCGGGATAGCGGTTGCAGGAGTAGAAGATCTTGCCGCGGCGGGAGCGTTTCTCCTCGATCCAACCCTGGCCGCACTCGGGGCAGGCGACGCCGGTCGGCCGCGGCGGCTCGGCCTTGGGTCCCACCTTGCGGATGCCCTTGCACTCCGGGTAGCCGGTGCAGCCGTAGAAGGTCCCGAAACGGCTGCGGCGCAGCGCCATCGGACGCCCGCATTCCTCGCACAGCGGGATCTCTTCGTCGGATGGCGCACCGGCGGTCGCCACGGCGCCGGCCGGCGTGCCCGCCGCCCCGGTAGCACCCGCCGCGCCCTTGCCGGCGCCGCCATTGCCGGCGGTGGCAGCCACGGAAGAGGAGGCCGGAGCAGGCTGGAGGTCGCGAGTGAACTTGCACTGGGGATAGTTGCTGCAGCCGACGAACGTGCCGTAGCGGCCGAACCGCATCAGCAGCTGGCCGCCGCACTCCGGGCAGCTCTCGTCGAGCGGCACGCCGTCGCGCTTGACGTTGGGCATCTGCTCGCCCGCGAGCGCGAGATCCTGGCTGAACTTCTGATCGAAGTCCTTGACCGCATCTTTCCAACCCAGCGTCCCATCCTCGATCTGATCGAGCTGCAGCTCGAGTGCCGCGGTGTAGCCCTCGTTGAGGATGTCGTGGAAACCTTTCTGCAGCATGCCGTTGACCAGCGTGCCCAGGGCAGTAGGGCGGAAGCGGCCTTCAGACTTGTCCACGTAGTCCCGGTCGGTCAAGGTCGAGAGGATGGAGGCATAGGTAGAGGGGCGGCCGATACCGTTCTCCTCCAGCGCCTTGACCAGGGTCGCCTCGCTGTACTGGGCCTTCGGCTGGGTGAACTTCTGCTCGCTCGTCACCTTGATCAGCCGCAGCCTCTCGCCTGGAGAGAGTGGCGGCAGGGTCGACTCGGACTGCTCGCCGGCGGAGGCGGAGTCGCCGCCGTTCTCGGCGCGCTCGCCGTTCTCGCCGCTGTCGGGGCTCTCGGAACCGCTCTCCGGAACCTCGCGATAGATCGCCAGGAAGCCGGGCTGCTTGAGGGTGCGGCCGGTCGCCCGCAACAGGTATTCAGGCGCGCGGTCCTGACCTCCGGGGAATGCCGCCCGGCCATCGCCGGCCGGGCGGCCTTCCCGCGCTTCGGGGCCGCTCTCGACGTCCACCTGGGTGACGTCGAAGAGCGCCGGCTGCATCTGCGAGGCCATGAAGCGTTCCCAGATCAGCTTGTAGAGCTTCCACTCGTCGTCCTTGAGATAGTCCTTGACCTGGTCGGGAGGCAGATCGAAAGTGGTGGGGCGGATCGCCTCGTGGGCGTCCTGCGCGCCTTTCCTCGAGCTATAGACGTTGGGCTTGGCCGGAAGTGCGGCGGCGCCGAAGGTCGCGGCGATGAAGTCGCGGGCGCCGGCGACCGCCTCATCGGCCACCCGGGTCGAATCGGTACGCATGTAGGTGATCAGGCCGATCGCGCCGCGGTCGCCGATCTCGGAGCCTTCGTAGAGACCCTGCGCCAGGGCCATCGTCCGCTTGACCGAGAAGCCGAGCCGCTTTGCCGCTTCCTGCTGCAGGCGGCTGGTGATGAACGGCGCGTTGGGCTTCTGCTGCGACTCCTTGCGCTCGACGGCGCGCACGACGAAAGAGCTGCCATCGAGGTCGCGGACGATCGCCGCCGCCTGCTCGCCGGTCGCGACCTCGGCTTTCTTGCCGTCGATGCGAAGCAGGCGGACGCTGAACGGCGGTGGCTCCGCCGCGGCCACGTCGGCGCCAAGGTTCCAGTATTCCTGCGACTTGAAGGCGTCGATCTCGGCCTGCCGGTCGCAGACCATCTTCAGGGCGACCGATTGCACCCGTCCGGCCGAGAGCCCCTGCTTGACCTTTTCCCACAGCAGGGGCGAGAGGCGGAACCCCATGAGTCGGTCGAGCACGCGTCGCGCCTGCTGCGCATCCACCTTGCGGTAGTCGATCGTGCCCGGGTTCTCCAGCGCCTGCAGCACGGCGCGCCGGGTGATCTCGTTGAAGGTCACGCGGCGCACCGCCCCGGGCTCCTTTCCCAACACCTCGGAGATGTGCCAGGCGATCGCCTCGCCTTCGCGGTCCGGATCGGGAGCGAGGTAGACGGTATCGGCTTTCTTGGCTGCCGCACGCAGTTTCTTGACGACCTCCTTCTTGGCCGGCAGCACCTCGTAGCGCGGCTCATAGGAGGGGCCGATCCCCATGTCCTTCTTGATCAGGTCGCGAATGTGCCCGACAGAAGCCTCGACGGCGTACTGGCTGCCGAGGAACTTCTTGAGAGTTCGGGTCTTGGCGGGGCTTTCGACGATCAGCAGATTCTTGGCCACGGTGCTTACCAACGTCGCTCGAGGCGCTCTTATTTCTTCGCGAGGAGCGGATGGTCCCGTCGGAGCGCGGACAGTAACACCGCCTCCCGCCCGCCGCAAGCGCGGGTTGGATCGCGCTCGCTTCCAGCGCTAGGCATCACGCCCTTTGCGGCTGTAGAGCGCGCCCGGCAACCGTTCGAGCCGCCCTTCGAGCTCGAGCTCCAGCAATGCGGCGAGCACCCGATCCAGCGAGCTGCGCAGCTGCCGCACGATCTGTTCCGGCGCAAGAGTGGAGCCTGGCGGCAGCGCGGCGAGGACCCTGGCCGGAAGTCCCGCGAGCTCGCCGGCTCCGCCGGGTCCGTCGAGCCCGCCCGCGGCCTGCGGGCGCGCTTCCCGGATTCTGGTCGGACCGCCTGGCGGACGGTCGGGCGGGTCGCGGAGGCCAAGCTGGCGGAGCCGCTCCAGGAGGACGTCGGGGTGGTCCACGAGTAGCGCCCCATGACGCAGCAGGCTATGGGGGCCGACCGAGCGCCGCGAGAATATGTTGCCCGGAACGGCGTAGAGATCGCGGCCCAGATCGCGAGCATGACGGGCGGTGCTGAGCGAGCCGGAACGCCGCGCCGCCTGCACGACCAGGGTACCGACCGCCAGCGCGGCGATGGTCCGATTGCGGATCGGGAAGTATCCCGCTCGGGGGCGCGTTCCACAGGGGAACTCGCTCACCAGAGCGCCGCGCTCGGCAATGGCGTCGGCCAGCCGCGAGTGCCCGCTCGGGTAGCTGACCCCGACTCCACAGCCGAGGACGGCGACGGTGGTCCCTCCGGCCGCGGTGAGCGCTCCGCGGTGCGCGGCGGCATCAATGCCCTGGGCAAAACCGGAGACCACCGTGACGCCCGCCGCGGCGAGGGCGCGGGCGAAGTCCTCGGCCACTTCGCGGCCATAGGCGTCGGCGAGCCGCGATCCAACGATGGCGACCGCCGGTCCGGGCGGCAGCTCGCCGCGCAGCGCCAGCACCGGCGGCGCCAGATCGAGGTCTGCCAAAGCCGGGGGATAGGAAAGGTCGAGAAGAGTGACGATCCGCGCCCCGCGACGTCCGGCCTCGCCACATTCGCGAGCTGCGAGAACGGCAGCGCTGGGAAGAGCCGCCAGCGCCCGCTCGAGCTGCGCCCGAGGCAAGGTTGTAGCCAGCGAACGGAGCCATGCCCGCCACTCGCTCCACGCCGGCGCCGGAGGCGGCAGCGCGCCCGCCTGATACCCCTGCCACCGGCGCTTGGCTTCGCAGCCGAGACAGTAGAGGGCGGGACGCCATATCCGCGACGTCTGGACGTTGAGAGCGATGAGCAGCTCGCGAGGCGAAGGAGGAGAGAGCATGGCCGGTCATCGGAAGCGGCGCCCAAGCGCGCCCTACCCTCATAAGACGTAGGATCAAAACGCCCTGCGCCCTTCGCTCTCGATCTCGCATCAGCAGCCGCGCCCCCTTGGCGCCATGCTCCTTTCGCACTGCGCCCGCCCATACCACCCTGACAACCCAGCGGAGGGTGGGGAAGTCCTGGCCCATCTCCCGCCGAAGGGCTGCCTCCCCGCCTGCCGGTACGAGCGTCGAAGGGCACCTCGCCACCTGGGTCCGCGCGCCATAACTTCGCCTCTCAGAACGTTTTTTCCGTCCAACCCATGCAGCGCGCGGACCCAGGTGGCGAGGTGCCCTTCGACGCGCTCCAGCGCCGCCCTCCTCGAGCAGGCGACCCTCCGTCCGCGCCGCCCAAGCCAGGACGGAGGGGGGGTTGTGTATACTTGGCTTTCCCCGGGGGACTCTGCCCCGCACCGGAGCTACGCTGATGCGCCACTTGAAGCTGTCGTGGGCCGCCTCGATCCTGCTCTCTTGCTCGTCACTCCTCGCGGCCGCCTGCGGCGGTCATGGCGGCTCGGCCTCCTCGGCGGCGGAGATCGCTTTCGGAGTCGACATGGCCCGCCGCGGGCTGTGGAGCGAGGCCCTCTTCCGTTTCCACGCCGCCGAGCGGGCCGATCCCGGGAACCCGCGAGTGCAGAACAACCTGGGCGTTGCCTACGAGGCGCAGGGCAACTTCGACCAGGCGCTCGAGCACTACAAGAAGGCGCTGCAGCTCTCCCCTCAAAACAAGGAGATGCGCGCCAACTACGCCCGCTTCGTCGAGTTCTACCAGGGCTTCCGCTCAGCGGACAAAGGCAAGGGCAAGCCCAAGTTCCCCTTCAAGGCCGGCGACACGTCGACCCCTCCCGGCACCGCTCCGGCCGACAAGGGGCAGCCCAAAGGTCCCCCCGCGGCGCCGACCCCGCCGGGCGCCCCGGTAGGCGTGCCGGAGCCCGGCAAGGCCCCGCAGTCGCCGCCGCAGCCACTGCCCGGCCAGCTGCCGTCGCCGCCGACCGGGCCGCCGCCCGATCAGCCGCCGCCTCCAGCACAGCCGCCGCCCCCCGGGAGTTCCTCCTGGAGCTGACTCGAGCTCGACCAACCCGGCCGCGGGCACCCTCTCCCTGACGGAGGCATCACATGAAGCTCATGCACCCCTGGCTCCTCCTCCCGCTCATGGTCCTCTCGGCCGGCCCCGTCCTGGCCTCCGCGGTCGAAGTGAAGCTCAAGCTGCCGCAGCGCGCCCGGCTCAATCTGCAGGGGCGCAAGTCGATCGCGGTGACGCCTTTCGCGGTGGTCAGCAAGGAAGGCGAGAACAAGGTCCAGGGGCGCAACATCGACGTGCAGAAAGAGTTCGGACGCTATCTGTTCAAGGTGTTGCGCCGGGAGACCGAGCTCAAGACCATCGATTCAGGCCCGGTCGACTTCCCCACCTATGACCTCAAGCAGCTCTCCAAGCAGACCGATTTCTGGCGCTCCATCGGCGACCGGACGCAAGCCGACCTGATCCTCTCGGGCGCCATCGATTTCGACATCCAGGACCGCACCGGCTACCGCACCGAGGAGTACACCTCGCCGTTCAACGGCCAGCCCTACTATCGCCAGGTCCTGGTCGAGCAGACCGGCTTCCAGTACGACATCCTGCTCCAGGTCTATGACGGCAAGACCGGCGAGCTCCTCTACGAAGACAACTTCAAGGACTTCCAGAACTTTCAGGGCCAGAATGCGGACCCAATGGCGGGCATGTTCGAGAACCTCCTCTCGTTGGAGGACCGCATTCTCAACGTGTTCACGCAGAAAGAGGTCGAGGCGAGCCGTATCCTGTTTACGCAGTAAGGCGTAAAGGAGGTCACCTTTGAGCCGCTCAGTCCATCGCTCGCTGTCGTGCGGTCGGTATGGCCGCCTGTCGCGGCACACCCGGCAGGTTGGCTTCGGAGCGTTGCTGTTGCTGTGCGCTCCGCTTCTCGCCCAGGAGCAGTTCGGCCCCAATGCCCAGGGCTACGGATTCGGTCAGAACAAGATCGCCTACCGCAACTTCGACTGGCACATCTACCATTCCCCGCACTTCAACGTCTACTACTATCCGGCCGAGGAGGCCCAGCTGCAGAAGATCGTGTCGTTTGCGGAAAGCGACTACGACGAGCTGTCGCGCGCCCTGAACTATCAGATCAAAGACCCTGTTCCGTTGATCTATTACGCCACGCACTCCGCGTTCGAGCAGAACAACGTCATCCTCAACTTCATCCCCGAAGGCGTGGGCGCCTTCGCCGTTCCCGCCCGTTTCCGGATGGTGCTGCCGATCGACGACCCGGACGGCGTGCTCATCACCATCATGCGTCACGAGCTCACCCACGTCTTCCAGTTCCACATCATGTACCAGGGCAGCCTGGCCAAGGCGGTCGCCAGCGGTCCGCCGACCTGGTTCATCGAAGGCATGGCGAGCTACCTGGGCCGCGATGAGACGCCGCGCGACCAGATGTTCCTGCGCGACATGGTGGTCAACGACCGCATCCCCTCGCTGACCAAGACCGACTTTGGCGGCTTCTTCGCCTACCGCATCGGCCACGCGGCCTTCGCCTTCATCGAGGACCGCTGGGGGCACGAGGGCTTCCTCGATTTCTTCTACGAGATGCGCAACACCTTCGGCTCGAAGGTCGAGCGCGCCGTCAAGCGCGCCTTCAAGATGGAGCCGGAGGAGTTCGACAGCGAGTTCCGGCGCTGGCTGCGCAAGAAGTACCTGCCGCAGCTGGTGGCGACCGGCGAGCCGGGCGACTTCGGCAAGAAGTTCCGCGTCAAGGGCGAGGCGCAGACCCTGGAGACCTCGCCGGCGCCCTCGCCCTCCGGCGATCTGGTGGCCTCGTTTTCCGCCTACCGCAACAAGGTCGACGTGGTCCTGTTCGACGCCAAGAAGCGGACCTTCATCCGCAATCTGACCCGCGGCTACTCCGACAAGTATCAGTACCTGATCGCCCAGGAGCTCGAGATCGGCCGCCGCCTCGGGCGCGACCTGGCCTTCTCCCCGGACGGCAACACCATTGCCGTCTTCGCCAAGCGCGAGAAGGGGCGCAGCCTGCTGCTGCTCGACGCCCTGAAAGGCGGCGTCAAGCGCATCATCGACATGACCGAGATCGAGCAGCAGCTCTCGCCCGCGTTCAGCCCCGACGGCAAGAAGGTCGCCTTCTCTGGCACCAAGGACGGGAAGTTCGACATCTTCCTCCTCGATCTCGACACGGCGACCATCACCCAGCTCACCAACGACGAGATCTTCGACGGCGCGCCGTCGTACTCGCCGGACGGCAAGTCGATCGTCCTGGTCTCGGTCGTGGGCGCCAACTCCCACGCCAAGATCTTCCGCATCGACCTCGACAAGCCGGGCCAGCGCATCCCGGTGACCACCGGCGACACCAACGAGAACGATCCCATCTATTCGCCCGACGGCAAGCGGGTTTTCTTCACCTCGGACAAGGGCGGCGTCGAGAACATCTACGGCCTCGACCTCCAGAGCGGGGAGCAGCGCCAGTACACCAACGTGGTGACCGGCGCGTTCATGCCGGCGGTGCTCAAGAGCAGCACGGGCGACGAGCGGCTGGTCTTCGGCGGCTTCTGGAAGGGCTCCTTCGACATGTACGAGGCGACGACCAGCGAGCCGCTGGCCAAGGAGACGGTGCAGGTGGCGACCGCGTCGGCCGGAGAAAAAGACCTGGCGCACTTCGAGCCCGACATCCAGGTGAGCGTCGATCAGAGCAACAAGGAGAAGTACCACGGGTTCAGGTTCTTCCTCGAGGACGCCCAGGCCTACGCCGGCGTCCAGAGCAATCAGACCTACGTCGGCCGCGTGCTGCTGACCTTCTCCGACTACCTGGGCGACAAGCGCATCATCGCCGACCTCTCGGCGATCGAGAGCTTCTCGAACTTCAACTTCACCTACGCCGATCTGTCGCACCGCCTGGAATGGGAGGCCAGCGTCTTCGACAACCGCGTCTTCTACATTGGCCAGGACTTCATCTCGGGCAGGATCGTGCGCGGCCAGCAGGCCATCCAGCAGACCGGCGCTGTGGGAACGATCGTCTACCCCTTTTCGTTCTACCACCGGATGGAGATCGGCCTCGGCTACGAGATCCGCAAGATCAACCTGCAGAATTTCTTCGTCGACCCCACCACCGGAGCGCAAATCCCCACCATTGTCCCCTCGAACGACAACTTCCCCATCCTGACCGCGGCTCTGGTCGGCGATTCCAGCCAGTTCGCCAACTGGGGGCCGATCGCGGGACGGCGCTGGCGCCTCGACGCGCTCTACGCTCCCAACGTCGGCGGCAAGGGCGGCGGCAGCATCCTCTACGACACGGTGCAGCTCGACGTCCGCCAGTACGTTCCGGTCACCTTGCGGAGCAACCTGGCGCTGCGCGCCTTCGGCGGCATCAGCGCCGGCGCGCGGCCGACCCCGTTCTACTTCGGCGGCCTCGACACGGTGCGCGGCGTCGACCTGTTCACCCTGGTCGGCGACCGCGCCTTCTTCGGCAACCTGGAGTACCGCTTCCCGCTGATCGACGTGCTCGCCACCCCCGTGCTCGGGTTCCGGGGCATCCGCGGCGTCCTGTTCCTCGACATCGGAGGCGCCTGGTTCAGCAAGTTCCAGAAGTTCACCTTCTGGGACTCCAAGACCCACCGGCTGGTCAATGCCACGGCTTCCTATGGCTATGGCCTGTCGCTCAACCTGCTGGGCCTCGAAGTCAACTGGGACTTCGCCCGCATAACCGACCTGCACTCGTCGAAGAACTTCCGCACTCAGTTCTGGATCGGAGCGCGGTACTAGAAAGAGACTGGTCTGTGCGCCAGGGGAGGGGGCGTCCCCTTCCCCCCGGAGGGGTGGGAAGGGGATCGAGGGGTTGCGGGGGCGATCTGATCGACGCTTCGAGTAGGCCTCCACCGCCACATCGCAGCGCCGTTTCATCCCTTGGGATCGGCACCGGCGGTTGGGGCTAACTGGTCTAGGCACCGCTCAGGGAGCCGCGCGCTCCCTGAGTGCCTGAGCGCGGCGTTTCTTGTGGCGCGCGGCCCGGCAGGGTTACAATCCCGTGAAACTATGCTCGTCGAGGTGCTAGGAGGGTACGGGGGCGACAGCCCGGAGTGCAGGATGACCTGCCTCCTGATCAACGGCCACATCGCTCTCGACGCGGGCTCCCTGTCCCAGGCCTTGTCGATCGAGCGGCAGGTTGGCGTCCACTCGATCGTGCTCAGTCACTCGCATATCGATCACACCAATTGCCTGCCGTTCTTCATCGAGAATGTCTACGGCAAGAGCGAGAAGGGGATCGACCTGCACGCTTCCGCGGCGACGATCTACGCCATTCGCAAGTATCTATTCAACAACGATACCTGGCCGGACTTCACCCGCCTCCCCAACCACCTGCTGCCGGCGATTCGTTTTCAGGAGCTCGAACGGGAGCGGCCGCTGGTGATCGACGGCGTCAGCTTCACTCCCATCGCCGTCGATCACCTCATCCCGACCTTCGGCTTCCTCATCGAGCAGGATGGGGCCGCCCTCCTGTGGTCGAGCGACACCGGGCCGACGACCCGCCTGTGGGAGATCGCCAACACGACCCCGAACCTGAAGGCGCTCTGCATAGAGACCAGCTTCGACAACTCGCTGCAGGAGGTGGCGAGCGTCTCTCTCCACCTGACTCCCCACACGCTCGAGGGCGAGCTGCACAAGCTGCAGCGCCGGGTCCCGATCCTGCTGCATCACCTGAAGCCGCCCTGCATCGAGCGCATCCATCACGAAGTTCGCCGGCTGCGCAATCCCGATCTCGAGTACTTGGAGCAGGGCAAGGAGTACCGCTTCTAGACGAAATTGGCTCGTGCGCCAGGGGAGTGGGCGTCCCCTTCCCCCCCGGAGGGGTGGGAAGGGGATCGAGGGGTTGCGGGGGGCGATCCGATCGATGCTTCGAGTAGGCCTCCACAGCCACATCGCAGCGCCGTTTCATATCCCTCGAGATCGGCACCGCTGGTGAGGCTAGAACTGCCCCTGGCGCCGAGCCGCGAAGTGCCCCTGGTCTCGCGGACCCGGGGATGATACCTTGTAGGTCGGTGGCACCCTCCGCGACCGATCCGACCGAGGCACTTCCCCCGGGCCGGACCGTGCCGCACGATCCGAGCTACCCGCTCGACCCGATCCCGATCTCGATCCCGCCCGCGAACCGCGCGACCCGGGCAGCGATGCCGGTCCTCGGCGGGGCGCCGGTCCAGACGGTGCTCGACTTCTGGATCACTCCCTCTTCGCCCGTCCCTCTGTCGCCACACTTTTCGCCCGGCGACACTGCCGCGCCTCCGCCAGCGTCCGCGCCGGACGCGCTCTGGATGCCGGCGGAGGGGGGCCTTCGGGCTGGCGCCCGGCCGCCGATGCGGATCTCGGTCCTGGGGTCTGGCAGCGGCGGCAACGCGTTCGTGGTCGAGTCGGGGGGGAGCCGCCTGCTGGTGGACGCCGGCTTTTCCAGCCGGGAGATCGGCCGCCGCCTGGCGCGGATCGACGTCGAGCCGGCGAGCCTCGCCGCCCTTGTGCTGACCCATGAGCATGCCGACCACTGCCGCGGCGCGGCGCGCTTCACCCGCCGCAACCCGCTCCTGCCGGTCCTCGCCACCGCCGGCACGCTCGCGGGCGCCCGCCTGGGCGAGGAAGCGGCGCGCCGCGCGACGGTGCTGCGCTCCGGGGAGCCGTGCGAGGTGGCGGGTTTCCGCATCGAGCCATTCCTGCTGCCGCACGACGCTCGCGAGCCGATCGGTGCGGTGATCGAGACCGCGGGCGGCTGCCGGCTGGGCCTGATCGCCGACTGCGGCACTTATAGCCACCTCGCCTGGGCGCGCCTGCACGACGTGGACATCCTGGTGCTCGAGACCAACCACGACCTCGACATGTTGCGCAACGGCCCCTATCCGTGGCCGCTCAAGCAGCGCATCGCCAGCCGCCATGGACATCTTTCCAACCGCGAGGCCGCCGACCGCCTGCCGGAGCTGGCCGGCGGACGCCTGCGCTGGGTCGTGCTCTACCACCTGTCGCGCACCAACAACCTGCCTGCCCTGGCAGCGGCGGCGATCGGCGAATCGCTGGCTCGAGCCGGCTGTCCTGCAGCCGTCGCCCTGACCGATCAAGACCACCCGACTCCCTGGCTGGAGGTGACTTGAATTGACCGCACGAGTAACCGTCTACCCGCGCCGCGAGATCCTCGACCCGCAGGGCAAGGCGATCCGCGATGCGCTCTCCCGCATCGGCTTCGAGGGGGTCCTGGAGGTGCGGGCCGGCAAGAGCTTCGAGGTCCGGCTCGGCCACGACGACCGGCCGCGGGCCGAGCAGCAGCTGCGCGAGATGTGCCAGAAGCTGCTCGCCAACACGGTGGTCGAGGACTACACCGTCGAGATCGTGAACGGAGGCCACTCATGAAGTGTGGCGTCATCGTCTTTCCGGGCAGCAACTGCGACCACGACGTCTACCACGTTCTCAGGCACGTGCTCGACCAGGACGCGGTTTTTCTCTGGCACCAGGACGACACGGTCCGCGGCTGCGACCTGGTGGTCCTGCCCGGCGGATTCGCCTACGGCGACTATCTGCGGGCCGGCGCCATGGCCGCGCTGTCGCCGGTGATGGCGGCGGTCAAGCGGCATGCGGCGGCCGGCGGCCTGGTGCTGGGGATCTGCAACGGCTTCCAGGTGTTGCTCGAAGCGGGGCTGTTGCCGGGCGCCATGCGCCGCAACGCCTCGCTGCGCTTCGAGTGCCGGGACGTCTATCTCAAAGTCGAGCGCGCCGACCTGCCGTTCACCCGCCGCTGGCGGCCCGGACAGGTGGTGCGGATGCCGATCGCTCACGCCGAAGGCAACTACGAGGACGCTCCCGAGCGCCTCGATGCGCTGGAAGCAGCGCGCCAGGTGGTGCTGCGCTACTGCGCGCCGGACGGCTCGCCTCCCGCGGCGGTCTGGAACCCCAACGGCGCGGCGCGGGCCATCGCCGCGATCTGCAACCCGGACGGCAACGTCCTCGGGCTGATGCCGCACCCCGAGCGCTGCTCCGAGGAGATCCTGGGCAATACCGACGGCCTGGCGATCTTCGCCGGCGCGCTGGCGACGATCAGCGCGGTCGGCGCGGTCGGCGCGGTCAACGCGGCCGGCGCGCTGGAATCGGCACGCCGATGAGGGTCGACCAGCAAGCGATGGCGGCGGGCGCCGCCGTCCCCGCGGCGGCGGCCGCCAACGGCTCGCCGGATTCTCGCCGGCCCGCCGAGCCGGCCGCGATCACCGCCGAGGTGGCCCGCACCCAGGGCCTCACCGCCGAGGAGCTCGAACGTCTGCGCTCGATCCTGGGCCGCGATCCCAACTACACCGAGCTCGGCATCACCGCCGCCCTGTGGTCCGAGCACTGCTCGTACAAGTCATCGAAGTCCTACTTGAAGGAATTCCCGACCGACGGCCCGCACGTGCTCCAGGGGCCGGGCGAGAACGCCGGCGTGGTCGACATCGGCCACGGCTGGGTCGCGATATTCAAGATGGAGAGCCACAATCACCCGAGCTTCATCGAGCCCTACCAGGGGGCCGCGACCGGCGTCGGCGGCATCCTGCGCGACATCTTCACCATGGGCGCCCGCCCCATCGCCTGCCTCGACTCGCTGCGCTTCGGCGAGCTCGACGCACCGCGCATGCGCTTCCTCGTCGACGGCGTGGTGCGGGGGATCGGCGGCTATGGCAACTGCGTCGGCATCCCCACCGTCGGCGGCGAGACCGGCTTCCACCGCTGCTATGACGGCAACATCCTGGTCAATGCCTTCGCTCTTGGCGTGGCGCGCCGCGACCGCGTCTTCCGCGCGCGGGCGAGCGGCCCGGGCAACCCCATCCTCTACGTCGGCAGCCGCACCGGGCGCGACGGTATCCACGGCGCCACCATGGCCTCCGAGTCGTTCGACGCCGCCAGCGAGGCGAAACGGCCGACCGTGCAGGTCGGCGACCCGTTCACCGAGAAGATCTTGCTCGAGGGCTGCCTCGAGGCGATGCGCACCGGCGCCATCGTCGCCATCCAGGACATGGGCGCAGCGGGGCTGACCAGCTCGTCGTTCGAGATGGCGGGCCGCGGCGGCACCGGCATCCGCCTGGATCTCGACCGGGTGCCGCTAAGAGAGCCCGGTCTCACCCCGTACGAGATCATGCTCTCGGAGTCGCAGGAGCGCATGGTGGTGGTGGCCCGGCGCGGTCGCGAGGAGGAGCTCGGGAGGATCTTCCGCCGCTGGGGTCTGGAGGTGGCGGCCATCGGCGAGGTGACGGCGACCGGCCGCGCCGAGCTGCGCTTCCGCGGCCGCGCGGCAGCCGACCTGCCGATCGCGCCGCTGACCGAAGAGGCGCCGGTCTATCGGCGGCCGGTCGCCCCGCCGGCCGGCCTCGAGCGGCGCCAGCTGCCGCCCGAGGTGCCGCAGCCGGGCGACCTGCGCGGCACGCTCGAGCGCCTGCTCGCCACCCCCGAGCTCGCCAGCAAGGAGTGGATCTGGCACCAGTACGACTACAGCGTACGGACGGGCACCGTGCAGGGACCGGGCGGCGACGCTGCCGTGCTGCGGCTCAAGGGGACGCCTTCCGGGCTCGCCCTGACCTCGGACGTCAACCCGGTCTACTGCTCTCTGGACCCGCGTACCGGCGGCGCCCAGGCGGTGGCCGAGGCGGTGCGCAACCTGGCCTGCGTTGGCGCCGAGCCGGTCGGCCTGACCGATTGCCTCAACTTCGGCAATCCCGAGAACCCGGAGATCATGTGGCAGTTCAGCGAGGCCGTGCGCGGCATGTCGGACGCTTGCCGGGCGCTCGGGGTGCCGGTCGTCTCGGGCAACGTGTCGTTCTACAACGAGACCGAGGGCCGCTCGATCCATCCCACCCCGACGGTCGCCATGGTCGGCATCGTTCCCGACCTCGGCAACCTGCCGGCGGCCGGCTTCGTCCGCGCCGGCGAGCGCATCGTGCTGCTGGGGACCGATCGCTCCGAGCACGGCGGCTCGGCCTACCTGCGGCTGCTGTTCGGGATCGAGCAAGGGCGGCCGCCGGCGATCGACCTCGACGCCGAGCTGCGGCTTGCCCGCTTGCTGCGGCGGCTCATCGGCATGGGGCTCCTGGGCACGGCCCACGACCTGGCTGAAGGGGGCGTCGCGGTCGCACTCGCGGAGGCGTGCTGCGCCGGCGGCCTGGGCGCCAAGATCGAGCTGCCGCAGGCCGCCGGGGCGGACCTCTTCTCGGAGAGCCAGGCGCGGGCGCTGGTGACCTGCCAGGGCGCGGCCGTCGACCGGCTGCTGCGGGCGGCGGCGGAGGCGGGGGTGCCGGCGAGCGAGGTCGGCGAGGTGGGCGGCGGCGAGCTCGTGGTGCGGACCGGGGGCGAGGTGCTGCGCGCGCCGATCGCGGCGTTGCACGAGATCTGGTCGACCGCCCTGCCCAGGGCGCTGGGGCTGTAGCGGGCGCTGGCCCCCGACCCGCGCCACGACTGGAGAATATTGTGGCACCGCGGGTCGTTTTTCCGTGAGAGGGTAGAGGTAGCAGGCAGTCTGACTCATGTGCGGAATCTTCGGCATCGAAGGGTGTGACGACGCGGCCAACTTGACCTATCTCGGTCTGTACGCGCTGCAGCACCGGGGGCAGGAGAGCGCCGGGATCGTCTCCTGGAACGGCGCGCAGCTCCACGTCGAGCGCGGCATGGGCCACGTCGCCGACATCTTCAAGGAGAAGGTGCTGCAACGCCTGCCGGGGCGGCGGGCGATGGGGCATACCCGCTACTCGACGGCGGGGAGCAGCGTCATCGCCAACGCCCAGCCGATCGTGGTCAAGACCTCGATGGGGCCGCTTGGCATCATCCACAATGGCAATCTCACCAACGCGGTGGAGATCCGCTCGCGGCTCGAGGGCGAGGGCTCGATCTTCCAGACCACGAGCGACACCGAGGTCATCCTGCACCTGATGGCGCGGGCGCCGCGGCGCGACATCGTCGAGTCGTTCATGCTGGCCCTGGAGCAGGTGCGGGGCGCCTATTCGCTGCTGCTCATCACGACCCAGGGGCTGGTGGCGGCGCGCGATCCGTACGGCTTCCGCCCGCTGGTGCTGGGAGACGCCGGCGGCTGTCCATGCTTCGCTTCGGAGAGCTGCGCTTTCGATCTGCTCGAAGCGAGGCCGCGGCGCGAGCTCGAGCCGGGCGAGGTGATCGTGGCGCGCGACGGGAAGGTCGAGAGCTTCCACCTGGCGCAGGCGGCCGAGCCGACGCGCTGTATCTTCGAGCACGTCTACTTCGCGCGCCCCGACAGCAAGGTTTTTGGCGACTCGGTTTCGCAGGCGCGCCTGGCGATGGGAGCGCGGCTGGCGCGCGAGGCGCCGGCGGCCGCGGACATCGTGGTGCCGGTTCCCGACAGCGGCCTTTTCGCGGCCCTGGGATACAGCCGCGAATCGGGTCTGCCGCTCGAGTTCGGATTGATCCGCAACCACTACGTGGGCCGCACGTTCATCCAGCCCAGGCAGTCGATACGCCATTTCGGGGTCAAGGTGAAGCTCAATCCCATTCGTGAGCTGATCGGCGGCAAGCGGGTGGTGCTGGTCGACGATTCGATCGTGCGCGGCACGACGTCGCGCAAGATCGTGCGCATGGTGCGCGATGCCGGCGCCGCCGAGGTGCACGTCCGCGTCTCGGCGCCGCCCACCCAGTGGCCCTGTCACTACGGCATCGATACCCCGACGCGCGCCGAGCTGATCGCCGCGGAACATAGCGTCGAGCAGATCCGCAGCTTCATCGAGGCCGACAGTCTTGCCTACCTCTCTCTGGACGGCATGCTGGCCTCGGTCAGCGGCCCGCGCGACAGCTATTGCACGGCCTGCTGGACCGGCGAGTACCGCGTTCCCATCTCAGCCCAGGACAAGCGCCAGGCCGAGCTGTTCCCGATACGATCAGAGGAAGGGCGGTGAGACCCCTCCGTCCTGGCCGTATGGGGCCGAGCGTGATGGAAGAAGAGGAAAGAGAGAACGAATGCCGCGGGGAGCGTCGCAGGTCACCTCGCCAGCTGGGTCCGCTCGCTGCTGGGGTTGGTGAGAAAAAGACGCTTTGAGGGTTGAAGACGACGTGATTCCTGCGGTTTTGGAAAGCCGGAGTTGGGCGACCGAGGTCAGACTTGAATCTTGAGCATGACACCTCGGCGGTGCGGGAGTACTTGCTGTCGCTGCAGGATGCGATTGCTCGGGCTCTGGAGGTCGAGGACGGGGTGGGGCGATTTGTCGAGGACCGGTGGGAGCGGGGGGCGGGGGGCGGGGGGCGGTCGCGGGTGCTCAGCGGCGCGGTGTTCGAGCAGGCGGGGATCAATTTCTCGCATGTCTTCGGACAGGGGCTGCCGCCGGCGGCGTCGGCGCTGCGGCCCGAGCTCGCGGGGCGCGGCTTCGAGGCGCTGGGTGTCTCGCTGGTGGCGCATCCGCGCAATCCTTACGTTCCGACCTGCCACATGAACGTCCGCTTTTTCGTGGCGGAGAAGGCGGGCGAGGCGGCGGTCTGGTGGTTCGGCGGCGGTTTCGACCTGACGCCTTACTATGGCTTCGCGGAGGACGCGGTCGACTGGCACCGCCAGGCACGGGAGATCTGCAGGCCATTTGGCGACGACGTGTACCCGCGCTTCAAGCGCTGGTGCGACGAGTACTTTTTCCTGCGGCACCGCGGCGAGCCGCGCGGCATCGGTGGGCTGTTCTTCGACGACCTCTCGGAATGGGGCTTCGCGCGTTGTTTCGAGCTGATGCACCGGGTAGGGGACAGTTTCCTGGCGGCTTATCTGCCGATCGTGGCCCGGCGCAAAGACACCCCCTTCGGGGAACGCGAGCGGCAATTCCAGCTCTACCGCCGCGGCCGCTATGTCGAGTTCAATCTGCTCTACGACCGCGGCACCCTGTTCGGCCTCCAGTCTGGCGGCCGCACCGAATCGATTCTCATGTCGCTGCCGCCGCTCGTGCGCTGGCAGTACGACTGGCACCCGGAGCCCGGCACCCCCGAGGCCGGCCTCCACGACGACTTCCTGCACCCCCGCGACTGGCTGGCGGGCGAGCCCGGCTAGGCGTTTGCCCGGCCGCGCCGCAGCCAGTCGCCGACCGCAAATGGGGCATAGACGAGCGCGAACATGACGAGGCCGAGGGCTTCCAGGCTCAAGATGTAGTAGGGCCATGGGCCGAGCACGTCGAGCAGGCTCGCCTGCAGCGGCTTGTGGCAGAGATAGCCGTAGTTGGTGCCGAGCGCCAGGTTGACCCCGGCAGTGACCGCCAGGTAGATCTGGCTCCAGAGGAAGGCGCGCAGAATCGACCGCGGATACGGGCGCATGCGCATCCCCAGGGTCAGGAAGAGGATGGCGGCGATCACTCCCGAGTGGGCGATCATGAAGGCGAAGAAGTGATAGCGCGGGAAGTCTTCGACCAGGTCGGGGGTGAGGACGGCCTGCAGGGTGCCGCCGAGACCCCAAAGGTAGGCCAGCTCATAGGCGAGCTGGTGGCGGCAGAGGAGCGCCACGACGCAGGCGATGATCACCCAATCGCAGAGCTGGAAAGGGAGGTGGTTCTTGAGGTCGCCGGGGTTGATGCGGGCCACATAGAGGATCTCGAACACCTCGTTGACCACCAGCAGGGCCGCGAGGCCGTAAGCGATCGGCCGGATCCAGCTCCGGCCCCGCGGCCGGCGCACCAGCAGCGCCAGGCCGACCGGCACCGCCACCGTCATGATCAGCACCGCCCAGTGAGAGGGGCCGAACAGGTGGAAGTGAGGAGGCTCGATCATTCTTTCGGGCGCGCGGGTCCCTACCTCCGGGAAGAGCCCTCCGGGGAATGCCGCCCATCCACCACCGGACGGGCGGCGGCCGCCCCGTCCATCGCCGGACGGGCGGCCTGCCCGCGCTTCAACTCAGGCGCGCGGGTCCTGCTCTCCGGAGCATGCCGCCCGGCCATTGCCGGCCGGGCGGCCTACCCGCGCTTCAACTCAGGCGCGCGGGTCCCTACCCGGATAGTATGCGGCCGATGGACGAGCACGCCAGCTCGGCGAAACCGAGCGCCTACAAGTCCGCGGGCGTCGACATCGATGCCCAGGAGAAGGGGCTCGACAAGGTCAAGAAGCTGGCCCGCGCCACCTTCACTTCCGGAGTGCTCGGCGGCATCGGCGGCTTCGGCGGGCTCTTCCGGCCCGAGCTCGCGGGGATGCGCGAACCGGTGCTGGTGGCCTCCGCCGATGGCGTCGGCACGAAGCTGGTGGTGGCGCGGATGGCAGGCGACTACTCGACCGTCGGCCGCGACCTGGTCAACCACTGCGTCAACGACATCTTGGTCCAGGGTGCCACGCCGCTATTTTTCCTGGACTATCTCGGCGCCGGCGTGCTCGAGCCGGCGCTCATGGTGGAGCTGGTGCGCGGCGTCGCGGCCGGCTGCAAGGACAACGGCTGTGCCCTGCTGGGCGGCGAGACCGCCGAGATGCCGGGCTTCTACCAGCCCGGCGACTACGAGCTGGTCGGCTTCATCGTCGGGCTCGTCGACCGGCCGCGCCTGCTCGACGGCTCGCGGATCGAGCCGGGCAGCGTCCTGGTTGGCCTCCCGTCGTCGGGTCTGCACACCAACGGCTACTCGCTCGCCCGGCGCGTACTCTTCGAGCGCCTGGGCCTGCGCATCGCGGAGCGCGCGCCCTGGGCGCGGAAGAAGAAGACGGTGGGCGAGCTGCTGCTGGCTCCCCATCTGTCGTACCTCGCGCCGGTGCGGCCGCTGCTCGGACATTCCGGCCTGCAGGCCATGGCCCACATCACCGGCGGCGGGTTGACCGACAACATCCCCCGCATTCTCCCCCCGGGAGCCCACGCCGAGATCCGGGTCGGCAGCTGGGAGATCCCGGCCATCTTCGACTTCATGCAGGAGAAGGGAGAGGTCGAGACGGAGGAGATGTTCCGGGTCTTCAACATGGGTATCGGCATGGTGCTGGTCGTCGACCCCGCGGCGCTGGGCGAGGTCATGGCAATGCTTCGCCGGGAGGGCCAGCGCTCCTTCGCTATCGGCACCGTGCAGAAAGGCGGCTCGGGTGTGGTCTACGACCTCGAGACCTACGCCTCGGGAAACGGCGCCGCCGCGCTCGAGATCGAGGCATGACCCTTCCTGACATCTCGGCTGGAACGCCCTCGCCGCCGCATGCGACCTCCGGGAAGAGCCCTCCGGGGAATGCCGCACGTCCACCACCGACGTGCCAGTCGCCGCGGCTGCGGCAGCTGGCTGCCGCACAGCGGCGGCTGGCCCGCACGTCCACCGGACGTGCGGGCCCGTCGCGCCGGACAAAGGCGGCCCGCCTGGCGAGGGTCGGGATCCTGCTCTCGGGGCGCGGCAGCAACTTCCTCGCCCTTCACGATGCGACCCTGGGTGGCGAGCTGCCGGCGCAGATCGCCCTGGTGGTGAGCAACGTCGCCGATGCCCCCGGGCTGGCGCATGCGCGCAAGCGCGGTATCAGGACGGCGGCGATTCCCCACCGCGAGGAGGCCAGCCGTCTCGAGCACGAGGCCCGGGTCCTGGCCGCGCTGGGCCAAGAGGGGATCGAATGGGTCTGTCTCGCCGGCTACATGCGCTTGCTGACGCCGAGCTTTCTGACCGCTTTCCCGCGGCGCGTCGTCAACATTCACCCGAGCCTGCTGCCTGCTTTTCCGGGTACCGGGGCGCAGGCCCGGGCGCTCGAGCATGGCGTCAAAGTCTCGGGCTGCACGGTCCACCTGGTCGACGAAGACCTGGATAGCGGCCCGATCGTCGTGCAGCGCGCCGTGCCGGTGCTCGACGGCGACACCCCCGAGAGCCTGGCGGCGAGAATCCTCGAGCAGGAGCATCTGGCCTACCCCGAAGCCCTGCGGCGCCTGCTCACCGAGACCTGGGAGATCCGCGGCCGCCGCCTGGTCTTCCTGCCGCCCGCCTGATCTGGCCAAGAGCCGCCGCGGTGGCCGCGGCAGCCGGCGGCTCGTCGGTGACGATGGTGTCCGGTCCGCGATGCCAGATGCCCCGTGGGGACGGTGGCAAACCGATTGCGCGATTCGCACGGTTGACAAGCCCGGCCGGAGGCCCTAACATCCCCACTCCCGGCGTCGGTGGCTTCCGCGGCCGGGAATTTGACAAGCTGGCCGGGCGTTCTCCCCGAAGGTCATCTGGAGTGGCTGTTGACTGGGCGGCTGGTTCGTCTCTAGCCGGTGTTCGGTCCCGACGCAGTTTCGTGCCTTTCGGGGGGTTGACATGCCCCCAGCTCGCGTCATAGAATCAAAGGTCGCGCCTCAAGAGCGCCGGTTCTTTGAAAACTGAATAGAGGAAGAGTCAACGACTGTCTTGGCTTGCCCT
>DASZZP010000099.1:0-39390 GCA_035544875.1 Thermoanaerobaculia bacterium | reverse complement strand
GTTGAGACACACCGCAGCGATGAGGTTGCTGCAGCGCGGAGTCGACCGCAGTGTGATCGCACTATGGCTCGGGCACGAGTCGATCGAGACCACGCAGATGTACCTGCACGCCGATCTGCGACTCAAGGAGCAAGCTCTCGCGCGCGTCGCCGTGTCAGGGCTCGCTCCCGGGCGCTACAAGCCGGGCGACGCCCTTCTCACCTTCCTCGAGAGCCTCTGATTATCCCGCGTCCAAGGGCCTCCGAGTCAGAGCACGAGCCGGTAAGACAGGCTCGGCGCACATCGAGTCGGGATAATCAGGCGCGCGGGATAATGTCGCTTATCCCGCGCGCGGGATAAACGGCATCGCTTCGCGGTCCAGACGCTCCTGCGGTGGTATCGCGAGGGATTCGACGTCGATTGCCAGATTCCCAAGTTGGCAACCTATCTCGGCCATGCCCATGTCCACGATACCTACTGGTACCTCTCTGCCTCCACCGAGCTCCTTCAGTGTGCCGTCCGGCGGCTAGAAGACACTTCCGGAGAACCTCGACCATGAAAGCCACAGCGAGCCTTGCCGGCCTTCTGGAGGGCTTCTTTACCGACCGTCTTGCTCGCCAAAAGCAAGCCAGCCCCCACACCATCGCCAGCTACCGCGATACCTTCCGGCTGCTCCTGAAGTTCGCCCACCAGCGCTTGAACAAAGCACCCTCCGATCTAAACCTCACGGATCTGGACGCTCCTTTCATCGGCGCCTTTCTCCAGCACCTCGAGCAAGACCGAGGCAATAGCACGCGCACCCGTAATGCCCGCCTCGCAGCGATCCGGTCGTTTTTCCGCTATGTCGCCTTCGAAGACCCTGAGCATAGCGCTCTGATCCAACGCGTTCTGGCGATGCCCCAGAAGCGCTTCGACAAAAAACCGATTGACTTCCTCAACCGCTGCGAGTTCGAGGCGCTGGTGGCAGCACCCGACCTCCACACCTGGGCGGGTCGGCGCGACCGCGCACTCCTGCTCTTGGCGGTGCAGACCGGACTTCGCGTCTCCGAGCTGATCGGGCTCAACAACGAGGATCTCCTCCTCGAACATGGAGCCTCCACCGTCCGTTGTCAGGGCAAAGGGCGCAAGCAGCGCCTGACGCCCCTGCGCCAGCAGACGGTGACCGTGCTGCGTGCCTGGTCACAGGAACGTGGCGGGCGGCCTTCCGACCCCCTCTTCCCCAACGCCCGCGGTGGCCGCCTGAGTCGTGACGGCGTCGACTACCTGCTGGCCAAGCACGTCACCACGGCTGCCACGCAGTGCCCGTCCCTACGGACCAAGCGTGTCTCGCCCCATGTGCTTCGACATTCCGCAGCCATGGATTTGCTCCATCATGGCGTGGACCGCACCGTCATCGCCCTCTGGCTCGGCCACGAGTCGGTGGCGACCACCGAGGTCTACATCCATGCCGACATGAAGCTCAAGGAGAGGGTCCTGGCAAAGACCTCGCCCTTGGAGGTGCCGCCAGGTCGCTATCGCCCCGACGACCGCCTCCTGGCCTTCCTGGAGAGACTGTGATTATGCCGAGTGCCGCCCACGGAATCGGCCGAGATCCGCCTTGGCCTTCAGACAGTTGCGAAAACCGGGCGCCGGTCACTCGGCATAATCCGGCACTCGGCATAGTGTCGCAAGTCATGGAAGCGGAACTCCTCAACCTTCGCCGCACCGACCGCGGCGTCCCACGGCTTGCGCGGGAGACCGGCGATGCCGTCGCGGTTGGCGAAGACCAGATCGCTGCCGATCTGCCGCACGCGCGACATCTCCCGGAGTACCTCGAGGACCTGGCCGGCCAGCACCAGCGTGCGGCGATCGCCGTTCTTGGTCTTGTGCAGGATGGCGGTGCCCTTCGCGAGGTCGATGTCGCGCCAGCGCAGCCGGGCGACCTCGCTCCTTCTTGCACCGGCGCTGAGCGCGACCAGGACGAACGGGTACAGGCGTGCGTCGTCGCTCGCCTGGCAGGCAGCGAGGAGGCGCTCTCTCTCCTCGTTCGAGAGGTAGCGGACAATGCCGCGCGGCTCCTTTCTCGGGTGTACTTTCTTCGCCGGATTGTCTTCGAGCCAGCCCCATTCGTCCTGAGCAACGCCCAGGGCGTGACGAAGCGCGCCAAGGTAGCGGTTCTGCGTCGCCGGGGAGGCTGGCTTGTGGCCAGGTCCGCGGCGCGCGAGGTTGCTCCTGGCCTCCGAGATCGCCGCGGGCGTTAGATCCGATAGGTATCGATCGCCCAGCATCGCTCGCCACCAGGCGAGCTTTGCCCGTCGCTGGCGCTGCTCGTACTCGTTGTACTCCGGCACCTTCTCGCGGTCGTAGCGATCGAGAAATTCGGCCACGGTATGCCGCCGGGCTTCACTGGTGGGAAAGCGACGCCCCTCGCGGATTGCGGCGCGGACGCTCTCGGCCCACTGCACGGCGTCCGTCTTCCGGTCGAAGGTCTCGGTTTGCAGCGGGTGGCCCTTCATGCGGATGCGCACCCGCCATGAGACCGTGCCGTTCCTGCCGATGCGGCGTTGGATGCTCATGCGTTCCGACCTCGCTCCCTGGCCAAAGGTCCACAGTCAGTGGACCAATTCTGGACCAAATCGCGATCTCATGCAAGGGCCTCGAAGCTAACTCATTGATTTCATGGAGCCGGCACCCGGATTTGAACCGGGGACCTACGGTTTACAAGACCGTAGCTCTACCCCTGAGCTATGCCGGCGGGTTCGAGGCGGAGGGCGGAGGACCTGAGGCGCCCCGAGTCGAGGAGCTGTCGGCATTTTAGCCTCCCGGCAAGGGTATCGGCAAGCTCGTTGGACACCCTCTACACGCCTGCGCGGCGGGTCGGCCCTCACACGGTGGTGTAGGATTAGAGGAGAGGCTTGAAGACCAATTTGGGGGAAGTCGGCGATGAACCAGAGGCTCTGGGCGTTGGTTGGGCTGCTGAGCTTGGCGGGCCTGGGCCCCGCGGCGGGAGGCTTGCTGGCGCCTCCGGCGCCGGCCTCTCCCCAGGGCGCTCACCAGACCGCGCCCGGCCGGGCGCAGAAAGCGGCGCCGCAGGCCGGGACTGGGCAGGCGGACCTGGCGGCACAGCGGCAGCGTCAGAGGAAGACCATCGCCGCCATGCGCAACGTCGGCACCGCGATGTTTTCCTGGCTGACCGATCAGGTTGGGGGTGCGGCGGCCAGCGGGCGGCCCGGGCAGTCTCCGCTCGGCGCCGCGCGGACGGCCGCCGAGCCCAAGCAGCCGCAGGTGGTGAACCTGACCGACTACCCGCCGATCGCGATCGACCGGTTGCGAAGGATCCTCGTTCCAACCTACCTCAACGAAGTGGACGAGAGGGATGGGTGGGGAAACGCGTTCGACTTCCGCCTCGACGTCGACCACCCGCTCGCGCAGCACGTCATGTGCATCCGCAGCGCCGGCAAAGACGGCCGCTTCACGGGCGATGTCTACACCGTCGGCGCCTTCGATCCCGACGATTTCGACCAGGACATCGTCTGGTGCGACGGCTACTTCGTGCGCTGGCCCCAGAAGGAATCGGCGTCCAGCGGCTAGCCTCTGGAGAGGCCGGGGCCGGGTGGGCGCAGCTCGGCGCGGCTGGCGCTGCGCTGGCGCAGCGCCTCGTAGAGGACGGCCGCCGCGGCGGTGGCGAGGTTGAGGGAGCCGATGCGGCCGCGCATTGGAAGCCCCACCGAGCCGTCGCAGAGATCACGGGTGCGGGCGCGCAGCCCCTTCTCCTCGCCGCCGAAGCAGAGCACCAGCTTGCCGGTTAGATCGATCTCCCACGGCGGCTGGCCCGCGGGATCGGAGCCGTAGGCCCAGAAGCCGGCGTCCTTGAGCAGGGTCAAGGTCACCGCCGAGTTGGTGACGCGCTCGATCGGCAGCCACTCGCTGGCGCCGGCCGAGGTCTTGGCCACGGTGGGAGTCAGCGGCGCCGATCCCCGGTCACGGATCAGCACCCGGCCTACGCCCGCGCCCTCGCACACCCGCAGCACCGCCCCCAGGTTGCGCGGGTCCTGCACGTCCTCGAGCAGCACCACCAGATCGGGATCGCCGTCTTCCGCCGCCGCCCCCAACCCACCCGAATCACGCGCCCCAGCCACCGCCCCGCGCACCCCAATCCCCTCCCGCAGCTCCGCCGCCATGCCGTTGTGGGCCGGCCCGGCGAGCGCCCGCAGCGCCAGCTCGGCCACGACTTCACAAGGCAGGCCGTGCCGGTTGCAGAGCTCCTCGATCTCCTCGCGCCGCCTGCCGCGCCGCGCCGCACTCACCAGGACCCGCCGCACCTGATGCGGCCGGTGGCGCAAGGCCTCGCGGACGGGGTGGAAGCCGTAGAGGAACATGTGAGAGGCCGCAGGCGGCCGGACGGCACCCCGCTCAGCGCTCGAGGATCTGCTGCTCCTTGTGCTCCAGGGCCGCGCCGACCTCTTGGATGTAGCGGTCGTGGAGCTTCTGGATCTCGTCGAGGCCGCGCCGCTCGTCGTCCTGGCCCAGCTGCTTGTCCTTCTCCATCTTCTTGAGCCGGTCGTTGCCCTCGCGGCGCGCCTGGCGGATCGCATTGCGGGCGTGCTCGGCCATGTCGTGCGCCTTCTTGACGATTTCCTTGCGGCGCTCCTCGGTGAGCTGCGGCACCGGAATGCGGATGAGCTTGCCATCGCTCGACGGATTCAACCCGAGGTCGGACTTCATGATCGCCCGCTCGATGGCGGCGCTCTGCGATGGATCGTAGGGCTGCGCCGTGATCATGGTGGCATCGGCGACCGCCAGGTTGGCGAGCTGGTTGAGCGGCGTGGGCGTGCCGTAGTACTCGACCGTGATCCCCTCCAGCAGCGCGAGCGATGCCCGCCCGGTCCGCAGGTGCTTGAGCTCGTGATGGAGATGGTCAAGGGCGTGCTTCATGTGCACCTCGACATCGCGGAAGACCTCTTTCATGTAGCCTCCTAGCCAGGTCAAGAGGCCCGAACCATCGAGCCTACCTGTTCGCCGCAGACCACCCGGCGAACGTTGCCGGCGGTCATCAAGTTGAAGATGGCGATGGGGATGCCGTTGTCGCGGCACAGGCTGATGGCCGCGGTGTCCATGACTTTGAGATCTTTTTCCAGGACCTCCTGATAGGTGATGTCGCGCAGCAGCACCGCCGACCTGTCGATCTCGGGGTCGGCCGAGTAGACGCCGTCCACCTTGGTCGCCTTGAGCAGGATCTCGGCATGGATCTCGTTGGCGCGCAGCGCCGCCGCGCTGTCGGTGGTGAAGTAGGGATTGCCGGTGCCGGCGGCGAAGATGACCACCCGCCCCTTCTCCAGGTGGCGGATGGCGCGCCGCCGGATGAACGGCTCGGCGACCTCGCGGATGTCGATCGCGGTCTGCACCCGCGTCGCGACGCCGCGCTTCTCGAGCGCATCCTGCAGCGCCAGGGCGTTGATCACGGTGGCCAGCATCCCCATGTAGTCGCCCGTCACCCGGTCGATCCCGCGGTGGCTCGCCGCGAGCCCCCGGATGATGTTACCGCCGCCCACCACCACCGCGGTCTCGACCGCCAGCCCGTGGATGTCCTGGAGCTCGTCGGCGATGGTCGCCACCACCGATTCGTCGATGCCGAAGGGCTGCGCGCCCATCAGCGCCTCGCCCGACAGCTTGAGCAGGATGCGGCGGTAAACCGCCTGCCCGCCGGCTTGGTTCACTGCGCCGCCTGCGTGCTGAGCGCGGCGCCCTCGTCGTCGTCCCGGCGCGGGCTGCCGGATGAGCCCTCCGGGGCCCCCGGGGAAGGCCACTCGCCCGCCGCGTCATCCTCGCTGCGCTTCTCGATGCCCTCGCCCAGCCTGTAGCGCGCGAAGCGCCGCACCTGGATGTTCTCGCCGATCTTGCCCACCTTCTCGGCGACCAGCTGGCCGACGGTCAAGTCCGGGTCCTTGACGAACGGCTGCTCGAGCAGCACGAACTCGGAGTAGAACTTGTCGATCTTCCCCTGGACGATCCGGTCGACGACGGCCGGCGGCTTGCCCGAGGCCAGCGCCTGCACGCGGAAGATCTCGCGCTCCCGCTCGAGCACCGCCGCGGTGACCTCCTCGCGGGTCAGGAAGCGCGGCTCCGCCGCCGCGATGTGCATGGCGACGTCGCGCACCAGCTCCTGGAACTGGTCGGTGCGGGCCACGAAGTCGGTCTCGCAGTTGACCTCGACCAGCACGCCGATCTTGCCGCCGGCGTGGATGTAGGAGCCCACCGCGCCCTCGGCGGTGATGCGCCCGGCCTTCTTGGCCGCCGCGGCGAGACCCTTCTGGCGCAGCAAGTCGACGGCCTTCTCGAGGTCGCCGGCCGCTTCTGAGAGGGCGGACTTGCAATGCATCATCGGAGCGCCGGTGCGCTCGCGAAGTTGTTTGACCATCTGGGCGGTGATTTCCATGACCACGTCTCCTTGGACAACTTTCTTTCTCGCGGGCAAAAGAAAAGGCCAGATCGACCCGGGTTCGACTGGCCTTTTCCTGCCCGGCGAGGGGCGCCCGCGCCGGGCGCGGGCGGGCCGCTCTGGTGCCGGCGGCTGCGCTGCGAACTGACCCGATTGATTAGCTAGACACCGGCGCCGGGCTGCTGGCGGCGTCCTTGTCGAAGATCGGCACGGCCAGCCGGGGACCGGGATCCTTCTTGTGCGCCATCGCGGCCTCTTCGCGCTTGCCGCCGCCTTCGATACAGGCGTCGGCGACGCGCGAGGCAAACAACCGGATCGCGCGGATCGCGTCGTCGTTGCCGGGAATGATGTAGTCGATCAGCTCCGGATCGCAGTTGGTGTCGACCATGGCGATGACCGGGATGCCCAGCTTGTTCGCCTCCGCGACCGCGATGTATTCCTTCTTCGGATCGACGACGAACAGCGCGTCAGGCAGCTCGTCCATGTCGCGAATGCCTTCAAGGTTCCGCGCCATCCGCTGATGCTCGCGCTCGAGGCGCAGCCGCTCCTTCTTGGTGAGCGGGCTGTTCTCGTCCCCCAGCCGCACCTCGATCTCCTTGAGCCGCTCGATGGAGGCGCGTAAGGTGACGAAGTTGGTCAGGGTGCCGCCCAACCAGCGGTTGGTAACCGAGAACTCGCCGCAGCGCTTCGCCTCTTCGGCGATCGCCTCCTGGGCCTGGCGCTTGGTGCCGACGAACAGGATGCGCTTGCCGTGCGCCGCCAGGTCGTGCACGAACTCGACGACCTGCTCGAAGAGCTTCAGGGTCTTCTGCAGGTCGATGATGTAAATCCCGTTGCGCTTGCCGAAGATATAGGGCTTCATCTTCGGGTTCCAGCGCCGGGTCTGGTGCCCGAAATGGACACCGGCCTCGAGCAGCTCCTTCATCGTGACCTGTACCAACCCGTTTCTCCTTGGCGCGGCGGCGGTGTTCGGCGTGTTCGACGTCGTGCCTGGCCGCCTAGCGCTTGCTGAACTGGAATCGAGCGCGAGCGCCCTTCTGGCCGTACTTCTTGCGCTCCTTCTTGCGCGGGTCGCGCGTCAGGAGGCCGGCCGACTTCAACCGGTCGCGCAGCTCGGTGTTGTAGTCGATCAGGGCGCGCGAGATGCCGTGGCGAATGGCGCCGGCCTGGCCGGCACTGCCCCCTCCCTCGACGGTGGCGACGATGTCGAACTTCTCCGCCGTCTCGGTCAGCAGCAGCGGCTGCTTGATGACCATCTTGAGCACTTCGTTCGGGAAGTAGTCGTCCAGGGAGCGTCCGTTCACCTGCACGGTGCCGCTGCCGGGACGCATATAGACGCGTGCGGCTGCCGTCTTGCGGCGCCCGGTGCCATAGTTCTTGACCTGGTTCAATGCCGTCTCCTAAGTCCGCTCGGAACGCTAGTTGCTCTGGCTCGGCTGGCTCGGCGGGCGCAAGAAACCACCCTCGACCTCGAGGCTCGTCGGCTGCTGCGCCTGGTGGGGATGCTCGGCGCCGGCGTAGACCTTGAGCTTGCGCAGCATGTGGCGGCCGAGGCGGTTCTTGGGAAGCATCCCCCACACCGCCCTCTCCACCAGCTGGGTGGGTCGCCGCTGCCGCAGCTCGCCGGCGGTCTCGGTCTTCAAGCCGCCGGGATAGCCGCTGTGGCGCCGGTACAGCTTGTGGTCTTCCTTGCGCCCGGTCAGCACCGTCTTCTCGGCGTTGATCACGATGACGAAATCGCCGCTGTCGAGATGCGCCGCGTAGGTCGGCTTGTGCTTGCCGGTGAGCAGCCGCGCCGCCAGCGAGGAGAGACGCCCCAGGGGGATCCCCGCCGCGTCCAGCACGAACCATTGGTGCTCGATCTCGGCGAGCTTAGGGCTGTAAGTCCTCTTCATCACGCGTTCTCCATCCAACTCCTGGGGAGGGCTGCCCCTGCGCCACGGCACGAGACGGCAAACGACTCCCGCCTCTGCAACGCAAAGGACCTCAGATGGTAGGCGGACGGGACCCGCTTGTCAAGAGCCATAACCGAGCCGATCGCGACGCGAGCTCGCCTCATCGAGCAGCCGCCGGCGGCGGCCCACGCCCGGATTCCCGGATTCCCGACCCGGCTCGATCCTCGGTGCCAGGCGATGGCTGGCGATCTGGCGATGGCGCCCGGCACCGTGTGGGGTGTTGAGAAGCCGCCGCCAGCCGATAGACTGGCGCCATGGTCGAGCAGGGCGAGCCGCAGGGTGACGGCGGGGCGGCGACGACGGCGCTCGACGCCGCCGGCCTGGACAAGTCCGGGAAGGCCATCCGCGACATGTTCGGTGCGGTGGCCCGGCACTACGATCTGCTAAACCACCTGCTGTCGGCAAGCCTCGACCGGGTATGGCGGCGGCGGGCCGCGGCGGCCCTCGACCTGCCGCCCGGGGCGCCGGTGCTCGACCTCTGCTGCGGCACCGGCGATCAGGCCGTGGCGCTCGGCCGGCGGCGCGGGGCGCGGGTCGCGGCGGCCGACTTCTGCCTGCCGATGCTCGCCCTGGCGCGGCGGAAGTTCCGCCGCGAGCTCCGGCGGCTCGCCGCGCCGCCGGCTCCGGCCCCGCTGGCGGCCGACGCGCTCGCCCTTCCCTTCCCCGAGCGGTGCTTCACCGCCGCCACGGTGTCGTTCGGCCTGCGCAACGTCGCCGACCTCGACACCGCGCTGGTCCAGCTCGCCGGCGTCCTGCGGCCCGGCGGCCAGCTGGCGGTGCTGGAATTCGCGGTGCCGGTCTTGCCGCCCCTGCGGGCGCTCTACCTGCTCTACTTCCGGCGCCTCCTGCCCGCGATCGGCCGCCTGATCTCGGACAGCAGCTCGGCCTACAGCTATCTTCCCAGCTCGGTGCTGGCGTTTCCCCAGCGCCGCGACTTCCTCGACCGCATGGCTGCCGCAGGTTTCGCCGATCTCGCCTGGCGCGATCTCTCGGGCGGCATCGTCTGCCTCTATACCGGCAGGATCCCCGGGTGAGTGAAGGGGGTGCGATGAGAATCCTCGATGGCAAAGCGGCGGCGGCGGAGATCCGCGCCGAGGTGGCGGCGGGCGTGGCCGCGCTGCGCGCGGCCGGCAAGCGGGCGCCCGGACTGGCGGCGGTCCTGGTGGGCGACGATCCGGCCTCGCAGATCTATGTCGGCAGCAAGGTGCGGGCCTGCGCCGAGGTCGGGATCGTCAGCCGCACGCTGCGCCGCGCCGCCAGCTTGACCGAGGGCGAGCTGCTGGCGCTGGTCGACGAGCTCAACGAGGACGAGGCGATCGACGGCATCCTGGTCCAGCTGCCGCTGCCGCGCGGCATCGCCGAGCGGCGAGTCATCGAGCGCGTGTCGCCCGCCAAGGACGTCGACGGCTTCCACCCGCTGAGCATCGGCCGCCTCTGGCTGGATCAGCCCGGCTTCGTCTCCGCCACCCCCTTCGGCATCCTCGAGCTGCTGCGCCGCAGCGGCATCCAGCTCGCCGGCCGGCGGGCGGTGGTGGTCGGCCGCAGCGCCACCGTCGGCAAGCCGCTGGCGGCGCTCCTGCTGCGCGCCAACTGCACGGTCACCGTCTGCCACTCGAAGACCGCCGACCTCCCGGCGGTGACCCGCGAGGCCGACATCCTGGTGGCGGCGATCGGCCGGGCCGCCCTCATCGGCCCCGACCACGTCCGGCCCGGCGCGGTGGTGATCGACGTCGGCATCAACCGGGTCACCGATCGCGCCGCGGTCGAGCACCTGTTCCCCGGCGATGAGGCCCGCCTGGCGCAGCTCGCCAGCAAGGGCTCGATCGTGGCGGGCGACGTCGACTTCACCCGGGTCGCGCCGCTGGCCGGGGCCATCACGCCGGTTCCGGGCGGCGTCGGGCCGCTGACCGTCGCCATGCTCATGGTCAACACCCTGGCCGCCGGCCGCCTCCGCCAGGGTCTCCAGCCCTCGGCAGGCCGGTGACCGCCTTCCGGGTCGGTTTGACCGGGGGCCTGGCAAGCGGCAAGTCGACGGTGGCGGGCTGGCTGCGCGACGCCGGTCTCGAGGTCGTCGACGCCGACCATCTGGTGGCCGAGCTCTATCGGCCGGGACAGCCCGGGGCGGCGGCGGCGGCGGCGCTCTTCGGCCCGGGCGCTCTCGACGCGCAGGGGGCGGTCGACCATGCGGCGGTGGCGGCCCGGGTGTTCGCAGACGGCGCCGCCCGCCGCGCGCTCGAGCAGGCCATCCATCCGCTGGTGCGGCGCCGCTTCGAGGAGATCGCCTCGGCCAGCGGCGGCGAGGTGGTGGCGCTCGAGGCGACGCTCCTGGTCGAGGCCGGCTACGCTCCCGGCTTCGACCTGATCGTCACCGTCGAGGCCGATCCCGCCACACGCCTCCGCCGCGCCGTGGAGCGCGGCCTTCCCGAGGCCGCCGCCCGCGCCCGGCTGGACGCCCAAGGCGACGGCGCCCAGCGCCGGGCGGCGGCGCATCGGCTGCTCGACAACGGCGGCGACAAGGCGGCGCTGCGGCGGCAGGTCGACGCCCTGATCGCCGACCTCCGCCGCCACGCTCAGAGAGATCGACTCGACGCTGCGCCCTGACCCGTGAGCCAGCCTCTCCCCTACGTCCTGGTGACCGGCAACCGCGGCAAGCTCGCAGAGGCGCGGCGCCTCGCCGGCCCGCGGCTCGAGGCGGTCGAGCTCGACCTGCCGGAGATCCAGTCGCTCGACCTGCTGGAAGTGCTGCGGCACAAGGGGGACGAAGCCTGGCGCCGCCTCGGCCGGCCGCTGGTCGTCGAGGAGGCGGGTCTCGAGCTGGCGGCCCTCGGCGGCTTTCCCGGGCCGCTCGTCAAGTGGATGCTCGACGCGGCGGGCGCCGAAGGGGTCGCGCGGGTCGGCCTGGCGCTCGGCGACCCGCGCGCCGTCGCCCGCTGCGCCCTCTACTACCGCGACTCGGCACGCACCCTGATCGCCAGCGGCGCCGCCGCCGGCACCCTGGTCCTGCCGCCGCGCGGCCGGGGCGGCTTCGGCTGGGATCCGGTGTTTCAGCCCGACGGCGAGACCCGCACCTTCGGCGAGCTTCCCGACGCCAGCAAGGACGCCCTCAGCCATCGCGGGCACGCCTGGCGGCGGCTGCTCGCCCAGCTCTAGCCCCGATTCCTACCCAGAATCTCAGCACCACCGTTTCGTCCCCGGGGGTGCGCCAAAGGCCCATGGGCAACTCACACCGGCTCGACCCCAAAGACCGCGAACCGACGTGAATCCGAGTGCTCTTCGAAGTACCACGCTCCTCCGGGCCTACCAGCTTGACCGAGCAACGCTGCCGAGACGATGTTTCCCGCCAGACAAGTGACTCCAAGAGCAATGACGGCTAATGCAACCCATTGCCAAGCCGCCACCACGGTACAGAGGCACCCGCATCCGGCGCCCGAGGGCTTGGTTAGTCATGGTGGAAATAGAAGAGGTTCCCGTCCAGATCCTTTACGGTGAACTGCCGTAATCCCCAAGGCTTTTTTTCCAGAGGATCCACGATGTTCGCACCTAACGACTTCAGTTCGTGGTACGACGCATCGATATCTTCAGCGAACACCCAGTGAACGGCAGGTTCGAACGGCGGCTTCCTCTTCCGAAAGAATATCGCCACATCACCGCGTGACACGGCCCCAATCTCTTTGCCTGGGTAAAGCCATCCAATCTCAAAGCCGAGTGCATCTCTGTAATGCTGTTGTGCGCGTTCGACATCAGCGACCGGCAACTCCGGCACGGGCTGGCCAATCGAGTTCATTTTCTCTTTTGCACCCACAGAGCTCTCCTTTGTTCTCCTGCTCCCCCCCTCTAAAGATGCCGGTTTCGGCCTCGCTCTCGAGATTCGATCGCTCAGAGCTCCACGCCGGCCATCAGCCAGAGGAGGATGGCTTTCTGCACGTGCAGACGGTTCTCGGCCTGGTCGAAGATGCGGCTCTGGGGGCCGTCGGCGACCTCGGCGGCGACCTCCTCGCCGCGGTGGGCGGGCAGGCAGTGGAGGAAGACCGCATCGGGGCGCGCCAGGGCCATCAGGTCGGCGTCGACCATGAAGCCCTGGAAGGCCTTGAGGCGCTTTTCGGTCTCGGCCTCCTGCCCCATCGAGGCCCAGACGTCGGTGTAGACGGCGGAGGCGCCGGCCACCGCCTCGCGCGGGTCCTTGGTGAGCTGGATGCGGGTGCCGGCGGCGGTGGCGTCGCGGCGCGCCAGCTCGGCGTAGCGCGGATTGACCATGTAGCCGGGCGGCGAGGCGACCGCCACGTCCATGCCGACCTTGGCGGCGCCGAAGAGCAGCGAGTGGGCCATGTTGTTGCCGTCGCCGACGTAGGCGATCTTGCGCCCCACGAGGCCGCCGAAGATCTCGCCGAGGGTGAAGTAGTCGGCCATCGCCTGGCAGGGATGGAGGTCGTCGGTCAGGCCGTTGACGACCGGGACGCTGCCGAAGCCGGCGAGGTCGAGGACGGTCTGGTGGGCGAAGGTGCGGGCCATGATGCCGTCGACGTAGCGCGACAGCACGCGCGCGGTGTCGGCGATCGGCTCGCCGCGCCCGAGCTGGATGTCGCGGCTCGACAGGAAGAGGGCATGGCCGCCCATCTGCGCCATGCCCGCCTCGAAGCTCACCCGGGTGCGGGTGGAGGACTTCTCGAAGATCATCGCCAGCGAGCGGCGGGCCAGCGCGTCGGCGTAGTCGTGCGGCCGGGCCTTGACGGCGGACGCCAGGCGGAACAGTCCGGCGACCTCCGCGGCCGACAGGTCATGGATCGAGATGAAGTGGCGCATCGGGTCTCCTCGTGGCGCAGCGGCTCAAGGGCGGGTCATCGCGGGCGGGACAACCTATCGGCGGGGGTGGCGGGGGGCGGCGGAGCGGGCGCTATAGTGCGGCGGGTCGGGCACCACCAGGGTGCCGCTCGCGCCGGCGAGGGCCGCGGTCAGATGGGCGATGTCGGTGATCAGGGCCTTGCGTCCGGTGGCGGCCACGAACTCGATCGAGCTCTCGATCTTGGGCCCCATGCTGCCGGCCGGGAACTGGCCGCGGTCGAGCAGACGGCGCGCCTCGGAGAGCGGCAGGACGGGGAGCGGCTGCTGGTTCTTGCGGCCGAAGTTCTTCATCACCCGCGCCACGCCGGTGAGGACGATGAAGAGGTCGGCCGCCAGCTCGCGCGCCAGCAGCGCCGAGGTGCGGTCCTTGTCGATCACCGCCTCGATGCCGGCCAGCCGGCCGTCGCGCTCCCGCACCACCGGGATGCCGCCGCCGCCGCCGGCGATCACCAGGTTGCCGCGCCCCAGCAGGTCGGAGACCGCGGGCACGCCGAGGATCTCGACCGGGCGCGGCGAGGCGACGACCTTGCGCCAGCCGCGACCCGAGTCCTCGATCATCTGCCAGCCCAGATGGCGCTGCAGGAAGTCGGCGCGGTAGCGCGAGAAGAAGGGGCCGACTGGCTTGCTCGGAGCGGCGAACGCCGGATCGCCGCGGTCGACGACGACCAGCGACAGGAGGGTCGACACCTCGCGGTCCAGGCCTTCCGCCCAGAGGCGATTGCGCAGCGCGAGCTCGAGCAGGTAGCCCACGCCGCCTTCGGTCTGGGCCACCGCCACGTCGAGGGTCGCGGGCGGGATCTTGGTCGCCGCCTCCTCCATCTGGATCATCACCTGGCCGACCTGCGGACCGTTGCCGTGGACCACCACCAAGTCGTGCCCGCGGCGCGCCAGCTCGACCAGCCAGCCGGCCGCCTCGTCGGCGCGCCGCAGCTGCTCTTCGACCGTGCCGTCGTCGTCGGGGCGCAGCAGCGCGTTGCCGCCGAAGGCGACGACGGCGAGCGGCCGCGAGGTCACGGGCGGCGGCAGCGGCGGGTGCGGCGGCGGCGGCGGCGACGCGGAGCCGCGCGGCGCGGAAGCGCGGGTAGGGACCCGCGCGCCTGATGTCATAGAAGCGCGGGCAGGGACCCGCGCGCCAGATTTCATAAGGGGTCGCGCTCGAGCGGCATGGTCATGCAGCGCGGGCCGCCGCGCGCCCGCGACAGCTCGTTGCTCCAGAGAGCGACCACGGCCGGGCCGCCGGCGAGCAGGTCGTGGCGGCCGGCCGCCACCTCCTCCTCGGCCAGGATGCGGAAGCCGCGCCGCCCCAGCTCCTCGATCGTCTTGCGGTTGCGCCGGTAGAGCAGGATGACCCCCGGCGCGACGGCGAAGGCGTTGGCGCCGTCGGTCCACTGCTCGCGCTGCTGGTCGATGGGGTCCAGGCCGCCGCCGCAGGGCACGGCCTCCAGCTCGAGCCCGAAATCGGCCAGGGTGGGCAGCAGCGAGGGGCGGACGGTGAAGGTCAGCTGGCGCGCCGCCAGGTCGACCGAGTAGACGTGGGCCGACTCGGGTCCGCCCGGCTCGATCACCGGCAGATGGACCAGGCAGAGGTGGCGGTCGATCTGGGTGAAGACCGTATCGAGGTGCATGTAGGAGCGCTTGGACGGCAGCTCGACCACGATCAGCTGGCGGAAGGAGGTCTCTTCGAGGCGCAGGTACTCGGCCAGCACCTCGACGCCGCGCCGGTTGGTGCGCTCGCTGATGCCGACCATGACGATCTCCGGGCTGATCACCAGCACGTCTCCGCCTTCGAGCGTCGGATAGGGGAAGTGCGGATCATGGTGGGGCGCCCCCGAAGGCGGCACGTCGATCTCGAAGATCGCCGCCAGGTCGGCGAGCGAGGGGTGGCAGGAGAACAGGCTGTGCGCCAGGAGCGGCTCGCGCTCGCGGGCGTCGGTTGCCATCGAGGAGACCACCAGGCGGTTGCCCAGCACCACCTGCGGGTCGCGCTGGAAGAAGTAGTTGGGGACCGGGTTCAGGTCGAAGAACTGGCGGCGCCCCAGGTCCGCGGTCTCCGGCTGGGCGCGGATGCCTTCGACCAGGGAGGCGGCGAGCTTGCCCGGCGCGAGCTCGGCGAGACGGCGCACGAGGGCCGGGGCGACGCCATAGTCGCGCCCGAGCTCGTCGAGCAGCCGCTGCCGGCACTGCTCGTCGCGCAACACCTCCGCGAGCAGGTCCTGCGCGGCGACCACCTCGACCCCCGCCCGGCGCAAGACCTCGCAAAACAGGGCGTGCTCCTCGCGCGCCTCGCCGCCGTCGAGGATGTCGTCGAACAGCAGGCGCTCCATCATCGCCGGCACCATCCAGTCGATCTCGCGGCCGGGGCGGTGGACGAGGACGCGCCGCAGGCGTCCGATCTCTGAATCGACTCGTGTCGGCATGCTGGAGGTGATGCGGGCGAAGGAAGGTGGAGCGGTGGCGGCGGCCGCGGGCCGCGGGCCGCGGCCCCCACCGGCGGCGGATCATACACCATCCGGCCAATCATGACCGTCGAGCCCGCGAGCCCGCGAGTCCTGGCCGCCGGGCTATCGCAGGCGCGAGCCGGTGCCATCATTGTCGGGGGACGCCGGGAAGGCGCCGGGCAACCGCTCGACGCCCGGGGTGGCCGCCAGCGCCGGCGGCAGCTTGCCGTCGTCGAAGACGACGACCCGCCAGCCCTCGCGCAGCAGACGCTGCGCCACCGCCGGCTGCGGCAGCCCTTCGTAGGCGGTGTAGGGGGTATAGAACATCGCCTCCACGGGACGGTCGAGGTTGAACAGCACGACCGGCCCCGCTCCCACGCGCCGCGGCAGAGTGCGCAGGGTGCGCGCCCAGGCCGGATCGCGGTCGTAGCTCGGCCGCAGCTTCAGGCGCTCGACGCCGTAGCGCAGCGGCAAGAGCAGGAGCAGCGCCAGCAATGACCAGCGCAAGCAGCGCAGGCAGCGCAGCCAGCGCGCCGGCCGGGCGGCCGGCTGCCAGGCGAGCAGCCGCAGCCAGAACCAGGCCTCGACGAGGCAGACGGCGGGGGCGGCCGCCATCACGTAGGCGCCCATCTTGGTCGCCGCCAGGCTGAAGATGAGGTAAGGCAGGAACAGCCAGGCGGCCACCGGGGCGAGGCGGCGCGGCTCACGGCGCAGCGCGAGCGCGGCGAGGAAGAACGCCAGCGGGATGTAGATCAGCTCGCCGAAATAGCGCGGCATCTGCTCGAGATGGAACAGCGGCGAGCCGCCGAGGCCGTCGATCGGTTCGGTGAAATGGCGCAGGTTGTAGGCGTCGTTCCAGGCGGCGTCGCGCGCGAAGGCATGGCGGATGTGAAGCTGCCAGGGCAGGACGACGGCCGCCGTGGCGAGCGCCATCGCGGCGAGGTGGGCGAGCATGGCGCGCGGCTTCTCCCGGCGCCACACGAGGACCACCCAGACGGGATAGACGAGCAGCCCGGGGAGCCATTTGGCGAGCACCGCCAGGCCGGCGGCGGCGCCGATCGCCGCCAGCAGCCAGAAGCGCGGCCGCTGCGCATAGACGACCGCCAGGAAGATCCCGAGCTCGACACAGAAAATGAGCACGTTGTCGATGTGATCGACGGGCACCCGCCCGCCCGGAAGCTGCAGCAGGTATCCGTTCACGGCGTGGAAGGCGGCGGCGAGCAAGCCTAGGCGGGGATCGAATAGCCGGCTGCCAATGAGGAAGGTCAACAAGACCGCGAGCGTCGAGAGGAGGAGTCCCGGCAGCCGCAGCGCGATCTCGTTCACTCCCAGCAGGGCCATGCCGCCGGCGCCGAGCCAGAGCGCGAGCGGCGGCTTGTGCAGCCAGACATGGTTGGCGTGCCAATCGCGGAAGTCATACGGCAGCGCCGGACGTTCGTAGAGTGTCGGCGTTAGCGGGTGCGCCATGAGGTTTTTCGCCACCAGCGCGTGGTAGCGTTCGTCCCAGGCGTGAAGGTAGAGATCGCTTCCGGCATAGAGCCGCAGGGCCATGGCGGCGAGGGTGATCGCCACGGCGGCGGGCAGCCATTTCTGGCGCGCCTGCGCGCGGTAAGCAAACCAGAAGAGGAGCAGGACGGCGACGACGGTGGCGAGGCCCCACGCTGTGTTGGCGATGTGATTCTCCCGGAGATGTTGGAGCCGGCCACATTCTAAGTCAATCCGGCCATGGGCGGGCGACGCCGAGCATGGGGGTGGGATGACGGACCAGGCGGCAGGATCGAGGCTGCGCCGGCTCGAATGGGCGGCGGCAGGTCTGATCGTCCTGGTGACCTTGTGGGCGCACATCCTGCGGCTGCTGCACGCCGGCGCTCTCTGGCGGGACGAGGCCGGGGCGGTGGGTATCGCCACCCTCCCCTCTCTGCGCGCGGTGTTCGCCGGCTTTCCGCATGAATCGTTTGCGCTTGCGGTGCCGATGGCGATCCGGCTCTATACCTGCGCCGCCGGCGACAGCGATCCGGCCCTGCGCCGGCTCGGCATGGCGGTCGGCCTCGCCATCGGCGGCGCGCTCTGGCTCAGCGCTCGTCTGTGCGGCCGCCACCTGCCGCTGCTTTCGCTGGCGCTGACCGCCGGCAGCGCGTCGTTCGTGGTCTTCGGCGACTCGCTCCGCGGCTACGGCCTGGGCAGCCTCGGCATCGTGCTCGCGTTCGCCGCGCTGAGCCGGCTCTTGGTGCGGCCGGGGGCCTGGTGCGCCGTGGCCGCGCTGCTCGCCGTCTTGTTCGCCGTCCACTGTCTGCTTGCCAACTGGGCGCTGGTCGCCGCCCTCTGTGCCGCCGCCCTGGTCACGGCGCTGCGGCATGGCCGGCGGCGCGTCGCCCTGGCGGTGCTCGCCATCGGAGTCGCGGCGGCTCTGTCCGTCCTGCCCTATGTGGTGCCGTTGATCGCGGCCGCTGTCTGGAACGTGGTGGCGGTCGATGCCAGCGGCCTGGGGAGGGTCGTGGGAAGGCTGGGAACGGCCGCCGGTCCGGCGGGTGCAGTCTGGCTGCTGCTGATGGGACTCGCCCTGGGAGCGACGGCGAAGGAGGAATCGACGCCCGCTCCGGCGCGGCTGTTCTGCGCCCTCGTCATGCTGATGGGCACCGCCGCCCAGCTGCTCCTCCTGGAGGTCCTGAGCTACACCCCGCGCGATTGGTACTACCTGCCGCTGCTCGCCCTCGCCGCCGCCGCGCTCGAGCCGCTGGTCGCCGACCTCGCCGCCGCACCCTGGGCGAAGCTGGCGCGGATCGGCCTCGCCTTGCTTGGCGCCGCCGGGCTCGTCGCCTTCAACATGCCGCGGCTGCGGGAGCGGATGACGAACGTCGACCTCGTTGCCCGCCGGCTGGCGACCCTGGCGGCGAGCGACGATCTGGTGCTGGTCTCCCCGTGGTATCTCGGGATCAGCTTCAGCCGCTACTATCGTGGGCCTGCAAACTGGGTCACCGTGCCGGACATTCCCGACCACCGGTTTAATCGCTACGACCTGCTAAAAGTCAAGCTTGCCGAGGCACGTCCCTTGGCGGGTGTGATGGACGAGGCGCAGCAGGCGCTCGCGGCCGGCCGCCGGGTGTGGGTGGTCGGGCAGCTCCATGTCCCGTCCGGCGCCCAGGCGCCGACGATGCTGCCACCCGCGCCGGGAGCGCCCTCGGGTTGGAGGGACAGTCCTTACCTTCGGTCCTGGTCATTGCAGCTGAGCGCCTTCTTGCGCGACCACGCGGCGTCGCTGGAGAGCGTGCCGGTGCCTGCGCCGGACCCCGTCAGCCGCTACGAGGACCTCTCGCTCGCGGTCGCCCGCGGCTGGCGCCGAGAGCCGCCGAGAGCCGGCGCGACACCTGACTTGATGGGGGCGCGGTAGCGGTAGCGCTCGGGTCGGCCGCACGTCCGGTGATGGACGTGCGGCACTTCCCGGAGGTCGGCCGCACGTCCGGTGATGGACGTGCGGCACTTCCCGGAGGTCGGCGGCGGCGCGCCGAGAGCGTGGCAGTTGATCGAGCGCCACCCCGAGCCGGCGAGCGCCTGCCAGACCTCCGGCAAGGCCTGCCCTCGGTGGGCCGTCGAATGCTAGGATTCGTCGCGGCCCCATGCCTCACCCCCCTACCGAGCCCGAATCGCCGCAGAACCCGCTTTATGAAAGGTATGCCTCGCGGGAGATGGCGCGGCTGTGGACGGCCGGGCACCGCTTCCGGCAGTGGCGGCAGCTGTGGATCGCGCTGGCCGAGGTCGAGAGCGAGATGGGCCTGCCGATCAGCGGCGAGCAGATCGCGGCGCTGCGCCGAGCGGCGCCCAAGATCGACCTCGAGCGGGTGGCCGAGCTCGAGCGGCGGACGCGCCATGGTTGGCGTGCCAATCACGGAAATCGTAAGGCAGCGCCGGATGGTCGCAGAGAGTCGGCGTGAGCGGGTGCGCCATGAGGTTTTTCGCCACCAGCGCGTGGTAGCGTTCGTCCCAGGCGTGGACATAAAGATCGCTGCCGGCATAGAACCGCAAGGCCATGGCGGCGAGGGTGATCGCCACGGCGGCGGGCAGCCATTTCTGGCGCGCCTGCGCGCGGTATGCAAACCAGAAGAGGAGCAGGACGGCGACGACGGTGGCGAGGCCCCACGCTGTGTTGGCGATGTGATTCTCCCGGAGATGTCGACGCCGGCCGCATTCTAAGCCAATCCGGCGATGGCGTCGGGGAGTCGGTGGCGCCGGGCGACGCCGAGCATGAGGGTGGGATGACGGACCAGGCGCCGGGCTCTGGCAGGCTGCGCCGGCTCGAATGGGCGGCGGCGGGCCTGATCGTCCTGCTGACCTTGTGGGCGCACGGTCTCCGGCTGCTGCACGCCGGCGCTCTCTGGCGGGACGAGGCGGGGGCGGTGGGCCTCGCCACCCTCCCCTCTCTGCGCGCGGTGTTCGCCCGCTTTCCGCATGAATCGTTTGCGCTTGCGGTGCCGATGGCGATCCGGCTCTATACCCGCGCCGCCGGCGACGGCGATCCGGCCCTGCGCCGGCTCGGCATGGCGATCGGCCTCGCCATCGGCGGCGCGCTCTGGCTCAGCGCTCGCCTGTGCGGCCGCCACCTGCCGCTGCTCTCGCTGGCGCTGACCGCCGGCAGCGCGTCGTTCGTGGTCTTCGGCGACTCGCTCCGTGGGTACGGCCTGGGCAGCCTCGGCATCGTGCTCGCGTTCGCCGCGCTGAGCCGGCTCCTGGCACAGCCCGGGGCCTGGAGCGCCACGGCGGCGCTGCTCGCCGTGCTGTTCGCCGTCCACTGCCTGCTTGCCAACTGGCCCCTCGTCGCCGCCCTCTGCGCCGCCGCCCTGGTCACGGCGCTGCGGCATGGCCGGCGGCGCGTCGCCCTGGCGGTGCTCGCAATCGGAGTCGCGGCGGCCTTGTCCGTCTTGCCCTATGCGCTGCCGTTGAGCGCGGCCGCCGTCTGGAACGTGGTGGCGGTCGATGCGGGCGGCCTGGGGAAGGTCGTGGGAAGGCTGGGGACGGCCGCCGGTCCGGCGGGCGCGGTCTGGCTGCTGCTGGTGGGACTCGCCCTGGCGGGGGCGGCAAGGGAAGAATCGGCGCCCGACTCGGCGCGGCTGTTCTGCGCCCTCGTCATGCTGATGGGCATCGCCGCCCAGCTGCTGTTCCTGGTGGTCCTGAGCTACACCCCGCGCGATTGGTACTACCTGCCGCTGCTCGCCCTCGTTGCCGCCGCGCTCGAGCCGCTGGTCGCCGACCTCGCCGCCGCACCCTGGGCGCGGCTGGCGCGGATCGGCCTCGCCGCGCTTGGCGCCGCCGGGCTCGTCGCCTTCAACCAGCCGCGGCTGCGGGAGCGGATGACGAACGTCGATCTCATTGCCCGCCGGCTGGCGACTGTGGCGGCGAGCGACGATCTGGTGCTGGTCTGCCCGTGGTACCTCGGGATCAGCTTCAACCGCTACTATCGCGGGCCGGCGAGCTGGGTCACCGTGCCGGACATTCCCGACCACCGCTTTCATCGCTACGACCTGCTCAAGGTCAAGCTTGCCGAGGCGCGTCCCTTGGCCGGTGTGATGGACGAAGCGCGGCAGGCGCTCGCGGCCGGCCACCGCGTGTGGGTGGTCGGGCAGCTCCGCGTCCCACCCGGCGCCCAGGCGCCGCCGATGCTGCCACCCGCGCCCGGAGCGCGATCGGGTTGGCAGGACACTCCTTACCTGCAGTCCTGGTCGTTGCAGCTGGGCGCGTTCCTGCGCGATCACGCGGCGTCGCTGGAGAACGTGCCCGTGCCTGCGCCGGACCCCGTCAGCCGCTACGAGGACCTCTCGCTCACGGTCGCCCGCGGCTGGCACCGAGAACCGCCGAGAGCCGGCGCGGCACCCGACTTGATGGGGGCGCGGTAGCGGTAGCGCTCAGGGCGGCCGCACGTCCGGTGATGGACGTGCGGCACTTCCCGGAGGTCGGCGGCGCGCCGAGCGCGTGGCGGTTCATCGAGCGCCACCCCGAGCCGGCGAGCGCCTGCCAGACCTCCGGCAAGGCCTGCCCTCGGTGGGCCGCCCAATGCTAGGATTCGTCGCGGCCCCATGCCTCACCCCCCTACCGAGCCCGAATCGCCGCAGAACTCGCTCTATGAAAGGTATGCCTCGCCGGAGATGGCGCGGCTGTGGACGGCCGGGCACCGCTTCCGGCAGTGGCGGCAGCTGTGGATCGCGCTGGCCGAGGTCGAGAGCGAGCTCGGCCTGCCGATCAGCGGCGAGCAGGTCGCGGCGCTGCGCCGGGCGGCGCCCCAGATCGACCTCGAGCGGGTGGCCGAGCTCGAGCGGCGGACGCGCCACGACGTGGTCGCCCACCTGCGGCACTTCGCCGAGCAGGCTGGCGAAGCGGGCGCGATTCTCCACCTCGGCGCGACCAGCGCCTACATCACCGACAACACCGACGTGCTGCTGATCCGCGAGGGGCTGACCCTGCTCGCTCGCCGCCTGGCGGCGGCGGCCGGCGAGCTGGCGGGCTTCGCGCGCCGCACCGCCGCCATGCCGACGCTTGCCTACACCCACTTCCAGCCGGCGCAGCTGACCACGGTCGGCAAGCGCGCCTGCCTGTGGCTGCAGGACCTGCTCATCGACCTCGCCGAGGTCCGCCACCGCCTGGCCGGGCTGCGCTGCCGCGGCGTCAAGGGGACGACCGGCACCCAGGCGAGCTTCCTGACCCTGTTCGGCGGCGACGCGGCGAAGGTGCGCGAGCTCGACCGCCGGATTGCCAAGCGTCTCGGGTTCGCCGCGAGCTTCCCGGTGACCGGCCAGACCTATCCGCGGAAACAGGACAGCCAGGTGCTGCAAGCGATGGCCGGGATCGCCGAGAGCTGCCACAAGCTCGGCACCGATCTGCGCCTGCTGCAAGGGGTCGGCGAGCTGGCGGAGCCCTACGACGAGGAGCAGGTCGGCTCCTCGGCGATGGCCTACAAGCGCAACCCGGTGCGCGCCGAGCGGATGTGCGGGCTGGCCCGGCGCCTGATCACCGACAGCCTCAACGGCCCGCTCAACGCCGCCAACCAGTGGCTGGAAAGGAGCCTCGACGACTCGGCCAACCGCCGCCTGGTGCTGGCCGACTCGTTCTTGACCGCCGACGCGATCCTGGGGCTGGCCGGCCACATCGCCGGCGGCCTGGTGGTGCGCGAGGAGGCGGTGCGGGCGCGCGTCGCGCGCGAGCTGCCCTTCATGGCCACCGAGACGCTGCTCATGCAGGCGGCGCTGCGCGGCGGCGACCGGCAGGAGCTGCACGAGCGGATCCGCCGCTACAGCCTGGAGGCCCAGGCGGCGCTGGCGCGGGGCGAGGACAACCCGCTCGTGGAGCGCATCGTCTCCGACCCCGACTTCCGCCTCGGCCGCGCCGAGGTCGAGAGCTGGCTCGACCCGATCGCCTTCACCGGCCGCGCAGCTGCCCAGGTCGAGGAGTTCCTAGACGAAGAGGCAGCGCCGGCGCTCGCCGGGACCGCGGCGATGGAGATCGCCGCACCGCGCATCTGAGGCTCAGAAGCAAGGTAACATCCTGCGTATCGCGGGCGAGGAGATCAAGCTATGAAGACCGTCGACCTCGCGGAGGCCTCGAAGTCTCTCTCCGCCTATGCGGACGATCTTGACGACGAGCCAATCATCTTCACAGTGGGGGACAGGCCGGTGGCTGCTCTGGTATCCCTGAGAAACGTCGATCGGGAGTGCCTCGCTCTCAGCACGAGACCGGAGTTCCGGCGCCTCATGGAAGCGGCTCGAGAGGAGATCAAGAGGGGTGACGTCGTCTCCCTGGACGCGATGAAGCGCGAGCTCGCCTGAGCGCAGTTCTTGCCGCTGATGAGGGTTTGGCTAACACTGCATTCCCACCGCCCGAAAGCGGGGGGTTATCGCGAGCTTTCCGGTGACCGGCCAGTCGATAGAAGCGGAGCGTCAGGAGAATCTCGGAGGTCGGGGCGTGGGGTCCCGCTCGCCGAAGCGCTTCGAGCTTCTCGATTGCCTGCCTCTGCCGTACCAGCGCCAGTTGAGCGCAGGCCGGGTGATGACTTTCCAGCGCGAAAAGGGTCTCGGATCGCCCTCGGGCAGACCGACGCCGGCCGGTATCTACAAGTGGTCGACGTGCTGGACCAGGATCGCCTTGGGGCATTTGTCGTTACGGCGTATGATTTGAGGGGAAGGGCTCTAGTGGCATATCGCCGCCGAAGGCGGATGTGACGATGGCTACGAAGAAGAGTGAGTTTCCACCAGGTTGGGACGAGAGGCGCGTTCAGGCGCTCCTGGACTACTACGAGCGCCAGACGGACGAGGAGGCCACCGCCGAGCACGCGGCGGCGCTGTCGCGCCCGGGCCATACACTCATGGAGATCCCTACCGAGCTGGTGCCCGCCGTGCGCGAGATCATCGCCGAGCACGAGCGGGAGCACGAATCCCACTGAAGCGTCCTTTGGTCCTCCGTATGAGAGGCGTAGTGCCGGCAGGCCGCAGCTGCTGCGACGCGGCGCCTGCCATACCGGCGATCCTGATCGTGCGCAAGATCTCGAGCTTTCGGCGCCACGCCCTCGCTCAGCGCGACCTCGCAGCAGCCTTCAGCTGATCGCCCAGCCACGGCCCGCGGTGGCGAAGATCGCGGGTCGACAACCAGGGCTTGACAAGCCCCGCCAGCTGTGTATACTCAGTATATGGACGTGCACAGCGGCTTCGTCATCTCACGGTCCGATGGCCGCCCCATGTACCTCCAGATCATGGAGCAGATCAAGCAGCGGGTCGCCGTCGGCGACTGGCCCCGGGGGGAGGAGATCCCCTCCATCCGCCAGCTCGCGGTGGCGCTCAACGTCAGCGTGATCACCATCAAGCGCGCCTACCTGGAGCTGGAGCGTGAGGGCGTGATCGTGACCCAGCAGGGCAAGGGCTCGACCGTGGCCCAGGACCCGGAGCTGGGTGCCCGGCTCTACCGGCAGGATCTCGCCCAGCACCTCGAGCAGGCCGCCCGGCTGGGAGCGCTGCTCGGCCTCTCGCCCGCCGAGCTCGCCTCCCGACTGCGGGAAGCCTCCGACGGGCTGGTGCGCACCATTCAAATCGCAAAGGAGGAGACATGACAGGCTTGGCGGTTCACTTCGAGGGAGTGGGCAAGCAGTATCCCCACTTCACACTCGACGACATCCACCTCGAGCTCCCCACCGGCAGCATCATGGGCTTCATCGGCCCCAACGGAGCCGGCAAGTCCACGACCATCCGGATCTTGATGGGACTCGTGCACCAGGACCGCGGCGCGGTGCGGGTGCTCGGCCACGCCATGCCGGCCCAACAGGCCGAGGCCAAGCGCGAGCTCGGCTTCGCCTCCGAGGACCTGCGGCTCTACGGGGCGGCGACGCTCGCGTGGCACATGGCGTTCATCCGCTCGATCTATCCGAGCTGGGATGCGGCATACGCGGAGAGTCTGCTGCAGCGCTTCGACCTGAAGGCGAGTCAGAAGATCAAGGGGCTCTCGCACGGCCAGCGCGTCAAGGCGGCCCTGCTGCTCATCCTCGCCCGCCGCCCGCGCCTGCTGGTGCTCGACGAGCCCACCACCGGGCTCGATCCGGTCGCCCGGCACGAGGTCCTGGGCGAGCTGATGGCGGTCCTCGCCGACGAGCGGCGCACCATCCTCTTCTCGTCGCAGAACACTCTCGACGTCGAACAGATCTCCGACCAGATCACCTTCATCGACCGCGGGAGGATCATCGACTCGGGAGACAAGGAGTCGTTTCTCGAGCGCTGGCGCCGGGTGCGGCTGGAGGTTCCCCCCGGCGTGGTGCTGCCCTCCCTGCCGGGCATCGTCGGCTCCAGCAGCAGCGGCCGGCTGGCCGTCGTGACCACGGACCGCTACGACCCGGCCATTGCCGCGGCCTTCCAGGACGCCGGCGCCACCGTGCACGCGGTCGACACCATGACCCTCGAAGAGATTTTCATCGCCAACGTTCGGAACAGAAGGGACGGGCTAGCCGCATGAGCTCCTCTCCCATGAACTACGCCATGGTCAAGCGCCTCATCCTCAAGGACTGGTACTTCCAGCGCTGGGCGATCCTCGGCTACCTCGCCGCCGGCGCTCTGGCCGTGTTCCTGGTCGGCCAGGGAGGGGAAGGGTCCTTTTACGCCGGCAGCATCCTGCTGCTCACGGTCCTGATCACGGTCGGCATTCACCTTCCCATGACTACGGTCATCAACGAGCGCAAGGAGCAGACGTTGGCGTTCGTGATGAGCCTGCCCATCTCCGCCAAGGAGTACACGACCGCCAAGATCCTCGCCAACGTGCTGATCCTCCTCATCCCCTGGACCGCTATCACCCTCGGTAGCTTGACCGTCATCGCGGGCCGTGCGGCGCTGCCCGGCGGCCTGATCCCGCTCGGCGCGGTGGTGCTCACCGAGATCCTGGTCGGCTCCTGCCTGCTCCTCGCTGTGGCCCTGGTGAGCGAATCCCTGGGCTGGACCATCGGAGCGATGGTGTTCGCCAACCTCTTCTTCCAGGGATTCCTCTACTACGTCTCGCACATCCCCAGCATCGCCGCGACGATGAAGAGCCCGACCGCCGTCTGGAGCTCGGCCGCGGTCACGCTGCTGCTGGCAGAGATCGGCGCGATCGCCCTGCTGCTCGGCCTCACCTTCTTCTTCCAATCGAGGAAGACGGACTTCATCTAGACCACGGCCAAGCCACCCCTAACCGCAGTCTCAGGAGCCCGTGGTGAGAGTCCGGGGTGTCGCGTTGCGAGCGCCGTGGAGCCAGGTGCCAGGCGACGCGACGCAGGCGATGCGGGGACATCGCCGAGGAGCGGCGCCGCCCCAGATGGCCCTACGCCGCCGCAACCCGAAGGGCTCCTGGCGCAAGTGCGCCAGGAGCGCGGCGCCACGGACTTTCACCACGGGCTCCTAAGCCACGAGGGTCAACGTCATGATGCAGGACGACAGGAGAAGTGTGCCCGACGCAAGCCGCAATGTGCCCCTCGGGTACTTGCGAACCTTCCTCACCCTGCTGGTGGTGGCGCACCACGCGGTGCTCGCCTACCACCCTTACGCGCCACCGCCCGCGAGCTCGCTCGGCGCCGAGCCGAGGATGTGGCTCGCGTTTCCGATCGTCGACAGCCAGCGCTGGCCGGGTTTCGGCCTCTTCGTCGGCTTCAACGACACGTTCTTCATGTCGCTGATGTTCCTGATCTCCGGTCTGTTCGCCTGGCCCAGCCTGGTGCGCAAAGGCGCCGCGGGGTTCCTGCGCGATCGCGCGTCGAGGCTGGGGCTGCCCTTCCTCGCGGCCGCCGGCCTGCTGGCGCCGCTGGCTTACTACCCGACCTATCTCGCAACCGGCGCCGATCCGCGCCCGAGCTCGTTCCTGCGCGAGTGGATGAGGCTCGGGGTCTGGCCAGCCGGACCGGCGTGGTTCCTGTGGCTATTGCTGTCCTTCGGCGGCCTGGCCGCCGCGGCTTTCAGGCTCTGGCCCTCCTGGGGCACGGCGCTGGGCCGGCTCTCGGGCCGCCTGTCGAGCCGCCCGATCGCCTACTTCGGAGCCCTGATCGCGGTCTCGGCGCTGGCCTATCTGCCGATGGCCGCGATGTTCAGCCCCGAGAGCTGGGCCCACCTTGGGCCGTGCTGGGTGCAGACCAGCCGCCTCTTGCACTACGCGGTTTACTTCCTCGCCGGCGCGGGCCTGAGCGCTTGCGGTGTCTGCGGCGTTGACCGCGGCCTGCTCGCATCCGACGGCAAGCTGGCTCGCCGCTGGCCGCTCTGGGGGCTCTCCGCCCTGGCCGCCTTCGCGTTGGCGGTCATCGCTGTCCTCGTCATCCTCCAGACGCTGCCCAAGGGTGGGCCGGGCCCGGTGCTGGGCACGCTCGGCAACCTGACCTTCGTGCTGTCGTGCGCCTGTACGTCGCTGGCCTGCCTGGCGATCTTCGTGCGCTTCGCCCGCACGGCGTATCGGGTTGCCGACAACCTCAGCGCCAATGCCTACGGCATCTACCTGCTGCACTACTTCTGTGTCAGCTGGCTGCAGTTCTGGCTGCTCCGCACGGGCCTGTCGGGCGCCGTGAAGGGACTATCGGTCTTCGCCGGCGCCGTGGCGCTCAGCTGGAGCCTGAGCGCGGCCCTGCGCCGCGTGCCAGGGATCGCGAGGGTGATCTAGGCAATGTGGTACTATTCTTCCCGCTTTAGCCGGTTGCACAGTCGCAGTAGCTGTGGTCGCGGGGCCACTTCGAGGCCCCGGCAGAAGAGATGGAGCGCGAAACGCTTTTCCGTCGCCCTCTGCGCTATGCCGGGCGGGCGTTGCCGCCGGCCGCTGTGGCCGGCGTGCTGGCAACGGCTCTGCTGGCCGGCTGCGCCGGTAGCCATGGGCCGGCGACACTCCCCAAGACAACGGGCAACGCGGGCGCGCCGATCGGGCGCGGCATGGCCTCCTGGTATGGGCCCGGGTTCGAGAGCCGCCGCACGGCGAGCGGCGAGCGCTACGACATGCACGGCATGACCGCGGCCCACCCCAGCTTCCCCTTCGGCACGTTGGTCCAGGTCACGAACGTCAGGAACGGCCGCCAGGTGGTGGTGCGGATCAACGACCGCGGACCGTTCTCCAAGCGCCGCGTCATCGATTTGTCCTATGCGGCGGCGCGCGAGCTCGGCATGCTCAGCCGGGGCACGGCCGAGGTCGAGCTCGCCATCGCCGGGCGCGACGAGGCGCCGCCGCCCGCCGTGCTGCTCGCCGCCAATCCGCCGCCGTCACCGGCGGGGGCTGAGGCGCCCGCCGCCGGCCCTGACCGCATCCAAGAGCTCCGCTACACGGTCCAAATCGGCGCCTTCGGCGACCCCGAGCGGGCCGCGGCGCTGCAGCGCGAGATGGCAACGAACTACCCGGAGGCCGCCGTCCGCTCCGATGGCACCTGGAGCCGGGTCCAGCTCGGGCTCTTCCCGGATCGCGAGCAGGCGGAGTCGCTGCGCCGTGAGCTGATGGCTCTCGGCGTCGCCGCCCTGATCGTCGCCGCCCCGGCGCAGCCGTAAGCGCGGGTTGGCCCTCGTCCGGTGATGGACGTGCGGCCGCCGCACGTCCGGTGATGGACGTGCGGCATTCCCCGGAGGGCTCTCCCCGGAGGGCTCTCCCCGGAGGTCAGGACCCCGCGCGCCGGTAGTGGGTCAGTTTGCGCCAAGAGCGAATGCACCGACCGCCAGTGCACGCATCGCAGTGCTGCCCGTTTTGATTACGCCTGTAGCAGTTGTTATAGGGTGAGCCATCCGGGAGATCCTGGACTGCGGACCATCGCATGATGAGGGTCGTATTCCAGGGGCCACCCTTCACCCATAGATCATGAACTGTGAGTTGCAAAGTAGGCGCCAACCGGCCCAGGCGTTCGAACCATCGTCCCAGCGCTTCACGATCGTGCCGCTCGCCGCCCAGTGCGTGATGCCCTCCAAACCGGTGATGAACATCTGAGGAACAGCCCTTCAAGATGGCAGCATAGTCCTTCTGATTCTGATTCACTCGTAGAAAGTTTTGTAGGGCAATCCGTTTGACAATCGCGTGATACATGTATACCTCCGTCCAAGTCTTGCAAGAGCGATACTGCCACCCGAGTGGCTCATCCATTTCCCAATCCGTGAGCGTTTCCCTTAATCCCCTGACGTGTTAGAATTAAGCGCGAACTACCAGGATGTAATATTCCAGAAACGAGTGGGCGATACTTGAGGTGGACGCCAGATGCTTGCTACAGTCCGGTACTTGATGAATGGAGAGACTGATGAACAGAGCAGCGGCCAAGGCTCTCATACGCCCTCCTTCAAGGGCGGAGAGTTCATTCTACTCCTGCTACAACCGTCCGGGTTTCGATCGGGGCCATTCAAATCCTTGGACCGCCTGGCCAGTCCCGTCGTTCAAACTGACCCACTACCCGCGCGCCCGGTCAGTTGCGCGGGGCGCGGCGCTCGCCGGCCTCCGTTAGGGCGGTTGATCCTCTTTGGCTCGATCTGGGACACACAAGTGCAATAGGGAGGGGAGGGGCCCCCCAACGTTTGGCTTTGGGCGGGCCGTGCCTTCCATAAGGAGCGAAAACGGTGCCACGAATGCGGCTGATCTTCCTCTTCTCTTTTTCCTCGCTGGCTCTGCTCGCGGCCAGCTTTGCTCTGCTGCGCCTGGGCGAGCAGCCGGCCCATGGCATGCAGCCGAGCCCGGCGGCGGCGGGCGGGGCCGCAGAGCCTGATTGGACGCGCGGGTCCCTACCCGCGCAGGCGGCCGCGACCTCGCAGGCCGACGCGGCGGCTGAGCCGAGCCCGGAGGAGATCCAGCGCGAGCGGGCGCGGATCGCGGCGCGGATCGCCGGCCACGAGTCGGAGCCTGCCGATGCGGTGTTCAAGAACATCAAGGTGCTGAGGGACATACCGGCCGGCCGGCTGCTTGCCATCATGGAGATCGGCTACGCGAAGTCGCTCGGCGTCAACTGCGCGCACTGTCACGTCCCCTACGAGTGGGAGCGGGACGACAAGCCGCAAAAGCAGATCGCGCGCGAGATGGTGCGGATGAGCGCCGCCATCAACCAGCAGTATCTGGCGAAGATCAAAGGCTTGAAGAGTCAGCGCCCGCTGGTCAACTGCACGACCTGTCACAGGGGCCAGGTCAAGCCCGCCCTGGAGCTCGGCCCTGCTGAGAGCAATGCGAGCAAGGCGAGCAAGGCGAGCGATTGATCAGCGCGCCTACTCGCGCTCCACGACCATGGCGAAGCCGACGCCGCCGGCGGCGCAGACGGTGAGGAGACCGAGGTTGGCGCCGCGGCGGCGCAGCTCGCAGAGCAGCTGGGTGGCGACGCGGGCGCCGGTGGCCCCGAACGGGTGGCCGATGGCGATCGAGCCGCCGGTCACGTTGAAGCGCTCGAGATCGATCTCCCCCAGCGGCTCGCTGCGCCCGAGCTCCTCGCGCGCGAACTTCGCCGAGGCGAAAGCCTTCATGTTGGACAGGATCTGCGCGGCGAACGCCTCGTGCATCTCGATGAGATCGACGTCCGCGAGCTTCAGGCCGGCGCCGTCCAGGGCGGCCGGGGCCGCATAGGCCGGCCCCTGCAGCAGCTGCTCGCCCGGATCGACCGCGGCGTAGGCGTAGGAGCGGATATAGCCGAGCGGCGTGTAACCGAGGGACTTGGCGCGCTCCTCGCTCATCATCAGCACTGCCGAGCCGCCGTCGGTCAGCGGGCTCGAGTTGCCGGCGGTCAGGGTGCCGTAACGACGGTCGAACACCGGCTTGAGCTTGCCCAGCGCGTCGAGCGAGGTGTCGCTGCGGATGCCATTGTCCTGGGTCACCGCCGCGCCGTAGCGCGGCGGCGGGAAGACCGGGGCGATCTGCGCGGCGAGCCGCCCGTCGGCGGTGGCGGCCGCCGCGCGCTGGTGCGAGAGCAGGGCGATCTCGTCCTGGGACCGGCGCGAGATGTCGTTCTCCTTGGCCATTTTCTCGGCCGATTCGCCCATGGTCATGCCGGTGGTGTATTCGGCGATCGCCGGGGCCACCGGGGCCAGATCCTTGGGCCGCAGCCGGCTCAAGATGCCGAACCGCTGCGGCAGGGTCTTGGCGCGGCTGAGCTCCATGAAGGCATGCGCGGCGCGGCGCGAGAACTGGACCGGCACGTTGGAGAGCGATTCGGCGCCCCCGGCCAGCGCCACCTCACACTCTCCGGCGAGGATCGCCTCGGCGACGAAGGTCATGGCGCGGCTCGAGGAGGCGCAGGCGAGGTTCACCGTCACTCCCGGAACCTTCATCGGCAGCGAGGAGCGAAAGACGACTTCCCGCCCCAGGTTGGGCGCGTTCAGCGCCGGCACGACCACCCCATAGACCGAGAGGTCGATCAGCTCGGGGTCGATCGCGGTGCGGACGACCAGCTCCGCGGTGGCGGCGCCCGCCAGGTCGACGACGTCCATGCCCTGGAACTGGGTGCCGGCCCGCACGAAGGGGGTGCGGCAGCCGTCGACGATCGCCACCCGCCCGTGCGGACCCCTGAGCTGCTCGCGCCCGGTGCCGGTGACGGCGGCGGCCCGGCCCGGGCCGCTCCGGGGCGTGCCCTTGCCATTGCGCCCATCGCGCCCATCGCCGGCGGCGTGGGTCCAGACGGTGTCGGCCCGGTCGCGCATCTCCTCGAGGGCCGAGGCGCGGTTTTCGGGACGCAGCGGGGCCGGCGGCCCGGGCTGTGGTGCTTGCGCCTGCCGGGGGGGCTCCACCTGCTCTTCGTTCTCGCCGCTCTCGCCGCTCTCGCCGCTGTCGCCGCTCTCAGGCATGGATTCTCCTCTCGCGCAGGTTCTTATACCACGGGCGCCGCCGCGACCCGGACGCCGCGGCTCTCCCAGAAGGCGAGGTCGGAGTCCGCCATTGCCCCGCCTCCCTCGCCCTCCACCACCAGCGCCGTGCGCAGGCGGCCGAAGGGCAGGCGAGGCCGCACGCCGGCCCAGCCGCGGCGCCGGCCGGGCTGACTTTCGACGATGCGGCGCAGCGCCGCCAGCTCCGCTGCCGAGCCGTGGAACAGGGTGGGGCGCGCCCAGGCGGCGGTCGGGACCAGGCGGGCGGCATCCGGCTCGAGTACCACGGCAGCGCCGGCCACCGTCGCCCAGGCGAGCAGCGCGCGCCCGGCCGGATCGGCCAGCGGCAGCGCGGCAACCACGATCTCGCGCGACGTCTTATCGTCCGTATCGTCCGCGCCGCCGGTCGCCGCCGCCACCAGGTCCTGGATGCTCGCCGCGGCCGCCACAAGCTCGGCCTGCGACCTCTCGCTCGGCCCCGCCGAGCTGTCGACCACCACGCCGCCGGCCAGAGGCGCATGCAAGGCCGAGCCGCCGCTTGCCATGACCGTACCGACCTGGCGGCTGGAGCCATCCTCCGGGGGCAGGTCAACGAGGCGCGGGCAGGGGCCCACACCGGCCGCCGATCGGCCCGCGCCGGCTCCCGGAGTCCCCATGCCCGCCACTCTTTCCGCCCACACGTCACAGCGGCGCGCCGCCAGGGCCCGCTGCCATGCCTCCACTGCCGGCGGCGCGGAGGGCGCGGGAGAGCGCGCGAGCGGCACGGCGATCAGCCCGCACGACTGGATCGCAAGGTCGAGGGCGAGCGCCGGCGGCGAGGCGGCGCCGGCGAAACCGACCCGCGTGCCTGCCGGAAGCGCCGCGAGCGGCGCCGCCCAACGGGCGACCCAGCCGGCGAGCTGGCGCCACGAGCGCCAGCGCCAGTCCAGGCCCTCGGCGTAGAACAGCCAGGGCTCTTCGGGCCGGTTCCTCGCATGCGCGGCGAGCGCCGCGGGAAGCCCGCGCCCGGCTGGCGAGAAGTCTCTGGAGGACATGTCCCTGACGAGTGCAGGCTCGCCAGCAACGAGGTCGAGCTTACGGTTCAATAGGGCGGGCAGGCGGCGCGGCTCAGGCGGCGACCCGCTGCATGACGCCGCGGATCTTCTGTTCGATGACCGGGCGCATCAAGCTGGCCGGAGGGCCGAGTTGAGCGCGTCCGATCAAGCGTCCCCCCTCGAGCACGATGGTCGCCTTGGCGCCCGGACCGGAAAGGTGGATCACCTCGCCTTCCCAGCGCCACTTGAGCATCCCTCCCGGGAACGCCTCCTTCATCATGGCTTCAAAAGCCGGCCGGATCTCCTCCATGGACCGCCTGGCGGTCTCCACCTCGATGGTCAGATCGCTCATGGGATCAAGAACCTACCACAGGCTGGCGCCCGCCATCGTATTCATGGAGTGGGGCCGGTGACGACCTCGGCGGGCCGATGCGGTAGACTCGGAGGACTATGACCAGCCGCCGGATCGCCTCGCCCGCCCTCCCATGCACCGGCCCGTCCCTCCCGCTTGGCCCAACTTCCCGCGGCGCCTCTGGTAGGCGTGCCGCCGCCGGTCGCGGCGGTCGCGCCGGTCGCGCCGATCGCTGCAGGGGCGCCCGCGCGATGATTCGGGGCACCCTTCTTGCCCGAGTCACGAAGGCCGCCTCGGTTCTGCTCTTGCTCCCCGTGCTCTCGGGCAGCCGCATCTCGGCGGCCCAGCGGCCGGCACAGGCGGCCGAGCCGGCGAACGCGCCGGCCGCCCAAGGTCCGCAGCCGGCGCCCCAGGCGGCCGCGCAGCCCGCCCCGCAGCCCGGGCAGGCGGGGCCGGGCATCACCGACCAGAAGCTCTTCGCCGAGAGCCTGAAGGCCGCCGCCGAGGCCACCGAAGAATATGGCCGCTACGACAACCCCAAGGAGCTGGCGCGCATCAACCGCATCGGCTACGAGCTGGCGCAGCGGACAGATTTCCTGAAGTACCCGTTCACCTACTCGTTGATCAACATGGCGGAGCCGAACGCCTTCTCCCTGCCGGCCGGGCAGATCTTCATCAGCCGCGGGATCCTGGACCTCGGCCTCGACGACGACATGGTCGCCAATCTGCTCGGCCACGAGATGGGGCACGTGATCAAGGAGCACTACCTGCACTTCTCGCGCCGCGCGACGCTGATGAACGTGCTCAGCAACCTCCTGGTCGCGGGGGTGTTGATCCAGGCGAGCCGGCAGAGTCCGCATACCGGCGTCGAGGGACCCTACGACCCGCGGGTGGGCTACGACCCGGGCGGCGGCAACCGGGTGCAAGGAGCGGCGGCGGCCAGCCTGATCGTGAGCGAGCTGCTGCTGCGCAGCTACAAGCGCGAGGAGGAGGACGAGGCCGACCTGGTCGGGCAGCAGCTGGCGGCCGCCGCGGGCTACGACCCCGACGGCATGCGGCGCTCGTGGGTGGCGATGGAGAGTCACGCGCCGCAGATCCGCGAGTATGGCTATCTCCAGACGCACCCCTTCGTCCTCGAGCGCATGCGCTCGGCGACGGCGCGCGAGAAGACCTTGGCCATCGGCGACAAGCGGGCTGCCGACGGCTACCGCCAGCGCACCCAGGCGGTGCTGGCCGCCTATGTCGCGCATGAGAAGGTCCGCGAGGCGATGACGCCGCACAAGCCGGCGCCGCGCACGCCTCCCGCCGGCAGATCGCCTGACGGCCTGCCCGCCGAGCGCGAGCGGACCCACGTGACGGTCATCGACTACCTCAAGGAGGCGTCGCTCGCGGCCTGGCCGGTGGGCAAGACCGCCGACGCCCTGCGGCTCGAGAAGCTGCACCGGCTGCGCGAGACCGAGCTCGCCAAGACCGCCGAGCTGCGCGATCTAGGCATCGTGCTGGGTGCCTACCGCAAGGAAGAGGCCGCGGTGAATTCGCTCAGACCTGCGCCGGCGGCCTCGCTTCCGGCTCGACCCGCCTCTGAGCCCGCTATTGTCCAGAGTGGCAAGAGTGGTCAGAGTGACGACCTCCTCGCCACTCTCGCCGACGAGATCAGCAGCCTCGACGCGCAGCGCACGGCACTCTATCCGCGGGCCGTCGAGGTGTTCCGAAGCGGCGTCTACGAGACCTCCTTCCTGGTCGCTTTCCTGAGCAACTTCCCCGATGCTCGCGAGCTGCCCCAAGTGGCGCTCGCCCTGGGCGACGCCTACAGCCGTCTCTCCAATCAGACCGAGGCAGTGACGCAGTATCTGGCGGCCTGGAAGGCGGCCCCTGACAGCGACGCCGGCAAGCGCGCGCGCAGCGGCCTGCGCATCCTCGCTCCGAACCTGAAGGAGCTCGCCGCGCTCGAGCAGCTCGCCCAGCAGGACCAGGATCAAGAGCTCCGCGAGCTGGCGGGGAAGCGTCTGGCGACGATGGCCAAGAGCTACGACGACCTCGCCAACGGCGCCGAGTACCTGCACCGCTATCCCGAAGGCGAGCACGCCGCCGCCGTCGTCGAGCGCCTCAACGTCCTGGCCGACAACCTCTATGGAGAGGTGGTCCTCTACCAGGGCTTCGGCGACGCCGCCAAGGCGGTCGAGCGGATCAACAAGATCCTCACCAACGCGCCCCTCTCCCCCGCCGCCGCGAAGCTGCGCGACAGCGCCGTCCTGACCGCGGAGAAGTCAGGCTGAAGGACTAAGGGCGGACAGTCAAAGCGCGGATCATTCAAGCGCTGGAAGCTGGGCGGAGCTTGCGCTCGGGTTAGGCGCCCTGGATCCGCTTGAGGGCCGCTTGCCTCAGCGGCATGCTGGTAGCGGCGCCCTTGGCGATTGCCCGCACCTCGCGGTCCGGCAGGGTCGGCAGGATGCGCAGCGCGAACGGCACCGGCAGCTTCGGATTGTGCACCAGCGCGAGGCGCACTTCGAGGCTCGAGGCCCAGCCGCCGGTCTTCAGGATCAGCTCCGCGGCCTGGAAGGAGAGGTATGACGACTTGGCGACCCGCACCACCTCGTCGACCGACAGCCGCGGGTTCTTGAGCAGGGCGAAGAGCACCTGCTGATCGCTCTCCTGAACGAGCAGAGCGCGCGTCAGTCGGTCGGCTTTCGGCGCGAGGAGAATCTTCTGCGGCAGCGTCATCCCGTGCAGCCTCTCCCAGAGCGTCGCCGTCTCCGGCTCACTCTCTTCCGGCTCTGCCGCGGGCTCGGCGAGGAGCACCGCGACCACGGTGGCCGGGTCGCCCTCGAACTGCAGCGCCAGCCCTCCGGGCGGTGAGCCGACGACGATGGCCGCAACCGTCGTCTCACCCCGCCCCGGCAGCCGCAACGCCACTGTCACCTTCGCGAACGGCGCCAACGGCCCCGCCGGCCGCAGGAAGAGCCCGCCCACCGACAGATGCGCGCGCTCCTCGGCGCGCAGCTCTTCCTCGCTCTCGAACTCGAGGATGAACGCCTGCGGGGCGGCTTGGGAGAGCTTCATCGAGTGGTGCTCCGCCGCCTCGGCGGACCGGAGCAGCGAGAAGAACGCCAGAAACCCGAAGAGGATGGCGCGCCAATCATTCGACATCGATGTCGTCTGGAGGCTCGCCGCCGCTTTCCTCCGCCTGCGCGGCGTCATAGGGGAGGACGGGCGCCAGCTCGCGGCCGACGGTCTCGATGCCGTGCACGAGGCCGCCGGTGAAGTCGCCGGCGCGAAAGCGCTCGGCGACCGCCGCCGTCACGTCGTGCCAGAACTCCTGCCCGACCTTGGCATGGATCTCCTCGTCTCCCAGCACCGCGAACTTGTGCCGCGCGGGCACCAGGAAAAAGAGCACGCCGCGGCGGCCCAGCCGGGTGAAGGCCCGCTCGGCGGCGCGGCGCACGTCGCCCCAGAAAAAGGGCGCCAGCGTGACGTGAATGCGCTCCGAGGTCAGGTGCTCGGCGCCGGCAATCGCCCGGTGGACACGATCGGCGTCGATCTTTCGCAGCAGCCGGGCGCGGGCCAGGAACATGCTCGATCTCCTCTCTGCTCAGCTCACCACGACCCGGACGCCCCCCCACCGCCCGAGCGCCCGCCGCCTCCCGAGAAACCGCCGCCGCCCCCACCGCCCCCGCCGCCCCGGCCGCCGGAGAGGAGATTGAACAGCAGGAAGAGGGCGAAGGAAGGGTGGGTGATGAGCAGGATCAGGAAGGCCAGGCCGATGATGCCGAACAGGATCAACTGCCCGAGGCCGAGCGGCCGCCCCGGCCGGCGCGCCGAGCGCGGCACCGCGCCGGGCTCGAATCCGCGCCTCGCACCCTGCTCGGCGCCGGCCGCCGCACCTTCCCCGCCGGAGGTCCCGGAGATCGCCGCCAGCGTGGCATCGACCCCCGCCACCACGGCGCCGTCGCGATCGCCGGCCTGCAGGCGGGGGGTCATGACCTCGCGGATGATGCGCGAAGCGATGATGTCCGGGACCTTGTCCTCGAGCCCGTAACCGACTTCGAAGCGGATCTTGCGGTCGGCGGCGAAGATGAAGATCGCCAGGCCGTCGTCGATCCCCTTGCGGCCGACGCGCCAGGCGGCGAACGCCCGCACCGCAAAGTCCTCGATCGGCTCGCCCCCCGCCGAGCCGGCGATCCACACCAGCACCTGGTGGCCGGTGCGCGCCTGGTACTGCTCCAGCCGCGCATCGAGCTCCTGGCGCACCGAAGGCGACAGGAAGCCGGCGCCGTCGGTGACCCAGCGCGTGGGAGCCGGCGGCACTGCCGGCGCCGCTGCCGCCGCCGCGGGACCGGCAAGCCAAGCGCCCAGGACCAGGAGGTGAGCCAGCGCCCGCACTAGAACTTCACTTTCGGCGCGGTCTCGGCGCCCTCCTGCGCTTTGAAGTAGGGCTTGTCGGCGAAGCGGGAGCCGAAGAACCCGGCGATCAGCACGGTCGGGAAGCTCTGGCGCTTGGTGTTGAAGGCCTGCGCCGCCTCGTTGAAGCGCATCCGCTCGACAGTGATGCGGTTCTCGGTCCCTTCGAGCTGCGCCTGCAGATCGCGGAAGTTCTGCGTCGCCTTGAGCTCGGGGTACTTCTCCACTACCACCAGCAGGCGCGACAGGGCGCCGCCGAGGTTGGCCTGGGCCTGCTGGAACTTGTCGAGGTCCTGCTGCGACGAGGGAGCGCCGCCGCCGGCCACCTGGGTCGAGACCTGTCCGACCTTGGCGCGCGCCTCGGTGACAGCGGTGAAGGTCTCCTTCTCGAAGTTGGCGGCCCCCTTGACCGTCTCGACCAGGTTGGGCACCAGGTCGGCCCGCCGCTGGTAGACGTTCTGCACCTGCCCCCACTGCGCCTGCACCGCCTGGTCGAGCTGCACCAGCGAGTTGTAGGCGCCGACCGCCGAACCGCCCACGATCAGCACTCCCAGCACCAGCACGACCAGACAGCCGATTGCCGCGTATTTCATGATCTTCCTTTCGCATGCCCGGTCACCGCCGGGACCCCGCTGCCGGCCGGGTCGCCGGTCATGGCCAGCGGGACACGGGTTCGCCGGCGGCGTTGATGGCCGGAGTTGCCGGGACCGCCGGGGCCGCCGCCACCGTGGCCGCTGCCGCCGCCTCGTCCCTGAAGCGCCTGAACGCGAAGAGGTTCTGGCGCAGCCAGCCTTTCGGGAAGTTGACGTAGGTCAGGCCATAGCCGGTCGGCCGGCGGTCGCCCGGCATGTAGAAGGTGCCGAACAGGTGGTCCCAGATCGCCAGCTTGGTGCTGAAGTTCATGCCCGGCGGCTCGAGGTCCACCGCGTGGTGCCAGCGGTGCGCCTCGGGGCCGTTGACGACCAGCTGCAACGGCCCGCTCCGGACGTCGATGTTGGAATGGATGTACATGCCCCAGACGGCGCTGATCATGCCCTTGATCACAGGCACCACCGGCGCCGCGCCGAGCAGCACCATCGGCGCCGCCTCGATCGTCTGGTTGATCAGGATCTCGAACATGTGCGACCGCGCGCCCGCCAGCCAATCGACGTGGTTCGTCGAATGATGGGCCTCGTGCAGCCGCCACAGGAACAGGTTGTGGTGCTGCCAGCGATGGAACCAGTAGATGTAGAGGTCGTGGCTGACGACGAAGAACGCCACCTGCGCCCAGATCGGCCACCCCGAGATCAGGTGCAGCCGCGACCAGTGCGTGGTGCCGTCGATCCACTGGATGATCTTGGCGATCACCACTGCCAGGATCAGGTTCTGCACGATGGTGTAGAACACCAGGTCGGTCCAGAAGCCCTCGCGGAACAGCCGCTCGCCGCGGTCGTAGGGCCGCACCCGCTCGAGCAGGATGAGCACCCCGACCGCCAGCAAGATGGCTGCCGCGGACAGCTCGGTCCAGCTGTTGAGGCTCATGCGCTCACACCTCCTTCGCGGCGCCGCCCGCCGGCTGGCGCAACGGCGCGTCCTCGCCGGCGCCGCCGGCACGCCCGGCGCCCCCACCCGCGCCGGCCGCGCCACCGGTGCCGGCCGTACCACCCGTGCCGGCCGCAGGGGGGCAGCCCTTCACTCGGCGCAGCTTGGCGATCTGCGACCGCTCGCCCTCG
>DASZZP010000098.1:0-1600 GCA_035544875.1 Thermoanaerobaculia bacterium | reverse complement strand
GGAAGGCGCAGGGCGAAGCCCGGAGCCTGTAGCCGATTTGCCGCCCAACGGCGGCCGCGTGGCGGACGGATCACGCGGCCAGTTTCCATTGGGATAAGCTCACCGCCGGTGTCATTGAGACACCGTCACGGTCGTACACATCGAGCCGGCGCGGGCCGTGAAACAGCGCCAGGGTGCCATCGACGTAGCGATGCACCCGCACCCGCGTCTTGACGTAGTGGTGGCGTAGCTGGTCGGCCGGAATCTGCAATTTCAGCCGCTCGAAGCTGACGCAATTGTCGTTGCCCACGACGCGTTCGAACTGCTCGCACAGGATGTCTCGCAGGGCGCTCCCGGTGAACGGCACGTAGGCCGATCCCGGCTGTGCCGCCGGCAGCGCGAACTCGGCGTTATGTTGCGGCATGTAGCTCGCCTGAAGGTAGCGGTTGGCCGCCGCCCGGTCGCTGATGCCGGCCAGCGCGAGCTCCTTGGGCAGCCGTTCCTGGTGGGTGGCGAAGGCCCGCTCGGAGCGCCCGCGCGCCTGCGGCGAATACGCGGCAATGTGCTCGATGCCCAACTGCGCCAGCGCCCGCCCGACCTGGGTCGGATTGCCTCGGTCGACCTTGCCACCCGCTTCCGGTGTATGGAAATAATGGCTGCCGCGGTCGGTGTAGAACGAACAGAACAGGCCCTTGGCGGCGATCGTCTGGCCGATCCCGTGCAGGCTGGAGAGCGTGCCTTCTTCCTCGACGAAGAACATGCTGGTGTGTTCCCCGGTGGCATCATCCAAGGTCACGATTAGGTCCCATTGCGCTCCCGCCACCCATTCGTGGCGGCTGCCGTCCTGGTGCAGCAGCATGCCCGGCAGCGGTCGCCTCTCGCGCTTGCGCCGGTGCTTGCCGCGCGCCTTCGCCCGCGGTACCACCGCGGCCGCCTGCAATAGGTTCTTGACCCAGCTGTAGCTGCGCGTCCCTACGCCATCACGTCGGTACCAGGCATGAAAGTGCTGCACGTTCCAGCCATCATGCCGACTCTGGTACAGGTTCACGACACGCATCATCTCGTCGACCGGCGCTCGTCGGCTCGACAGTTGTTCGATCCGCCGGTCGATCAGCCCGTCCAGCCCATCGGCTTCGTACCGCCCTACGTGGCGCCTGAAAGTGCGTTCTGACATCCCCAACACCCGCGCCGCTTCTTCCTGCGTCAGCCGCCGCTCCTGCCATCCTCCATACACTTCTTCGAATCTCATCTTCCGGATCTCCCGTAGCAAGTTCGTCCGGCTCAAGGAGGTCTCCATTCCCCACCTCTAAACCGGACAGATTACGTGCTACTAAACCGGACAATTCATTTGCTCCTGACACGATTTACTTTGTACCGTGGCGAGGGTAAATGATGCACTCCGAACTGGCCCTCACCTATGAGGAGCACGGTGCCGGGTTGTGCATGATTTACTTTCGTCGACACCCGAGAAGATCACCATCGATAAGAGCGGCGCCAACACTGCTGCGATCCAGAGCGTTCAGGCCGACTCCGGCGCGAACATCGAAATGCGCCAGATCAAGTAAAACCTCAGGGAGTGTCTGAAATTTTGTGTTCGAGGCTCGGAGACTTGTCCACGGCC